>LJHW01000020.1 GCA_001295865.1 beta proteobacterium AAP65
CAGCGTGCTGCCTAACCCTTCGCTCAGCCGCGACCCCACACGGCAAGCCGCTTGGGCGTCGTGACGCCTTGGTCTATGCTGCGTCACGCCGCCCAAGCGTCTTGCCGCGCGGGTCGCGGTTAGCTCAAACGTTAGGCCCACAGTCAACTACGTGCGCAGGCTCCGTGAATCCAGTCGTCGAGAATCAGACATCGTCGTCGTCTCATCCGCTATCCTCGGACTCCCCTCGCTCGTACGGAGTTTCAACAGTGGCAACCATGTCGCTTCGCCGGTCACTTCCTCGTCTTGCCTTGGCAGTTGGATTGCTTCTGCTCATCCCAGCAGTCGCGACACAGATTTCTACAGAAATGAACTGGGGTTTAGAAGACTTCCTGGCGGCTGGTGTACTGCTCTTCATCGCTGGAGCGATTTACCTGCTCGTCGCACAACACGCGAAATCCCGCTACGGCAGGGCGACAGTGGCACTGGTCGTGCTACTTGTCCTTGCCTTCGTGTGGGCAGAGTTGGCCGTGGGCATCTTCACTTGAGTCAAGTTGTGCGAGTGCGGCCTTACCCCTCGCTCAGCCCCCAACCCGCTGCAACAGGCGTTGCAAGCCAAGTCCGCGCCATTCGTAGCATCATCGTGAAGCGAGCTTACAGTTCCTGCCTCGGTGGTCTGGGTTAGCTCAAACGTTAGACACCTTCATTCAATGCCCCCACTTCCCTTCAACCTCGGAATCGACACACTACTGCGACGCAGCGTGAAAGCTGCTTTGTTCGCTGCCCCGCTCTTTCTCTCGATAGCCAGCTTTGTGCCGCTTGTGTTGCTGGACAATTGGGTCAAGGCGGAAGCAGGTCTGCCGATTCACGCGGACATGCATGAACATCCCAACGCCGCGTTGTTGACTCCACTCATGTCCGTTGCGGTCGCGCTTTTTGTGCTGGTCGGATACATCCTGGGTTGGATTATCAACGCAGCAGCACTAAGGCTTGCAGGCTGGCCCGCGCACCAGGTGCGAAATGCCATCCTCCACTCAGAAATTCCGGGATCCTGGTTCGCTTGCAAGAAGCGATGCGCCGATGAACTTGCAAAGTTAGAAGAAGAGTTCAGCCAATGGTCAACTCTGCGCAAGGCGGGAGTCCGCACATTCGTGCTTAGAGAGGGTGCACTTAAAATCGGTTTAAGCTTCTTCGCGATATTGCTCATTGCGCGCGTATTTCGGAGCGACCCTCAGCTCGACCGCATGCACTGGGCAAGTATGCTCGGGATGAGCATTCCACTGGGCATAGCTGTAGCCGCCTTGTTATGGTTCTGGCGCGAGCATCGTTTTGGTTACCGGGCCGCGCTGTTGAATGAGGCCTAACCCCTCGCTCAGCCGCCCACCCAGCACCACAGGCCTTTCGCCACTTGCTGCCTCGCACCATCAGGCTGAGGATTTGCGGGTAACCCCTTGCTCAAGGATGTCTCGGCGGCCCACGGTCAAGCGTCGTGCAACAGGGGGCCAGGCGCCAAATCGCCGTCCCCAGAAACCATCAATCACTTCGCAGCCAAGGATCCCAACATGTCAGCACCAACGTCACCGCCGCCAGCCCAAGTGACTGTTTCTGTTTCTGTTCTTGGCAGTCCAGACAAGGCTTGGCACGCTTTCACCGATCCGGGTTCGATCGTCGAGTGGAACTTTGCAAGCCCCGACTGGTGCTGCCCCTCGGCCAAGAACGAGCTTCGAGAAGGGGGTGCGTTCTGCTACCGCATGGAGGCGCGCGACGGCTCATTCGGATTCGACTTTGAAGGGGTGTTTCTCGAGCTTTCTTTCCCGACGCGTATTCGTTATGCGCTCGGGCCTGATCGAGAGGTCACTGTGCAGTTCCTGCAGCAGGGGAGCACGACCTTGGTCAGTCAGTCGTTCATCCCCGAAAGCACCCACACGCTCGAGCAGCAAAAGGCGGGTTGGCAATCCATACTCGAGAGCTACAAGAAGCACGTCGAGACGGCGGCGGCACCGCGCCCATCCGTTCACTGAGCGCAGACCCAAGGCAGCCGACCGCCACCGCGCGTTCCACCGCCAGACTCTGCGGGGCTCGGGGCCCGACCTGGGCATTGGGTGCCGCCCACATACGCCCTGTGCGGACCTCAAGCTCGGCGGTTTGCCCGGTACCACCGATGGCTTCAGCGGCGCCGCCTTCGCAGCCTGTTCATCCCTTCGACCACAGGCGGATGCTTGGCGGGATCACGTCCAACAGATACGATGGTCGACGCCTGACCTTGCCACCCGCCGGATGTGCTTCGGATGCTCTCGCTGGTACCGGGCTTCAGGCTTCCGTTCACGTCAGATTCGTGACGACCAAGGGCCTTGCAAGCGCCGGGCTCGCGAAGCCTGCTTCATCCTCTGAGACGGCCAACACGCCATGCAATGCGAACCTTTTTGCTGAGAATCCTCTTCCTGGCCAACGCTGCAAGATTGCTTCCGCACCTGGCGGTATTCCATCTGAGCAAAAACGGCCCCACGCTCGTGGCAGATCTCGACCGCTGGGTGACGCTGTGTTTCCCGCCGAACGCCAGGCCCCGCAGCAGGCACGCAAGCTTCATCAAGCTGATGGCCATGTTTCCGGAGTACCGCAGCCTTTTTTACTACCGGGTTGGCATGAAAGGCAGGGTGTTTTCCTTCCTGTGCCCTCCCATGCCAACGCTGTATATCTCGACCAGCAAGATCGGGCCTGGCCTCTTCATCCAGCATGGGTTCGCTACAGTGATCGCCGCCAAGGAAATCGGCGCGAACTGCTGGATCAACCAACAAGTGACCATCGGCTTTTCCAATGCGACCGATCACCCAACGCTTCTGGACAACGTGGTTGTCAATGCTGGTGCCAAGATCATTGGCGACGTGACGGTCGGTTCCAACAGCACGGTTGGGGCCAACGCCGTGGTCGTGAAGAATGTGCCCGACAATGTCACCGTCGTCGGTGTTCCGGCGCGGATAGTGCGGCGTGATGGGCATCGCACGGACCAACCGCTGCACTGAAACACCTGCAGGCCCAGAGTCGCCAGCCCCATTGAAGCCACCTCGCTCAAATACAGCCGGCCGATGCTGGGCGAACAAACCTTCACAACTGACAAACATCCACGTCTCCAGTTCGCAGGCCACACCCTCACCGCCCAATTGCGTCGTACCCAGCATTTCGACAGCCAACCCTCAAATCACCATGAGCACATACAAGCCTCTCGCCCTGATCGCCTGCGCTGGCGCCCTCGCAGCCTGCGCCTCGAGCCCGGGCCCAGCGCCAGCACCAGCACAAGCCCCGGCCGCACAAGTGGCCGCTTCCGTGGTCTCGTCGAACCCGGCCCCCCGGCTCGTCAAGTCCATCGATGGGAAATACACCGGCGAGGTCATCGGTGTCATCGCTGAAGGCACTCGCTTCTCCAAGCTCAAGATAGGCATGAGCACGGACGATGTGCAAGCCGTGTTCGGACGCACGCCCGACCGCTCGCACACCTACGAATCAGGCAAACGCTGGATCCCGTTCTATTTCGGGAACGACGCGCGGCGCATGCAGGTTCTCTACAAGAACGAAGGCTGCCTCATCTTCACGGGCGGCAATGTCTGGGGCGGCGGCGGCGGGGATCTCATCCAGATTGAATCCGACCCCTCGGGCAAGTGTTATCAGCAGTGAGGGCGGGCGTCACCAGGCTGGCGTTTGTGAACACGGTCGCCGGGGCCTGCGGCGCATCGCACCCGTGCCGCCGCCGCGGCGGCACGTCGGCTGCACTGCCTTGTGCTTCAATGCAGTTTGCGCAGGCGAGGCTCCATGTCCGGGGCTTCGGGCGGCTCCCCACCCCGAGGACATCATGAACGCCACCAAACTCGTTGGCATCGTCTTGCTCATTGCAGGCACGCTGGGGCTCGCTTACGGCAGTTTCAGCTACACCAAGGACACCACCGCTGTGAAGCTGGGGCCGCTCGAGCTCTCGGTGAAGGAAAAAGAGACCGTGAACGTGCCGATCTGGGCCGGTGTGGGTGCGATCGTGTTCGGCGGGTTGCTGCTGGCCTTCGGCGGAAAACGGGGCTGACCCGGTGACGAGCCGACAGGCCGCCCCGCAGACCCGAGGCTTGTTTGCACCATGAGCAACGGCAGCACCGTGAAGCTCACGTGCAGGCCCGGGGGGACGGCGCTGCTGGTCGCACTGGCGTTGGCGCTGGGCGCCTGCGCCACGGAACGCGCAGGCACCGACGACCCCATCGAGCAACACCAGATCACGGCCGAGCTGGACAACGGCCGCCTGCGCCTGACGTGCGAGCTGGTCTGCAGCGGGTCCTGGCGCGCGGCGCGGAAGGTGCTGCGCGGGCTGCATGAACAAGGCCTCTGGTCCGAGTTGGCCGTGGAGGTGGTGCGCATCGGACACAACACCGATCTGGGCTACTTCTACTTGGGGCGCGCGGCAGAAGGCCGCGGCCGTCCGCAGGCCGCGGCGGTTTTTTACCGCTTCGCTCTCGCCACAACGGCCAAGTGCGACGGTCTGATCTTCGACAGTTGCGACGGCCTGCGTTTTCCGGCCGATGCCGAGGCTGCGTTGGCACGCGTCGCAGCCAGGTAGCACAAACTCGACTTTCGGCCTCTCTGCTCAGCGGTGCGCCCTTGGGCCCCGCAGCCCACTTCTCTCCAGACATCCGCCCATGGTCAAGTTCTTCGTCCCCGCCGCCGACGACGCCGCGCACGCCGAAACGCTGTACGAGGCCGTCACCAAGTTCAACGGCCTGGCACCCGCCGGCCCCCGCCTGCACAGCCTGCGTTTCAAGCATGGCGGGTTGGCCGTGCACGCCGAAGTCGGTGCGCCCCTGCCCGGCGCCTTCGGCACCGAGCACCAGCCGGTGATGGCCATCCTGGCCGACGGTGAGCGCTACCGGCTCTGCCTGCCCACGCGCGGCGGCCTGTGGGGGCAGGCGATCCTGGTGCCGAAAGACCAGGTCGAAGAAGCGCGCGCTTTCGATTGAAGTCAGCGCCTGCCGGCAGCGGAAAGCCGCCGCCGGCGCATGGGTCTCAGGCAGAGACGGCGCCCGCCACCTCGGGCAGCAAGCGCCCGGCCTCGATCACCAGTTGCCGGTCGCAACGTGCTGCGATGCCGCGGTCGTGCGTCACCAGCACCAGCGTCGTGCCGGCCTCGCGGTTCAACTCGAACATCAAAGCCATGACACGTTCGCCGGTGGCGAAGTCGAGGCTGCCGGTGGGTTCGTCGGCCAGCAGCAAGGCCGGCCGCACCACGAAGGCACGCGCCAACGCCACACGCTGTTGCTCGCCGCCCGAAAGCAGCTTGGGGTAGTGCGCCAGACGTTCGCCCAGGCCCACGCGGCGCAACATCTCGGTGGCCGCGCCGCGGGCGTCGCTGCGGCCCATCAGCTCCAGCGGCAGCATCACGTTTTCCAGCGCGGTCAGGTTGCCCAGCAGTTGGAAGCTCTGGAACACAAAACCCATCTGCTGCGCACGCAACTCGGCGCGCGCGTCTTCGTCAAGCTGGAAAAGGTCGCGACCGGCCAGCATCACCGTACCCGAAGTGGGCACGTCCAGGCCGGCCAGGATGGACAGCAGCGTGCTCTTGCCCGAACCCGAGGCGCCGACGATGGCCACACTTTCGCGCGGGCGCAGCTGGAACTTGATGTCATGGAGAATGGTCAAGGCACCGGTGGCATCGGCCACTTGTTTGCTGACACTGCGCACGTCTATGAGAGGTTCTGACATCGAAGCTTCTGCCCAGGCGCGACGCGCCTTCTTCGTGCACTGTAGCGCGCTCGGCCTGCTGGCCCTGGGCGCCGGCCCTGCAGCCGCAAGCGGCGTGGGGGCGAGGCCTGCGGCCAAGGTGCTGGTGGTGGGCGACAGCCTGTCGGCCGAGTACGGCCTGGCGCGGGGCACCGGCTGGGTGGCCCTGCTGGAGGCCCGCCTCGCGCGCGAGGGCATCGCGGCGGCCGTGGTGAACGCCAGCATCAGCGGCGACACCACCTCGGGCGGGCGGGCGCGCCTGCCGGCGCTGCTGGCCCAGCACAAGCCCAGCGTGGTGGTGCTGGAACTCGGTGGCAACGATGCGCTGCGCGGCCTGCCGCTGGCCCAGACGCAGGCCAACCTCACGGCCATGGCCCAGGCTGCGAAGGCGGCCGGCGCGCGCGTGTTGATCACCGGCATGGCCGTGCCGCCGAACTACGGGCGCCAGTACGGCGAGGCTTTCACCGCACTGTTCGCCACCGTGGCCAAGGCCGAGGGAGCGGCGCTCGTGCCCTTCCTGCTGGCTGGCGTGGCCGATGGGCCCGACGCAGACGCCATGTTCCAGGCCGACCGCATCCACCCCAAAGCCGAAGCCCACCCTCGCATGCTGGCCAACGTGTGGCCCGCGCTGCGGCCGCTATTGCGCTGAGAACCCGGCGCAGATCGCCGCGGGCGGATGGGCCGGTCAACCGGCCCTGTATCCCGTTTCCCGTTTCCCGTTTCTCGCTGGTGAAGGCTCAGCGCATATCTTGCCGGTCGCGTTGCCGGTCTGGCGTGTTGGCCCGTTCGGAAGGCGCCGGCCCGCTGGGGCGCTCGTTGCGCTCGGGCTGCACAGGCCGCTGTGGCCCCATGGCCGGCGGACGCACTGGGGCTGGACGCGGTGCGGCAGCCGGGGGCGCGGTCGGCGCCGCGGGCGCTTGCACCCGGGGCAATGCAGGGCCCATCACCGGCCCGGCGGCGGGTTCGGGCCGGCGCGGCTCTCGCCTGTCCTCACGGCGATCGTCACGCCTGTTGTCGCCTCGGTCATCGCGGCGGTCTTCACGGCGATCGTCTCGCGGAGCGTCACGGCGCTCTTCGCCACGCCCGTCGTCCCGCACGCGCCGCTCACCTTCGGCCGGGCGCACGGCTCGTCCATCGTCGGCAGGCGGCGCGGGACGCGGCAGTGCGCCACCGGGCGCGACCAACACCGGGGCGGTGAAGTCGGGGCGGCGCGGCACATCCGGGCGTTCAGGCCGCTCCGGTCGTTCAGGCCGCTGAACCTGCTCACCCCGCCAGCCACCGCCCGGGCTCACCGGCCGCGGCGCTTGCGGGCCGATGAAAGTGGGGCCGTCGGGCGGTGCCTGCCCCACCAGCGGTGCCCGCTTGCCGCTGCGCGGCGGCAAGACCACGGCACCGGCCACCGGCTGGCGGCGCACGAGCACGTCGCCCGGCACCACGGTCACCGCATTCGGCACGCCCTGGTTGCCATAGCTGATGGGCCCGGTGGGCACCTGCCCCGGCGCATGGCGCCAGCGGTAGGGGGGCGCCGGGTTCACACGCTCCACGTAACGCGGCGTGTGGCGGTAGTGCGGCTGGAAAATATCGCGCGGCGCCAGTGGCAGCCAGCCCACGGCCGGGCTGCCAATGCGCACCGAAACGCCCCAGCCGCTGCCCCCCACCCAGGCCACCAACGCAGGGGCGTACATCGGCCGCGCCACGTAAGCCCCGGGCACCCAGCCCCAGCGGCCGCGCCAGTTCACCCAGCGGCCGTAGTGGAAGGGCGCAAAGCCCCAGGGTGCTTCGTCGATCCAGGTCCAGCCCCAGGGGCGCACCCAGGCCCAGCGCCCGTGGCGGTAGGGCGCCCAGTCGGCGCGCACCACGAGCGGCAGCCACAAGGCGCCGTACTCGGGGTGCTGCTCCCAGCGGCCGTGGCGGTCGAGGTCTTCCACGCCGGTCATCTCGGGCGAGACATAACGCGTCGAAGCGCTGCGTTCGTCACGCGCGTCTTCGTTCTGGGCCCAGCGCGTGAAGCCGTCGTCGCGGGGCGCTACCCAGGCGCTGCGCAGCTCGCCCGCCTCACCACGGCGGCCCACGCGGTAGAGCTCGGCCCAGCGCTCGGGGCCCACCACCAGGCCGTCGTCACCGCGTTCGCCGCGCACATGCCATTCACCGCGCCAGGCACCGGCGGTGGTGGTGTCGTCGGTGCGTTGGAGCAGGTAATGCCCGGCGCGCAGCGGACGCAGCCGGGCTTCGTCTGTCACCAGCTCCAGCTCGTCGGCGAGTTCGCGCGAACGCACGCGCAGCGCCACGCCGCCGCTGTGCAACTGGAAGACGAGGCGCTCGTCGTCCAGGCGCAGCACCTCGAACTCGGTGCCTGCGGCCAGGCGCAGCACGGTGGAGCCCACGCGCAGCTCGGCGCGGCCGCTCTGTGCCGTGCTGACCCGGTCGCCGCTGGTCAGCGGCCGGTTGCGTTCGGCCTCGGCCCACGCGCCGGTGTCGCTGTCCCACCAGGAGACGCTGCCGTTGAAGTCGGCCAGCCGGCCCACACGGCCGGGCGGGTCTTCATCGGCCCGCGCCCAGGGCGCCATCAGCGCCAGCAGCAAGGCCAGGCCCAGCACCCAGAGCCGGCCCAGCGAGGACGCTGCAGCCGAGACGCCGCCATGGCGCTGGGGCTGCGGCAGTTGAAGGGTGGCGCTGGGTGGGGGCATGGGCATCGACCTCATGGTCCTACAACGGCGCCCTCGCCGCTCGCGCCGACCCCTGGGGATGTAAAGGCTTGTTGCGCAGCGGTCGCTCAGTCGTCGGCGTTGGGGTCGAGTTCGGGGAAGAGCACGCTGGTGTAACCGAACTTGGTGAGATCGTTCATGCGCGTCGGGTAGAGGCGCCCGATGAGGTGGTCGCACTCGTGCTGCACCACGCGGGCATGGAAACCTTCGGCCTCGCGTTCGATGGGCCGGCCTTCGGGGTCGAAACCGCTGTAGCGGATGCGCGCATGGCGCGGCACCACGCCGCGCAGGCCGGGCACCGAGAGGCAGCCTTCCCAGCCGTCCACCACCCGCTCGTCCAGGGGCGTGATCACGGGGTTGATCAGCACCGTGGGCGGCACCGGTGGGGCCTCGGGGTAACGCACGTTGTGCGTGTAGCCGAAGATCACCAGCTGCAGATCCACACCGATCTGCGGCGCAGCCAGGCCGGCGCCGTTGGCCGCGGCCATGGTCTCGAACATGTCGGCAATCAGTGTCTTCAGCTCGGGCGTGCCGAACTCACGCACGGGCGGCGCCACGCGCAGCAGGCGCGGGTCGCCCATCTTCAGGATTTCTCGAACGGTCATCGGGGCCGGCCTCTGGGTGCAACAACAGAAGGCCGGATTGTCGCGGCTGCCCGCGTTTCGCGTCAGCGCAGCGCAGCCAGCACCTGCTGCACGCGCTGCGCCACCGGGCCCTGCGCCAGCACGAAAGGCACCTGCTGGGCCTGCAACTGCGCCAGCGCCCAGGCGTGCTGCGCGTTGCGGAAGCTGTCATCGCGGCGACAGCCGTCCTGCACAAAAGCGAAATCGGGCGCGCAGACCACCGTCAGGTCGTAGCGGCGGCGGGCCATCCGCTGCAGTTCTTCGGGCGCGGTGCCGTGGTCGTGCAGGCAGTACTGCAAGGTGGTCAGCGGCGTGGTGTCGCAGACCACCCAGCCGCTGTGCTGCGCAGCCGCAGCGTCTTCCAGCTCGATCTGGTGGCGGCCCACGTGCAGCAGCTCTTCCACGCTCAGCGTCTGGCGCAGGCGTTCCCACAGTTCGCGGCCGTACTCGGGCACCCAGGCCGTGTGCAGCTGTTCGGCCAGGGCCTGGGCCAGCGTGGTCTTGCCGCTGCTCTCGCCGCCCAGCAGGGCCAGACGCCTGGCGGGGCGTGCGGGTTCAGGCGTCTGCACGCAAGCGCTCCAACAGCCCGGCTTCGTCGAGCACGGGCACGCCCAGCTCACGCGCCTTGTCGAGTTTGCTGCCGGCTTCAGCGCCGGCCACGACGTAACTCGTCTTCTTCGACACCGAGCCCGAGACCTTGCCACCGGCCGCTTCGATCATCGCCTGCGCCGCGTCGCGGCTCAGCGTGGGCAGCGTGCCGGTGAGCACCAGCGTCTTGCCGGCCAGCGGCTGCGGGCCGAGCGCGGCTTCCTGCTCGGGCCAGTGGATGCCGGCAGCGCGCAGCTGTTCCACCACCTCCACGTTGTGGGGCTGGTCGAAGAAGGTGCGGATGCTTTGCGCAACGATGGGGCCGACGTCTTTCACCTGCAGCAGCTCTTCCACGCTGGCGGCCATGAGCCGATCGATGCCGCCGAAGTGGCGCGCCAGGTCCTTCGCCGTGGTCTCGCCCACCTGGCGGATGCCCAGGGCGTACAGAAAGCGCGCGAAGGTGGTGCTCTTGCTCTTCTCCAGGCCGTCCAAGAGGTTGGCCGCGCTTTTCTCGCCAAAACGCTCCAGCGCCGCGAGCTTGGCCACGCCCAGTTTGTAGAGCTCGGGCAGCGTGCGGATCAGGCCGCCGTCCACGAGCTGGTCGACGAGTTTGTCCCCCAGGCCTTCCACGTCCATCGCGCGCCGGCCAGCAAAGTGCAACAGCGCCTGCTTGCGCTGCGCGGCGCAGAACAGGCCGCCGGTGCAGCGGTGGTCCATGCCACCCTTTTCGCGCAGCACGCGGCTGCCGCACACGGGGCAGGCGCTGGGTTGTCGGAAGTTGGGCACGTAGGCGGGGCGTTCACCCGGCACACGCCCCACCACCTCCGGAATCACATCACCCGCGCGCCTCACGATCACCGTATCGCCCACGCGCACGCCCTTGCGGCGCAGCTCGAAGACGTTGTGCAGCGTCGCGTTGCTCACCGTCGTGCCGCCGACGAACACCGGCTCCAGCTTGGCCACGGGCGTGAGCTTGCCGGTGCGCCCGACCTGGATCTCGATGCCGTTCAGCCGCGTGAGCTGCTCCTGCGCCGGGTATTTGTGCGCCACGGCCCAGCGCGGCTCGCGCGTGACGAAGCCCAGGCGCTGCTGCAGTTCCACGCTGTCGACCTTGTAGACCACGCCGTCGATGTCGAAGGGCAGCGCGTCGCGCTTCGCGCCCATGGCGGCATGGAAGGCCACCAGTCCCTCGGCGCCCAGCGCCACCGCGCGGTCAGCGCAAACCGGCAGGCCGAAAGCGGCCAGCGCATCCAACGTGGCGCTGTGCGTAGCCGGCTGCGCCCAGCCCTGCACCTCGCCCAGGCCGTAGGCATAGAAGCTCAACGGCCGTTGCGCGGTGATGGCGGGGTCCAACTGGCGCACGGCGCCGGCGGCGGTGTTGCGCGGGTTGATGTAGGTCTTCTCGCCCTTCTCGCGCTGGCGTTCGTTCAGGCGCTCGAAATCGTCGCGGCGCATGTAGACCTCGCCGCGCACTTCCAGCACGGGCGGCAGCGTTTCTGCCGCGCCGATCAGGCGCAAGGGGATCTGCCCAATGGTGCGGATGTTCTGCGTGACGTCTTCACCGGTCTCGCCATCACCCCGCGTCGCGGCCTGGACCAACACACCATGCTCAAAGCGCAGGTTCAGCGCCAGGCCGTCGAACTTCAGCTCGGCGTTGTAGGCCACGGGCGGGGCCTCGGGCGGCAGCGCCAGCTCGCGGCGCACGCGCTCATCGAAAGCCGTGGCGCCGGCGGCGGTGGTGTCGGTCTCGGTGCGGATGCTCAACATCGGCACCGCGTGCCGCACGGGCGTGAAGCCATCGAGCACGCGGCCAATGACCCGCTGCGTGGGTGAATCGGCGCTCCGCAGCTCGGGGTGCGCGGCCTCGAGGGCCTGCAGCTCCTGGAACAAGCGGTCGTACTCGGCGTCGGGCAAGACCGGCGCGTCGAGCACGTAGTACAGGTGGGCGTGGTGGTGCAGCTGCGCACGCAGTTCGGCGGCGCGCCGCGCCGGGGCGGTGTCTGGGCTCATGGCGGTGTCAGCTGAAAAGGCGGCGCGCGGCGGCCGAGCCGGCGGCCAGGTCCAGCGCCTCCAGCTGCGCATAGAGCCCGTTGACCTCGCGGCCGATGCCGGCGAAATCGTGCAGCGTCAGCGGCTGGCCCTGGTCGTCCACCACGGTGGCGTCGAGCTCGTCGCTGAGCTGCTTGCCCAGCCGGTGCCAGGCCGGGAAGGGTTCGGCGCTGGCCGGTGTCTGCGGCACGTCCAGCACCAGCGAACATTCGCGCACGGCGGTGGCTTGTGGGCTGTCGTGGGGGTTCTGGTCCAGTGCGGCCAGCGCGGCCTGCGCATCCACCGCCAGCACCAGCACCGGCGGTGCACCCTCTTCGTCGGCCGGCAGCACCAGACGGCCGGGCACCACGCCGGGCACCAACCCCGCACGCTGCGCCACCTGCTGCACGAAGGCCACGCTCCAGGCCACGCTGTTGGTGCGCAGCGTGACGGTGAGCTGCGCATCCAGCGGGCTGGTCAGGCCGTCCAGCTCACGCGCGCGCGCCACGACCTCCAGCATGTCGGGCGGGTCCATGCGTGCGCCCATCGCATCGGCGAAGGCCTGCAACTTCTGGATGAACTCGCTGTATTCGATCTCGCCCAAGGCGCCGGTGCGGCTGGCGAGTTGCACACCCGCCTGCAGCTCGCCGTAACGCCGGCCCGCCTGCAGCGGCTCCCAGGTGCCGGTTTCGGTGTCCAGGCCCTCGATGTAGAAGGGTTTGCTGCCAGCGCGGCGGCTGGGCGGCAGGTGCTGCAGCGCCATGTCGCCGCTGACCGGCGCTTCCAGCGCCATGGGCACGATGGCGTCGATCAGCGCGTCCAGCCGCGGTACGCGGCGGGTGGGCGTGCGCAGCGGGGCCGGTTCCGTGTCGGGGCCGGTGTCGGCGTCTCCGGCCGCCGCAGGCTCTGCGCCCAGCAGCGGCTCCACACGGTCGTCGGGCAACACGGAGGTGGGCGCAGCCCGCGGCTGGCCACGCTGCGCGGCGCGGCGCGTGGTCCACCAGCCGTGCAGGCCCAGCGCGGCCAGCACGGCCGCGCCCGCCAGGGACAGTGCAGCGCCGAGGCCCAGCTCCATTCAGGCTTCCGCCATCGACAGCGCCGCTTCCATGTCCACCGCCACGATGCGGCTGACACCCTGCTCCTGCATCGTCACGCCAATCAGCTGCTCGGCCATCTCCATCGCGATCTTGTTGTGGCTGATGAAAAGGAACTGCGTGCCCTTCAAGCTCATCTCGTGCACCAGGTTGCGGTAGCGCTCGGTGTTGGCGTCGTCCAGCGGCGCGTCCACCTCGTCCAGCAGGCAGAAGGGCGCAGGGTTGAGCATGAAGATCGCGAACACCAGGGCGATGGCCGTGAGCGCCTTCTCGCCGCCCGAGAGCAGGTGGATGGTGCTGTTCTTCTTGCCTGGGGGCTGGGCCATCACCTGCACGCCGGCGTCGAGGATCTCGGTGCCCGTCATCACCAGCTTGGCATTGCCGCCGCCGAAGAGCGTGGGGAACATGCGCCCGAAGTGTTCGTTCACCTGGTTGAAGGTGCTGGCCAGCAGGTCGCGCGTTTCCAGGTCGATCTTGGTGATGGCGTCTTCCAGCGTGCCGATGGCATCCATCAGGTCGGCGTTCTGCGCGTCGAGGAAGGTCTTGCGCTCGCGGCTGGCGGTCAACTCGTCCAGCGCGGCCAGGTTCACCGCACCCAAACCGTTGATCTCTTTCTGGATGCGGTCGATCTCGGTCTGCAGGCCCCAGAGCTTGATGCCGTCGCGCTCGATGCCTTGCGCCAGCGCCTCGAGGTCGACCTCGGCCGCGGTGAGCTGTTCCAGGAACTGCGCGCCGCCCAGCTGCGCGGCCTGCAGCTCGAGCTGCAGCTTGGTGATCTGCTCGCGCAGCGGCTCCAGGCTGCGTTCGAAGCCGAGCTTCTGCTCGTCGGCGCGGCGCAATTGCGCGCTCAGGTCGTCGTACTCGCTGCGCGCCAGGCCCAGGGCCTGTTCACGTTCGCTCTTGAGTTCCAGCGCGGCCTGCAGGCCGCTTTGCGCGGCGGCGTCGTCGAAGCTGCCCAGCTCCAGCTGCAGCTGCTCGCCGGCCTGCAGGTTGGCGGCCACCTGCGCGGCGGCGGTTTCAATGCTGCGCTGCAGTTCGTCGCGCCGCGCGGCCAGCGCCCGCGCCTGGAAGCGCGCTTCCTGCGCCTGGCGCTCCAAGGCACGCTGCTGCTCACGCGCGTCGGCCAGCTTGCGCTCGGCGGCGATGACGGCGTCTTCGAGTTCGGCGTGTTTCTGCTGCGCGTCGCCCAGGCCGATGTCCAGCTCTTCGAAACGCGCTTCGCCGGTGGCCTTGCGCTCTTCCAGCGCTTCCATCTGCGCGTCAATCTCGGCCAGCTCTTCGCTGAGCTGCTCACGCCGGCTGGTGGCGGCCTCGGCTTGCTGCGTCAGGCGCAGCAGCTCGACGTGCAGGCCGTGGGCGCGGTTCTGCGCTTCGGCCGCTTCGCGGCGTGCCGTCTGCAGGTGCTGGCTGGCTTCGGTGTAGGCGGCTTCCAGGCGCACGCTGGCGCTCTTGGCATCGTCGGCGATCAGCGCCTGCGCCTTCTGCTGGCGGCCCAGGTTCTCGATCTCCTGCGCGCGGGCCAGCATGCCGGCCTGCTCGCTGTCAGGGGCGTAGAAGGCCACGGCGTGCGCACTGACGGCATGGCCTTCACGCGTCATGATCACTTCGCCCGGCGTGAGCTGGCTGCGCTGCGCCAGCGCTTCGTCGATGCTGCCGGCGGTGTAAACGCCTTCCAGCCAATCCGACAACAGCGCCTTCAAGCCCGCCTCATGGGGGCTGTCCGCCAGCTGCAGGCGCTGCGCCAGCTGCGGCAGCGTCTGGTGCGTGTGCGGTGCAGCGCCTGCAGGCGTGGCATAGAAAGCCAGCTTGGCCGGCGGCGCATCGGTGGCGAAAGCACGCACGGTGTCCAGCCGGCCCACGGCCAGCGCGTTCAGGCGCTCGCGCAGCGCCGCTTCCAGCGCCGTTTCCCAGCCGCCTTCGATGTGCACCTGCGCCCACAGGCCCTGCAGGCCGGTGAGGCCGTGTTTCTCCAGCCAGGGCTTGAGCTTGCCCTCGGTCTGCACCTTCTCTTGCAGTGCGCGCAATGCGTCCAGGCGGGCACCGATGTCGGACAGTCGTGCCGACTGCTGGTTCACCGCAGCCTGCGCCGCGCGGCGCTGCTCATCGAGCTGCGGCACTTCCTCCTGCAGCTCGTGCAGCCGGGCATCGAGCACGTCGCGCTGCTCGGCAGCTTCGGCCTCTTGCGCGCGCAAGGTGTCGATCTTGCCCATGTCGGGGGTCTGCAAACCCTGCCGCTCGGTGGCCAGACGCTCACGCCGCGTGCGCAAACCGCGTGACTGCTCCTCAATGCTGCGGCTCTCCGCCGCCAGCACCTGGATCTGCTGCTGCACCTGCGCCACGTTCTGGCGCTGCTGGTTGGCCACGCCCTGCGCCGTGCGCACCGCGTCTTCCAGCGTCGGCAACTCGAAGCCCTGTTCTTCGGCCTGCGCGGCCAGCACGCCGGCCTGCTCGTCCGCGCCTTCGATCTGCGCGGCGATGTCTTCCAGCTCGGCCTTGGCCGTCTCCTGCCGGTCTTCCCACTGCGCGTTCTGTGTCTTCAGGTCGGCCAGGCGCTGCTGTGCACGTTGGCGGCCTTCCACCACGTAGCGGATGCGTTCTTCCAGGCGGCTGACTTCCAGCGCGGCTTCACCCAAGGCGCCCTGCTTGGCGTGCAGCACGTCGTTGGCGGCGTAGTGCGCCTGGCGCACGTGTTCCAGCTGCGCTTCCACGGCGCGCAGCTCAGCCATGCGGCTTTCCAGGGCGTTGGTGGCGGCCAGCGCGGCGGCGTGCACACGGGCTTCTTCGCTCGCGGCGTCGCGGTGCTTCAGGAACCACAGCTGGTGCAGCTTGGTGGTGCCCTGCTCCTGCAGGCTGCGGTATTGCGCGGCCACCTCGGCCTGTTTCTCCAGCTTCTCGAGGTTGCCGCCCAGCTCACGCAGGATATCTTCCACGCGCGTGAGGTTCTCGCGCGTGTCTTTCAAGCGGTTTTCGGTTTCGCGGCGGCGCTCTTTGTACTTGCTGACGCCGGCGGCTTCTTCCAGGAAGAGGCGCAGCTCTTCCGGCCGGCTTTCGATGATGCGGCTGATGGTGCCCTGGCCGATGATGGCGTAGGCCCGCGGGCCCAGGCCGGTGCCGAGGAAGACGTCTTGCACGTCACGGCGGCGCACCGGCTGGTTGTTGATGAAGTAGCTGCTGGTGCCGTCACGCGTGAGCACGCGCTTGACGGCGATCTCGGCAAAGGCGTTCCACTGGCCGCCGGCCCGCGCCAGCGTGTTGTCGAACACCAGCTCCACGCTGGCGCGGCTGGCCGGCTTGCGGTGGCCGCTGCCGTTGAAGATGACGTCCTGCATGCTCTCGCCACGCAGTTCGCTCGCCTTGCTTTCGCCGAGCACCCAGCGCACGGCGTCCATGATGTTGCTCTTGCCGCAACCGTTGGGGCCGACCACGCCCACGCGCTGCCCGGGCAGTTGGAAGGTGGTGGGTTCGGCGAAGGACTTGAAGCCCGCAAGCTTGATCTGGTTCAGGCGCATCGGGGGCCGTCGTGGGCCTTGGCGCGCCAGCCGAAGCAGCGCGCGCAAGTGCTTGATTTCATTGAGAAATTGCGCCAACTACCAGGGCGCAAGGCGGCCTGGATGATAACATCGCCCCCCGCGTCTCATGCCCAAACTCCAAGCCGCCGCCCCCCGCCCTGCCGCACCCCCGGCCGAGGCCACCGCACGCCCGGCGTACCAGAAGTTCGCGGTGGAGGTGCGCCCCAGCGCCATCGATGGCCAGGGCGCCTTCGCGGCCGAAGCGGTGCGCGCGCGGCTGAAGATCGGCGAGATCCGCGGCGAGAGCATCAGCGTGCAGGAAGCGCGCATCCGCGCCACGCGCAGCGAGCGCATCATGATCGTCGAGCTGAGCGCGCGCAAAGCCATCGACTTCAGCAAGAGCGCCGACCCCATGCGCTACACCAACCACAGCTGCCGCCCCAACGCGCGGCTGTGTATCCGCCAGGGGCGGGTGGAGTTCTATGCGCTGCGCGATATCGCGCCCGGTGAAGAGATCACCGTCGATTACGGCGAAACCCACCACGAAGGCCGCCTGGCCTGCCGCTGCGGCGTGGCGGGCTGCCGGGGCGCGCTCTAGTCGCTGCTGCCGCAGCAGCCCCGCGGCCTCGGCGCCCGGTGCCGCGGGCCGTGCCCCCCTCGGCCGACGGCGGCCGAACTTGAGCCGCTCCACAGAAAAATCAGATATCGCTTGAGAAGCCTCAAGTGTGCGCATGCGCACCCGATACCCAAGACATCGCGGGTCGGTTTGCGGCCCGTGAGCAACACCCGATCCACCCTTCGCCGAAGGACACCGAATCATGAAAAGCTTCTACGCCCTCGCTGCTGCCGCCCTGCTGAGCGCCAGCTTCGCCGCCCATGCCAACGACCCCAAGGTCGCGATCGCTGCACTGGACGCCCGCCTGGCCAAGATCGGCCCGGCCAAGGTGGAAGGCACCGACAAGGCCGGTGACAAGACCGTCGGCGCGTTGTTCTTCGGCCCGCGCAAGATCAACAACAACTACGACGTGGTCGACGAGATCAAGAAGAGCACCGGCGCCAGCGCCACCATCTTCGTGAAGGAAGGCGACGACTACGTGCGCATCAGCACCAACGTTCTGACGCCCGAAGGCAAGCGCGGTGTGGGGACCACGCTGGCCCGCGCCAAGGCCTACGAGGCCATGAACAAGGGCGAGAAGTTCTGCGCCGTCGTCGACGTGCTGGGCACCAGCTTCGACTCTTGCTACCACCCGGTGAAGGACGCCAGTGGCAAGACCATCGGCCTGACCTACGTCGGCTTCAAGAAATAAGCAGCCGCGCGCGAAACCCTTGCCCGCAGGAGTACGCAAGATGAAAGCCTTGGCCCGACTCACGGCCTGGTTCAGCAACATGCGCATCGGCGCGCGGCTGAGCCTGGCCTTTGCTACCGTGCTGACGCTGACCGCACTGCTCGGCGTTGCATCGGTGGTCAACCTCGCCCGCGTCAACGGCGCGTCCGACGAACTGGCGAGCAAATGGCTGCCGAGCGTCGGCGCGCTGGGCGCCGCACGCGCCAGCATGCTGGAGTACCGCGACATGGAGATGCGCCATGCGCGCGCCGCCGACGCCAGCTACCGCGCCGAGTACGAAGACAAGCTCAAGGAAGCCCAAGCCCGGGTGGAAGAGCAACTGGGCAAACACGCCCAGATGCCCGCCGGCGACGAAGAGAAGGCCCTCGCAGCTGCCGTCAATGCGAAGTGGAAGGAATACCTGGGCTTCAGCGCCAAGGTGCAAGACCTGGGCCGCAACGACAAGGGCGACGATGCACGCGACATCAGCGATGGCGCCGCGAAGATGGCCGCCGACGAGGCCATCGCCGAAGTCGACAAGCTCAGCGCCTTCAGCTTCGAGCGTGGCAGCCATGCCGCCGATGGGGCTGCGGCGGTCTACAAACTGAGCCGGATGATCACGCTGGGCCTGGTGGCCCTGGCCCTGGTGCTGGGCGTGACGATGGCCGTGCTGATCACGCGCGGCTTGCTCAAGCAACTGGGGGGTGAACCCGCCATGGCCGTGGCCGTGGCGCGTGCGGTGGCCGAGGGCAACCTCAGCACGCATGTCCCGCTGCGTGCGGGTGACACCACCAGCCTGCTGGCCGGCCTGAAGCACATGCAGACCAGCCTGGCCAATGTGGTGCAGCAGGTGCGCAGCGGCTCCGAGCGTGTGGCCGGCGCCAGCAGCGAGATTGCGCAAGGCAACGCCGACCTCTCGGCGCGCACCGAGCAGCAGGCCAGCGCGCTGCAGCAGACCTCGGCCTCGATGGAAGAACTCGGCAGCACGGTGCAGCAGAACGCGCACAACGCCCGCGAAGCCGACACCCTGGCCAACAACGCCAGCATGGTGGCCAGCCGCGGCGGCGAGGCCGTCACGCGGGTGGTGCAGACCATGCGCGGCATCAACGAAAGCAGCCGCAAGATCGCCGACATCATCGGCACCATCGACGGTATCGCCTTCCAGACCAACATCCTGGCGCTCAACGCCGCGGTCGAAGCCGCGCGCGCCGGCGAACAGGGGCGTGGTTTCGCCGTCGTGGCCTCTGAGGTGCGCAGCCTGGCGCAACGCAGCGCCGAAGCAGCCAAGGAGATCCGCAGCCTGATCGCCGCCAGCGTGGAACGTGTGGAACAAGGCACGGCGCAGGTGGACGAAGCCGGCGCGACGATGACCGAGGTGGTGAACTCGATCACCCGCGTGACGGCCATCGTGCGCGAGATCAGCTCGGCCAGCCAGGAACAGAGCGCCGGTGTGGCCCAGGTGGGCCAGGCCGTCACGCAGATGGACCAGACCACGCAGCGCAACGCCGCCTTGGTGGAGCAGAGCGCGGCCGCGGCCGAGAGCCTGCGCCAGGAAGCGCAGCAACTCGTGGACGTGGTGGCGGCCTTCCGCCTGCAGCACGCCTGAAGGCCGGGCGGGCGCCATGCCCGCCCCATGCCCAAGCCCGGGCGCGGCCGCAGGGGGCACCGGATAATCCCGGCGCATGAACCCCCTGTTGGCCCGCCTGCACCCCTACCCCTTCGAGCGCTGGCGCGAACTCACCGCCGACCTCACGCCCAACCCGGCCTACCGGCCCATCAGCCTGGGCATCGGCGAACCCAAACACGCCACGCCCGCGCTCATCGAAGAAGCGCTGATGAAGGCGCTGCCCACCTTGAGCGCCTACCCCGCCACCTTGGGCGAGCCGGCACTGCGCGAGGCCATCACCGGCTGGGTGCAGCGGCGTTACGGTGTGGCGCTGAACCCGGGCACGCAGGTGCTGCCCGTCAACGGTTCGCGCGAGGCGCTGTTCGCGCTGGCGCAGACGGTGCTCGATCCGGCCGAGCGCGACGCGCTGGTGGTCTGCCCCAACCCCTTCTATCAAATCTACGAAGGCGCGGCGCTGCTCGGCGGTGCGCAGACGCACTTCGTGCCCAGCGACCCGGCACGCAACTTTGCAGCCGACTGGGGCGCGGTGGATGCGGCCACCTGGGCGCGCACGCGGCTGCTGTACGTCTGCAGCCCGGGCAACCCCACCGGCGCGGTGATGCCCTTGTCGGAATGGCAGACCTTGTTCGAACTGAGCGAGCGCCACGGCTTCGTGATCGCCAGTGACGAGTGTTACAGCGAAATCTACTTCCGCGACGAGCAGCCGCTCGGCGCCTTGCAGGCCGCGCAAGCCTTGGGGCGCGGCGACTTCAAGAACCTGATCGCGCTCACCAGCCTGTCCAAGCGCAGCAACGTGCCGGGCTTGCGCTCGGGTTTTGTCGCCGGTGATGCGCAAATCATCAAGGCCTTCCTGCTCTACCGCACCTACCACGGCAGCGCCATGGGCGGCCTCGTGCAGCGCGCCAGCATCGCCGCGTGGAACGACGAGGCCCACGTGGTGGCCAACCGCGAGCTCTACCGCCAGAAGTTCGCGCAGGTCACGCCCGTGCTCGCGCAGGTGCTGGACGTGCAGCTGCCCGACGCCGCCTTCTACCTGTGGGCCGGCATTCCGGGTTCACAGGGCGGCCCAGCGGGGCCGGGCGATGAGATCGCCTACGCCCGCGGCCTGCTCGCTCAATACAATGTGCAAGTCTTGCCGGGCAGCCTGCTGGCGCGCAGCGTGACCGGCCACACCCCCCCCAACCCCGGCCAGGGCCGCATCCGCATGGCCCTCGTGGCGCCGGTGGCCGAATGCCTGGAAGCTGCCGAACGCATCGTCCGGTACACCCGAGAACTCAAGGAAAGCCAGCGATGAACATCGCCCAACTGCAAGCCACCATCGACACCGCCTGGGAGGCTCGCGCCGAGATCAGCGCGCTCAACGCCCCTGAAGTGCGTGCAGCGGTGGAAGCCGTGATCGCCGAGCTCAACGGCGGCCGCCTGCGTGTGGCCGAGCAGCGAGGCGTGGGCGAGTGGCAGGTCAACCAGTGGCTGAAGAAGGCCGTGCTGCTGAGCTTCCGCCTGAACGACAACGCCGTGATGCGCGCCGGCGACCTGGGCTTTTTCGACAAGGTGAAGACCAAGTTCAGCCACCTCGATGAAGCGCAGATGCGCGAGGCCGGCGTGCGTGTGGTGCCGCCGGCCGTGGCACGGCGCGGCAGCTTCATCGCCAAGGGCGCGGTGCTGATGCCCAGCTACGTGAACATCGGCGCCTACGTGGGCGAGAACACCATGGTCGACACCTGGGCCACCGTGGGCAGCTGCGCGCAGATCGGCAAGAACGTGCACCTGAGCGGCGGCGTCGGCATCGGCGGCGTTTTGGAGCCCCTGCAGGCCAACCCCACCATCATCGAAGACAACTGCTTCGTTGGCGCGCGCTCCGAGGTGGTGGAAGGCGTGATCGTCGAAGAGAACTCGGTGCTGGGCATGGGCGTGTACCTGGGCCAGAGCACCCCCATCTTCAACCGCGAAACCGGCGAGATCAGCTACGGCCGCGTGCCCAGCGGCAGCGTGGTGGTCAGCGGCAACCTGCCCAAGACGGCCGCCAACGGCCAGCCCTACAGCATGTACGCCGCCATCATCGTCAAGCGCGTGGACGCGCAGACACGCAGCAAGACCAGCATCAACGAGCTGCTGCGCGCCTGAGCGGCCGCAGGCAAGTCTTCTCCCTGAGGATCCGGCATGGCGAACAACCTTGAGCGCGTCTTGCGCCTGATGGCGGAAAAGAACGCGTCCGACGTCTACATGTCGGCCAACACGCCCATCCTCATCAAGATCAACGGGCAGATCCTCCAGCTCTCCGACCAGATCCTCACCACGCACCAGACGCGGCAGCTGCTGGCCGAGATGCTGGCGCCGCAACAGCTGGAAGAGCTGGACGACACGGGTGAGCTCAACGTTGGCATCAGCGTCTCACGCGTGGGCAGCTTCCGTTTGTCCGCGTTCAAGCAACGGGGCAGCATCGCGGCCGTCATCCGCTGCATTCCTTTCGAGATCCCCTCGCTCGATTCTTTGGGCGTGCCGCCCCTGCTGGCGCAGCTGGTGACGGAAAAGCGCGGTCTCATCCTGATGGTGGGCGCCACCGGCACCGGCAAGAGCACCACGCTGGCCTCGATGCTGGAGTGGCGCAACCAGCAGATGACCGGGCACATCCTCACCATCGAAGACCCGATCGAGTTCCTCTTCAGCAACAAGAAGAGCGTGATCAACCAGCGCGAGGTGGGCCGCGACACACAGAGCCTGCAGATCGCCCTGAAGAACGCGCTGCGCCAGGCGCCCGACTGCATCCTCATCGGCGAGATCCGTGACCGCGAGACCATGAGCGCGGCGCTCAGCTACGCACTCTCGGGCCACCTGGTGATGGCCACGCTGCACGCGAACAACAGCTACCACGCGATGGGGCGCATCTTGTCGTTCTACACGCCGGAAGCGCGGCCCACGCTGCTGTCCGACCTCTCCAGCGGCCTGCGCGCGGTGATCTCGCAGCGCCTCTTGCGCAGCAACAGCGGCGGCCGCGTGCCGGCGGTGGAAGTGCTGCTGAACACCAAGCTCGTGAGCGAGCTCATCGACAAGGGCGATCTCTCCGGCATCAAGGAAGCCGTGGAAAAGAGCCTGGCCGAAGGCTCGCAAACCTTCGAGGCCGACATCGCGCGCCTCATCAGCGAAGGCGTGGTCTCGCGCGACGAAGGCCTGGCCTACGCCGATTCGCCGACCAACCTGCTGTGGCGGCTGCAGAACGAGCAGGCGCCCACCTCGCGCGCCGCGCCCAAGAAGGAAGAGCAGGAAGCGGCCACCTTCACCGAATTCAGCATCGACGTGCGGCCTGAAGAGCCTCGGGCCGCCGCGCAGCCGCCCTGGTCGGCCACGCGCCGATGAGCGGCAGCCCTGCGGCCGCCGCAGCGGCGGTGGGCGCCACGCTGCGCCTGACCGAAGCCCTGATCGCCTGCCGCTCCGTCACGCCGGCCGATGCCGGCTGCCGCGCGCTGCTGCTGCGGCCGCTGCAGGCAGCCGGTTTTGCCTGTGAAGCGCTCGACGCCGGCCCGCCCGAGGCGCGTGTGGCCAATCTCTGGGCCGTGCACGATGCCGGCGTGCCCGGGCCCACCCTCGTGTTCGCCGGCCACACCGATGTCGTGCCCACCGGCCCGCTGGAGCGCTGGGCCACCGACCCCTTCGTGCCCACGCACCGCAGCGGCGCCGCCTACCCCAACGGCCCGCGCCTCTTCGGCCGCGGCGCCGCCGACATGAAGGCCGCCGTGGCCGCGATGACGGTGGCCGCCTGCGAGTTCGTGGCCGCCCACCCGCAGCACCCCGGCCGCGTGGCGTTGCTCATCACCAGCGACGAAGAGGGGCCGGCGCTGCATGGCACGCGCCATGTGGTGGAACTGCTGCGCGCGCGCGGCGAGCGGCTGGATGGCTGCATCGTCGGCGAACCGACCTCGGTGCGCCGCCTGGGCGACATGGTGAAAAACGGCCGCCGCGGCACGCTCTCGGGCCGGCTGGTGGTGCACGGCGTGCAGGGGCACATCGCCTACCCGCAGCTGGCCGCCAACCCGCTGCACCTGCTGGCGCCGGCCTTGGCTGAACTGGTGGGCACCGAGTGGGACCGCGGCAACGTGTACTTCCCGCCCACCAGCTTCCAGGTCAGCAACATCCATGCGGGCACGGGCGCGTTCAACGTCATCCCGGGCGAGTTGGTGCTCGACTTCAACTTCCGCTTCAGCACCGAAAGCACGCCAGCTGGGCTGCGCGAGCGTGTGGAAGCCGTGCTGCAGCGCCACGGCGTGCCGCACAGCTTGGACTGGACGCTCGGAGGCGAGCCCTTCCTCACCCCGCCCGGCACGCTGAGCGAGGCGCTGCTGGCGGCCATCGCCGCTGCATGTGCTGACGGGGGTGGCTCCGCGCTGAGTACCGAGCTCAGCACAACGGGCGGCACCAGCGACGGTCGCTTCATCGCGCAGATCTGCCCGCAGGTGATGGAGTTCGGCGTCATCAACGAGAGCATCCACAAGCTCGACGAGTGGGTGGACGTGGCGGCGCTGGAGCCGCTGAAGCAGGTCTACCGCCAGACGGCCGAACGTTTCCTCGGCGCGGCGGCGGCATGAAGCTGCTCGCCCTGGTGGAGCAGGCCGCCGCACGCCTGCAAGAAGCCGGTGTGCACTTCGGCCACGGCACCACCAATGCCTTTGATGAAGCCGCCTGGCTGGTGCTGTGGCGCCTGGGCCTGCCGCTGGACGCGCTGGACGACGAAGCCGAACGCGACACCAGCGCCGATGAGCAGGCGCAGGTGCAAACGCTGGTGGAAGAGCGCATCAGCACACGCCGCCCCGCCGCCTACCTGACGGGCGAAGCCTGGCTGCAGGGCGTGCCGTTTTTCGTGGACGAACGCGTGATCATCCCGCGCTCGCTGATCGCCGAGCCGCTGGCCGAAGGCAGCTTCGACGCCTGGCTGCACCCGCAAACACAGCAGGTGCTGGACCTGTGCACCGGCAACGGCAGCCTGGCCGTGCTGGCCGCGTTGGCCTGGCCCGAGGTGCAGGTGGCGGCCGCCGACCTCAGCACCGACGCGCTGGCCGTGGCCGCGAAGAACGTGGCCCGCCACGGCCTGCAAGACCGCATCACGCTGCACCAGGGCGACGGCCTGGCTGCCGTGGCCGGCCGGCGCTTCGACCTGGTGCTGTGCAACCCGCCCTACGTCAACAGCGGCTCGATGGCCGCGCTGCCGCCCGAGTACCTGGCCGAACCCGCGCTGGCTCTGGCCGGCGGCAGCGATGGCATGGACTTCATCCGCGGCCTGCTGGCCGCGCTGCCGCAGCACTTGAACGACGAAGGCGTGCTGGTGCTGGAGATCGGCCACGAACGCCCCTACTTCGAAGCCGCCTTCCCGGCGCTGGAGGTGGTGTGGCTCAGCACCAGCGCCGGCGACGACCAGGTGCTGCTGATCACCGCCGAGGCCTTGCGCCAACCTGGCGCCCTGCCCGCGAACGCGTAACCCTGAACTCCCCATGATCCAGATTTCCCAGGTCACCCTGCGCCGCGGCGTGAAGGTCGTGCTGCAGAACGCCAGCGTGACGCTGCAGCCGCGCGAGAAGGTCGGCCTCATCGGCCGCAACGGCGCCGGCAAATCCAGCCTCTTCGCGCTGATGACGAACCGGCTGCAGGCCGATGCCGGCGATGTCGACATCCCGCCACGCTGGCGCGTGGGCGAGGTGGCGCAGGACGTGCCTGAAACCGAAGACGGCGCGACCGACTTCGTGCTGCAAGGCGACATCCCGCTGATGCAGGCCCAAGCCGCTTTGGCCGCAGCCGAAGCCGCCGACGACGGCCACGCGATGGCCGAAGCCCATCAGGCGCTGGACGAAGCCGGTGCCTTCGACGCCCCGGCGCGCGCGCAGGCGCTGCTGCTGGGCCTGGGCTTCCGCGGCGACCAGCTCGACGCGCCGGTGAACACCTTCTCGGGCGGCTGGCGCATGCGGCTGCAGCTGGCGCGCGCGCTGATGTGCCCATCAGACCTGCTGCTGCTCGACGAACCCACCAACCACCTCGACCTCGACGCGCTGGTGTGGCTGGAAGCCTGGCTCAAGCGCTACGACGGCCTGATGATCATCATCAGCCACGACCGCGAGTTCCTCGACGCCATCTGCAACGTCATCGTCCACCTGGAAGACCAGCAGCTCACGCGCTACAGCGGCAACTACACGGCCTTTGAAGAGATGCGCGCCGAGCGCCTCAGCCAGGCCGCTGCGGCCTTCGCCAAGCAGCAGGAGCGTGTGGCGCACCTGCAGAAGTTCATCGACCGCTTCAAGGCCAAGGCCAGCAAGGCCAAGCAGGCGCAGAGTCGCGTGAAGGCGCTGGCCCGCATGGAGAAGCTGGCACCGGTGATGACGGCGGGTGATTTCCACTTCGAGTTCCGCGAGCCGCTGAGCCTGCCGAACCCGATGCTGGCTTTCGACGGCATCAGCTGCGGATACGCCGGCACGCCCATCGTGCAGAACGTCAGCCGCAGCGTGCTGGCCGGCCAGCGCATCGGCATCCTGGGCGCCAACGGGCAGGGCAAGTCGACGCTGGTGAAGACGATCGCCGGCGCCATCCCGCTGATCAGCGGCAAGACCACCGAGGGCAAAGGCCTGGTGATCGGCTACTTCGCGCAGCAGGAAGTGGACGTGCTGAGCCTGGACGACGGCCCGCTGATGCACATGGTGCGCCTGGCGCGTGACGTGGGCCCGGCCGCGCGTGAGCAAGAGCTGCGCGATTTTCTCGGCCGCTTCCGCTTCGTCGGCGACATGGTGCAGCAGGCCGTGGGCAGCCTCTCGGGCGGCGAGAAGGCGCGCCTGGTGCTGGCCATGCTGGTGTGGCAGCGCCCCAACCTGCTGCTGATGGACGAGCCCACCAACCACCTGGACCTGCAGACACGCGAGGCGCTGTCCATCGCGCTGAACGAGTTCGAAGGCACGGTGATGCTGGTCAGCCACGACCGCGCGCTGTTGCGCGAGACCTGCGACGAGTTCTGGCTGGTGGCCAAGGGCAAGGTCGAGCCTTTCGATGGCGACCTGGACGACTACCAGAAGTGGCTGCTCGATGTCTCGCGCGCTGCGGCACGCGGCCAGCCCATCCCCGACCCGCCGCGCGGCAACAGCGTGGTCGAGGCGCCAGCGCCTGCTGCCAAGGCCAAAGCCGCCGCACCGGCGCCAGCAGCCGGCAAACCGTCCGCGCCCACGCCGAGCAAAGCACCTTCATCGCCGCCCCCTGCCAGCCGCGAAGACCGCGACAAAGCCAAGCAAGCCCGCATCAAGCAGGCCGAGGCCACGCGCCCGCTGCGCAACGAACTGGCCGGCATCGACATGCGCCTGGCCAAGCTGGGAGCCGAGAAAACCTCGCTGGAAACCGAACTCTCGCGCCCCGACGCCAGCGCCGAGGCCTACGCCGACCTTGGCCGCCGCCTGGCCCACGCCAGCGCCGAGATGGCGATGCTGGAAGAGCGCTGGATCGAGTTGCAGACGAAGCTGGAAGCGCTGCAGGCCGACTGAAAGCCCAGCGGGCTGCTGCGGCGGCCAGTCCCGATTTGCAAGGCTCACCCCAAGCCGCCCCCCCCGGGCGTCAAATATATTGCGCGCAATTCAATTGCACGCTACATTACAGCCCATGCCGCGCTCCAAAGCCCCCAGCCCCACCGCCAACCCCGCCTGGCTCGCGCTGGACCACCAGCTTTGCTTCGCGCTGTATTCGGCCTCGCTGGCCATGACCAAGCTCTACAAGCCCCTGCTCGACCCGCTGGGCCTGACCTACCCGCAGTACTTGGTGATGCTGGTGCTGTGGGAAGGCGACGGCCTCACCGTCGGCGCCGTGGGCGAACGGCTGGCGCTGGACTCGGGCACGCTCACCCCGCTGCTCAAGCGCCTGGAATCTGCCGGCTTCGTGCAGCGCCTGCGCGATGCCGCCGACGAGCGCCGCGTGCTGCTGCAACTCACTCCCGCCGGCCGAGCGCTGAAAGAACGCGCCGTGGCCGTGCCGCCGCAGGTGGCGCAGGCCTCGGGCTGCACCCTGGGCGAACTCTCTGCACTCACAGCGCGGCTGCACGCCTTGCGCGAAGAACTCACCGCGTCCCTCCCGCGCGCCGCCTGAACCGGCCCGCGCTTCTCACCAACCTGCCCTGAAGGAAACACCATGGCCATCGACAAAGCCCTCTACACCGCCACCGCCACCAGCACCGGCGGCCGCGCCGGCACCACCGCCAGCAACGACGGCCGCCTGAAGTCGCAGCTGTCCACACCCAAGGCGCTGGGCGGCGACGACGGCCCCGGCACCAACCCCGAGCAGTTGTTCGCCGCCGGCTACTCGGCCTGCTTCATCGGCGCGATGAAGGCCGTGGCCGCGCGCCAGAAGATCAGCCTGCCGGCCGAAGTGAGCATCACCGCCGACGTGGCCATCGGCCCGATGACGGGCAAGGAAGGCGCCTTCAGCATCGGCGTCGCCATGGCCGTCAGCATCCCCGGCATGGACAAGGCCGCGGCGGAAGCCCTGGTGGCCACCGCGCACCAGGTCTGCCCCTACAGCAACGCCACGCGCGGCAACATCGACGTGACGCTCACGGTGGTCTGAGGCCCAGGCCTCACTCAGTCCGCCAACACCAGCAGGTCCAGCATCAGCTCGATGCGGGCCTGCACTGGCGTCAGCAGGCCGGCGCTCGGCAGCTCGTCGGGCGCCCCACCCACCACGCCGCCGAGTGGGCAGCGTGAAGCGCGCAGCACGCGCACACCCTGTGCCATGGCACGCTGGGCGGCGGCCTTGACGGCCGCGTGCACGCTGCCATTGCCCGTGCCCGCCACCACCAGGCCGCGGCTGCCGGCAGCCACCAGGGCATCGATCACACGGCCATCGGCCAGAGCATGGCTGGTGACGATGTCCACCAGTGGCCAGGGCTGGCCGGCGAGCACATCGGCCCAACCCGCCGCGGCTGCATGCGGCTTCGCTTCGGCCCACGGGCGCAACACGCGCAGCTGGCCGTCTTCCAACAACGCCACCGGGCCCGCATCGCCCGCGCTGAAGGCCTCCACGCGGTAGCCGTGCACCTTGCGCAGGTCGGCCGCGCCGAACACCACACCGCCCAGCACCGCCAGCACCCCGTGCACGCCCGGCGCGCCGGCCACGTTCACCGCATCGAAGAGGTTCTGCGGCCCGTCGGGCGACAGCGCCGTGGCCGGGCGCATCGCGGCCGTCAGCACCAGCGGCTTGGTGGGCGCCAGCAGGCGGTGCAACAAGTACGCCGTTTCCTCCAGCGTGTCGGTGCCGTGCGTCACCACCACACCCGCCACCTCGGGCCGCGCCAGGTGTTCGGCGCAGCGCACGGCCAGCCGCGCCCAGGTGGCGCCGTCCATGTTGCTGCTGTCGATCTGGGCGATGCTCTCGGCTTCCAGCGGCCGGCCCTGCAGCGCCGGCACAGCGGCCACCAAGGCCTCGGCTCCCAGGGCGCCGGCGGTGTAGCCCGTGTGTTGCGTGGCGCTGGCGGCGGTGCCGGCGATGGTGCCGCCGGTGCCCAGGATGACGATCACACCCGCAGTGCTTGGCATGGGAGAGCTTTCTGGATAAAAATACAGGCACTGGACGGAATGCCAGTGGCCGCCAAACTACGGAAGTCTCAGCCGATGATCGATGACAGCCCCAAGCTCACCGCCCGCCAGCAACAAGTGCTCGACCTGGTGCAGAGCGCCATCGAACGCACCGGCGCCCCGCCCACGCGGGCCGAGATCGCGGCCGAGTTGGGCTTCAAGTCGGCCAACGCCGCCGAAGAGCACCTGCAGGCCCTGGCGCGCAAGGGCGTCATCGAGCTGGTGGGTGGCACCTCGCGCGGCATCAGGCTGAAGTCTGACACGCTGCGTGCGCTGAACGAGGCGCGCCTGGCGCCCTTCGGCAAGCAGTACATGCTGCCACTGCCGCACCTGGCGCAGCTCACGCTGCCGCTGGTGGGCCGCGTGGCGGCAGGCAGCCCCATCCTCGCGCAAGAGCACGTCGACCAGACCTACCTGATGGAAGCCTCGATGTGGGCGCGCCGCCCCGACTACCTGCTGAAGGTGCGCGGCATGAGCATGCGCGACGCCGGCATCATGGACGGCGACCTGCTCGCCGTGCAGAAGGCGAAGGACGCCAAGAACGGCCAGATCGTCGTGGCCCGCCTGGGCGACGACGTGACGGTCAAGCGCCTGCGCCGCACCAGCAAGGGCATCGAGCTGCTGCCCGAGAACCCCGATTTCCAAACCATCCACGTGCCGCTGGATGCCGCTGATTTCGAGCTGGAAGGCATTGCCGTCGGGCTCATCCGCAACACCATGCTCATGTGATGGACGCCGCTCACGCCTTGACCCCGGGTCCGTCGCGGGCCCACCAGCCGGGGCGTCCGCCCAAGGCCATCCCGCCGCGCAAGGCCCGGCACGCGGCCGAATGCGAGCGGCTGGAGCAACTGCCCAACATCGGCCCCTCCATCGCCGGTGATCTGCGCAGCCTGGGCATCGTGCACCCGCAAGAACTGGCAGGCCGCGACCCGCATGCGCTCTACGTGGGGTTGTGCGAGAAGACCGGCAAGCGCCAAGACCCCTGCGTGCTCGACACCTTCATGGCCGCCACGGCCTTCATGGCTGGCGCAGAAGCACGGCCCTGGTGGGACTACACCGCCGAGCGCAAGGCGCGCTACGGCGTGTTCTGAAGCCCAGAGCGGCGCGCCGCCCTGGCGCGGCCCCTCACCGGCCCCTCACGGCCCGGCTGGCACCACCACCAGCACCTCGGCAGCTTCGCCCGGCCGCGGCCACAGCGGCACGTACCGCACCGCCACCCAGGGCTTCAGGAAGCTGCGGTAGGCGCCTGAGAACACGTTGCCGCTCTGCCCGGTGGAGCTCATCACGCGCGACTGCTGCGGGTCGCCCAGGTCGTACAGCGCACGCAGGCTGGGGCCGTGGTCGCTGTGGAAGAGGTCGCCGGTCAGCTTGTCGGCCCGCAGGTTCACGCGCGAGACGTTCACCGTGTGCGTGTCGCCGCCCACGGGCGCGCGCAGTTCGAAGAGCATGTGCAGCACCGGCACGCGGCTGAAGGGCCGGTGCTCGCCACGCGCCTGGTGCGCGTCGCCCCAGCGCCACTTCGCAGGGTCGGCGCCGAAGCGCTGTTGCAGTTCTTCCAGCGCACGCGTGAGCGCCAATCCAGCCTGGTCGGTGCAGTTTTCAGCCAGCGGGGTGTCGCGCTGGTCGCACCAGGCGGCGTCGTCGGCCTTCAGCACACGCTCCAGCGCGTCCTGGAAGTTGCGACCTGCCATCGACTTGCGCCACAGGTCCTCGCTCACATCGTCGGCAAACACAGCACGGGCCAGTTGCCGTTGCCAGGCCCAGTAGATGAGCGGCGCGGCGCGCTCGGCGGCCATGCGGCCATCGAAATCCTTCAGCAGCGCCTGCGCGGCCGGGGCCAGCGGGTGCACCGACTTGGCCTTCAAGGCCCAGGGCAGCAGCGGCGCCACGGCGAGCGACATTTCATCAGCCTGCAAAGCCGCCAGGTCGTCCAGGCTGTGTTTGGGCTTGGCGCCCAGCACCTGCTCGATGCGCTGCTGCCGGTAGGGCAGCGCCCATTCGCTGGTGAGGTAGTGCGGGTAGTCGGCCGGCACGATGCGCTGGTTGGCCGTGGCGATCCAGCCCCGCGGCGGGTCGAACTCGCGGGGTGTTTCATCGGCCGGCACCCAGCCGGTCCAGTCGTACTTCGCTTCCCAGCCGGGCGCGGGCGCCAGGCCTCGCAGATCGTTGTCAGCCCGGCGCAGCGGCACGCGGCCCGGCGCCACCAGGGCGATGCGGCCGGCCGTGTCGGCCACCACCATGCTCTGCATCGGCGCCACCCAGCCCCGCGCGGCGGCCACGAAGGCGGCCACCGAGTCGGCGCGCTGCATCGCAAAAGCCGGCGTGACCGGGTCGCTGTCGGTGTCCAGCGCCGTCCAGCGCAAGGCCAGCACGTGCGTGGGGCGCTCGGCCGGGCCCAGCACATCGTCGGCATTGCCGGCATCGCTGATCACGGGGCCGTGACGACTGCGCCGCACCGTCATCGCCACGTCGGGCCGGCCTTTGACCTGGATGATCTCGGTGGCGGTCTCGAACACCGCCCAGCCCTCGGGGGTGCGGTAGCGGTTCGGGTCCTGCGGATCGAGCTGCTCCAGGAAGAGATCTTGAACATCGGGCGCGGTGTTCGTGAAGCCCCAGGCGATGTGCGCGTTCTGCCCCAGCACCACGCCGGGGATGCCCGGCAGCGTGGCGCCCGCCACCTTCAGCGCTGCGGCACCGTTCGAGCCCGGCGCTTCCAAACGCGCGAAGTACCACAGCGCCGGCGTGCTCAACTTCAGGTGCGGGTCGTTGGCCAACAGCGGCCGGCCCGTGGTGGTGTGGCTGCCGGCCAGCACCCAGTTGTTGCTGCCCACACCCTCGATGCCGCTTTCGGGTGCGACGTCGGGCAGCCGGCCCCAGGCGGTGACCGTGGTCTTCTGCCCATCCAGCCCCAGGCCGCGGTACAGCGCCGAGAAGTCGAGCGTGCGCAGCGGCTGCTCACCCGGGTAGGGCGGCAGCAGCTGGTGCACACGTGCCACCGGCATCTGCAGCGCCAGGCGCAAGCGCAGCAGCTCGGTGGCCCAGTTGCCGCCCAGGTCCCAGGCCATCATCGTGGCCCAGCCCAGGCTGTCGACAGGGGTCCAGGGCTCGGGCTGCACACCCAGGATCAGGAACTCGGGCGGCCGCGCCCGCAGGCCATCGCCGATGACGGCGTTGATGCCGTCGGCATAGGCCTGCAGCGCGAGCCGGCTGGCTTCGGGCAGGCGCTGCCATTGCTGCTGCGCGGCGCGGCGCACGCCCAGGGCACGCAGAAAACGGTCGGTTTCCAGCGCGCTGGGGCCGAACACCTCGGCCAGCCTGCCGGCGGCGATGCGGCGGTGCGTCTCCAGCTGCCACAGGCGGTCTTGCGCATGGGCCACGCCCAGGCCATACCAGGCATCGCGCTCGTTCGCGGCGCGGATGTTCGGTATGCCCTGCGCATCGCGCTCGATGCGCAGTTCCGCCTGCACGCCCGGCAGGGCCAGCCGGCCAACCGTCACCGGCAGGCTGCGGCTGGCGTAGATCGCCAGCGCGGCCAGCGCCAGCACCAACACCACCAGCAGGGCCCACGCCCCGCGCTTGAACCAGGTTGTCACCACGCGCCATCTCGCTGAAGTCAGGGCGGCAAGGCTAACCGGGCGCGTGCCGGGTGCCCGTCCGCAGCAACCCGGCCGGCGGCGAACTGGCCCGCCTTGGCCCGCTTCTTCCGCCCATCAGCACAGGCCGCCCTGCGCGAGCATCGCTCTCAGGTTGCAGCCCTCTGCGGCCGATAAAACCACCATGCACAGAGCCCTCGCCCCCTTGTCCCGCTGGAGCCGCCGCAGCACGACGCTGGCCGACCCCAGCAGCCTGCGCGTGGAAGTCTGCCCGCCCTCGCTGCGCCACGCGCCCGAGGGCAACGCCTGGCAGCGCCTGATGTTCTGGCTGATGGCGCCGGCCCCGCACGAAGCGGCCCCGCCCGTCAACCGCCTGCCCGGCGTGCGGCTGGAGTTCCTGGCCACGCTGTCCGACATCGACAGCGAAGAAGCCGACGACCTGCGCCACCGCATCCACGACGCGCGTTCGCTGCGCGAGCTGTGGCACACGCGGGCCGATGTTTACCGCCTGGTCGGCGTGAGCCACAGCCAGGCCGAAGCCGAAGCCCGCGTGGACCTGTTGAACCGTCATTTCCCCACGCGCGCACCCCGCTCGCAGTTCGCGCCGCTCTGAGCCCGGCCACCCCCATGCAAGCCACCACCGCTCCCCGCGACTTCACGCCCGCTGCCGCCTTCGCCGGCCTGCCCGGCGACCGCGGTGCGCGCCTGGCAGCCCGGCAGGCCTTCGTCGACCTGAAGACGAGCTACCTGCAGGCCCTGGACACCCTGCCCGGCGCCGAATGGCTGCGCGTGCAGGTGCGCGCCGCGGAAGAGCCGGTGGATCTGTGGCTGCTGCGCGCGCCGGTCTTCGACTCCCTCGGTGCGATGGACGACGATTGCCGCCAGCGCCGCCAGTTGCTGCGCCGCAGCCTGGACAGCGTCTTCCCCGATCTGGACGGACCGATCGAGTTCACGCCCTTCTGATCCGCGCCGCGGATCGCGGCCGGGCCGCTCAGGCCTTCACACGCGCCCGGAAGGTGCGCTTGAACTTCTCGACCTTGGGCGCCACCACATAAGCGCAGTAACCCGCGTTCGGGTGCTGCGCGTAGTAGTGCTGGTGGTAGGCCTCGGCAGTGCTGTAGTTCTCGCGCGGCTTCAGTTCGGTGACGACACGGCCGCCGCTGGCGGCGTTGGCTTCGGCCAGCACTTCGCGGGCCACCGCCTCCTGGCTGGCATCGTGGAGGTAGATGCCGCTGCGGTACTGCGTGCCGACATCGTTGCCCTGCCGGTTCAGCGTGGTCGGGTCGTGCACCACGAAAAAGATCTCCAGCACTTCGCGCAGGCTGATGCGGTCGGCGTCGAAGCGCACCTGCACCACCTCCACGTGCCCGGTGTCGCCACCGCACACGGCTTCGTAAGTGGGCCGCAGCACGTGGCCGTTGCAGTAGCCGTTCTCGACCGCGATGACGCCGTCGACGAGTTCGAACACCGCCTCCACGCACCAGAAGCACCCACCACCCAGCGTGATCACTTGCTCGTTCATCTGCTCGTTCACCCGCACTCTCCGGTTTGCCCAGGTGACAGTCACCGACGGGCCTGAATCCTTACACTCAGCGGATTATCTGGAGCAGTTGCCATGGCCACCAAGTTCACCTGGGATGACCCTTTCTTCTTCGACAGCCAGCTCAGCGACGACGAGCGCGCCGTGCGCGACGCCGCCGCGGCTTACTGCCAGGAGCGCCTGCAGACGCGCGTGCTGATGGCCGCGCGGCACGAGAAGTTCGACCGCGAGATCATGAGCGAGATGGGCGCCCTCGGCCTGCTCGGCACCACCATCGAAGGTTATGGCTGCGCCGGCCTGAACTCGGTGTGCTACGGCCTCGTGGCCCGCGAGGTCGAGCGCGTCGACAGCGGCTACCGCAGCGCGATGAGCGTGCAGAGCAGCCTGGTGATGCACCCCATCCACGCCTACGGCAGCGAAGCGCAGCGCCAGAAGTACCTGCCCAAGCTGGCCACGGGCGAGTGGGTGGGCTGCTTCGGCCTGACCGAGCCCAACCACGGCAGCGACCCGGCCAGCATGCTCAGCCGCGCCAAGCCGGTGGACGGCGGCTTCCTGCTCAAGGGCAGCAAGATGTGGATCACCAACAGTCCCATCGCCGACGTCTTCGTCGTCTGGGCCAAGCTGGAAGACCCCGATGGCAAGGTCGGCGGGCAGGAGAGCATCCGCGGCTTCATCCTGGAGAAGGGCATGCCCGGCCTGAGCGCGCCCAAGATCGAAGGCAAGATGAGCCTGCGCGCCAGCATCACGGGCGAAATCGTGATGGACAGCGTGTTCGTGCCCGAAGCCAACCTGCTGCCCAACGTCAGCGGCTTGAAGGGCCCCTTCGGCTGCCTGAACAAGGCGCGTTACGGCATCGCCTGGGGCGCGCTCGGCGCGGCCGAGTTCTGCTGGATGGCCGCACGCCAGTACACGATGGACCGCCAGCAGTTCGGCCGCCCACTGGCCCAGAACCAGCTCATCCAGAAGAAGCTGGCCGACATGCAGACCGAGATCACCCTCGGCCTGCAGGCCGTGCTGCGTGTGGGCCGGCTGATGGACGAAGACCGGGTCGCGCCAGAGATGATCAGCCTCATCAAGCGCAACAGCTGCGGCAAGGCGCTCGACATCGCGCGCATGGCACGCGACATGCATGGTGGCAACGGCATCCACGACGAGTACCACGTCATCCGCCACATGATCAACCTCGAAACCGTCAACACCTACGAGGGCACGCACGACGTGCATGCGCTCATCCTCGGCCGGGCGCAGACCGGTTTGCAGGCCTTCTTCTGAGCCCGCTGCTGCGGCGCCGCCCAGGCGCGCGCTGAGCCATGAACGAGCTGTTCTTCAGCCTCGGCATCGAGGGCTGGAAACCCATCATCGGCGCGCTGCTGCTGCCGCCGGTGCCCATGCTGGTGCTGGTGCTCGTAGGCGCGCGTCTGATGTTCACACGGCGGCTGCTGGCATGGTTTTTCATCCTGCTGGGGGTGGTGAGCCTGTGGCTGGCGTGTACCGGGGCGGTCAGCGGCTTGCTGACCCGCGCCCTGACCCGCCCGCCGCCAGCGCTGACCGAAGCGCAACTCTTGTCTCTCAAGGGTCAGCCCAAGACAGCAATCGTCGTGTTGGGCGGTGGGAGCCGCCCCTATGCGCCCGAGTACGGCATGTCGTCGCTGCTACCGCGCACCATGGAAAGGCTGCGTTATGGCCTGTGGCTCAGCCGCGCCACAGGCCTGCCCGTGGCGATGAGTGGCGGCGTTGGACATGGCGGCAAGGAAGGTCCAAGCGAGGCAGAGATAGGGGCGCGTATCGCCGAACGTGAGTTCCAGCGTCCTCTGCGCTGGACCGAGACGGCCTCGCGCGACACCCGCGAAAACGCACTCCGAACGATAGCGCTGCTCAAGCCCGAGGGCATCAAGCGCATCGTGCTGGTCACGCACGACTTCCACATGCGCCGTGCGGTACAGAATTTCGAGAAGGCGGCGCTGGGGAGCATAGAGATCGTGCCGGCCCCCATCGATTTACCGCCTTCCTTCGGCCTGACCTGGCGCGACTGGCTGCCCAAAGCCAGCCGCCTCGAAGACACCGCCTTCGCACTGCACGAGTGGATAGGCCGCCTGGCCGGCGCCTGAGCCCCGCCCGGCGCGGCCGGCTCACTTCAACAGCGGCGGCAGCAAGGGCGGCAGCAGCAGCTGCTTGCGCCGTTCAGCGTCTTCTTGCGCGCGCAACTCGGCGCGCTCGCGCTCGGCCTGCGCCACCTGGATGGCCTTGATCTGCTTGGCGTGGCTGGCCGAATTGCTGCGGCGGAAGTCGTCCATCATCACCGCGTCGACCTTCACGCCGCGCGCCATCAGGCGCTCGGTCAGGCGCAGGCCGGCCGCCGGGTCGCCGCCCAGCGAAGCCACCACTTCGTTGGCGAAGAGGTCGGCACTGCCGACGATGCTGTCCACCGCGATCGCCTTCTCAGCCTGCGCCTCGGCCGCCGACAGCAGCATGCCAGCGCCCGGCACGGCGATGGCGAGGATCTTGCCCACCAAGAAGCCGTTGCTCACGCCTTCGCTGCGCTGCGAGGCCTTGATCGCGCTTTCGCTGGCCTGGAAGTAGGTGCCGAAGGCCGCGAGCCAGCGGAATTCATCCGCCGTCTGCGCTTCGATCATCGCGTTGGCCGGGATCTTGGCGCGCTCGGTGCCCTGGCGCCAGAAGCTGTCGGGGTCGTTGTCGAAGGAACTGGCCGTCACGCTGCCGGCGCAGCCTTTCTGCGTCTCCACCGTGAGCTTGCGGCCGTCTTCCAGCGTCAGCGTCATGGGCTTGCCTTCGCTCGCTTCCTTGCGCGCCTTGAGCATCGCGTCCCAGAAGCCGCCGTCGTCGTTGGACATCACCGAACCACCGCGGAAGAGCGCGCCCATCTCGAAGCGGGTGCCACCACCAGGCAGCGCACGGCCGTTGACGTGGGTGACGACATCGCGCACGTGCAAGTCTTCGGGCGCACCTTCGTCGGCCCAGACCACGCGCCACTTGTCGTCCATGCCGGTGATCTCGCGGAAGAGCGCCATGTCCTGGTCGTCCAGGCGGCGGCGCATCGCGTGCACCGACAGCAGCACGAAGGGCTCGATCTGCGTCGTGGAGTCGCACAGCGCCTCGGCGCCCCAGGCCACATGGATGGCCGCGGCGCGGAACTTCACCTCTTGTTCGAAGCGGGTCTTGAAAAGTTCACGCTCGAAGGTGCGGTCACCCTGCGCCAGCACCGGGGCGGCGGCCGCCAAGGCCGCACAGAACAGATGACGGACACGTTTGCTTGCCATTGCTTGCATTCTGCCTCGGGTGGCCCGCCCTGTGGCTCAGGCCCAGCCCGACCGGCCCCGCGGAGCCCGCAAAATGCACAAGGCCTTGCCGGGCTGGATTTGGCCCGGGTCGCGCCGTCGCCGACACTACGCGCGCTGAGGCGCCCAAGGGCGCACGGCCTTGGTCCATCCTGCATGACTCACGAGGAACAGTTCTCCATGAAAACTTGGTTGATCGGCACCCTGGCGGTAGCCGTTTTCACCACCAGCCTGCCTTTCGATGCCGAGGCCAAGCGCCTGGGCGGCAGCAAGTCATCGGGCATGCAGCGCAACATGCCGGAACGCACGGCGCCAACCGCGCCGCCGGCCAAGCCCGCCACGCCAGCCCAGGGCCAGCAGGCCGCCCCCACCAATGCCAATGCCGCGACGGCGGGCACCGCCGCCGCTGCCGCGCCTGCCAAGCGCAGCTGGATGGGCCCCATCGCCGGCCTGGCCGCCGGCTTGGGCCTGGCTGCGCTGATGAGCCACCTGGGCATGGGCGAAGCCTTCGCAAACTTCCTGATGCTGGCGCTGCTGGCCGTGGCAGTGGTGGCGCTGGGTGTCTTCCTGATGCGTCGCTTCGGCAACAAGGCCGGCAACAACGCCCGCATGTCCGGCCCGGCCCTGGCTGGTGCTGGTGCCGGTGCCAGCGGCGGCAGCCGCGGCGCCTGGGAAGTGCAACAGCCCGCCCCGGTGAACAACGCGCCGATGGAGCGCAGCGCCCTGAACGAGCCGGCGATGCCGGCCCCGGCCTCCGTGCCGGCAGCCAGTGCCGCCGCGGTGGCAGCGCCTGTGGCAGCGGCCTTCGTGCCCGCAGCCTTTGACGCCGAAGGTTTCGCCCGCACCGCCAAGATGATCTTCATCCGCCTGCAGGCCGCCAACGACAGCGCCGACCTCGAAGACCTCAAGCGCTTCACCACGCCCGAGCTCTTCGCCTCGCTGCGCATGGACCTGCTGGAGCGTGGCAACACCGGCCAGCACACCGACGTGCAGCAGGTGGAAGCCGAAGTGCTGGATGTCGCCAACGAAGCCGACCGCCAGATCGTCAGCGTGCGCTTCCACGGCCTGATCGTCGAAGAGACCGGCGCCGCGCCGGTGGCCTTCAACGAGGTCTGGCACCTGGTCAAGCCGCACGACGACAGCCGCAGCTGGGCCATCGCCGGCATCGAGCAACTGAACTGACGGCGGGGCGGCCAGCCGGCTAGCATGCCGGCATGGCCCCTACCCTCTGCTTCTGGCGGCCGCTGTTTGCGGCCGCTGTCGTTTCCGGCCTTGCCGCCTGCAGCACGCCAACGACGGAACGCCCGCTGGCGCTGCGCCTGCCCGTGGTGTTGCTGGGCGAGGTGCACGACAACGCGGCGCAGCACGCGTTGCGCGCCGAAGCTTTTTCGGCCCTGCTGGCCCGCGGCGCCCGCCCTGTGCTGGCGCTGGAGCAGTTCGACCGCGACAAGCAGCCGCTGATCGACCGCCTGCTCGCGCAGAACCCTCGGCCGAGTGCCGATGCGCTGATCCAGGCCGCCGGCGGCGGTGGCTGGCACTGGCCGCACTACAAACCCTTCATCGAAGCAGCGCTGGCGAACGGCCTGCCCATCCTCGCGGCCAACGTCGGCCGTGAAGAAGCCCGCCGCGTGATGCGCGAGGGCCTGGCCGCCACCGGCTTCAACGCCGCGGTGCCCGAAGACCTGCTGGCCCGCCAGGCCGCCGGCTTCGAAGCCAGCCACTGCGGCCTGCTGGACACCACCATGGCCCGCCGCATGGCCCTGGCGCAAGTGGCGCGCGACCAGTTCATGGCCCGCGTGCTGCAAGAGCACGCCGAGCGCGGCGTGGTGCTGCTGGCCGGCAACGGCCATGTGCGCGTGGACATCGGCGTGCCGCATTGGATGGCGCCCGAACTGCGCGCCCGCAGCGAGGCCATCGGCGTGCTGGAGCAGGGCGACCCGCTCACCGCCTACGACCGCCGCATCTACACGCCGGCGCAGACCCGGCCCGACCCCTGCGAACAGATGCGCCGCGCCGTGCCCGGGCCAGCGCCCGAGCAGCGGCGCTGAACGCCTGCGCAGGGCCTCAGCCGAGCAGCTCGCAGGCCCCGGCCCAGAGGCCGCGCACCACCTCGCCAGCCGGCAGTGCTGGCGCCAAGGCTGCAGCCTGGCCGGCCCAGGCCTGCAGGTGCTGCAGGTCGTGCGCAGCGGCCGCGGTCTCGCGCATCGCGGCCGTCAGCCCGCGTTGTACCGGGTAGGGCGCGGGCTCGGGCGCACCGGGCGCGGCAGCGGCCTGCACGTAAGCGGTGGCGAGGGCGCGCCCCCAGCGACCGGAGAAGGCGCGCGTGAGCCGCGTGCCTTCGGGCGTCGCCGCGACCAGGCCCTGGGCCCAGGCCGGGTTCAGGGCGGCTTCGGGCGTGCGCAGAAGCGCCGTGCCCGGCTGCACCGCGCTGGCGCCCAGCAGCAGCGCCGCGGCCACGCCGCGTGCATCGGCCACGCCGCCCGTGGCCACCACGGGCACTTGCACGGCGTCCACCACCTGGGGCAGCAGGGCGAACAAACCCACGGCTTGATCGCGCGCGACCTCCGCCTCAAAAGCACCGCGGTGACCACCGGCCTCAGCCCCCTGGGCCACGATGACATCGGCCCCGGCCGCCTCGGCCGCGCGCGCCTCGGCCACGGTGGTGACGGTGGCGAACCAGGCGATGCCCGCGGCCTTCAGCTGCGCCACAAAAGCCGGCGGCAAGAGGCCCATGATCGACGACACCGCCGTGGGCCGCACGGCCAGCAGCGCCTGGCATTGCGCGTGGAAATCCTGCAGCGGCGCATCACCCGCATCCGCAGGCACGCTTGGCCCATGCCGGCCGAGAAAGTCGCGCAGCGCGGTTTCGTGCGCGGCGTCGCGGCGCGGTGGCGGGTCGGGCACCCAGAGGTTGATCTGCAGCGGCCCGCCGCCCTCGGCGCGATAACGCGTCACCCAGGCTTCGAAGGCCGCCGGCTCCATCAACAAAGCGCCCAGGGCGCCCATGCCGCCCGCCTGCGCCACGGCCTTTGCCAGCGCCACCGGGCTGGCGCCCGCCATGGGTGCCATCAGCACCGGGATCTGCAGGCCGAAGCGCGAAGCGAAGGCCTGCGCGCGCAGCAAGGCCGGATGCCGCCCGGACATGGCCGCTGCCTCTGCCAGCTCAGGCGCCGGCGCGCACCGGCGGTGCCAGCTCGGCGTGGGCGGCCAGCCAGGCTTCGGCCGCGCGGCCGTCGCCTTGCGCGGGGTGGAAGTCTTCGCGCAGGTAGTGCCGGCCGTGCACGATGCTGTGGCGCAGCAGCCCATCGCGGCCCATCAGCAGGCGCCAGGCGCCGGCCCAGGTGGCGGGCCGCCACCAATGGCCATCGCGCCAGAGGTTGTGCAGCGTCTGGCGCGCCACGTCCAGCGCGAAATGGGTGGCGACGACGCGGAAAATGCGCACGCGCCATGCGCGGTTGCCGCCAGCGGCCGTGTACAGATCGAAGGCCGTGCTGCGGTGCTCGCTCTCTTCGGCCGAGTGCCACAGCCACAGGTCGCGCAGGCGCGGCTCGGCGCCCGCCAAGGCCTCGGGGTGGGCCATCAAGTACTCGGCGAAGACCGCAGTCAGGTGCTCGGTGGCCGCGGTCACGGCCAGCCAGTTGCGCGGGTCCAGTTCGGCCATCAGTTCGCGCCGCTTGGCGATGCGCCCTTCCCAGTGGTTCACATAGCCCTGGGCCGCGAGCTGTTCGTTGAACAGCGTGTGGATGCGCCGGTGCGTGGCCTCCTGGCCGATGAAACCCTTCACTTCCTCAGCGAAGCGCGCCTGCTGCTCCGGCGGCAGTTGCTGCACGCCCAGCCTCACGCTGTCGATGAAGAGCTGCTCGCCCGCCGGGAAGCTCATCGACAGCGCGTTGAAGAAAGCGCTGCGGAAGGCACATCCGCCGGCCCAGTGGCGGACAAACGGCGTCTTCAGGTCGACGAGCAGGCGGCGGACGGTGAGGTTCATGACGTGCTCACTTCAGCGCTTGCCGCGCGTTGTGGAACATGCGCATCCACGGGCTGTGCGCGCTGATGTCGCCCGCGGTCCAGCTCAGCTGAACGTTGCGGAACACACGCTCGGGATGCGGCATCAGCACCGTGAAGCGACCGTCGGCCGTGGTCACGCTGGTCAGGCCCCCCGGGCTGCCGTTGGGGTTGGCCGGGTAGGCCTCGGTGGCGCGGCCATGGTGGTCGACGAAGCGCATCGCTGCGTGCACCGCCTGCGCGTCGCCGCGCTGGCTGAAATCGGCAAAACCCTCGCCATGGGCCACGGCGATCGGCAGACGGCTGCCGGCCATGCCGGTGAAGAAGAGGCTGGGGCTCTCCAAAATCTCCACCAAGCTCAGCCGCGCCTCGAACTGCTCGCTCTTGTTGCGCGTGAACTTAGGCCAAGCCTGCGTGCCGGGGATGATGGGGGCCAGCGCCGCCATCATCTGGCAGCCGTTGCACACGCCCAGCGCCAGCGTGTCGGCGCGATTGAAGAAGGCCGCGAACTGCTCGGCCAATGTCGGGTTGAAGAGCACGCTGCGCGCCCAGCCCTCGCCGGCGCCCAAAGTGTCGCCGTAGCTGAAGCCACCGCAGGCCACCAGGCCCTGGAAATCGGCCAGGCGCGCACGGCCAGCCTGCAGGTCGCTCATGTGCACGTCGTAGGTGTCGAAGCCGGCGGCGTGCATCGCGTAGCTCATCTCGACGTGCGAGTTCACGCCCTGCTCGCGCAGGATGGCCATCTTCGGGCGCGTGGTGTGCACGGCCGGCGCGCTGCTGGCGTCGAACCTCAGATGCACGTGCAAGCCAGGGTCATCGGCCACGCCGGCGGCAGCGTGTTCGCTGTCGGCACAGGCCGGGTTGTCGCGGCCCTGGGCGATGCGCCAGCTGACCTCGTCCCACTGTTGCTGCAGCGTGTGCAGCGGGGCGCCGAACTGCAGCTTGGTGTCGCGCCACACCTCCACCACGCCGCGCTCGTTGGGCTTGCCAATGAAGTGCGCGTGGCGGCTCAGGCCGTGCTCGCGCAGCGTGGCCATCACCTCGTTGCGCTGAGCGGTCGGCACCTGCAGCACCACGCCGAGTTCTTCGTTGAACAGCGCCTTGAGCATCAGCTCGTTGCGGCGCTCGCTCACCTGGCCGGCCCAGTTCTTGGAATCGCCGTACTCGGCGAAGCTGTCGTTGATGCCGTCGCCTTCGGTGACGAGGATGTCGACGTTCAGGCTCACGCCCAGGTGGCCGGCGAAGGCCATCTCGCACACTGCCGCCCAGAGGCCACCGTCGCTGCGGTCGTGGTAGGCCAGCAGGCGGCCTTGCGCACGCAGCGCGTTGACGGCGGCGACCAGGTTCTTCAGCAACTGCGGGTCGTCGAGGTCAGGCACTTCGTGGCCGAACTGGCCCAGCACCTGCGCCAGCATGCTGCCAGCCATGCGCTTGCGGCCTTGGCCGAGGTCAACGAGGACGAGCGTGGTGTCGCCGGGCTGCAGTTGCGGCGTGAGCGTGCCGCGCACATCGGGCAGCGTGGCGAAGGCGGTGACGATGAGCGAGACCGGGGCCGTCACCTGTTTCGTCTGCCCGCCATCAGCCCACCGCGTCTTCATCGACAGCGAATCCTTGCCCACCGGGATGCCGATGCCCAGCGCCGGGCACAGCTCCAGGCCCACGGCCTTCACGGTGTCATAAAGCGCCGCGTCTTCACCGGGCTCGCCGCAGGCGGCCATCCAGTTGGCGCTGAGCTTCACGCGCGACAGTTCGATGGGCGCGGCCAGCAGGTTGGTGACGGCCTCGCCCACGGCCATACGGCCGGAAGCGGGCGCGTCCAGCGCCGCCAGCGGCGTGCGCTCGCCCATGGCCATCGCCTCGCCGCGGAAGCCGGCGTAGTCGGCCAGCGTCACCGCGCAATCGGCCACCGGCACCTGCCAGGGGCCGACCATGGGGTCGCGATGGTTCAGGCCGCCCACGGTGCGGTCGCCGATCGTCACGAGGAAACGTTTGCTCGCCACCGTGGGGTGGCGCAGCACGTCCAGCGCCACGGTGTCCAACTTCACGCCCGTCAGGTTCAGCGGCGCTTCGCTGCGCGCCACGCGGGTCACGTCGCGGTGCACCTTGGGCGGCTTGCCGAGCAGCACGTCCATGGGCATGTCGATCACGCGCTCGCCGCCGGGGCCGTCTTCCAGCACCAGTTCACGTTCGCTGGTGGCCACGCCCACCACGGCGTAAGGGCAGCGCTCACGCGCGGCCATCTGCTCGAAGAGCGGCATCAGGTCGGGGTTGATGGCCAGGACGTAGCGCTCCTGGCTCTCGTTGCACCAGATCTCCTTGGGCGCCAGGCCGCTTTCTTCCAGCGGCACCTTGCGCATGTCGAAGGTGGCGCCCTGCCCCGCACCGTCCACCAGCTCGGGGAAGGCGTTGCTGATGCCGCCGGCGCCCACGTCGTGGATGGCCACGATGGGGTTCATGTCGCCCTGCGCCCAGCAGTGGTTGATGACCTCCTGCGCGCGGCGCTGGATCTCGGGGTTGCCACGCTGCACGCTGTCGAAATCGAGCGCGGCGGTGTTGCTGCCGGCGGCCATGCTGCTGGCCGCACCCCCGCCCATGCCGATGCGCATGCCCGGCCCGCCCAGCTGCACCAGCAAGGTACCGGCGCCGAAGGGCAGCTTCTTGACCTGGCTCTCGCTGATGCTGCCCAAGCCGCCGGCGATCATGATGGGCTTGTGGTAGCCGCGCTGCAGGCCGGCCACCGGCATCTCGAAGACACGGAAGTAGCCGCCCAGGTTGGGCCGGCCGAACTCGTTGTTGAAGGCCGCGCCGCCCAGCGGGCCCTCGGTCATGATCTGCAAGGGGCTGGCGATGTGCGCCGGCTTGCCGATGGGGTTCTGCTCCCACGGTTCGTTCGTGCCGGGCAGGTGCAGGTTGCTGACGCTGAAGCCGGTCACGCCGGCCTTGGGCCGCGCGCCGCGGCCGGTGGCGCCTTCGTCGCGGATCTCGCCGCCCGCGCCCGTGCTGGCGCCCGGGAAGGGGCTGATGGCGGTGGGGTGGTTGTGCGTCTCCACCTTCATCAGCACGTGGGTGGTCTCTTCCCGCGGGCCGTAAGCCGGCGCATTGGTGAAACCTTGCGGCAGCCAGCGTGTGGCCGGGCCGCCTTCCATCACCGCGGCGTTGTCGTCGTAGGCCACCACCGTGTGCTGCGGCGAGGTCTTTTCGGTGTGGCGGATCATCCCGAACATCGAGTGTGGCTGTTCGATGCCGTCGATGGTGAACTTCGCGTTGAAGATCTTGTGGCGGCAGTGCTCGCTGTTGGCCTGCGCGAACATCATCAGCTCCACATCGCTGGGGTTGCGGCCCAGTTGCGTGAAGGCGGCCACCAGGTAGTCGATCTCGTCGTCGCTGAGTGCCAGGCCGAACTCGGTGTTGGCCATGACCAAAGCGGCGCGGCCGGCGCCGAGCACGTCCACATGCGCCATGGGCGCGGCCGGCTGCACGTCGAAGAGGTGGCGCGCGGCTTCGCGTTCGAAGGCCACGCTTTCGGTCATGCGGTCGTGCAGCTCGGCGGCCACGGCCGCGCGTTCTTCCTCGTTCAGCGGCTTGGGCGAGCCCATGCCCAGCAAGGGCGCCTTCAGCGTGAGCACGAATTCCGTCACGCGCTCCAGCCGGTGCAGCTGCAGCCCCACGTTGCGGGCGATGTCGCTGGCCTTGCTGGCCCAGGGCGAGACCGTGCCCAGGCGCGGCATCACCACCACGCGCTCGCCGGTATCGGGGCCGGCGTAGGCGTCGCCATAAGTCAACAGCGCGGCCAGCTTGTCCACCTCGGCGCCCGCCGGCGCGGCATCGAAGCCGGCCCAGTGCACGTGGCGTGCGGCCACGCCGGTGATGCGCGGGCAGGCGGCTTGCATGCGCGCCAGCAGGGCCTGGGCGCGGAAGGCCGAGAGCGCGGCGCCGCCCTCGAAGTGCATCAGATGGAGCGGCGTGGCAGTCATGCAGACCCGGCGGGTTCCGGTGGGCAGGAGGGGAAGCCGACGATTTTAGAGGCCGGTGGGATAATCGCCGGATGGCCATCACCCTCAAATCAGCCGCCGAGATCGAAGGCATGCGCCTGGCCGGCCGGCTGGCCAGCGAAGTGCTGGACATGCTCACCCCCCACGTCAAGCCCGGTGTCACCACCCTGGAGCTCGACCGCCTGGCGCACGACCACATGGTCAACGTGCAGGGCGGCATCCCGGCCACGCTGGGCTACCAGCCGCCGGGCTACCCGGCCTACCCGGCCTCGATGTGCACCAGCCTCAACGAGGTGGTGTGCCACGGCATCCCCGACGACCGCCCGCTCAAGAACGGCGACATCGTCAACATCGACGTCACCGTCATCAAGGATGGCTGGCACGGCGACAACAGCCGCATGTTCGTGGTGGGCGAAGGCAGCATCGCCGCCAAGCGCCTGTGCCAGATCACCTTCGATGCCATGTGGAAGGGCATCGTGAAGGTCAAGCCCGGCGCGCGCCTGGGCGACATCGGCCACGCCATCCAGACCTTCGCCGAAACCGCCGGCTTCACCGTGGTGCGCGAGTTCTGCGGCCACGGCGTGGGCGCGCGTTTCCACGAAGAACCGCAGGTGCTGCACTACGGCCGCCCGGGCACGCTGGAAGAGCTGGTGCCGGGCATGATCTTCACGATCGAGCCCATGATCAACGCCGGCAAGCGCGACATCAAGGAAGACCGCAAGGGCAACCGCCCCTACGACGGCTGGACCATCGTCACGCGCGACCGCAGCCTCTCGGCGCAATGGGAGCACACCGTGCTCGTCACCGAGACGGGTTACGAGGTGCTGACCGTCAGCGATGGCAGCCCGCCGCCGCCGGCTTTCGCGCCGCTGGGCTACGGCTCGGTGCTGGTGCCGGCGGCCTGCCGGGCGCCGAGCCTGGTCACCTCCTGAGCGCCGGGGGCGCGCGCGTGGCCGAGGCCGCCGCCAGCATCGGCGCGCTGCGCGCGCGTTTCCGCGACGGCAAGGCCGAGCTGCTGGCCGGCTTCGCGGCCGGCCGCGCGACGGCCCCGGCGGCTGGCCGCCTCGTGCGGGCGCTGGCCCGGCATGTCGACACCACGTTGGCCGAGTTGTGGCGCACCGCCGGTCTGCCCGCATCGGCGGCACTGGTGGCGGTGGGCGGTTATGGCCGCGGCGAGCTGTTCCCGCATTCCGATGTCGACGTGCTGCTGCTGCTGCCCGACAGCGCCTCGCCACCCGACGAAGCCACCACGGCCGCCGTCAGCAGTTTCGTCACCGCCTGCTGGGACATCGGCCTGGAGATCGGCTCTTCGGTGCGCACCGTCGACGAGTGCGTGGCCGAAGCCGCGCGGGATGTGACGGTGCAGACCGCGCTGCTCGAATCGCGCCTGCTGGCCGGTGCGCGCCGGCTCTTCACCCGCTTCACGAAAGCGCACCGCGCGGCCATCGACCCCAAGGCCTTCCTGCGCGCCAAGACGCTGGAGATGCAGCAGCGCCACGTCAAGTACGAAGGCACGCCCTACGCGCTGGAGCCCAACTGCAAAGAAAGCCCCGGCGGCCTGCGCGACCTGCAGGTGGTGGTGTGGGTGGCCCGCGCCACCGGCCTGGGCCGCACCTGGGCCGAACTCGCGGCCAAGGGGCTGATCACGCCCTTCGAGGCCTCGCAGCTGAACAAGCACGAGGGCACGCTCAAGCTCATCCGCGCACGCCTGCACACCGTGGCCGGCCGGCGTGAAGACCGCCTGGTCTTCGATCTGCAGACGGCCACCGCCGAGAGCTTCGGCTACAAGGCCACGAAAGAACAGCGCAGTTCCGAAGTGCTGATGCGCCACTACTACTGGGCGGCCAAGGCGGTGACCCAGCTGAACCAGATCCTGATGCTCAACATCGAGGAGCACATCAACGGCTCGGCTGACGCGCCCATGCGCCCGGTCACCGCGCGCTTCTTCGACCGCGCCGGCACGCTGGAAGTGGCGCACGACCACCTCTACACCGAGAACCCGCACGCCATCCTGGAGACCTTTCTGGTCTTTGCGCAGACGCCCGGCCTGCAAGGCCTGAGCGCGCGCACGCTGCGGGCGCTTTACAACGCGCGCAACGTGATGGACGCGAAGTTCCGCCGCGACCCCATCAACCGCGAGTTGTTCCTCGACATCCTGCGCCAGCCCCGCGGCATCACGCACGCCATGCGCCTGATGAACCAGACCAGCGTGCTGGGCCGCTACCTGTGGGCCTTCCGGCGCATCGTCGGGCGCATGCAGCACGACCTCTTCCACGTCTACACGGTGGACCAGCACATCCTGATGGTGGTGCGCAATGCACGGCGGTTTTTCATCCCCGAGCACGCCCACGAGTACCCCTTCTGCAGCCAGCTCGCGGCGCAGTGGGACAAGCCCTGGCTGCTGTACGTGGCCGCGCTCTTCCACGACATCGCCAAGGGACGTGGCGGCGACCACTCCGACCTCGGCGGCGTGGAAGCGCGGCGCTTCTGCCGCGCCCACGGCATCGGCCGTGAAGACACGCAGCTCATCGAGTTCCTGGTGCAGCACCACCTCACGATGAGCCGCATCGCGCAGAAGGAAGACCTGTCCGACGCCGATGTCATCGCCGGCTTCGCCAAGCTGGTGGGCACGCCGCGCCGCCTGACGGCGCTGTACCTGCTGACGGTGGCCGACATCCGCGGCACCAGCCCCAAGGTGTGGAACGCCTGGAAGGGCAAGCTGCTCGAGGACCTGTACCGCTACACACTGCGCGCCCTGGGCGGCGCCCAGCCCAACCTCGACGCCGAGATCGAGGCGCGCAAACAAGAGGCGCGCCAGAACCTGGCGCTGCACAGCGCGCTGCCCGGCACCGAAGAGCCGCTGTGGCAGACGCTGGAGGTGAGCTACTTCGCACGCCACGACGCCGCCGACATCGCCTGGCACGCGCGCAGCCTGTGGCGCCACGTGAAGAGCGAACAGCCCATCGTCAACGCGCGGCCCAGTTCGGTGGGCGACGGCCTGCAGGTGCTCGTGTATTCGCCCGATCGGCCCGACCTCTTCGCACGCATCTGCGGCTACTTCGACAACGCCGGCTTCAGCATCCTGGATGCCAAGGTGCACACCACCAAGGCGGGCTATGCGCTCGACACCTTCCAGGTCGTGGCCACGCAGCCCTGGAGCGACGCCGGCACCGACCACGAGCTGAAGTACCGCGACCTGGTCTCGCTGGTGGAGACGCAGCTCGGCCTGGCCTTGGCCAGCGAGGGCCCGCTGCCCGAGCCGCGCAGCGGCCGGGTGTCGCGCCGCGTGCGCAGCTTCCCCGTCACGCCCCGCGTGTCGCTAGCGCCTGACGAACGCGCGCAGCGCTGGCTGCTCACGGTGTCGGCCAGCGACCGCTCGGGCCTGCTCTACGCCATTGCCCGAGTGCTGGGCCGCAACCACATCAACCTGCAGCTGGCCAAGATCACCACGCTGGGCGAGCGTGTGGAGGACACCTTCCTCGTCGACGGCCCCGAGTTGCAGAAGAGCAAGGCGCAGCTGCGCATCGAGAGCGAACTGCTCGACGCCGTCGCGGCCTCGGGCACTTGAAGCTGCGCCCGCCGTGAGCCTGCGCCGCATATCCGCCGCCGACGCCATAGCGCAACTCGGCCAGTTCGATGCCGTGATCGATGCGCGCAGCGAAAGTGAACACGCCGAAGACCGCTTGCCCGGGGCCGTGAACTGGCCGGTGCTGAACGACGCGCAGCGCGCCGACATCGGCACCCAGTACAAGCAGGTGTCGCCTTTCGATGCACGCAAGCGCGGCGCCGTGATGGCGGCTCGCAACATCGCCCAGCACATCGAGACCCACGCTGCAGAACTGCCCCGCAGCTGGCGCCCGCTGGTGTACTGCTGGCGTGGCGGGCAGCGCTCGGGCTCGCTGAGCCTGGTGCTGGGCGAGATCGGCTTCCAGGTGCACGTGCTCGAAGGCGGCTACCGCGAGTTCCGCCGCGCCGTGCTGGCCGAGCTGGAGGTGCTGCCCGCGCGGCTGCAATTCGTGGTGCTGTGCGGCCGCACCGGCAGCGCCAAGAGCCGGCTGTTGCAGGCGCTGGCGGCCGAGGGCGCGCAGGTGCTCGACCTGGAAGCCATCGCCTGCCACCGCGGCAGCGTGCTGGGCCCCGAGCCGGGGCGCCCGCAGCCTTCGCAGAAGGCCTTCGAGACCCAGGTCTGGCAGGCCCTGCGCTCGCTCGACCCGGCGCGCCCGGTTTTCGTGGAAGGCGAGAGCCGCACCATCGGCCGCCTGCGCCTGCCCGAGACGCTGATGGACGCCGTGCGCAACGCGCACTGCCTGCAGGTGCAGATGCCGCTGGCGGCCCGCGTGCAGTTCCTGCTGCACGACTACGCGCACTTCGTGCAAGACACCGAGAGCTTCTGCCAGCGCCTGGCAGCGCTGCGCGAGCTGCGTGGCGCTGCGGTGGTGGAAGACTGGCAGGCCCGTGCACGCGCCGGGCAACTGGCGGGGGTGGTGGAAGAACTGCTCACGCTGCACTACGACCCGGTCTACGAAAAATCGATGGCCCGCAACTTCCGGCACTACGCACAGGCCCGCGTCGTGGCCCTGGACAGCGGCGACAGCGAGACGCTGCAGGCCACCGCGGCCCACTTGCTGGCCCAGGAGGCCAGCACCCCCCCGATGCCGGAGACCGCCCATGCCCCGCCTTGAGCCCAGCGCGCCTGCCTTGCGCGTTCGCCCGGTACCGGCCACTCGGCCCCTGCGGTGGTTGGCCCAAGGCTGGGCCGATCTGGTGCATTGCCCGCTGCCCGGCCTGCTGCACGGTGCGGCCGCGGCCCTGTTCGGCGCGCTGCTGCTGTGGCTGGCGCGCGACCGTTTCTGGGCGCTGGCCGGCAGCTTCAGCGGCTTCCTGCTCGTGGCCCCGGTGGTGGCGACCGGCTTGTACGCCGTCAGCCGTGCGCTCGAACAAGGCCAACAGCCGACACTGCGCACCGCGCTGGCCGCCTGGCGCCCGCAGGACCGGCGCCTGGTGGTCTTCGGCCTGCTGCTCGCCTTGGCCGGCACCGGCTGGGTGCTGACCTCGGCCTCGTTGATCACCCGATTCGCGCCGGCGCCGGTCAACAGCCCGGCCGATTTCCTGCAGGTGGTGGTGCTGGCCGAGCAGAGCCTGCTCTTCGAAGTCTGGTTGATGCTGGGCAGCGCGCTGGCCGCGCCGATGTTCATCAGCAGCGTGGTCGCCCTGCCTCTGCTGCTGGACCGCCCGCACAGCGTGCTGCAGGCGGTGACGACCAGCGCCAACGCGGCCCTGGCCAGTCCGCCGGCGATGGCGCTGTGGGCCACGCTGATCCTGGTGCTCACGCTCATCGGCATGGCCACCTTCATGGTGGGCCTGGTGGTGGTGGTGCCCTGGCTGGCCCACGCCAGCTGGCACGCCTACCGCGACCTGGTGCCGGCCGAGGAAGGCGCTGCCTGATGTTCGGCTACACCGAAGAGCAGATCGCCCAGTTCGGGCTCACCTTCGGGGTGGGCGCGTTCATGCTCTACATGGCCTTCATCATCTGGCAGCTGGCGCGTGAATCGAAAGCCGGGCGCTTTGGCACCTTCGTGCTCTTCCTGGCCCTGGGTTTCGGCCTGGTGGGCTTCGCAGCCAAGAGCGTCATCAAGTTCTTCATCCAGGGCAGCTGAGCGCTGGCTGCACGCAAAAACGCCGGCAGCTGCCGGCGTTTTTGTCTGGGTGTCGATCGGCGCAGCCGCTCAACCCATGTGCAAGCCGCCGTTGCAGCTGAAATCAGCGCCTGTGGTGAAGCCCGAATCAGGGCCGGCCAGCCAGGCCACCACCGAGCCGATTTCTTCCGGGGTGCCCAGGCGCTTCACGGGGATCGTCGCGACAATCTTCTCCAGCACCTCGGGTTTGATGGCACGGACCATGTCGGTGCCGATGTAGCCCGGGCTCACGGTGTTCACCGTCACGCCCTTGGCCGCCAGCTCTTGCGCCAGCGCCATCGTGAAGCCGTGCATGCCGGCCTTGGCGGCCGAGTAGTTGGTCTGGCCGGCCTGGCCCTTCTCGCCGTTCACGCTGCTGATCTGGATGATGCGGCCCCAGCCCTTTTCCACCATGCCCGGCACCACCTGCTTGGTGACGTTGAACATGCTGTTGAGGTTGGTGTCAATGACGGCGTGCCAGTCTTCCGGCGACATCTTCAGGAACATGCGGTCGCGCGTGATGCCGGCGTTGTTCACCAGCACGTCGATGGGGCCATGCTCTTCGCGGGCCTTGGTGAACGCATCCACCGTGCTCTGCCAATCGGCCACGTTGCCCACGGAGGCATGGAACTCGTAGCCCAGGGCCTTCTGCTCGGCCAGCCACTTCACGTGGTCACGGCTCGGGCCGCAGCCGGCGATGACGGTGAAACCTTCCTTGGCCAGGCGCTGGCAGATGGCGGTACCGATGCCGCCCATGCCGCCGGTCACGTAAGCCACTTTTTTCGACATTTCTCTCTCCTAGGTGCTGGATGGGGCGAGGTTGGCCGGCCGCCATGTTGCGGTCAAGCGGGTTCGCCCGGTGTTGTTCGGGGGTGCTTGAAACTGGGCGTGAAGGGAAAGGTGCGTGCGCTCAACGCTCGACGGTCAGAGCCACGCCCATGCCGCCGCCGATGCACAGCGAGGCGATGCCCTTCTTCGCATCGCGCTTGATCATCTCGTGCAGCAGCGTCACCAGGATGCGGCAGCCGCTGGCGCCGATGGGGTGGCCGATGGCGATGGCCCCGCCGTTGACGTTGACCTTGCTGGTGTCCCAGCCCATCTCTTGATGCACGGCGCAGGCCTGGGCGGCGAAAGCTTCGTTGATCTCGAGCAGGTCCAGGTCTTGCGGCTTCCAGCCAGCACGTTCCAGTGCCTTCTTCGCGGCCGGCACCGGGCCCATGCCCATGATGGCGGGGTCCAGCCCAGCGCTGGCGTAGCTGGCGATGCGCGCCAGCGGCTTCAGGCCCAGCGCGGCGGCCTTGGCGGCCGTCATCACCACCACGCCGGCAGCGCCGTCGTTCAGGCCGCTGGCGTTGCCGGCCGTCACGCTGCCGGCCTTGTCGAAGGCCGGGCGCAGGCCGGCCAGGGCTTCAGCGCTGGTCTTCTTGTTGATGAATTCATCGGCTGCAAAAACGATGGGGTCGCCCTTCTTCTGCGCGATGCTCACCGGCACGATCTCGTCGACAAAACGCCCGGCTTCCTGCGCCGCCGCGGCCTTCTGCTGGCTGGCGAGCGCCAGCGCGTCTTGCGCCTCGCGCGTGATGCCGTACTTCTTGGCCACGTTCTCGGCCGTGATGCCCATGTGGTACTGGTTGTAGACGTCGAACAGGCCGTCAACGATCATCGAATCGACCATCTTCCAGTCGCCCATGCGCTGGCCGTCGCGGCTGCCCAGCAGCACGTGCGGGGCAGCGCTCATGTTCTCCTGGCCGCCGGCGATGACGATCTCGCTGTCGCCGTCGCGGATGGCCTGCGCCGCCAGCATCACCGCCTTCAGGCCGCTACCGCAGACCTTGTTGATGGTCATGGCCGGCACGCCGGTGTTGAAGCCGGCCTTGATGACGGCCTGGCGCGCGGCGTTCTGGCCGCTGCCGGCGGTGAGCACCTGGCCGAGGATGACCTCGCCGATCTGCTCGCTGCTCAGGCCGCTGCGCGCGAGCAGCGCCTTCAGCACGGTGGCGCCGAGTTCGGGCGCCGCGGTCTTGGCGAGCGTGCCGCCGAACTTGCCCACCGCGGTGCGGGCGGCGGCGACGATGACGATGTCTTGTTGGGCCATGGAAATCTCCTGTGATGTTGTGATCTGGTGCAAGCGCTCAGGCTTTGGCGCGCACGTAGCGCCCCGGGGCCGGCTCGATGGGCTTGAACTTGGCGCTGCCAGCGGTTTTGGGTGCGTTCACCAGCTTGCCGGCCTGCGGCTTGAGCCAGTCGCTCCACACCGGCCACCAGCTGCCCGGGTGCTCGGTGGCACCGGCGAACCAGGCCTCGGCCGTGGCGGGGTGTTTGCCTTTGCCGGCGGTGTTCGTCCAGTGGCTGCGTTTGCCCTTGGCCGGCGGGTTGATGACACCGGCGATGTGGCCGCTGGCGCCCAGCACGAACTGCCGCTCGCCCTTGAACAGCGCCACCGAAGCGTAGGCCGCCGGCCAGGGCACGATGTGGTCTTCGCGCGAACCGTAGATGAACACCGGCGCTTCGATGGCGCCCAGGTCCACCGTCTCGCCGCACACGGTCAGTGCCCCGGGCTGCTTGAGTTCGTTCTGCAGGTACATGTGGCGCAGGTACCAGCAATACATGGGCCCGGGCAGGTTGGTGCTGTCGCCGTTCCAGTACAGCAGGTCGAAGGGCGGCGGCGCCTCGCCTTTCAGGTAGTTGGCGACGACGTAGTTCCAGACCAGGTCGTTGGGCCGCAGGAAGCTGAAGGTGGTGGCCAGTTCCTGGCCCTTCAGCAGGCCGGGGCCGCCCGGGGCCTCGGGGCCCAGCGTCATCTCGCGCAGCTTGACCGAGGCCTCGTCGATGAAGATGTCGAGGATGCCGGTGTTCTCGAAATCGAGCAGCGTGGTCAGCAGCGTCACGCTCTGCGCCGGCTGCTCACCGCGCGCGGCCAGCACCGCCAGCGCGGTGGACAGGATGGTGCCGCCGACACAGAAGCCCAAGGTGTTGATGCGCTCCTGCCCGCTGATGGCCTGCACCGTGCGGATGGCGGCGATGGCGCCGTCTTCGATGTAGTCGTCCCAGGTGGTGGCGACCAGGCTCTCGTCGGGGTTGCGCCAACTCACCACAAAGGTGCGGTGGCCTTGCTCGACGGTGTAGCGGATGACGCTGTTGTCGGGCTGCAGGTCGAGGATGTAGTACTTGTTGATGCAGGGCGGCACGAAGAGCATGGGCCGCTCGTGCACCTTGGCCGTCAGCGGCTGGTATTCGATCAGCTGGAACAGCGCGTTCTCGAACACCACCTGCCCGGCCGTGGTGGCCACGTTGCGGCCCACCTCGAACACGCTCTCGTCGGTCTGCGAGACGTGGCCCTTCTGCAGGTCTTGCAGCAAGTGGTGCATGCCAGTGGTGAGGCTCTCGCCCTGGGTGTCGATGGCCTTTTTCAGCGCATCGGGGTTCAGCGCCAGGAAGTTGCTGGGGCTGGCCATGTCCACCCACTGCTGCACGGCGAAGCGGATGCGCGCCTGCGTCTTGGCGTCGGCTTCCACGCTCTCGGCCATCTGGGTCAGCGTGCGCGCGTTCAGCAGGTACATCTGCGCCGTGAAGGCCGAGGCCGGGTGGCCCAGCCATTCGCTGCCGAAACGGCGGTCACCCAGGGCCTTGGGCGCTGCAGCGGCTTCGCCTTGCACGTTGTGCAGCGACTGGTTCCACACCTCGGCCGCACTCTTCAGGTAGTTGGCCTGGATCTCGGCCAATTGCTGCACCGGCAGGTTCAAACCGGCCATGGACTTGAAGATGTCCCCGAAGGCAGCCCCGAATGCCTGCACGGGTGCAGCGGCGGGGGGCAAGGCTGCGCTAGGCTTGTGCTTCACGGTCTCGTCTCCTGGTTCTTGCCGGGCCGCTCGAAACGGCGGCCCTGGCCCTGTCGGGTGCCACGGCACCGTGACACGTTTCACGTTCTAAGCCTTGGCGCTGACGGCGCGATGACGCTGTGTGCACTGTAGCCGCCACCGGGCGCGGCCTTTTGCGGGTTCCCACATGTACTTGATTGCCATCGCCTGGATGTATGTCGTGCTGATGATGGCCGTGGCCGAGGCGCTGTCGACGCAAGGCTCGGTGCTCGGCGCCTTCTTCACCTTCGTGCTCTACGGCTTGCTGCCGCTGTCCATCTTTTTGTACATCTTCGGCACGCCGGCACGGCGGCGTGCCCGCCGTGCGGCCGAGGCCGCCGAAGAAGCGGCGCTGGCCGCCGCCGCGGCCGGCTCAGGTGCGCCAGATGGCAGCGGCCATGCGGCCGGTGATGCCGTCGCGGCGGAAAGAAAAGAAAGCTGAGGCGTCTTCCACCGTGCAGCGCTCGGCCGGCGTGACGGTGCCCACACCGGCGGCCTGCAAGCGCGCGGCGGCCAGGGCCGGCAGGTTCGCCAGCCAGCGCGCTGCGCCATCGGGCCGCGCGCGATAGACAAACCGCCCGGGCTCGGGCCGCGCGGGGTCGTCGCCGAAGGCCTGCAGCACCTCGGCGCCCACCTCGAACTGGCGCGGGCCGATGCACGGGCCCAGCCAGGCCTGCACATCGCCGGGCGCCGCACCCATGCCCGCGCACAGCGCCTGCAGCGTGGCTTCCAGCACGCCGCCGGCCAGCCCGCGCCAGCCGGCATGGGCCGCGGCCACCGCCGAGCTGTCGCGCAGCGCGAAGAGCACCGGCAGGCAGTCGGCCACCTGCACGGTGCAGGCGATGCCGCGCTCGCGGGTCCAGGCCGCATCGGCCGGGGTGTCGGGGTGGCTGTCGGTGTCGGCCTGCAGCTGCAGCACGGTGCAGCCGTGCACCTGGCGCAGCCACACCGGGCGTGCGCCCAGCGCAGCGGCGAAACGCGCGCGGTTCTCGGCCACCGCCGCGGGTGCATCGCCGACGGCCACGCCCAGGTTCAGCGCGGTGTAGGGGCCGTTGCTGACACCGCCGGCCCGGGTGCTCACGCCGGCCTGCACGCCGGGCGGCACATGCCAGGCCGGGCGCAACAGTGGCGCGGCCTCGGCGGCGATCAGCGCTGCCTCACTCGGCATCCGGGCAGCGCTCAGGGCGCGTCTGCTCGAAAGCCGGCAAGGCCATGCAGGCTTCGAACACCCGCATCACCTGGGGCACATGATCGAGTCGGCAGTTGAAACGCTGCGCGTTGAAGATCTGCGGCACCAGGCAGCAGTCGGCCAGTGTCGGGGTCTCGCCGTGGCAGAACGTGGCCGGCGCGGCGGCCAGTTGACGCTCCACCACCTCCAGGCCGGTCTCCACCCAATGGCGGTACCAGCGGTTCTTGTCGTCTTCGCTGACTTTCAGATCACGCACCAGGTAGCGCAGCACGCGCAGGTTGTTCAGCGGGTGGATCTCGCAGGCGATGTCCAGCGCCAGCGCGCGCACCCGCGCCCGCTCGGCCGGCGTGGCGGGCAGCAGCGGCGGCTGGGGGTGGGTCTCGTCCAGGTACTCGAGGATGGCCAGCGACTGCGTGAGGCTGTGCTCCCCGTCGCGCAGCAGCGGCACCAGGCGGCTGGCCGAGACCTGCGCATAGCTTTCGCCGAGCTGCTCGCTTTTGGCCAGGTGCACCGGCAGGTAGGCGTAGTCCAGGCCCTTGAGCGCCAGCGCAATGCGCACGCGGTACGAGGCCGACGATCGGAAGTAGTTGTAGAGCTCCATGGCGGGCGCCTTTCTCTGACAACAGGCTTTACTGCACCGCCACCTTCAGGCTGCCGAGGCCGGCCACGGCGCCTTCCATCACGTCACCCCGCACCACCGCGCCCACGCCGGCCGGCGTGCCGGTGAAGATGAGGTCACCCGGTTGCAGCGTCCACGCGGCGCTGAGCTGCTCGATGGTTTCGTTGACGCTCCAGATCAGGTCTTTCAGGTCGCCCTGCTGCTTGACATTGCCATTGACGGCCAGCGTGATGGCACCGGCCAGCAACTCGCCGGTCTTCGCGATGGGCACGATGGGTCCGATGGGCGCGCTCTGCTCAAAAGCCTTGCCGATGCACCAGGGCCGGCCCTGCTTCTTCATTTCGTTCTGCAGGTCGCGGCGCGTCATGTCCAGGCCCACGGCGTAGCCCCAGATGTGCTTGGGCGCATCGGCCGCAGCGATGTTGCGGCCGCCGGTGCCGATGGCCACCACGAGCTCGATCTCGTGGTGCAGGTTGGCGGTGAGCGTGGGGTAGTCGATACGGCCGGTTTCGCCTTCAGGCACCGCCACGATGGCGTCCGCCGGCTTCATGAAGAAAAACGGCGGCTCGCGGCCAGTGAAGCCCATCTCCACCGCGTGATCGGCGTAGTTGCGGCCCACGCAGTAGATACGGTGCACCGGCAGGCTGCCGCCGCCGACCACGGGCACGGCAACGGGGGCGGGAGGCGGGAAGACGTGGCTCATGGTGGTGGCGCGCGCGGCGGCGCAGCGAGCATGTAAGGAGGCGAAAGATGATGCCACGCAGTGCACAGCGGCTTGGGGCGGGTTGCCCACAGGGGCCGCGGGCCAGGGGGCCCCCGGTACACTGAAGCGCATGCTGCAGCCCCGCCGAATCAAGCATTGCCGCGTCTGCGGTGCAGAGGTCAGCTACCGCGTGCCGGCCGACGACAACCGCGAGCGCGCCGTCTGCACGGCGTGCGGCGAGATCCACTACGAGAACCCGATCAACGTCGTCGGCACCGTGCCGGTGTGGGGCGAGCAGGTGCTGCTGTGCCGCCGCAACATCGAACCGCGCTTCGGCTTCTGGACGCTGCCGGCCGGCTTCCTCGAACTCGGCGAGAGCACGGCCGAGGGCGCTTTGCGCGAGACGGTGGAAGAAGCCGGCGCGCACGTCGAGTTGCAGCCTCTCTTCACGGTGCTCAACGTCGTGCGCGCCGGGCAGCTGCACCTGTTCTACCGCGCCCGCATGCTCGACACCACGCTGGCGCCCGGCCCCGAAACCATCGAGGCCCGGCTCTTTCGCGAAGACGAGGTGCCCTGGGACGAACTCGCCTTCCGCACCGTGCGCCTGACGCTGGAGCGATTTTTCGAAGACCGCCGCAGCGGCCACTACGGTGTGCATGCCGGCGATATCGCCTGAACCCGCGGCGCCCCCACCTGCCATGGCCTGGACCCCCACAACCCCGCCCGATGACACGCCCGCCGTGCTGCTGCTGGCCGCCCCGGGGCCGGCCTGCAACCTGGTGCAGGCCGCCTTGAAGGGTTGGGCCAGCGTGCAGTGGCAGCAAGAAGGGCCGGCTGCCCGGGCCGATGTGCAGGCCGCGCAGCGCGCCCGTGCCATGGCCGGGCTGGCGCCGGCGCTGGTGGTGGCCGAAGCGGCCCTGCCCGGCCTGGAACTCGAAGCGCTGTGCCAGGATGTCCCTGGCGACGCCGCGGCCGGCCCGGTGGTGGTGCTGCTAGCCGCGGCCGACGAAGCCGGCGCCGCGCACTGGCTGCGGCTGGGGGCGGCCGACTGCCTCGGCCTGCCCCAAGGCGAAACGCTGCTGAGCGCGCGGCTGCAGACCCGCGCCCAGGCCCTGCACACGGCAGCTGCCGCGCGTGCGGGCCTGCAGAACCTGGAAGACGAACTGGCGCGGCGCACCGCGCAGCTGCAAGCCATCCAGGACGTCACCACGCTGGTGATGGCCACGCTGGCCGAGACCCGGGGCACCGAGAGCTCCAACCACATTCGCCGCACGCAGTACTACGTCAAGGCGCTGGGCTGGCGGCTGTCGACGCTGCCGCACCTGGCGGCCTCGCTCACGTCCACGCGCATCGACCTGATGTTCCGCGCCGCGGCGCTGCACGACATCGGCAAGGCCGGCATCCCCGACCGCATCCTGCTCAAGCCCGGCCGGCTCAGCCCGGAAGAGTTCGAGATCATGAAGACCCACACCACGCTGGGCCGCGACGCCATCGCCGACGCCAAGCGCAAGCTGGGCGTGGATGTCGACTACCTCAACGTGGCCAAGGAAATCGCCTACGCGCACCACGAGAAGTGGGATGGCAGCGGCTACCCCGAGGGCTTGGCCGGCAGTGCCATCCCGCTGCCGGGCCGGCTGATGGCCCTGGCCGACGTGTACGACGCGCTGATCAGCCGCCGACTGCACAAGGGGGCGATGAGCCACGAGCAGGCCGCGCACATCATCCAGCAGACCCGCGGCCGGCACTTCGACCCCGACGTGGTCGACGCTTTCCTGGCGGTGCAGGACAACTTCCAGGCCATCGCCATCGCCTACAGCGACTCGAGCGCCGACCTGCAGCGCCAGGCCGACTACGCTGGCATCGCCCAGGTGTGAAGCGCCCGCCGGCCCCATGAAAAAAGCCCGCAGGACGCGGGCTTCTTCTTGGGGGCAGAGATCGACTCAGGCGTGCGCAGCGCGCAGCTTCATCGAGAACTCTTGCAGCGCGGCGATGCCGCTCTCTTCGGCCTTGCGGCACCAAGCCTGCAGGTCGGCCACGAGCTGCTCGGCGCTGACGCCGGTGCGCGTCCACAGCGCACGCAGCTCTTCGCGCATGGCCACCAGCTTGGCCAGTTGCGGGCTTTCGCCGAGGGCCTCTTGCAGCGTGGGCTTCACACCTTGCGGGATCTTGTCGTCGTCGCGGTGCAGCCAGGTCTTGGCCACGCGCAGGTTGCGGAAGCGCGCGCTGTTCTGCGCGCCCTGCGCTTGCAGGCGGGCCAGTTCGCTGCCCACGGCCGCCTTCAGTTCGTGCGCGTAACGCGCCATCACTTCGTAGCGGTTGGCGATCACGGCTTCCAGCGTCTTGCCGTCAGCCACCGGGCGGGCGGTGCCCAGCTCCAGCTTGGGCGGCACCTTCTTCACGCGGGCCAGGCCCACCTTCTCCATGGCGCGGATGTACATCCAGCCCACGTCGAATTCATAAGGCTTGACCGAGAACTTGGCCGAGGTCGGGTAGGTGTGGTGGTTGTTGTGCAGCTCTTCACCACCGATCAGCACGCCCCAGGGCGACACGTTGGTGGAGGCGTCGGGCGCCTCGAAGTTGCGGTAGCCCCAGTAGTGGCCGATGCCGTTGATGATGCCGGTGGCCATCACCGGGATCCAGGCCATCTGCACCGCCCACACCGCCGCGCCGATGGCGCCGAACAGCGTGAGGTTCAGGATCAGCATCAAGCCCACGCCCTGCCACGAGTAGCGGGTGTAGAGGTTGCGCTCGATCCAGTCGTCAGGCGTGTTGTGGCCGTACTTGGCCACAGTTTCCTTGTTCTTGGCTTCGACGCGGTAGAGCTCCACGCCCGTCAGCAGCAGCGCCTTCAAGCCCTTGACCTGCGGGCTGTGCGGGTCTTCTTCGGTCTCGCACTTGGCGTGGTGCTTGCGGTGCACGGCCACGAATTCCTTCGTGACCATGCCGGTGCCGATCCACAGCCAGAAGCGGAAGAAGTGCGAGGGGATCGCGTGCAGTTCCAGCGCCCGGTGCGCCTGGGCGCGGTGCAGGAAGATCGTCACGCCGCAGATGGTGAGGTGCGTCGTCACCAGCGTGTAAAGCACGACCTGCCACCAGCTGGCTTCCAGCAAGCCGTGCGCGAGCATCTGGACGACCGCGTCGTGCACCTGCCACAGTTGTTCCATCTGCTTTTCCTCGGGACTGCTAAGAAGTTACCGTTTGATTGTAGGGGGGCCAGGCCGCACGTGCTGCGGTTTATGCGTAGTCAAGACCCCTCAAACCCGGCCGACGCCGCAAAACCCTGCGCCAGATCAAATCAGATGGCGACAGAAGCGCTGGATTTCAACGCTTTTGCCAGACCGCGGCAAAAAAGCCGTCGGTCTGGTGCTGGTGCGGCCACAGGCGCAGGTAGGGCCCCGCCACCAGCGGCGCAGGGGCTTCTACACGGGCGGCCTCCAGGGCCTGCAGCGCGGGCAGCACCTCGAACTGGGTGGCGTTGGCGGCCGTGAAGGCCTCGGCCACGGCCTCGTTCTCGGCCGCCAGCAGGCTGCAGGTGGCGTAGACGAGCCGGCCGCCCGGCTTGAGCAGGCGGGCGGCGCTGGCCAGGATGGCGGTCTGCTTGGCCTGCAGCTCTTCCACCGCCTTCGGGCTCTGGCGCCACTTCAGGTCGGGGTTGCGGCGCAGGGTGCCCAGGCCGGAACAAGGCGCGTCCACCAGCACACGGTCGATCTTGCCGGCCAGGCGCTTGATGCGGTCGTCGCGCTCGTGCGCGATCTGCGCCGGGTGCACATTGCTCAGGCCGCTGCGCGCCAGGCGCGGCTTCAGCGCATCCAGCCGGTGGCCCGAGACGTCGAAGGCGTACAGCCGCCCGGTGTTGCGCATGGCCGCACCCAGCGCCAAGGTCTTGCCGCCGGCGCCGGCGCAGAAGTCGACGACCATCTCGCCGCGCTTGGGGTCGGTGATCAGCGCCAGCAACTGGCTGCCTTCGTCCTGGACTTCCACCAGGCCTTGGGTGAAGACGTCCAGCTTGTGCAGCGCCGGCTTGCCCTGCAGGCGCAGGCCCCAGGGCGAGTGCGGTGTGGGCTCGGCGGCCAGGCCGGCATCGGCCAGGGCCTGGCGCACCTCGTCGCGCTTGGCCTTGAGCGTGTTGACGCGCAGGTCCAGCGGCGCGGCTTCGTTCAGCGCCTGCACCAGGGGCCAGAAGTCATCGCCCAGCGTTTCCTTCAGCGGCGCGGCCAGCCAGTCGGGCAGGTTGTGGCGCTGTTTCTCGGGCAGGGTGGCGGGGTCGATCTGGCCGATCTTTTCCAGCCAGGCCTGCTCGTGCGACTCGGTGGCCAGGCGCAAGTAGTTGGGCGTGCCCTGCCAGGCCAGCAGCACCAAGCGGCGCTCCAGCGGGCCGGTGCCGCTTTGCGCCAGGTTCTGGAACAGCAGGCGCTGGCGCAGCACGGTGTAGGCGGTTTCGGCCAGCGCATGGCGCTCGCGCGAGCCCAGGGCGCGGTGCTGGCGGAAAAAGGCAGAAACCACGCCATCGGCGGGTTGGTCGAGCTTGAGCACGGCGCGCAGCAGCTCGGTGCTCAGGTCGACAAGGGCTTTCGGATGCATCGCCGGATTATCCTGCCCGGCATGAACCTGCCCACCCACGTCGCCTCGGAAGACCTGCCGCCGCTGCCCGCCGCCCCGCCCGGCCGCTACCGCCACTACAAGGGCGGCGAGTACCAACTGCTGGGCGTGGTGCGCCACAGCGAGACGCTGGAGCCGCTGGTGCTCTACCGCCCGCTCTACAACCAGAGCGGCGATTGGGTGCGGCCTTACGCGATGTTTTTCGAGACGGTGACGATCGAAGGCCGCGAACAGCCGCGCTTCGCCCGCATCGGCGACTGAGGGCGCGGCCCTACATCAACACCTGCGAGGCGCCGTCGGCCTGGATCACCAGCCCGTTCTCCACGCGCAACTTGCCTTCCACGAACCAGCGCACCGCCAGCGGGTAGATCACGTGCTCGGTGGCCAGCACGCGCGCGGCCAGTTGATGTTCGTCATCTCCCGGCAGCACCGGCACCACGCTCTGCATCACGATGGGGCCATGGTCGAGCTCGGGTGTCACGAAGTGCACGGTGGCGCCCACGGCCTTGCAGCCGGCTTCCAGCGCGCGCCGGTGCGTGTGCAGCCCGGGAAAGGCCGGCAGCAGCGAAGGGTGGATGTTCAGCAGCCGGCCTTCGTAGCGGCGCACGAAATCAGCGCCCAGCACGCGCATGAAGCCGGCCAGCACCACGAGGTCGGGCGCGTGCGCGTCGATGGCGGCGGCCAGGGCGGCATCGAAGGCCTCGCGCTCGGGGTAGGCCTTGTGGTCCACGCACTGCGCGGCGATGCCACGCTCGGACGCCCAGGCCAAGCCGCCGGCCAGCGGGCGGTTGGCGATGACGGCCACCACCTGCGCCGGCCAGCCCTGCTCGGTGCAGCGCTGGTGGAGGGCTTCCATGTTCGAGCCGCGGCCCGAGATGAGGATGACGATGCGTTTCATGGCGGTGGTGGGGCAGACAGCGGCCGGCAGTGTAGGCGGGCGCCTGCGCCGCGCCCTGGCTTGCTGAGACAATCGCGGCCTTCACCGCAAGCCTCTTTTGCCCGCTAGCCCGGCAGCCCACCATGCGATCACGCGTTCTCTCCGGCATGCGCCCCACCGGCGCCATGCACCTCGGCCACTACCACGGCGCCCTGAAGAACTGGGTGCGCCTGCAGCACGAGCACGAGTGCTTCTTCTTCGTGGCCGACTGGCACGCCCTGACCACGCACTACGAAGAGCGCGAGGTCATGGAGAAGTTCGTCTACGAGATGGTGATCGACTGGATCGCCGCCGGCCTGGACCCCGACAAGTGCACGCTCTTCATCCAGAGCCGCCTGCCCGAACACGCCGAGCTCTTCACGCTGCTGGCCATGGGCACGCCGCTGGGCTGGCTGGAACGTGTGCCCACCTACAAGGACCAGATGGAAAAGCTGAAGGACCGCGACCTCGCGACCTACGGCTTCCTTGGCTACCCGCTGCTGCAGGCTGCCGACATCCTGATCTACAAGGCCAACCACGTGCCCGTGGGTGAAGACCAGAGCAGCCACGTCGAGCTCACGCGCGAGGTGGCGCGCCGCTTCAACAACCTGTACGGCCGCAGCAGCCAGTTCGAGGCCCAGGTGGCCGCGGCGCTGGCCAAGCTGCCCAAGGACGACGCGCGCTACTTCGAGAAGCAGCGCAAGGCCTTCGGCGAGACCGGCAGTGCCGAAGCCCAAGCCAAGGGTGAAGGCATGGTGGCCAAGGCCGCCGCGCAGGTGGAAGGCTGGACGGCCGACGACAGCGAACTGCTGCTCGGCCACCTCAAGGGCAGCGGCAAGAGCGTGCTCACCGAGCCGCAGGCGCTGCTGACCGAGACCAGCAAGCTGCCCGGCCTGGACGGCGCGAAGATGAGCAAGAGCTACGGCAACGCCATCCTCATGCGCGAAGAGCCGGCCGAGGTGACGCGCAAGGTGCGCGGCATGGCCACCGACCCCGCCCGCGCCCGCCGCACCGACCCCGGTGACCCGGCGCGCTGCCCGGTGTGGCAGCTGCACAAGGTCTACACCGACGCGCCCACGCACGAATGGGTGCAGCAGGGCTGCAAGAGCGCCGGCATCGGCTGCCTGGACTGCAAGCAGCCGGTGATCGACGCCATCGTGAAAGAACAGGCGCCGTGGCGCGAACGCGCGGAGCAGTACCTGGCCAACCCCAAGCAGGTGCACTGGATCGTGGAGATGGGCACCGAGCGCGCGCGCACGGTGGCGCGCCAGACGATGAAGGACGTGCGCACCGCGATGGGCTTGAACTACTGATGGACGCGCTGCAGACCTTCGAAGTGCACCCCGGCGCCGAGCCGCGGGCCACCGTCATCGTGCTGCACGGCCTGGGGGCCGACGGCACCGATTTCCTGTCTTTCGCCGACGAGATGAAGCTCGCCGCCGTGGGCCCGGTGCGCTGGGTCTTCCCGCGCGCGCCCGAGCGTGCGGTGACGATCAATGGCGGCCACCGCATGCGCGCCTGGTACGACATCCTCGGCACCGACCTGGTTCGGCGCGAAGACGAAGGCGGCCTGCGCGAGAGCTTCGCGCAGGTGCATGCGCTCATCGACCGCGAAGTGGCGCGCGGCGTGCCCGCCAACCGCATCGTGCTGGGTGGTTTTTCGCAGGGCTGCGCCATCACGTTGGGCGCCGGCTTGCGCTACGGCCAGCGCCTGGCGGGCTTGGTGGGCCTGTCGGGCTACATGCCGCTGGCCGCAGCGCTGGAAGCAGAGCGCCACGACGCCAACGCGCTGACGCCGCTGTTCCTGGCCCACGGCCGCAGCGACCCCGTGGTACCCCTGGCCCGCGGCGCCGCCGCGCGCGACCAGCTGCAGGCCCTGGGCCAGCCGCTGGACTGGCACGACTACCCGATGCAGCACTCGGTGTGCATCGAAGAAGTGCGCGACCTGCAGCGCTGGCTGCTGCAGGTGCTGCAGCCGGCCTGAGGTTGCACCGGGGGCTCGCCATGCAGCTCGTCCGCCCCGCCTCCGAGCACCTGGCCGGCTATTGCGAGGCCTTGTCTCGCGGCTGGTCGCCGAACACCACGCGGCCCGAGGCGGCGCAAGAGCAGCTGGCCGACATCGCGGCCGATGCCGCGGCCTTCCTCGCCATCGCCCACGACCCCGAAGCCCTGGGCCCGCCGGTGAAGCTGCCCGACGGCAGCCAGGTGCAGCGCCTGCCCGGCATCGTGCGCTGGATGTGGAGCGACGAGGGCTTCTGCGGCAGCATCAACCTGCGCTGGCCTCGCGACCTGGGGCCGATGCCGCCGCACGTGCTGGGCCACATCGGCTACGCCGTGGTGCCCTGGCAGCAGCGCCGCGGCCACGCCACGCAGGCGCTGGCGCAGCTGCTGCCGCTCGCGCGCAGCTTCGGGCTGCGCGAGGTGGAGCTCACCACCGATGTCGACAACGCGCCTTCGCAGCGTGTCATCACGGCCAACGGGGGTGAGCTGCGGGAGCGTTTCACCAAGCCCGAGGCTTTCGGCGGCGGCGCGGGGCTGCGTTTCGTCATTCGGCTTTAGGCTTGCCTCCAGGCGCGCCTCACCCAAAACGCCCCTGCAGGAACCAGCGCGGCGCCGCGTCATCGGTGCTGGGCAGGCGCGTGTGCCACAGCCACAGCAGCGCGCCTTCGCGCGTCTGGGCGATGTAGTAATCACGCGCGGCGGGCTCGCCGTCCCACCAGCCGGTTTCGATACGCTCGGGGCCGCTCAGCAGTTGCAGCGGCTGGCCTTGCAACCAGGGCACGGCATCGCGTTCGCTCAAGGGCTGCGGCTGCGGCAGCAGCCAGGTGGGCCGGTGCAGCGGCAGCAGGCCGTGGGCTTGTGCCTGGGCCTGCACGAGGGTGGCCTGCTGGTGGGCATCGGCCGGCACATCGCCCGCGGCGGCCCCAGCGCCGCCCTGCGCAGGCACGGCGCGGGTGGCGCACTCGGGGCGGTGGTCGGCCACGGGCTGCAGGCGCAGCACCTGGTCGTCGCCCAGGCGCGCGCGCAGGCGTTCGAGCAGGCGCACCAGGCCCTCGGCCTGGCCGGCGCGGGTGGGAAAAAGTTCGCCGTTGGGTGCCTCGCCGGCCACCAGCTGCTGGCAGTGCAGCTGCAGCTCCAGCGTGGGCGCGGTGAGCACCACGCGCGCCAGGCGCTCGCGCAGCAGCAGCTGCAGGTGGCCGAGTTCGGCCGAAGGCTCGGCCAGGGCCACCGCCAGCTCGGTGGGCGGCTGCAGCACCTGGCGCTGGCGCTCGTGGCGCATGCGCAGCGTGAAGCCGCCCACGCGCGCCTGCCGCGCCTGCGCCCAGGCCAGCAGCCGCGCCAGCAGCACGCCGGCGCCGTGCAGCACCTGCTCGGTGGTTTCGGCGCGCGCGAAGAGTTCGAGCCGGCTGTCGAAGACGGCCGGCAGCGTGAGCCAGCGCCGCGGGTCGGCCCGCTGGCCGAGGGCGCGGTCGAGTTCGTCGAGCACCTCGATGCCGAAACGCCGCGCCAGGCCGGCGCGCGGCAGCTGCTGCAGGTCGTGCAGCGTGTGCACGCCCATGCCCTGCAGCGCTTCCCAGTGTTCACGGCCGGGGCCCAGCAGCCACACCGGGGCCGGGGCCAGCAAGGCTTGCAGCGCGGCGAGGCTGGTGCTGTGCGGGCCGAGCAGCAAGTCAGCTGCGGCCGTGCTCGCGCCGCCTGGCTGCGGGTACCAACGCGCCAGCAGGCCTGCCGCCACCGCGGTGGGCGCCGCGGCCATCTGCACGCAGTGGCCCAGCGGCGCCAGCGCGGCGGCCAGGCGCCGCTGCAGGCCCGCCGGGCCGCCGAAAAGGCGCAGGCTGCCCTGCACCTCCATCAGCACGGTCTGCGCGTCTTGCAGCGTGACCGACGGTGTGAAGGCCAGCGCGCCATGGGCCACGGCGCGCAGCGCGGCGGCATTGCGTGCGGCCTGGGCTTCGGCCAGCAGCAGATCGCTGGCCAGCGCCAGCGCCGTGGCGCGTTTCATGCCCACGCGCACGCCGCAGGCCGCCGCCTCGGCATTGACCACGGCCACGCGGTGCGCGGCCACCAACGCGGCCGGCCGCGCCGCCTGCTCGGGCGGCAGCGTGGCGATGAAGGCCTCCAGCGACAAAGCTGGCAGGTGCAGGGCCCACCACAGCATCAGGCAGCTTCCAGACGGACGGCACGGGAACGGCGGCAGCGCGGCCGCTCAGCGCGGCGACGCTGCAGCCGCGGCACCCGCTTGGGCGGCCGGGCGTAGCGCCAGCGCCCGCTGCGCGCGCGCCGCGGCCGGCCCTGAGAGCACCGGCGGCAGCGCCAGCACCAGCGGCTGCGCCAGCGGCGGGCCGCGGCGCTTGAGCAGGGCCACACGCAGCTGGTCGGCACCCGCGCAGGCCAGCACCAGGCGCAGCGGCGCGGCGCTGGGCTGGTGGCGCAGCGCCACGTCACGCACCAGGAACACCGGGCCGTCGTGGGCCTGCGCGGCCATCTGCAGCCGGCGCAGCGCGTCGGCCGGCAGCCGCGCCGGCAGCCAGGCCAGCACGGCGCCGACATGGCCGCTCTTGAGCGCCTGCTCCAGCGCCCACAGCACGTCAGGCGCCGGCAGGCGGCTGCGCGCCGGGCCCTTCAAAGGCTGGCGGGCGCGCAGCAGCACGAGCTGCTGCAAATCCAGGCCCAGGGCCGACAGCGCCCAGGCGCAGGGCGAGGCCGGCGGGTCGAAACACATCACGCAGCGCTGCTGCGCCTGCACCGCGGCCAGCGCCGGGGCCAGCAGGCGCAGTTCACCCAGGCCTTCGTGCGGCAGCAGCAGCTCGGTCAACGCGCCCTGCGGCCAGCCGCCGCCGGGCAGCTGGGCGTCGAGCGCAGCAAAACCGCTGGGCAGGCCGGCGCCCGCGGGCCGGCCCAGCTGGTGCGCGCGCCACAGCGCCGGATGCAGGGTTTCGGGGGCGGCGGGCAGCAGCAGGCCAGGGGTGGGCGCGGGCAGTGGCGCCGACGCGGCACGGGGCGGCGTGGGGGCCAGCGGCAGCTGTTGCAGCTGCTGTTGCGGCTGCTGCGGCCGCGGCAGCAGCGGCGCCGGCTCCTCATCGGCAAACAGCCCTGGCTGCCCCCCGGGCGGCACCCCCCGGCCCCCGGACCAGGCCGCTGGCAGGCCCGCCCCCAGCCCGCGCAGGCTGCGCACCCCGCCGCCCGGCGGGCGCACGGGGGCCGCGGGCGACAGCGGCAAGGGCGGGGACGTGGGAGGCAGGGTCACGAAAATACTGTACGTCCATACAGTCTTTTCGGCAAGCGGCAGGGCTCTTGCCGACCGCGCAAAACGACCTAATCGAGCGGCACCACCGTGTCGCCCTCTTCGGGCACACAGCCCTCGGCGAGGGGCGTCCAGCCGCGGCGCACCACCACGTGGCGCTCGGTGTGGCAGAACTCCAGGCGCTGCGCGCCAGGCACCTGCTGACGCAGGAAACCCTCGATGGCCGCCGGCATGCTGACACGGTAGATCGCCTGCGCCTGGTCTTCAGACGGGTGGTCGTCGTTGTTGAGCCAGGGCACGAAGACCGTGCCCCACATCAGCGGGCGCCAGCGCACGTCGATGACGCTGGGCGTGTAGCCCTGGCTCTTCAGCCAGGCCTGGGCGCGTTCGCGCAAGGGGGGCAAGGGCGCCAGGTCCTCGGCCCCCTCAGAAGACGGCGGCGCTTCAGGCCCCTGCAGCAGGCCCCCGCGTGCCGCGGCCAGCACCTCGGCCACCCACTGGTTGCAGTTCTGGTATTTCTGACTGAAGGCGTAGGCGTTGGCGCTGTAGGTGGCGCCCAGCAACTGCAGCGCCTGGTTCTTGTCGAGCGCGGCCTGTTCGATGACCGCGGCCTCTTCTTCGGGCAGCAGCAGCACCGAGACGAACCCGCGCGAGGGCTCGTTCATGCCCAGCAGGAAACCGAGCATGCCCTGGTCGAAGATGTGCGGCTGCTTCTCGTCGCAGGCGTAGTAGAGCTGGCGGATGGCCCAGGGCGTGTCGGGGCTGTGCTTGAGGCTGAAGCCGGCGTGCGAATAACGCACGCCGAAACGCCCCAGGTCGAGCCCGGCGCGGGCGATCAGCGCCAAGCGCTGGCCCGACTTCTCAAGCTCGGTCTTGATGACCGCGCCGAAGGTGAAGATCTTGTCCTTCTGCGCCGCCGTGAGGTTGTCCGGCGGGTCGCAGGCGCGCAGCGAGGTGGCCTGCGCGCCCGGGCTGCACAGCACGGCAGCCAGGGCGGCCAGCGCGGCCAGCCCTGAACGGGTCAACAACAAGGGATCAGGAACGCGGGATCAGAGACGGACGATCTTGGTCTGCAGTTCGCGGAACCACTCGTCGGCCAGCACCAGGAAGAAGGGCTTCTGGGCGCGCGTGTTCGCGAACTCCAGGCCGTAGGCGCGGGCGCGGGCGGTGACCACGCTGCCCTGGCCCAGGCGGCTCTGCTCGTAGGCTTCTTTGGGCATGTAGAGGAAAAACTCGCCCTGCTTGGCATCGGCGGCCACGGCGTGCAGCTTCAGGCGCACGGTGTCGGCGCGGGCCGGGGCTTCGGCCACCTCGATGACGCGGTAGTCACCATCGGCCACCTTGTTGTCGCCGGTGGAGCTTTCGCTGGAGGTCTGGATGGAGGTGGAGCTGCTGCCCACCGAGGTGGACACGCTGTCGGACGAAGCCGACGAGGCCGAGCTGCCAGCCAGCGCCGGCGCGGCGGCGAAAGCGCCCAGCAGCAGCGCCAGGGCGGTGGCACGCGCCAGCGGCGACGGGGTGCGGGAGGTCTGAGTCGTCATGGAACGTCGTCCCTTCATCAAAAGAAGTGTCGATCGCATGGTAGCGCAGGCCCTGGCGGCCTCTGCAAGCAAGCGCTACGCAACGGGCCCCGCCGACAGCAGCGCGGCCACACGTTCGCGAAGTAGTGCCGGGCTGGCCTCGGCCGCCGGCACCGCCGGCCCGGCCACCAGGCCCACCGGGCTGAAGAGGCCGCGGCGGAAAGGCCGCACCATGGCCGTGCCGCCCTCGATACGGCTGAAGAAGCTGCCCCACAGGTTCTGCAGCGCCATCGGCACCACGGGCACGGGGTGGGTCTGCAGGATCTTCATCACGCCGCCCTTGAACTCGCCCAAAGTGCCGTCGCGCGTGATGCCGCCTTCCGGGAAGATGGCCAGCAGCTCACCATCGGCCAGCACGGCGCGCGCCTGCTCGAAGGCCCGTTCGTAGGCCGCGGGGTCTTCTTTCTGCGGCGCGATGGGGATGGCCTTGCCCAGGCGGAACAGCCAGCCCAGCACCGGCGTGGCGAAGATGCGGTGGTCCATGAGAAAACGGATGGGCCGCGGGCTGGCCGCCATCAGCACCACGGCGTCGATGAAGCTGACGTGGTTGCACACCAGGATGGCCGCGCCCTGCACCGGGATGTGCTCGTCACCGTGCACCTTGAAGCGGTAGATGCAGCGCGTGAGGATGAAAGCGATGAAACGCAACAGGTACTCGGGCACCAGCAGGAAGATGTAGGCCGCCACCACCGCGTTGAGCAGCGCCACCACCAGGAAGACCTGCGGGATGGTGAAACCCGCCGCCAGCAGCGCGCCCACGCCCAGGCTGCTGACCACCATGAACAGCGCGTTGAGGATGTTGTTGGCCGCGATGATGCGGGCGCGGTGCGTGGGCTGGCTGCGCATCTGGATCAGCGCGTACATCGGCACGCTGTAGATGCCCGCGAACAGCGCCAGCAGCGCCAGGTCGGCCATCACGCGCCAGTGCGCGGGCTGCGCGACGAAGGCCGCCAGCGTGAAGGCGCCGCCCCCGGCCGGCGCGGCCAGGCCGCGGCTGGCGAAATACAGATCGGCGGCGAAGATGCTCATGCCGATGGCACCCAGCGGCACGAGGCCGATCTCCACATGGCGCCGGCTCAGCACCTCGCACAGCAGCGAGCCGATGCCGATGCCCACCGAAAACACCACCAGCAGCAGCGAAGCCACCTGCTCGTCGCCGCGCAGCACCTCTTTCGCGAAGGCCGGGAAGAGGCTGAGGAAGACGGCACCGAAGAACCACATCCAGCTGATGCCCAGCAGCGAGCGGAAGACGACGATGCTCTCGCGCGCCAGCTTGAGGTTGCGCCAGGTTTCGGTGAAGGGGTTCCAGTTGATGCGCAGGCCAGGGTCGGTGGCCGGTGACAAGGGCACGGCCTGCGCCGCCACACGCCCCGCCAGCGCCAGCAGCACGCAGGCCACGGCCACGTACTGCGGGCCCACCTGCGGCACCGCGATCAGCAGCCCGCCGGCCACGTTGCCCAGCAGGATGGCCACGAAGGTGCCCATCTCCACCATGCCGTTGCCGCCGGTGAGTTCACGCTCGTTCAGGTGCTGCGGCAGGTAGGCGAACTTCACCGGGCCGAAGAGCGTGCTCTGCAGGCCCATCAAAAAGATGCTGAACAGCAGCACCGGGATGTTCTGCAGCATGAAGCCGGCCGCGGCCAGCAGCATCACCGCGATCTCGAAATCCTTGGTGAAGCGGATCAGGCGTTCCTTGTTGTACTTGTCGGCCAGCTGGCCGCTGGTGGCCGAGAAGAGCACGAAGGGCAGGATGAACAAGCCGCCGATCACCAGCCCGGCCAGCGAAGCCGGCAGCCAGCTCACCTGCAGCTGGTAGGTGACCAGCACCGTGAAGGCGAACTTGAAGACGTTGTCGTTGCCGGCGCCGAGGAACTGCACCCAGAAAAAAGGGCCGAAGCGGCGCTGGCCGAGCAGCGCGAACTGGTTGGGGTGCGCCTGCGGCGCGGGGCTCGACGGCACGGCAGTGGTGGACGGTGTCGGCACGGGCTTCCTTGGATGGGGGGGCGTGAGGGCTCAGCCGCCGCTGACTGTAGCGGGGCGCGGTGACAAGGCCGCCGCCTCGAACACCGCGGCCGGCAGACCCTGCCCCTGCCAGCGCAGCCGGCGCTTGAGCATGAAGTCGAAGAGCAGCGCGTTGTGCTCGCGCACGGCCTGCAGCACGGGCGCATCGGCCTCGGCCAGCAGCCCGGCCTTCACCAGCGCCGGCAGCGAAAACAGCGGCATCAACCCGGGCAGCGGGTGGTCGCTGCCGTGCAGCAGCCGGGCGTGCCAGTCGCGCCGCTGCAGCACGGCCTGCCACACGGCGGGCTCGCGGTTGCGCTGGAACACGGCCGACAGGTCGCCGAAGAGCAGGCCGCGGTGCGCGGGCTCGTCCATCAGCCGCGCGAAGAGGTCGAAGGCCGGCACCAGCGGCGCGTTGCGGCGCTCGGTGTCACGCGCGCGGCCGAGCGAAGCACAGTGCGCCACGATCACGCGCGCGCCCAAGGCCAGCGGCGCACGCACCGCCAGCGGGTTGCCGTAGGCGTCTTGTTCGGCGCCGGGCACGGCCTTCTCTTCGCCGCAGTGCACCACCACGGGCACGCCGCGCCGCGCGAGCAACTCGTACACGGGCTTGCAGCGGGCATCGGCCAGGTCGATGTTCATCGCGCTGGGCAGCCATTTCAGCGCCACGGCGCCGGCGTCCAGCGCGGCGGTCAGCGCGGGCACGGCGTCGTCGCGATAGGGGTGTACCGAAGCGACCCAGTCAAAGCGGCCCGGGTTCTCACGCGAGATGCGCTCGGCATAAGCGTTGGGCACGTGGAAGGTGGTGTGCTCGGCATCGGGCCGGCCGGCGTTGTCGTGCGCGCGGTCGAAGGCATAGAGCCACCAGCGTGCACCCGCCGGGAAGCCCGCAGCCAGTTCCTGCAGGCGCTGCACGTAGGCGCGGTCGATGGACGGCGCATCGGCCTCCACGCAGGCGGCGTTGAGGATGGCGCGCCGGCGCAGCACCTCGGTGGGCCGCCACCACTGGTGCATGGACGGGTGCACCGTGCAGCCGCTGCCGCTGTCGCCATTGCCCAGCAGGTGGGCGTGGGTGTCGACCAGCCGTGTGGCATCGACGACCTCGAAGGCCTGCAGCACCATCGGGTGCTGCGCCAGCGCCGGCGGCAGTGCGCCGCGGCAGGGGTTGCGCAGCGCGGCCTGCGCCGGGGTGGCCAGCAAGCTGCTGAAGAGCCCGGCGCCTAAAGCGGCGCCGCAGCACAAGGCGTGGCGGCGGCCGAGGTTCATCGCACCTCCTGCTGGCGTTGGCCCAGGCTGGCGCGCGGCAACCACTGGAACACCGAATCGGCGGTGATGGTCTCGATGCGGTCGCTGTAGCGCTTCTCGTTCGGGTGGTCGTCGAAGGCGACGTTGGCCGCGCTGACGCGGGCGCCGAGACGCGTCAGCGCGCCCAGCCGCAGCACGGTGGGCTCGTAACCCTGGTACCGCAGCCAGGCCTGGGCGCGGTCGCGGTTCTGGATGCGGCCGTCCATGGCCATGGCCAGGGTCTCGATGACCCACTGGTTGCTCTGCTGGTACTGCTGCGCCCAGGGGTAGGCCACCATGTTGTAGGCCGGTTGGTGCAGCTTCTGCACGTTGAAGTTGTCATGCAGCAGGGTGTGCAGCTTCTGCTGCGCCTCGGCCGAAAGCACGCTGAAGGCGGCGGCGAACTCGTGCGGGTCGTCGAGGAAGAACTCGCCCAGGCCCTGGCGGTAGAGATCGGCGCGTGCGCTGCCGCACTGGTTGAGCTTGTGCACGACACGCCAGCGTGTGCCGGTGTCGGTGGTCTCCTTGTAGGCCAGGCCAAGGTGGCTCCAGCGCAGGCCGTATTTCGAGAGGTCTTGCCCGGCACGCGCCAGCACCACCACCTCGGCGCCGCTGGCATCCAGCGCGCGGGCGGTGCGCTCGGCCAGGTTCAGGCCGCGCACGACGGCGGTGGTATCGGGCTGGCGCGCTTCGCAGCTGCGGCCGGCCTGGGCCGGGGCGGCGCCCAGGGCCAGCGTGGCGGCCAGGGCCAGGGTGGTGAGGATCGAGAGGGGCTTCATGGCGGTCGATCGGTGGTCAGTAAGTGATGCGTTCGTTGTGCAGCAGCGCACGACCGAGTTCGTTGGGGATGAAGGCGATGGCCTTGCCGGCGGCCGAGATCACCCACCCGGCCGTGCTGGCCACGGCCACCACGCTGGCGCCCACCACGAGCGAGGCGCCGCCCACCACCGCGCCACTGAGCGTGAGGCTGGCGCGGGCGCCGTCGCTGGCGCGCTCCAGCACCCACAAGGTGCCGCGAGAAGTGGCTTCCACCGCCACCACCGTGAACACGGCGCCAGTGGACAGCAGCACCGCGGGCGCAGCCACCGACACCACCACTGGCAGCGCCGAGAGCGCGCTGAGCTCGGAGGCCATGCTGTCGCGCTGGGCATGGGCCGGGGCGGTGAAGGCAGTGCTGGCCAGCGCGGCGGCCAAGGCGAAGCTGAGAGCAAGCTTTTTCATGTCGAGATCCTCAGGTTGAAGCGACAGGGTTCCAGGGGCAACCGATGCACAACAGGCGCAGGCGGGGCGGGGTTTCAGGCGTTCGCGTCGTCGGCAGCGTCCCGGCCGTGGCGGGCGTTGTGCAAGGCCACCTCGTGCGCATCGCGCAGCGTCTTGGCCAGCGTGAACACACTGCTGATCAGGAAGAGCCAGCTCACTGCGAGGAAGGCCTTGTAGGTCGGGTTGATCTCCATGCGCCACAGGCCCCAGCCCGTCAGGCCCATGGCCAGCGCGAAGCCGCCCCAGACCACCAGGCCCCACATCGGCGTGTCGACACGGCGGCCTTCGTTGTCACGCACGTACTTGCTGACGGCAAAAGCCGCCGACAGCGTGAACAGGTAGCCCATCACCATGAAGGCGCGGTCGAGGTCCTGCCCCGGCAGCCAGGCCAGGCCCGTGCCGCACAGCGCCACCGCGGTGGCGAAGCTCACCCACACCTGCACACGCCAGGCCTTGGTGTCGCTGCGCATGACGCTGGCAACGCGCTGGCGACTGGGGTGGTGGGCGATGTGCGCCGTAGAAACGGTGGCGGCCGAAGGGGTGGTGGCGGTTTGCATGGCAGCGGGGGTTTTGTTGAACACGGAACGCATCCTGCCGATACTGTTCTTCGGTATCCATCACCCCAAGAGACGTGGCACCGCATCGCACTTCCGGTATCGTTTGGCGATACTTTTCGATGGAAACCCACCATGAGCAGCAGCCAGGACCTGATCACCGTGCTGAAGGCCGAACTGCGCCGCGCCGGCCTGACCTATGCCGACGTCGCGCGTGAGCTGGGCCTGGCCGAGAGCAGCGTCAAGCGCATGTTCGCGAAAGCCGACATGCCGCTCTCGCGCATCGACGAGGTGCTGGCCGTGCTGAAGATGGACTTCGCCGAGCTGGCCCGCGAGGTGGCCCTGGCCAGCCCGCCGCGGCGCGAGCTGACGCTGGAGCAGGAGCGCGCCGTGGTGGCCGACCCCAAGCTGCTGCTCGCGGCCATCTGCACGCTCAGCGGCTGGACGCTGGAGCAGATCGTGCAAACCTACACCCTCAGCAAGCCGCAGGCCGTGGGGTGCCTGCTGGCGCTGGACAAGTTGGGCTTCATCGAGCTGCGCGCCAACAACCGCTACCGGCTGAAGATCGACAAGACCTTCCGCTGGCGCCCGCACGGCCCGGTGATGCAGTTCTTCCGCCAGCACGCGGTGGCTGATTACTTCGAAGGCGGCTTCGACGGCGCGGGCGAGCTGCTGATGCTGGTGCACGGCCAGGTGACGCCGGCCCAGGCCGCGCTCTTCAACGAACGCCTGCAGCGCCTGGCGCAAGACTTCTCGCAGCAGCACCTGGGCAACCAGAAGCTGCCCGCCACCGAGAAGCAGGCCTTCACGGTGCTGGTGGGCATGCGCTCGTGGCTGTTCGCGCCCTTCCGCGAGCAACTGCGCGAACCGCCTGAATCAAGCACCACCGCGTTGGCCGCCATGCCCCTGCCCAGCACCGTGGTGCGGGCCGGCAAGCGCGGCACACTGCGGGGATGAAGCCGACTCCGCCCGTGCACAACGAGCCCTGCCCTTGCGGCAGCAGCCTGCCCTACCCCGCCTGCTGCGGCCGCTGGCATGCCGGCGAGCTGCACCTGCAGGCGCCCACGGCCGAGGCGCTGATGCGCAGCCGCTACAGCGCTTACGTGCGCGAAGACGCCGCCTACCTGCTGGCCACCTGGCACCCCAGCACGCGGCCGGCCGAACCTTTTGCCTTCGAGCCTGGCCTGCGCTGGCTGGGGCTGGAGGTGAAGCAGCACAGCGTCACGGGCACGGACAGCGCCGAAGTGAGCTTCGTCGCCCGCAGCAAGCTAGTCGGCCGCGCGCACCGGCTGCAGGAGCGCAGCCGCTTCTTGCGCGAAGACGGGCGCTGGTTCTACGTCGACGGCGACTTGCTTTAAGGCCAGCTCAGCCGAAACGCACGGCCGCGATCGGCGGCAGGTTCAGCGAGACGGTGTGCCAGCTGTCGCCGCCATCGCTGCTGGCCCACAAGCCGCCCGTCGTGCTGCCCATCAGCAGGCTGCGGCCGTCGGAAGACACGTCCAACCCGTGGCGGTAGACGAGGTCGTAGGCGTGCTGTTGCGGCAGGCCGGCGCGCAGCGTTTCGAAGGTTTTGCCGCCGTCGCGCGTGCGGTTGACGCAGAGCGCGCCGTCCACCGGCACGCGCTTTTCGTCCTTGATGGCGGGCACGAACCACGCAGTGTCGGCGTCGTGCGGGTGCACGGCCACGGCAAAACCGAAGCTCGACACCGGCGCTTCGATCTGCTGCCAGCTGGCCGCGTTGTCGGTGCTACGCCAGATGCCGGCATGGTGCTGGCACCACAGCACTTCGGGCCGCGCGGCGCAGCGCACGATGCGGTGCGGATCCTGCACGTTGGGGTCTTCGGCCTGCTCGGGTGGCATGAAATCGGCGCGCATGCCGCTGGCCTGGATGATCCAGTTCGCCCCGCCGTCGCGCGTGACCCAGGCGCCGGCACAGCTCAAGCCCACCAGCAGTTCATCCGGGTGCTGCGGGTGCGTGCAGATGGAGTGGATGCCCGGCTCGGGGTAACCGCCGCCGAACCAGCCGGCGCGTTCGGGCCGGTTCCACAGCGCATCGACCAGCTGCCAGCTGCTGCCGCAGTCGTTGCTGCGGAAGAGGCCGCCGGGGATGGTGCCGGCCCACACCGTGCTGCCGGCCTGCGTGCGCTGCGCCTCCAGCGCCCACAGCAGCACCAGCTTCCACGCGAAACCCTTGTCTTCCGGCGGCTGCGGCGGGTAGGTGGGCGCGGCCACCTCGGCCCAGGTGGCGCCGCCGTCTTCGCTGCGGTGCAGGTGCACGCCGAAGTGGCCCAGGTTCAGCGCCGCCAGCATGCGGCCCTGGGGGTCGGCACTCGGTGGCAGCAGCATGGTCACCGGCTCGCCCAGGAAGCTGTGGCGCACGATGCGCCAGTCGGTGGCCGCGGCATCGCTGCGCTGCAGCTCGAACAGGCCTTTGCGGGTGGCGACCCAGGCGCGTGTGTCCATCTCGGTGTCTCCTCGGCTTGGCAGTTTTCTAGCCACCGCTCAGCGCCTGCAGCACGTGCACCGTGCTCTCGGGGCCCAGCGGGTCGTTCAGGCGCACGCGGTCGTCGCAGCGGCGGCCGTCGATGAAGGCCACCACGTTCACGCGCATGTGGCCCTGGTCGTCGAGCACGTAACCGCGCAATTGCGGATTCGCGGCAAAAGCATCTTCCAGCGCTGCGCGCAGGGTGGCCGCGGCCGTGCTCACTTCGGGCGTGGCCGTGAAGCGGCGCAGCTGCGGGGTGAAGACGACACGGGCCATGGGGCTGTGATGATGAACCCGCCGGCGGCTGCCGTCACCCGGGTTGTCGCGGGCGCGGCAGGGCGTGCTGGCCGCCGCTGCCACAATCCGCCCCCTCCCATGAAGCCTGCATGAACCCCGGTCTCGCCTACGCCGCCCTCGCCTTCGGCATCTGGGGCCTGTTCCCGCTGTACTTCCAGTTCATCGCGAAGGTGCCGCCGCTGGAGGTGGTGCTGCACCGCTCGGTGTGGTCGCTGGGCTTCGTGCTGCTGGTGCTGGCCTGGCAGGGCCGCTGGGCCTGGCTGGGAGAGAACCTGCGCCAGCCCAAGCGCGTGGCGCTCTTCGGTTTCAGCGCGCTGCTGCTGGCCTGCAACTGGATGGTCTACGTGCTGGCCGTGCAGACCGGCCACGTGGTGGAAGCGAGCCTGGGCTACTTCATCAACCCGCTGGTCAACGTGCTGCTGGGCGTGCTGGTGCTGCGCGAACGGCTGCGCCTGCTGCAGTGGGCCGCGGTGGCGCTGGCGGCCTGCGGTGTGATCTGGCTCACCTGGCAGGGCGGCCGGCTGCCGTGGATTGCGCTGGCCCTGGCCTGCAGCTTCGGCCTGTATGGCCTGCTGCGCAAGACGGCGCCGCTGGGCGCGCTGGAGGGCCTGGCGCTGGAGAACATCCTGCTGGCACCGATCGTCATCCCGGCGCTGGTCTGGTGGACCTTCACGCGCGACGGTGTGCTGCTCACCGGTCCTGGCTCGCAGATCGGCTGGCTGCTGCTCTCAGGCCCGCTGACGGCGCTGCCGCTGCTGTGTTTTGCGGCGGGTGCGCGCCGCCTGAAGCTGGCCACGCTGGGGCTGGTGCAGTACCTCTCGCCCAGCCTGCAGTTGCTGCTGGGCGTGTGGCTCTTCCACGAGCCTTTCGGACAGGCCAAGCTGATCGGCTTCGTCTTCATCTGGGCCGGGCTGGCCCTGGTGAGTGCCGACGCCTGGAAGAACTCAGGCGCGCAGCGCTGAGGCAGCTTTCGCCAGCCGCGTGATCTGCGCCCAGTCGCCGGCGTCCACGGCAGCTTGCGGCGTGAGCCACGAACCGCCGCAGACCTTCACGTTCGGCAGCGCCAGGAACTGCGGCGCCGTCTCCACCGTGATGCCGCCCGTGGGGCAGAAGGCGATGTCCGGGAAGGGCCCCGCCAACGCCTTCAGCATGGGGATGCCGCCGGCCGCCGTGGCCGGGAAGAACTTCAGGAACTGCAGGCCGTCGGCCATGGCCTCCATCACCTCGCTGGCACTGGCCACGCCGGGCAACAGCGGCAGCTGCGCCTCGCGGCAGGCCGCGCCCAGCGCCGCCGTGTAGCCTGGGCTCACGGCGAAGCGGCTGCCGGCGTTCTTGGCCGCTTGCGCATCGGCCGCCACGCGCAGCGTGCCGGCGCCGACGATGGCCTCGGGCACCTCACGTGCGATGGCCTCGATGCAGGCCAGCGCGGCCGGCGTGCGCAGCGTCACTTCCAGCACCCTCACGCCGCCTTCGACCAGCGCGCGGGCCATGGGCACGGCGTCCTGCACGCGGTGCAGCACGATGACGGGGATGACGGGGCCGTGATCGGCGAGGCTCAGTGTTTGCAGCATGGTGTGCGGGGTGGAAATGTCTCAGGCCAAGTGAAAGCCACGGAACCGGCTCTGCCGGGCCGTAGGCGAACGGCCCCCTCGGGGGGTAGCGAGCGCGAGCGAGCTTGGGGGCAACATCACAACCAGGTCACGGCGCCTTGCTCGGCGCTGGTGACGTTGCGGCGCATGCCGCCGAAGAGTTCGCGGCCCAGGTCGTAGGCGTTCACCTCGGCCTGCGCCGCGTCGAGCGTGGCGTTTTCGCGGGCGGCCCATTCGGCCTCGGGCACCAGGGCCTGCAGCGTGCCGGTGAGCGCGTCCACGCGGATCAGGTCGCCATCGCGCACCTTGGCCAGCGGGCCGCCGGCCAGCGCCTCGGGGCTGACGTGGATGGCCGCCGGCACCTTGCCGCTGGCGCCGCTCATGCGTCCGTCGGTCACCAGCGCCACCTTGTGGCCCTGGCCCTGCAGCACCGCCAGCGGCGGCGTGAGCTTGTGCAATTCGGGCATGCCGTTGGCGTGCGGGCCCTGGAAACGCACCACCACCACCACGTCGCGGTTCAGCTCGCCGGCCTTGAAGGCGGCCTGCAGCGCTTCCTGCGTGGCGAACACACGCGCCGGGGCTTCCACCACGTGGCGGTCTTCGGGCACGGCCGAGGTCTTGATGACGGCACGGCCCAGGTTGCCCTGCAGCAGCTTCAGGCCGCCGCTGTCGCTGAAAGGCCGCGCCGCGGGCCGCAGCACGCTGCTGTCGCCACTGTCGGGCGGCAAACGGCGCCAGGCCAGCGTGCCGGTTTCGGTGCTGGGCAGCTCGGTGTAGGCGCGCAGGCCGCGCGGGCTGACGGTGTTCACGTCACCGTGCAGGCGGCCGCTGTCCAGCAGTTCACGCAGCACGTAGCCCGGGCCGCCGGCGGCCTGGAACTGGTTCACGTCGGCGCTGCCGTTGGGGTACACGCGGGCCAGCAGCGGCACCACGGCCGACAGATCGGCGAAATCGTTCCAGTCGATGAGGATGCCGGCCGCGCGCGCCACCGCCACCCAGTGGATGAGGTGGTTGGTGCTGCCGCCGGTGGCCAGCAGCGCCACCATGGCGTTGACAATGCAGCGCTCGTCCACCACGCGCCCGATGGGTGTGTAGCGCTGGCGCTGCGTGAGGCCGAGCACGGTGTTGACGGCCTCGCGCGTGAGGCTCTCGCGCAGCCCGGCATGCGGGTGCACGAAGGCCGCGCCGGGCACGTGCAGGCCCATGGCTTCCAGCAGCATCTGGTTGCTGTTGGCGGTGCCGTAGAAGGTGCAGGTGCCGGGGCCGTGGTAGGCCGCACTCTCGGCCTTCAGCAGCTCTTCGCGGCCCACCAGGCCCTGTGCTGCCTGCTCGCGCACCTTGGCCTTGTCGTTGTTCGAGAGGCCGCTGCTCATCGGCCCCGCGGGCACGAAGACACAAGGCAGGTGGCCGAAGTGCAGCGCGCCGATGAGCAGGCCCGGCACGATCTTGTCGCACACGCCCAGCAGCAGCACGGCATCGAACACATCGTGCGTCAGCGCCACCGCCGTGCCCATGGCGATGGTGTCGCGGCTGAAGAGGCTGAGCTCCATGCCCGGCAGGCCCTGGGTGACGCCGTCGCACATGGCCGGCACGCCGCCGGCCACTTGCACCGTGGCGCCCTGGGCGCGGGCCTGCTCGCGGATGAGTTCCGGGTAGCCCTCGTACGGCTGGTGGGCCGAAAGCATGTCGTTGTAGGCCGTGACGATGCCGATGTGCGGCGCCTTCTCGGCCACCACGCGGAACTTGTCGTTCGCCGGCAAGGCCGCGAAAGCGTGTGCGACGTTGGCGCAGCCCATGCGGGCGGCGCCCGGCGCGCGCCCGGCCAGGCGCTCGACACGGGCCAGGTAGGCACTGCGCGTGGCGGCGCTGCGTTCGGCGATGCGCCGCGTGACGGCCTCGATCACGGGGTGCAGGGCCGGGGCGGGGGTGGATGCAGGCATGGCGGGCGGTGGGGCGAAGTGGCCACAGCGTCAGGCTGCGGCGGGCATGTAACCGTAGTGGCGATTATTCGGTAACCCGGTTACATCGTCAATCCTTGGCACAGCACCTGCGCCCGGCTGTGCGATGCTCGCGCGCCATGACCGAGAGCATCGCCGCCAGCCTGGTGCTGCGCGACCCCGCCGAAGCCCTGCGCCAGCTGCGCGCGCAATGGCGCCACCACCGCGAGTGGTGGGTTTTCGGTTATGCCTCGCTGATCTGGCGCCCCGAGTTCGAAGCCGCCGAGCACCGCCCGGCGCTGGTGCGCGGCTGGCACCGCGCGCTGCGCATGCGCTCGCGCATCAACCGCGGCACACCGCAGCAGCCGGGGCTGGTGTTCGCGCTGCTGCCCGGCGGGGCCTGCCGCGGCATGGTCTACCGCCTGCGCGCCGACAGCGCCGAAGCCGAGCTCGAACGCCTCTGGGCGCGCGAACAACCCACCGGCGTTTACGACGCGCGCTTGCTGCCCACCCGCACCGCGCAGGGCGTGGTGCCGGCCCTGGCCTTCACGCTCAGCCGCCGCAGCGCGGCCTGCCTGCCGCGCTTGCCCGATGACGAGATGGTGCACATCCTGCGCCACGCCCGCGGCCGTTACGGCAGCACGCTGGACTACCTGGCGCAGACCGCCTGCGCCCTGCGCGAACGCGGCTGGCACGACCGCGAAGTGGAGCGTTTGATGGCGCTGGCGCAGACCCACCGTCTGCTGTAGCCGGCGCTGCCGGGGGCCTCAGCCGGCGGCTTGCAAGGCGCGCTGGCGCAAGGCTTCGAGGTCGGTGGCGGTGTCCACATCCAGCAGCACGCCCGCGTCTTCGGTCTCCTGGCCGTGGGCCGGGTAACGCAGCAGCACACGCCGTGCGCCGTCGTCGTTGTTCAGCTGGATGAGTTCTGAGTAGAGCTCGGCGGCAAAGGCCACCGGGTGCCCGCGGTGGCCGCGGTGCTGGGCGTAGACCACCGGGTGCTGCTCCAGCGCGCCGGCCACGGCCAGCACGGTGCCCGGCTGCACCAGCGGCATGTCGCCGGGCAGCACCACCCAGCCCGGCGCGCCCGAACGCTCGGACACGCCGCGCGCAATGGTGGCGCCCATGCCGCGCGCGGCTTCTTCATCGCTGAGCACGACGATGTCGCGCGTGGCCAGCACCGTGCTGGCCAGCGGCAGCATGGCCGCGGTGGTGACCAGCACCACGGGCAGCTGGGTCTGCACCGCCTGGCGCAGCGTGGTGCCCAGCACGGTGCTGCCGCCAAAAGGCTGCAGCAGCTTGTGCAGGGGCCCGCCGAAGCGGCTGCCTCGCCCGGCAGCGGGCACGACGATGGTGGGACGCAAACGCATGCTGGTTGTCTGGCCGCGCGGGGCAGGCACGGGTTGTGCACGCAGCCTCTTCCTGGGTACCGAGAATGGGGTCGGGGATGGCTGACATGAACTGGGGCCATCACTTACGGCGATCCCCTTACGGCGATCCCCTTACGGCCAACCCCCTACGGCCATTCACTTACGGCGTTATACCTAGACGCCCGCAGCACCTTCCTATACTGCCTGGCATGGAAGACATCGCCAGCCTGCGCAAGAGCTACGAGAAGGCAGAACTCGACGAGACGGCCTCGGCCGCCGACCCGCTGCAACAGTTCCAGCTGTGGTTCGAGCAGGCGCTGCAGTCGCAGCTGCCGGAACCCAACGCCATGACGCTGGCCACCGTGGGGGCAGACGGCCGGCCCAGCACCCGCGTGGTGCTGATCAAGGGCGTGGATGCGCGCGGCATCGTCTGGTACACCAACTACGGCAGCCGCAAGGGCCAAGAACTGGCCCACCACCCCTATGCCGCGCTGCAGTTCCACTGGGTGGAGCTGGAGCGTGTGGTGCGCATCGAAGGCCGGGTGGAGAAAACCAGCGACGAAGAATCCGACGCCTACTACCACAGTCGCCCGCTCGATTCACGCCTGGGTGCCTGGGCTTCGCCGCAGAGCCAGGTGATCAGCTCGCGCACGGTGCTGGTGAAGGCCGCGGCCGAGGCCGCCCTGCGCCATGCGCTGAACCCGCCGCGCCCGCCGCACTGGGGCGGCTACCGGCTGGTGCCCGAGCACTGGGAGTTCTGGCAAGGCCGCAAGAGCCGCCTGCACGACCGCCTGCGCTACCGGCAGGACGGCGGCCACTGGGTGCGCGAACGCCTGGCGCCCTGAGGGCTGCGCCAGCGCCGGAGCGCTCCACCAGGGCGCGCGGTCAGCGCAAAGGCCGGCCGGCCTGGTGGGCCGAGATCATGCCGTCAAGGTGGCCGAGAAAAACGTCGAACTGGATGGGCTTGGTCCAGTAGTCGTCGAAGCCCGCCGACAAGGCCGCGCGGATGCGCTCGGGCATGGCGTCGGCCGACAGCGCCACGATGCGGCAAGCCGCGGTGCCCGGCGCCGAGCGCAGGCGGCGCATGACCTCCAGACCGTCGATGTCGGGCAGCTGGATGTCGAGCAGCACCAGCTCGGGCGGCTCGGCCTGCGCGGCCGCCACGCCCGAGAGGCCGTCTTCGGCGGTGCGCAGCCGCACCGCGGGCCGCAGCGCGATGAGCTCGCGCACGAGCTGCAGGTTCACGGGGTTGTCTTCCACGCACAGCACGTGAAGGCTGGCGGCGGACAGGTCGTCAACGGACGGCATGGAGCGGTGGCAGGGACAGCATGGGCACAAGGGCAGGCCTGTGCTGCAGTGTAGCGATGGCACCCCCGCGGTGGGTCCGCCACCGGGTGGATGCCAAGCACCTGCCACGCCGCTCAGAAGCTGGCGCGCAGCCCCACGCTCAGGGCACGGCCGCCTTCCGGCGACAGGCCCCGGATGGTGCCGATGGCCGCCGCGTTGGTGGCCACGCGGTCGCTCAGGTTGCTGAGCTTGGCGAACCACTGCGTGCGGCCGCCGGCCAGGGCCAGCGGCAGGTCGCCACCGGCCGTCAGGTCCAGCAGGGTGTGGCCGGGCGTGGCGGTGTCGGTGGCCGGCACACGGCTTTGCCGCGCGGCATGGCGCAGCACCACACCGGCCTGCCAGCCCTCGGCCTGGGCCTGAAGGGCCAGCCGCGCGCGCAGCGGCGCCAGGCGCGGCAGGGCCTCGCCAGTGCCAGTGTTGCGGCCGCTCACGCGGTCGAGGCTGCCGCTGAGTTCCAGGCCGAAGGGCCGGCCGCTGCCGGCGGCCATCAGCGGCAGACGGCCTTCGATCTCGAAGCCCTGCAGCCGCGCGCCCACGCTGCGGAAGGCGTACTCGGGCACGCTGCTGTCGGGCTCGCCGCCTTCACCCGGCACGGTGATGTCCACGCCCGTGGCGTCCAGCGCGATGTAGCGCGCAAAACGTGTCTGCCACAGGCTGAACTTCAGGCTGCTGCCGGCGGCGGCCCAGGCCAGGCCCAGTTCGGCGTGGCGGCTGCGTTCGGTGGGCAGCGTGGCGTCACCGCGTTCGTAGGCCGCCGTCGCCACGTGCACGCCGTTGGCGTAAAGCTCGTAGTAGGCCGGCGCGCGTTCGGTGTGGCCCAGCGTGGCGCTGAGCTGCCAACCCGGCCCCGCGTCCAGGCTGGCCTGCACCGAGGCGCTGCTGGGCGAAAAGCGGCGCTCGGCGGCGCTGCCGAATCGTGGCTCCTCGGCATCGGGCGCGTCGCCCACGCTGGCCACGCGCACACGCTCGCTGCGCAGGCCGAAGCCCAGGCGCACCGGTCCGGCGTCGAGCTCCTCCAGCGCAAACAGCGCCGTGCTGCGGGTGCGGGTGCCGGGCACGAAGGCCTCTTCGCCCAGGGCCGAGAAGTCGAGCTTTTCGGTCTGCACGCCGAACACCCCTTGCAAGGGGCCGATGGGCGCGTGGCGCAGCTGCAGGCGCAGTTCGTCGCCGGTGCTGCGGAAGGTGGTGCCGATCTCGCCGCTGCCTTCCACCTCGTCGTGCCGGTAGCGCGTGTGGCTGGCCTGCGCGGTGATGGTGGCGATGGGCCCGCCCAGGGCGCGCAGCTCGCCCGCCAGCGACGTGCGGTCGCGTTTCATGCGGATGGTGACGTCGGGCTCCACCGTCACGCCGTAGTCTTGCTCGCCGGTGTCGAACGAAGCCCCGAGGTACCCGTTGGCGCCCACCCAGCCAGCGCCCATTGCGCCGCCGTCGGTGCGCGCGGCGGAGTTGCGCACGCGCTTCGCGGGCTCGAGCGCTTCGCCGTCTTCGATGGGCGTGTAGCGCGGGGTGCGCAGGTCGCTGGCCTTGCGGCTGTGAACGTCGGCGTGCCAGGCGAATCCGCCGGCACCGCCTTCCAGCACCACGGCCCCGGCGCGCTCGGCCGCGGCACCACCGAAACGCACTTCGGCACGGCCGCTCAAGGCGCCCACTGGCACCACACGCGGGATGCGGTTGTTGATGACGTTGACCACACCGCCGGTGGCATTGCCGCCGTACAGCAGCGCCGCCGGGCCGCGCAGCACCTCGATGCGCTCGGCCACCAGCGGGTCGGTAGCGCTGGCGTGGTCGAAGCTGAGGTTGGAAGCGTCGATGGACGCCGCGCCGCCGTCGAGCAGGCGCACGCGGTCGCCATCGAGGCCGCGGATGACGGGCCGGCTGCTGTTGGGCCCGAAGCCGCTGGCGCTCACGCCGGGCAGGCCGTCGAGCGTTTCGCCCAGCGTGCCGGCGCGGCGCAGCAGCAGGCCGTTGCCGGCCAGCACGCTGACCGGCGCGGCCCCGGCCTCGCGACCCAGCGGGTTGCCGGTGACCACCACGGTCTGCGGGGCCGCAGCGGGCGGCGTCTGGGCCTGCGCCGTGGCCGCCAGCAGCAGCACGGCCAAGGCCAGGGGTTGCAGGGCGTGGCAACGTGCCGAAGGCACGACGCCGAAAGCGGTGACGAAGAAAGATTTGCGCATGGCGAACTCACAGGCGCAGCCAGCCGTGGGCCAGGCAGCGCCGAACAACAGGAGGAAGGCGCCCCAGGCGCGGCCGTGGTGACGGCGCGGCGGGGGCAGCGGTGGCAAGGGCGCGCCGAAGCCGGCGCGCGAGGGGCCGCTCAGCCGCGCGGTGGCGCGCGGGCGAGGTAGGCGGCCGAGCCGCCGCCCGCCAGCGCCAGGCGCAAGGCGGTGGCAGGCGCGGCGCTGCGGGCCGGGGGCAACACCGGCGCGGCATCGGCGGCCCACAGGCCGTCGGCATGCGCCAGCTGGTCGATCAGGCGGCACTGAGCGTCGCCGGCTTCGTGAGCGCCACCGTGCGCGTGCGCGGCGGCCCACCCATCGGCCGGCGCTGCGGCGTGGGCATGGCCGTGGCCGGCTTCTTCACAAACTGGCGCGGCCGCCGCCACGCCGTGGGCGGGCAACCCCGCCGCTGCGTGCGCCGGGGCCTGAGGCACCCCGTGCGCCATGCCATGCGCCACCCCGTGCGCAATGCCATGCACCAGCCCCAGGCCCTGCGCCAGCAGCAGCAGCGCCGCCAGCAGCCAGGCGGCGCCGGCAGGCAGCGGCGGCCGTCGAGGCGCCTGCGCTCTTGCCATCAGGCGGCGGCCCGGCGCAGCACACGCTGCGGGAAAGGGATCTCGATCTTCATCTCGTCGAACAGCTTCAGGATGGCCAGGTTGACGTCAGAGCGCACATTGCCCTGGCCGTTCTCGGGGTCGGCGATCCAGAAACCGACGGTGAGCTCCAGGCCATCGGCCGCGAAGTTCGTCAGCAGCACGCCGGGGCCGGGGTCGGCCATCACACGCGGCACAGCGGCCACCGTGTCCCTCATGCGCGCCATCACGGCGTCCACCGGCGTACCGTAGGCCACCTGCACCACGGTGTTCAGCAGCATGCGTGAATCGGCCAGCGAGGCGTTTTCCACGCGTTGCGTGATCATCATCTCGTTGGGCACGATGGCCTCGCGCCCGTTGATGGCACGGATGACGGTGTAGCGCGTGCTGATGTCGGTGATGCGGCCCTCGAAGTTGTCGACCTTCACCAGATCGCCGATGCGCATGCTCTGCTCGGCCAGGATGACGAAGCCGCTGACGTAGTTGGCCGCCAGCTTCTGCAGGCCGAAGCCGATGCCCACGCCCAGGGCGCCGCCCAGCACGCCCAGCGCCGTGAGGTCGATGCCCGCCGCCGACAGCGCAAACATCAGCCCGATGAAGAGCAGCAGCGCGCGCAGCGAGTTGGCCGCCATCTTGCGCACGCCCAGGTTGCTGGTGGCGCCTGTCAGCAGCCGCGCTTCCAGCATCGACGACAGCCACAGCGCGCCCACCAGCACCAGCACCGCGCTGACGGCGCCTTCGAGGATGTTGCGCACGCTGATCTGCGTGCTGCCGATCTTCCACTGGATGCTGTCCAGCTCTTGCAGCAGCAAAGGCAACAGCCCGGTGATCCACAGCACCACGCCCAGCCACACCACCCACGAGACACTGCGCTCGACCACACGCACCAGCTTCGAATCGGGGAAGCTCGCGTGCAGCACCCGCACCGTCAGCCGGATGACGGCCAGCGACAGCAGCACCGGCACCGCCAGCTTGAACACCGCCAGCGGCACCCAGGTCTTCAGCGCCCAGCGCGCGAACAGCACCAGCAGCAGCGCCAATACCGGAAAGAAGATGCCATCGACCACGCCGTGGCCGAACCAGATGGAACCGCGGCGCGCCTCGGGCCCGCGCACCAGACGCACCACCAGCCAGGCCAGGGCCAGACAGCCGACGATGACGCCGATCTCGATCAGCGCCGTGGGCTGCAGCAGCGCGTGCAGCAGGCGGACGAGTTCCTCGGCGTCGAGGCCCTGCTTGACGACGGGGGGCGCCATCAGGCCACGTCGGCGAGCACACGCACGTGTGCCGCCACGCTGCGCGCCAGGGCGCTGAGGTGGTAACCGCCCTCCAGGCAGCTGACGATGCGGCCCTGCGCGTGCCGCTCGGCCACCTCGACGAGGCGGCGCGTGATCCACTCGTAATCGGCTTCCACCAGGCCCATCTGGCCGAGTTCGTCTTCGCGGTGGGCGTCGAAGCCGGCGCTGATGAACACCATCTCGGGGCGGAAGGATTCCAGCGCCGGCAGCCACTGCTGCTCGATGGCCTCACGCACGGCAGGGCCGCGCGTGTAGGGCGCCATCGGCACGTTGACCATGTTCGTGCCCTTGGGCACGGCGCCGCTGTAGGGGTAGAGCGGGTGCTGGAAGTAGCTGCACATCAGCACACGTTCGTCGCCGGCGATGATGTCTTCGGTGCCGTTGCCGTGGTGCACGTCGAAGTCGATGATGGCCACGCGGCTCAACCCGTGCACGTCCAGCGCATGGCGCGCGGCGATGGCCACGTTGTTGAAGAAGCAGAAGCCCATGGTCTCGTCGCGCGTGGCGTGGTGGCCGGGCGGGCGCACGCTGCAGAAGGCGTTCTTGGCGCGGCCGGCCAGCACGTCGTCGGTGGCGGCCACGGCGGCGCCGGCGGCATGCAGCGCGGCGCTGAGCGTGGCGGGGCAGGCGACGGTGTCGGGGTCGAGCGCGCGCGATTCGCCGCTGGCCTGCACGAGCTGCAGCTTCTCTTGCAACTCGGTCACGTAGTGCGTGGTGTGCGCCCGTTCGATCTGTTCGGCGGTGGCGGCAGGCGCCTGCTTGAACTCGAGCGCGATGTCCAGGCCCGTGGCGAGCAGGTGGTCGTTGATGGCATCCAGGCGTGCCGGGCACTCCGGGTGGCCGGCCCCCATGTCGTGGAGGCGGCAGTCGGGGTGGCTGTAGAACACGGTGCTCATCAAGGGATCCGGTTTCCGCAATTCGGGTATGGTGCCGCGCATGGATGCACAGCTTGCGCACCAGCTCGGAAAGCTGGTCGATCAGATTAGCACGATCGTCGTCGGCAAACGGCCGCAGATCGAAGACTGCATCGCCTGCCTGCTGGCCGGCGGCCACCTGCTCATCGAGGATGTGCCGGGCGTGGGCAAGACCACGCTGGCCCACACGCTGGCCAGCAGCCTGGGGCTGGATTTCAGGCGCGTGCAGTTCACCGCCGACCTGATGCCCAGCGACCTCATCGGCGTGAGCGTCTTCGAACGCGCGAAAGACCAGTTCGTCTTCCACCCCGGCCCGGTGTTCGCGCAGGTGCTGCTGGCCGACGAGATCAACCGCGCCGGCCCCAAGACGCAGAGCGCGCTGCTCGAAGCCATGGAAGAGCAGCAGGTTTCGGTGGAGAACCAGACGCTGAAGCTGCCCAGGCCGTTTTTCGTGATCGGCACGCAGAACCCCAGCGACCAGCTCGGCACCTACCCGCTGCCGGAAAGCCAGCTCGACCGCTTTCTGCTGCGCATCACGCTCGGCTACCCCGACCGTGCGGCCGAACGTGAGCTGCTCACGGGCGGTGACCGCCGCCATGCCGCGCTGAACCTGCCCGCGGTGATGACACCCGAAGACCTGCTGCATGCGCAAGACGTGGTGCAGCAGGTGCGCGCCAGCGAAGCGCTGCTCGACTACCTGCAGGCCTTGATCGCGGCCACACGCTCGGGCGCCTGGTTCGTGGAAGGCCTGTCGCCCCGTGCGGGCATCGCCGTGCTGCGCGTGGCCAAGGCGCGGGCGCTGATGGGCGGGCGCGACTACGTGGCGCCCGACGACATCCAGGCCATCCTGCCGCAGGCCGTGGCGCACCGGCTCACGCCCGTGGCGGGCGCCGGGCGCGGGGCGGTGGCGCAAGTGCGCGCCATGGTGGAGGCGACGCCGATTCCATGAACGCCGCCGGGGTGCTTGCCGGCCTGTCGGTGCGCCAGCGGTTCCGTCGCTGGTGGCAGGCCCGCCTGCCGCTGACCGACACCTGGGTGCTGGGCCAGCGCAATGTCTACATCCTGCCGACGAAGGCGGGTTTCACCTTCCTGGGCACGCTCGCGGTGATGCTGCTGGCCAGCATCAACTACCAGCTGAACCTGGGCTACGCCCTCACCTTCCTGCTGGCCGGCGCGGCGCTGGTCAGCATGCACATCACGCACGGCAACCTGCGCGGCCTCACATTGCACCTGCGGCCGGCGCAGCCGGTGTTCGTGGGCGAACCGGCGCTGCTGGACGTGGTGCTGCAGAACCCCAGCCACGAACGCCCGGCTTTGGGCCTGCGTTTCGAGAGCGATGCCGACGGCGGCCTGGCCTGGTGCGACGCCCCTGCCGGCGGCCAGGCCAGCGTGCAACTCAGCCTGGTACCCGCACGCCGCGGCTGGCAGCCGGTGCCGGCGCTGGTGGTGGAGACGCTCTTCCCCTTCGGCCTCTTCCGCGCCTGGACGGTGTGGCGCCCGGCGGCGCGTGTGCTCGCCTGGCCGAAACCCGAACACCCCGCGCCGCCTTTACCGCTTAGCAGCGCGCGCCACGGCGAAGAACACAGCAGCCCGCGTGGCAGCGGCGGTGAACTCGACGGCGTGCGCCCCTGGCGCCGCGGCGACACCATGCGCCAGGTGGTGTGGAAGAAGGTGGCGCGCAGCGGTGAGCTCGTCAGCCGCGAGACGACAGGCAACGCGCAGCGCGAGCTCTGGCTCGATGCGCAGGACACCGGCCTCAGCGGCAGTGAAGCCCGCCTCTCGCGCCTGGCCGCCTGGGTGCTGGCGGCCGAGCAGGCCGGCATGGACTACGGCCTGCGCCTGGCCGGCCGCGAGCTGCCGCCCGGCAGCGGCGACACCCAGCGCCGCACCGCACTGGAATGGCTGGCCTTGCACCCATGAACACTGCCACGCCCCTGCTGACGCGGCTGCGTGTGCTGCAGCTGCCGCGCGAAACGCGCGACACGCTCTTCCACCTGGCCGTCATCGCGCTGGCCATCGCGCCGCACACGCTGCACCTGCCGCTGTGGTGCGGTGCCATGGCCGCAGCGCTGCTGTTGTGGCGCGCCCACCTGGCGCTGAATGGCGGCACCCTGCCCAGCCGCTGGCTGGTGGCCGGCCTGCTGATGGTGGCCGGCGCGCTGACGTGGTGGAGCGAACGCACGCTGCTGGGCAAGGAAGCCGGCATCACGCTGCTGGTGGTGCTGATGGCGCTGAAGACGCTGGAGCTGCGCGCCAGGCGCGACGCGCTGGTGGTCTTTTTCCTCGGCTTCTTTCTCGTGCTGACGCACTTTCTCTACTCGCAGAGCCTGCTCACGGGCCTGTGGCTGCTGCTGTCGGTGTGGGGCCTGCTCACGGCGCTGACGCTGGCCCACCTGCCCGTGGGCCGCCCGCCGCTGTGGCGGGCCGGCAAGGTGGCTGCACGCGCGGCGGCTTTGGGCGTGCCGCTGATGCTGGTGCTCTTCGTGCTGTTCCCGCGCATCGGGCCGCTGTGGGGGCTGCCGCAAGACGCGCAGGGCCGCACCGGCCTCTCGGGCAGCCTGCGCCTGGGCGGTGTGGCCAGCCTCGCCGAAGACGACAGCATCGCGCTGCGCCTGCGCTTCTTCGGGCCTGTGCCCAGCCCCGAGCAGATGTACTTCCGCGGGCCGGTGCTCAGCAGCTTCAACGGGCGTGAATGGACGCGGCTGCAGTCGAGCTTTGCACCTTCGCTGCGCCCGACCTTGCAGCTGGAAGTGCGCGGCGCGCCGCTGCGCTACGAGATGACGCTGGAGCCCAGCCGCCTGCCGCTGCTGCCGCTGCTGGAGATGACGCCCAACACCCCGGGCAGTGCGCCCGAGTTGCCCGGCTGGCAGCTGCAGCTGCGGCAAGACGGCCAGTGGCAACTGGACCGACCGCTCATCGACCGCGTGCGTCTGCAGGCCGCTGCGCACCTGCAGCACCGCCACGGCCCGCGCGAAGACATCGTCGGCCTGCGCGATCTGGTCGACCTGCCGCCCAACACCAACCCGCGCACGCTGCAATGGGCCGCCGACCTGCGCGCCCGCCCCGGCAACCTGACGGCAGACGCACGCAGCCTGGCCAACCAGGTGCTGCGCCACATCCGCGAGGGCGGCTACACCTACACGCTGGAGCCCGGGCCCTACGACGACAACGCCATCGACGAGTTCTGGCTCGACCGCAAGCTCGGCTTCTGCGAGCACTTCGCCAGCGCCTTCGTGGTGGTGATGCGGGCGATGGACGTGCCCGCCCGCATCGTCACCGGCTACCAGGGCACCGACCCCGAACCGCAAGACGGCTGGTACGTCGTGCGCCAGCGCAACGCACACGCCTGGGCAGAGATCTGGGTGGCCGGCGAAGGCTGGGTGCGTGTGGACCCGACCACCGCCGTGGCGCCCGACCGTGTGCAGCGCGGCAACCGCCTCGCGCCACCGCCGGGGCTGGTGGCCGGCGCCGTCAACGCACTGGACCCGGCGCTGGCCACGCGCCTGCGCAACGCCTGGGAGATCGTCAACAACCGCTGGAACCAGTGGGTGCTGAACTACAGCCGCGGCCAGCAGTTCGACCTGCTGCGCGAACTGGGCTTCGAGGCGCCGAGCTGGCAAGACCTGGCGCAGTTGCTGGGCGTGCTGCTGGCCAGCGCCGCGCTGGTGGGCGCCAGCTGGGCCTGGTGGGACCGCCGCCGGCAAGACCCGTGGTTGCGACTGCAGCAGCAGGTGCTGCAGCGGCTGCAGGCGCTGGGCGTGGACGTGCAGGCCCACCACGGCCCGCGTGAACGCGCGCAGCGCCTGCGTGCTGCGCTGGGCGAAGCCGGCGGCGAAGCCGCTGCGATGCTCGACGCGCTGGACCGTGAGCGTTACGCCCAGACCGGCCCACCGCCACCGCCTGCGCGGGGCTGGTGGCGGCGCTTCCAGGCGGCATTGCCGCGTGCGGTGAAATCAGGGGCATGAGCACATCGAGCGGAAGCCGGCCCACACGTCGCCATTGGCTGGCGGCGCTGGCTGCCCTGGGCTGGGGCGCTGCGCCGGCGTTGCTGGGCTTGCCGGCCGCCGCAGCCCAAAGGCAGACCACAGCACCCGCCCAGAAGCCGCGCGCCAAAGCAGCGATCAAGCTCAAACCCCGGCGCCGCAGCCCGCCCGCCGGCCCGGCCTACGCCGGCCACCCGGCCGCGATGACCTTTGCCGAGGAAGTGGCCAACGAACGCGGCCTCCCTGTCGACTGGCTGCGCCAGCAACTGGCCCAGGCGCGCCGGCTGCCCACGGTGCAGCAGCTCATCATGCCGCCGCCCGTGGGCGTGCCCAAGAACTGGGCAGCCTACCGCGCGCGTTTCATCGAGCCGCAGCGCATCAACGCCGGCCTGGCCTTCTGGCAGCAGCACGCGCGCTGGCTGTCCGAGGCCGAAACACGTTGGGGCGTGCCGCCGGAGATCGTGGCCGCCATCGTTGGCGTGGAGACCTTCTACGGCCGCATCACCGGCAACTTCCGCCTCATCGACGCGCTGGCCACGCTGAGCTTCGATTTCCCCACCGGCCGGCGCGACCGCAGCGCCTTCTTCCGCAGCGAGCTCGCCGAGTTCTTCGTGCTCTGCGCGCGCGAAGGTCGCGACCCGCAGGCGATGAAAGGCAGCTTTGCCGGCGCCTGGGGCCTGCCGCAGTTCATGCCCGGCAGCGTGAACCGCTGGGCGCTGGATTTCGACGGCGACGATCACGTCGACCTGATGGACAGCGGCGCCGACGTGGTGGGCAGCGTGGCCCACTTCCTGGCCGGGCACGGCTGGCAACGCGACCTGCCCACGCACTACGCGGTAGCACTGCCCACCGAGCCCGCCGGTGCGGTGGGCACGGTCATGCTGCTGGCCCCCGACATCCGCCCCAGCTTCACTGCGGCCGAGTTCGCGGCGCACGGCGCCACACTGCCGAAAGAAGGGCAAGCCCACGAAGGCCTGCTGGCCCTGGTGGAACTGCAGAACGGCGATGCACCGGCCACGCACGTGGCGGGCACGGCCAACTTCTACGTCATCACGCGCTACAACTGGAGCGCTTACTACGCAATGGCCGTCATCGATCTCGCTGCCGCGCTGCGCCAGGCGCGCGGGCCGGGCTGACCCAGCGCGCGCCCGGCCGCGGCTTACTTCGCCGCGCCCGCCAGATCGAGCAGGAACACGTACTCGCGAGCGATCTCGTTGAGGATCTCGAAGCGCCCAGAAGCCCCACCGTGGCCGGCCTTCATGTTGGTGGCCAGCAGCAGCGGGTTGCTGTCGGTGCGCTTGGCGCGCATGCGGGCCACGAACTTGGCGGGTTCGTAGTACTGCACCTGTGAATCCCACAGACCCGTGGTCACCAGCATCGCCGGGTAGGCCTGGGCCGAGATGTTGTCGTAGGGCGAGTAGCTCAGCATGTAGTCGTAGGCGGGCTTCTCGCGCGGGTCGCCCCACTGCTGCCATTCGTTGGCGGTGAGCGGGATGCTCTCGTCGAGCATGGTCGTCACCACATCGACGAAAGGCACGTCCAGCACCATGCCCGTGTAGAGCTGCGGTGCCTGGTTGGCCACCGCGCCCATCAGCAGGCCGCCGGCCGAGCCGCCGTTGGCGAACACCTTGTCGGGGGCACCCCAGCCGGCTTTCAGCAGCGCCTGCGTGGCGTCGACGAAGTCGTTGAAGCTGTTCTTCTTGTTCATCATGCGGCCGTCGGCGTACCAGCCCTCGCCCAGCTCGGCCCCGCCGCGCACGTGCGCGATGGCGATGACGAAACCGCGGTCCATCAGGCTCGGGCGGTTCGACGAGAAGTTCGGGTCGTAGCTGTAGCCGTAGCTGCCGTAGCCCACCACCAGCAAGGGCGCCTGGCCGTTGGCCTGGGCCTTGTCCTTGCGCCAGGCCACGGTTACCGGAATGCGTTTGCCGTCACGCGAGGGCGCCCAGAGGCGTTCTGTGGCGTAGAGGCTGGCGTCGTAGCCCGGCACCTCGCGCAGCTTGCGCAGCACGGGCTTACCGCTCTGCAGGTGCAGGTCGTAGGTGGCCGTGGGCTGCACCATCGAGGTGACGGTGTAGCGCAGGTGGGCCGCCGCCGGATCGCGGTGCTCGCCCAGCGCCACCACGGTGCCGGCGGGCAGGTCCAGCGCTTTGCCGGCAGCTTGGCCGAGCAGGCGCACACGCGTGTCGGCGTTCACACGCTCTTCCACCGCGATGCCGCGTGTGGTGAGGGCAAAACCCTCCAGCGTGGCCTGCTCGCGCGCAGGCACCAGCGTGCGCCAGAGGCTGCGCACATCGGCGGCGTTTTCCGGTGCGCTGACGAGCTTGAAGTTCAGCGCGCCTTCATTGGTGCGGATGACCCAGCGGCCATTGAGATGGTCGGCGCTGTGGCGAACCTTGTCGCGGCGCTTGAGCAGCACCTTCGCAGGCGTGGCGGGCTTGTTCGCCGGCACCACCAGGGTCTCGGCCGTTTCGGTGCCACGCACGCCGATCATCACGTACTGGCCTGAGGCCGTCCGGTCGACGCCAACGAACAGCGTCTTGTCGGCCTCTTCATAGACCTTCACGTCGCTCTTTGCATCGGTGCCCAGCACGTGGCGGTAGACGGGGCCGCTCTGCAGCGTCACCGGGTCTTGCAGGATGTAGAAGACCGTGCGGTTGTCGTTGGCCCAGGCCATGCCTTCCAGAACGCCGGGCACGGCATCGGCGTAGATCTGGCCGGTGACGAGGTTCTTGAAGCGCAGCGTGTGGATGCGGCGGCCACCGGTGTCTTCGGTCCACGCGAGCAGCTGCCCGTTGGGGCTGACGGCCGTGGCGCCCACGCGGTAGTAGGCCTGGCCCTGGGCGAGCGCCGGCTGGTCGAGCAGCAACTCGGGCTTGGCCTTCGCATCGATGCGTTCGGCATTGCCCCGCTGGCGCATCAGGCGCGGGTATTCATCACCGGCCTTGAACTCGCGCCAGTACCAGTGGCCGCGGTCGTAGACGGGCGGCGTGCTGTCGTCTTCCTTGATGCGCGCGCGCATCTCGGCCACCAGCTGCTTCTGCAGGCCCGCCAGCGGCGCGAGCTTGGCGTCGGTGTAGGCGTTTTCGGCTTCGAGGTACTGAACCACCTCGGGCCGCTTGGTCTTCGGGTCGTCGTCGCGCAGCCAGTAGTACTCGTCCTGGCGGTCGCCATTCGGGCTCTTGACGGTGTGCGGCACGGGGCGGGCGACAGGCGGCGTGGCGGTGACTTGGCGCATCTGGGCGGTGGAGGGCATCTGGGCGCAGGCCAGCAAGGGCCCGATCAGCAAAGACAGGGTGAAGAGCGGTTTCATGCTCAGCTGCCGATCCTCAGCGGGTTGCGGAAATCGGCGGGGCGGTAGTTGTCGATGGTGAGCGTGAGCGTCACCTCCACTTCGGCGGGCACGGCCTGCCCGTTGATGCGCTGTGGTGCGAAGCGCCAGCCCTGCAAGGAGGCCACGGCCCAACGCCGCAGCACGGGGTAGGTGCCGTCGGCTTCCAGCACCTTGGGTTCTTTGCACTCGCCGGCGGTATCGACGGTGCAGCTCAGGCGCACGTTCAGCGGCGTGTCGTAGGGCAGCCCATCGGGCTCGGAAGCACCATAGCGTTTCACCGGCCGCGGCTCGATGGCCAAGCCCGTCATGCGCACGGTGCCGCCGTTGGCCGCCGGTGTGACGAGGTACTGCACGCGCACCCCGGTCTCGAAGGTGGCAGGCTGCCCTGCGCTGTCAACGACGGGCGGGATGCGCGCGCTGGCCAGCTGCTTCTTCACGCGCTCGACGAAGGCCGCGGGCTGCGTGGCGGCATCGGCCACCTCCAGTTTCTGCAGCTTGCCGTCGGGGCCGAAGGTGGCGTCGGACCAGATCTCGACGGTGTAGGGCTTGTCGGGGGTCTGGGCCTGGGCCAGCGATGGGCTTGACAACTCCAGGGCCAGCGCCAGGGCAGCGAGAGGCGCAAAAGTGTTCATGGGCTCATTCTGGCGCTGTTTGTGGCGCGCCCATCAACCCGTGCACCCGTGCACCACGGCGGCACAGATGAACAAGGTGCCCGCCAGGGTGTGCACAGGGCCGTACCAGCGGTGGAACAGGCCGTGTGGCCCGCGAAAGCGTCGGTAGATCTGCTGCGGTGTGAGGCCCAGCAGACCGGCACGCCACTGCACATAGAACGAGGCGCCCATCGAGACCATCAGCACCGTGTGCAGGTGCCCGCGCCACTCGCGGGGCCAGGCCGCGGGCCACAACACCACACCCAGCGCCAACACGCAGATGGCCACCACGCTGCCTAGGTGCCAGCGCGCGAGGCGCGGCGAGAACGTCAGCGGCGGGCCCAGCTGCGTCGCGGGGCTTGCGGCATCGGCGGGCTGGGGTGGTGTGTCAGGCAGATCGGCAGGCATGACAGGCTCCTCGGCGTGCGAGCCCCCATGCTGCCTCTGGGCCTGAAGACACCCCAGCCCCCTGCAGGGGGATCCTTGGGGGGAGGGATTCAAGCCGCCCTGCCGCGGCCGGCGTCAGGGCCTGTCGTGCGTCCTCAAGCCGCCATCGGCACCAGGAAGTCTTGGCTGATGCCCACGCCGATGTCGTTCACGCGGTCGAGGAACTGCGTGAGGTAGGCGTGCAGGCCGGTGGCGAGGATCTCGTCGATGCGCGCGTATTGCAGGTCTGAACGCAGGCGGCCGGCGCGGCGCAGGGTTTCGCTGCTGTGCTGGTTGGCCACCATCTCCAGGTTCATCACCAGCTCGTTCAGGCAGGCGGCCAGCGAACGCGGCATGTCGGGGCGCAGGATGAGCAGTTCGGCCACCTTCTCGGGGTGGATCACGTTGCGATAAACCTTGCGGTAGATCTCGAAGCCGCTCACCGAGCGCAGCAGCGCGCTCCAGTGGTAGAAATCGACTTCCTGCCCTTCCTTGGCCGCGCCAGGGCCGAAGTAGTCACCGCCCGACAAGGCCTGGTATTTCACGTCGAGCAGGCGCGCGGTGTTGTCGGCGCGTTCGAGGAAAGTACCGATGCGCAGGAAGTGCAGGGCTTCGTCCTGCAGCATGGTGCCCACCGTCACGCCGCGGCTCAGGTGGCTGCGGAACTTCACCCACTCGAAGAGGCTGCTGGGGTCGCGCTCGAAAGCGTCGCCGCGGATCAGGCGGTTGAATTCCAGCCAGGTCTGGTTCTGCGTCTCCCACACCTCGGTGGTCAGCGCCCCGCGCACCGCACGCGCGTTTTCACGCGCCGCGCGCAGGCACGACACGATGCTCGACGGGTTGGTCTCGTCGCGCACCATGAAATCCATGACGTTGCGCGGCGTGACCTCGCTGTACTTCTGCGAGAAGCTCCAGGTCAGCTCGCTGATCGAGAGCAAACCGCGCCAGCCCTGCTCGGCCGCGTCGGCGCTCTGTGGCAAGAGACTGGTCTGGTAGTTCACGTCGAGCATGCGCGCGGTGTTCTCGGCGCGCTCCATGTAGCGGGCCATCCAGAACAGGTGGTCGGCGGTGCGTGACAGCATGGTCGTTCTCCCTGTCTTTCAGTCTTCGAGGACCCAGGTGTCCTTGGTGCCCCCGCCCTGGCTGCTGTTCACCACGAGCGAGCCTTCCTTGAGCGCCACGCGCGTCAGGCCGCCGGGCACGGTCTGCACGGTCTTACCGCTGCTCAGCACGTAGGGGCGCAGGTCGATGTGGCGCGGCGCCACGCCGCTGTCCACGAAGGTGGGGCAGGTGCTCAGGCTCAGCGTGGGCTGGGCGATGTAATTGGTGGGCTTGGCTTTCACCACCTCGCGGAACTCGGCCACCTCGGCCTTGGTGGCGGCCGGGCCAACCAGCATGCCGTAGCCACCGGCGCCGTGCACTTCTTTCACCACCAGCTCGTGCATGTGGTCGAGCACGTAGGCGAGGTCGTCTTTCTCGCGGCACAGCCAGGTGGGCACGTTGTTGAGGATGGGCTTTTCGCCGAGGTAGAACTCGATCATCTTCGGCACATAGGGATAGATGCTCTTGTCGTCGGCGATGCCCGTGCCCACGGCGTTGCACAGCGCGATGTTGCCGGCGCGGTAGACGTCCAACAGCCCGGCGCAGCCCAGCGTGCTGTCGGGGCGGAAGGCCTGGGGGTCGAGAAAGTCGTCATCCACGCGGCGGTAGACCACGTCCACGCGCCGCGGGCCCTGCGTGGTGCGCATGTAGACGAAGCCTTCCTTGACGAAGAGGTCCTGCCCCTCCACCAGCTCCACGCCCATCTGCTGCGCCAGGAAGGCGTGCTCGAAGTAGGCGCTGTTGTACATGCCGGGTGTGAGCACCACCACGGTGGGCTCGTTCACGCCGCTGGGCGCCACGGCACGCAGCGTTTCCAGCAGCAGGTCGGGGTAGTGCGCCACCGGCTCCACGCGGTGCATGCTGAAGAGGTCGGGGAAGAGCCGCATCATCATCTTGCGGTTCTCCAGCATGTAGCTCACGCCGCTGGGCACGCGCAGGTTGTCTTCCAGCACGTAGTACTCGCCGCTGCCGTCGGCCTGGCCGGCGCGCACGATGTCGATGCCCGAGATGTGCGAGTACACATCGCCCGGCACGTTCACGCCCATCATCTCGGGGCGGAACTGCGCGTTGCCCAGCACCTGCTCGGCGGGCACGATGCCGGCCTTGAGGATCTCTTGCCCGTGGTAGACGTCGTGGATGAAACGGTTGAGCGCCGTCACGCGCTGCGCCAGGCCCTTTTCCATGGCCGACCACTCGCGCTGCGGAATCACGCGGGGGATCAGGTCGAAGGGGATCAGCCGCTCGGTGCCCGAGCCGTCTTCGTCTTTTGCGCCGTACACCGCGAAGGTGATGCCCACGCGGCGGAAGATGACCTCGGCCTCTTCGCGGCGCGCCTGCATCACGTCGCGCGGCTGCTGCGCCAGCCAGCGGGCGTAGACCTCGTACTGTTCGCGCACCGCGCTCTCGGCGCCGTGCATCTCGTCGAAGGCCGTCTTCATGGTCTCTCGTTCTCCATCAGGATGTCTCTAGCAAGCCTTGTTCCGGCTTGGCGCCGTCGGGGCTGGCTGGTGGGCCGGCGTCGAGCACGCGGGTGCTCACGCCCACGGTCAGCGTGTGGCGGCCGCCGCCGCGGATGACGCCGCGCAACGGCGTCACGTCGCCGAAGTCACGCCCCACCGCCACGCGCACGTGGCCGCTGCCGGGCACGAGGTCGTTGGTGGGGTCCAGGCACAACCAGCCGGCACCGGGCCCGCTGTCGGGCACGCCCGGCGTGCCGGGGCACCACACCTGCACCCAGGCGTGCGAAGCGTCGGCGCCCGTCATCGTGCGGCCGCCCTCGGGTTCACCTTCGGGAGCACGCGTGAGCAGGTAGCCGCTGACGTAACGCACCGGCAGGCCCAGCATGCGCATGGCGCCGGCCATCAGGTGCGCGAAGTCCTGGCAGACGCCGCGGCGCTGTTCCCACACCGTCACCAGCGGGGTGTCGATGTCGGTGCTGCGGCTGCGGTACTCGAAGTCGGCGTGCACACGCTGCATCAGTTCGATGGCGGCTTCGGCCAGCGGGCGGCCCGGCGTGAAGCTCTCGGCCGCGTAGGCGCGCAGCGGCGCCAGCCGTGGCACGTAAGGCGAAGGCAACGCGAACTCGCCGGCGGGTTCGAAGGTCTTGCGCGCCACGTAGCGCAAGCGCTCGGCCAGTTCGTCCCAAGCCGGCGAGGCCGCCGGCAGCAGCCCCGCGTACCGCGGCTGCACCTGCACCACGCTGGTGGCGCACACGCTCAGGCGGCGGTGCGGCTGGGCCAGGCTGAAGTGGTGTTCGGCATTGCCCAAGGCATCGGTGCCGGCGTTGAGGGCGCCCGGCGCCGGGTCGACCGCCAGGTCGAAGGCCAGCAGCTGCTGGTGGGCATCGCTCAGCGGTTGCAAATGCGCCAGGTGGTGGGCCAGCGACACCGGCGCGCTGTAGTCGTAGCGCGTGAGGTGCTCGATGTGCAGACGCATGCCCCGGCTCACACCCGTTGGTCGACGCCTTGCGCCAGCGTGAAGTAGCGCTCGCCCACGCGCTCGGCCAGCCGCGTGGCGGCAGCGCCCAGGCTCTGCGCAAGCTGGCGCAGGCGGCGGGCGAGCTCGGCTTCGTCGACTTCACGCAGTTCGGCCAGCGCCAGGCCCGCGCCCTCGGCCGGCAGCAAGGCCAGCAGTTCGGCCAGCACCTCGGGCTCACCGGGCAACTTGCCGAGTTCGGTGCGCAGCCGGCGCAGCACGCCGGCAAAGGCGCGCGGGTTGGTGCTGTCCAGCACCAGCAGGTCGGTGAGGGCCAGCAGGTCTTCGTGGCGTTGGTAGCGAGCGCGGAAGGTGATCAGGCTGTCGAAGAGCTCCAGCAGCAGCTCGGCGCCCTCGGCGGTGCCCAGCGCTTGCGCATCGAGAAAGGCGCGCAGGCGCGTGGCCACACCGATCAGGCGCTCGATGAGCCGACCCACGGTCAGCAGGCGCCAGCCGTGGTCGCGTGTCATGCGGTCGGTCTGTGCGCCGGTCACGGCGGCCAGCTGCAGCGCCAGGCGGTCCAAGGCGGGCAGCACCTGGGCCAGGCCCGGCAGCTGGCCGCTGGCGGTTTCGAGGTCGCGCGCGAAGCCTTCACGCATGGCCCGGATGAGGCCCCAGTGTTCGGAGGAGAGCCGCTCGCGCAGCGCCATCGAGGCCCGCTCCAGCGCCGCCAGGTTGTAGGCGATGCTGGTCGTGCCGTCCTTGCCCAGGCGATCGCCCAGGCCGGCCAGCACGGCGCGCTCGAACAGGTGCGCGCTTTGCGTGAGCGTGGGCACGCCGGGCGGCGCCAGGCCGGCCTGCACGGCCAGCGCCGAGAGCACCTGGCGCACCGCGGGCGCAGCTTCGTTGTCGGCGTCCAGAAAGCTCAGCATCGCGCGCGCCAGGCGCACCAGCTGTTCGGTGCGTTCGGTGTAGCGGCCCAGCCAGAAGAGGTTTTCGCCGGTGCGGCTGCTCACGGGGCGCCGGCGCTGGGCGATGTCGTCGACCTGCAGGCGCTGCGGCAGCATGCTGAAGGCGTCGATGGGGCCCTCGGTCAGCACCCAGGTGTCGAGGCTGGTGCCGCCACGCTGCATGCTGACGCTGGCCTCTTCGCGCCGCGCCACGCGGGTCATGCCCCCGGGCAGCACATGCCAGCGGCCTTGCGCGTCGGCCACGGCATACACACGCACCATGGCCGGGCGCGGCGCCACCACGCCGGCGCCCCAGATGGGTGCGCGCGAGAAACGCAGGCGGCCCTGCACCGTCCAGGCATCGGGGTCTTCGTCCACCGCCGCGGCCTGCGCGTCGCGCAGCTGCGAGGTGCGGCCCCCGCGCGGGAAGGTGCTGCGCACGAGTTTGTCGTCGAGCCGCTCGCGCACATCGCTCCAGGCCGCCGCTTCGCCGCACCACCAGGTGGGCAGCGAGGGCAGCAGCAGTTCCTGCCCCGTCAGCCGCCGCGCGATGGCGGGCAGGAAACCCTGCACCGCCGGTGACTCGAGGAATGCACTGCCCAGCGCGTTGGCCATCACCACCGTGCCGGCCCGCGCGGCCTGCAGCAGGCCGGGCACGCCCAGGGTGCTGTCGGGGCGCAGTTCCAGCGGGTCGCACCAGTCGTCATCCAGCCGGCGCATCAGGCCGTGCACGGGCTCCAGGCCCTCGACGGTTTTCAGGAACAGGCGGTCGCCGCGCACGGTGAGGTCGCCACCTTCCACCAGCGGCAGGCCGAGGTAACGCGCCAGGTAGGCGTGTTCGAAATAGGTCTCGCTGTAGGGCCCGGGCGTGAGCAGCACCACGCGGGGCGTGTGGCCGTCGCCGAGGCGGCGCGACACCTCGCCGGCGGCCGTCTCCAGCGTGTCGAGCAGGCGCCGGTAGCTGCTGGCGATGCGCTGCACACGCAGCTCTCGGAAAGCCTCGGGGAACTGCCGCGCCACCACCATGCGGTTGTGCAGCACATAGCCCAAGCCTGAAGGGCCCTGCGTGCGCTGCGCCACCTGCCACCAGCGGCCGTCGGGTCCGCGCGCGAGGTCGAAAGCGACGATGAAGAGGCGCAGGCCTTCGCTGCCGCCCGGCCCGGGCGGCGGCTGCACGCCGATCATCGGCCGCAGCCAGCCCGGGTGTCGCAGCAGCAGCGCCGGCGGCAGCAGGCCTTCGTGCAGCAGGCGCTGGCTGCCTGGGCCGGTGCCGTACAGATCGGCCAGCATGCGCTGCAGCAGGTCGGCCCGCTGCGCCACACCGGCTTCGATGTGGGCCCAGTCGGCCGGCTCGATGAGCAGCGGCAGCAGTTCCAGGCTCCAAGGGCGCGAGGCGGCGGCCACGGCCGGGTCGTCGCTGAAGACGTTGTGCGTGACGCCGTCCTGGCGGATGCGCTGCGCCACCTGTCCGACCCGGCGGTCGAGGTCGTCGGCCAGATCGCCTTCGTTGGCCCCCGGCAGGGCCTGCGCGAAGGCTTGCCAGGCCGGGCGCAGGCAGCCGTCGTGCCCCCGCAGTTCGTCCCACACGCCGGCGTCGGCCGGCAGGGCGCGGCTGCCCAGCGTGTGCACACCAGCCGCGCCAGCGCCGGGCACTGCCTCAAAGGGCAACGAGCCCTGCGATTGGCTCTGCGACAGGCCCGATGTCGGGCTCTGGGTCTGGCTGGACGGCATGCGCGCTAGGCTACACGGCGGCGGCAGGGGGCCGGCACGGGCTAGACCCGCAGGTCGAGCGTGAAGGGATGCTCCAGGCTCGGCACCGCAGGCTGCACGTCCAAACGCCCCGGCGTGTGGCCGAAGCGGAAGAAGCGCGCCAGCCGGCGGCTCTCGGCCTCGTAGGCGTTCACCGGGAAGGCGTCGTGGTTGCGCCCGCCCGGGTGGGCCACGTGGTAACGGCAGCCGCCCAGGCTGCGGTGCTGCCAGCTGTCGACGATGTCAAAGGTCAGCGGTGCGTGCACCTTGATCGTCGGGTGCAGGGCCGAAGGCGGCTGCCAGGCGCGGTAACGCACGCCGCAGACGAACTCACCCACGCGCCCGGTGGGCTGCAGCGGCAGCGCGCGGCCGTTGACGGTGACGACGTGGCGGTTGCCATTCAGGCCCGTGGCCTTGACTTCCAGCCGCTCCAGCGAGGAATCGACATAACGCACCGTGCCGCCGGCCGAACCTTCTTCACCCATCACGTGCCAAGGCTCCAACGCGTTGCGCAGCGTCAGCTCGATGCCCATCACCTTGACGTCGCCGATGAGCGGGAAACGGAAGGCGAAGTGCGGCGCGAACCAGGCGCTGTCGAAGGCGAAGCCGGCGGCGTTGAGGTCGGCCATCACGTCGTCGAAATCCATCTGCACGAAGCTCGGCAGCAGGAAGCGGTCGTGCAGGCCGGTGCCCCAGCGCGTGAGGCGCGTGGCGCCACGGCCGCGGTAGGGCTCGCGCCAGAACCAGGCCAGCAGCGCGCGCAGCAGCAGCTGCTGCGCCAGGCTCATGTGCGCGTGCGGCGGCATCTCGAAGGCGCGCAGTTCCAGCAGGCCCAGGCGGCCGGTGGGGCCGTCGGGGCTGTAGAGCTTGTCGATGCAGAACTCGCTGCGGTGGGTGTTGCCGGTCACGTCCACCAGCAGGTTGCGCAGCGTGCGGTCGACCACCCACGGGGGCACGTTGCCGTACAGGCCCAGCTGCCGTTCCAGCTCGTTCAGCCCGATCTCCACCTCGTAGACCTGGTCGCCGCGCGCTTCGTCGAAACGTGGCGCCTGGCTGGTGGGGCCGATGAACATGCCACTGAACAGGTAGCTTAGCGCCGGGTGGTTGTGCCAATACGTGATGAGGCTGGCCAGCACATCAGGCCGGCGCAGGAAGGGGCTGTCGGCCGGCGTGGCGCCGCCCAGCACGAAGTGGTTGCCGCCGCCGGTGCCGGTGTGGCGGCCGTCGAGCATGAACTTCTCGGTGGACAGGCGCGTCTGGTGCGCAGCCTCGTACAGGAACTCGGTGTGGTCCACCAGTTCGGCCCAGTCTTGCGCGGGGTGGATGTTGACCTCGATGACGCCCGGGTCGGGCGTGACGGCCAGGGTCTTCAGGCGGGCGTCGCGCGGCGGGCCGTAGCCTTCCAGCACGATCTTCATGCCGGTCTCTTCGCAGGTGGCCTCGATGGCGGCCAGCAGTTCCAGGTAGTCTTCCAGGAACTTCAGCGGCGGCATGAAGAGGTAGAGCACGCCGGCCTTGCCGCCGTGTTCACGCTCGGCCTTGGGGCCGTTGCCGCGCTGCGGATCGCGCACCTCCACGCACAGCGCGGTGCGGATCAGTTCACCGGCCGACTCAAACCGCCCAGGCACGGCCAGCGGGTCGCGCGCGAAGGCGACTTCGGGGCTGTGCTCGGTGGCCATGCGGCCTTGGCCGGGGCGGCCGCCGGCCGAAGCCGCAGCGGTGTGCGATCCCGCATCGGCGCTGAAAGCGTCTGCGTCCAGCCCGCCCTCGGCGCCTTCCCAGCCACTGGCGGCCGCCGCGGACGAGCCCAGCGCCTGCTGCCGGCGCAAGGCTGCCGCTGGCGGCAGCGCCGCGGGCGTGGCGAAGGGGTCTTGCAGCATCGGGAAAGGCCGGTCGCTCTTCGCGGCCCAGGCCTGCGAATCCAGCGGCAGGCGGAAGCCCATCGGCGAATCGCCCGGGATCAAATACATGCGGTCGTCGCGCAGGAACCAGGGGCCGGTGCGCCACGCCGGTCCGGCCAGGCCGACATGCCACTCGCGGCTGAGCGGCAGCACGTGGCCCACCACCGCGCTCAGGCCCTGGTTGAAGACGCGGTGCAGGCGCGCGCGCTCCATCTCGTCGTCGAGCCGGGCGTCGAAGGGGTCGACGTTCACCGGCAGCCGGCGCTCGCGCCAGAGGTAGTAGTAGGTGTCCTCGAACGCCGGCTGCACGAACTTCGCGTCCAGGCCCAGACGGCGCGTGAGCGTGTGAATGAACGTCTCGGCATCGGCCGCGGTGTAGCGGTGCGGCTCGCGCTCGTCGGCGAACCAGGCCGGGTTCTGCCAGCAGGGCTGGCCGTCGGCGCGCCAGCAGATGCTCAAGGCCCAGCGCGGCAGCTGCTCGCCCGGGTACCACTTGCCCTGGCCGAAGTGCAGGAAGGCGCCCTGGCCGTACTTCTCACGCAGGCGGTGCACCAGCTCGGTGGCCAGGCCGCGTTTGGTGGGGCCCAGGGCGTCGGTGTTCCACTCGGCGGCATCGCGGTCGGCCACGGCCACGAAGGTGGGCTCGCCGCCCATGGTCAGGCGCACGTCTTGTGCGGCCAGTTGCGCATCCACCGTGTGGCCCAACTGCTCGATGGCGGCCCACTGGTCTTCGGTGTAGGGCTTGGTCACGCGCGGCGATTCGTAGATGCGCGTGACTTCCATGAGGTGGCTGAACTCGACCTCGCACTCGTCCACCGCGCCGCTGACCGGCGCGGCCGTGCTCGGCTCGGGCGTGCAGGCCACGGGGATGTGGCCTTCGCCGGCCAGCAGGCCGCTGGTGGGGTCCAGGCCTATCCAGCCGGCGCCGGGCAGGAAAACCTCGCACCAGGCGTGCAGGTCGGTGAAGTCGCTCTCGGCGCCGCTGGGGCCGTCAAGCGCCTTCACGTCGGGCTTGAGCTGGATGAGGTAGCCCGAGACGAAACGCGCCGCCAGGCCGAGGTGGCGCAGCGTCTGCACCAGCAGCCAGCCGGTGTCGCGGCAAGAGCCGCTGCCGTTGGTGAGCGTGACCTCGGGCGTCTGCACACCCGGCTCCATGCGGATGAGATAGCTGATGTCGTTCTGCAGGCGCTGGTTGATGCCCACCAGAAAGTCGATGGTGCGCTGCTTCTCCAGCGACACGCTTTCCACGAACGCCTTGAACTTGGGCGTGAGCTCGCCCTTGGCCAGGTAAGGCTGCAGGTCGGCCCGTGTCTCGGGCGTGTAGGTGAAGGGGAAGTTCTCGGCCTCGGGCTCGAGGAAGAAGTCAAACGGGTTGAGCACCGACATCTCGGCCACGAGATCGACCGTGACCTTGAACTCGCGCGTCTTCTCCGGGAAGACCAGCCGCGCCAGGTGGTTGGCGAAGGGGTCCTGCATCCAGTTGATGAAGTGGTTCGCGGGCTCCACGCGCAGCGAGTAGCTCAGGATGCGTGTGCGGCAGTGCGGGGCCGGGCGCAAACGCACCACCTGCGGCGACAGCGAGACGCGGCGGTCGTAGCGGTAGTGCGTGACGTGGTTCAGCGCGACATGGATGGACACGGGCAGAGGCTCCTGGGCCAGGGTGCAGGGGGCGAGACCCCGAGCTGCTTGCAAGCGGCGGGCCACGTCGTGGCGCCGGGGGTGGCTGGGCGCTTCATGGGCGGCCGGCCGGGGGCACCGGATGCGGTGCCGCGGGGGCATGATGCCAGTAACGCCTGCTCACTTCCCTGACACAGCAGCCGCTGCCATCAGCGGCCTGCACATAGGCGCCACAGCGGTCGCTGCGCAGCGGCTGCAGGCCCAAGGCCTCGTAGCGCGCCATCACGTCGGGCGCCGGGTGGCCGTAGCGGCTGCGGTAGGCCGCCTGCACCACGGCCTGCGCCGGCTGCACGGCCTGCAGGAAGGCGGGCATGGACGAGGTCTTGCTGCCATGGTGCGGCACCAGCAGCAGCCGGCTGGCCAGCGCAGCGCCGTGTTGCTGCACCAGGGCGGCTTCCTGCGCGGCTTCGATGTCGCCGGTCAGCAGCACGCTGGGCGGCGGCCCGCCGCCGAGGGCCGGGGCCGTGGCCTGCACGCGCAGCACACAGCTCACGGTGTTGGGCTTGCCTCGGCGCTCGGCGGCCAGTGCTTCAGCGGGTGGGTGCAGCACGTCGAACTGCACGCCGTCCCACACCCAGCGCTGGCCGGCGGTGCAGGCGCGTTGTGGCACCCGGCGGGCGGCTGCGTTGGCCAGCAGCGGGTGGCCGCCCTCCAGCGAGGAGGCCAGCGCCCGCACCGGCAGGCCGGCCAGCAGGGCCGCGGCGCCGCCGGTGTGGTCGGTGTCGCGGTGGCTGAGCATCAGCAGGTCGATGCGGTGCTCGCCGCGGGCGCGCAGCAGCGGCAGCAGCACGCGGCTGCCGGCATCGGCCTCGGGCGTGTAGGCCGGGCCGGCGTCGTAGACCAGCAGGTGGTGCTGCGTGCGCACCAGCACCGCCGTGCCCTGCCCGACATCGGCCGCCACCAGCTCGAATTGCCCCGGCCCGGGGCGCGGCACCGGCGGCCACAGCAAGGGCAGCAGCAGGGGCAGCGCCAGCCAACGTTGCCATGGCGGCAGCGGCAGCACCGCCAGCGCGCCGGCCAGCAGCCCGCAGGTCAAGGCCCAGGGCGGCGCCGCGGCGGTTTGCCACAGCGCCCAGGGCCAGGCGGCCATCGCCTGCAGCAGCACCATCAGGCCTTCCACAAAAGCCGCGGCCAGGGCCCACAGCGGCGGCAGCAGCACGCCCGCCATCGCCAGCGGCACCACGATCAGCGTGACCAGCGGGATGGCCACCAAGTTGGCCGCGAACCCCACCAGCGAGAGTTGCTGGAAGAACACCAGCGTCAGCGGCGCCAGGCCCACCGTGGCCACGGCTTGTGTGCGCAAGCCGCCGCGCAGCGCCTGGAACACGGCGCTGCGCCAGGGGGCGGCGGGCTCTGGGCCTGCAGCCACCGGCCCCGCCTGCGCCGGCTCTGAAGCCACCAGCAAGGCCACCGCCACGAAGCTGAGCCAGAAGCCCGGCTGCAGCAGCGCCCAGGGGTCGCCCATTGCCACCGCCAAGGCCACGGCCAGCAGCACCGCGTGCAGCGGCCAGCGCGCACCGGCCGTGCGCAGCAGCACCACCACGGCGATCATGCCCACTGTGCGCTGGGCGGGCACGCCCCAGCCGGCCAGCAGCGCGTAGGCCGCCGCGCACACCAGCCCGCCCCAGCGCGCGGCCTGCGGCGCCGGCAGCCACAGCGGCGCGCGGGCCGAACGGCGCCACAGCCAGCCGATGAGGGCGCCGGCCAGCCACGCGAACATCGTCACGTGCAGCCCGATAAATGTCACTTTTGACTAGAATCCGGCATGCCCAAGATCGCCTACAGCTACATCCGCTTCAGCACCAAGAAGCAGGTGACGGACTCAAGCATCGATGTGCAGCTCGTCCGCGCCCGTGAGTACGCCGCTGATCACGGCTACGACCTGCAGGAGAAGAGCTACAAGGACCTCGGCTGTAGCGGCTTCTCCAACAAGAACGTCAGAGAAGGCGCCCTTGGCAAGTTCCTTGAAGCGGTCGCCGAGGGCAAGGTCGCCAAAGGCTCGACCTTGATCATCGAAAACCTGGACCGTCTGTCACGCGCCAACCCGTGGGACGCGCTCCCGGTATTTCTCGAAATCGTGAACAGCGGCATCGACATCGTCACCCTAGTCGACAAGCAGCTGTACACGCGGAAGGACACGACAGCCACCAACGCAGCGATGACCATCTTCGCGTCCTTGATGGTCTTGGTGCGGGCGCACGAGGAAAGCGTCTCCAAGAGCGACCGGGCGAAGAAGGGCATCCGCAAGAAGCTGTTGGAAGGGTACAAGATTGGCAAGTGCCCGGCATGGCTGCAGCCAACCGAGGACCGCAAAGGCTTCACCATCGTTGAGGAGCAGGCCAACATCGTCCGTGAGGTCTTCCGCATGCGGGCGAAATCGATTGGGTCACTTCGCATCGCACAGCACCTGAACATGACGTACGGCTGGACATGGGGCTCACCACAGGTGGCCCGGTTGCTCCAAAACCCGGCGGTCATAGGGACACGCATCTCGCAAATCGGGGGTGAGCCGCTGTTGGACCACTACCCTCCGATCATCAGCAAGATGGAGTTCTACGCGGTACGGCAACTGATGTCAGCGAACATCGGCACCAAGCGTGGTCGCCGCGCAGAAGATGAACCGAACATCTTCACCGGGCTGCTGTACTGCGGGCTCTGTGGTTCACGGATGCGCTTCTTCCGAGCCAACAAGAACGTCTCACAGCGGTACGTGCGGTGCGATGCTGCCGTGAACAAGAGGTGCACTTCGACCTTCGTGAACTACGACGCCTTCGAGAAGGAAGTCATCGGATGGTTGCTGCTTGACCAGGACGAAGACTTCGTCGCCGTGCTGGACAAGAAGCCGACACGCCAGGCAATGTCGGCAGCCGAGGTGAAGACCCTGCACGACCAACGTGACCGGCTGATCGAGCTACTCAGCGCCGGCCTGATGAACACCGCGCCAGTCGTCGAGAAGCTGAACGCGGTCGAGATGCAAATTCAGCACCTTCAAACCCTCGTTGAACCAGAACCAGACCAACGACTGTTCGCCGAGAAAGCTTGGGCGTTGGTCGAGCGGCACGAGGACGCTTCACTTGCTGTGGCTGACGGCGAAGACCCGAAGGAGTTGCACGTTGTGCGACGCGAACTGAAGGCAGCCTTTCAAGGATCACTGGAACGCATCAACGTCTTTCCTGAGACGCGCGAGGACGATACGCATTTTTGCAAGTTCAGTGTGCAGTTCCGGGGCTACGACGGGTCACCTGAGCGTCAGTACACGCGCCCTGCCCTAAAAAACGTCAAAGGGGTCTTCAACGGGCGTTGACGAGGTCGTGAGGTGAGGCCCGTCGGTCCACCTGTCCACCAACCCACAATGATGTGATTCAGCCGACCTCGTCAGACCGAATGATGCTTGGAAGCCATGCCGCACGGAATCACCAGCTGGTAGGCACACCCACCCCCCCCAAGGAGGGAGACAAGGTGAGTGGCACCAGTGTCACTGCACCTCAAAAGCGGCCTGCGCCGACACATGGTTGTCGGCGGTGAGCCGTGGATTAAGTCGGAGATTGCCCACGCGCAGCGCCAAGTCTTGCCAACGCTGCGCTAGGCATAGAACAACACTGGCGGGTTGCTGAGCGCTGTTAGCGACCCGGGCGGGTTGGCTGACCCGGCAGCGCAGTAGATGTCGGTGGCAGGGCAACTGACGCCGGGTGACCCAGGAAGTACCAAAGGTAAGACACCTCGGCGACACCGGAGGACGACCTGGCGCCCTGAACACTTGACGCAATAGGTCTAACCACGGCCGGGCCAGGGATCAACTGGGCTTCAAGGTCACGGACCCTCACAGGCGCTTGCGCCTCAACCGCAATCCAGTCGCCGACGAGGACCCCAGGCGCGCCTTGGCCGAGCAGCTCTCGCCCGCGATCGATCTAGTGGTCGAGCGCATCGAGCTGCATCCGATGCGCCGCAACGGCCGAGGCACCAAAGAGGACAGCTTCGCCGACGTGATGTTCAAGAACAGGTCCAGCCGCCGCATCGAGGCTGGCAAGTGTAAGCAGCTAACATCTTGGTGCGGGTTCCCCGCGGCCCAACGAACCCCGCACGGTGCCATGGACAAGAAGCAACTCACCGAAGCCGACATCCGCACGAAGTTCATCACGCCTGCCATCGTCGGCCCCAGCGGCGGCAAGTGGAACGTCATGACGCAGGTGCGCGAAGAATTCTACTTCACCAAGGGTCGGGTCATCGTTCGCGGCAAGACCGTAAAGCGGGGTGAAGCAAAGAAGGCCGACTACATCCTGTACCTCAAACCCGGCCTGCCAATTGCGGTGATCGAGGCCAAGGACAACACCTACTCGGTCGGGGCTGGCATGCAGCAAGCACTCGACTACGCCGAGACACTCGACCTGCCGTTTGCCTACAGCTCCAATGGAGACGGGTTCCTGGAGCACGACCGCACGGGCGCAGGCGCCACCGTCGAACGCGAGTTCTCTCTCGACCAGTTTCCATCACCCGATGAACTGTGGACGCGGTACAGCCAGGCCAAGGGCTACACCGCTGCCCAGCAAGCCGTGGCCACGCAGGACTACTACGACGACGGCTCCGGCAAAGCTCCCCGCTACTACCAGCTGATCGCGATCAACCGCACCATCGAAGCCATTGCCCAGGGCGAAAACCGCCTGCTTCTGGTAATGGCCACCGGCACTGGCAAAACCTACACCGCGTTCCAGATCATCTGGCGGCTGTGGAAGTCGGGGGCCAAGAAGCGCATCCTCTTCCTCGTCGACCGCAACATCCTCGCCGACCAGACCAAGACCAACGACTTCAAGCCGTTCGGTCAGGCGATGACCAAGATCACGAACCGCACCGTCGACAAGGCGTTCGAGATCTACCTGTCGCTCTACCAAGCGGTGACAGGCACCGACGACGAGCAGAACATCTACAAGCAGTTCTCGCCCGATTTCTTCGACCTAGTGATCATCGACGAGTGCCACCGAGGCAGTGCCGCCGAAGACGCCAACTGGCGCAAGGTGCTGGAGTACTTCTCGTCGGCCACACAGATTGGCATGACGGCCACGCCCAAGGAAACCAAGGACGTTTCGAACATCGAATACTTCGGCGACCCGATCTACACCTACTCGCTGAAGCAGGGCATTGAGGACGGTTTCCTCGCACCTTACAAGGTGGTGCGCATCAGCATCGACAGAGACCTGGAAGGCTGGCGCCCGGAGAAGGGCAAGACTGACAAGTACGGTCAAGTCATCGAAGACCGCGAATACAACGAGACCGACTTCGATCGAAATCTGATCCTTGAAAAGCGCACTGAACTTGTCGCCGCCAAAGTCACCCAGTTCCTCAAGGCCACGGACCGCTTTTCCAAGACCATCGTCTTCTGCGAGAACATCGACCACGCGGAGCGCATGCGCCAGGCGCTGGTCAACGCCAATGCCGACCTAGCCGCTGCGAACAGCCGCTACGTGATGCGTATCACCGGTGACAACGACGAAGGCAAGGCGCAGCTCGACAACTTCATCGACCCCGAGTCCACCTTTCCGGTCATCGCAACCACGTCGCAGCTGATGTCCACCGGCGTTGATGCGCAGACCTGCCGGCTCATCGTGCTGGACAAGCGTATCCAGTCAATGACCGAGTTCAAGCAGATCATTGGCCGTGGCACGCGGATCAACGAGGACTACAACAAGTTCTTTTTCACCATCATGGACTTCAAGCGGGCCACGGCGCTGTTTGCCGATCCGGACTTCGATGGTGATCCGGTCCAGATCTACGAGCCCAAACCCGGTGAGTCGCCGGTGCCGCCGGATGAGCAGCCGGATGCGGAGCCACCAGCCTCCGACGCATACCCCGATCTGCCGGGGGGCGGTCCTCCGCCCGAGGTACGTGTGCCTTCGCCCAAGTACGTGGTTGCCGACGTGGAGGTTCGCATAGTTAGTGAGCGTGTGCAGTACCTCGACGCCAACGGCAAGCTCATCACCGAGTCGCTTAAGGACTACACGCGCAACGCCGTGCACAAGGCATACACCTCGCTGAACGCCTTCCTCAACGCCTGGAACGACGCCGACCGCAAGCAAACCATCGTCGAAGAACTGGCAACGCACGGCGTCTTTCTGGACGAGCTGGCCGAACAGGTGGGCCGCGACTTTGATGCCTTCGACCTCATCTGCCACGTTGCCTTTGATCAACCGCCGCTGTCGCGCCGCGAGCGCGCGGCCAAAGTGCGCAAGCGCAACGTGTTCAGTCAGTACGGCGACAAGACCCGCGCCGTGCTGGAAGCGCTGCTCGACAAGTATGCAGATGCCGGGCTGAAGAGCGTCGAGTCGATGGAGATTCTGAAGGTCGATCCACTCACCGCCTTTGGCACGCCGATCGAGATCGTCAAGCTGTTCGGCGGCAAACAGAAGTACCAAGCCGCCATTCAAGAACTCGAAACCCAGCTTTACGCAGAGGCAGCCTGATCCATGTCCAACGTCTCCAATATCGTCAAGTCTATCCAGGACATTATGCGCAAGGACGCCGGCACTTACGGCGACGCCCAGCGGCTTGAGCAGCTTGGCTGGATGTTCTTCCTGAAAATCTTTGACGATCGCGAACAGGAGGTCGAACTTCTGCGCGACAACTATCGCTCGCCGTTGCCCCAGCACCTGCGATGGAGCAACTGGGCCACGGATGCCGAAGGCATTACTGGCGAGGCGCTGCTCGACTTCGTCAACAACTCGCTGCTGCCCAAGCTGAAGGCGCTGACTGGCGGCGCGGACAAGATCGCCGGTCTGATCCGCATGACGTTCGAGGACGCGAACAATTACATGAAGAACGGCACGTTGATGCGCCAGGTGATCAACAAGATCAACGGCATCGACTTCAACGCCTCGGATGACCGCCACATGTTCGGCGACATCTACGAGAAGATTCTCAAGGATCTGCAATCAGCAGGTAACGCCGGCGAGTTCTACACCCCGCGCGCTGTCACGCAGTTCATCGTCGAGCAGGTTAACCCGCGTCTGGGCGAGAGCATCCTGGACCCAGCCTGCGGCACTGGTGGTTTCCTCACCTGCACCATCGAGCACCTGCGCAAGCAGGCCAGGACTGAGGACGACGAGCGCATCATCCAGGACTGCTTTGCCGGCATCGAGAAGAAGCACTTGCCGCATGTGCTGTGCATGACCAACTTGCTGCTTCACGGCATCGACGTGCCCTCCAACGTGCGGCACGACAACACGCTGGCTCGCCCGCTGCGTGACTGGAGTCCAAAGGAACGTGTGGACGTCATCGTCACAAACCCGCCCTTTGGCGGTATGGAAGAGGATGGCATCGAGACCAACTTCCCGGCTGAGTTTCGCACGCGAGAGACGGCCGACCTATTTCTTGTTCTGCTGATGAAGCTGCTCAAACCAGGTGGCCGTGCGGGCTTGGTGCTTCCCGACGGCACGCTATTCGGCGAAGGTGTGAAGACACGCATAAAGGAGGCACTTCTCACCGAATGCAACTTGCACACCATCGTGCGCTTGCCAAACGGCGTGTTCAACCCGTACACCGGCATCCGCACCAACCTGCTGTTCTTCACCAAGGGCCAGCCGACGACCGAGGTCTGGTTTTACGAGCATCCCTACCCGCTGGGCGCCAAGAGCTACAACAAGGGCAAACCGATCCGTATCGAGGAGTTTGAAGCCGAGCGGGCATGGTGGGACGCTCGCGTTGAGAATGAGCAGGCCTGGCGCGTGCCGATAGCCGAAATCAAGGCTGGCAACTACAACCTAGACCTGAAGAACCCGCACAACCCTGACACTGGCCCAGGCGATGTGGAGCACCTGCTGCCGGCGTACGAGAAACTGCTTGCGCAGATTGCCGCGACGCGGGCGACACTGAAGCGGGAACTTCACCAGGCCCTGGCCGCAAGCAATGGGGCGCAAGAATGAGGCTGGAGACCTTCTTCGAGAAGTTCGAGCATTTTGTCGAGGCTCCTGATGCAGTCTCGAAGATGCGTGAGCTAATCCTTGAGTTCGCGATCCGCGGCAAGCTTGTTCCGCAGATCGCGAGCGACGAGCCTGCGGCCGAACTGGTCAAACGAATGGCCAAAGCCCCAACTGGTCAGGTTGGGAAACAAGCCGTTCTCCCATCTGTTGGTGATGATGCCTATCTTCAGATACCTACGGGGTGGGCTTGGATACGGCTTGGAAACACTGGACGGATATTCAACGGGGACAGCGTTAGTGAAAGCGGTAAAGCCGAACTCGCAAGGGTCGAGCATGGCCTTCCGTTCATAGCAACCAAAGATGTCGGCTACGGCCGAGATGCATTGGTCTATGACAACGGCCTAAGAGTCCCACTAGGCGATCTTCGATTTAAGGTCGCACGTGCGAAGGCTGTGCTCATTTGTGCCGAAGGTGGAAGTGCTGGGCGGAAGATTGGTGTGACCGACCGCGACATTTGCTTTGGCAACAAGCTCTTCGCGAATGAAGTTCGAGAGGGCGTTCATCATCGCTACATCTTCTACGTTTATCAGGCGCCTACGTTCTTTAAGGAGTTTGCCGCCAGAATGACCGGGATCATCGGCGGTATCGCGCGCAGTGAGTTCCTCGCGCTGCCAATTCCACTACCTCCCGAAGAAGAGCAGAAGCGCATCGTGGCGGAAGTGGATGGGTTGATGGCGCTTTGTGACCAGCTGGAGGCGCAACTGCAGGAAAGGCAGAAACGGCATGCTGCGCTTGCTCGTGCGTCGCTAGCCCGCTTTGCCGATGCGCCCACATCGTTCAATCTCGATTTCTTATTTCACGATGCGTACGCCATTGCGCCTCCTGAACTCCGCAAATCTATCCGTACCCTCGCCGTCCAAGGCAAGCTCGTCCCTCAAGACCCAAATGACGAACCGGCTGAGGAGTTGCTAAAGCGCAACCTTGCTGAGCGGAAGAAGTTGAAACGCACTGATGCCAACGAAGTGCGATCACCTCCCGATGACGACATCTTTGGCTACGGCATCCCAGCTTCGTGGCGTTGGCAAACGCTTGAGGATCTTCTTGTGTTCGGCCCAACAAATGGGATTTCTCCCAAGGCCGTTGACTACGAGACCCCTGTTCGCTCCCTCACCTTGAGCGCAACAACATCAGGCCGTTTCAAAGGCGAGCACTCGAAGTTCATTGCCACAGACGTGTCCCCCGATTCAGACCTTTGGCTGCGCAATGGCGATATTCTGGTTCAACGAGGGAACACGATCGAGTATGTGGGCGTATCTGCGGTCTATACAGGAGAACCGAACCGTTTCGTCTATCCCGATCTGATGATGAAGTTGCGCCTATCGTCAGCTCTAGACGTTGGATTCATTCATCTCGCGATGAGTCACGAAGCCGCTCGCGAGTTTCTCCGCACACGGGCATCTGGCACGTCTGGGACTATGCCCAAGATCAATCAAGCTACGCTCAAGAGTCTTCCCCTTCCGATACCGCCGTTGGCTGAACAGCGCCGGATAGTTGCCAAGGTGGATCAACTGATGGCCCTGGTAGACGAGTTGGAAGAGCAGCTCGCCGTAGCCCGGACCGCTAATGAGAGGCTTACGCAAGCTGTCACTGCCGAACTCACAGCGCAGGATTGAGCCATGGCAAGCAAGCACCCAATCGCGTTCGAGGGCGAAGCATCGCTGGACGAGCTAGCCGGTGTTGGCAAGAACCGCCGCTTCGATGAGGTCGTCGACGACGAGGATAACGGTGAGATTCAGGTCATCTGTAGGCGGCCTAATCCCGCGCCGCGGAACGAACAGGACAAATACATTGACGTAGCGCTCGCCAAACCCAGTCGGGCCTTCTACTTCGGTGACCGCAATCTGTACGACCAGGAGGCCAACCGCTTTGACCAAGAAGAGAAGGCACGCATCCTGAATACAGGTCAGTATCCCCGCAATCTAGCTCGCTTTGAGGAGCTGAAGCGCTCTTGCCGACGTGGCTTTGTCATCCCCTTCGTTGGCGCCGGGATGTCGAAGAGCGCCGGGTGTCCGGAGTGGAAGGAGTACCTCTTGGGTCTTTGCGACGACGCGCATCTAGATGTCCATGCTATGCGTGAACGACTGGAGGCGCGCGCTGACTATGAGGGGGTGATGAATGATCTCGTCCAGGCTCTTGGTGAGAATCGATTCAATCTGGACTTCGAGCGCGACTTCAAGACGCCAGAAGACATCTCTGGCGCGATGACTCTACTTCCTCGGCTATTTGACAATTCAGCAGTAACAACGAATTTCGATCGCGTGCTGGAGACCGTGTACAACCTGGAAGGGCGTCCATTCGTTGAGAAAGTGACCGGGCGCGGAATGGCGAACGCGTTCTTTCGCGCCATCCCCGCTGGGGATCGCTACTTGTTGAAATTGCACGGCAACTTGGACAACGCCGCCGAACGTGTACTCAACCGAGTCGAGTACGACACGGCTTACGGTAACGACGGAAACATCCATTTCGACTTTCCATTGCCCAAACTGCTACGCCGCTTGTTTACCAGCTACAGCTTCATGTTCCTTGGTTGTAGCCTATCTGCAGATCGCACGATTCAGACCTTCATGCGAGTCGCGCAGTTGGAAGGGCAAGACAATCTCCCGCACCATTACGCTCTCTTGGCCTGTCCGACAGACCGGGCTGAACGCCACGCAATCGATCAACGCCTCGCCGATGCTCACATCACGCCGCTCTGGTATCCAGAAGGTGAGCATGAACATGTCGAGCGGATTCTTGAGTTGCTACTCGACTAGCTGAGATCGAGACACGCCATGCCCATTCAGCACGCTATCTGGAAGATCGGGGACACCCCGGCACCGCTCATAACGAGTCGACTCGCCAGCGAGCAGCAGTTGGAAGACATGATCGTGCGGGACCCACGCATTCTCTCAAGCGAGTGGATGCTGATCGGTCGCCAGGAGATCACATCCCACGGCGGACGCATCGACCTGTTGGCAATCGCACCCGATGGCTCGTTGGTGCTGATTGAGCTGAAGCGAGACCGGACGCCGCGCGAAATCATTGCCCAGGCTCTCGACTATGCGTCGTGGGTCGAGCAACTCGGCGCTGAGAAGATCGCGCAGTTCTACCAAAGGTTTTCTGGCGGCGGTAGTCTTGATGATGCGTTTCAGAAGCGATTTGGCATTGAGCTGGACGAAGAAACGCTCAATCAGTCGCACCAGATCATCATCGTCGCGTCGGAGTTGGACCCGTCGACCGAGAGGATCATCGGGTATCTGAACGCCCGCGACATCGCCATCAACGTCGTGTTTTTCCAGGTTTTTGAGCATGGCGCCGAGCAGTTGCTCAGTCGCGCGTGGCTGATTGACCCCGGTGAGACGCAGGCCAATGTCGCGACTGCCACGGCGACCAAGGGCGAGAAGGAGCCTTGGAATGGGGAGTACTACGTCTCCTTCGGCGATGCCACCTCGCGCAATTGGGACGACGCGCGCAACTTCGGCTTCATCAGCGGTGGTGGCGGAAGTTGGTACAGCCAAACCCTCAAGCTACTGTCCCCTGGCGACCGCGTGTGGGTGAAGATCCCGAAGAAGGGTTACGTGGGCGTCGGTACGGTCCTCGAATCGGTCCAGTCAGTCAATGACTTCAAAGTGTTGACGGCAAGCGGTGAAAAACCGGCGCTGATGGTGCTGAAGCATGCTGAGAAGTACCGCCTCACCGCGGACGACGTCGAACGTGCCGAGTACTTTGTACGCGTGAAGTGGCTGGACACGGTTGCCGAGAACAAGGCGATTAATGAGATAGGCCTCTTCGGGAATCAGAACACTGTGTGTCAACCGACGACACCAAAGTGGCGTCACACTGTGGACAGGCTGAAGACTGTCTTCACCAAGTGGCAAGGCGAGGCACCTTGAGTTTGACGCGAGCAGAGACCAATGCCTGAGCGAGTCGCTGGGTACCTGATCCGTTTCGACGAAGACCGACGAGCCGCGTTTCTTCGCGAGGTCCGAGATCTTTCGGATGGGTTCTCAGACGCACTGAGCAGCGACGACTGGTCGATCCGGCAGTGGGAGGTGTGTGGGCTGCTCTTTGAGCCTGGCGTCATCACGCATTGGGCGCTGGCCCGAAAGGGGCATAGGGTCGCCACCGGCAAGGTGCGGGTCGAGTTCACCGAGATCACGCCCACGACGATCCCAGTGGACCAAGTTGAACAACGGATCGGTCACTCGATTCAGCGGAACATCATCAGCGCCCGATCGGGTATGGGCGGCGCCGTTCCTTTGGGGGCTTGGACCAGCTTGAAACAGGCTGTCGGCCATATCGCCCCTGAATCACTTGCTGCCGTCGAGCGCCTTGAACGGCTTCGAGATCAAAGCAGAGAGATCATCAACCGACCGGGCGTTGAGATAGTCGCCCAGCAACGCGACGCAGTCGGCCTCGCACTCGATGTCTTTGATCAAACGGGCCAGCTTCGAAAGCGCACCTTGCAAGGGTGGGTGGCACCGCCGGGCGACGGCCTATCGTCATTCCTGGATGGTCTGACTGGTGTTCGCACCATCGAGGATCAGCTCATCGCTCGCGATGCCGCGGCGTTCCCTGGTGCGGACGCTACGCGCCAAACCGTTCTGGGCGCTGTCTTCAGCGTTGGTGCCCGCAAGCTTGAGGTCTTCAACGTGAACCGCAGCGACGTTGAGCATGCGCTTGGCGTTGACCTGCTGTACTTCCATGAGGAATTTGATGCCTGGACCTTGATCCAGTACAAATCTATGGATCGGCCAGGCGGTGCGCCGGATCGGTCTGCGGTGTTCCGCCCAGACGCAAACTTTGATCGTGAGCTTGCCCGCATGAGCGCGTTCCGTTCGGCCACTGTCGACTCGTGGTGCGCTAGCGACGGAAGAGCGGCCTACCGATTGTCTGGTGACGGCTTCTTCTTCAAGCTCTGTTCTCGAGTCCAGTTGGAGGTCTTGTCGGAGAGTCTTCTGCCCGGCATGTATTTACCCCGCGAGTTTGTCGAGGCTGCCCTGGTCGACCCCGCTGCACTCGGGCCGCGAGGCGGTCGCATCATTACATTCGAGAACACCGGTCGCCACCTTAGCAATACGCTGTTCGCCGACTTGCTGAGGGATGGTTGGATTGGGACGCGTGGCATAGCCTCAGCCCAGATTGCAGAGACCGTTCGATCGCTGCTCTCGGGCGGACGCGCTGTCGTCATTGCGCGTAGTCGGCCAGCATCAGTGGCAGCAGACCTATCAGCAACACTCACGGGGCTTGAGCTATAGCGGAGGTTGCACTGCGCCAGCGGTTCAACTAGGCGGTGGCGCTGCCCTTTGTCGATTGGCGCTGGGCGTACAGGAACTCTTTGAACGTGGGCTTCCAAACCTCAGAAGACTTGCCCGCAGGACTAGACGGCGCGACCGGTTGGCTCATTGGGTTCGTGTGAGGTGCAACCTCCGTATGCTCAGATTGCGTTTTTGGAATGTGAGTTGATTGGTACATAGTATCCTCTCGTTTTGGGGTACGTGCTATTTACGCTGCCTGGACGAATGTTTACAAATTTCAATAGTTAAACATCGCTAGGCCGGCCAACAACTTAGGCTGGAATCAAATCCTGATGTACGTCGAATGTGTACCAAATTAAAATCGGCACACTATCAACACATTGGAATATCGATGAACCAAGAGAAGAAGGCACCGGTACTGACACAGACTCAGTTCAAGTCTGCCGTTGCTTCCGCACGGGCACATGAGCAGGGATTGCGGAACGTTGCGCTGCTCTACTTTTCAGCGGCACTCGGTCTACGGGCAAAGGAGATGAGCCACTTGCTGGTTCGCGATGTGCTGACCACGGACGGCAAGGTTAAGGATGAAGTGCTGCTGACGCGGGCGACCACGAAGGGCGGCAAGCAGCGGCTGATCTACCTCACCAACAAGGAGGTGCGTCGAGCACTGATTGCCTACCTCGACGAAAGACGGGCTGCCGACGCCGGACCGTTGCAACCAGCCTCGGCACTGTTTCTTTCCCGCAAGGGCGGCGGTTTCAGCCCGAACACCATGCAGATGCTGTTCAAGCGAATGTACCGGGCAGCAGGTCTGGATCAGGCGTCCAGCCACTCGGGACGGCGCACCTTTGCCACGTCGTTGATCGAGCGCGGCGTGGACATCAAGGCGGTGTCCAGCCTCATGGGGCACTCCACGGTCGCCATGACGGCGCGTTACGTGGACGACAACCCGATCCGTCTGCGCCGTGTGTGCGAGGAAGTCAGCGTCGGTGTGTAGGCGTCTTCCCGGCCGAAGCGCTACCTCGCCGTCTAGTGTGGTGCGCTCGAAGTCGTTGAACCTATCGGCGCGAGGCAACGTCAGCTTCACCGTGCGCCGACTTCACCCTATCGGCAGCGGTCTCTGGTTCAAACGCCGCAAACCGGTCAACCAAATCAACGCTATAGACCACCTCCAAGAGGTGAGGCAAGATTGCGGGACAACGGACTCTCCGTTGGAAGGAAAGGGGGCGGTTTGTGCAGCAGGAGGACATTTTTTATGAAGACCGCTTTCTTGAAAGCTGGGCCGGTTCCATCATTACCAACCCTAGCACGGCAATCGTTGAGCTCGTTGCCAACTGCTGGGACGCCTATGCCACCGAAGTCAACATAAGCTGGCCCGATCCGAAGAAGAACAAGCAGTTCTCCATCTCGGACGACGGCAAGGGCCTCACCAAGGCGGAGTTTGACTACATCTGGCGGGCCATGTCTTACGACCGTGTTGCCAAGACCGGAAGTACGACCGCACCACCACCAGGTGTAGAGGGCCTTCCTCGGTTCGTCTTCGGCAAGAACGGCAAGGGCCGCTTCGCCAGTTTCTGCCTCACTACGAACTACCAGATCACTTCAGTAAAAGACGGTCAGAAGATCGTCTACAAGGTGAGCAGGACCGCGAACAAGCCCTTGATCACAGAACTCGTTGAGTTCGTTGAAGAGGGTGTGGAAGGCCATGGAACGACGATCACCGGGGAAGGTGAAATTCGTCAAACCAACCTCTCTGTGGAGCAGGCACGTGAGCTTCTAGGTGGTCGGTTCCTCGCCAACCCGTCGTTCAAGGTCATCCTGAATGGCACGCCCATTTCGTTTGCGGATATCAGCAAGTCGTCGCTCTCCATCGTGGACGTTGAGGTGCCCGGCTACGGCGCGGTCAAGATCTATCACATTGATACCCGGAAGGCTGACAAGACGACCAAGCAGCATGGCATAGCTTGGTGGGTCATGGACCGTGCTGTTGGTGAATGCAAGTGGCGTGGTGCTGACGTTGAACGCATTCTTGACGGGAGGACCGAGAAGGCCAAGCGCTTCACCTTCATCGTTCAGGCCGATTTTCTGAACAAGGAGAACGCCGTCAAGGAAGACTGGTCAGGCTTTGTTGAGAAGAACCTCGCATGGGAGACGACCAGACCAATCGTTCAAGACAAGATTCGGGAGATCATTGACAACACCAGTGCCGCAGAGCGTGAAGACAGGCGAAGTGCCGTCCTTGAAAAAGTAGGGCAATCGGTTAACTCGCTTCCGCTCATGAGCAAGGATCGAGTCACTACTTTCTTGAATGAGGTCGTGGACACGTGCCCGAACTTCGGAGAGCAAGAGATCGTGCAACTGACCAGCATTTTGGCGAAGCTGGAGAAAAGCAAGTCGCAGTACGGCTTGCTCGAGATCCTGCACAACCAAGATCCGCATGACTTCGATGCCCTCCACGAGGTTCTCAGCCAATGGACCATCGGAATGGCGAAGGTCGTCTTGGACGAAATTCAGGGCCGCTTGAAGGTCATCAACGAACTTCGGATCAAAATTCAGGTCGCTGGCATTGATGAGGTCAAGGAGCTTCAGCCGCTCTTTGCCAAGGGCCTATGGATGTTCGGGGACAAATTTGAGTCCATCCACTTCACGTCAAACAAGGGCATGACCACTGTCATTCGGGAGCTCTTTGACGGCAAGGCGGAAAAGGCTTCTTTGAATCGGCCTGACTTTGTGATTCGCGGCGACGGCAGCACTGGCTTCTACTCCTTGCCCTCGTACAACGAGGATCATCAAGAAGCTGGTGTTCAGCACCTTGTCATCGTTGACCTGAAGACCACCAAGCTCTCCCTTGGCTCGAAGGAAAAGGAACAGATCTGGAAATATGTGAAGGAGTTGAAGAAGCGGGGCCACGTTCAGCCTGACACCCGCATCGACGGCTTCGTTCTTGGCGACCAAATCGAGAGCGGTGAGGGTGGCACTCGCACCGAAGACAACGACAAAGTCAAGATTCAGCCGCTGCTCTACGGCACCATTTTGAATCGTGCTGAACAGCGTCTTCTGAAGCTCTACGACAAGGTCAAGGAAGCTCCATTCCTCCTTGCCCAGCAGGAAGAATTGGCGAAGTTCATTGAGCCAATCCCGGTGCAACAGCCAGCCTTAGTGGAGAGCGTTGCGTAATGTCCTCGGTGAACTGGATCGCCGCCTTCAACTATCTGTTCACGGCGTTGAACAGCGAGAACAAGGCACTCTATGTGGGTGGCTCAACCTTCTGCCGCATGGTTCAGCAGGTTGATCCTGGCTCGCCCAGCTACCAGCAGTTGTTACCGCTGCGGCAAAGCCAAGGCAAGTCAAGTTCTCGCAAGGACTTCTACTGGGATCTCATTCAGGCCCAGCCCGAACCCCAGCGATTTAGTCTCTATCGGGTGTTCGTTGATCACGTTGAGCCGCACGACAAGGCACAAGCGGACACGATCAGAGACATAGTCTTTGGTGGTGGGCGTGCCGTGCCTACCACCGTTGTGCCCGTCGACCTGTGGAACTCGGAAAAGCTCAACAACAGCCTCAACGACATTGACCGCGCCATTGACGCCCATCAATACAACCGGGCGACGACACTGAGCTATACATGCCTTGAAGGACTCTACAAGACCTATGTGCGCAAGCATGTTCCTGAGCATGTCGGACTGACTGACCTCATGCCGTTGTGCAAGGTGGTCAAAGACGATATCAGCCGTAAGCTCCAAGCCCAAGGGCCATTCCCCGTAGAGATCGTCAATGCCATGCCGACACTCACCAATGCCATTGCGAACTCAAGGAACGGCTTCAGCGAGTCGCACTTCGGTGACGATTCCCAACGTTGGCTTGCCCTGTTTGCTCGTGACCTGACCAACTCCGTCGGTCGGCTGATGCTCAACTTTATGTGAGGCGGCATGAGCAAGAAACTGCTGCTCGTTGACCTCGAGAACAAGCATAAGGTAGACCTCTCACCATTGGATCAGAGCTACAGGGCCGTCATCTTCGTGGGGGCAAATCAGAACCCTCCCAAGGCTTCCAGGAAGCCTTCTACGGCCCATAGGTTCAGTCGGGTGGACTTCCTGAAGATTTCTGGGGCCGGCAAGAACGCCCTGGACTTCCACATAGCCTTTGAGCTTGGCCGCACCTTTGAGACGGCCCCCGACACGCAGTGCTTCGTTCTGAGCGGCGATAAGGGATTTGATCCGCTGCTGAACCACCTCAATAGCAGCGGCATGCATTGCCGCAGGATAGAGAGCATTGAAGAACTCGTGCTTGTCGCTGGGGTGCCAGCCCTGGATTTGGTGGTCTGCCGGCACTGCAAAAAGGCCAGCACGATTGAGCACCATGGAGGCCGGTGGTGCAGCAACTGCGGACGGTTCGCCACACCGCCTGATCCCCAGCTCTTGCCCTCCAATCGGCCTGGCTTCGTTGAACCTGAGAAGGCCTGGGAAGACGATGGTGGAATCATTGCCGAATGCGGCTGGTGCCACCAGAAGGCCGACATGACGGGTGGCATCTATGACGACGGGGAGTGGATGTGTGGGCACTGCGTTGCCCGCTACGCAACGTAGAAATGGGTCGGGATCGGCCTGCGGTCAATGGCCGCTTTCCGAACGACCAAAGACTGCAACGGGGCGAGGCCGTGTGAAAACTCGGTCTTGTCCCGGTCGCGCGCATAGTCGACCGTCCAGATCGGTCCAGGATCGACGATTGGCATCGCGGAAGGGGTTCGATAACCCCGAAAGTTTCGCGTTTGCCGAGTTTTCCCACGCCCTCGGTCGTGAACGGGCCCTCGACTTGCTACTCGACAGCAGACACCCAGGGTCACCGTTATCGATGCCGCTTGGACGCGTGCGCGGTAAGCATTGATCCTCGGTATCGCACTGCGCACTCGTCAACATAGCAGATGTACTCCGCGACAATCTGGCGGAGCAGATGCCCTCGACTGGTAGCTGCGTCTTCGGTGATCAGATCGAAACGTTCTAGCAACTCTGCTGGAATGCGAAACGTGACAACACGGCTCGTCGCCGACCGTTGGCGTCGCTCTTCTGCTTCTGCGTACTGGAAAGCATCACGAATTGCTTTTGCTTGCTGCCGCAGAACGTGTGCAGCATCGCTCGCCCCTTTATCTGGTGCTTGGTCGCTTTCTGGTGGATACATGATGATGGACATGCGGCGTTCCCTTCAGTTGGTTGATTCCGCCGTATTTAGAAGTATTTCGCTGAATGCCTGCAGACCAGGTTGATTTTGAATCTCGACACACGCAGAGCCTTGACGAAAGCTCACGCATGTTGTTCAAGTTTGATTGTTGACACATGGATAAGAGTATTAGATTTCCATGTGTATGTTTTCAAACATGCTGAGTAGGGCGAGCTTGCCTCGCCCGTAACCCGCCGAAGGCGGAAGTAGTAGGCGGGACTGGCGCGTAGCGACAGGCACGGCTCCGTGCCGCCAGGCACGGTACTCGTTGACCCGCAATGCAGCGTTGTGAACGTGCGCATCAGCTACCCGGCTTGCGCCGGGAGGCGGTGCCTGTCGCTGCGCGCCAGTCCCGCCTACTTCCCCTTCGGGGGCGAATGCGCGGCGGGGCCGCTCTAATGGCTATGCGTCCTTGGCAAGCATGGTATCTGTACCGCAAGTGCAAATTTTCTAACCCGCACGATTGATTAATCTAAATAGCCAATCTCAATCAGAGGTTGGATCAATGAACGTATCAGAGCCAAAGGCACCATCCAAGCGCGGCGGCGCTCGTACAGGTGCGGGTCGCAAGAAGATCGATCCGCAAGCCAGAAACGAAATGCTTATCGACGAGTTGATCTTTCCAGCGGTTTGCGCTGCTTTCCACTCAGCGCCTGGGCAATGGAGAGAGCGACTTCTGTCGTTCGAGTTGAGCGGTGTTCAGATTCGAGAAGCCTACGGACACGAGGGATTGCGCGAGTGGAAGTCTTACTTCACTGCGATCAGAAAGGGCGGGTGCACACGTAGCCGCGTGGGTTATCAGACGCTCTGGAGATTCAACATCGCAAAGTACGGATTCATCCTGAAGCTTGTTGAAAATCTCGGGCACACCATCAAGGATCTTCCCAATCCGGGTTTCCCACCGCAGAAGATGCTTGACCGTCTTAAGGCCCTCGACGCACGGCGTACGGCGAAGAAGAAGGCGGCAGTCGCAGTCGCAGTCGCTGCACGAATCTAAGCGGCATTACCCCGAAACGACGCGTAACGCTCAACCTGAAAATCGGCCGCTTGATAGTATTTCCATATCGCGCAATACCGCGCGATAGCAAACGGAGAATCCTGATGGCAACCGCTCAAACCTCGAAGACCGTCGAACCCGCAGCCGCTCCGAAGGCGAAGCGTCAGCCCACCTCGATGGTGGACCGCATGAAGGCGCAACTCAGCGCTGCAGCGTTTAAGGCCAAGGTCACGGCCGACGAACTGACCGTGCTGGAAACACACGTTGCGAAGCTGAAGTCGCTGCTGTCGTGACCAACCTTGACCCGGCCAAGTTTGGTATGGGTCAGGTCGTCAGCACGCTTCAAGCACTTCACTTCTGCCGTAAGCACCGCATCGACATCTCCACCTTGTTGGTGCGCCACGCTTCAGGAGACTGGGGCGACATTACTACGGCCGACAAATGCGTCAACGATGCGGCGGTGCTGGACGGCAGGCGCATTCTGTCGGCATATAGCTTCTCTGCTGGCAGGGTGTGGGTGTTGACTGAGGCGACAGGTGAGAACGGCGTTCGCGCTTCGACCTGCATCATGCTACCGAGCGACTACTAGGCAGCAGCCAGCCCGGACGCGGGCAAAATAAGGGCATTTCTGCCGAGACTTTGCAGCCCAACAATTTGGAAGTCGGCACAGCTCAGAGACCTTCGGGTCTCTTTTTTGCTTGTGCCTAACTGTCCATCTTTCAATGCAATGATGATACGGTGCCGTGCCTTGCGCAAGTAGCGGACTAACTGGCCGGCGACATCCAGACTTGAATACAAGGTACCTTTCACCCGGACCGAACCGGTGTCACCGGCGTCGCCTGGGTGGCCCGCAGCTACAGCAGGTGCTTGTATACGACGTTATTTCGGTTCAGCCAGTCGATGTACATCGTCCGCTGCTTTTCCGGAAGATTGAACCCAATGGGCATGCCGCCCTTTGCGCTCATGCCAAAGTTGCGCGCGTTCGTCAGCAATTCCGACAGTCTGCGTTCCATCGCTGTCATGGGACCATGCAGGGTGAGGGTTTGTTGCGGCGGATTGTGAAAGCTCCAGGGCGTTGGCACATACCTTAATAGGTCGCTATGCACGAGACGCCTCGCATACATCGGGTCAATCAAGACGACGCACGGCTTGCCAGCAAAGCGGAATCCCTGGTTTCTTCCAATCGCTTGGTTGGCTAGATCGGCCAGCAGAATGGTGTTCAGAGCCTGCGGGTTCTCGCTCGCCGGAAACTGCGCCCATAGGTTCAATGCTACTGACGGGTTCGGCACCGACAGCTTGACGATGGTGCTGTGCTCGGCGAGGTCGTTGCGGCCCTTGTTGTTCATCAAGTTCAGGTCGCAGCCGAGGCCGTCGGCGATGAAGGCTACGTCGGTAAACTCTTCCTTTAGCTTTTCCGCAATCAGCACCAGCAGAATGTGGTTGCCCTTGCGGACGAGCCGCGTGCTTAGCAAAGTTACGTGGCAATTTGGATCTGGCTTGGCGCGCAACACACCTTTAGCTGCATACAACGCTCCGCACTCAGGCGCCCACTTCATCGTGGTGTTCAAAGTCCGAAAAGCGAGCTTAGCCGTGATGTGCTCGGTTGTCGTTACCAGAATCTTTGGGGCAAAACCATCCTTTTGCCTGAACCCACGTTGTAGTCCATAGCCCAGCCAGCTTGTCGCTGGGCGTTCTTCAAACTGCTTATTTTGAAATGATGCGACTTGATGCTCGTAGGCTTTCTGCGTCCACTCTGCGGCAATCCGCTTCGCCAGCAGCGGAGGGTAGCCCTGCTTTTCCCAATGAGAAGTGAGCACCCAGTCTTGCTGGTATTTTGGCAATGCCCTTTCCTTGCGATAGACCGCCTCCAAGTCCTTGTCTTCAATTAGTCGGCGGAAGTCGAAATCCGTGCGATCAGGGTCATCGATGATGACGACGATTCCCGGTAGCCCAAGCTCCACGCCCACCAAAGGCAATCCCTGGGCGTCGGCTTTTGGTGTTGGGTCTGACGACGGGATGACGTTTGGAAGAAATCTTGTTCCTGGCGGTGGCGCGCTATCGTCGTCATGCCACCTGTGCTTATGTTGAATCCGCTTTTCACCTTTGAGAAGTCCAAGCGCGTGCCACCACGGCCGGTGCCGCGCGGTGCAGTACGCCTTGAACGCGGTGAGCGTCATCAACACCACGTCCGTATGCAAGCCCGCCACCGGCGGCGACTTGTATTGGGTGTACAGCTTGTCGAAAGTTTCGTGAACTTTGTCCGTTGGGTATCCGGCCGCGTCAAGCGCCTTTCGCAGAGCTTGCCGCGTGCTGGGCTCGTCAAGCTGTGCTGCCGAGTATGGCGACCTAGGCTCGTGGTAGACGGGCCTCAAGTCCACGCCGATGCTGGCAAGCTGCTCTTGCAGGTGACGTGCTTTGGATCGATGCCGGTGGATGCGCAGGTTAGGCCACCGCTCCCGAAACCCTCGCTCCTGCTCGACAAGCTGATCGTTGGTCTTCGAGCAAAAGACCACCGTGAATCCACGTTCCACAAGCTCGCCGACGATGGATGACTTGCCGGCGCCCTCGCGGGCCTGCCAGACGAAGTGATGCATCGGCCACGGGTACGGCCATTTGCCGTTGCTTTTGACGGGAGGGCTGGCCTTCGTCGTCCTCTCGATGAACTTTGCTTTCCTGACCGCGTGATGGCGCGCGGCGTTGCGATCAACCGTCTGAAAGTTGGCGCTGCGCCCCTTGCCCTTGTTTGCTTGGATGTGCTCGTCAACCTCAGCGCGGAATTTTTCGTGGTACTCGTCGGCCCAGCGTGCCGTGACCTCGCCCAGAGTGCCCGCTGTCCGGTTCGCCAGATCGACAATGTGCGACCCGCCGTCCACGCCCTCCAAGAACTTGAACTCAGGCTCCAGCCCTAAGAGGTACCGCGCAAGTGGGCTATCGCTCACGGCTTACGCTCCCAACATGGGTGATCCGCGGGTGCGCAGACGCATCAACGCCGTGATCGACTGGGTGCTGCCCTACGTGGCGCAGGGCACAGGGCCTTACGAGTGGTCCGCGAAAAACCTGCGCAAGGTTTTCGGGAACACGAGCAACAACGCGTTGTCGCGGTGGCTGATGGCGAACGTGCTTCAACAGACAGGGTTCTATCGAGTCGGCGAGTTTCCCTATGCCTACCTGATTCGTCCTGAAGGCATCGAGAAGATGCTCGCACTGCTGCAAGAAGCCGATCAACAGAAAAGCGCCCGTTTGTGACACGCTGAAAGCAGCCACAATATATGATGTACAGAAGTTGGCCAAAAAATGGCCAACCCGAAGGTTGGCCCGGTCTTCCTTAGGCGAGGCCTTCTCGCCTCAGCAATTCCATCGCTGCCCGATAGACAGCATCGTGGACTTCCTGACCATCGCTGTGCGGTGGGACTTCGAAGCCTGGCTCCATCAGGAGGGCCACCACGTCGGCCCAGTTGATGCTGTAGCGGCGTTGCAGGTCATTTCGAGCTTCACGCTCAATGTGTGCGGGGATCATGAGTGCTCCGGTGCGGAGCCGGCCCGGAGGCCGGCTCGTTCCTCAGGTTCCGTCGAACGGGGTCCAGTCGAAATCCTCGACCACGTTCACGCACACAGTTCCCCTCGGCCCTTGGACGACGTTGTCCGTGCCGAAGATGTCCCGCATGTCGCTCTGCAGATCCTCGAGCGTGAGTCCTGCAGCAAGCAGTTCCGTTCCATCGACTGTGAAGGTCACGGTATTGAAGTACTTCACTCTTCGCCCCCGTTGCTTGGACCCCAGCTTTGCCTGACCTCCTCGACGTATGCCGTGGCTGTGCGCACCTTCTGTGGCTTTGGCGTCGTGACGAGCATGTCGTCGAGCATGTTGCCTTCGGCGGCGATGATGCACTTCGCGATCAACTCGCAGGCCGCATCGGCATCCGGCACGTAGAAATAGGTCTTGCCCGGGACAATCTCAAGCGCGGAGGCGCCGGACTTGAACGTGACCCGGTAGCCCTTCGACACCTTCTCTGTCCAGGCGGTGCAGAGGTTTCCGAACTTGTTCAGATTGCCCTCGCCCGCTCGGATCTTGTCGATCTGACCCTTGCCCGTCTGGATGAAGTTGTATCGCGCCTTGTCAAGCAAGTCATGGAAGGTTGGGCGCTTGTCCTTGGTCAGCGTGCCGCCCTCAATGCTGGACAGTTCGGCCAAAAACCGAGATTGGTTCGCGCTCATGCCGTGCCTCCCATCTTGTGGCTGCACTCCATCCACTGCGCGGTCGTCAGCAACTTAAACAGCGTGCTGCCGACGAATTCGTGCAGGTCCTGGGGCTGATCGATGTCGATCGTGGTGGCAGCGTTCCCGTGCTCACCGTAGTTGACATCGACAATCAGGTACTGCGCCCCGTTGTCGTCGTCAGTGATCACGTTGAACGTGACCGTTGTCGGCTTCTTGCCGACCATCGTGGGCATCGTCATGATGCTGAGCTCCTTGGCCAGTGGCCATGTGCTCTGCCTCGACGGAAAAGTTGGGTAGATGCCAAGGCAGGGCGGTTGACGCCTGAACAACCGTGTCGCTGCCTTCTCGGCTATCGAGCGTCATTGACGCGCGGGCGGTGGTTGATCTCGGGCCAAGCGGAAGCGGCCCTTGCCCTGCCTCGGGCTGCCACGTATAGGTACGGGCTGCTGTGGACTTTAATCGATCTAAGTGGTTGTCGTCAAACCGCTTTTGCCCTTCATCTGATACATTTGTTACAGCAAAAACTAAAGTATCGATTACGCCTGAGATCGACATCAGGTGGGCCACGCCCGTGAGGCGGAAGACCTCCCAATCCTCGCGCGCGATGGCGGCCTGGTCGCCGATCAACAAGGCCGCCAGCACATCGGCCGCAGCGCCCTCGCCGACCTGGCGCTGCAGCGCGTCGCGCAACGCTTGGCGTGCGCGCTGCACGGGGGCGCCGGCCTTGCCGTCCAGCTTCTCGGGTGGGCTCTCGGGCCGCGCCCGGACGTAGCCGCTGGCGCCCAGGCCGCGCTCGAACATCCACAGCTCCAGGTCGAAGCCGTGCGGGTTCATCGCGCCGTGCGGCTGGCGCAGGCGCAGCGTGAAGCGCCAGCGCTGGCCGGCGCGCAGCGGCTCTTCGGGGCCGGCGAGCAGGCTGTCTTCGTCGAAGCCGCGGTACCAGCCGAGCGACAAACGTTCGGGCACACGCACCGGCGCGCCGCGCAGCGTGGCGGCCTCGGGCTCGAAGACGAAGCGTGTGCCCTGCAGGCTGTGGCGCGGCAAGTCGGAGATGAGGCCGGTGACCTGCAGGTCCACCCCCTCCAGCGCGGCGGGCAGGCGGTCCAGCAGCTTCAGGTGCGCGCGTGCCGCGGTGCTGCCGTAGCCCAGCGTGGCCGCGGCCAAGAGCAGCAGCGCCAGCAGCGCCCACCGCACCCCGGCGCGATCGCCCGGCGCGGCCCAGCTGCGCCAGCCCCACAGCACCGCCCAGCCCAACACCGTTGCCAGCCCGGCGGCCCCGGCCAGGGCTGCGAGCCCGGGCAAGGCGGCTTCTTGCAACTGCAGCAGCGCCCCGCCCAACAGGCCCCAGGCCAGCGCCGCAGCCGGGGCCGCCCAGCCGCGTGGGGCGGTGGCGACAGGCCGGGTTTGCATGCGGGCCAGTGTAGGATTCCGCCGCCTCGCACAGGCCCCCCAGAGGGGCTCCCTCTCGCGTTGGCACCCTCACCCGCAGCCCCGCACGGCGGCACGCAGCACACCCCTTTTTCCCCGCCGGAGACCCGCATGAGCACCCCCATCGCCGAACGCCTGTCAGCCCTGGGCATCACGCTGCCGCCCGTGGCCGTGCCCGCCGCGGCCTACGTGCCTTTCGTGCGCACCGGCTCGCTGGTTTTCCTCTCGGGCCACATCGCCAAGCGCGATGGCAAAGCCTGGGTGGGCCAGTTGGGCACCGACATGGACACCGACACCGCCAAGGCCGCCGCGCGCGCCGTGGCCATCGACCTGCTGGGCACGCTGCAGGCCGCGGTGGGTGATCTCTCGAAGGTCAAACGCATCGTCAAGCTGCTGAGCCTGGTCAACAGCGCGCCCACCTACACCGATCACCACCTCGTCACCAACGGCGCCAGCGAGCTGATCGGCCAGGTTTTCGGCCCCGAGATCGGCGCGCACGCGCGGGCCGCCTTCGGCGTGGCGCAGCTGCCCATGGGCGCCTGCGTGGAGATCGAGCTCATCGCCGAGGTCGAGTGAGGATGGCGATGCGCGGTTCGGGTTCACACGCGCGCGGCGGCATCTCGGCGCGTGTGTGGTGCGCGCTGACGGTGCTGCTGTCGCTGGGCGCCGTGGGCGCCGCGCTCTTCACCCAATACGTGTGGGACATGCAGCCCTGCGCCTGGTGCGTGCTGCAGCGCGTGGTCTTCGTCGCCATCGCACTGGTGGCACTGCCCGGCATCTTCGTGCGCAACGCGTGGATGCGCTGGCTGGGCGGCGGCGCGATGGCCTTGCTGGCCATCGCCGGTGCCACCGCCGCGCTGTGGCAGCACTTCGTGGCGGCGCAGAGCGCTTCTTGCGCCATGACGCTGGCCGACCGCTGGATGCGCGCCTCGGGCCTCGATGAACTGGCGCCGCAGCTCTTTGCCGCCTACGCCAGCTGTGCCGATGCGAAGGTGAACCTCTTCGGCATGCCCTACGAGTTCTACAGCCTGGGGCTGTTTGCGCTGCTGGCCTTCGTGGCGCTGCGCGTGATGCGCGCGCGCCGCTGACAAGGCCGGCCCGGGCGGGCCGGCCGCTCAGACTGCGGCCTCAGGCCGCCAACACCTTGATCACCTTCTGGAAGGCCGCCACCGCGCGGCCATTGCGCGCGCGTTTGCCGATGTGATCGGCCAGCGCCGACCACTTGAAGACTTCTTCCTTGGGCTTCTGCCCGCGGCCCAGGCCCAGCACCTTCAGCGCGTCGGCCAGCGTGGCCACGCTCACCAGCGGCGCCTGCGCGTCCACGTCCATCAGCGTCAGGCCGCGGCCACCGCCGGGCTGCAGCTTCAACTCGTCCAGGCCGTAGACCAGCAGCCGGCCGTCGGCCGAGAGACAAGCCACCTGCTTGTGCGCAGCGGCCACGGGCACCGGCGGCAGCAGTTGGTCGCCGGCTTCCAGCGTGAGGAAAGCCTTGCCGCCGCGGTTGCGGCCCACCATGTCGCCAGCAAGCGCCAGCAGGCCGTAGCCGCCGCTGTTGGCCAGCAGCAGCTTGGTGGCGGCCGCGCCGGCGAAGTAGTGCGTGATCTGCGAACCCGCTTCCAGGTCGATGAGCGTGGTGATGGGCACACCATCCCCGCGCCCGCCGGGCAACAGGCTCACGGCCACGCTGTAGACACGCCCGTTGCTGCCGAAGACCAGCAGCACATCCACCGTGCGCGCGGGGAAGGTGGCGTAGAGCCCATCCCCCGGCTTGAAGGCCAGCGTGCTGGCGTCCACCTCGTGGCCCTTGAGCGCCCGCACCCAGCCCTTGGTGCTGACGACCACCGTCACCGGCTCGTCCACCACCTTCACCTCGGCCACGGCCTTCTTCTCTTCCTGCACCAGCGTGCGGCGGTCGTCGCCGTGGGCCTTGGCGTCGGCTTCGATCTCCTTGATCACCACGCGCTTCAGCGCCGCCGGGTTGCCGAGGATGTCTTCGAGCTTGCCCTGCTGTTCCCGCAGTTCCTTCAGCTCTTGCTCGATCTTGATGGCTTCCAGCCGCGCGAGCTGGCGCAGCCGGATTTCGAGGATGTCTTCGGCCTGGCGGTCGCTCAGATTGAACGCGGTGATCAGCGCCGGCTTGGGCTCGTCGCTGTTGCGGATGATGCGGATCACCTCGTCGATGTTCAGCAGCACCGCCTGCCGGCCCTCCAAGATGTGGATGCGGTCCAGCACCTTGGCCAGGCGGTGGCGCGTGCGGCGCTCCACGGTGCCGAGGCGGAAAGCGATCCACTCGGTGAGGATCTTGCGCAGCCCCTTCTGCACCGGGCGGCCGTCCAGCCCCACCATGGTCAGGTTCATGGGCACGCTGCTTTCCAGGCTGGTGTGCGCCAGCAGCGTGGTGATGAGTTCGGCCTGCTCCACCGTGCGGCTCTTGGGCTCGAAGACCAGGCGCACGGGCGCGTCTTTGCTGCTCTCGTCACGCACCGCGTCCAGCACGCTCAGCACCGCGGCCTTGAGCTGCAGTTGCTCGGGCGCCAGCGCCTTCTTGCCGGTCTTGACCTTGGGGTTGGTCAGTTCCTCGATCTCTTCCAGCACCTTCTGCGCGCTGGTCTGCGGCGGCAGCTCGGTCACCACCAGCTGCCACTGGCCGCGCGCCAGGTCTTCGATGACCCAGCGTGCGCGCACCTTCAGGCTGCCGCGGCCGCCGCTGTAGGCGTCGCGGATGTCCGCGGCGCTGCTGATGATCTGGCCGCCGCCCGGGAAATCGGGCGCGGGCAGCAGCGCGAAGAGTTCGTCGTCGGTGAGCTTCTCGTCCTTGATCAGCGCGATGCTGGCCGCGGCCACCTCGCGCAGGTTGTGGCTGGGCACCTCGGTGGCCAGGCCCACGGCAATGCCGCTGGCGCCGTTCAGCAGCACGAAGGGAAGGCGCGCGGGCAGCTGCTTCGGCTCTTCGGTGCTGCCGTCGTAGTTGGGCTGGAAATCGATCGTGCCTTCGTCGATCTCGTCGAGCAGCAGCCGCGCGATGGGGCTCAGGCGCGCCTCGGTGTAGCGCATGGCCGCGGCGCCGTCGCCGTCGCGGCTGCCGAAGTTGCCCTGGCCGTCGATCAGCGGGTAGCGCTGGCTGAAGTTCTGCGCCATGCGCACCAGCGCGTCGTAGGCGGCGGTGTCGCCGTGCGGGTGGTAGCGGCCGAGCACGTCGCCCACCACGCGCGCGCTCTTCACGGGCTTGGCACCACCGCTGCCGGTGTAGGCCAGGCCCATGCGGAACATCGAGTACAGGATGCGGCGCTGCACCGGCTTGTTGCCGTCGCAGACATCGGGCAGCGCGCGGCCCTTCACCACGCTCAGCGCGTATTCGAGGTAAGCGCGTTCGGCGTAGTCGGCCAGGGCCAGCGAGTCGCCGGCATCGGCGGGCTGGGAGAACAGGTCTTCGGTCATCGGCGGGGGCCCAGGACAAAACATCACGCGCGGCCCGATGGGGCCGCAGAAAAGAACGCGGTCCCACAGGACCGCCGGCCCGATTTTCGCCGCACCCGCGGGAAAGCCCGCAGCCGCGGCACCTCAAGTCACTGGGCGAGGTGTCGAAAGACCATGGCAAGAGGATGGCGCGGCGGGCGCCGGCCGTCCCGCCCACCCCAGCGCCGAGGACAGCTGCCCATGCCGAGCCTGAACGACTACACCGCCCGTGCCATCGACATCCCTGCGATGCCAGAAGTGGCGCAGAAACTGATGCGCAGCCTCTCCCGCGACGATCTGTCGCTGCAGCACGTGGCAGATCTGGTCAGCCGCGACCAGGCCCTGGCCGGCAAGGTGCTGCGTTTGGCCAACTCGTCGCGCTTCTCACCTGCGCGCAACGTGGCCACGCTGAAGGACGCCACGATGGTTCTGGGCCTGGGCCACCTGCGCGACCTCACGCTCTCGGCCTGCCTGAGTGGCGCCCTGCCCTCGCCCCAGGGCTTCGACCGCCTGCGGCACTGGCGCGGCAGCATGGCGATGGCGGCCTATGCCCAGGCCGTGGCCCACGCGCTGGGCGAAGACCAGGACGTGGCCTATCTGGGCGGGCTGATGCTGCGCAGCGGCCGCATCCTGATGGCGCTGGTGGACCCGCAGCGCTGCCTGGAGGTGGACCTCCACGCCACCGTGCCCGATTCGACGATCGGCTGGGAAGAAACGCTGATGGGTTGCAGCCACCCGCAGGTGAGCACGGCCATCGCTGCGCATTGGCACTTTCCGGCCGTGCTGGAAGACGCCTTCCGGGCCGCGGCCGACCCGCTCGCCGCACGCCCCTTCAGCCGCCTGGGCGCGGTGCTGCGCCTGGCCAGCGTCATCACCGATCTGCGCGAGGCGGGGCAAGACGCCGCCGTCGGCCTGGCAGAACTGCAGGCCCCGCTGCTGCAGCACCTGGGCCTGCAGATCGAAGACCTGTGCCTGCACCTGCCACCGCACGAACAACTGCTGGAGAACGCCCAGCAGCTGCTGCACTGAATCACCGCTGGCCGGTGATCTCCGCGAAGAAGGCCTCGGTGCCCGGCTTGCGGCCGAGGAAGGCCTCCACCATGGCCTGCGGCGCCACCTCACCGCCGCGCGAGAGGATGAGCTCGCGGTAGCGCCGGCCCACGGCCGGGTCCATGAGCTTGCCCTGGAAGGCCGAGAGCATGTCCAGCGCCATCACCTCCGACCACAGGTAGCCGTAGTAGCCCGCGCCGTAGCCGCCCATCAGGTGGCCGAAGCCGGCCGGGAAGCGCGTGCCTTCCACGTAACCCAGCGGCAGGCTCTTCTCCAGCGCCACCCAGGCGGCCATGGCCGGCTGCGGGGCGCCGGTGTGCAGGCGCATGTCGTAGCTGGCGTACTGCCACTGGCGGCTGTAGCGCATGGCGCGGCCGAAGGTGCGGGCGCGGTCGAGCTGCTGCAGTTGCTCGGCGCTCAGGCGCGGGCAGTCCTTGCACACCTCGGCCAGCACGGCCAGGGTCTCGGGGCGACGCGCCCATTCCTCGAACATCTGCGAGGGCGCTTCGACGAAATCACGCTTCACCGAGGTGCCGGCCTGGTCGGCATAACGTGTCTGCGAGAACACGCCGTGCAGCACGTGACCGAACTCGTGCAGCAGGGTTTCGAGCTCGTTGTGGTCCAAGCCCTGGCGGTTGAAGTTGGTCACCAGCACCGAGGCCGGCCGCAGCTTGGCCAGGCTGGAGCCCGGCACCACGCCGAAGGCCGCGGCGTGGTTGTACTTGCCCTCGCGCGGGAAGAGGTCGAGGTAGACGCTACCGACGAAAGCACCACCGTCCGCGTCGAAGACATCGTAGTAACGCACCTCGGGGTGCCACACCGGCACCTTGGCGGCCGCGAAACGCACGCCGTAGAGGCGTTCGGCCAGGCGGATGGCGAAGGCCACCGAGGCGTCGGTGGGGAAGTAGGCGCGCAGCTTTTCCTGGTCGACGGCATAGCGCGAGCGCTTCAGCCGCTCTTGCAGGAAGCTGGTGTCCCAGCGCTGCACCTGCACCTGCGCCAGCGGCAGGCCCAGTTGTGCGGCCTTCTCGGCGCGCAGTTCGGCCAGTTCACGCAGCTCGCCGGCGTCCACGGCCTTGCGCACGCCTTGCAGGAAGTCTTCCACCGCCTTGGGCGTCTGCGCCATGCGGCGCTTGAGCACCATGCTGGCGTAGTCGGGCTGGCCGTGCAGCTGCGCAAGTTCATGGCGCAGCTGCAGCGCGCGGTCCAGGCGCTGCAGGTTGGCCTCGCCGCCCTGGTTCTGGAAGGCCGTCCACAGCTTGCGGCGCGCCTCTTCGTTGCTGGCGTTGGTGAGGAAGGGCACCACGGTCGGGTAGTCCATGCCCAGCACCAGGCGGCCTTCGGCGTCGCGCTTGCGCTCCTTCAGCCAGGCCTCGGGCAGGCCGGCGGCTTCGGCCACGGAGATCGTCACCGTGCTCGGGTCTTCATTGACGGCCTTCTGGAAGGCCAGGCCCAGCACTTCCAGCTCGTCGCTGATGGCCTTGGCGCGGGCGCGTTTGTCAGCGGGCAGCGAAGCGCCGCTGTCCTCGAAGCTCTCGATCAGGTCGTCGCGGTAACGCGCGTCGATGGGGTCGGCGGCCTGCAGCGCCTGCACACGGCGGTACAGCGGCACGCTCTGGTAGAGCTCGGTGCTCAGCGGGCTGAGCTTCTCGATACAGGCCTGGGCCGCATCGCGCACGGCCTTGCTGGGCGACACGTTGGCCAGCAGGTAGACCGGGTTGCCGAAGCTCGCGCTGCGCAGCTGCAGGCGGTTGAAGTCGGACAACAGGCGTGCGGGATCTCGGCCCTTTTCCATGCTGGCGATGGCCGCGCGCGTGGCCTTGAGTTCGGCGGTGCAGCGGTTCTTGATGGTGGGCGCGTCGTACAGGGCCACCAGCGAGCGGCCGGCCGGGGCCGGCGCCGGGCTTTGGGCTTGGGCCAGCGCGGGCAGCAGCCACGCCGGGGCGCTGCACAGCAGCGGCCAGAGGGTACGAAAGCGGGGTGAGGTCTTCATGGTGGGGCGCACCGGGCGTGCCGGCGAAGTGGGGCCAGCTTGCAGCATAGGCGCCCGGCGCCGGCAGGCCGCGCCGGCTGCGACCAGCTGCAGCGTGCTGCGATGAACCCGGCCCCGCAGCGGCCGAGCGCCGGCGCTCAGCTGCCTTCCAGCCCCAGCGCCACGCGCGCCTGGTACTCGCGGTCGAGCAGGCTCATCACCACCAGCGTGTCGTAGCCGTCGGCCGGCTGGCCCGGCGCGGGCTGCAGACGCACGCTTTCGCGCAGCCGGCCTTCTTCGACAAAACCTTCGCTGGCATACAGCGCCAGCGCGCGTGTGTTGAGGCTCTTCACATCCAGCCAGAAACGGTGCGCGCCCAGGTCGCGGAAGGCCAGGCGCTTGAGCACACGCACACACTGCCGGCCCAGGCCGCGGCCCTTGGGCTGCAGCACCAGGCGCTTGAGCTCCACGCTCTTGTGCGGGTTGCGGCAGCCCTGCAGGATGACGAAACCGTCGCGGCCGCCGCCTTCACCCGCCGCCCCGGCGCTCGCGTCGATGATGAAGTGGCGGAAATCCGGAAAACGCACCGCGCTCTCGTGTTGCGTGCGTTCCCAGGGGGTGATGAAAGGCAGGTTGGCGGGATCGGTCTCGACGCTGGCGACGTAGTCGAGGTCGGACAGCATGGTCGGCCGCAGGCTCAGCATGACCGCCCCGCCGCGGACGTGGCGCCGGCAGCTGCGCGCTGTGCGAGCGCGGCGTCCAGGCGCGCCACCAGTTCATCCCGACCCATCAACATCGCCTCGCCTTCGTTGGCATCGAGCAGGCGCTCGATGAGCTGGTGGACCACCCGGTCGCCTTCCCAACGGCTGCCGACCAGATAGCGGGCCCGCGGCGCGTCGTCGAACAGCGCGTGCAGCACCGCTGCGGCCACCGCCTCGGGCGGCGACTGGCGGCGGTTGCTGGCCGATTCGGGCTGAGAGGGGTCGAAGGGCGCGGGCACGCCGCCATCGCTGTCGAGCTGCGCCAGCAGAGCGGCCGCGGCCTCCGCAAAAGGTGGCCCGGCCCGCTGCAGACGTGCGCGCAGGCCGGCCGCACCACGCTGGCCTATCCCCGTGGCCACGGCACCTGGCTGCACGATGCTGACCGCCACGCCGTGCGGCGCCAGCTCCAGGCGCTGGCACTGCGCATAGGCTTCCAGCGCGTGTTTGCTCGCGGTGTAGGGGCCGTAGAGCGGGCTCGTGATGCTGCCGCCCATCGAGCCGATGTGCACGATGCGGCCCTGGCCTTCACCCGCGGCCAGCAGGGCCGGCAGCAAGGCGCGGCTCAAGCGCTGCGGGCCCAGCAGGTTGGTGTCGAGGATGTCCTGGAACTCATCGTCGTTGAAGGTGTGCAGCCAGCCCAGACCGCCGACACCGGCGTTGTTCACCAGCCCATGCAGCACCGGCAGGCGCTCGGCCAAGGCCTGGACCTGCGCGGGCTGGCGCACGTCCAGTGCCACGGGCTCGATGCCGGCGATGGCCCCCAGCGCCGCCAGGTCGGCCGACTGGCGCGCGCAAGCCCAGACACGGTGGCCTTGGCCGGCCAGGGTCTCGGCCACACAGCGGCCGATGCCGGCCCCGGCGCCGGTGACGACGACGTGCTTCAGACGTCCACCTCGACCTCGTCGCCGCGCAGCTCCATCAGGTCGCGCCGCGCCTGGGCTTCGCCCTTGCCCATCAGCTTGCCCAGCAGCGTGCCGGTGGCATCGAACCCGCGGCCCAGCCAGCTCACGGGCAGCAGGCGGCGGGTTTCGGGGTTCAGCGTGGTCTCCCACAGCTGCTCGGCGTTCATCTCGCCCAGGCCCTTGAAGCGGCTGATGCTCCAGCTGCCTTCTTTGGCGCCTTCCTTGCGCAGCTTGTCGAGCGCAGCTTCGAGTTCACCTTCGTCCAGCGCGTACAGCTTGGCGGCCGGACGCTTGCCGCGTGCGGGGGCATCGATGCGGTACAGCGGCGGCCGCGCGATGTAGACATGGCCGCGCTCCACCAGCTTCGGGAAGTGGCGGAAGAAGAGCGTGAGCAGCAGCACCTGGATGTGCGAGCCGTCGACATCGGCGTCGCTCAGGATGCAGACCTTGCCGTAGCGCAGGCCGCTGAAATCGGGCTCGTCGTTGGGGCCGTGCGGGTCCACGCCCACGGCCACGGCGATGTCGTGGATCTCGGTGTTGCCGAAGAGCCGGTCGCGGTCGACCTCCCAGGTGTTGAGCACCTTGCCGCGCAAGGGCAGCACGGCCTGGGTTTCCTTGTTGCGGCCCATCTTGGCGCTGCCGCCGGCGCTGTCGCCCTCGACGAGAAACACCTCGTTGAACAGCAGGTCGCGGCTTTCGCAATCGGTCAGCTTGCCGGGCAGCACGGCCACGCCGCTGCCCTTGCGCTTCTCCACTTTCTGGCTGGCGCGCTGGCGCGTCTGCGCCTGGCGGATGACGAGCTCGGCCAGCTTCTTGCCGAGATCCACGTGCTGGTTCAGCCACAGCTCCAGCGCCGGCTTCACGTAGGCCGACACCAGACGCAGCGCGTCGCGGCTGTTCAGGCGTTCCTTGATCTGGCCCTGGAACTGCGGGTCCAGCACCTTGGCTGAGAGCACGAAGCTGGCGCGTGAGAACACGTCTTCCGGCATCAGCTTCACACCCTTGGGCAGCAGGCTGTGCAGGTCGATGAAACCCTTGATGGCGCCGAACAGGCCGTCTTTCAGGCCGCTCTCGTGCGTGCCGCCGGCCACGGTGGGGATGAGGTTGACATAGCTCTCGCGCAGCAGCGTGCCTTCGTCGGTGAAAGCCACGCACCAGGCAGCACCCTCGCCTTCGGCGAAGGTTTCGCTCTCGCTCGCGGTCGCGTACTGCGCACCTTCGAACAGCGGGATCAGCGGGTCGGCCACCAGGCTCTGCTGCAGGTAGTCGCGCAGGCCGGCGGCGTACTTCCAGGTGGTGACTTCCGGGTCCTTCTGACCAGCTTTCTCCACCGTCAGCGTCACCGTCACGCCAGGCATCAGCACGGCCTTGCTGCGCAGCAGGTGCAGCAGTTCGCCACGCGGCAGATCGGCGCTCTCGAAGTACTTCGCATCGGGCCACACGCGCACCGTGGTGCCGTGTTTGCGGTCGCCCGCCCCCGCCTTGCGCAGCACCAGCGGCTCGATCACGTCACCGCCGTTGCCGAAACACAGCGCGGCCACCTGGCCTTCGCGCCACACCGTCACCTGCAAGCGCTTCGCGAGCGCGTTGGTCACGCTCACGCCCACGCCGTGCAGGCCGCCGCTGAAGCTGTAGGCGCCACCGGCCCCCTTGTCGAACTTGCCACCGGCGTGCAGGCGTGTGTAGACGATCTCGATCACCGGCACCTGTTCTTCGGGGTGCAGGCCGAAGGGGATGCCGCGGCCATCGTCTTCCACGCTGATGCTGCCGTCGGCATGCAGCGTCACGCCGATGCGGCTGCCGTGGCCGGCCAGGGCCTCGTCGGCGGCGTTGTCGATGACCTCCTGGATGATGTGCAGGGGGTTGTCGGTGCGGGTGTACATGCCCGGCCGCTGTTTCACGGGCTCCAGGCCCTTGAGCACGCGGATGGAGGCTTCGCCGTAGCTGCCGTTTTGAGAAGTGGTCTGCTTGATGGAGGGCATGCGGCCGATTTTAGGAGGGGGCCTGTGCCGCCCTCTTCAAGCGAGCTCGAAACGCATGAACCAGAAGCCCGGCCGCGGCTGCAACTGCACCACCGCACCCAGCCGGGTGTAGAAGCCTGGTCCGTCGGTGCCGAAGTAGACGCGCTCGCAGCCCAGGCCGCGGGCCTCGGCCAGCAGGTAGCGCACCAACGCCGAGCCCACGCCGCGCCCACGCCAAGGCTCGGCCACCACCATGCCGGCCAGCCAGGGGTGCCACTCGGGGTGGTCGTCGTCGTCGCTGTCGACGAGGTTCACCACGCCAACCAGGCGGCCCTCGTGCAGCGCCACCAGGCACAGCGGGATGTGGTCGGCGCGGTCGGCCTGGCCCAGGCGCTCGAACATGCCGTCTTCGCTGGCGCCGGGCACGGTGAGCCAGAACTCTTCGTGGATCAGCGCCGCCACCGCGCGCCGCAACGCCGGCACCTCGCAGAGGTGGTGCAGCGTGACGGGCAGCGGCGTGCTCATCGGCCCAAGCTCGGGGTCTACGGGCGGTAACGCGACATCGCCAGCCCGCTGACGTCGATCTCGGGCTGCTTGCCGCTCACCAGATCGGCGATGACGCGGCCGGTGCCGGCCGCCATGGTCCAGCCCAGCGTGCCGTGGCCGGTGGCCAGCAGCAGGTTCTGCACCGGCGTGGGGCCGACGATGGGCGTGCCATCGGGCGTCATGGGGCGCAGGCCGCACCAGAAACTGGCCTTGCTGACGTCACCACCGCGCGGGAAGAGGTCGCTCACCACGTGGTTCAGCGTCGCGCGGCGGCCTTCGCGCAGGTTCAGGCTGTAGCCGGCGAGCTCGGCCGTGCCGCCCACGCGGATGCGGTCGCCCAAGCGCGTGACGGCCACCTTGTGCGTCTCGTCCATGATGGTGCTCTCGGGGGCGTACTGCGCGTCGGTGATGGGCACCGTGATGCTGTAGCCCTTGACCGGGTAGACCGGGATGCGGATGCCCACCGGCTCCAGCAGCTGCGGGCTGAAGCTGCCCAGCGCCAGCACCACCTTGTCGGCCTGCAGCAGGCCGGCGTCGGTGTGCACGCCGGTGATGGCACCGCCGCCCACCTGCAGCGCCTGGATGCGCGTGTTCCAGCGGAACTTCACGCCCAGGGCCGCAGCCATCTCGGCCAGGCGGTTGGTGAAGAGGTGGCAGTCGCCGGTTTCGTCGTTGGGCAGGCGCAGCGCGCCGACGAACTTCTCTTGCGTGAGCTTCAGCGCAGGCTCCACGGCGCAGAAACCGGCGCGGTCCAGCACCTCGAAGGGCACGCCGTACTGCTTGAGCACGGCCACGTCACCGCCGATGCTGTCGAGCTGCTTCTGCGTGCGGAAGAGCTGCAGCGTGCCTTGCGCACGGTCGTCGTAGGTGATGCCGGTCTCGGCGCGCAGTTCTTTCAGGCAATCGCGGCTGTACTCCGCAATCGGCACCATGCGGCTCTTGTTCAGCGCGTAGGCTTTTTCGGTGCAGTTGGCCAGCATCATCGCGCCCCAGCGCCACATGGCGGGGTCGAGCAGCGGCCAGATCACCAGCGGGCTGTGCTGCATCAGCATCCACTTGATGGCCTTGATGGGCACGCCCGGGCCGGCCCAGGGCGCGCTGTAGCCGGGGCTCACCTCGCCGGCATTGCCGAAGCTGGTTTCCAGCGCGGCCCCGCTCTGGCGGTCGACCAGTTCCACCTCGTGCCCGGCCTTGGCCAAGTAGTAGGCCGTCGAGACCCCGATCACACCGCCACCCAGCACCAGCACCTTCATCACGACCTCCGGAAAGTGGTGTCACTCTAGCCAGCCCGGCGCCGACGACTTGCAGCGTTTTCCGAGACAATGGCCGAATGAATGCAGCTTCCGCGCCAGACCGGGCGACACAAACGCCGTCGCCGGGCCTGTCGATGCGGCAAGTGCTCATCTGCGGCGCACTCATCGTCACGCTCAGCATGGGCATCCGCCACGGCTTCGGCCTGTGGCTGCAGCCCATCACCATGGAGCGCGGTTGGTCGCGCGAGACCTTCGCCTTCGCGCTGGCCATCCAGAACCTCGCTTGGGGTCTGGCCGGGCCCATCGCTGGCGGCCTGGCCGACAGGTTCGGCGCCTTCCGCGTGCTGGTGGTGGGCGCCGTGCTCTACGCGCTGGGCCTGGTGTTCATGGGCCTGGCCACCAGCGGCCTGGCCTTCATGGGCGGCGCCGGCATCGTGCTGGGCCTGGCGCAGAGCGGCACCACCTACGCGGTGGTCTACGGCGTCATTGCGCGGCAGGTGGCCCCTGAAAAACGCTCGTGGGCCATGGGCATCACGGCGGCGGCCGGCAGCTTCGGCCAGTTTCTGATGGTGCCGGTGGAAAACGGGCTCATCGGCGGGCTGGGCTGGCAGAACGCGCTCTTTGTCCTGGCCTGCATGGCGCTGATCATCGCGCCGCTGGCCTTGGGCATGCGCGAGCCCCCCAAGGCCGTCAGCAGCGGCCCCAAGCAAAGCGTGGCCGCGGCGCTGCGCGAGGCTTTCACCACGCCCAGCTTCGGCCTCTTGATGGCCGGCTACTTCGTCTGCGGCTTCCAGGTGGTGTTCATCGGCGTGCATATGCCCAGCTACCTGAAGGACCAGGGCCTGAGCCCCGAGGTGGCCACTGGCGCGCTGGCGCTCATCGGGCTGTTCAACGTCTTCGGCACCTACACGGCCGGCAGCCTGGGGCAGCGCCTGCCCAAGCGCTACATCCTGAGCGCCATCTACGCGCTGCGCTCGGTGGCCATCGTGGCATTCCTGCTGGCACCGTTGACGCCCACCAGCGTCTACATCTTCTCGGCGGTGATGGGCTTCCTGTGGCTGAGCACGGTGCCGCCTACCAACGCCATCGTGGCGCAGATCTTCGGCGTGCAGTACATGAGCATGCTCGGCGGCTTCGTCTTCCTCAGCCACCAGGTGGGCAGCTTCCTGGGCGTGTGGCTGGGCGGCAAGCTGTTTGATGCCACCGGCAGCTACGACGTGGTGTGGTGGATCGCCGTCGGCCTGGGCGTGTTCGCCGCGCTGGTGAACCTGCCGGTGCGCGAAGTGGCGCTGGTGCGCGGCGGCCCGGTGCCCAAGCCGGCCTGATCTTCATGAAACGCCGCGCCCTGCCCCTGCTGATGGCCGCCCTGGCCACTGCCGTGCTGGCGGCCGTCTTCATGGCCTACCTGAACCCGCACACGGTGGTGGACCTCGCCAACCGCGTGTGGAGCTGCTTCTGATGCAGCCGCCCGCCATGCACGGCCTGGGTGCGCCCTCGGCCTGGGTGCGGCGCTTCACCCCGCTGCTGAAGCCCGGCGCCACGGTGCTGGATGTCGCCTGCGGCGGCGGCCGCCACCTGCACTGGTTCGCCTCGCAAGGCCACCGCGTCACGGGCGTGGACCGCGACCCCGCCGCGCTGGCGCTGGTCGCCCAGGCCCTGCCCGCGGCCGAGTTGCTGCAGGCCGATCTGGAAGGCGCGCCCTGGCCCCTCCCCGGCCGCCAGTTCGACGCCATCGTCGTCACCAACTACCTCTGGCGCCCGCTGTTCCCGGCGCTGCTGGCCGCGCTGGCGCCCGGCGGCGTCTACCTGCACGAGACCTTTGCCGATGGCCACCAGCACATCGGCCGCCCGAGCCGGCCCGACTTCCTCTTGCAGCGCGGCGAGCTGCTGCGCGTGTGCGCCGCGCTGCGTGTGGTGGCCTATGAAGATGGCTACGAGGCCTCGGCAGACCCCGCCGGCAGCGGCCGTTGCATGCAGCGCATCGTGGCGGTGAACGAAACGGCCGCGGGCGGTGTCGAAGCCCGCTGGCCCCTGGGCTAGACCGGGCTGCCGGCCCCCGGGCCCAGGCGGCTAAAATCCGCCGATTCACCTTGTCCCCATCCTGCATGAACCCCATCCAAGGCAGCATCGTCGCGCTCGTGACCCCGATGCACGCGGACGGCGGCATCGATTTCGATGCCCTGCGCCGCCTCATCGACTGGCACATCGCCGAGGGCACCGACTGCATCGGCGTGGTCGGCACCACCGGCGAATCGCCCACGGTGTCGATGGCCGAGAACTGCGAGGTCATCCGCGTGGCGGTGGAACATGCCGCCGGGCGCGTGCCCATCATGGCCGGCACGGGGGCGAACTCCACGGCCGAAGCCATCGAGCTCGCGCGCTTCGCCAAGCAGGTGGGCGCCGACTGCCACCTCTCGGTGGTGCCTTACTACAACAAGCCTTCGCAGGAAGGCATCTACCAGCACTTCAAGGCCATCAGCGAAGCGGTTGATTTGCCACTGGTGCTTTACAACGTGCCCGGCCGCACCGTGGCCGACATGCTGCCCGAGACCACGCTGCGCCTTGCCGCATTGCCGGGCATCGTGGGCATCAAGGAAGCCACCGGCAACATCGAACGCGCCTGCCAGCTCATCAAGCACCGGCCCGAAGGTTTTGCCGTCTACTCGGGCGACGACGGCACCGCCGTAGCGTTGATGCTGCTCGGCGGTGACGGCAACGTCAGCGTCACGGCCAACATCGCGCCGGGTCTGATGCACCTGATGTGCAAAGCCGCCATCGCCGGCGACGTGGCCACCGCGCGTGAACTGCACCTGCGCCTGCTGCCGCTGCACAAACAACTGTTCTGCGAGCCCAGCCCGGCGCCGGCCAAATGGGCCCTGGCCCAACTGGGCCGCTGCGCGCCGCACGTGCGCCTGCCCATCGTGCCGCTCACCGCGGCCGGTCAGGCCGCTGTCGGCCAGGCTCTGCGCGACGCCGGCGTGCACGCCGTCTGAGCCGCGCCCGCCTTCATCCACGCCACCTTTACCCCTGCTGGCAGGGCCTGCTCCAGGCCGCTGCGGAGACCTTGAACGTGAAACCTGTTGCTCTTGCCTCGGCCCCTGCCGCCCATCCGGCCCGCCCTTTGCATGCCGTGGCCCTGGCCGTCGTGGTGTTCGGCGCCACCGGCTGCACCACCGTGGGCGATGGCCTGTTCTCGAACGACAAGGTCGACTACCGCTCCACCGTGGTCAAGACCCAGCCGCTGGAAGTGCCGCCCGACCTGACGCAGCTCTCGCGTGAGTCGCGTTACCAGCCGCAGGGCGGCGTGGTCAGCGCGGCCGCGGCAGGTGGCACGGCGGCCCCGGCGGTGCCCGGCGCAGCCGCCGCACCGACGGTGGCCCTGAACAACCTGGGCGACATGCGCGTGGTGCGCGACGGCCAGCGCCGCTGGCTGGTGGTGCCGCAGACGCCCGAGCTGCTGTGGCCGCGCCTGAAGACTTTCTGGCAGGAGCGCGGCTTCACGCTCGTGGAAGACAACGCCGCCGCCGGTGTGATGGAGACCAACTGGTCGGAAAACCGCGCCAAGCTGCCCAACGACATCGTCCGCAACACCGTCGGCCGCCTGCTGGGCAACCTGTACGACACCGGCGAACGCGACAGCTACCGCACACGCCTGGAGCGCACGCCCGCCGGCACCGAGATCTACCTCAGCCACCGCGGCGTCGAAGAAGTTTTCACCACGCAGCAGCGTGACAGCGGCACCACCTGGCGTGCACGGCCTTCCGAGCCCGAGCTCGAGGCCGAGATGCTGAGCCGCCTGCTGGTGACGCTGGGTGCCGCCGAACAACCGGCGCGCAGCGCGGTGGCGGCAGCACCTGCGGCCTCGGCCCCGGCCGCTGCCGCACCGGCGCCGCAAGTGGTGGTGACCTCGCAGGCCACCTCCTTGACCATCGCCGAACCCTTCGACCGCGCCTGGCGCCGTCTGGGCGTGGCCCTGGACCGCAGCGGCTTCACCGTCGAAGACCGCGACCGCTCGGCCGGCATCTACTACGTGCGTTACGTCGACCCGAAGAGCGCCGGCAAAGAAGAGCCCGGGTTCTGGTCACGCCTGTTCGGCAACGACACCAACCCGCTGGCGGCCGTGCGCTACCGTGTCGTGCTCAAGAGTGCGGCGGGGCAGAGCGAGGTGTCGATCCAGGGCTCTTCGGGCAACCCCGAAATGGGCGCGAACGCCAAGGCCATCATCGCGCGCCTGGCGCAAGAACTGAAGTAAGCGCGGCACCGCGCGCCCAAGAAAAAGCCGCCCGAGGGCGGCTTTTGTTTTGGCTGCGCTGCCGCCCCGAACAGGCGGCAACGCTGGCAGCGGGCGCGATCAGCGCTCGCCGATAGGCTTGACGTTGCGCGCCGGTGAACCGACGAAGAGCTGGCGCGGACGGCCGATCTTGTACTCGGGGTCGCCGATCATTTCGTTGAGCTGGGCGATCCAGCCCACGGTGCGCGCCAGCGCGAAGATGGCGGTAAAGAGGCTGACCGGGATGCCCAGGGCGCTCTGCACGATGCCCGAGTAGAAGTCGACGTTGGGGTAAAGCTTGCGGCTGACGAAGTAGTCGTCTTCCAGCGCGATCTTCTCCAGGGCCATGGCCAGCTTGAACAGCGGGTCGTCGTGCAGGCCGGTGGCCTGCAGCACCTCGTGGCAGGTTTCGCGCATCAGCTTGGCGCGCGGGTCGTAGTTCTTGTAGACCCGGTGGCCGAAGCCCATCAGCTTGACGTTGCTGTTCTTGTCCTTGACCTGCTTGATGAACTCGCCAATCTTCTCCACGCCGCCCTGGCGCTGGATGTCCTTCAGCATGGTCAGCGCGGCTTCGTTGGCACCGCCGTGCGCCGGGCCCCAGAGGCAGGCCACGCCCGCGGCGATGGCGGCAAACGGGTTCGTACCCGAGCTGCCGCACAGGCGCACGGTGGAGGTGCTGGCGTTCTGCTCGTGGTCGGCGTGCAGGATGAAGATGCGGTCGATGGCGCGCACCAGCACGTCGTCGGGCTCGTACTCTTCACACGGCGTGGCGAACATCATGCGCATGAAGTTCGCGCTGTAGCTCAGCGAATTCTTCGGGTAGATGTAGGGCTGGCCGATGCCGTACTTGTAGGCCATGGCCACCAGCGTGGGCATCTTCGCGATCAGGCGGATGGCGCTGATCTCGCGGTGCACCGGGTTCGTGATGTCGGTGCTGTCGTGATAGAAGGCCGAGAGGCCGCCCACCAGGCCCGTCATCACCGCCATCGGGTGGGCATCACGGCGGAAACCGCGCAGGAAAAACTGCATCTGCTCGTTGACCATGGTGTGGTTGGTCACGAGCTTGGTGAAGTCGTCTTTCTGCGTCGCGTTGGGCAGTTCGCCCTTCAGCAGCAGGTAGCAGGTCTCCAAGAAGTCGCACTGCGTCGCGAGTTGCTCGATGGGGTAACCGCGGTACAGCAGCTCGCCCTTGTCACCGTCGATGTAGGTGATGTTGCTGTTGCAGCTGGCGGTGCTGAGGAAACCCGGGTCGTAGGTGAACTTGCCGGTCTGCGCGTAGAGCTTGCGGATGTCGATGACATCCGGTCCGATGCTGCCCTTGTACAAGGGCAGTTCCATGCTGGGGCTGCCATCCGAGAAGGACAGGGTGGCTTTCACGTCGGAGGGGGTCATGGGCTGGGCCTTTCTTCGGGTTCGGACAGCAGGGACTACGGATTCAGCAATGCGGGCTCAATGGCGGCTCACGCGCATCAACGCCAGCACCTCGTGCACCTCGGGGGTGTCACAAGGTTCGTCTTTCAGGTCGTGGGGCTGCTTGCGGGCGAGCAGCAGGTCGAGCAGGTCGTTGTCGGCCAGCGCCATCAGCGCCTGCAGACCATCGGCCTGGCGCACGGTGAGCGTGGCTTCATGGCGCTCGAAGAAACGCTGCACGAAGAGGTCGTTCTCCAACAGGCCGCGGCGGCAGCGCCACTTCAGCTTGGACAGCGAACGTTCGTCGAGCAGCGCGTCCATGGCATCAGATGGCGCGGCGGACCATCAGCTCTTTGATCTTGCCGATGGCCTTGGTGGGGTTCAGGCCCTTGGGGCAGACATCGACGCAATTCATGATGGTGTGGCAACGGAAGAGCCGGTACGGGTCTTCCAGGTTGTCCAGGCGGCCGGCCGTGTCTTGATCGCGGCTGTCGGCGATGAAGCGGTAGGCCTGCAGCAAGCCGGCGGGGCCCACGAACTTGTCGGGGTTCCACCAGAAGCTCGGGCAGCTGGTGCTGCAGCTCGCGCACAAGATGCACTCGTACAGGCCGTTCAGTTCATCGCGCTCTTCCGGCGACTGCAGGCGCTCCTTCTCAGGGGCCTGCGTCTCGTTCACCAGGTAGGGCTTGATGCTGTGGTACTGCTTGAAGAACAGCGTCATGTCCACGATGAGGTCGCGGATGACGGGCAGACCCGGCAGCGGCTTGAGCACGATGGTGCCCGGCAGCGTGCGCATGTTGGTCAGGCAGGCCAGGCCGTTCTTGCCGTTGATGTTCATCGCATCGGATCCGCACACGCCTTCACGGCAGCTGCGGCGGAAGCTCAGCGTCGGGTCCACGGCCTTGAGCTTGTTCAGCGCGTCGAGCAGCATGCGCTCGTTGCCGTCGAGCTCCACCTGCAGCGTCTGCATGCGGGGCTTGGCGTCGGTGTCGGGGTCGTAGCGGTAGATCTGGAAGGTGCGTAGCGTCATGGGGTACTGCTCCTGACTCAGAAAGTGCGAACCTTGGGTGGCACGGATTCGACCGACAGCGGCTTCAGGTTCACAGGCTTGTAGTCGAGGCGGTTGCCTTCCGAGTACCACAGCGTGTGCTTCATCCACACCTCGTCGTTGCGGCCGTTCGGATGCTCGGGCGTGTCGCCGTAGTCGTTGACGGTGTGGGCACCGCGGCTTTCCTTGCGGGCGGCGGCACTCACCATCGTGGCTTGCGCGCTCTCGATGAGGTTGTCGACTTCCAGCGCCTCGATGCGCGCGGTGTTGAAGACCTTGCTCTTGTCCTTCAGGCCGATGGCCTTCACGCGCTCGGCGAGGTCGGCCACCTTCTTCACGCCTTCGTCCATCAGCGCCTGGGTGCGGAAGACGCTGGCGTGGCGCTGCATCGTGTCGCGCAGGTCGTTGGCCACGTCTTGCGCGTACTCGCCGTTGGTGGTGCTGTCCAGGCGTGCCAGGCGCGCCAGGCTGGCATCGGCGGCATCGGCCGGCAGCGGCTTGTGGCTCTGCTTCTTCAGGCCGCTGTCGACGATGTGGTTGCCGGCCGCGCGGCCGAAGACCAGCAGGTCGAGCAGCGAGTTCGTGCCCAGGCGGTTGGCGCCGTGCACGCTGACGCAGCTGCATTCGCCCACGGCGTAGAAGCCGTTGACGACGCTGTTGGGATTGCCGTTCTTCGGCGCCACCACCTGGCCGTGGATGTTGGTGGGGATGCCACCCATCTGGTAGTGGATGGTCGGCACCACGGGAATGGGTTCCTTGGTGATGTCGACGTTGGCGAAGTTGTGGCCGATCTCGAAGACGCTGGGCAGGCGCTTCAAGATGGTGTCGCCACCCAGGTGCGTCATGTCGAGGTTGATGTAGTCCTTGTTCGGACCGCAACCGCGACCTTCCTTGATCTCCTGGTCCATGCAGCGCGAGACGAAATCGCGCGGCGCCAGGTCCTTCAGCGTCGGCGCGTAGCGCTCCATGAAACGCTCGCCATTGGCGTTGCGCAGGATGGCGCCTTCACCCCGGCAGCCTTCGGTCAGCAGCACGCCGGCGTTGTGCACGCCGGTGGGGTGGAACTGCCAGAACTCCATGTCTTCGAGCGGAATGCCCGAACGCGCGGCCATGCCGAGGCCATCACCGGTGTTGATGAAGGCGTTGGTGCTGGCGGCAAAGATGCGGCCGGCGCCGCCGGTGGCAAACAGCGTGGTCTTGGCTTCGAGGATGTAGACGTCGCCCGTCTCCATCTCCAGCGCGGTGACGCCCAGCACATCGCCTTCGGCGTCGCGGATCAGGTCCAGCGCCATCCATTCGACGAAGAAGTTGGTGCGCGCCTTCACGTTCTGCTGGTACAGCGTGTGCAGCATCGCGTGGCCAGTGCGGTCGGCCGCGGCGCAGGCGCGCTGCACGGGCTTCTCGCCGTAGTTGGCGGTGTGGCCACCGAAGGGGCGCTGGTAGATCGTGCCGTCGGGGTTGCGGTCGAAGGGCATGCCCATGTGCTCGAGCTCATACACCACCTTGGGCGCTTCGCGGCACATGAACTCGATGGCGTCCTGGTCGCCCAGCCAGTCAGACCCCTTGACGGTGTCGTAGAAGTGGTAGTGCCAGTTGTCTTCGGCCATGTTGCCGAGCGAGGCACCGATGCCGCCCTGCGCCGCCACCGTGTGGCTGCGCGTGGGGAAGACCTTGCTCAGCACGGCCACGTTCAAGCCGGCCAGCGCGAGCTGCAGCGAAGCGCGCATGCCGGAACCGCCGGCACCCACGATGACGACGTCGAACTTGCGACGCGGAAGAGAGTTGGTCAGTGCCATGACTTACAGCCTCCAGAGCACTTGAATGGCCCAGCCCATGCAGCCGATGAGCCAGACGATGGTGAACACCTGCAGCACCAAACGCAGCGCTGCGGGCTTGACGTAATCCATCCAGATGTCGCGCACGCCCACCCAGGCGTGCCAGCCCAGGGCGACGAAGAGCACGAGCGTGAGCACCTTCATCCACTGCGCCGAGAAGATGCCCGCCCAGGCGTCGTAGCCGATGGGGCCGCTGGTGAACAGCACCTGCGCCAGCAGCACCACCGTGTAGATGGCCATCAGCGTGGCGGTGACGCGCTGGCTGAGCCAGTCGCGCATGCCGTAGTGGGCGCCCGTGACGACGCGCTTCGAACCGTAGTTGACCGACATGTCAGCGCCCCCTTCAGTAAACGCCGAAGAGCTTGGCGCCCAGCGCGGCGGTGAGCGCGAGGCTCAGCACCAGCGTGACGACGGCCGAGTTCTTGCCATGGGCCTTGGTGACGCTGTGCGTCATGTCCATCCACAGGTGGCGCACACCGGCGATGAAGTGGTGCAGGTAGGCCCAGATCAGGCCCAGCACGGTGAGTTTGACGAACCAGCCCGGCACGAAACCGATGCCGGCGCTGAAGGCGCTGGTGAAACGCTCGTAGCTGATCTCGGACGTGACGCTGACATCGAAGAGCCAGATCACGAAGGGCAACAAAACGAACATCAAGCCACCGCTGACGCGGTGCAGGATGGACACCCAGGCTGCCAGCGGAAGACGGTACTTCGTGGCGTCGACCAGGCGCATGGTGCCGGGTCTTTGTCTGCTCATCTCAGGCATGTGTACTTCTCGTGGTGAAACCGGGTGAAACCCTCGGAGTTTATTGCAATGCAGCAGGCTTACGCAGAGCTGGTCAGGGCATGTTGACAGGCTTCAGCTGAGCTCGTTGCGGTAGTGGTGAGTGGCCGTGTGATAGAGCCCGCGGCGCAGTTCCACGGGGCGGTCGCCATAGGTGTAGGCCAGCCGCTCGACCGACAGCAGCGGCTCGCCCTCGCGCACCGCCAGCAAGGCCGCTTCGGCGGCGCTGGCGCCGACCGCCCGTACCTTCTCTTCGGCACGGATCATGTGGACATTGAATTCGGCCTCGAAGAGCCGGTACATCGGCCCGCGCCAGGCCTGCAGGCGCTCGGCCGTCAGGCCCTTGAACAGCGTGCCGGGCAGCCAGATGTCGTCGAGCACCACGGGCCGAAGCTCGCTGCCTTCGGGTACCAGCAGCAGCCGGCGCACCTGCACGGCGGCCTCACCGGCGCTCAGCGCCAGCAGGCGCGCCACCTCGGCCGGCGCCCGCATGCGGCGGCATTCGAGCAGCCGGCGCTGCAGCTGCGGCGCGCTGCCGTCGTCGGGCAGCAAGCGCAGAAAGCGGAATTGCGTGGCGCGCTCGGCATGCGTGGCCACGAAGGTGCCCTTGCCCTGGCGGCGCACCAGCACGTTGTCGGTGGCCATTTCGTCGATGGCTTTGCGCACCGTGCCTTGGCTGACACGGAAGCGCGCGGCCAGTTCCACCTCGCTGGGGATGGCCTGCCCTGGCAGCCATTCACCGGCCTGCAGGCTTTGCAGCAGCAAGGCCTTGATCTGCTGGTACAGCGGGCTGAAGGCCGGCGCACCCTGGCCCGGGGCCGCAGGCTGCGCGCCTGACGCCGAAGGCTGGCCGGGGGTGGGCAGGACGGAAGACATCGCCGGCATTCTCTCTCAGAAGTCTTGCATAAGACATAAGACTTCAGTCAGGGTGCGGCGACTAGAATCCGGGCTTCGTGTTCCCTGCACGTTCACACCCTTTTTTGATCCAGGAGACCTCCATGTCCAAGAAGCCCGTTCGCGTGGCTGTCACCGGCGCCGCCGGCCAGATCGGCTACGCCCTGCTCTTCCGCATCGCCAGCGGCGAAATGCTGGGCAAGGACCAGCCGGTCATCCTGCAGCTGCTGGAAGTGCCCGTCGAAGGCCCGCAGAAGGCGCTGAAGGGCGTGATGATGGAACTGGACGACTGCGCCTTCCCGCTGCTGGCCGGCATGGAAGCGCACAGCGATCCGATGACCGCCTTCAAGGACACCGACTACGCGCTGCTCGTGGGTTCGATGCCGCGCAAGGCCGGCATGGAGCGCGCCGAGCTGCTCAGCATCAACGGCCAGATCTTCATCGGCCAGGGCAAGGCGCTGGACGCCGTGGCCAGCCGCGACGTGAAGGTGCTGGTGGTGGGCAACCCCGCCAACACCAACGCCTGGATCGCGATGAAGAGCGCGCCGAGCCTGCCGCGCGAGAACTTCACCGCCATGCTGCGCCTGGACCACAACCGCGCCCTCAGCCAGCTGGCTGCCAAGACCGGCAAGCCTGTGGCCAGCATCAAGAACCTGGCCGTGTGGGGCAACCACAGCCCGACCATGTACGCCGACTACCGCTTCGCCACCATCGAAGGCGCCAGCGTGAAGGACATGATCAACGACCACGCCTGGAACAAGGACGTGTTCCTGCCCACCGTGGGCAAGCGCGGCGCCGCCATCATCGAAGCACGCGGCCTGAGCAGCGCCGCCAGCGCCGCCAACGCCGCCATCGACCACATGCGCGACTGGGCCCTGGGCACCAACGGCGGCTGGGTGACGATGGGCGTGCCGAGCAACGGCGAGTACGGCATCCCCAAGGACACGATGTTCGGCTACCCCGTCACCTGCGAAGGCGGCAAGTACAAGATCGTCGAAGGCTTGGCCGTGGACGAGTTCAGCCAGGGTTGCATCGACAAGACCTTGGCCGAGCTGATCGGCGAGCAGGACGGCGTCAAGCACCTGCTGTGAGCCAGCGCCGGCCGAGTGCCGGCTCTGTTGCAGCCCGCCCCTCCGAAGGGCCCCGCGAGGGGCCCTTTTTGCTTTGCGGGACCGCGCTGTGCGCTCGCCCTACACTGGCAGGCCCGGCCCAGTGCCGCCTGCCTGCCAGCCGCCTTGCCTGCCGCCCACCACCCCCGCAGCGCCCTCTTCGACCCCGACGAAGCGGCCATCGCGCCGCTGCCGGTCTGCGACCACTACGCCGGCGTCGAGCCCCGCATGACAAAAAGCCTGCAACTGCAGGCCGAGATGGGCCCGGTCTTCGACATCACACTCGACAACGAAGACGGCGCCCCGGTCGGTGGCGAAACCGACCAGGCACAGCTGATCGCCGGCCTGCTGGCCAGCCCCGACAACCGCTGGGGCCGGGTCGGCGTGCGCCTGCTGCCGGTGCAGCACCGCCTGTTCACCGAAGTGGCCGCCACGGTGCTGGCCGCCGCGCGTGCACCGGCCTACCTGATGCTGCCCAAGCCCGAGAGCCTGGCCGATGTGCTGCGCGCGGTGAAGACGCTCGACGCGCTGGGCGGCAGCGCCATCCCCGTGCACGTGCTGATCGAAACGCACGGCGCGCTGCGCGATGTCTTCGCCATCGCGGCGTTGCCCCGTGTGCAGTCGCTGTCGTTCGGCTTGATGGATTTCGTCTCGGCGCACCGCGGCGCCATTCCGCAGGCGGCCATGGGCATGTCGGAGACCGGCGGCCAATTCGCGCACCCCCTGGTGCTGCGTGCGAAGCTGGAAATCGCTGCGGCCTGCCACGCTGCAGGCAAGACGCCTTCGCACTGTGTCGTCACCGAATTCAAGAACGAGCGTGCGCTGCGCGCGGCGGCCGAGAAGGCCAGCCGCGCGCTGGGCTACACGCGCATGTGGAGCATCCACCCGGCGCAGATCCGCCCCATCGTCGAGGCTTTCTCGCCCACGGCCTCGGAGATCGAGGACGCCATCGAAATCATCACCGCGGCGCAGGCCGCGCAGTGGGCGCCGATCCGCCACCAAGACACCCTGCACGACCGCGCCAGCTACCGCTACTTCTGGCAGGTCATCGAACGCGCCCACCGCGCCAGCCTGGCCGACGGCCCGCAACTGCCCGCCGAGCTGCGCCTGGCCTGGTTCGGCTGAAACCCTTTCATCGCCCACCGCATGCAACCACGCGCCGCCTTCCTGCTCGCCCTGGCCCTGGCCTGGGGCAGCGCCCACGCACAGCAGCTGCAGCTGCGTGTGCTGCACACCAGCGACCTGCACATGAACCTGCTGGGCTGGGACTACTACCAGGACAAGCCCACCGAAGAGTTTGGGCTGGACCGCACCGTCACGCTGATCAAGGCCGCGCGTGCCGAGAAGCCCAACACGCTGCTCTTCGACAACGGCGACCTGCTGCAGGGCAGCCCACTGGGCGACTTTGTCGCCAAGGTCAAGCCGCTGCCGGCCGGCGCCGTGCACCCGGCCTTCAAGGTGTTGAACGCGCTGAAGGTCGACGCCGCCACTTTGGGCAACCACGAGTTCAACTTCGGCCTGCCCTTCCTGCGCCAGGCGCTGGCCGGCGCGGCCTTCCCGGTGGTGAGCAGCAATGTCGTGGTCGACGACGGCGGCCCGGCCGATAAGGCCAAGCCGGCCTTCCCCACGCACGTGCTGCTGGAGCGCCGCTTCGTCGACGACACCGGCGCGCCGCACACGCTGAAGATCGGCGTCATCGGCCTGGTGCCGCCGCAGATCCTGCAATGGGACCGCCAGCACCTGCAGGGCCGCGTGAAGGTGCAGGACATGGTGGCCAGCGCACGCGCTCTGGTGCCACGCCTGAAGGCCGAAGGCGCCGACGTGGTGGTGGTGCTGGCCCACACCGGCTTCTCGCGCACGCCGCCTGCGCCGATGGCCGAGAACGTGGTGGGTGCGCTGGCCGAGGTGCCGGGCGTGAACGCCATCCTCTTCGGGCATGCGCATGGCGAATTCCCGGGCCCGGCTTTCGCCAACTACCCGAAGGTGGATGTCACCAAGGGCACCATCCACGGCGTGCCCGCGGCCATGCCCGGCGCCTGGGGCAGCCACCTCGGCGTGGTGGACCTGGTGCTGAAAAAAGCAGGCGGCGGCTGGCAGGTGAGCGACGCGCGCGCCGAGATCCGCCCCATCCGCGACCGCGCCACGCGCAAGGCGCTGGTGGCGCCCGACCCGATGGTGGCCACGCTGGTGCAGGCCGAGCACGAAGGCACGGTGGCGCACATGCGCGCCGAGGTGGCGCGCACCACGGCGCCCATCCACAGCTATTTCGCGCAGGTCACCGACGACCCCAGCGTGCAGATCGTCAGCAACGCGCAGCTGGCCTACGCGCGCAAGGCGCTGGCAGGCACGCCGCTGGCCACGCTGCCGCTGCTCTCGGCCTCGGCGCCCTTCAAGACCGGCGGGCGCGGCGGCGCGGGCTACTACACCGACATCGCGGCCGGCCCCGTGGCGCTGCGCAACGTGGCCGATCTCTACATCTACCCGAACACCGTGAAGGTGGTGAAGCTCACGGGCGCGCAGGTGCGCGAGTGGCTGGAATTCGCCGCCGGCGCCTTCAATCGCATCGACCCCGCCGGCCCGAAAGAGCAGAACCTGCTCAACCCCGGTTTCCCCAGCTTCAACTTCGACACGCTCGACGGTGTCAGCTACCGCATCGACGTGACGCAGCCCGCACGCTACGAACGCAGCGGCCAGCTCGTGGCGCCGCAGGCGCGCCGCATCGTCGAGCTGCGCTACCAGGGCCAGCCGGTGGACGACAAGGCCGAGTTCCTCGTCGTCACCAACAACTACCGCGCCTCGGGCGGCGGCAGTTTCCCCGGCCTGGACGGCAGCAACATCGTGCTGGACGCGCCCGACGAAAACCGCGAGGCGCTGACGCAATACCTGCAGGCCGCACGCACGGTGGACCCGGCGGCCGATGGCAACTGGCGCATCCTGCCCGTGCCCGGTGTGTCGCTGCGTTTTGCCTCGGGGGCGGGCGGCATCGCGCACCTGGCGCGCACGCCGCAGGTGCGGCTGGTGCAAGACCGGGGTGACGGCAGCGCTTTGTTCGAACTGCAGCCTTGACGATGAAGCGCCTGCGCGAACTGCGGCAGCGCCCTGCCGGCCTGGTGGTGCTGGGCACGCTGGCCCTGCTGGCCGGCCTGGCCGTGCTGGCAGTGCTGGTGCTCTCGCTGCTGACCTTGTGGTGGAGCTTCGACCTGCCGCCGCTGGACAAGGCCGTGGACTACCGCCCGCGCCAGCACCTGCAGGTGCTGGCCGCCGATGGCAGCGAGATCGCGCAGTTCGGCAGCGAGCGGCGTGTCTTCGTGCCCATCGCGCAGACGCCGCAGGCACTCAAGCAGGCCGTGCTGGCGGTGGAAGACGCCGGCTTCTACGAACACAGCGGCATCAGCTGGAAGGGCGTGGTGCGCGCGGCGTGGTCCAACCTCACCGGCGGCATCGGCGGCGGCGCCAGCACCATCACGCAACAGGTCTCGCGCACCTTCTTCCTCAGCACGCAGCGCACGCTGGAGCGCAAGGTGAAAGAAGCGCTGATCGCGCGCCAGCTCGAGCAGACGCTGAGCAAGGACGAGATCCTGGAGCTCTACCTCAATCAGATCTACCTCGGCCAGCGTGCGTATGGCTATGGCGCAGCGGCGCAGGTCTACTTCGGCAAACCGCTGGCGCAATTGAACCTGGCCGAGAGCGCCATGCTCGCCGGCCTGCAGCAGAACCCCATCTACGCCAACCCCATCAACAACGCCGCGGCGGCCACCAAGCGCCAGCGCTGGGTGCTCGACCGCATGCAGCGCACGGGCGCCATCACCGAGGCACAAGAGGCCGAGGCCCTGGCCTTCCAGCTGGTCTACCGCAAGCCGGCGTTTGTCGAGGTGCAGGCCCAGCACGTGGCCGAGATGGCGCGCCGCGCGGTGGTGGAACGCCTGGGCGAAAAGGCCTACACCGAGGGCGTGCGTGTGCACACCTCGCTGGTGGCCGACGAGCAGCGCGCCGCCCACGCCGCGTTGCGCCGTGCCCTGCTGGCGCACGAACGCCGCCAGCCCTGGCGCGGCCCCGAAGGTTTTGAAGCCCTGCCCGCCGATGCCGACGGAGCCGCCGGCGTGGAACGGGCCGCCGGCTTGGCGCTGAAAGACGGCCGCGACGACGACGACCTGCGCCTGGCCATCTTGCTGGCCGCCAGCCCGCGCGAGCTGGTGGCGCAGTTGGCCAGCGGCGAGCGTGTCACGCTGCGGGGCGACAGCCTGCGCTGGGTGCAATCGGCCCTGGCCCCGGGCGCGCCGCCAAGCAGGGCGTTGCGCCGCGGCAGCATCGTGCGCCTGATGGCCCAGCCCGGCCGGCCGGGTGCCGAGGGCAAAACCACGGCACCCACCTGGGTGCTGGCGCAGTGGCCGCAGGCCGAAGGCGCGTACGTGGCGCTTGACCCCAGCACCGGCCGCATCCGCGCGCTGGTGGGCGGCTTCTCCTTCACGCGCAGCCAGTTCAACCGCGTCACCAGCGCCTGGCGCCAGCCGGGCTCGAGCTTCAAGCCCTTCCTGTACTCGGCGGCGCTGGAGCAGGGCGTGATGCCCGAGACGCTGGTGAACGACGCGCCCTTGATCGACGCCGCCGGCAACGCCAGCCCTGGCCTGCGCCCGGGCAACTGGAACCCTCAGAACAGCGACGGCAACTTCGATGGCGAGATTTCCGTGCGCGAAGGCCTGGTGCGCAGCAAGAACCTCGTGAGCATCCGCGTGCTCGACCACATCGGCATGAGCGCGGCGCGGCAGTGGATCACCCGCTTCGGCTTCGAGCTCAACCGCCACCCGAACAACCTGACGCTGGCGCTGGGCACGGGCAGCACCACGGCGCTGCAGATGGCCGCGGCCTACGCCGTGTTCGCCAACGGCGGCCACCGCGTGGCGCCGGTGCTCATCGAGAAGATCGTCGATGCACGGGGCCAGGTGCTCTACGAAGCCCCGCCGCCGAGGCCGCTGGACGCCAGCACCCGCGTGATTCCGGCGCGCAACGCCTTCCTTGTCAACACGCTGATGCGCGACGTGACCGCGCGCGGCACCGCGGCGCGAGCGCAGGGCGCCCTGGGCCGCAGCGATGTCTACGGCAAGACCGGCACCACCAACGATGCGGTGGACGCCTGGTTCGCCGGCTGGGCGCCGGGCGTGGCCGCGGTGGCCTGGATAGGCCATGACGAACCCAAGAGCCTGGGTGAACGTGAATCGGGCGGCGGCCTGGCGCTGCCGGTGTGGATAGACGCTGTGGCAAGCAGCCTGCGCGGCGTGAACTTCCAGCCGCTCTACCAGCCCGAGGACGTGGTGGCCATCGAAGGCGACTGGCGCTATGTCGAATACGAGGCCGGTGGTTTTGTCGTGAAGGTGGGCGAGGCCGAGCTGCCGATATCGCCCGAGGAGGCTGCCTGGGCGGCGCTGCCCGCGGTTGCCGCCTCGGCCCCGGCAGCAGCGGCCAGCACGCGCTGAGGCGGCTGCGGCGAGCTATGCCTCACAGCTCGGGCGCGATGCCCTCGGCGTAGTCGTACAGCGCTTCCAGCAAGCCCTGCGCGCGCTCGTCGCCAGCGGTGTCGGCCGCTTCGGCCAGCTGGTCGATGCGTTCGAAGTAAGCCTCCAGCGTCAGCCCCCCGCCACGGCCGTGGTGCAGGCGTTCGGCGCGGTGCTCTTCCCAGCGCTGCTGCTCCTCGTCGTTCAAGGTCTGCGGGAAGTTTCGCGCGCGGTAGCGGAAGAGCAGCTCGTCCAGCCGCGCGTCGTTGAAAGCCACGCGCTGGCTCGCCAGCTTCTCGGGCGACAGCGCCCGCAGGCGCTGCAGCGTGCGGCGGTCGTCATTGCCGACGAAGCCGCCGTAGAGGTCTTCATCGACATCCGGCGCTTCGGCCGGCGCGGGCCGCACGAAGACCTGCGGCCACAGCGCATCGAACACACCACCCGCACCCAGCGCCGCCGCGGTCTCGGCGTGTGCCATCGCCGCCGGCAGGTCCAGGCCCCAGCGCTCGGCCGCACCGCCCAGCGTCTTCAGGTTGCCGATGACGATGGGGCTCTTGTTGAGGTGGATGGTCTTGATGGGCAGGCGCTGTTCGCCCTGCCCGGCCGCATCCAGTTCTGTCTGGCGCGTGAACAAACGGCGGCGCACGGTGTCAGCGTCCAGCCCTTCGAGCGCCCGCGGGTCGTGCGCCAGGTCCCAGACGATGAGCTCGTTCTTGTTCGTCGGGTGCATGCCCAGCGGCCACACCACGGCCAGGCAGCCGCGCTCCACCGGGTACATGCCCGAGAGGTGCACAAAAGGCCGACCCACGCCGATCTCTGCGGCCACGGCGTCCTTCTTGCGCAGCTTCAGGCAGAAGTCCCACAGCCGCGGCTGCTTGCTCTTGATCAAACGCGCCAGCGCGATGGTGGCGCGCACATCGCTCAGCGCGTCGTGCGCGGCTTCGTGCGCCAGGCCGTTGGCGGCAGTCAGGTGCTCCAGCTTGAACGAGGGCCGGCCGGCCATCTCGGGTGCGGTGTGCACGGGCCATTCGATGCCCTCGGGCCGCAGCGCCCAGCAGCAGCGCACCACGTCCAGCAGGTCCCAGCGGCCGCAACCGTTCTGCCATTCACGTGCATACGGGTCGATGAGACAACGCCAGAAGAGGTGGCGCGTGACCTCGTCGTCGAAGCGGATGCTGTTGTAGCCCAGGCCCACCGTGCCGTCCTGCGCCAGTTCACGCTCGATGGCTGCGGCGAAGGCGTGTTCGGGCACACCCTGGTGCAGCGCCTGCTGCGGCGTGATGCCGGTGAGCAGCACGCTTTCGGGGTCGGGCAGGCTGTCGGGCGCGGGCTGGCAGAAGAGCATCAGCGGCTCGCCGATCTCGTTCAACTCGGCATCGGTGCGCACGCCGGCAAACTGCGAAGGACGGTCGCGGCGCGGCACACGGCCGAAGGTCTCGTAGTCGTGCCAGTAGAAGCTCAATTCGCTCATGCGGGCACGATAGCGCAAGCCCTGGGCAGCCCCGATGCAAGAAGCGGCGTCGGCCCCTAGACTGCGCCGCTTCGCTGTCTTCACCCCGCGTCCTATGCCCACCCTGCACCGCCTCACCACCGCCCTCTTGGCCGCCGGCCTGGCCAGCGCCGCGCTGGCCCAGAAGCCCGCCGACCAGCCCGGTGCCTGCACCGACTTCGACGCCTACGCCAACGCCGAATGGCTGGCCCGCACCGAACTGCCACCCGACCGCGCGCGCATCGGCAGCTTCGACGCGCTGCGTGTGGCCAACGACCGCCTGCTCGAACAAGGCCTGCGCGAGATCGCCACCGATCCTTCACGCGCGCGCACGCCGGGGCTGAAGCTGCTCTCGGCGCACTACCGCGCCGGGTTGGACACCGCCAGCATCGAAAAGCGCGGCCTCAGCGCCGTGCAGCCCTGGCTGGCGCGCATTGCCAAGCTCGAACGCGCACAGCTGCCGGCACTCATCGGCGAGATGGCGCGATTGCAGATCAGCGCACCCGTGGCCGTTTTCGTCGGCACCGACGCCAAAGACGCCACGCGCCACGCCCTGCAGGTCAGCCAGGCCGGCCTGGGTCTGCCCGACCGCGACGACTACTTCGGCACCGACGACAACAGCCGCAAGCTGCAGGCCGCCTACCGCGTCTACGCCGAGCGCCTGCTGAAAGCCGCCGGCGCCCCGGCCGATGCCGCGACGATCGACGCGCTAATGGCCTTCGAGCAAGACCTCGCCCAAGCCTCGATGACCCGCGTGCAGCGCCGCGACCCCAACGCCGTCTACAACCCGATGACGGTGGCGCAGCTGCAGCAGCAGGCTGCGGGCTTCGACTGGGCCGCCTGGCTGCAGGCCTACGCCGGCCTGGGCGCGAACCAGGGTCTCATCGTCGGCCAGCCGGCCTTTGCACAGGGCGTGGCGGCGCTGGCCGAAAAAGCGCCACTGGAAACCTGGCGGACCTACCTGCGCGTGCGCGCGCTCGACGCCATCGCCGAGCACGGCCCGCAGGGCGTGGCGCAGGCGCATTTCGACTACACCCAGGGCGCCATCCGCGGCCTGAAGGCCGCGCCGCCGCGTGTGGAGCAGCTCATCCTCATGATCGGCGGCCGCACCGGGGGTTCGCCGCTGGGCGAAACGCTGGGCGAGCTTTTCGTCACCAAGGCCTTTTCGCCGGCAGCCCAGCAGCGCGCGCTGGCCATGGTGGCCGACATCAAGCTGGCCATGCAGCGCCGCATCGACGCCCTGCCCTGGATGAGCGAGCCCACCAAGGTGCTGGCGCAAGCCAAGCTGGCGGCGATGGCGGTGAAGATCGGCGGCCCCGAGAAGTGGAAAACCTACGAAGGCCTCGTGCTGCAGCCCGATGACTTCGCCGGCAACCTGCTGAAGATCAACGCCTGGCACAGCGCGCAGCGCCTGGCCGATCTGAACCGGCCCGTGGACCGCAGCCGCTGGAACACCAGCCCGCACATCGTCAACGCGTTTGCCGCAGGCGGCAACCAGATCGTCTTCCCGGCCGGCATCCTGCAGCCGCCCTTCTTCGACGAGAAGGCCGACGACGCCAGCAACTACGGTGGCATCGGCATGGTCATCGGCCACGAGATCACGCACCACTTCGACGACCGCGGCCGCCAGTTCGATGCCGTGGGCAACCTGCGCGATTGGTGGCAGCCGGCAGACGCCGCGGCCTACAAGGCGCGCGCCGACCAGGTGGCCGCGCTCTACAGCAGCTACGAGCCCGTGCCCGGCGTGCGCATCAACGGAAGGCAGACGCTGGGCGAGAACATCTCCGACCTGGCCGGCATCCAGATCGCCTTTGACGGCCTGCAGATCGCGCTGGCCCGCCAGCGCGCGGCGGGCCAGCCGGCACCGCTGATCGACGGCCGCACGCCCGAGCAGCGCTTCTTCCTCTCGCACGCCACGGTCTGGCGCGGCAAGTACCGCACCGAAGCGCTGGTGGACCAGCTGCGCACCGGCGCGCACTCACCGGGGCGCTGGCGCATCCTGGGGCCGCTGTCCAACATCCCGGCCTTCGCGCAGGCGTTCAGCTGCAAGCCGGGCGACCCGATGGTGGCCGCCACACCCATCGTCGTGTGGTGAGGTGATGTGAGCCGGGGCGCGGCCGGCCGGCTCAGCCGCGGCGGCCGAGGCCCGCGCGCTGCAGCCTCGGCTGCAGCTTCTGCCACAGCCGCCAGGCGCTCCAGGCCCGCCAGCCCAGCCGCCAGGCGCGGCGCGGGCGCATCACCACCAGCACCACGCCGGCGGCCAGCGGCACTTCGGGGTGGGTCCGCAGCCAACGCCAGCCGGCCAGCAGGCGGTCGGCGAAGCCCAGCGGCGCGCGCAGCGCCTGCGCTTCCTGCGCGAACTGCCGGCGCAGTGCGGCGCTGCGCTGCAGCAGGGCTTGCTGGCGCTGCGCCAGCGGCGCCAGGCGTGCCGGCGAGGGCGGGGGCGAAGCGGCGTTGCGTGCGTTCATGACCGCCCGGGGCCTGGGCCGGCGGCCCGGTCTGGATTGGGCGAAGGCGCGGGCGCTGACTCAGGCGTTGGCGCCGTCGCCGGCAGCGCCACGCCGCGCAAGCCTTCCAGATCGCGCTGCAGCTCGCCCAGCGTCAGGGCAAAAGGCCCGCCTTCGCTGGCCTGCAGGCCCGCACGCGCCCACACCAGCAGGGCCACGCCGCCCGCCACGAACAGCAGCAGCATCACGCCCAGCGCGGCCAGGCGGTAGCTGTCCCAGAACAGCAGCAGCACGAAGGCCGCGGCCAGCACCGCGGCCACGCCCAGCATCAACAGGCCCAGGCCCACACGCCACAGCGCGTCGAAGAGACGCAGCTTTTCGGCCTCGAGCTCGGTGCCGACGAGCGCCAGCCGCAGCTGCACGGTGCCCAGCGCGGTGGCCAGCAGGGTGCGCAGCGAGTGGAAGAGCCCGCCCGCGGCGGGCGGGCCGTTCAGCGCCATTTCGGCAGCCGGTTTGACAGGGCCGGGCCGGTCAACGGCGCCCGATCAACATGCCCACGATCACACCGATGCCGGCGCCGATGGCCACCGATTTCCACGGGTGCTCGTGCACATAGTCGTCAGCGGCATGGCCCACGGCCTTGGCCTTCTCGGTGGCCGATTCCTGCAGCGCCAGCAGGCTGTCCTTGGACTGCGCCAGCCGCTCTTGCAACCGCTCGCGCAGTCCGACGGCGCCTTCGCCCATCTCGCTGGCTGTCATCTTCAGCAGCTGTTCGGCATCGGCCACCACCACGCGCAGGTCGGCCATCAGCTTTTCGCGTTGCATTGCGGTCATCTCGGTCATCGTTCGCTCCTGAGGGTTGCTACTGAGGACCTTGAACTTACCACCCCCTGCGGGGCGGCCCGGTTCGACGTCATTGCCCGAGCTCGGGCCTTTGCCGCCGCCGGTTTCAGCAGCGCCGCACCACCACGCTGCCGATGGAGTAACCCGCGCCGAAGCTGCAGACCACGCCCAGGCTGCCGGCCGCCAGATCGGCGTGGTGCTTGTGGAAGGCGATGATGCTGCCGGCACTCGCCGTGTTGGCGTATTCGCTGAGGATGATGGGCGCGATGTCATCGCCCACCTCGCGCCCCACCAGCTTCTTCAGCACCAGCTGGTTCATGCCCAGGTTGGCCTGGTGCAGCCAGTAGCGGCGCACCGCGGTGGGCTCGAAACCCAGGCTCTGCAGGTGGGCCTCGATGTGCGCCGCGGCCATGGGCACCACCTCCTTGAAGACCTTGCGGCCTTCCTGCATGAAGGTCTTGTCGCGCGCGTCGGGGTCGGTGTCTTCGCAGCGGTTCATGAAACCCGCGTTGTTGCGGATGTTGTTGCTGTACTGCGTGACGAGGTGGGTGCCCAGCACTTCCCACTGGTCGGCGCTGGTGGCGGTGTCGGCGGCTTCCACGATGACGGCGGTGCACACGTCACCGAAGATGAAGTGGCAATCGCGGTCGCGCCACTCCAGGTGCGCCGAGGTGATCTCGGGGTTGACCACGAGCACACACTTCGCGCTGCCGCACTTCACGGCGTTGACGGCCTGCTCGATGGCGAAGGTGGCGCTGCTGCAGGCCACGTTCATGTCGAAGCCATAACCGCGCGCGCCGATGGCGGCCTGGATCTCGCAGGCCATGGCCGGGTAGGCGCGCTGCATGTTGGCGGCGGCGCAGAGCACGCCGTCGATGTCGCTGCCCTGTTTGCCAGCGGCGGCCAGGGCCTGTTTCGCGGCGGCCACGGCGATCTCGGCCATCAGGCTGAGCTCATCGTCGGCGCGCGGCGCGAAGCGCGGCTTCATGCGCGTGGGGTCCAGCACGCCCTCTTTTTCCAGCACGTAGCGCTGCTGGATGCCCGAGGCTTTTTCGATGAACTCGACGCTGGAATGTGTCAGCGGCTGCCGCGTGCCGGCGGCGATCTCATCGGCGTGTTGGGCGTTCTGCAGGTCGGCGTAAGCGTTGAAGCTGGCCACCAGCTCGGCGTTGCTGATCACCTGCGAGGGCTGGAAGAGCCCGGTCCCGGATATGACGACTTTTTTCATGCCGGCAGTTTAGGCGGGGCGCCCCGGTCGCCCCACCGGGGCGATTCCCAATCCGGAGCAGACCGGCCCCCGCCCTGCGCGGCGCCCTTTACTTGGCCTTGGTCTTGCGCGCCGCGCTGCCGCCGCTGGCGAGCGCGTCGCTCATGCCGATCAGCACACCGCTGACCATGGCCGTGTAGCTCTCGGCCAGCACCTGCGCGGCGCGCATGCTGGCGGCACGGCTGTTGCGCAGCGCGCTCTGCATCTGCTCGGCCATGGCCTCGACCGTGGTGGCCGCCTGCGCGCCGCTGAGCGTGCCGCCGGCCTGCATCTTCTCCAGGATGGGCGCCCAGGCGCTGGCCAGGGGCGTGCCCGCGCCGGCGGCGGCCTTTTTCATGGCCGCGAACATCGTGTCTTCCATCTTCTCGAGGTCGGCCAGGGCCTTGCCCAGGTGCTTTTCGCGCAGATCGGCGCCTTGCGTCACCAGGGTGCTGAGGGCCACGCGGTTGGCCTCCACGGCCTTGAGCAGGGCCTGGTCGATGCCGGTGACGGCCTGGTCGAGCAGGCTTTCGGCGTCGATGCCCGGCAGCGGGTTCTTCGCGATACCGGTGCTGGCGGCCTCGGCCACCTGCTTGAGCGCGCCGCGGATGTTCTTCAGCGTGAGCTCGCGGCCCTGCAGCGCCGCCAGCGTGGCGTCGGTGGTGGCCTTGCGCAGCTGCGTGCCCTGCTGGGCGGTGGCGCTCTCGAACATCGAGATCAGCGCTTCGGCATCGAACATCGGCATGGCCATGGGACAGGTCCTTTGGGCGTTCAGGTGGGGTGGGCCGCCATGCTCGCACTGGGGGCGGCCTGCGGCAAGCCCGGCGCAGCGCCGGGGGTGAGCAGGCGCTCCAGCAGCTCGCGCACGCTGCGGATCTGCGCGCCGAAAGGCAGCTCGCCCGCGCCGCGGAAAAACAGGCCCTTCTTCTCGTCACCGCGCAGCGCCGCAGCGAGCTGGTGGTCGATGCAGAACTGGCCCCAGCCCTTCAAGCCATCGCGCAGCCCGCACTGCGCCAGGCAATCGAAAGCCTTGGTACAGCGCGCCTTCGCGTGGGCCACGGCCTGCAGCCGCCCTTCGTGCGCCAGGTACTGGCGCAGCCAAGGCGTGGCCACGGCGCGCGCGGGCAGGCCGGCGACGCTGGTGAACTCGACCACGTCTTCTTCGCGCGCTTCGGCCAACACACGCTTGAACACCGGGTCGGCATCGGCCTCGGTCGTGACGGCAAAGGGTGTGCCCAGTTGCACCGCGGCCGCGCCCAGGGCCTGCAGCTCGGCAATCTGCTCGTAGCGGCGGATGCCGCCCGCGGCGATCAGCGGCACCTCGCGTTCCAGCCCCGCGCTGCGCAGGAAGGCCAGGCTTTGCGGGATGACGTTCTCGAAGTCAAAACGCGGGTCTTGCAGATCGGCCACACGCGCCGCGCCCAGGTGACCACCGGCCAGGCGCGGGTGTTCGATGACGATGGCGTCGGGCAGGCGCTTCTTGCGCTCCCACTTCTTCACGATGAGCTGCACGCCGCGTGCATCGCTGAGGATGGGCACGAGCGCGGCACGCGGGTGGTCTTGGGCGAGGTCGGGCAGGTCCAGCGGCAGGCCGGCGCCCACCACCACGGCGTCGATGCCGGCTTCCAGCGCGCGGCGCACCTGCGCGGCGTAGGCGCTCACCGCGCGCATCACGTTCACCGCCAGCAGGCCGCGCCCGCCGCTGCGCACACGCGCCGCAGCGATTTCACGCGACAGCGCTTCGAGGTTGGCGGCGTCGATGGCGGTCTTGGCCGCCTCGCCGTTGCCCAGGCCGCGCGTCTGCGCCATCAGGTCGGGGTGCAGGCGCCGCAGGTCGACGCTGCTGAGCGTGCCCACGCCCCCGGCCGCGGCCACGGCGCCGGCCAGGCGCTGCGCCGAAACACCCACGCCCATGCCGCCCTGCACCACCGGCAGCAGTTGGCGGCCGGCCAGCTGCAAGGGGCGCAGGCCGCTGCGCGCCAGCAGGCTGGCGAGTTGTTCGGCCTGATCAACTTGCTCGGCTTGCTCGGCTTGCTCAGCCTGGTCGGCTGCTGTGGCGCTCAATGCAGCACCAGCACCGGCAAGGTGCTGCGCGAGATCACGCTCTTGGTGTGCGAGCCGAACAGCAACTCGCCCAGCGCGCCGCGGCCGTGTGTGGCCATCACCAGCAGGTCACAACCGTGTTCGACGGCTGTGGCCACGATGGTGTTGTCCACCGTGTCGCTGCGCTTGAAGCAGCCTTCGAAAGGCACACCGGCGGCCGCCGCGTGGGCGGCAAAACGGTCGAGCGTGGCCTGGGCGTGGGCCTCGGTGCGCTGGCGGTGGTCTTCGGCCTGGCGCAGGTAGGCGCTCATCACCGAGCTTTCGGTGGGCAGCGGCGGCAGGGGCTCGGCCACGAAACCGGTGATGCGCGCGCCCAGCTTGCTGGCCAGGCCCACGCTTTGCACGAAAGTGCGTTCCGAGAGTTCACTGCCGTCGATGGGCACAAACAGATGGGTGTACATGGCGCAGCCTCAGGGGGTCCGGCAAGGGGCCGGAGCTTCGCCCTCAGTCTAGGAAGGGCCGGGCGCTGCGGGCTTGATGCCGGTCAAGACCCGCTGCAAGAAGCCGCGCCTCAGGAAGCCCTGTCGGCGCTCCGGGAAAACGCCCGTTGTTGCCCGCGCCACCGCGCGCCGATGATCGGCCGCGCCACACAACGAGGAGGAGACACGCATGCACAAGACCACCCCTTGGCGCTGGCTGGCGGCCCTGGGCCTGCTGGCGGCAGGCGCCTGGCTGGCCCTGGCCCAGGCCACCAACTACAGCCTCTGGATCAACGGCCGCACCGGCGGTGGCCAGGTGGGCAACCACGCCGATTTCACCTACTGGGGCCCGGCCACCACCGCCGCCGGCGTCAACAAGAAGGCCGTGAACTGGGACGGCTACAACCGCATCAGCACCACCAACGGCAACATCCGCGACGCGCTGGACTGCTACTGCACCGGCCCGAACTGGTGCTACGTGGCGGCGCACTCGGCCGGCAACCTGCAGATCGGCTATGCGCTGGCGCTGTACGGCACCAGCAGCCGCAGCATCAAGACGCCCACACCGAACAGCGCCGGCCAGTGCGGCAACAGCGGCGCCGGCACACAAACGGGCTGGAACATCAAGTGGGTGAACGTGGCCGGCGGCGCGGCCGGTGGCAGCGAATTGGCCGACGCCGGCGACTGGGCGCTGAGCGAACCGCTGGTCAGCGACCTCAAGACCAGCACCGCACGGGCGCTGTACAACCACAACGCCACCACCGCCAAGTGGTTCTACATGTACGCCGGCAGCAAGGGCACGCTCTACAGCTTTGTGCTGCCGGGGCAGGACGATGAAGCCATCGCCTACCACTCCAGCGGCGGTGTGTCGGGCAGCAGCGGCGCTTCGTTCTGCAACCCGAGCGACTGGCTGTGCAACGACCTCACGCTGGGCACCGCCGCCAACCAGGGCGGCCGCGCGAAGTGGAGCTACCACTCGGTGCGCTTCCGCGACGACAGCGAGGCGCTGGACCACTACACCCGCGGCAACTGGGGCGGCATCGTCTCCAAGGTGCGCGCCGACATGGTGGCCAACGCCAAGTGAAGCAGCGGCCGGGCCTGCAGCGCCGGCAGCAGGGCCGTGCCGCCTGGCTGGGCGTGGCGGCGCTGGCCGCTGCGCTGGCCGGGGTGGCCTGGTGGCAAGGCGCGCTGGGTGACTTGCAGGCGGCCACGCCGGCCCGGCTGCTGGACGCCGCGGCCCCCGCAGCGCCCGACGCCACGCCCACGCCCGCAGCGACCGCAGCGTCGGGCAGCCGCACGGGCCTCGGGGTGCCGCTCAGCCCGCTGGGCCTGGCGCAGCGGCGTGAACAGCTGGAACTCTGGCAGGGCCGGCTGGAGCGTGCGCGTGACACGCTGCAGGGTTACCAGGCCGGTGCGGTGTACCCGCACAGCTCACGCCCGCTCACCGAGCACCCCGACCAGCAGCGCCCCTTCGACCCCATCACCGAAGAGCGGGCGCTGCGTGTGCCCGGCGGCAGCAGCACGCAGGGCGTGCGCCTGCGCACCACGCAGGAACGTGTGTTCGCCAGCGGCATGGAGAGCAACCGCATCACCCTCACGCTCACCGACGAGCAGGGCCGCCCGCTGCCGCTGCGCGTGCAACGCGCGGTGCAGAAAGAGGTGACACCGCCCGGCGCCACCGCGCGCACGGCCGAGGTGGCGTTGGCCGTCAACGACACCGGCACCCAGGGCGACCTGGTGGCCGGCGACGGCACCTGGTCGGCGCTGATGCAGCCCGGCGCACAGGGTTTCGCCAACTTCGCCGGCACGGTGCGCCTGGAACTGAACCTCGAATACGCCGGCCAGCCCGGCTTTTTGTACTTCGACCTGGTCTACAGCCCGGAACAGGCCGCCACCTGGCTGCCCGGCGTGCGCGAAGCGGCCACGCCCGCCGGGCTGGACTTTTTCGTCAAGGCGCAGGTGCAGCAGGCCGGGCGCTACGTGCTGAGCGGCCGCGTGGTCGATGCGCGTGGCGCGCCCGTGGCACTGGTGCAGTTCAACGGCGAGGTCGGCACCGGCGCGGTGGAGTTTCAACTGCCGGTTTTTGGCAAGCTCATCCGCGACGTGAAGCCCGAGTTCCCGCTCGTGTTGCGCGACGTGGAAGGTTTCCTCCTCAAGCCCGACACCTTCCCCGACCGCGTGATGCTGGCGCGGCGCATCGGCGAACAGCACCGCTCGCGCAGCTACACGCTGGCGAGCTTTTCCGATGCCGAGTGGCAGAGCGAAGAACGCACGCGTTACCTCACCGAGCTGGGCAAAGACGTGGCCGAGGCCGAACAGAAGGTGCGCCAGCTGCAGCCTTGAAGGCGGCAACGTGGCGCACCGCCCTTCAGCGCGGCGCCGGCTTGAACGGCACCATGCGCGCGTTGATCTCCACCGACGCCACTTCGGCATCGGCCCCCATGCGGCGCACCAGCAGATCCAGCGCGCCGGAAGGGTAGGCCGCAGGTGAAACGGCCACCAGCGCGCTGCCCACCCCGAGCGTCTGCACGTAATGCAGCGCCACACCGTGGCGCTTCGCCATGGCGTCGAGCGCACGCTGCACGCTGGTGCGCGCCGGGCCCTCGCGGCCGGCCTCGCGCAGCGCCGCCCGCAAATCGGGCCGCTTGAACTGCAGGATGAGCTGGTCAGCGTGCACGGCCGTGTCGGGGCGCGGCGCCACCACCGGACCCGGCGCCCCGGCGTGGGCCCCCGGCAGCGCCGCCCCGGCGGCCAGCAAGGTGCAGGCCGCCGCGCGCAGGCCCGCCGAGTGAAGTCGTTTCAGCATCGTCCACTCACTGCGGCGCATAGCGGCCGACCAATGTGACGTTCGAGTACGCCGAGTAGGCACGCACGTTCACGTGGTAGGTGCCGGCACGGATGTTGGTGATGGTGCAGGTCTCGGTATTGCCGTTGCGGTAGGGCCGGCAGTCGTAGGTGGTGGTGGTGGGTGCGGTGCCGAAACGCACGTACAGATCGGCGTCGCCGGTGCCGCCACTGATCGAGAAGCTCAGGCTGGTGCGGCCGGCGGGCACCACCATCGTGAAGCGGTTGTCGGTGCCGGTGGCGCCCGAGATCACGCGCGCCACGTTGTTCTGCAGCACGTTGCCTGCAGGCGGTGGGGGCGGCGCCGTGCCGCCGATGGCGGTGAGCGCGGCGTTGGCATCGACGATGCCGGTGCCGCAGCCGCTGCAGGCCTGCGGGAACACGCGGGCCGAGTTGCGCAGCGTGTTCTCGATCTCGGTGGGCGTGGCCGTGGGTTTGGCCTGGAACAGCAGCGCCGCCACACCCGCCACGTGCGGCGTGGCCATGCTGGTGCCGTTGTAGCTGGCGTAGCTTTCGGCGGCCGGCACGGTGGTGCCGCTGTTCAGCGTGGAGAGGATGCCCGCGCCCGGCGCCGCCACGTCCACCACCGTGCCGAAGTTCGAGAAGCTGGCCTTGCCGCCGCTGCGCGTGGTGGCCGCCACGGTGATGACCCCCGTGCAGTTGGCCGGGCGCGCATTGCTGGCGTTGACGTTGCTGTTGCCCGCCGCCACCACCACCGCCGCACCCAGCGTGCGCGCGGTGTTGATGGCCGTCTGGTAGGTGGTGCCGCAGGTGCCGCTGCCGCCCAGGCTCATGTTGATGACCTTGGCCGGGTTGGCGTTGGCGGGTGCACCCGGCACGCTGCCGCCGGCCGACCACACGATGGCATCGGCGATGTCGGCCAGCGTGCCACCGCACTTGGCCAGCGCACGCACCGGCACGATCTTCGCGCCGAAGGCCACACCGGCCACGCCGGCGGCGTTGTTGGTGACGGCGGCCACCGTGCCGGCCACGTGCGTGCCGTGCCAAGAACTGTTGGCGGCCGTGGGGCGGCCGCACTCGCCGGCCAAAGACCAATCGCCTTCGTCGCGGGCGTTGTTGTCGCGGCCGTTGCCGTCGCGGGCGGCGGCGGCGTCGGAGACGAAGTCGTAGCCCGGCAGCACGTTGGCGTTGAGGTCGCTGTGCGGCACGATGCCGGTGTCGATCACGGCCACCACCACGCCGGCGCCCGTGCGGCGGTCCCAGGCAGGCACGGCGTTGATGCCGCCCGTGCTTTCAAAGTAGTGCCACTGCTCGGGGTAGCGTGAGTCGTTGGGCGTGAGCAGCGGCACCATCATCGCGTTGAGCTCGACCGACAGCACCTCGGGATCTTGGCGCAACTGCTCGGCCAAAGCCGCCAGGTCGGGCTTGCGCGCGCTGCGGGTGTCGCCGCTGTCGTCGGCCACGTCGATCAGCTGCGCTCCGATGGCCAGCCCGCGCACGTGCTTCAGGCGCAGCTGGGTGCGGGCCGAGAGGGCTTCCAGCCGCTGCATCACGCGGGTGCGCGCCGCGAAGGAAGCGCTGCTGCCCTTGAGGTCGGCCGCGGCGGCGCCGTCACGGTACTTCACGATCAAACCCTGGGCCGGTTGTTCGGCCGCTTCGCGCATCGGCTGGAACTCTTCCTGGCCGGCGTGGGCCTGTGGGGCCAGCGCCCACAGCGCAGCCATGGCGCCAACGATCAGGTGCCGCCGGGGTAGAACTTGTCGAGACATGTCAGATCCTCGTTGTGCAGTCGGTGGAAGGGTCGGGGCTGTGGGGCTGCTTGTGCATGACGTTGGCGGGTTAGCCCGTAGCAAGGCTGCAGCGAACCCGCGGCAAACCCGCAGCAATCGCCATGCCAAACACGGCGCGCTGCAGCCTTTGCTGCGGCCCATTGTTCGGGGCGCCTGATGAACGCGCATCCAGGGTCAACCCGCACGCACCAAGCGCTCTGGTCACAAGACTTGCCGGCCGTCACAGCCCGCAGGCGCTGGCTACACTTCTTGCCGCTGACTGGCCTTCTTCCGCACTCTCGCTTCCATCCGGGCCTGCCCGGCGCGCACCACCATGACCCGTGTCTACAACTTCAGCGCCGGCCCCGCCGCGCTGCCCGAGAGCGTGCTGCAACAGGCGGCCGCCGAAATGCTCGACTGGCGCGGCAGCGGCATGGGCGTGATGGAGATGAGCCACCGCGGCCCGCAGTTCACGCAGATCGCTGCCGAGGCCGAGCGCCTGCTGCGTGAGCTGCTGCAAGCCCCGGCGAACTACAAGCTGCTCTTCATGCAGGGCGGTGCGCTGGCCGAAAACGCCATCGTGCCGATGAACATGCTGCGCGGCAGTGCGAGTGCCGACTACATCGACACCGGCGAGTGGAGCAAGAAGTCGGCACAGGAGGCCCGGCGCTACGGCGGCGTCAACATCGCCGCCAGCGGTGCGGCCAGCGGCTACACGGCCATCCCCGCGCGCGACACCTGGCAGCTCGACCCGCAGGCCGCCTACGTGCACATCTGCAGCAACGAGACCATCGGCGGGCTCGAGTATCAGTACACGCCCGACGTGGGCGAGGTGCCGCTGGTGGCCGACATGAGCAGCAGCATCCTCAGCCGGCCGGTGGACGTGTCGAAGTACGGCCTGATCTACGGCGGCGCGCAGAAGAACATCGGCCCTGCCGGGCTGACGCTGGTGATCGTGCGCGAAGACCTGCTCGGCGGCGCCCTGCCCTGCACGCCCACGGCCTTCAACTACCAGGTGGTGGCCGACAACGGCAGCATGTACAACACGCCACCCACCTACGCGATCTACATCGCCGGGCTGGTGTTCCACTGGATCCAGCAGCAAGGCGGCCTGGCCGCCATGGAAGCGCACAACGCCGCCAAGGCCGCGCTGCTGTACAGCGCGCTGGACGCCAGCAGTTTCTACAGCACACCCGTGGCGCGCGAATGCCGCAGCCGCATGAACGTGGTCTTCCGCCTGCCCGACGAGCGCCTCGACGCTGCCTTCCTGAAGGGCGCCGAAGCGCGCGGCCTCGTGCAGCTCAAGGGCCACCGTGTGGTGGGTGGCATGCGCGCCTCGATCTACAACGCCATGCCGCTGGCCGGCGTGCAGGCGCTGGTGGATTGGCTGCGCGAGTTCGAGAAAACACAAGGCTGAGCCGCGGTGGGCCCGCCACTGCTGCACCTGGCCGGCAACGGCCTCGCCACCATCACGCTGCAGCGCCCGCAGCACCACCACCGGCTGCACCGCGAGGACCTGCACACGCTGCAGCAGCACCTGCACACGCTGAGCGCCGAGCCGCTGGCGCGCGCGCTCGTCATCACCGCCAGCGGCCCGGTGTTCTGCAGCGGCTTCCACCTCGGTGAACTGGAAGCAGCCGAAACCGGCGCCGCCGACCCGCAGCTCTTCGAGCACACGGTCGACGCCTTGGAAGCGCTGCCGCTGCCGACCGTGGCGCGCCTGAACGGCAGCGTCTACGGCGGCGCCACCGATCTCGCGCTGGCCTGCGACTTCCGCCTCGGCGTGCAGGGCATGGAGCTGCGCATGCCGGCCGCGCGCCTGGGCCTGCACTACTACCCCAGCGGGCTGCAGCGATATGTCTCGCGCCTGGGCCTGCAGACGGCCAAGCGCCTCTTCCTGCTGGCGCAGGCGGTGCCGGCCGAAGAACTGCTGCGTTTCGGTTATCTCGACCAGCTCGTGCCTGCCGATGCGCTGGACGCGGCCACCGACGCCACGGTGCAGGCCTTGCTCGCCGGCGCACCGCTGGCGCTGCAGGGCATGAAGCTTTCGCTGAATGACACCGCGCGCGGCCCCGATGCCGCCGCCAGCGCCCGCATCGCAGAACGTGTGGCGCAGTGCGCCAACAGCGCCGACCTGCAAGAGGGCCTGGCGGCCTGGGCCGGCCGGCGCAGCGCGCGTTTCAGCGGCCGTTGACGGCAGCGCCCGGGGTGGCCCGGGTGGCAGCGTCTTCGCCTGCCCGCGCCAGCTGCCGCCACAGGCTGGCCGCCCAGGCCGCGCCCAGCGCGGCCGAGAGCGCCAGCAGGCCCTGCCCGGTGCGCAGCTGGCTTTCCAGCGAGTAGGCGTTGCACAGGCGCAGGTCGGTGCTGAGGAAGTAGAAGCCCAGCCAAGCCATCATCGGCAGGCCGTAGCCCAGGAAAAACAGCTGCACCGCCAGCGGCGCCTGCACCCAGCCCTGGCGCAGCGCCACGCCAGCCAGCCACAGCGTGGCCAGCTTGCCGGCATCGGCGCTGGGCAGCACCACGGCGCGGTCTACCAGCGCCGGCACCATCCAGTAGGCGGTGATGCACTGCGCCAGCATGAAGCCGGTGAGGCCGTAGCGGTTGCAGCGCGCCCAGCGCCCGCCCAGCGCCTGTGGCCAGACCGCGGCCGCGCAGGCACCGGCGAGCACCAACAACGGCATCTGCACCAGCATGTGCCAGACCATGCTCTGCTCGATGAAAACACGCAGCGGTGGCAACGACAAGGCCAGCGCCAGCACGGCCGTCACCAGTGCCGCAGACTTCAGCAACGGCCGACGCGAGAAGGTCGCGGCCGTCATGGCGTGCGCGACACGCTGCGGCCGGCCTCGGCCAGGCGCAGCGCGAGCTGCAGCGCCTGCGCGCGCTGATCCAGGCCCAGGATGCGCACCAGCCGGCCATCGGCCGTGACGATGTGCAGCGCCGCGTTGTGCTCGAACTCGCCCAGCGGCGCCGGCACCACCATGATGCCGAAGCTGTCCAGCAGGCGGCGGCGGTCGGCCGGCGCGGCCAGGCTCAGCAGCTGCCAGGCCTCGGGCAACATCCGCATGCGGCGCGCGTAGTCGGCCAGCGCGGGCGGGCGGTCTTGCTCGGGGTCGAAGCTGATGGACAGCAGGCCCACGCGGTCTTGCAGGCCCTGGGCCAGCACCTCGGCCTGCAGCTGCTGGAACACCGTGCCCAAAGCCAGGCACAGCGTGGCGCAGCGGGTGTAGACGAAATCGACGATCCACACGCGGCCGTCGGCGGCCAGCAGCTCGCGCAGGCCCTGCTCGCGGCCCTGCGCGTCGATGACGCGGAAATCGGGCACCGGCAGTGGCGCCTGCGCCACTTCGCTGCGGCGCAGCGTCTCGGTGGTGTAGGCGGTGCCACCCGCGGTGGCGTGGAACAACGCCACCAGGCCGGCCAGCAGCACGGCCAGACACAGGCTGAAGGTGGCGATCAGCCCGTCGGTGGGCGCCGCAGCGCCGGGCGCGGCGCCGCCGGCCATCTCAAGACTCCAGCGCCTTGAGCGCAGCGCCGCCGTCGTAAGGGCCGGTCTGGTCTTTCGTGGCCTCGCGCTGGGCCTTCACGGCCGCGGGTGTGATGGGCGCGGCCTGGTTGCCCCAATCGCTGCGGATGTAGCTCAGCACGGCGGCGATCTCGTCGTCGCTCAAGGTGCCGAAAGCCGGCATCACGCCCTTGTAGGTGTTGCCCTTGACGACGATCTCGCCCTGCACGCCGTGCAGCAGCAGGCTGATCAGCACCTTCTCGCTGCCCAGCACCCACTCGGCCCCGGCCAGCGGCGGGAAGACGCCGGCCACGCCCAGGCCCGAAGCCTGGTGGCAGGCCGCGCACTTGGCGCCGAAGAGCTGTTTGCCATCGACGGCGGGCGCGGCACCCGCGGTGGCCACGGCGGGGCGCAGCAGGCTCACGGTGCGTTGGTCGCCGTAGGCCGAGGCTTCGCCCGAGGGCGTGGACGCGATGTAGAAGGCGCCCCACATGCCCATGGCGCCGAGAAACATCGTGAAGAACCAGGGCAGCGGCCGCACCTTCTCGTCGGGGTCGGGCTTCTCGCGGCGCATGGCCGCGAATTCGCTGGTGTGGAAGTCGGGGTCGTCGCCGTTCGGGCGACGGTCATCACGCGGGTCGGTGGCCATCAGCGGGGCGCCTTTCGGTCAACGGCCGGGTCGTCGGCGGCCTTCAAGGCCGGGTAGGTGCGGTCCAGCGCGATCAGGTACTCCACCAGCGCCAGCGCCTCGGGCTTGGCCACCACCACCTGCCCGGGCTTGGCATAGGCGGGCGGCAGGTTCACCACCACCTCGCCCGGCTGGGCGGCACCTTGGCGCACCTCGAACATGAAGGGATAGGCCGGCATCGTCGAGCCCGGCGTGTAGGCGCGCGGCGCGTAGAGATGGCCCAGGTGCCAGTCGCGGCTGGGCTGGCGCGCACCGATGTTCAAGAGATCGGGCCCGGTGCGCATGGTGCCCAGCAGGTGTGGCGTGTCGTAGGCGTAGTCGGCGGCTATCGATGCGCGGCCCCAGCCGCGCAGCGCATCGGGCGCCTGCGCGATGTCGCGCGGCTGCTGCGAGTGGCAGTAGACGCAGCCGTTGGCGATGTAGCTCTGACGCCCTTCCAACTGCACCGCGGTGTAGGGCTTCAGGCCCGGCGGCGGCTGCGTGTCTTTCAGCAGCAGGTAGGGCATCACCACCAGCAGCGCCGTGGCGCCGGAGAGGATCACCATCGAACCGACGACGAGACGCATCTCGTCCATCTCGAACCGGCCCACACCGAAGCTCATGCCACACCTCCACGGGCCACGGCCGGCTGCGGCGCAGCGGCGCCTGCCGCCACGGTGTCAGGCGCGGCCAGCAGGGCCGCCCCCAAGCGCCGGGGCCCGAACTTCCAGCCCATCATGAAAAAGTGCAGCGCAAAGACCAGGTGGCCCAGCGTCATCAACGCGCCGCCGACCGAACGCGCCTGCAGGTAAGGCAGCGTCAGCGCCACGCTCTCCATGAAGGGGATGTCCTTGTCGAGCATGGCCAGGCCCTGGTACCAGCCGCCGAAAGACAGGCCGATGAAGTAGACGCCGAAGCCGCCCAGCACCAGCCAGAAGTGCGCCGAGATCATCCACGGGTACGGCCACTCCCACTTCATCACGCGCGGCATGATGAAGTAGATGGCACCGAACATCACCATCGAGAAGAAGCCGTAGAGCCCCAGGTGCGCGTGCGCCACCGTGTAGTGCGTGAAGTGGGTGACGGTGTTGACGCTGCGCAGCGCCTGCAGCGAACCCTGCACCGAAGCGGCCGTGTACATCATCGCGCCCAGCACGATGAAACGCAGCGTGGGCGAGTACAGCAGCGCGCGGAAGTTGCCCAGCACCGTGAGGTGCTGGTTGATGGCCACGGCCAGCACCGGCACGATCATCATCATGCTCTGCACGATGCTGATGGTGATCAGCCACGAAGGCACGGGCCCGCCGATGAGGTGGTGCCCGCCCACCTGGCTGTAGAAGAAGGCCAGCGACCAGAAGCCCAGCAGGCTGAGGTTGTAGCTGTGGATGGGTTTGCCCAGCACCTTGGGGATGAAGTAGTAGGCCGCGGCCAAGCCCAGCGGCGTGAACCACAGGCCCAGCGCGTTGTGGCCGTACCACCAGTTCATGGTGGCCTGCTGCACGCCGAAGTGCAGGTCGGGCCAGTTGCCCACCAGGAAGAGGATGGGGAACCACAGCAGCCCGGCGGCGATGTACCAGACCGACACGTACAGGTGCGCCACCTTGCGCTGCAGCAGCGTCAGCCACATCGGAAAACCCACCAGTGCGCCGCCGATGACGAGCAGGATGTCGATGCGCCAGGGGTATTCCAGCCACTCCAGGCCGTCGGAGTGGCCCAGCGCCAGCGCCACCGTACCGGCGGTCACGCCGATGGTCCACAGCGCGCCGCCGATCAGCGCGTACTTCGCGCCCACGAGTTCGGTCTTCAGCAGCCGCGGAATGAGCCACAGCGCCACACCGATGCCGGCCATCGAACACCAGCCGTAGGCCACCAGGTTCAGGTGGATGGGGCGGATGCGGCCGAAAGTGAGCCAGGCCTGCTGCACCAGCCAGTCGGGCGCGTGCATCTTGATCGAGGCCACCAGCCCGGCCACCGAGGCCAGAACCAGCCACACCACGGCGATGGTCAGGCACACGCCCACCACCAGCGAGCTGCTCTGGTCGGCACGCAGACGCGTGGCCACCTCCTGCGCGTTGCGCTGGCTGTCGACCTGCGTCGGGTCCATGGCCTGCTGCAGGCTGCCGCGCTGTTGCTGCGTGGCGGCCGGATCTTCGACCCGGCCGACCTCGTCGCTGTCGAAGATCTGCACCGAAGCGGCGCCACCGCTGCCGAACAGGCCCTTGGCCATCGACGCGATGAAAACGAACAGCGCCAGCACCGACAGGATGAAGGTGCCCAGCAGAACACTGACGGTCAGGTCCATGGGGGGTTGCTCAACACAGGGTCCAGTGACACCCCCCGATGGCGGCGTCTGCCGACATGCTGTCACCAAAGGGCCCGACCCTCGGGTCATGGGGCTTTGCTGCACCTCAGGCCCAGCGTGAATGTCCTGTGAGGCCTTGGCTGTAATCTCTGGCTCGCACGCACGACGAGGACACCATGCGCCCGCCCGTCACCCCCCGCTCACGCCGCCTGCTCGGCACCTCCCCGGCCTTCGCGCTGCTGCTGGCGCTCGCTGGCGGGCCCGCGGCTGCGCAGCCTGCAGCGCCCGGCCCAGCGCCCGCCGCAAGCACCGCGGCCAGCGCCGCTGCCACAGGCACGGCGCTGGACGGCCAGGCCTTCAAGCTGCCGGTCGGTGATGGCCGCGTGCGTGTGCTGATGTTCTGGCGCACCGACTGCGCGGTGTGCCTGAACAAGATGCCCGAGCTGCGCGCCAACGCCCAGGGCTGGCGCGAACGGCCTTTCGACCTGGTGCTGATCAACACCGACGCGCGGCGCGGTGATGCCGTGGCCTACGACCGCCTGCGCCGCGACCTCAACGGCCGCCAGGGCCCGCTGATCAGCACCTGGACAGGCGATGTGCAGCTGCCCCGGGCCTGGCAGGCCGGCGCTGGTGCGCCGCGCCTGCCGCTGATGCTGGTGATCGACGGCCAGGGCCGGGTGACGGCGCGCCACGAAGGCCGCGTGCCACCCGAGCTGTGGGACGAGGTGGCCGAGCTGCTGCCCTGAAGCGGCGCTGAGCTTGCTTCAGGCCGCGCCGTAGCGCCGCGCGAGTTCCTTGGCGGCCTGCGCCTCGGTCTGCAGCCGCGTGCCGCCCAGCCACAGCGCTTGCGCGCGGCCGCGGGCGTCGTGTTCCAGGCGCGCGGTTTCGCCAAAGCTGGCAAAACCGCCGGCCTGCACGAAGCGGCCGTGGCGCGTGTTTGCATCCACCGCGCTTGCCGGCTCGATCTGCGGCGCATCGAGCAGCGGGTTCGTCAGACCGGGGTTGGCCACGAACACACGGCCGCCCAAAGGCAGCAGATCGCTGGCGCCCCACAAGCTCCACCAGCGCCCGCCCCAGCCGGCCGCCGCAGCGCTGGGCGCGCCGTGTTCGGCCGCGGTGCGCAGCAGCTGCAGCGCGCCGTCCACCCACACGCCGGCCATGCCGTCGGCAGCGTTGGTGAGGATGGAGAGGCTCAAGCCCTGCGCTGGCACGCACACCGTGCGCGTGAGCGTGCCCTGGAAGCCGCCGGTGTGGCCGACGTGGTCCCACGCAGCGCCGCCGCCGGGTGTGCTGCCGCTGAGCGTGCCCAGGCCGTACCAGCGCTCCACCGTGCCGTAGGGGTCGCGCCACTGGCGGCGCACCAGCTCGCGGCGGCTCGCGGGGGTGAGCACGCTCTCTGCCGCTTCAGGGGCGAGGCTCGCGAAAAAACACGCCAGGTCGCTGGCAGTGCTGATGAAGCCGGTGGCCGCGGCCAGCACGTTGGTCGGGTTGCGGCCGGGGATGCCCACACGCCGGCCCAGCGGCCACTTGGCGCTGTGGCCCTGGGCGAAAGGCGCCTTGTCGGCGAGCTGCGGCGCGTCGGGCACGGTGTCCTTCAGGCCGGCGGCCTGCACCACCTCGCGCTGCACCCAGGCGGTGTAGGGCTCGCCGGTCACGGCCTCGATCACCAGGCCCAGCAGGCCGTAACCGTGGTTGCTGTACTTGAAGCGTGTGTTGGCCGGCAGCACCGCGCCGCGGGCGAGGTCTTCACGCAGCGCGGCTTCGTCCAGGAAAGGCCGGCGGTCGCTCCACTGGCCGGCATCAAAGCCGTCACGCACCAGGCCGGCGGTGTGGCTGAGCAGCTGCGTGAGCGTGGCCGCGGCCACTTCGGGCGGCAGGCCGGGCACATAGGCGCCCACGGCGTCGTCCAGCTTCAGCCGGCCTTGCTCGCGCAGCTTCAACACCGCCACCGCGGTGAAGGTCTTGGAATGCGAGGCCACGCGGAAGCGGTGGCGCGGCGTGAGCTTGGTGCCATCACCGCCCTGCCCCAGCGCAAAACTCAGCAGCACGCGGCCCTGGTGGGCCACGGCCACACTGACGCCCGGCTGCTCGCTGATGCGCAGCTGGTGCTTCAGCCAAGGCTGCAGGTAGGGCAGCGCAGCAGCCCAGGCGGGCACGCTGTCGGCTGTTGATGCGGCGTTCGCGACCTTCTGCTTTGCCGTCGCCATGCTCACAGGCGCTCGAAGATCGCAGCGATGCCCTGGCCACCGCCGATGCACATCGTCACCAGCGCATAACGCCCGCCCGTGCGGTGAAGTTCGTACACCGCCTTGGTGGCCAGGAAGGCGCCGCTGCAACCAATCGGGTGGCCGAGAGCAATCGCGCCGCCGTTGGGGTTGACCTTGGCCATGTCGAACTCCAGCCCGCGCGCCACCGCGATGGCTTGCGCCGCAAAGGCCTCGTTGCTTTCGATCACGTCCATCTGCTGCAGCGTCAGGCCGGCCTTCTTCAGCGCCAGCTTGGTGGCGGGGATGGGACCTTCGCCCATGATCTCGTTGGGCACACCGGCCACGGCGTAACCCGCCAGGCGCGCCATCGGCTGGTGGCCGTGGGCCGCGGCCACGCTGGCATCGGCCAGCACGAAGAACGCCGCGCCGTCGTTGATGCCGCTGGCGTTGCCGGCCGTCACCGAGCCGTCCTTTTTGAAGGCCGGCTTCATCTTGCCCAGCGTCTCCATCGTGGTGGCAGGCTTGACGTGTTCGTCGGTGTCGAACACCACCTCGCCCTTTTTCGTCTGCTTGACGATGGGCACGATCTGGCTCTTGAAGCGCCCCTCGGCGATGGCCGCCGCGGCCTTGCGGTGGCTCTCCACGGCAAAAGCATCCTGCTCTTCGCGCGTGATGCCCCACTTGGTGGCCAGGTTCTCGGCAGTGATGCCCATGTGGCCGACGCCGAAGGGGTCGGTGAGCGTGGCCACCATCATGTCGAGCATCTGCGTGTGGCCCATGCGCGCGCCGCTGCGCATGGCGGGGCTCAAGTAGCCGCCGCGGCTCATCACCTCCACGCCACCGCCGATGCCGTAGTCGCAATCGCCCAGCAGGATGTTCTGAGCGGTCGTCACGATGCCCTGCAGCCCGCTGCTGCACAGGCGGTTGACGGCCATGGCCACGCTGTCCATGGGCAGGCCGGCCTGGATGCTGGCCACGCGCGCCACGTAAGCGAAGCGGCTCTCGGTGGGGATGGTGTTGCCCACCGTCACGTAGTTGATGGCCTTCGGGTCGACGCCCGAGCGCTGCACGGCTTCTTTCATCACGGTACCGGCCAGTTCGGCGGGTTCCAGCTCGGCCAGGCTGCCGTTGAAGGTGCCGATGGCGGAACGGGCGGCGGCAAGAATCACGACGTCGCGGGTGCTCATGCTTGAAGTCTCCTGTGGGTGTTGAAAGGGGTGCGGCACCGAGTGGGCGCTCGCCGGCTGGCACCGGGCTGACGCGGGCTGCACCCACCGCGCAGCCCCACGCCAGCACGCCCGGGCGTGCTTGGGCAGAATCCTGCCATCTTTGAGCAGCCCCCCAGGCCCGTCCGGCTGGCGGCCCCGCCGCCCGTGCGAAGCGCGCCCCCTCCCCCCGTCACACCGCTCAGCCATCACGAGATCCTGGGCCTGGTGGAGCCCTTCACGCGCGCCGGCCTCTCTGTCGACCTGCCAGCCAGCGACCGCGCGGCGCGCTGCTTGCGCTTCAAGCCCCTTGAGCACGCCGCCACCGACGAACACCCGGCGCTGCAAGAGGTGTTGCAGCTCGACATCCCCACCCCCGGCGGCCGCCACCCCTCGCCCCCGCGCCTGACACGCACGCTGCACCTGCCCGGCGGCCTGCAGGCGGTGCTGGTGGCCGAAGGCGGCACGCCGGGCGAGCTGCTGGCGCGCGTGGCGGCCATCCCGCTGCAGCGCCAGCTGCTGCACGGGCCCGGCCTGCTGGTGGCCAAGACCCTGGCCCTCGAGAGCAAAGGCGCCGCGCCGCCCGACGCCCACGCGCCGCTGCTGATGAGCCAGGCCACCGCCCACGTGGCCCACGCCGGCGGCCTGGTGCTGCGCTACAAACAAAGCCCGGTGAAGGGCATCTCGGCCGAGTTCGAGCTGGAGGCCGCCGACGGTCAGCCCCTGGCCCTGCCCGACGACCTGCTGGCCGTGCTGGGCTGGAGCTGGGCGCGCCTGGTGAAGCGGCAGAACGGCTGGAACACACGCCTGCGCCTGCGCGGCGAGGGTTTCAAACGCAGCCGCGACGGTGAACTGAAGCTGGAGCTGGCGGTGCGCCACCTGGCGCAGACCCTGGCCGAACCGCCGGCGCGTTTCCACGAACGCCAGGCCGCGGCGCGCTGGGCCGCGGCGGGCCGGCGCTGCATCCCGCTGCTGGGCGCGATCTTGATGGTCATCGGCGCCTGGGCCTTCGCGAAGCTGGAACCCGACCTGCCGCAGGAGTCGGTCTTCCGCATGCTGATCTTCCACGCGCCGCCCATCATCATGGTGGCGCTGTTCTGCCTCAACGAGCTGCCGCGCGTGGAGATACCGCCGCTGCCGCGGCGCCTGCGCCAGGCGCAGTGGCGCAGCTCCTGAGCCTTCCCTGACCCCGCACCGGCCGGCCCCATGCACAGCAACCCGATGAACATCCCGCCGCTCAGCATCGCGGCGGCCAAGGCCGCGCTGGCCGAGCAGTTCGCGCAGCCGCTGCTGCGCCGGCGCGCCACCATGCTGTGGGGGCCGCGCGGCGTGGGCAAGTCGTCCATCGTGCGCCAGGTGGCGGCGCAGCACGGCGTGCCGCTGGTCGACCTGCGCCTGACCACCATCGAGCCCGTGGACATCCGCGGCGCGATCTACGCCGACGAGGTGCAGGGCAAAACCGTGTGGTTCCCGCCCGAGTTCCTGCCCGGGCCTGAAGTGCCGGCCGGCATCCTGTTCCTGGACGAGCTCACCGCGGCCGACCAGCGCCTGCAGATCAGCGCCTACTCGCTGATCCTCGACCGCCAGGTTGGCCACTACCGCCTGCCCGAGGGCTGGATGGTGGTGGCCGCCGGCAACGCGAGTTTTCACGGCGCGGTCAGCCACGACATGGGCACGGCGCTGGCCGACCGGCTCTTCCACTTCAACGTGCAGGCCACCATCGACGCTTTTCTCGCGCATGCGCTCGCCCAAGGTTTTGCACCCGAGGTCATGGCCTACCTGAAGGTGCGGCCCGACAAGCTGGACGACACCGCCGCGCAGCTCGCGGCCGACCACCTGGTGGGCAGCAGCCCGCGCGGCTGGGAAGACATCTCCAACGTCCTGAAAAGCGGGCTGAGCGAGGCCGTGCAGCGCCACTTCGTGCAAGGCCGCATCGGCGCGGCCAATGCGGCCGAGTTTTTCGGCGTGCTGCGCGAGCTGCGCGCCGGCGCCGATGTGCTGCAGATCCTGGCCGCCGCGCCCGGCGAGCCCACGCTGGCGCTGCTGCCCACCACGCTGGACGGTCTGTACGGCTTGATCTACGGCCTGGTGGCGGCCTGCACCGAGGCCCCGGTGCTGGCGCGCGCGCTGGACATCGCCGAAGCCCTGCCCACGCACCGGGCCGGCGGCGCCGCCGGCCTGCCGCTGCGCGAGGCGCAGACGCTGGCGATGGAGCTGCTGTTCCAGCAGGCGCTGGAAACCGGGCTGGAGGCCACCGTGATGGACAGCGCAGCCTACCGGCGCTACAGCGCCGAGCGCACCGCCAACAGCTGAGATGGACCACCGCGGCACGCGCGCCGTGCAGCGTTTGGTGGAGTACGCGCCCTCCACCGGCGGGCTGGCGCTGTGGGTGAGGCATCACGACGACGGCGCCACCGACGCACCCGGCCCCGAGGCGCCACCGCCCGTCACCACCGACGGCCTGACGCTGCGTTACGGCCCCGGCTTCGCCGCACTGCCGCTGGCGCAGCAGACGGGCTGGGTGGCGCACGAGGTGCTGCACATTGCGCTGCGCCATCCGCAGCGTTTTCTCGCGCTGCAGGCGGTGCTGGGCGATGTCGACCTCACGCTCTTCAATACCTGCGCCGACGCGGTGGTGAACAGCGCGCTCTCGCACCTGGCCTGGCTGCAGCTGCCCGAAGGCGGGGTGATGCTCGACACGCTGCTGGAAGCCACCCTGGCGCTGGCGCAGCCGGTGGAGAAATCGCTGCTGGAATGGGATGTCGAGCGGCTGTACCGGGCGCTGGACGACAGGCGCCCGGCCCGTGGTGGCGGGGCGCGCCGCGAGCCCGAGGCGCAGGCCCGCAGCGGTGGCAGCGAAGGTGAAGGCCGCAGCCCGCAAGCATCGAACCAGCCTCCACGCGAAGACGGCCCGCGCGCCGCACGCGCCCGCGCATTGGGTGCCGCGACCGCACGCGACCTGCGCCCCAGCGCGCACGCGCGTGAAGCGCCCGAAGCCGAAGCCGAAGCCGCGCGCGAATGGGGCGAACGCCTGCTGCGCGCGCACGCCGGCGACGGCGAGTTCTCGATGCTGCGCACCTTGCTGGCCGACCTGCCGCGCACGCGCACGCCCTGGCAGCAGGTGCTGCGCACGCAGCTGGCGCGGGCCCTCACGCCCAAGCTCGGCGTGGCCTGGTCGCGCCCGGCGCGCAGCTACATCGCCAACCAGGGCCGCAACGCCGCCGGCCACCGCCTGCCCTGGGAACCGGGCTTCAGCATGGCGCGCCGTGTGCCGCGGCTGGTGGTGGTGGTGGACGTGTCGGGCAGCATCGAAGAGCCCGTGCTGCAGCGTTTTGCGAGCGAGATCGACGCCATCACACGCCGCCTGGACGCCGGCCTGACGCTGGTGGTGGGCGACGACCGCGTGCGTGCGGTGACCCACTGCGAGCCCGGCCGCTCACAGCTGGCGGAATTGGTGTTCGAAGGCGGCGGTGGCACCGACTTCACGCCGATGCTGGAGGAAGCCGACCGCCACCGCCCCGACATCGGCGTGGTGCTCACCGACCTGGAAGGCCCGGCGAACTTCCGCCCACGCTGGCCCGTCATCTGGGCCGTGCAGGCCCAGCACGCAGCAGCGCTGCCGCCTTTCGGCAGAGTGCTGGTGCTGGACTGACGCACGCGGGGCCGGTGGCCCCGCGTGCGTGGGGTCACCGGCCGAAGCGGTAAGCGGAGAACGCGGCGTCCATGCGCACGTCTTGCGCGGGCGTGAACTGGAACATGCACGCGTCGTCGGTGTAGTCCATGAAGTTCGTGATGGGGTCGTTGCCGGCGATGTTCGCGCAGCTGTTGCGGCCCGTGGGGCAGCCGTAGGCCGCCGAGCGCTCGGCCGGCGTGTCGGCCACGAGGTCACCACCACCGGTGGCGTTGCGCGAGCAGCCGCCCTGGAAGGTGTGGTACAGCCCCATCCAGTGGCCCACCTCGTGCGTGCCGGTGTCGCCCAGGTTGTAGGGCGCGGCCGTGCCGCCGGGCAGGCTCTGGTTCAGCAGCACCACGCCGTCCATCTTGGGCTTGCTGGCATAGCTGTTCGGGAAGGTGGCCCAGCCCAGCAACCCGCCGCCGATGCCGGCAACGTAGATGTTCAGCGTTTCGGCCGTGCCCACGCGCAGCGCGTTCTTGGCTTGCGTCTCGGCCGTGGTGCCGGGTTGCATGGTGTACCAGGCGTCGTTGGCGGTGGTGGTCACGCCGGCGAGGTTGTAGGTCCAGCCGGTGCTGGCAAAGCCGGTGTTCAGCACCTGCATCTGCTGCTGGATCTGTTGCGAGCTCACGCCCCCGGTGCCGTTGGCACGCGTGATGACGTGCACGTAGACCTGGATCTGCCCGCTGGTCACGGCCGACTGCGGCGGCTCCGTCATGCCCGGGCGGAAGGGGTTGCTGGGGCCACCACGGTTGTTGAGGATGAAGGTGTCGATCTCCATCATCTCGTCGATGTCGAAGACCGGCGAAGCACAGCGTTTGCCGGCCTTCACGAAGGCGTCCTGGCTGGTGAAGGCGTGACCATCGATCACGAACGGGGCGCGGCTCTGCGCACTGACCGAGAAGGCGCACAGGCCCATGGCCAATGCAGCGATGGAACGCAGAATTTGCTGACTCATTTCCTCACTCCTGGTTGTTTTGCCCCATAAATGGCGAGGCTTTTGGAGTGTGGAGGGCGTCTTGTCGCAGCGTCAATCGGGCCCCACCGCCGCGCCGTTGCGGCGGCGCAACCCGCATTCACGGGGGCGGTGCCGCCAGCAGCAACTGCGCCACCACCGAGACCGCCAGCACCTCGGGCTGTTTGCCCGCCAGGCCCGGCAGGCCGATGGGGCAGACCAGGCCCGCCACGGCCTCAGGCGCGAAACCGCGTGCCAACAAGCGGTGCTCGAAACGGGCGCGTTTGGTCTTGGAGCCAATGAGGCCGAACCAGGCCGCGTCACCGCGCGCGAGGATGGCCTCGGCCAGCGCCAGATCGAGCGCGTGGCTGTGCGTCAGCACCAGGAAAAACGCGCCCGGCGGCGCAGCCGCCACCTCGGCCTGCACCGGCTCGACACAGACTTTTTCAATGTGCGGCGGCAGCGGGCCGCTCGGGAACTCGGCCTCGCGCTCGTCCACCCACTGCACGCGGCAGGGCAGATCGGCCAGCAGCTTGACGATGGCCCGCCCCACGTGGCCGGCACCGTAGAGTTGCAGGAAGAAGCGCGGACGCTCGCCGTCCCACGTGGCTGGGGTGTCCTGCGCCAAGGGCGTGAAGTGCAGCGTGAGCGCGCCGCCGCAGCACTGGCCCAGGCTGGGGCCGAGCGCGAAACGCTGCTCGAAGGCAGCAGCCGACGCGCCTTGCGCCAGCAGCGCGCGTGCATCGGCGATGGCCTGCAATTCCAGGTGCCCGCCACCGATGGTGCCCAGCACCTCGTCGGCCGCCACCAGCAGTCGCGTACCGGTCTCGCGCGGCACGCTGCCTTGCGTGGCGCCGACGGTCACCACCACGGCCGGCCGCGCCGCGGCCTGCCATTGCAGCGCGGCGCTGCGCAGGTCGAGCATCAGGGGGCCGCCGTGGCCTGCTGCACGGCCGTGATGGCGCGCAGCAGCGCCTCGCCCGTGGCAGGGGCCTGCAGCGGCGGGTCCACGCGGTGCCCGCCCACGGCCGAGACCGCATCGCGCAGCGCGAAGAACACGCTGAAAGGCAGCAGCAGCGGCGGTTCACCCACGGCCTTGCTGCGGTGGATGCTGTCGTGGCGGTTCTCACCTTCAAAGAGCTTGACGCGGAAGTCGGCCGGGCAGTCGTTGGCGGTCGGCACCTTGTAGGTGCTGGGCGCGTGTGTCATCAAGAGGCCCGCGCGCGGCGAGCCGTCGGCGGGGTGCCACACCAGCTCTTCCATCGTGAGCCAGCCCATGCCCTGGATGAAGGCGCCTTCGATCTGGCCGATGTCGATGGCCGGGTTCAGGCTGCGGCCCACGTCGTGCAGCACGTCGGCGCGGAGCAGCTTCCATTCGCCCGTCAGCGTGTCCAGCAGCACCTCGCTGCAGGCCGCACCGTAGGCGAAGTAGAAGAAGGGCCGGCCTTGCAGGTTCGTCTTGTCCCAGTGCAGGCCGGGCGTGGCGTAGAAGCCGTCGCTCCACAGTTGCACGCGGGCCAGGTAGGCCTGCTGCACCACTTCGGCAAAAGGCGCGTCGAAGCCTGGGGCCTGAACGCGGCCGGCGCTGAACACCACGGCGCTCTCGGTGCAGCCCCACTTTGCAGCGATGAAGGTGATGAGGCGCCGCTTCACCTGCGCCGCGGCGTCTTGCGCGGCCTTGCCGTTCAAATCGCTGCCGGTGCTGGCGGCGGTGGCCGAGGTGTTGGCGATCTTCTGCGTGTCGGTGGCGCTGCAGCGCACCGCGGCCAGCGGCAGGCCGAGTTCGTGGGCCACCACCTGGGCCACCTTGGTGTTCAGGCCCTGGCCCATCTCGGTGCCGCCGTGGTTCACGAGCACGCTGCCGTCGGTGTACACGTGCACCAGTGCGCCGGCCTGGTTGAGGTGGGTGACGTTGAAGCTGATGCCGAACTTCAGCGGCGTGAGCGCCAGGCCTTTTTTCAGCACCGGGCTGCCGGCATTGAAGGCGTTGATGGCAGCGCGGCGGGCGCGGTAGTCGCTGCTGGCTTCGAGCTCGGCCACCAGCGGGTGCAGGATGTTGTCGTCAACGGTCTGGCCGTAAGGGGTGACGTTGTTCTGCTCGATGCCATAGAAGTTGGCGCGCCGCACGTCCAGCGCATCGCGGCCCAGGCGCCGTGCCACGCTGTCGAGCAGGTATTCCACCGCGAAAGCACCCTGCGGCCCGCCAAAGCCGCGAAAGGCGGTGTTGCTCTGCGTGTTCGTCTTCGCGCTGTAGCCGTGCAGGGCCACGTGCGGCAGCCAGTAGGCGTTGTCGAAGTGGCACAGGGCGCGTGTCATCACCGGGCCCGAAAGATCGGCGCAGTGCCCGGCGCGCGAGACCAGCGTGGCCTCGGCCGCCAGCAGCCGGCCTTCATCGTCATGGCCCACCTCGGCTTCGAAGTGGAAACAATGGCGGCGGCCGGTGATGAGGAAATCGTCGTCGCGGTCCACGCGCAACTTCACGGGCCGGTTCAGGCGCGCTGCGGCCACCGCCGCCACGCAGGCGAAAGCGGCGCTCTGCGACTCCTTGCCGCCGAAACCGCCGCCCATGCGCCGGCATTCCACCTGCACCGCGTGCAGCGGCCGGTGCAGTGCGTGCGCCACGTGGTGCTGCATCTCGCTGGGGTGCTGGGTGCTGCAGTGCAGCTTCATGCCGCCGTCTTCCTGCGGGATGGCGTAGCTGATCTGGCCTTCCAGGTAGAACTGTTCCTGCCCACCGAGTTCGAACGAGACGGCCAGGCGTTGCGGCGCGCTGGCCATCGCAGCGGCGGCATCGCCGCGTGCCAGGTGCATGGGCGGCACCACGTATTGCTGCGCCGCGTGGGCTTCCTGTGGCGTCAGCAGCGGCGGCAGCGGCTGGGCGCGCACCACCTCCTTCGCCAGCGCTGCCGCACGGCGCGCGGCGTCACGCGTGGTGGCGATCACCGCGAACACCGGCTGGCCGCGGTAGCGCAGCGTGTCGCCGGCCTCGCCCGCCAGGATGGGCTCGTCATGCAACAGCGCGCCGCACTGGTTGGCCCCGGGGATGTCGCGCGCGCTGAAGGCGTGCACCACACCCGGCTGCTGGCGGATGCGTTCGAGGTCCAGGCTTTCGATGACGCCGTGCGCCAGCGGCGAGAGGCCCAGCGCCGCGTGCAGGGTGCCGGCGACCTCGGGGATGTCGTCGGTGTAGGGCGCGGCGCCCGCCACGTGCAGGTGGGCCGATTCGTGCGGGCGCGTCTGGCCCACGGCGCCAGGCTGGGTGGCTTGCAGCGGCAGATCAACCGGTTTGTTCACAGCGCGGCCTCCCGCGCGAACACGTTCACCGCGCTTTCGGGCAGCGGCGCGTCGGTGCGCGTTTCCAGCCAGCAGCGGCGCAAGAGGTTCTGCGCCACCTGCAGGCGGTAGGCGGCGCTGGCGCGCATGTCACTCAGCGGCGTGTAGTCCTGCGCCAGCGCGGCCATCGCGGCTTGCAAGGCTGGCTCGCCACTGGCATTCCAAGGTTGGCCTTGCAGCGCGGCCTCGGCCTTTGGCGCACGCCGCACGGTGCCGGCCAGACCGCCGTGGGCGAAACGCGCCTGCTGCACACGGCCCTCGGCCAACTGCAGGCTGTAGGCCGCGCACACCGCCGAGATGTCGCAATCAAAACGTTTGCTGATCTTGTAGGCCCGCAGCACCTGCCCCGGCACCGCGCGCGGCACGCGCAGCGCCTGCACGAACTCGCCGGGCTCCAGGCGGTTTTTCATGTAGTCGACGTAGAAGTCTTGCAGCGGCATCTCGCGTACACGTTCGCCCAGGCGCAGCACGATGGCAGCGCCCAAAGCGATGAGCACCGGCGGCGCATCGCCGATGGGCGAGCCGTTGGCCACGTTCCCGCCCATGGTGCCGCTCAGGCGCACCGGCAGGCCGGCAAAACGGTGCCACACGTCGCGCAGGCTGGGCCACTCGGCGGCCAGTGCCGCCCACGCGGCCTGCAGCGAAACGCCGGCGCCGATCTCGAGGTGCGTGGCCGTGGCCTGCACCGCCTGCAGCTCGGCCACGCGGCCGAGGTAGAGGATGTCGCCAAGATCGCGGAACTGCTTGCTCACCCACAGGCCGACATCGGTGCTCCCGGCCAGCACGCGGGCTTGCGGATTCGCCTGCCGCAGCGCCGCGAAGTCGGCCAGCGTGCGCGGCGCGTGGAAGTGCACGCCGCCGGCTTCGAAATGCAGCGGCGGGTCTTCTGCCAACTGGGCCAGCGCGGCCAGCACGGGTTCACGCGCCAGCGCCACCGGTGGCGCGGTGTAGGCGGCCTGCGCGGCATCCAGGATGGGCCGGTAGCCGGTGCAGCGGCACAGGTTGCCCGAGAGCTCATCGGCGGCCTCCTGCCGCGTCGGCACGGCCCCGCTGCCCAGTCGCTGCTCGTAGCCGGCCCACAGGCTCATCACGAAACCCGGCGTGCAGAAGCCGCATTGAGAGCCGTGGCAGTCCACCATGGCCTGCTGCACCGGGTGCAGCGCACCCGCGCCGCAAGCCTGGGCCAGCGGCGCCAGGTCTTCGACGGTGAAGAGCGCGCGGCCATCCAGCGTGGGCACAAACTGGATGCAGGCATTCACCGGGCGCAGCTGCAGCTGCCCTTGCGCATCACGCTCACCCAGCACCACGGTGCAGGCACCGCAATCGCCCTCGGCGCAGCCTTCTTTGGTGCCGGTGCAGCGCGCGTCTTCGCGCAGCCATTCGAGCACGGTGCGCGTGGGCGCGGCGTCGGCCACCTCCACGAGGGCACCGCGGTGGAAAAAGCGGACGGGGCGGACAACTTCGGCAGGCATGGGCTCACTCATATCGGGCGCAAGGGTAAGCCAGATGCAAGGCCCGCGCCGGGCCCGGCCCGCCACCCCGGCTGGGGCCGGGACCGGGTCTGGGCGATGATCTCGCCGTGAGCCCTTCTACCCTTGCCCCCCAGGCGCTGCGCGCCGACCTGCTCGACTTCACCGCCGCCCCCAGCTGGGGCAGCCCCACGCTGCAGGGCGTGCGTTTCCGGCCCGACCACTGGCTGCTGGTCGGCGCCGACGGCCGCATCCAGGGCGCCGAGCCGGCCGCCAGCTTCACCCCCGGGCCGGATTGGCAGCAGCACGACCACCGCGGCCACCTGCTGATGCCGGGTTTCATCGACACCCACGTGCACGCGCCGCAGCTCGACGTGATCGCCAGCTGGGGCGCCACGCTGCTGGACTGGCTGAACACCTACACCTTCCCGGCCGAGCAGCGTTACGCCGACCCGGCCATCGCCGTCGAGGGCGCGGCGCGTTTTCTCGATGCGCTGCTGGCCCACGGCACCACCGCCGCCGTCGTTTTCCCCACCGTGCACCGCGCCAGTGCCGAAGCGCTGTTCGAGGCCGCCACGCTGCGCGGCATGCGCCTCATCACCGGCAAGGTGCTGATGGACCGCCACGCGCCCGAAGGACTGCGCGACGACGTGCCAGGCGCCCGCGCCGACTGCGAGGCCTTGATAGAACGCTGGCACGGCCAGGGCCGCAACAGCTATGCCGTGACGGTGCGCTTCGCCGTGACCAGCACGCCCGAGCAGCTGTTGATGGCCGGCGCGCTGGGCCGCCGCCACCCGGGCCTCTACATGCAGACCCACGTGGCCGAGAACCGCGACGAGGTGGCCTGGGTGGCCAAGCTCTTCCCCGAGGCGCGCAGCTATCTCGACGTCTACCACCGCGCCGGCCTGCTGCACGAACGCGCCGTGCTGGCGCACGGCATCTGGCTCGATGCCCAGGACAGGGCGTTGCTGCGCGACAGCGGTGCACACATCGCGCACAGCCCGAGCAGCAACCTCTTTCTCGGCAGCGGGCTTTTCGACTGGCAGGGCGCCATCGACGCGGGCCACCGCGTCAGCATCGCCAGCGATGTGGGCGGCGGCACCAGCCTGAGCCTGCCGCGCACGCTGGCCGAGGCCTACAAGGTGCAAGCGCTGCGCGGCACGACGCTGAGCGCCTGGACGCTGCTGCACGCCGCCACACGCGGCGCGGCCGAGGCCCTGGGCCTGGCGCAAGAGATCGGCCACCTGGACGCAGGCGCCACGGCCGACCTGGCCGTCTGGCGCTGGGCGGCCGGCCCGGTGGGCACGCACCGCGACGCGGTGGCCACCGGCGCGGTGCCCGGCCTGGCGGCACAACCGCTGCACGCCCGCGTCTTCGCGTGGCTGACGCTGGCCGACGAGCGCCAGCTCGCCGCCACCTATGTGGCTGGGCGCCTGGTGACGGGGCCGTGACGGCTTGATGACAAATGAGGCCTGCTTCTTGCTGAGGGCTGGTCGGCAGGCGCTGCGCAAGGTCGCAGCCGCCCCGACAAGACCCACAGACCTGAAGCCCCGAGGAGGCCCCGAATGCAAACACCGACCACCGCTCCATCCCTTTTGACGCGCACCGCGCTGACCACGCTGGCCACCGCCGCCCTGCTGGCCGCCGGCGGCGCGCAGGCGCAGTCCACCGTCACCGCCTACGGCCTGCTCGACGTGTCAGCGGGGCAGTTCCAGGTGGCCGGTGGCGCCAAGGTCAAGCGCCTGGACAGCGGCAACTTCAGCACCAGCTACATCGGCTTCCGTGGCACTGAAGACCTGGGCGGCGGCCTGAAGGTGAACTTCGCGCTGGAGAGTTTTCTGCTGGTGGACGCCGGCACCGCCGGCCGTGTGAACGGTGTCGACGGCTTCTGGGGCCGCAACGCCAACGTCGGCGTTTCGGGCGGCTTCGGCTCGCTGCGCTTCGGCCGCATGGGGCCGCCGCTGTTCGTGAGCTCGCTGCTCTTCAACAGCTTCGGCGACAGCTTCGGCTACTCGCCCACCATCCGCCAGTACTACAACGCGCCCTACGGCACACCGCTGGTGGGGGACTCGGGCTGGAACAACAGCATCGGCTACAGCTCACCGCGTTTCGGCGGTCTGTCGGGCAACGTTCAGGTGGCCGCCGGTGAAGGCGCCACCAACTCACGCGGGCCGAACTGGGGCGCCAACCTCGTCTACTTCGGCGGGCCGCTGGGCTTCACGGCGGCCTGGCAGAAGGTGCAGTCGCAGGGCACGCTGGGCCGCGGCATCGCAGCCTTCCCGGGGTTCAAGGACCAGAGCGCTTACCAGTTCGGCGGCAGCTTCGACGCCAAGTTCGCCAAGTTCTTCTTGCAGTACGGGGTGATCGAGACCGACGCCACCACCAAGGTGAAGGTGAAGAACATCAACCTCAGCGCCAGCGTGCCGGTGACCAGCACGGGCACCTTCCTGGCGGCCTACGGCATGGGCAGCATCAAGACGGCGGGCTCGGCGCTGAAGCCCGAGAGCGACATGCTCACGCTGGGCTACACGCAAGCCTTGAGCAAACGCACCGAGGTCTACGGCATCTACCTCAGCGACAAGTACACCGGCCGCAGCACCGGCACCACGCTGGCCACGGGCATCCGGCACCGCTTCTGAGCAGCCGCGCCGGCTCCGCCTGCGGGCGGGTGGGGCCGGCACCGTGGTGACAATGCGATCTTCATGAACGCCGCCCTGGACCCCGTGGCCCCACCCCGCCTGCAACTCAGCGGCATCAGCAAGCAGTACCCCTCCGTGCGCGCCAACGACGGCGTGAGCCTCAGCGTGGCGCCGGGCGAGATCCACGCCGTGCTGGGCGAAAACGGCGCGGGCAAGAGCACGCTGATGAAGATCATCTACGGCGCGGTGCAAGCCGACGCCGGCCAGATGCTTTTCAACGGCCAGCCCGTGGCGCTGCAGCGCCCGGCGCAGGCGCGCGCCCTGGGCATCAGCATGGTCTACCAGCACTTCAGCCTCTTCGACACGCTGACGGTGGCCGAGAACGTCTGGCTGGGCCTGGGCCGCGGCCTGAAGCTGCCCGAAGTGACGCAGCGCATCACCGAGCTCGCCGCCAGCTACGGCCTGGCGGTGGAGCCGCAGCGCCCGGTGCACACGCTGAGCGTGGGCGAGCGCCAGCGCGTCGAGATCGTGCGCGCGCTGATGACGAAGCCACAGCTGCTGATCCTGGACGAGCCGACCTCCGTGCTCACCCCGCAGGCGGTGGCGCAGCTTTTTGTCACGCTGCGTCGGCTGGCCGAGCAGGGCTGCAGCATCCTCTACATCAGCCACAAGCTCGACGAGATCCGCGCGCTCTGCCAGCGCTGCACGGTGCTGCGTGGCGGCAAGGTCACGGGCGTGGTCGACCCGCGCGAGGAGAGCAACGCCAGCCTGTCGCGGCTGATGATCGGCGCCGAGCCACCGGCGCTGCAGCCGCGCGCCGCCACGCAGGGCGAGACCGTGCTGCGCGTGCAGCAGCTCAGCCTGCCGCGGCAAGACCCCTACGGCACCGACCTGCAAGGCGTGACGCTGCAGCTGCGCGCCGGTGAGGTGCTGGGTATCGCGGGGGTTTCCGGCAACGGGCAGCAAGAGCTGATGGCCGCGCTCTCGGGCGAAGACACGCGCGCCGCGCCGGGCAGCATCACGCTGGCCGGCACCGACATCGCACGCGCCGGCCCGCGCCAGCGGCGCGCATTAGGCCTGCACTTCGTGCCCGAAGAACGCCTGGGCCGCGGCGCCGTGCCCACGCTGAGCCTGGCGCAGAACACCTTGCTCACGCGCACCGAGGCCGTGGGCCGCGGCGGCTGGCTGCGCAACGGGCAGGCGCAGCGCCTGGCCGAAAGCCTGATCGCGCGCTTCGGCGTGCGCGCCGGCGGTGCGGGCGCGGCGGCCAAGAGCCTCTCAGGCGGTAACCTACAGAAGTTCATCGTCGGGCGCGAGATCGACGCGAAGCCTAGGCTGCTGATCGTCAGCCAGCCCACCTGGGGTGTGGACGTGGGTGCGGCGGCGCAAATCCGCGGCGAGTTGCTGGCGCTGCGTGAGGCCGGCTGTGCGCTGCTGGTGGTGAGCGAAGAGCTCGACGAACTGTTCCAGTTGTCCGACCGGCTGTGCGTGATGGCCCAAGGGCGGCTCTCGCCCGCGGTGCCGGTGGCACAGGCCAGCGTGGCGCAGATCGGGGCTTGGATGAGTGGCTTGTGGGATGAAACGTCCGCCAACGCGGAGGCCGCCGCATGCTGAAGCTGGAGCCACGCGCGCAGCCTTCGCAGCTGATGTCGCTGGCCAGCCCGCTGCTGGCGCTGGCGCTGACGGTGCTGGTGGGCACGGGCCTCTTTGCGCTGCTGGGCCGCGACCCGCTGCGCGGGCTGGAGGTGTTTTTTGTGCTGCCGGTGTCCAGCGGCTACGCGCTGTCAGAGCTGAGCGTGAAGGCCACGCCGCTGGTGCTGATCGCACTCGGGCTGGCGGTGTGTTTCCGCAGCCAGGTGTGGAACATCGGCGCCGAGGGGCAGTACATCGTGGGTGCGCTGTGCGCGGGCTGGGTGGCGCTGCAGGCCGGGGCTGGACCAACGGGGGGCAGTGGCGGCCTGGGCTTCGGCCCGTGGTGGGTGGTGCCGGTGCTGCTGGCCGGTGTGGCCGGCGGCATGGCCTGGGCGGCCGTGGTGGCGCTGCTGCGCGACCGCTTCAATGCCAATGAAATTCTCGTGAGCCTGATGCTGGTCTACGTGGCCGGCCTGCTGCTGAGCTACCTGGTCTATGGCCCGTGGAAAGACCCGGCTGGCTACAACTTCCCGCAGACCGCCACTTTCGCGGCCGAAGCGCGCGTGCCGCGGCTGGCGCCACCGCTGCGTGTGCACGCGGGCCTGCTGGTGGCGCTGGTGGCGGTGTTGCTGGTCTGGGTGTTTCTCTTCCGCAGCTACCGCGGCTTTGCGCTGCAGGTGGGCGGGCTGGCGCCGGCGGCCGCGCGTTACGCGGGCTTTTCTTCGCGCAGCGCGCTGTGGACGGCGCTGCTGCTCAGCGGCGGCCTGGCCGGCCTGGCCGGTGGCCTGGAAGCCGCTGGGCCGCTGGGTCAGCTGACACCGCAACTGCCGGCCGGCTACGGCTTCGCCGCCATCATCGTGGCCTACGTGGGCCGGCTGCACCCGGTGGGCATCGTGTTCGCGGGCGTGCTGATGAGCATGTTCTACATCGGGGGTGAGCTGGCGCAATCGCGCTTGGGCTTGCCGAAATCCTTGACCGGTGTGTTCCAGGGGCTGCTGCTGTTCACGCTCTTGGCTTGCGACACATTGATCGCCTACCGGGTGCGGTGGATGGGGCGTGCTTCGGCTCGCGAGGTGCGTTCGTGAGACCTCGCGGCAAAGGGCGGGGCGGGCTGGCCGCCGCGGTCGACGGAAGCGGTCGGCCTGCGGCCGACTGCCCTGCGGTGCTCGGCCCCGGGGCGGGCCGCAGAACTCACTGCGCTCACTGCGTTCGCTACGTTCAAACAAGCTGCGGCCAGTCAGAGGTGGATGCGCGCTGCGCGCGCCGCCCCGGGCCCTGCGCTCCTCGGCGCTTCCCACGCCCGCGGCACCCAGCCCGCCCCACCCTTTGCAGCAGCACGGCAGCGCGCCGCCGAACACCGCATCGTTGCC
>LJHW01000021.1 GCA_001295865.1 beta proteobacterium AAP65
CCACGCCCCCCGCGCCCGCCCCGGCCCGAGGGCGCCCCGCGCGGCCCGCGCCCGCCGCAGGAAGCGCGCGGCCCCCGGCCCGCACAGGCTGATCGTGCCGACCGTGGCCCGCGCGGCAACCCGGGCGAGCGCCCGCCTCGTCCGCCCCGGCCCGACCGGCCTGATCGCCCGGCCCGTCCGCCTCGCGAAGCGCTGCCCGACGGTGCCACGCCAGCGGCCAAGGATGCGGTGCCGCAAGTCCCGCGTGAGATTCGTGAACCGCGCGAACCCCGCCAGCCCTCCCTGCCCCCGGCCGAACTGGAAGCGCGCCGCGAGCGCGCGCAGCTCTTGCGCGCCTTCGAGGGCAGCACGCTGACCAAGGCCAACTTCTGCGTGCTCAAGCGCATCAGCGAAAGCGAGCTCGACAGCCGCCTCGTGCTGGCGCGCCAGGAACGTGAAGCGCGCGGCCCCGATCCGCGCCAGGAAACACGCGCCGAGCCGCGGCCCGACAGCCGCCCAGAACCGCGCCGCGACGACCGCGGCCCGCGTGATTTCGGCGGCAGCCGCGATGGCCGTGACTACCGCGGCGGCCCGCGCCGCGACGCCCCGCGTGCGCCACTACCGGCGGGTGAACGCACACGCCCGGCCGGCAGCGGCCCGGCACCGGCCGCTGCGAGCGGCAAGCCGCCACAGAAACCGGGCCGCTGAAGGGCAGGCGCCCTCAGGGCGCCAGGGGTGGCACGTTCACCGGTGCCGTGGTCTGCGCCGACGGCTGCAGCCGGTTGCTGCCGTGCTGCACTTCAAAGGCGGTGGCGAAGGTCTGCACATTGCTCACGCTGGCCACCGTGTCCACGGTCCACCATTCGCACACGGTGCGCTCGGCGGTCACGTCCAGCAGCATGTAGCCGCGCTGCGTGAACTCGATGTGCTTGAAGTGCGGGTTCACGCTGCGCAGCAGCGCCGCGGTGCTGCCGTTGGGGTCGGGCAGGCCCGGCGAGGTGATGCTGGTGCAGACGAACTCCACCGCGCGCGAGCCTTCACCCGTGGCGGGGTTGTAGCCGCCGGTGGCGACGTTGGGGTTGTTCGGGTCTTGCGTCAGATCGGCGGCCCAGCTGCTGTGGATGTCGCCGGTGAGCACCACCACGTTGTCCACGGCGGGCAGGCCGTTGCCCCCTTTGAGCACCTCGTACAGGCGGTCGCGCGCGGGTTGGTAGCCGTCCCACTGGTCGGTGTTGACGAACACACCACCGCCGGCGGCCAGCGGCGCGCCCTGCAGCTTCAGCTGCGCGAACATCACGCCCTGGCCGATGAACTTCCAGCGCGCTGGCGTCTGGCGCAGGCGAGCAGCCAGCCAAGCTTCTTGTTCGGCGCCCAGCAGCGTGCGCGCCGGGTTCAGGAACTCGCCGGTCTGCACGAAGCCGTTGCCGAAGGGCGTGGGCACGGTGGCGGCCAGCTGCTGCGAACGCGCGCTCAGGCGCTCTTCCAGCATCACCAGTTCCACCAGGTCGCCGATGCGGAAAGCCCGCTGGTTGCGGCGCAGGTCGGGCGTGCCCGGGCGCACATCGGGCGTGCGGATGGGCATCCACTCGTAGTAGGCCTGCAGTGCCACGTTCACACGCTCGGGCCAGGTGCCCTCGGCGCCCTCGGTGTGGTTCTCGGCGCCACCGACCCAGGCGTCGTTGGTCACTTCGTGGTCGTCCCAGATGCAGACCATCGGGTGCTGGCGGTGCAGGGCCTGCAGGTCGGCGTCACGCTTGTACTGGGCGTGGCGCTGGCGGTAGTCGGACAGCGTCACCATCTCGCGCGCGGGCTCGGGCGTGCGCACGCTGCCGTATTCGTTGGGGCCGTATTCGTAGAGGTAGTCGCCCAGGTGCAGCACGAGGTCGAGGTCGGCGCGTTCGGCGATGCGGCGGTAGGCGTTGAAGTAACCCGCGGCGTGGTTGGAGCAGCTGGCCACGGCGATGCGCAGGCGCGGCGTGGCGCCCACGGGCAGCGTGCGCGTGCGGCCGATGGGCGAGGTTTCGCCCTCGGCGTGGAAGCGGTAGTAGTAGGTGGTGGCCGGGCGCAGGCGCGCCGGGTCGACCTTCACCGTGTAGTCGCGCGCGGCGTTGGTGGTGGTGGCGCCGCGCGCCACGATGTTCGTGAACGCCGGGTCGGTGGCCAGTTCGAAACGCACCGCGTGGCTGGCCTGGGGCGCACCGCGCGTGGCGGCGGGCGTGATGCGCGTCCACAGCACCACGGCGTTGGCGAGCGGGTCGCCACTGGCCACACCGTGCTGGAACACGCCGGCGCCACGGCGCTGGTCAGCGGCGGCCGCGCTGGCCTTGCCCGCGGTCAGCGGCAGCGCCGCCACCGAAGCCAGCGCCACGGCTGCAGAGCCGGAACGCTGGAAAAAGCCGCGGCGGCTGGTGCCGGCCGGCGGACGGGGCTTGAGGAAACTGGGTCGACCCATGACGAGACTCCTGGTGGCAGTGAAAAACCGCACGCTAGGTAGCTGGCATGACCGCGCCGTGTCTCGACGATGACGGGTCGGCGCGCGCAGCCGCCCGCCCGACCCTCGTACATACCCGCGATACGTAGTTCTCCGCTGCACCGCGGGCCCGGCTGCAGGCAGCCTTCGGCGCTGGACCTCACCGCCACGACAACACCGGAGACACCCTCACCATGCAACGCCGCCTGCCCTTGCGCACCTTGCTCGCCACCGCCTTGCTGGCCGCCGCCGCACTGCCCACCGCCGCCCTGGCCCAGGCCTGGCCAGGCAAGCAGCCCATCAAGTTGGTGGCGGTGTTCCCGCCAGGCGGATCGGTCGACCAGGTCTCGCGCATCCTGGCGCCCGCGCTGCAGGCGCAGCTCGGCCAGACCGTCATCGTCGAGAACAAGGGCGGCGCCTCGGGCAGCATCGGCGCGGGCCAGGTGGCAGCTTCGCCGGGCGACGGCTACACCTTCGCGGTGGTCTTCGACAGCCATGCCGTGAACCCGGCGATGCAGCCCAACCTGCCCTTCGACACGCGCAAGGACCTGACGACGGTGGCCATGCTCGGCACCAGCCCGATGGTGATTTCCACGCACGCCGACACGCCTTACAAGACCTTCGCCGACGTGGTGGCCGCCGTGAAGGCGAACAAGAACGTCAACTACGGCACCATCGGCAACGGCAGCCTGGGCCACCTGGCGGTGACGCTGCTGGCCAAGGGCAACGGCTTCGACCTCACGCACGTGCCCTACCGCGGTGGCGGCCCACTGATGCAGGACGCCATCGCCGGGCACGTGGCGCTGTCCATCGGCTCCATCTTCGTGGCCAAGCCGCACATCGACAGCAAGCGCCTGCGCCCGCTGGTCGTCACCACCGACAAACGCAGCCCGCAACTGCCGGATGTGCCCACGCTGGCCGAGAGTGGCTACGCCGGCTTCAACGCGCCGGCCTGGTGGGCGGTGCTGGCCCCGGCCAAGACACCGCCGGAGATCGTGGCGCGCATGAACGCCGAGATCAACAAGGCCATGCAGCAGCCCGATGTCGCGGCCAAGCTCGCAGCGCAGGGCATCACGGTGAACCTGGGCACACCGGCGGCCGGGCAGGCTTTCATCGAACGCCAGATCGACACCTGGGCGCAGGTCGTCAAGACCAACAACATCAAAGCGGACTGAGCCGGCTTGGCCTCAGAAACACGCTTGACGGCGGCCGACCTGCGCCGCCTGCCCAGCCCGGCGGCCACGCCGGCCGGTTGCGACTGCACGGCGCTGCACGCGCCGGGCTGGGAGAGCATCACCGGCCCGCTGGGCGAGAACACCGGCGCGCCGCGCCTGGTGAAGCTGGGCACGCTGCGCGACGCCGACGAGGCCGAGCCCACGGTGGCCGAGTTCCACACGGGCGGCTCGCGCTACGAATCGCCGCACGCGCCCATCGCGCCGGCCTACTTTCCGTACAACCGGTGTGAGGTGTGGGCCTGTGCGGCCTGCGGGCGCGGTTTCCTGCAGTACACGGAGTTCGGCGGTTATTACGTCGACCACCGGCTGCGCGAGATCGACCCGGCGCGGGTGGTGGACCCCGCCCCCTAGAAACGCGGCAAAACGCGGCAAAAACGCGCGCGGAGGTATCCCTCGGTCTCCTTCGCAGCACGGAGGTGGGGTGGCGAAATACAGGCCATGCGGTGAAGGCACCGCGCCACCCGCCGCAAGTCCATGCAAGACAGCGGCACCGCCAGGAGAGATCACCATGGCCCGCTCACGCATCTTCATCAGCTACCGCCGCGACGACGCCGCCGGCTACTCGCACGCCATCCACGACCGCCTGGCCGACCACCTCGGCGGCGACCAGCTCTTCATGGACGTGCACGACATCGCCCCCGGCGACGACTTCGCCCGCCGCCTGCGCAGCGTGGTGCAGAGCTGCGACGTGGTGGTGGCCCTCATCGGCAAACGCTGGGTGGGTGAACGTGAAGGCCAGCCGGCGCGCATCCACGACGAACGCGACTGGGTGCGCGTGGAAGTGGCCGAGGCGCTCAAGCGCGGCATCCGCGTCATCCCGGTGCTGCTGGACGGTGCACGCCTGCCGGCCGCCGAAGACCTGCCCGATGACCTGCAGGGCCTGCGTTTGCTCAACAGCATGGACGTGCGCACCACGCGGCTGGACGCCGACGTGCGCGACCTCGTGGGCGCCACCGTGATGGCCGTGGGCGGCACCTGGCCGCCGGTGGAGCCCGGTGCGCGGCTGCACGCCGCCGTGGGCGGCCTCTACACGCTGTTTGCCGGCGGTGCGCTGGTGCTGGGCCTGCTGGCCAGTGCCTTTGTCGACGAGGTGTCCGACCACACGCTCACGGGCCTGCTGGGCCTGATGCTCGCCGCGGCGGTGGCACTGCGGCTGCCGCTGCACCAGAAGCTGCGCGCACTGAGCCGCGAGCAGGCGCTGAAGTGGGCCGCCGGGCTGCACATGGGCGCCTTCGTGATGCTGGCCGCGGGTTCACAGGGCGAGACCGACATCGCCTCGGTGATCTTCCTCGGCCTGCTGCCCGCCGGGCTGCTGTACCTCAGCTCGATGGGCATGCGCCGCACGGCGCGGGTGTGACGCAGGTGCGAGGCTCTAGAGGCCGAGTTCGCTGAGGCCGGGGTGCTCGTCGGGCCGCCGGCCCAGCGGCCAGAAGAACAGGCGCTGGGCCTCGGTGATGGGGAGGTCGTTGATGCTGGCGTGGCGGTGGGTCATGAACCCGGCCTCGTTGAAAGCCCAGTTTTCGTTGCCGTAGCTGCGGTACCACTGGCCGGCATCGTCGTGCCACTCGTAGGCGAAGCGCACGGCGATCACAGGGCCGGTGCAGGCCCACAGTTCCTTGATGAGCCGGTAGTCGAGTTCACGCGCCCACTTGCGGCGCAAGAAGGCCTTGACCTCCTCGCGCCCCACCGGGAACTCGGCGCGGTTGCGCCAGCGGGTGTCTTCCGTGTAGACCCGCGCGCAGACCTCGGGGTCGCGCGTGTTCCAGGCGTCTTCGGCGCCGCGAACCTTCTGCCGGGCGCTGGCTTCGGTGAAAGGCGGCAGTGGCGGGCGTTGTTCGTTCATCGCGGCCTCCGTCACCAGCCGATGGCCTTGGGCAGCCACAGCGCGATCTGCGGGTAGAAAAACACCAGCGCCAGCGTGCCGGCCTGCAGCACGATGAAGGGCGCCACGCCCTTGTAGATGTCCTGGATGCCCACCTCGGGCGGCGCCACGCCCTTCAGGTAGAAGAGCGCCCAGCCGAAAGGCGGCGTGAGAAAGCTGCTCTGCAGGTTGATGGTGATCAGCATCGCCAGCCACACCGGGTCGACGCCCTGGTTGATGAGCACCGGCATGAACAGCGGCACGGCGATGTAGCTGATCTCGATCCACTCGATGAAAAACCCGAGCACGAAGATCAGCGCCATCATGAACCAGATGTCGCTGTTCACGCCGCCTGGCAGCCACTCGAACATGCGCACGATCAGCTCTTCACCCTGCAGGCCGCGGAAGGCCAGCGCGAACACCTGCGCCATCAGCAGGATGAACATCATCACCGCGGTGATCTTGGCGGTTTCCAGGGCCACGTCTTTCAACACCTGCCAGTGGAGGCGGCCCGCCGCGCCGGTGATGAGGATAGCGCCCACGGCCCCCATCGAGGCCGCCTCGGTGGGCGCGGCAACGCCGCCCACGATGCTGCCCAGCACCGCCACCACCAGCAGGATGGGCGGCACCACCACCTTCCAGAAGCGCACCCAGAGCTGGCGGCGGCTGACGGCGTCACGCTCGGCTTGCGGCAACGGTGGCATGAGCTCGGGCTTGAGCATGCCCAGCACGAGCAGGAAGACGATGTACACACCCGCCAGCAGCAAACCCGGGCCCACGGCCGCGGCGAAGAGCGTGCCCACGCTCAGCTGCATGATGTCGGACAGCAGGATGAGGATCAGGCTGGGCGGGATGATCTGGCCGAGCGTGCCGCTGGCGCAGATGGTGCCGCAGGCAACGGGCTTGCTGTAGCCGCGTTTGAGCAGCGTGGGGAGCGTCAGCAGGCCCAAGGTGACGATGGTGGCGCCGACGATGCCCGTGGTGGCCCCCATCAGCACGCCGAAGAGCACGATGCCCACGCCCATGCCGCCGCGCACGCCGCCAGCGAGGTGGCCCATCACGTCGAGCAGGTCGTCGGCCAGGCGCGATTTCTCCAGCATCACGCCCATGAAGACAAACAGCGGGATGGCCAGCCACTGGTAACCCGCCACCACGCCGTAGATGCGCGCGGGCAGCAGGTTGAAGAGCCCGTCGCCAAAACCCAGCCAGCCGAAACCGAAGCCCACTGCCGCCAGCGACAGCGCCACCGGCACGCCCAGCATCAGCAGCACGAAAAAGCCTGCCAGCATCAGCAGGCTGAGCGTCTGCGGCTCAAACATGCACGGCCTTTGCGCTGCCGCCGCGGCGCAGTTGCTCAGCGATCAGCAGCTTGGCGAGTGCGCCCAGCGTCTGCACAAAAAGCAGCGCGAAGCCCAGCGGGATGAGGCCCTTCACCGCCCAGCGGTAAGGGATGCCGCCGGGGTCGGCCGAGGTCTCGCCGATGGCGTAGGACTGCATCACATAGGCCCACGAGAGCTTGATGAACAGGCCCGCCAGCACCAGCGTGAGCAGCAGCGAAAAGAGGTTCACCACGAACTTCGCGCCCGGGCTGAAGCTGCCGTAGAAAACATCCACGCGCACGGCCTCACCGCGCTGCAGCGCGTAGCTCATGCCCAGCAGGATGACGGCGGCGAGCAGGTGCCACTCCAGCTCTTGCGCCCACACCGAGCCCAGGCTGAAGGCGTAGCGCAGCAGCACGTTGGTGGCCACCAGCAGCACCATGGCCAGCGTGAGCCACAGCGTGAGCTGGCCGACGAGATCGATGAAGCGCTCGATGCGCCGCTGGGCGGCGGAGAGGGTACGCATGTCAGCGGGCGCCGCCAAGCCCTGGCGCGGAACCGGCTTTGCCGGGCCGCTGCCAGAGCCCCCTCGGGGGGTGGCGAACGCAGTGAGCCTGGGGGCTCATGGTCAGCCTCTGACTTTGAGGTGGTAGGCCTCCTCGCTGACCTCGCTCCAGCGGTCGTACTTGGCCTTGAAGGCCATGTAGCTGTCGTGCACCTTCTTCGTCAGCGGGTCCTTGGCCACGGCTTCGGCCAGCACCTTGTTGGTCTCGGCGCGCAGCGCGGCGATCACGGCGTCGGGCAGCGGGCGCGCGACCACGCCCTGGTTCTTGATGAGATCTTCCATGGCGTCGCTGTTGGCCTTCTGGCACCAGGCTTCGCCGATGACGTTGCAGGCCGCGGCGGCGTTCTCGACGATGCTCTGCAGGTCCTTCGGCAGCTTCTGCCACGCGGCCTTGTTGATGAGCAGTTCCGACACCGTCGACGACTCGTGCCAGCCCGTGGTGTAGTAGTTCTTCGCGGCCTTGTGCAGGCCCAGGCGCCGGTCTTGGAAGGGCCCGACGAACTCGGCCGCGTCGATGACGCCGCGCTCCAGCGCCGGGAAGATCTCGCCGCCCGGCAGCACCTTCACGTCCACGCCCAGGTTGGCGTAGACCTTGCCGGCCAGGCCCGGGATGCGCATCTTCAGGCCCTTGAGATCGGCCACCGTCTTGATCTCTTTCTTGAACCAGCCCGTCATCTGCACGCCGGTGTTGCCGCAGGGCATGGCCACCATGCCGAAGGGCGCGTAGACCTCGTTCCAGAGGTCGATGCCGCCACCGTCGTAGAGCCAGCCGTTGATGCCCTGGAAGTTCATGCCGAAGGGGACGGCGGTGAAGTACTGCGCGGCGAAGGTCTTGCCGGTCCAGAAGTAGGCGTTGGCGTGGTTCATCTCCACGGTGCCCGCGCGCACGGCGTCGAAGCCTTCGAAGGCGGGGATGAGTTCACCCGCGCCGAAGACCTGGATGTTCAGCCGCCCGCCCGACATCTCGCGGATGCGCTTGGCCAGATCCGTCGCCGAGCCCGGGCCGTCCATGTAGAAGGGCGAGCCCTTCGGGTAGGCCGAGGTCATCTTCCAGTTGAAGCTGGACTGTGCCGACGCGAGCGCCGGGACCGACAGCGCGCCGGCAGCAAAACCAGCCTTCAGCGCCGAGCGGCGCGGGAGCACGGACGAACGGTTCATGGCAACTCCAGTTGGAACAAACGGGCGGACGGCAGGCGAACGATCAATACGTCTTGTAGGGGAGGAACTTGCCGCTCATCACGATGGCGACACGGTCGCCCATGGGATTCGCCTCGCGCTTCAGGTCCATCTTGAAGTCGATGGCCGACATGATCCCGTCGCCGAACTCTTCATGGATGAGTTCCTTGAAGGTGGTGCCGTAAACACTCACCAGCTCGTAGAAGCGGTAGATCAGCGGATCGGTCGGCACACTCGTCGGCAGGCTGCCCTTGTAGGGCACCACCATCAGCCACTTCTGTTCTTCGGCACTCAGCCCGAAGATCTCGCCCACCACCCCGGCCTGCTCGGGCGTCAGCGTCATCTGCCCCAGGCAGGCGGCAGTGACCCACTCCTTGCTCAGCCCCACTTTCGCGGCGACGTCGCTCCACTTCAGGCCTTTCGTGACCTTGGCGGTGATGATCTTTTCGGTGACGGCAAGGCGGCTCATGCAATTCTCCTCAGGGGGATGGGTTCGGGTCGTGGCTCGGTGGGCTCGGGAGGCTCGGTGTCGAGGCCCGGGCTGACGGTGACCGGCTGCGCCGGCGCGCGGCCGTGCGAGAGGTCTTGGCTGCGCGCCACCAGGAAATCGACCAGGTGGTTGCGGATGCGGTAGTACTGCGGGTCGTGGTGCAGCGTGGCGCGGGTGCGCTCGCGGCCCATCGTGTTCTTCACGATCTCGGCCACGCGGGCCTGCGGGCCGTTGCTCATCAGCAGGATGCGGTCGGCGAGCAGGATCGCCTCGTCGACATCGTGCGTGATCATGAACACCGTCTGGTGCGTCTCGGCGCAGATGCGCAGCAGTTCGTCCTGGATCGTGCCGCGCGTCAGCGCGTCCAGCGCGCCGAAAGGCTCGTCCAGCAGCAGCATGCGCGGCTGGATGGCGAAGGCGCGTGCAATGCCCACCCGCTGCTTCATGCCGCCGCTCAAGGCGCTGGGCTTCTTGTCGATGGCGCCGCTCAGCCCCACGAGCTTCACGTACTTCTCGACGTGCTCGTCCACCTGCGCGCGGCCCCAGTTCGGCCACTTGCTGCGCACCGCAAACGCAATGTTCTTGCGCACCGTCAGCCACGGCATCAGCGCGTGGCCCTGGAAGACCACGCCGCGCTCCAGGCTCGGGCCGGCCACCTCGCGGCGGTCCATGAACACATGGCCCGAGCTGGCACTCTCCAGGCCCGCCAGCACGTTGAGGATGGTCGTCTTGCCGCAGCCGCTGTGGCCGATGATGCAGACGAATTCGCCCTGCGCGATGTCGAAGTTCACGCCCTCGAAGACGGGCTCCTTCGCGCCGGGGTAGGCCTTGGCGAGACCCTCGACCTTGAGAAACTCCAGGGGTTTTGCATCAATCTGCATAGGTCACCGCCTTCTGCAGCCGGGCAAACATGAGGTCGAGCAACATGCCCACCACGCCGATCGTCAGGATGGCGAAGATCACGTTGGGCAGGCTCAGGTTGTTCCACTCGTTCCACACGAAGTAGCCGATGCCCGTGCCGCCCACCAGCATCTCCGCGGCCACGATCACGAGCCAGGCGATGCCCATGCTGATGCGCATGCCCGTCAGGATGGTCGGTGCCGCGGCCGGCAAGATCACCTCGAAGGCCCGGCGCAGCGGCGGCACCTCCAGCGTGCGTGCCACGTTCAGCCACTCCTTGCGCACGCTCGCCACACCGAAGGCGGTGTTGATCAACATCGGCCAGATGCTGCAGATGAAGATCACGAAGATGCCGCTGATGGCGCTGTCCTTGATGGTGTAGAGCGCCAGTGGCATCCACGCCAGCGGCGAGATGGGCTTCAACACCTGGATGAAAGGGTCGAGCGCGCGGTAGATCAGCGGGCTCATGCCGATGACGAAGCCCAGCGGGATGGCCACCAGCGCCGCCAGCAGGTAGCCCAGTGCCACGCGGCCCAGCGAGTAGGCGAGTTGCAGGCCCACGCCCTTGTCGTTGGGCCCGTTGTCGTAAAAGGGGCTGCCCAGGTGCTTGGCCACCACGCTGCCCATCTGCGCCAGCGTGGGGAAGCCCGCCTTCTGCGTGGGCGTGTCTGCGCCGGCCGTCGGGTCCTTGCCCATGAGCTTGGCGTACTCGATCTGCTCGGCCGTGAGCACGGGCGCAGCCACCGCGGCGGGCGCGGTGCTCGGCAGCGTGGCCAGGTGCCACACGCCGAGGATCAAGCCCAGCAGCAGCAGCGAGAGCAGCGCTGCGCGCAGGTCCAGGGAAGCCTTCACGTCAGGCTTTCTTGATCGCGAAGCTCTTGGCGTAGGCCGCGGCCTTCTCGGGGTCGAAGACCTTGCCCATGATCGTGAACTTCGGGTAGGCCCCGGCCGGCACCGGCATGTCGAGTGCCTTCATGTGCTTCTTCGCGTCGGTCAGCAGGAACACCTTCTCGGCGATCTGCTTGTAGTTCACGTCGCCCTTGATGTAGCCCCAGCGCTGCATCTGCGTGAGCATCCACACGGCCATGCTCTGCCAAGGCATGGGGTCGAAGTCGGCGCGGTCGGGCACGTTCTTCACGCTGCCCAGCCCGTCGGCGAACTTGCCGGTCAGCACCTGGGCCACCACGGTCTCGGGCTGGTTCAGGTAAGCCTGCGGCGAGATCACCTTGGCGATCAGCTCGCGGTTCTCGGCCTTGCGTGCCATTGCCGCTGCGTTGAGCACGGCGCGGTACAGCGCAATGAAGGTGTTGGGGTTCTTCTGGATGAACTCGGTGCTGGTGCCGAAAGCACAGCAGGGGTGGCCGTTCCACAACTCCTTCGTCAGGATGTGCAGGAAGCCCACCTCTTCGTACACGGCGCGCTGGTTGAAGGGGTCGGGGCCCAGGTAACCGTCGATATTGCCGGCGCGCAGGTTGGCCACCATCTCGGGCGGCGGCACCACGCGGATCTGGATGTCGGTGTCGGGGTTCAGGCCCGCTTCCGCCACGTAGTAACGCAGCAGGAAGTTGTGCATGCTGTACTCGAAGGGCACCGCGAACTTGAAGCCCTTCCACAGCTTCGGGTCGCGCTTGTCCTTGTGCTTCATGGCCAGCGTGATGGCCTGGCCGTTGGTGTTCTGGATGGTGGCCACGTTCATCGGCGTGGCGGTTGCGCCCAGGCCCAGGCTGATGGCCAGCGGCATCGGGCTCAGGAAGTGCGTGGCGTCGTACTCCTTGTTGATCATCTTGTCGCGGATGAGCGCCCAGCCCGCGGTTTTCACCACCTCCACGTTCAGGCCCTGCTTCTCGTAGAAGCCCAGGGGCTTGGCCATGATCAGCGGCGTGGCGCAGGTGATGGGGATGAAGCCGATCTTCAGGTCCTTCTTCTCCAGCGGCCCCATCTTGTCTTGCGCCAGCGCCTGCATCGAGGCGATGGGCAGCACGCTGCCGATGGCCGCCATGGCGGTGTTGCGGCCCACCGCGCGCAGGAACTTGCGGCGCAGCGCGTCCTGCGGGAACAGCGCCTTGATCAGCGTGGCCTCGACGAAGGCGTTCGATTCGCTTTCGAACGAAGCGGTCTCGCTGCGCGCACGCAGTTCGGCGGCGGCGTGTTCGCTGTCGCTGGCATGGCTGCCGCAGCGGCAGCCCAGGCGCAGGGGTCGGTCGGCGTCGTACAGGCCGTGGGGGTCGCGGTCGTTGGTCATGGCGGATCCTCGGGGTTGCAACGGACTCTAGGCAGAGGTCCCCACCCGCAAAATCGGGGCCCGCTTGAAAGCGTTGTAGGGCTGGCCCTACACGGCCTGCATCGCCAGCGCCCGGCGCAGGGCAAAACGCACGCTGCGGGCGCGCTCGCGGTCTCGCAGGCGCGGGCCCCGGCTTAAGCTGCCGCCCGCGGTACGACAACCCGGTGAACAGGGCCGGCCGATGGAAAACGCATGAACCAAGAATTGCTGTTGTGGTTGGCCGGGCTGGGCGTGCTGGGCACGCTGGCGGTGTCGCTGGGGCTGGCGATGCGGCGCAGCCGCCGCGAAGCCGAACGCCGGGCCGAAGCCGAAGCCAGCGCGCTGGCGCTGGCCCAGGCCGAGGCGCAGCGTGTGGCTGCCGAACGGGCCGCTGCAGAGGCTGCTGCGCAGGCCGCCCAGCAAGCTGCCGATGAAGCTGCGGCTGCCGAGCGAGCCGCCGAGATCGCCGCCGAGGCCGAGGCCCGCGCCGCCGTGGAAGCGGCCTACCGCGAGGGCGAACGCCTGGCCGCCGAGCAGGCCGCCCGCCAGGCGGCCGAGGCCGAACAGCGCGCCGCCGAACTCGCCGCGCGCGCCGCCGAGGCGCAGGCCGCCGAAGCCCGCGCCGCCGAGCGTCGCCTGGCGCTGCTGGAAGCCGAATTGCAAGCGCGGCGCGATGCCGAAGCACGGGCCCAGGCCGAAGCGCTGGCCGCCTTGCCGCCGCCCGCACCGCCTTCACCTCCCGCGCCGCCGCCCCCGCGCGCACCTGCCGACACGCTGGTGATGGTGGCCGACGACTCCAAAGTGGTGCGCGTGAAGACCAGCCGCCTGCTTGCCCAGCACGGCTACCGTGTGGTGCTGGCCGAAGACGGTGCACAGGCCGCCGAACTCATCGAAGACGAAGTGCCGCAGGTGCTGATCACCGATGTCGAGATGCCGCACATGGACGGCTTTGCGCTCACGCGCCATGTGCGCACCCACGCCCGGGCGGCGCACATCCCCATCGTCATGATCACCTCGGCCGACGACCGCCTGAAAGCCGCGGCCGCCGAAGCCGGCGTCACGCTGGTGCTGGGCAAGCCTTACGAAGAGGCCGCGCTGCTGGATTGCATCGCACGCGCCGCCGCGGGGCAGCTGGCAGGCTGAAGCCCCGCTTCGACACTACAGCAGCGCCTGTCGCACCGCCAGCAAGGCCAGCTCCACGTCGTTGCGCACCCCGGTCTTCTCCAGGATGCGCGCGCGGTAGGTGCTCACGGTGTTGGGCGCCAACACCAGCTGCTCGGCGATCTCGCCGACGCTGCGCCCTTCCGAAAGCAGCCTGAAGACCTGGAACTCGCGGTGCGAGAGCAGGCCGTCCAGCGGCTTTTCTTCCGCCGCCGCGGCACCCGGCAGCGCCAGCGCGCCGGCCAGCAGTTCGGCCACGCTGGGGGTGATGAAGAGCCCGCCACGCGCCACGCGGCGGATGGCCTCCACCATCTGCTCGGCGTCGAGGCTCTTGTTGAGGTAACCCTGCGCGCCCAGCTTCAGGCTGCGCACGGCGTACTGGCGGTCGGGGTAGGTGCTGAGCATCAGCACGGGCAATTTCGGCGCCTCGCTCTTGAGCTGGCGCAGGATGTCCAGGCCGTCGCGCTGCGGCATGGCGATGTCGAGCAGCACCACGTCGATGCCACCGGCGCGCACCGCGGCCAGCGCCTCGGGGCCGCTGGCGGCTTCGGCGGCCACGCTGATGTCGGGCGCATCGGCCAGGATCTGTTTGATGCCTTGGCGCACGATGAGGTGGTCGTCACACACCAGCACGCGCGTCATGCCAGGCCCCCGCCGCCGTCCAGCGGCATCGTCAGCCGCACCCTCGTGCCGTGGCCGGGGGCGCTCTCGATCGTGACGCGCCCGCCGAAATGCGAAGCCCGCTCGCGCATGCCGATGACGCCGAAGCTGTGAGGGTCGGCCAGCGCTGCGGCGGGCGCGCCCACGCCGTCGTCGCGCACATCGATGTAGAGCACCGGCGCGGGCGGGTCGTCCACCGTGATGCGCATCTGCACGCTGCGCGCGCGTGCATGCCGCGCCACGTTGCTCAGCATCTCCTGGAAGATGCGGAAAACGGCGATGGACAGCCCGCCCTCGGGCGGCGGCACGCCGCGCGCCACGTGCACCTGCAGCGTGGCGTCGAGCTCGCTGCTCTCGATGAACTCTTGCGCGTGCCACTCCAACGCCGCCCACAGGCCCTGGTGGTCGAGGATGCTGGGCCGCAGGTCGGTGATGATGCGGCCGACGTTGTCCACCGCGGTGTCGATGAGCCGGCCCATGCCCTGGCACTTGGCCTGCAGCGCGGCCTGGCCCTCGACACGGCGGCCGAGCCAATGCGTGTCCATCTTCAGCGCCACCAGCAGGCTGCCGAGCTCGTCGTGGATCTCGCGCGCGATGCGTTTTCGCTCGCTCTCGCGCACCGTCTCCAGGTGGTTGGCCAGGTCGCGCAGCTGCGCGGTGCGCTCGGCCACGCGGGCTTCCAGCTCGTCGTTGGTCTTTTTCAGCAGCGCCTGCGCGCGCTGGCGTTCGGTGATGTCGACGAAGGTCACCACCGCGCCCTGCACCGCGCCGTTTTCGATGACGGGGTAGCTGCTGTACTCGGCCGGGAAGCTGCTGCCATCGGCGCGCCAGAGCACCTCGTCGTCGATGCGGCAGGGCAGGCCGCGGCGGAAGGCGTTGAAGATGGGGCAGTCGCACTCCGGGTAGTGGCGGCCGTCGGCATGCGAGTGGTGGATGAGCTCGTGCATGTTCCGGCCCAGCACCATTTCGGTGCGAAAGCCCAGGGCGGTGGCCGCGGCCCGGTTCACGAACGTGCACCGGCCGTCCATGTCGATGCCGAAGATGCCCTCGCCGGTGCTCTCCAGCAGCAGGGTGAGGCGGTCGGTGGCGGTGGACATGGACCTGCCGGCGCAAAGCGCGTGCCAGCGGGCCGTGTGCGGGCGCTACGGCCCCAGCCAGGCCTCGGGCGCGGCCAGCGCCGCTTCGAAGGCCTGCACGTAGCGGCCCACGTGCAGGCCGTCCATCAGCGCGTGGTGCACCTCCACGCTCAGCGGCAACCACAGGCGCGGCCCCTCGGCCAACGCGCGGCCGAAGGCGATCTTCGGGATGCCGCGTTCGCGCCCGCTGGTGCGCGCGTGCGCAAAGCTCGTGAAGTGCAGCCAGGGCAGGGTGGTGAAGTACAGCAGCGCGGCCTCGGCCTCGCGCGCCTCGGCCATGGTGGCGCGTGTACGCGCGGCGGCCACGGCGGCCTGGCCCTGGGTGTGGAAGGCAGCCCAGTCGGGCGTGTGGTCGAGGTAGGAAAAACCGAAGCTCTCGTCCTCGCGCAGCACGGTGCTGCTGCCGTGCACCGCCTCGTGCACACGCACACGGCCGTCGGCCTCCAGCCGGTAGCGGAAGGGCTCGTGCAGGTTGGCCAGGCGCAGCGCGATGAACAGGCAGGCCAGCGAGAAGCTCTGCCCGCGTGCGGCCACGGCGGCTTTCAGCGGCGCGGCGTCCACGCGCACGCAGACGTTGAAGCCGGGCTGGTCGAAGCCGCGGAAGAACTCGAAGGCCTCGCGCCGGGCCCAGGTGTCGGTGTTCAGGTAAGCAGCCATGGGCGGAATGATGCCCGGCCAGGGCGCCGGGGATACTGGCGCCCGATGGCCCCGCCCGCGCCCCCTGCACGCCCGACACCCCTGCACCCGCACGCCGCCGGCGTTGTCATCGCCGTGGGCGTGTGCGCCGCGCTGCACGTCGGCAAGCTGGCCCCGGCCGTCACCGCGCTGCAGGCCGCGCTGGGGCTCACGCTGGTGCAGGCGGGCTTTCTGCTCTCGCTGGTGCAGGGCGCGGGCATGCTGCTCGGCCTGGTGCTGGGCGGCCTGGCCGATGGCCTGGGCGCGCGGCGCAGCATGCTGCTGGGCTTGCTCGTGCTGGCCGCGGCCAGCGCCGTGGGCGGCAGCGTGGCCGGCGTGCCGGCGCTGATGGCCTGCCGGCTGGCCGAGGGCTTCGGCTTCCTGCTGGTGGTGCTGCCGGCGCCGGGCCTGGTGCGCGCGCTGGTGCCGCCGGCCCGCGCGACGGCCATGCTGGGGCTGTGGGGCGCCTACATGCCGCTGGCCACGGCGCTGGCGCTGCTGCTGGGGCCGCTGTGCATCGCCACACTGGGCTGGCGGGCCTGGTGGTGGGCGCTGGCGCTGCTGACGCTGGCCGCAGCCGCGCTGCTGCAGCGCGCGGTGCCGGCGCCCACACACGGCACCGCGGGCGGCCCGCAGCGCCTGCCGCTGGCGCTGCGCCTGCGCCTCACGCTGGGCGCGCCCGGGCCTTGGTGGGTGGCGCTGTGCTTCGCGATGTACTCGGCCCAGTGGCTGGCCGTCATCGGCTTCCTGCCGGCCATCTACACGCAGGCCGGCGTGCCCACGGCGGCGCTGGGCGCACTCACGGCGCTGGCCGCGGCCAGCAACATTGTTGGCAACGTGGCCGCCGGACGGCTGCAGGAGCGCGGCGTGGGGCCGGGCCGTTTGCTGGGCCCGGGCTTCGGGGTGATGGGCGGCGCGGCGGCGCTGGCCTTCGCCGACCTGGGCTTGCCGCCCTGGGCGCGCTACGCCGCGGTGCTGGCCTTCTCGGGCTTTGGCGGGTTCATCCCGGCCACGCTGTTCGCGCAGGCGCTGCGCGTGGCGCCGGGGCCGCAGGCCGTGGCCACCACGGTGGGCTGGGTGCAGCAGGGCTCGGCGCTGGGGCAGTTCGCAGGGCCCCCGCTGGTGGCCTGGGTGGCCAGCCAGGCCGGCGGCTGGCAGCACACGGGGCTGGCGACGGCCGCCTTTGCGCTGGCCGGGCTGGCAGGCAGCGTGCTGCTGGTGCGCCACGTTCAAGCCCTGGGCAGCGGCGGTCGATAAAGCGGGTTGCGGCCGCTGTTTCGGCCGTTCGATCGGCCATGGCCGGCGGGCGCCCCCGCCGGCCGGCCCCACTCAGCGCACCCCTGGAGCCGCCCCGCATGAACGCCCCCGCCGAACTCAAGTACCGCCTCATCACCCGCAGCGACATGGACGGCCTGGTCTGCGCCGTGCTGCTGAAGGAGCTGGGCCTCTTGGGCGAGATCGTCTTCCAGCACCCCAAAGACATGCAGGACGGCAAGGTGGCCGTGACCGAGCGCGACATCATCACCAACCTGCCCTACGTGCCGGGCTGCGGGCTGTGCTTCGACCACCACGCCAGCGAGGCCGAACGCAACAGCGGCACGCCCACGCCCAACTACATCCTCCAGCCCGATGCCAAGAGCGCCGCGCGCGTGGTCTACGACCACTACGGCGGCAAAGCCCGCTTCACCCGCATCAGCGACGCGATGATGGAAGCGGTGGACAAGGCCGACTCCGCCGGCTTCAGCATGCAGGACGTGCTGGAGCCCCAAGGCTGGGAGCTGCTGAGCTTCCTGATGGACGCGCGCACGGGCCTGGGCCGCTTCCGCGAGTTCCGCGTCTCGAACTACCAGCTGATGATGCAGCTCATCGACTGCTGCCGCGACATGGCCATCGAAGACATCCTCGCGCTGCCCGACGTGAAGGAGCGCGTAGACCTCTTCTTCGCACAGCACGCGCTCTTCCGCGCGCAGATCGCGCGCGTGGCGCAGGTGCACGGCCCGCTGGTGGTGCTGGACCTGCGCCATGAAGAGACCATCTACGCGGGCAACCGCTTCGTCGTCTACGCCATGTACCCGCAGTGCAACATCAGCCTGCACGTGATGTGGGGCCGCGAGAAGAGCAACACCGTCTACACGGTGGGCAAGAGCATCTTCGACCGCAGCAGCCCGGTGAACGTGGGCGCGCTGATGCTGCAGCACGGCGGTGGCGGCCACCACGCCGCCGGCACCTGCCAGGGCTCGAACGACAGCGCCGAGGCGCTGAAGCAGACACTCATCGGCGAACTCTCCCAGCGCTGAAGCGCGGGCCTCGGATCGCTAGGCTGCAAGTTCGCGCGCCAGCGCGCGTTCGCGGATCTGTTCGAAGTCGGCCGGCAGCGGGTGCCGCTGCCAGCGCGGCCCGGCGGCTCCCACGGCGCTGGGCAGGGCGTGGCCCAGCAGCTCGCGCAGCGTGTGCGCGGCAGGGGCCAGGGCCTCGGTCTTCATGCCGCAATCCAGCCCCAGGCACTGCAGCAGGTGCACCAGGTCTTCGGTGGCCACGTTGCCGCTGGCGCCGGGCGCATAGGGGCAACCGCCGATGCCGCCCAGGCTGGCGTCGAAACGCGTGACGCCGGCCTGCAGCGCGGCAAACACGTTGGCGCCGCCCAGGCCGCGCGTGTCGTGGAAGTGCGCCGTCAGCGCCAGCGTGGGGTGCGCCTGCACGATGGCGCTGCACAGCGTGAGCACCTGCCCGGGGTCGGCCATGCCGGTGGTGTCGCACAGCGTCACGCCCTGCACGCCGAGGTCTGCAAAACGCGCCACCCAGTCGGCCACGGTGGCCGCCGGCACCGGGCCTTCCATCGGGCACCCGAAGGCACAAGACAGCGACACGTTCACCGCCACGCCGTCCTGCTGCGCCAGGCCAGCGGTCTCGGCCAGCGTGCGGAAACTCTGCGCCTGCGTCATGCGCAGGTTGGCCAGGTTGTGCGTGGCGCTGGCCGACATCACGAGGTTGAACTCGTCCACACGCCCGTCGATGGCACGCTCGCCGCCGCGCACATTGGGCACCAGCGCCGTGTAGACCACGCCCGGCGTGCGCGTGATGCGGCGCATCACGGCCTCGGCATCGCGCAGCGCCGGGATGGCCGCGGGCGAAACGAAGCTGGTGACTTCGATCTTTGAATACCCCAGCGCCGAGAGCTGGTCGATCCAGGCCACCTTGGCCTCGGTGGGCACGAAGACGCTTTCCATCTGCAAGCCGTCGCGCGGGGCGACCTCGTGCACGTGGATGCGGGTGGCGGGCAGGGGGAGCATGGCAGGGGCCTTCAGCTTTCGTCGTTGGCCGCGGGCCAGCCGGTGCCGGCGCGCACGGCGCCCAGCACGGCTTCGGTGTGCTGGCCCAGGCGTGGCGCTGGGCTGTGCAGGCGGCCGGGCGTGGCCGCGAGCTTGGGCACGATGCCGGGCACCTTCAAGGGCCGACCTTCGACGTCCTGCGTCTGCAAGATCATCTCGCGCGCCAGGTACTGCGGGTCGGTGGCGATGTCGGCCACCGTGTAGATGCGGCCCACGGGCACGCCCGCGGCTTCCAGGGTGGTGATGACCTCGGTGATGGGCCGCTGCAGCGTCCAGGCTTCGATGGCCGCGTCGATCTCGGCCACACGCGCCACGCGGCCATCGTTGCGCGCCAGGCCCGGGTCTTGGCCCAGGTCGCTGCGCCCGATGGCGGCCATCAGCCGGCGGAAGATGCTGTCGCCATTGCCGGCCACCAGCACGTAGGCGCCATCACCACATCGGTAGGCGTTGCTGGGCGCAATGCCCGGCAGCGCACTGCCGGCCGCGCCGCGCACGGCGCCGAAGGCGTCGTACTCGGGCAGCAGGCTCTCCATCACGTTGAAGACGCTCTCGTACAGCGCCACGTCGACCATCTGGCCCTGGCCGCCGTTCATTTCGCGGTGGCGCAGCGCCGTCAGCACGCCGATCACGCCGTGCAACGCGGCCAGCGTGTCGCCGATGCTCACGCCCACACGCACCGGCACGCGGCCGGGCTCGGCGGTGAGGTGGCGCAGGCCGCCCATGGCCTCGCCCAGCACACCGAAGCCCGGCTTGTTGGCGTACGGCCCGGTCTGCCCGAAGCCGCTGATGCGCAGCATGATGAGCTTGGGGTTCAGCGCGTGCAGCGCCTCCCAACCCAGGCCCCACCCTTCCAGCGTGCCGGGCTTGAAGTTCTCGATCAGCACGTCGGCCTGCTCGGCCAGCGCGCGCACGGCCTGCTGGCCTTCGGGCGTCTTGAGGTCCAGCGCCACGCTGCGTTTGTTGCGGCTCTGCACCTCCCACCAGACGCTGGTGCCTTCGCGCAGCAGCCGCCATTGGCGCAGCGGGTCGCCGCCTTCGCTGGCTTCGATCTTGATGACGTCGGCGCCGAAATCGGCCAGCGTCTTGCCGGCGAAAGGGCCGGCGATGAGCTGGCCCAGTTCCAGCACCTTCAGGCCTTGCAGTGCGTCGCGGGTGGGCATGCGAGCAACCTCCGGTCGGATCAGTACGCGCCCGACAACAAGGCGCCCGCGCCGGGCGACACCGCCGGCAGGTTCAGCGCCTTCAGCATGCGCCACGTGGTGCAGACCGATGAACTGACCACAGGCAGGCCGATGCGGTCTTGCACCGGCTGCACGCTGGCCAGGCTGGGCATCTGCACGCAGGCGCTGATGACCACCGCGTCGCAGTTGGCGGTGTTCAGGCGCTGGCTGATCTCGATGGGCGCGCGCGGGTCTTGAGCGCCCACTTCGAGGTTGTCGCTGATCTCCAGGCTCAGCGCGTCCAGCACCTCGATGCCCTGGTGCTCGATGTAATCGACCACCAGCGCCGTCAGCGGCTTCATGTAGGGCGTGAGCATGGCGATCTTCTTCGCGCCCAGGGCCTGCAGGCCTTCGATCAGCGCACCGGCGCTCGTCACCACCGGCGCGGGGCCTTCGTTCTGCAGCGTCAGCGCGCGCAGTCGCTGTTCGCTCACGCAGTGGTAGCCGCGGCCCATGGCCATGATGGCCACCAGGCAGGCGTAGCCGAGCACATCCACGCGTGCATCGCTCAGCTCGAGCGCGCAGCGGTCGCTGTCGGCGTCCATCTTCGCGAGCTCTTCCTTCGTCACGTGTTTCATGCGCATGCGCGCCGAGTGGAAGCTGAAACGCTCGGGCGCCACGCCCTCGCGGGCGCGCAGCATGGCCGGGATCTCGGTCTCCATCGTGGTGTTGGAGCTCGGCACGATCTGGCCGATGCGGTAGTGGGTGCGCGGCATGGCGGGGCTCAATCTGCCTGGATGTTCTTGGCCTTGATGACACTGCCCCAGTACTGGGTCTCCTGGGTCACCAGCTTGCCCAGGCCGGCCGGGTCCATGTAGCGGATCTCGATGCCGGTCCTGTCGGCCACGGCCTTGGCTTCGGGCGTGGCGAGTGCGGCCTTCACCTTCTCGGTGAGCAGCTGGATGACGGCCGGCGGCGTGCCGGCCGGCGCGAACAGGCCCACCCAGGCTTCGACCTCGAACCCGGGCATGCCCGCCTCGGCCGTGGTGGGCACGTTGGGCAGGCCCGGATGGCGGCTCTTGCCGGTGACGGCGTAGGCCTTGAGCTTGCCGGCCTGCACGTGCTGCATCACCGAAGGCGGCGTGGTCATGAACACCTGCACCTGGCCGCCCAGCACGTCGGCAATCGCCGCGCCACTGCCTTTGTAGGGCACGTGCGTCATCTCGGTGCCGGTGTTCACCAGCAGCAGCTCAGTGCCCACGTGCGACAGCGAGCCTATGCCCTGCGAGGCGTAGTTCAGCTTGCCCGGGTTGGCCTTCACGTAGCCGATGAAGTCTTTCAGCGTGTTGGGCGCCACGCTGGGGTGCGCGGCGATCACGTTGGTGGCCGCGGTGAGCAGCGCCACGGGCACGAAGTCCTTCTGCGCCCAGGGCATCTTGCTGAACATCGAGGGGTTGCCCACGTGGTAGGCCGAGTAGCTGATCAGCAGCGTGTAGCCGTCGGCCGGCGCCTTGGCCACCTGGCCGTAGGCGATGTTGCCGCTGGCACCGCCCTTGTTCTCGATGACCACGCTCTGGCCCAGCAGCTTGGCCAGCGGGTCGCCGAGCAGGCGCGCCGAGGTGTCCACCACACCGCCGGGCGGGTTGGGCACGACGAAGGTGATGGGCTTGGCCGGGTAGGCCTGCGCGTAGGCAGCGCCGGTGAAGGGCGCGGTCACGGCCAGGGTGGCGGCAGCGGCAAGCAGGGCACGGCGGGGGTGGCGCATCAGGGGTCTCCGGTCTTGTGGTGGGTCGGTCAGCGTGAGGGGCGGGGCGCCGCTTGAGCAGCGCGCCGCGCATGGTGGCCGCGCCGCAACCGGCCTGGGTACACATCTGGTTGACACATCCTCAACCGCTGGTTGAGCATCGAAGGCTGCACCCCGCGCCATGGCCATCAACCTCAACCGCTTCGACCTCACCACGCTGCGCCTCTTCGTGGCCGCCGTGGACACCGGCAGCCTCACCGCGGGCGCCGAGCGGCTGGATGTCTCGCTGGCCGCGGCCAGCAAACGCATCGCCGAGCTGGAAGCCCACGTCGGCACGCCGCTGCTGGAACGCAGCAAGCGCGGCGTGGTGCCCACCGATGCCGGCCAGACGCTGCTGCCGCACGCCGTGGAGATGGTGGCGCGCCTGGAGCAGCTGGCGCTGGCCATGGGCGATGTACGCCGCGGCACCGGCGGCCACCTGCGCCTGTGGGCCAACACCTCGGCCTTCGGCGGTTTTCTGCCGGCGCTGCTGGCGCGTTTTGCGCAGGCCCACCCGCAGGTGGTGCTCGACCTGGAAGACGCCATCAGCGAAGACGCGGTGCGCGCCGTGGCCCGCGGCGCGGCCGAGCTGGCCGTCATCGGCGAGAACACCGCCGCCGAGGGCCTGCAGACCCTGTTGTGCCACACCGACGAGCTGGTGCTGATGCTGCCGGCCGGCCATGCGCTGGCCACCGGCGAGCCGGTGCCGCTGCACACGCTGCTGGCGCACGACCTCGTGGCCTTCGGCCGCGCCACCTCGCTCACACGCCAGCTGGCCGCGGCCGCCGAAGCGGCGCACCGGCCGCTGCGCATCCGCGCGCAGGTGCGCAGCTTCGACGCCATGGCGCGCATGGTCAGCGCCGGTCTCGGCCTGGCGGTGCTGCCGCGCGAAGGGGCCGCGCCTTACGTGCGCGCGCTGGGCCTGGCGCTGGCGCCCATCAGCGGCATGCGCACCGAGCGGCAGCTGCTGCTGGCGCTGCGCGAACGCAGCGCGCTGTCACCTGCCGCACAGGCCTTCGTGCGCCTGGCGGTGCCGGCGGGCTGAGGCCCACGGCTCCTTTTCAAACCCGCTCTTCGGAACCCCATGCTCATCACCCTCGAACCCGGCGTGCGCCTGTTTGTCGACATCGAAGGCCCCGGCTTCGTGCCCGACGGCCCGCAGCTGCGCGAAAAACCCACGCTCATCCTGCTGCACGGCGGCCCGGGCTACGACCATTCCAGCTTCAAGCCGCTGTTCAGCCGCTTGGCCGATGTGGCGCAGATCGTCTACATCGACCACCGCGGCCACGGCCGCAGCGACCGCCGCCCTGCGGCCGAGTGGACGCTGGACACCTTCGCCGACGACGTGGTGAGGCTTTGCGAAGCTCTCGGCATCGAAAAACCCATCGTGCTGGGCCAGAGCTTCGGCGGCTTCGTCGCGCAGCGTTACCTGGCGCGCCACCCGGCGCACCCGGCCAAGGTGGTGCTCAGCAGCACCAGCCACCACCTGGGGCTGGAGCGCAAGGTGGAAGCCTTCACGCGCTTCGGCGGGCCCGAAGCTGGCGCGGCGGCGCGGGCCTTCTGGACCAACCCTTGCCCCGAGACCTGGGCGCCGTACAACACGCACTGCCGCGACGTCTACAACCCCACGCCCGGCGACCCGGTGGCGCGGGCGCGCACGCTGATGAACGAAGACATCCTCTTCACCAGCGCCAGCGGCGAGCAACAGACCATGCAGCTGCTGCCCGGCCTGGCGCGCGTTCAGTGCCCGGTGCTGGTGATGGCGGGTGAGCTCGACCCGGTCACGCCGCTGGCCGATGCGCAAGACATCGCCGCGGCCATTCCGGCGCCCTGGGGCCGGCTCGTCACCTTCCCCAAGGCCGGCCACGGCGCCTGGCGCGATTGCCCCGACGAAGCGATGGCGCTGCTGCGCCAGTTCATCACGGCAGCCTGAGTTCGGCGCGGCGGTTTTTCGCCCAGGCTTCAGGCGTGCGCGCGGGGTCGACCGGGCGCGTGTCACCGAAGCTCACGGCCTCCAGGCGCTCGGGCGACACGCCCAGCAGCGCCAGCGCCTTGAGCACCGCCTCGGCGCGTTTCTGGCCGAGCGCGAGGTTGTATTCGCTGCCGCCGCGTTCGTCGGCATGGCCTTCCACCACCACGCGCAGGCCGGGCTGGGCGTTCAGGGCCGCGGCGTGGGCTTCCAGCAGCGTGAGGAAGCCGGGTTCGAGCTCGTAGCTGTCGAAGGCGAACTGCACGGTGCGCGCCTCGGGCGCCTGCGGCGCTGCGGCAGCTGCGCCGGCCGCCGCCGAGGCTGCAGCGGCCGGCGCTGGGGCCACCACGGGTGCGACAGTGGAAGCCGCTGCAGCCGCCGCAGGGCGCCCGGGAGCGCGCTGCGTGTTGGCTTGGCGGCGCGCCGCGGCAGCGGCTTCTTCCTGCGCTTTGGCCGCGGCTTCGGCCTCGCGCGTGGCCCACACGGTGGTGCTGGGCGTGCGCGTGACGACGGCGCCGCGCTCGTCGGGGGGCAGGGGCTGCGTGGCGCAGCCGGTCAGCAAGAGCAGCGCGGCCAGGCCGGCGGTGAGCAGGGGGCGGGGCAGGGTCGGTTTCATCGTCTCGGCAAGCAGTGCAGCCATGCGGGTGCGTCTGACGCTCAGACGCCCAGGTCCTTGAACACCTCGCGCGCGTTGCGGAAGCTGTCCACCGCGGCGGGCACGCCGCAGTAGATGGCCGTCTGCATCAGCACCTCGCGGATCTCTTCTTTCGTCACGCCGTTGTTCAGCGCGCCCTGCACGTGCAGCTTCAGCTCGTGCGGCCGGTTCAGCGCCGTCAGCATCGCCAGGTTGAGCATGCTGCGCGTGCGCCGGTCCAGGCCCGGGCGGTTCCACACATCGCCCCAGCAGTATTCCGTCACCAGCTCCTGCAGCGGGCGGTTGAAGTCATCAGCGTTGGCGATGGCCGCATCGACGTACTCGGCGCCCAGCACCTCGCGGCGGGTCTGCAGGCCTTGCTGGAAAAGATCGGGGTTCATGCGCGGGGGCTCCGGGGTGGGGGATGCCGGATTCTGTGGCCAGCATCACCGGCCCATGCTGCGGCCACAATCCCGCGCTTGGAAACCATCGCCGTCATCGATTTCGAAACCACCGGCATGTCGCCCGCGATGGGCGCACGCGCCACCGAGATTGCCGCCGTGCTGGTGCGCGGTGGCGAGGTGGTGGGTCGCTACCAGAGCCTGATGAACAGCGGCGCCTGGGTACCGCCTTTCATCGAGCAGCTCACCGGCATCAGCAACGCCATGCTGCGCAGCGCACCACCGGCGCACGAGGTGGTGCACGAGCTGCTGGCCTTCACGCGCGGCTGCCCGCTGGTGGCCCACAACGCGGCCTTCGACCGCGGCTTCTGGGCCGCCGAGGTGGCCCAGGCCGGCGCCACGCCCGACCCCGCGCACGCCTTCGCCTGCACGCTGCTGCTGAGCCGGCGCCTCTACCCGCAGGCGCCCAACCACCGCCTGGGCACGCTGGCGCGCCTGCACCAGCTGCCCGACAACGGCCGCGCCCACCGCGCGCTGGCCGATGCACTCACCACCGCGCAGCTGCTGCTGCAGATGCAGGCCGACGTGGCCACGCGTTTTGCGCCGCAGCTGGCCGGCCAGGCGGTGGACCACCCGCTGCTGTGCCGCCTGCAACGTGCGCCGCGCACGCAGTTGGACAAGGCGCTGGGTACCCCGGCCTGCCGCCGCAGCACCGAAGCCCTCATGCCTTGCGGCGTGTAATCGCCGCAAGTCCTTCGTGCAGCGTGGCTGGCCTTCCGGCTGCCACCTGCTCACTCAGCGCCTGACCAAACCCAGCGCCAGCAGGCAGCGCGCGGTGTCCAGCACCGTGTCTTCCACCGCGCGCGGCTGCCAGCCCAGCACGGCCAGCGCGTGCGCGCTGCTGGCGTGGCGCTCGGCGCCCAACTCGCCCGCCACCGCGCGCACCTGCGGGTGGAAGGGCGCGGCCAGGCGCACCAGCGCATCGGGCAGGCGCCAGCGTGTGACGCGGCGCGCATCGGCACGCAGTTCGCGGCGCAGCAGCTGCGCCAGCTCGAAGAGCTTCATGAAACGACCGCTGGCGATGAAGCGTTCGCCGGCCAAGCCCGGCGCCGTGAGCGCGCGCCAGTGCAGGTCGGCCACATCACGCGCGTCCACCACGCCAAAGCCGATGTCGGGGCAGGCCGGCAGGCTGCCGTCGAGCAGGCGCTTGACGATCTCCACCGAGGCCGAGTGGTCGGCGCCCCACACCGGGCCCAGCACCACCGAGGGGTTGATGCTGCAGAACTCCAGCCCGCCGCCTTCGGCCGCCACCCAGGCGCGCGCGGCGCGCTCGGCCAGGGTCTTGGAGCGGATGTAGGGCGTGGCGCCGGGGAAGTCATCGGGCGTCCAGTCGGCCTCGGTGAAGTGGTGCACGCCACGCCCGCGGCCGTAGGCGATGGCCGCGGTGCTGGAAGTCATCACCACCCGCTGCACACCCGCCGCGCGCGCGGCGCGCAGCACGCGCAGCGTGCCTTCACGCGCGGGGCCGATGAGGGCCATGGCGTCGCGCGGCTGGCCCACCGGCAGCGGTGAGGCCACGTGCAGCACGTGGCTGCAGCCGGCGGCGGCTTCGGCCCAGCCGGCATCGGCGTTCAGGTCGGCCACAAAACCTTGCAGCGCCGTGTCGTCGACGCCAGGCTCGCCGAACAAGGGCGCGCGCAGCAAGGCACGCAAGGCGGCTTCACGCGCGGGCTCGCGCCAGGTGGTGCGCACCCGCCAGCCTGCAGCCAGCAGGCGGCGCAGCATGAAGCCGGCGAGGTAGCCGCTGCCCCCGGTGACGAGCACGGTGCCGGGCGCGGCCCCGGCCTGCGACGGCGGGCTCAAGGCGCGGGGGGCCTGGGCGCCGCGGCCAGGAACTGCAGCACCGCCTGCAGCGCCGGGCCGCGCTGCGCATCGGTTTCCACCAGCACCGAGTGGCGCGCCTGCGGCAGGCGCCAGCCGGTGCAGCGGCCCGGCGCTGCGGCGTTCACGTGGGCGCAGAAGATCTGCTGGGCCTCGGGTTCCACCACCGTATCCAGCCCGCCCTGCAGCACCAGCACCGGCACCGCGATGTGCGCCGCCTCGGGCCCGCGGGCCGCGGCCGCACCGGCGCAGGCCTGCGCCACCCAGCGCAGGGTGGGCCCGGCCACGCGGGCGTGCGGGTGGCCGCAATGTTCACCTTCGCAGCGCGCCAAACGGTCGGCCCAGCGGCGCTGCAGGCGCGGCACGCTCTGCGTGAGTTCGTTGTCGGCCAGGTCGGGTTGCGCCCACCACGCGGCGCGCTCCACGTCAAAACCTTCGCCTTGCACGCGCCGCGCGCTCAGACCGGGCAGTTGGAAGGGCAGCTGCACCGCGCCGTCATCGCACCAGCGCCGCAGCACCTGGTTCGTGCCCGGCTCGGCCACACGCGGTTCGTGCATGGGCGTGACGAGCGCGGCCGCGGCCACCGGCGAGGCCGCGCCCACACGCGCGAGGTAACGCGAGACCACGGCGCCGCCCATCGAGTGCGCCAGCATCACGGTGGGGCGGCGCCCCGCGGCGGCGTCGCTCGCACGCGAGGCCTGCACACGCTGCACGAAGGCCTGCAGGTCGTCCACCAGGTGCTCGAACTCGTCGAGGTGGCCACGCTCGCCCACGTCGTCATCGCCCTGCGCGGTGGGCGGCTCGGGCGGCAGCAGGCGGCTGCTGAAACCTTGCCCGCGGTGGTCCATCACGTACACCGACCAGCCGGCCACCACGAGGTCGTGCACCAGCTCCTGGTACATGGTTAGGCCTTCGGTGAAGCCGGGCACCACGATGACGGCGCCACGGCTCTCGGCGCGGTGGCGGTAGGCGCGCCAGTGCAGCAACACAGGGCGCGCGCTGAGGCCGAAAAAGCCGCCGGTGGGCTGGCCTTGGAGGCTGCCGATCTCGCGCAGCGCTAGGCGCTGTGTCTCGGCCTCGACGGCCTGCCAGCTGTGCCCCGCAAAGCGTGTTTCGCTGCTGAGGGCGAAGGGCGTGGCGGTGCTGGCCGGCAAGGGCTCGAAGGCCACCGGCTGCGCGGTGGCACCGGCAGCGCCGAGCGCGGCCAGCACACCCACCGCCCGCTTCCAAAACTTGAAGTTCCGCATGCGGGCAAGCGTAGCAGCGGCGCGCGCCGCTGCCCGTGCAGCCACCCGCCCCGGCGGCCGCGCCGCAGAAACCGCGTGCCTCAGCCGCGGCGGCGGCGCGCCCAGCCCACCAAGCCGACCAGGCCGCCGAGCATCAGCGCCCAGGTGCCGGGTTCCGGCACGGGGCTGATCTCGTACAGCACCGTGCGGTTGCTGCCGCCGCCGAGCACGATCACGTCTTCGGTGCTTTCGTGCGACACGGCCAGGAAGGTGCGGCCCTCGTTCTCGAAGGCCACCAGGCCTTCGGGGCGCAGCACGGTGGTGTCGCTGCTGACGATGAGTTGCAGGAAGCTGGCCTGCTCGGGATCGGTGATGTCGTACACCGCCACGGCGCTGCGCGTGGTGCGCTCCAGGCCCACGAAGGCCAGCGTGCGGCCGTTGAGCTCGAACAGCGCCACGCCCTCGGGCTCCACGCCCTTGTCGTCGCTGCGGCCGTCGGCGTACACACCGGCGGCGATGGCGGCCTGCTCCAGCGTGTTGCCGCTGTCGTAGACGAGGTTGCCGTCGGCGTCGCGGATGCTGAACGAGCGCCCGCCCAGTGCGACGATTTCGGTCATGTTGGTGCTGCTGCCGTCGCCGGTGGCGCCGGTGCGCAGCACGTTCAGGCGGCCGAGCACGCTGTTGGGCTTGAGCTGCGCCTGCGTGGGCAGGTCCACGCCGTTGAAGACGCTGGCGTCCAGCGTCACGGCGGCGTTGCCGAAGCGCACGATGTCGGCGTCGTCGACGAAGGCGTCGCCTTCGTTGCTCATCACGTAGTAGGCCCGGCCGCCGCGGCTGTAGCTGGTGATGGCGTCGGGCATGTACAGGCCCTTGACGGGCACGTTGCGCAGGCTGACGCCGCCGTCCTGGTCGCTGGTGTCGATGGCGTTGCCGGGCAGGCTGTAGTCCTTCTTGCCCAGCGGCAGGATGCGCGTGAACTGGCCGCTCTGCAGGTCGAGTTCGGCGATGGCGTTGTTCTCCTGCAGCGTGACCTGCGCGAAGCGGCCGTCGGGCGAAACGGCGATGTACTCGGGCTCGAAAGCCACCGAAGCCGAGACACCGGCCTGGATGCGCACACCGGCGGCGCGCAGCGCGGCTTCCTGGCCGTCGAAGGCGCCGAAGCCGGCGCTGCTGACGCTGGTGCTCAGGCTGCCGCCAACGCGTGAAACGTCGATCAGGCTCACGCTGCCCACGGGGTTGTTGGCGTCGCTCTGGCGCTCGCCTTCGTTGGCCACCAGCAGGCGTGTGCCGCCGGCCGTCCATGTCAGCATGTCGGGCACCGCGCCCGTGGCCACGCCACCCAGGTGGGCCGCGGCGCCGCCCTGGGCCAGAAAGGTGGCGGTGTCGAAGAACTGCACCGAGCCCGGCAGGCCGGCGTTGCTGCTGTTGGTGAAGGCCACGGCCAGCGTGCTGCCGGCGATGGCGATGCTGTTGACGTTGCCGTAGACGCTGGTGGCAAAGCTCTGCAGACGCTGGCCCGAGAGGTTCAGCACGTCCAGGCCGTTGCCGCCCACGATCCACAGCGCCGAGGTGCCGGCGTCCCACAGCGGAATTTCCGACGAGCGGCCCACGGTGGGCTCGACGTTGTGGTTGAAGCTCCACAGCGGCGTCACCGCGGCGATGGGGTTGCTGGCGCTGGCCGAGAAGGCGGCGGTGGCCAGCGCGAGACCGGCAGCAGCGGCGGCCAGGGTGTGCAGGCGGGGCATCGAGAGTGGCATGGCGGCAGCAGGTGGGGTTGGAGGGAACCGCGCATGCTCAACATCGCGTTTGACAGTGTCGTGACAACCGCCCCCCGCGCCTGCAGGGGCGCGGCGCCGGCGGCGCCTGGGGATGGCCGCACCCGCGGTGGCGGCCTAGAGTGCCGCCAGCGCTGCGCACCGCCCGCTGCGCCACCCACCCAGGAGCCCGCGATGATCGTCACCCCCGCCAGCAGCCAGCGTTTTGTCACCAAGGCCCGCCTGCCGGCGCTGCCGCCGCGCCCACGCAGCCGCAGCGCCGCGGCGCTGGCCGACACACCGCCGCTGCAACTCAAGGCCGCCGACGCACAGACGCTGGTGGTCGGCAGCGGCCTCGTGGTGGCGGCGAAGAAGGTGCCGGTGCAGATGCGCGAAGACCTCATCAACTGCACGCTGTTCGCGCAGCTGGTGGCCACGGCCGAGGTGGGTGAAGCCAGCCAGGCCACGGCCTGGTACACGGCCTACTTCGGCGCGCTGTCGGCGCTGGGCTGGGCGCAGAGCGACCAGCGTTTCGAGCGTTATGAGTTCAAGAGCAGCGGCGCCATCGCACACGAGGCCGTGCTGCCGGTGGTCTCGGCGCTGCTGGGCCCGCAGGCCAGCGCGCTGGCGGTGCTGCAGGCGGCCTTCGACGGGCTGAAGACGATGGAGGACAACGCGCCCTGGCTCACGCTCTTCGAGCGCCAGTCGCGCCACGAGCAATCGGCGCACTTCCAGGTGGCCACGGCCGAGCTCACGCCCGACGGGCTGCTGCAGGTGGCGCTGGCGGCCTTCGAGCTGCAGGCGCACACCGAGCTGACGCAGCTGCTCTTCTTCAAGTTCAACAAGGCGCGCACGCGGCTGCACTACGCCTCGGGCAAGGCCACCATCTATGAAGCTGCACTGGCCACGCAGCGCGAGGCCCTGGCCACGCGGCTGGCGGCCTACCGCCAGGCCTACGTGGGGCAGGTGAGGCTGCCGGCGCTGCCCAGGCCTCCCGTGCTGCCGCGCCCGTAACCGGCCACGGCGGCGGTACTCAGGTCTGCAAGGCCGCGTCCAGGTCGGCCAGCGCTGCGGCCGCGCCCATGGGCAGGCCCACGTCCAGCGCGCTGGGCACGGCGCTCTCTCGCGGGTTGATGCGCACCAGGCGCCCGTCGTGCTCCAGCAGCACGCGGTGGCCGAAGTGGCGCACGCTGGGGATGGCGGAGCCGGCGCCCAGCTCCACCACGACGGGCCGGCGCATGCCCGCCAGCGCCTGCTGCAGCGCGCCGAGCTGGGCCTGGGTGCGCTCTTCGCGCCAGGCGCCGTCGCCGAACATCAGGATGTTGGGCCGCGCCAGCGCGCCGCAGTGCGGGCAGCTGGGCAGCGGGCCCAGCCAGCGGCAGCGCGCTTCGTCGACGTTCACCGCCAGCGCATCAGCCGGCCAGGGCAGGGCCTCGCACTCGGTGCACTGCAGCCAGTGGATGCTGCCGTGGCACTCGGCCAGGCGGCGCGGCGCGAAGCCGGCTTTCTGGAACTGCCCGTCGACGTTGGAGGTGAAGACCCAGGCGCCGTGCTGCAGCCTCGCACCCCAGCGTTGCAGCACCTGGAAGCCGGCGTGCGGCACGGTGCTGCGGTAGAGCTGCAGGCGGTGGCCGTAGAAGCCCCAGGCCAGGCGCGGCTCGTGCGTGAAGGTGTGCGGCGAGGCCACGTCTTCAAAGGCCAGCCCGGCCTGCTGCAGCGCCGGGTAGGCGCGCCAGAACCCGGCGCTGCCGCGGAAATCGGGCAGGCCCGAATCGACGCCCATGCCGGCGCCGGCCGTGACGATCAAACCATCGGCCTGCGCCAGCAGTTCTGCCGCGCGGGCGAGGGCGTGGGCCTGGCTTTCCGGCATGGGCCGGGCGCGTCAGGGTGTCTTGCGGCTGGGCTCGAAGGCCGGCAGCGGCACGGCGCGCAGCAGGTCGTTGCCGGTGAGGTCTTGCGCATCGGGGAAAACGGCGCGCCAGACATCGCGCAGCCCGCCGTCTTCGAGCGTGACCACGCTCTCGTAAGCGAAGTCGTAGCCGGTGATGGTGAAGCCGTGGCCGCGGCACACGGCCTTGCCACCGCCCAGCACGCAGCGCGCCGACCAGACCGAGGCTTCATCCTTGCCCTGCAGCACCAGGTGCTTGGGGAACTGCTTGATCAGCGTGACCGAGCCAGGCCGCGCCCACACGCCTTCGAAGCGCAGGTCTTGCGCCACGGGGTTGCGGCTGCCGGCGGTGGGGGTTTGCGCCGCGGCGGGCAACGACAGCGCAGCCAGCAACACCGGGAGCAGGGGCGCGGCCAAGGCGGCCGGGCGGAGCGGGTGGGGCTTCATGGGGTCTCCTTCCTGAACGCGAACCGCCTTCTGGGTGCGGGGCTCGGGCCGATCTCGGCGAGCGTGCACTCTACGGCAGACGGCAGCGCTCGGGCACCCCCTGCGCGGCCCGCTCACTTCGGCGGTTCGCGCCCTGCGGGGGGTGCCGGCGAGGGGCGGCGCGGCCAGTCGGCCCAGGTCACGCGGCGCGCAAAACGCGAGCCGGGCCAGAAGCCGATCACGAGCCCGGCGATCGGCCAGTAGACAGCGTGGAACACCCAGCCGCCCGCCAAGCTGGCCCACACCTGCTGCGCCAGGCTGCGGGCGTAAACCACCTGGCCCTCACGCTCCAGCCGCAGCAGTGTGCCGGCGGTGGGCGCCAGGCCCAGCACCGAGGCCACCGAGGGCATGGCGGCGTAACGCAGCGTCACCTCGCCGGGCTGCAACAGGCGCGCGCGGCAGCTGTAGGGCACGCCCAGCAGGTCGACCTGGCAGCCCAGGTGCACATCCCCCAAGCGGATGACGTCTGCACACTTCACCAGGCAGACACGGGCCACCTCCAGCCGCCCCGAGAGCGTTTGCACGGCCGGCTGGAAGAGCGGCACGCTGAGCCACAGCGAGAGCAGCGCCGGCGGCGCGGCCACCATGAAGATGCGCAGCCAGGGGGTGGGGACCGGCACCGCAGCACCGGCCGTGTTGCTCTCGGCAGTGGGCGCTTCAGGCGCGACGGGCGCGGGGCTTGGCGACGGCGACGGAGGGGGCGGCGGCATGGCCGGCATTCTGCGGCGGCGCGCCGCAGGATGCCCGCACCACCAGGCGCGGCACAGGCGCCGCCGCCGGGGCCGCCAGCGCTGCGCCCGGGCGCAGCTGCGCCAGCAGCAGCTGCACCGCCTGCCGGCCGTGGGCCGCGGGGTCGGTGTGCACGGTGCTCAGCGGCGGGTCGGCAAAGGGCGCCAGCGGGATGTCGTCGTAACCCACCACGGCCACGTCTTGCGGCACGCGGCGCCCGGCTTCTCGCAGCGCGCGCAGCACACCGAAGGCGATGGTGTCGTTGCCCGCGAACAGCGCCGTGAAGGGCACCCCACGCGCCAGCAGGCGGCGCGTGGCAAGGTAGCCGCTTTCGGCGCTGATGTCGGCATGCGCCAGCCAGGCGGCATCGGGCGTGATGCCGCGCGCCTGCAGCGCTTCGCGCCAGCCGCGTTCACGCTGGTTCACGCTGTGGAACTCGGGCTGCGCGTAGTTCACGAAGGCCACACAGCGGTGGCCGAGGTCGAGCAGGTGGTCCACCGCCAGGCGCGCCGAGCGGCCGGTGTCGTCGCCCATGGTGTGGAAACCCGCGGCATCGGGCAGCGCACAGCCGAACACCACCAGCGGCACCCCGCCGGCGCGCAGCTGCTGCAGGTGCTCGATCTCGGCGGTGCGCAGGTGCGCAACGATCAGCCCGTCGATGCGCCGGCCGCGCACCAGGCGCAGAAAGCCGCCGGGCTCGCGGCCCTCGTCTTCGGTGCTCTCGATCAGCAGCGCCAGGCCGTGGTGGTGGCACTCGGCGTTGATGCTGGCCACCAGCTGCGCGAGAAAAGCGTCCACCGCGAGGTGGGCCATGCGCGGCACCACGAGTGCCACCGTGCCCGTGGCGCCACCGGCCAGCATGCGCGCGGCGGCATGGGGCTCGTAACCCATCTCGCGCGCCACGGCGAGCACACGTTCGCGCGTGGCCTCGCTGATGCCGCGGTCGCGCACGTCGTTGAGCACAAAAGACACCGTGGTGCGCGAAACACCGGCGCGCCGCGCCACCTCGGCGCTGCTGGGCTGGGGGCGGGGCGGCGGGCTCATCGAGGCATGCTAACGCGCTTCAGGTGGGCAGGGTCTTGAGACACCTTCATGCGTTTCACCGCTAGACTAACGCGCGTTAGACAACCCGGCAGGCCCCAACGCTGCCGCCGCCCGCTCCAAGACCAAGCGCACCATGGCCGACATCCAGCTGCAGAACATCCAGAAGTCCTACGGGGCCGTGCAAGTCATCCGCAACGTCGATCTGCACATCGCCGATGGCGAGTTCTGCGTCTTCGTCGGCCCCAGCGGCTGCGGCAAGAGCACGCTGCTGCGCATGGTGGCGGGGCTGGAAGACATCACCGGCGGCGAGCTGCTCATCGGCGGCCAGCGCATGAACAGCGTGCCACCGGCGCGCCGCGGCGTGGCCATGGTGTTCCAGAGCTACGCGCTCTTTCCGCACCTGAGCGTGCGCGAGAACCTCGCTTTCGGCCTGACGCTGGCCAAACGCCCGGCCGAAGAAATCGAACGCAAGGTGGCCGAGGCCGCGCGCGTGCTGCAGCTCGAGCCCCTGCTCGACCGCAAGCCCAAGCAGCTCTCGGGCGGCCAGCGCCAGCGGGTGGCCATCGGCCGCGCCATCGTGCGCGAACCGGGGGTGTTTCTCTTCGACGAGCCGCTGTCCAACCTCGATGCTTCGCTGCGCGTGCAGACGCGTTTCGAGATCGCACGGCTGCACCGCGAGTACGGCCGCGCCAGCATGGTCTACGTCACGCACGACCAGGTGGAGGCCATGACGCTGGCCGACCGCATCTTGCTGCTCAACGCCGGTGATGCCGTGCTGACGGAAGGCAGCGTGGCGCAGTGCGGCAGCCCGCTGGAGCTTTACCACCGGCCGCGTTCGCTGTTCGTGGCCGGCTTCATCGGCAGCCCGAAGATGAATTTCCTGCCCGGCACGCTGCTGGAAGCCGGGCCGGCGCTGGCACGTGTGCAGCTGCCCGGCGGTGAAGTGCTGGAAGCCGCGGTAGACGCCCGCCGCCTGGCGCCCGGCGCGGCCGTCACGCTGGGCCTGCGGCCCGAACACGCGGTGCTGGGCAACAGCGTACAGCACCTGGTGCGCCCGGTGCGCTGGCAAGAGCGCCTGGGCGAGGCCACCTACCTCTACCTCGATGGCAGCGGCACCGAAGCGCCGCTGATCGTGAAAGCCCCCGGCGCCACCCACGCCCAGCCCGGCCACCGCATCGCCTTCGGCCTGCCGGCGGCAGCGCTGCATTGTTTCGACGCCCAGGGCCAGGCCCTGCCGCGCTGCGTGGCCGACGAAGACATCACGCTGCCCGTGGCGGCTTGAAGAGGCGGGGCCCCATGCACTTCGACCCCGCCGAACACAGCCACCGCCGCCGCAACCCGCTGACCGGCCGCTGGGTGCTGGTGTCGCCGCACCGCGGCCGCCGCCCCTGGCAGGGCCGGCAAGAAGCGCGCAGCGACGCCGAGCTGCCCGCGCACGACCCGCACTGCTACCTGTGCGCCGGCAATGTGCGTGTCAACGGCGAACACAACCCGGCCTACACCGGCACCCACGTCTTCACCAACGACCACGCGGCCTTGATGCCCGAAGTGCCCGCCCCCGCGCTGGCTGGCGACGACGCCCTCTTCACGCTGCAGCCCGCCGCCGGCACCAGCCGCGTGATCTGCTTTTCACCCGACCACGCGCGCACGCTGCCCGAACTGGAGGCGCCGGCGCTGCAGGCCGTGGTGGACACCTGGTGCGCGCAGTCCGCAGAACTCGGGCAGCACTGGCGCTGGGTGCAGGTGTTCGAGAACAAGGGCGAGCTGATGGGCTGCTCGCAGCCGCACCCACACGGCCAGGTGTGGGCCTGCGACTTCTTGCCCGAAGAAGCCGCCGCCGAAGACGAGCACCAGCGCGAGTTCCACGCGCGCACCGGCCGCCCGCTGCTGCTGGACGTGGCCGCGCGTGAAGCCGGCGGCCCGCGCGAGGTGCTGGCCAGCGAACACTGGCTCGCCATCGTGCCCTTCTGGGCCACCTGGCCTTTCGAGACCCTGCTGCTGCCGCGTTTTGCCGTGCAGCGCCTGCCGCAGTTGAACGCCGCGCAGCGCGCCGACCTGGCCGAGGTGCTGCGCCGCCTGACCACGCGCTACGACAACCTCTTCGAGTGCAGCTTTCCGTATTCGATGGGCTGGCACGGCGCGCCTTTCGACGGGCAAGACGCCGCGCCCTGGCAGCTGCACGCGCACTTCTACCCGCCGCTGCTGCGCTCGGCCACGGTGCGCAAGTTCATGGTCGGCTTCGAGATGCTGGCCGAGGCCCAGCGCGACCTCACGCCCGAACAGGCCGCCGAACGCCTGCGCGCGCTGCCCGATCTTCATTACCGCCGCCGCAGCGGCCCGCAAGGCCATCACCGCTGAACCCGCCATGACGAGCACCCCGCTGCACACCCGCGTGGCCCACGCCTTCACGCAAGCCCATGGCGGCGCGCCCACACTGTGGGTGCGCGCGCCCGGGCGTGTGAACCTGATCGGCGAACACACCGACTACAACGCCGGCTTCGTGCTGCCCTGCGCCATCGACCGCCAGACCCTGGTGGCCGCGCGCCCGCGCAGCGACGGGCAGCTGTGCGTGGTGGCCGCCGATGTCGACGGCGCCTTCGACGAGTTCAACACCCAGGCCACCGTGCCGCACCGCGCCGATGCGCCCTGGGCCAACTACGTGCGCGGCGTGGTGGCGGTGCTGCAGGCGCAGCTGGCCGCCAGCGGCACGGCGCTGCAGGGCGCCGACCTCGCGATCGCCGGCGATGTGCCGCAGGGCGCGGGCCTGTCCTCGTCGGCCAGCCTGGAAGTGGCGGTGCTGCACACGCTGAACACGCTGCAGGGCCTGGGCCTGGCGCGCCCGGCGATGGCGCTGCTGGCGCAGCGCGCCGAGAACAGCTTCGTCGGCTGCCAGTGCGGCATCATGGACCAGATGATCTCGGCCTGCGGCGAGGCCGGCCACGCGCTGCTGATCGATTGCCGCAGCCTGGAAACGCGCGCCGTGCCGCTGCCTTCAGGCCTGGCGGTGGTGATCGTGCATACGCGCGTGCAGCGCGGGCTGGTCGACAGCGCCTACAACGAACGCCGCCGCCAGTGCGAGGCGGCCGCCGCCCACTACGGCGTGCCGGCGCTGCGCGACCTGAACCTGGCGCAGCTGCAAGCCGGCAGGGCGGGTCTGGACCCCACCACCTACCGCCGTGCGCGCCACATCGTCACCGAGAACCAGCGCACGCTGGAGGCCGCCGAAGCCCTGGCCGCGGGCGACCTGCGCCGGCTGGGCGTGCTGATGGCGGCCTCGCACGTTTCGATGCGCGACGACTTCGAGATCACGCACCCTGCGGTGGACCGGCTGGTGGCCATCGCCCAGACGGCCATCGGGCCCGAGGGCGGCGCGCGCATGACGGGCGGCGGCTTCGGCGGCTGCATCGTGGCGCTGCTGCCGCAAGCGCGCGTGGCGGCGCTGCAGGCGCGCATCGCCGCCGAGTACCGCGCGCCCAGCGGCGAGGCCGCGCCGGTGTGGGTGTGCCAGGCGGCGGGCGGTGTGGGGGTGGTGGGCGGCGAGCACACCGCCGCGGCCGCCTGAGCGCGGCGCGACGGGCGCAAGGCTGAACGTCGCCCGGGCCGGGCCAGTGCGGCCCTGGGGCCCCCGGCCGGCTGAGGCCGGGGGTGTAGAGTGGCGGGTTTTTCGTCCCACCGACCCCCCGCATGTTGCGTGCACCGCCCGCCGGCCCCGCCCCGGGCCTGACCCCGGGAGCGCGGGCCGCGGCGCCCCCCAGCGCCACGCTCAACGGTTCGGCCCTCGTGGGATTGCTGGCACAGCTGGCCTTGTCCGACCGCCCTGCAGCGCCGCCTTCCCTGGTGGAAGGCCTGGGCCGCTGGCTGGGCTGGCGCGAAGCCATCGCTGTGTCGGCCGTGCTGCAGGCGCCGCCCGAACGATCGGACGGGCGCCCCGGCAGCCCCACGGGCCCGACCGCCCCGCCTTCGGCTGCACCCGCCACGGTGCCGGCCGGCGCCGCCACGGCTGCCACCCGGCTGCAGGCCGAAGTGCAGCGCGTGCGCGAAACGCTGGCCCGCCGCATCGAAGAAGCCTTGAAAGAAGCGCCCGAAGACGGCAGCGATTTCCTGCCGCACCGCCGCCGCTACTTCGGCGCGCAACAGGCCATGGAGCTGACATTGGCGCCGCTGCGCGAACAAGCCCGTGCGCTGCTGGCGCGTTGCGGCCCTGCGCTGGCCCAGCTGGCCGCGCTGGACGCCGCACTGGCCGGCGCCCTGGCGCCGCGTGAACAGGCCTTGCTGGCCCAGCTGCCGGTGCTGCTGGAAAAACACCACACACGCCTGCGCGAAGCAGCACCGGCCGCCGCGCAGCCTTTTGAGGCCGCCGCCGCACCGGCCCCCGCCGCCCGCGCGCGCAAGCCCCAGGCCACCCCGGCCTGGCTGACCACCTTTCGCCACGACATGCGCCGCATGCTGCAGGCCGAGCTGGAGCTGCGCCTGCAGCCCACGCTGGGCCTGCTGGACGCCTTGCGTGGCGCCGCTCCAGGTTCTCCAGGTTCCCCAGGTTCTGCATGAACAAGCTCCTTTTCCCCGCCGCCGGCCTGGCCGGCGCCCTGGCCGTGGCCTGGGTGGCCGCCGGCTACCTGCAAGGCCACCCGCTGGCGCTGGCGATGACGCTGCTGATCGGCGCCGTCTACGCCGCCGGCGTGGCCGAGCTGCTGCGTCACCAGCGCGCCACGCTGGGCCTGCAGCAGGCCGTCGAACAGTTGCCGCCCGGCAGCGCGGACTTCAGCGCCGAAGCCCTGGCCGCTTGGCTGGGCGACCTGCCCGCGCTGCTGCGCGAACCCGTGGCGCGGCGTGTGCAGGCCAGCGGCCGCGCTGCGCTGCCCGCCCCGGCGATGGCGCCCTACCTCACCGGCCTGCTGGTGCTGCTGGGCATGCTGGGCACCTTCGCGGGGATGATCATCACCCTGCGCGGCACCGGCCTGGCGCTGGAGAGCGCAGGCGACGTGGCCACGCTGCGCGATTCGCTCGCCGCGCCGGTGCGCGGGCTGGGCCTGGCGTTCGGCGCCTCGGTCGCCGGCGTGGCGGCTTCAGCCGCTTTGGGTCTGATGGCCGCGCTGGCCCGCCGCAGCCGCGGCGCCGCCGTGCAGGCGCTGGACGCCCACATCGCCAGCACCTTGCTGCCCCACACGCGCGCGCACCAGCAGCAGCGAGCCCATGAAGCGCTGCGCCAGCAAGCCGCCGCCGAACAGCAGGCGCAGCAAGCCGAAGCAGCCGCCCGACACGCCCAACAAACCCAGCAGACGGCCGCACTGCTGCAGGCCCTGCAAGCCCAGCACACACAGGCCGAGCAGCTGGCCACGCGCCAGGCCCAGCAAGCCGAGCGCCTGGCCGAACAGCAGGCCGAACAACAAGCCCGGCAGCTGCCCCGCGTGGCCGAAGCGCTGCAAGCCCTGGTGGGCCAGTTGCAGCAACAAAGCCAGGCCGCGAACGAAGCGCTGCTGCAGCGCCAGCAGCACTTCCACGAAGAAGCGGCCCAGACCCTGCAGGCCCTGGCGAGCTCGGTCAGCAGCAGCCTGCAGCTCAGCCTGGCCGGCGCGGCCCAACAGGCCGCGGCCACGCTGCAGCCGGCGGTGCAGGCGGCGATGGACGGCATCACGCGCGAAACCGCGGCGCTGCACGGCGCCATCCACAGCGCGGTGCAGCAGCAGCTCGAAGGCGTGGCGGCCCGCTTCGAACAGCAGGCCACGGCCTGGGTGGCCGCCGTCGGCACCCAGCAGCAAGAACAGACCCAGGCGCTGCTGCAGGCGCTGGGCGAAGCACAAGCCCAGCAGCAAGCCCGCCAGGCCGACGCCGAGGCGCAGCGCCTGGCGCAGCTGCAAGGCGTGCTGGGCGAGATGGCCGCGCAGCTGGCCAGCAGCGGCCGCGAGACCGGCACGCTATTGCTGACCTTGCAGACGCAGCAGGCCGAAGCCCAGCAGCGCGGCGCGGAGGCCGACCAAGCCCGCCTGGCCACCTACACCGCAGCGCTGCAGCAGATGGCATTGCAGCTGCAGCAACGCACACAGGAGATGACAGCCCAGGCCGAAGCCCAGGCCCGCGGCACGCTCGACGAAGTGGCGCGCCTGGTGCAAAGCGTGGGCGAAGCGCCGCGTGCCGCCGCCGAGGTGGTGGCGCAGCTGCGTGAACAGCTCAGCCGCAGCCTGGCGCAAGACAGCGCGCTGCTGGAAGAACGCAGCCGCACCGCCGCCGCGCTGGGCAGCCTGCTGGGCGGCGTGCAGCAGCAGCTGGACGGCCTGACGCAGAGCTTCGAGCGCCAGAGCAGCACCTGGGTGGCTGCCGTGGGCGCGCAGGTGCAGCAGCACACCGGCGCCATGCTGCAGGCGCTGCAGGCGCAGCAAGAGGCCACGCTCGCCGCGCAGCAAGCCCACACCACCGAGGCCGACACGCAGCGCCTGGCGCAGTTCACCGCCGCCCTGCAGCAGATGGCCGAACAGCTGCAGCAGCGCACCGGCGAGATGGTGGCCCAGGCCGAAACCCAGGCCCGCGCCACCGTCGCCGAAGTGGCGCAGGTGGTGCAGGCCGCCGGCGAAGCGCCGCGCGCCGCGGCCGAACTCGCGGCCCAGCTGCGCGAGCAGTTCAGCCAAAGCCTGGTGCAGGACAACACACGCCTGGCCGAACGTGAGCAGCTGCTGGTGTCGATGCAAACCGTGCTGGCCGAGCTGCAAGCCGGCGCCAGCGCGCAGCAAAGCGCAGTGCAGGCGCTGGTGGAAGCCGGCACACGCGTGCTGGGCGAGGCCGAAACACGCGTGCAGGCCCAGGCCGAAGCCGAGGCCACACGCCTGCAAGCCGCCGCCGCGCAGCTGGGCGCCAGCGCCGTGGACGTGGCCAGCCTGGGCGAAGCCTTCGGCGCGGCGGTGGCGCAGTTCGCGCAGGGCAGCGAGCAGATGCTGGCGCAGCTGCAGCGTGTGGAAGAAGCGCTGACCCGCGCCGGCGCGCGCAGCGACGAGCAACTGGCCTACTACGTGGCGCAGGCGCGCGAAGTCATCGACCTCAGCCTGCTCTCGCAGAAGCAGATCGTCGACGACCTGCAGCGCCTGGCCGCGCCGCGTGAAGGCGCGGCCACCGAGGCCGCCGCGGCATGAACACCGCCGCCGACACCGGCCTCGACGAGGCCTTCGACGAGCCCCAGGCGGGCGACGAAGCCGGCGGTGCCCCCGTGGCCCCGGTGTGGGCTGTTTTTGGCGACCTGATGGCCGGTTTGCTGGGCGCCTTCGTGCTCATCCTCGTGGCCGCCCTGGCGCTGCAGCTGGCCATGGCCGAGCGGCTGGAGGCCGAAGTGCAGCAACGCCGCGCCGAAGCGCAGCGCAGCGGCGCGCTGGCGCAGGCGCTGGCCGTGCCGCTGGCCGAGGGGCGTGTCACGCTCAGCGGCGGGCGCATCGGCATCAGCAGCAGCCTGCTCTTCGCCTTCAACTCGGCCGAGCTGCAACCCGAAGGCCGCGCGCTGCTGAAGAACCTGGCCGGCACGCTGCAGGCCTACCTGCAGGCCAGCGACGAGGTGCTGATGGTCAGCGGCTACACCGACGACCGCGGCGTGCGCGGCGGCAGCCAGGCGTTCGCCGACAACTGGGAGCTCTCGGCCCAGCGTGCGCTGACCGTCACGCGCACGCTGATCGAGGCCGGCGTGCCTCGCTCGGCCATCTTCGCGGCAGCCTTCGGCGCCGAGCAGCCCGTGGCGCCGAACAGCGACGCCGCCGGCCGTGCGCTGAACCGCCGTGTGGAGATCGCGCCGATGCCGCGCGCCAAGGCCGCGCCAGCTGCGCCCACCGCGGCTTCGGCCCCGCCACGATGAGCGTGCAGACCGCGCTGCAGCAGGCCCACCGGGCCGCCTTGGCGCGCCGCGCCGAGGGCCAGCCCGAGGCCGTGCGCGCGCTGCTGCAGGCGCGGCTGCAAGGCCTGCAGACGGGCGCGCAGATCACGAAGCCCGCTGCGCCGCCAGCCGCCCCGGCACAGAGCCCCGGCCCGCTGGCCGCTTTGCTGGCCGAGCTGGCCGAGATCAACGGCACGGGGAACATCGACGGCGCCGAACGCCCCGGCGCTGGCGCCACGCCGCACACCCCTTCCGCCCGCAGCCACCGCGAGCTGAAGGCCGTGCGCGACTACCGCAGCACCTGGTCGCGCCTGGCGGTGGAGCAGCGCCTGCACCAGGCCCTGGCCAGCGTGCCCAGCAACGCCGGGCCGCTGAACACGCAGCGCCTCGTGCACCAGGCGCTTCGCACGCTGAACACCTTGTCGCCGGCCTACCTGCAGCGCCTGGTGGTGCAGGGCGAGGCGCTGCTGTGGCTGGAGCAGCTCAGCGCGCCGGCCTCACGCGAGATCACCAGCCCGCCCAGCCCCGGGCGGGGCCGCAAGGGCTGAAGCCGGGCGCATCAGGCCGGCGGCCTTGCGCCGCAGCCGCCGCCAGCCCGTCACCACGCCGGTCAGGCTCAAGCCCAGGCCGGCCGCGCTGAAGAACACCATCCACGCGTCCCAGGCCGGGCGCGTGGCCAGCAACACCGGCAGGTCGAAGCTGTGCAGGAAGGCGAAGAGCCAGCGGTCCACGCGCCGGTGCTGGTCGCTCACCTGCACGATGGCGCCGGTGCGTTCGTCCAGCGTCACCCAGGTGTCGTTGGCGTCGTCGAACTGCAGCCGCCGCGCCGGCAGCGGGCGTTCGACGTGGCCGCCCATGGTGTGGGCCTCGCGGCTGTAGTACCAGCGGTCGTAGGCCGTGAGACGCGCTTCCTGCACGATGCGGGCGTTGGGCAGCAGCGCCTGCGCGGCCGTGCGCCAGCGTTCCACCGGCAAGGCCTCGGTGTACACGCGTGTGCTGTCCACCAGCCAGGTCTGACCCGGCCCTTGTGCCAGCACCTCGTGCACACCGCCCAGGCGCCGCCACTGCAGTTCACGCGCCTGCAAACCCTGCTGCTGCAGCAAGGCCAGCACCGCGGCGGCGCCAGGTGCCTGTGCCGCCTGCAGCGGGCCGCCGGCGTAGGCCACGCGGTCGGGCTTGGGGCCGCTGGCGTTGAAGACCTTCCACGGGTTCATCGACATCAGCCCGCTGAACACCCAGGTGACGCACAGCACACCGCCCACCAGCCCCAGCACGTGGTGCCAGCGCGCCATGAAGCCGGCATAAGGCGTGCGCCGGCCGCTCTTGTAGCGGCCGCTGAAACGCCAGCGTTTCACGCCGATGGCGAAGCCCGTCACCGCGCCCACGGTGCCGGCGATGGACAGCCAGATCACGATGTCGGTCCAGATGGGATTCAGCGCCCCGCCGCGGAAGATGTAGAGCCAGTGCAGCCAGGCGCCCACCCAGCCCCAGCTGCGCTCGGTGAAGCTGGCGTCGCGCACCACCTCGCCGGTGGCGCCGCTGACGTAGAGGTGATTGCTGGCAGCGTCGTCCACCGCCACCACGTGCAGCGGGCGGTGGGCGTCGAGCGCGCGCGAGTGGGTCCAGGCGTCTTCCTTCACCTGCTCGACGTAGCGCGCCGGCACGCCCCCGGCGAAGTGCCGCGCCGCGGCCACGGCGGCCTCGGGCGACACGGGGCCGATGCGCAGGCCCGTGCGGGCGTCCACCGCCACCTGGCGCCGGCTGTCGGCGAACACGTAGCGCGGCTCGCCGGCCACGCTGGTGAGCCGCCAGGTGTCGGGGCCGGGCGGCTGGCCGCGACGGTCGGCCGACGTGCCCGCCGCACCCGGCTTCGGCACTGCGCCGAAACCCGCCGCCTGCAGCGCTTGCGCCAGCGGCACGCAGCAGCCTGGCGCCTGCAAGGGCGGCAGGCCCGCCAGCCGCTCGGCCGGCGTGAGCTTGGGGTAGCCCACGTACATCATCACCACGCCCGAAAAGAACCACAGCGCCATGACGACACACAGCGCGATGCCCAGCCAGCGGTGCACCAGGTAGAGCCAGCGTTTCATCTCAGAACTTCCAGTCGACGCTGGCCGAGACCGAACGCGGGGCGCCCAGGTACACGAGGTTGGTGCCCAGCGTGGCGCTGTAGACCTCGTCGGTGGCGTTGTTCACGCGCACACGCAGGTTCAAGCCCGGCGCGGCCTGCCACTGCAGGGCCAGGCCCAGCAGCGTGTAGCCGCGCTCCCACACCGTGTTGGCGGTGTTGGCGTAGCGTTTGCCGACGTGGCGCGCATCGGCCGAGAGCTGCAGCGCGGGCAGCAGCTGACAGGCCGCCTGCACACCCGCCACCCAGGCCGGCGTGTTGGCCGGGGTGTGGCCGGCGCGCGAAACGACGGTGGTGCCCACGGTTTCGGTGAAGTCGTCGAACTGCGCGTCGGTGTAGGCCAGCTGCAGGCCGCCCTGCAGCGTGGCGCTGGGCCGCCAGCGCGCGTTCAGCTCCACGCCGCGGCTGCTTTGTTGGCCCACGGGCAGCACGCGCGTGCGGTCGTTGGGGTCGGTGATGGACAGGTTCTTGCGCTGGATCTGGTAGACCGCCACGCTCACTTCACCGCGCTGGTCGTCGAAGCTGGCCTTGCTGCCGATCTCGACTTGCCGGCCCTTCGTGAGGTCGAAGTCGCGCAGTGCCGTGAAGCCGGCCGTGGCCAGCAGGCCCGAGGGCGGGTCGGCCGCCGTGCTGTATTGCGCATACACCTGCCAGCCCGGCGTGAGGTCGTGCACCAGGCCCACACGGCCCGTCACGGGCTTGAAAGCCGTCTCGAACACCGCCGGGTTGGTGGCCGTGGGCGTGCGGCGGTTCAACACCGTGAGCTCGATGCGGTCGGCGCGCAGGCCGCTGGTGAGCGCCCAACCCGGGGCCAGCACGGTGCGGTTTTCGGCGAAGAGCGCCAGCGTGCGCAGTTGGTTGGTGGCCCCCGGCGTGTAGCCCGGCACCACGCCCGGCGTGGCGTAGAAGGTGGTGGGCGTGGGGCTGTAGGGGTCGGTGCGGTCGAAGGGCCCGGCCACGCTCAGCGGGTAGCGCGTCTGGCGGTTGTAGCTGGTGTCCCAGCCCAAGGCGAAATCGCTCTTGCGGCCGGCCAGCGTGGTGCGGTGCGTGAGTTCACCGCGGCTGCCCGTCACGTCCTGGTTGTGGCGCTGCAGCAGCGCGGCCGAACGCTGCACCTGCGTGTTGTTGTTGACGAAGGTGGTGGTCTCGACGTTCTCGTAATCGCGCAGCGCTTCGTAGCGGTAGAGCGTGTGCGCGGCGCTCGTGGCCGGCGAGAAGGCCAGCTCCAGGATGCTGCGCGCCCACAGCACGCCCTGTTCGTACTTGCCGTCGACCACGTTGTAGTTCACGCCACGCGTGCGCGGATCGACGCGCACTTCGCCCAGCACGGCGTTGTTCGCATCGCGCAGCAGCGGCGTGCCCCAGTAGGGCTGGTCCACACGCTCGTGCTGCTGCTCCACCGCCAGCGTGTGGCTGGCCGCGGCGCCGAAGGCATCGAAGCCGGCGCGCCAAGACAAGCCCACCTGCCAGGCCTCGCGGTCGCGGCCCATGGTGTCCACCGTGCCGCGCGTGGTGTTGAGGTCGGCGCGCAGCACGTGCGCGCCCAGGCTGCGCTGCAGGCTGAAAGCGGCCTGGCGCTGTTCGCCCAGCGCGAGGCGGGCGTGGTTCAGGTCGCCATGCGTGTCGGCGATCTTGGTGATGACGTTGATGCTGCCGCCCACCGCGCCCGAGCCGTTGAGAAAGCTCGAAGACCCGCCCAGCGCTTCCACGCGGTCGACCAGCCAGGCGTCCACCGGGCGCGCGGCGATGGCGTCGTACTGCACGCTGATGCCGTTGTACAGCTGCGAAAGGCTGGCCGCGCCGAAGCCGCGGAAGAACACCGAGCCCGGTGAACCGGGCTGGGCCGAGAAGCTGACACCGGGCACGAGCTTGAGGATGTCTTGCGTGTCCAGCGCACCGACGGCTTCGATCTCGGCGGCGTCGATGCGCGTGATGGCCGCCGGCGTCTCGCGCAGGCTCAGGCCCAGGCGCGAGCCGCTGGCGGCGCTCTGGTCGAGCTTCTGCAGCGCGGGCGCGGTGATCTCGATGCGCTGGGGTGCCGAGGTCTGGGCCAGGGCAGCCAGGGGCAGGGCGCAGGTGCACGCCGCCGCAGCGGCCAGGGGAAGAAGGCGGAAGTTCATGTCGGGAGTTCGGGCAAGCAGGGCCCACAAGGGGCCCAGGACACCGGGCCGGCCGCGCACGGCCGCGGCGGGCCGCCGTGCAAGAAAGCAAGGCGGCAGCGCGCGCGCCGGGCAGGCGGCTGGGCGTCAGATTCGGAAAAGGGGGAAAAGAAAACCGCCGGCCCTGGCCCCGGTTCAGGGGTTCAGGGGCTGAGGCCAAGCCGGCGTGGCGCGTCAGCCCCGGGCGGGCGGTGCGCGGGCCTGGGCGGGCTGCCAGGCGTGGGCGGTGCGGGGCGCCTGCTCGAAGCGCAGCGGCAAGCCCTCGCGCAGCGTGGGCAGCGGGGCCCACAGCAGCGGGGCCGGTGGCGGCGCCATGCCGCTGCCACCGGCGTTGCAGGCGGGGCAATGCTCCAGGTGGGCGGCGGGGCCGCCGCTGGCATCAGACGGGCCGGCGCTGGCTTCCTCGGCCACGGCCACCCAGCGCATGCCCTGGGCGGTGCAGACCTCCACCCAGGCGCTGGAACCCGTGGCCGCCAGCGCGTGCGACACCGTGGGGGCCAGCACGCCGAAACACATCGCCAGCAGCGCAAACCACAGCGCGAGGCTGTGGCGGCGGCGGGGGTGGGGCGGGCGCTGCATGGTGCGAGAGAGCTGCAAATTGTAGGCAGGCGCCCCGCAGCCGAGGGCCGGCCGGCCCGGGATCGGGGGATGGCCGGCCGCGCTGCGCAGGCCGAGGATGGCGGTGTTCCCCGCTCCTCCATCGCCCCACCCACCATGAACAAGCACCGCATGTCCTTCCGCACCGCGCTGGCCACGGCCGCGCTGGCAGGCCTGGCCGCCATCACACCGGCCCACGCCGAGGTGCGCCTCACCACGCTGGCCACGCCGCTGACCACCGCGCCCAACCCCGGCGGCGGCCTCAACGACGGCACGGGTGTGTGGTTCAACGTGCTCACCGGCACCGCCGAAAGCCGCGGCTTTTTCTTCCCCGACCCGCTGTACGCCGACGGCCTGTTTTTCCTGCTGCTCGACACCGTCACCTACAGCAGCCCCGAGGCCATGATCTTCACGCAGGGCTTTTTCTCGCGCGGCAACGGCGTGGTCTACGAATCGGTGGACAACCCCAACCCGGCCTGGTTCGGCGAAGGCGCCGTCATCGGCCCGAATACCGGCTACCAGAGCCCGGGCGACGGTTTCCCCGACATCGGCCCGCTCTTCGGCAACGGCCAGGTGGGCCGCGGCTTCGTGGGCCTGACCATCCGCAACCCCGCCGGCAACAGCGCCAGCGATGTGTTCTACGGCTACGCCGACATCACCATCAACCCGAACTTCAGCCTCACGCTCAACGCCTTTGCCTACGAAGACGTGATGGGCCAGGCCATCACCACGCCCGTGCCCGAGCCCACCACCGCGCTGAGCTTTGGCCTCGGCCTGGCCGGGCTGGCGGGCCTGGCCTGGCGCCGCCGCAAGCCCCTGCGCTGAGACCCGGCAGGCCCGTCGGCTGCGCGGCCGGCCAACCCCTTCCACGCCGCCCCGGCCGCACGTTGCGCCCGGGGCGGCGACACTTCAGGCCTGCAGGAGAAATTTGCATGCGCTTGAACGTGAATGGCCGGCCCCACGAGGTGGACGTCGAGCCCGAAATGCCTTTGTTGTGGGTGCTGCGCGACGAGCTCGGCATCACCGGCCCGAAATACGGTTGTGGCATCGGCTACTGCGGCGCCTGCACGGTGCACATCGACGGCCAGGCTGTGCGCGCCTGTGTGATGCCCGCGGGCGCGGTGCAAGGCGCCGTCACCACCATCGAAGGCCTGGGCACGCCCGAGGCCCTGCACGCCGTGCAGCAGGCCTGGATCACGCACCAGGTGGCCCAGTGCGGCTACTGCCAGTCGGGCCAGATCATGGCCGCGGCGGCGCTGCTGGCGCGCAATGCCACGCCCAGCGATGCCGACATCGACGACGCCATGGCCAGCCACCTGTGCCGCTGCGGCACCTACCCGCGCATTCGCGCGGCGGTGAAGACGGCCGCCCAGGCCACGGCGAAAGCCGCAACGCAGGCCAGTGCCGGGGTGTCGAAATGAGCGGCAGCTTGAAACGCCGCGGCTTCCTCATCGCCTCGGCCGTGCTAGCTGGCGGCGTGGCTTTCGGCACCTACCTCGTGCGCCGCACGCCGGCCAACCCGCTGCTGAACGGGCAGCGCGAAGGCGAGGCCGTGTTCAACCCCTGGGTGAAGATCGACGCGCAGGGCATCACGCTCATCGCGCCGCACACCGAGCTGGGGCAGGGCGTGCTGTCGGTGCAGGCCGCACTCATCGCCGAAGAGCTCGACCTCGCCTGGGGCCAGTTCCAGGTGGAGCCCGGCCCGCCCAGCGCGGCCTACTACAACACCGCGCTGGCCGAAGACCAGGCGCCCTTCCTCTCCACCGACACCGGCGCTGTGGCCAACGGCGTGCGCGGGGCCATGGGCGCGCTGTTCAAGGTGATGGGCCTGCAGCTCACCGGCGGCTCCAGCACCGTGCCCGACAGCTTCGACAAGCTGCGCCGCGCCGGCGCCGTGGCGCGCGAGACGCTGAAGCTCGCCGCCGCGAAACAAAGCGGCCTGCCCGTGGCGCAGCTGAAAACGGCCGACGGCGCCGTGGTGCTGCCCGACGGCCGCCGCATCGCGTACACGGCCCTGGCCGCCGAAGCCGCCAAGATCGAGCCCGTGCAAGACGTGGTGCTGCGCGAGCCCGCGCAGTGGCGCCTGATCGGCCAGCCCATGCAGCGGCTGGACATCGTGGCCAAGTCCACCGGCACGCTGAAGTTCGGCATCGATTTGCGGCCCGAAGGCCTGCTGCACGCCGCCGTGAAGGTGAACCCGCGCCAGGGCGGCGCCATGCTGCGCGTGGACACGAAACCGGCCGAAGGCCTGCGCGGCGTGAAGAAGGTGGTGCCGGTGACGAACGGCATCGCGGTCATCGCCGACAACACCTGGCGCGCCTTCCAGGCCGTGCAGGCGCTGCAACCCGAGTGGGGCCCCGCGCCTTACCCGGCCGAGCAGGCCGAACACTGGCGCGCGGTGGCCGAGTCTTTCGTGCCCGACCGGCTGGACAAGACCTGGCGCGACATCGGGGCCATCGACACCGCGCTCGGCGCCGATGCGCTGAGCGCCGAATACCGCGCGCCCTACGTGGCGCACGCACCGCTGGAGCCGCTGTCGGCCATCTGCCGCTGCACGCCCGAGCGGGTGGACGTGTGGGTCAGCACCCAGGTGCCGCGTATCGCGCAAGAGAAGGTGGCGCGCATCACCGGCGTGGACGTGGCGGCCGTGTTCCTGCACAACCAGCCCGCTGGCGGCAGCTTCGGCCACCGGCTGGAGTTCGAGAACATCACGCTGGTGGCCGAGATCGCGCGGCAGATGCCTGGCGTGCCCATCCAGCTGACCTTCAGCCGCGAAGAAGACTTCGCGCACGACTTCCCGCGCCAGATCACCATGGCCCGCGGCCGCGGCAGCGTGAAAAACGGGCAGGTGGAAGCGATGGCGCTGGACATCGCCTCGGTCTCGGCCAGCGCTTCGCAGATGCAGCGCCTCGGGCAATCGGTGCCCGGGCCCGACATGCAGATCGCCGCCGGCGCCTGGAACCTGCCCTACAAGTTCCCGCACTTCCGCATGCGCGCCTACCGCGTGCCCGAGCTGGCGCCCACGAGTTCGTGGCGCTCGGTGGGGGCGTCGTCAGCCGGTTTTTTTGCCGATGGGTTTCTCGACGAGCTGATCCACGCCGCCGGCGCCGACCCGCTGCGCGAACGCCTGCGTCTGGCGCAGGGCACACCGGCGCAGGCCGTGCTGGAAGCGGTGGCCGAGATGTGCAACTGGCAGGGCGCGCGCCTGGGCCCGGGGCGCGGGCGCGGCGTGGCGTTTGTCGAGTCTTTCGGCGTGCCTTGCGCGCAGGTGGTGGAGGTGGTGCAGACGCCGCAGGGCCTGCGCATCGAACACGTGTGGGTGGCGCTGGACGTGGGGCGTGTCATCGACCCCGTGAACTTCGAGAACCAGGTGCAGGGCGCCGTGGTCTGGGGCCTGGGCCACGCGATGAACTGCGAGATCACCTACGCCGACGGCCGCGCGCAGCAGACCAACTTCCCGGCCCACACCGGCCTGCGCCTGAACCAGTGCCCAGCCATCACCGTGCGCGGGCTGGAGCGCCTGCCGCACGTGCGCGGCGTCGGCGAGCCGCCGGTGCCGCCGGCCGCGCCGGCCCTGGCCAACGCCATCTTCGCGGCCACGGGGCAGCGGCTGCGCGAGATGCCCTTCAACAAGCAGGTGCAGTTCGCTTGAGCGCCGCCGGCTTCAGGTGATGCGGTAAAGATCGAGCAGCACCCGCTGCGCCTCGCGCTGGCCGCAGGCCAGCGCCATGGTGCGGTTCAGGTGCTGCCAGGCCGGCGCACCGGTGGTGAACCGCACCAGGGTGCGGAAGAAGTAGGCCTCGCGTGGCACCGCCTCGCCCCGGGCCAGGCGCGCCATCACCTCGGGCGGGCCGTGGCGCAGGCCGTCGCTCTGCACCTCCACCAGCGCGCCGTCGTCGGTGCGGATGACGTAGTGCGCCGCGATCTCCAGCACGCCGTCGCTGCGCAGCAGTTGCCAATCGACGCCGCCCTCGACGAGCGTGCCGTTCAGCTCCGGCCCGACCACCGTGCCGCCGCCCAGCGGCACGTAGCGGCGCTCGCCGCGCGGGGCCGGCCCCAGGCTGACCAGCGCGCCCACCTCGCAGCAGATGCGGGCCATGGGCAGCAGGGGCGGTGCGGCGGGGAAATCGGGCAGCTCAGGCAAAGCGGGTACGGGCTTCATGGCGTGGCGGGTAGGCCCCGATGACGAACCGGGGTGTCGGCCCCAATCATCGGGCCCTGCTGCCGGCCGCCTTGTCGGCCCGAAGGATGACGCCGCCATGCACGTGACCTGCCTGCCCCCACCCGCCGATGCACTGCCCATGCAGGCCGCGGCGCGCCTGGTGGGCGCCATCGGCAGCGAGCGTTTTGCCAGCGAAGCCCTGGCCGCGCTGAACACGCCGCTGCAGGCGGCTTCATGGTCGGTGTACCGCGTGTACGGCGCCGGCCGCGCACCGGTGCTGCACCTCTCGGCCACGGGCGATGGCGAAGACGTCACGCGCTCGTGTTTTTCGGCTTACGCCGCGGGGCTGTACCGCCGCGACCGCAGCTTCGAGCTGGTGCGCCGCGCCCACCGCCCGGGCGAGGCCGCGGTGCTGGCCATGCACGCCGACGACGCACCCAACCCCGAGCACCGCGAGGCCATCTACCGCCGCCATGCGCTGGCCGAGCGGCTCTCGGTGGCCGCGCTCGATGGCGACGGCTCGCTGCTGGCCGTGAACCTGTACCACCACGAGCACCAAGGCCGCTTCAGCGCCGCCGAGCGCGAGCGTTTCTGCGCCATCGCCCCGGTGGTGCTGGCCTCGGTGCGCAAGCAGCTCGACTGGCAGGCGATGGCGCCGCCGGCGCCGCCCGAGCCCCGCGCGGCGCTGGCCGCCGCCTGCCCGGCACTGACCGCGCGCGAACTCGATGTCTGCGAACGTCTGCTGCGCGGCCTGAGCCACGACGGCATCGCTGCCGACCTCGGCCTCTCGGTGCCCACCGTCAAGACCTACCGCGCCCGCGCCTTCGAGCGCCTGGGCCTGCACTTCCGCAGCGAACTCTTCGCGCGTTTCGGCGGCGCCGGCCCGGCGCCGCGGCCGCCGCACTGTCGGCCTCTCGGATGACAGCCGGCGCGCAGTGGCGCGCCGACACTGCAGGCCCCCTCGACGCAGGAGACCTGTCCATGCCCGCACCCACCCGCCGTGCCGCCCTGGCCGCGGCCCTTGCCGCCACCACCGCCGCCAGCCTGGGCCTGCTGCCGCTGGCCGCCAGCGCCCAGGCCTACCCCGAGCGCCCGGTGCGCCTGACGGCCGGCTTCCCGCCCGGCACCGCGCCCGACGTCGCCGCGCGCCTCATCGGCCAGAAGCTGGGCGAGCTGCTCAAGCAGCAGGTGGTCATCGAGAACAAACCCGGCGCCGGCGGGCAGATCGCCACCCAGGCCGTGGCCAAGGCCCGCGCCGACGGCTACGAACTGCTGCTGGGCGAGGTGGGCTCCATCGCCATCGCCCCGGCCGCGTTCAGCAAGCTGCCTTACGACCCGTCGAAGGAGCTGGTGGCCGTGGCCGAGGTGGTGCGCTCGGACTTCCTGCTCGTGGTGCCGGCGAACTCGCCCGCGCTGACGCTGGCCGATTTCATTAAGGCCGCCAAGGCCAAGGCCGACCGCGTCAACTTCGCCACCTTCGGCGCGGGCTCGCCGGGGCACTTCGGTGCCGAGATGCTGGGGGAAGCGGCCGGCTTCAAGGTCGAACCCATCCACTACCGCGCCACCGGCGACGCCGTGACCGGCATCGTGGCCGGTGATGTCTCGGGCGCGTTTGTCTCCACCGCGCTGGGCGTGGCGCAGATCAAGGGCGGCAAGATGCGCGCGCTGGCCACCACGGCGCCGCAGCGCTCCACGCTGCTGCCCGAGGTGCCCACCTTCGCCGAGGCCGGCCTGCCCAAGGTCGACTTCTCGGCCTGGTTCGCGATCTTTGCGCCTGCGGGCACGCCGGCCCCGGTGCTGGACACCCTCTCGCGCCAGCTGGTGGCGGCGCTGCAATCGCCCGACCTCAAGACCAAGCTGGTGGAAGCCGGCTTCAGCGTGACCGGCCGCTCGCGGGCCGAGACCGAAGCGATGGTGAAAGCCGAGACGCAGCGCTGGGCGGCGGTGGTGAAGGCCACCGGCTTCAAGGGCGACTGAAGGCGCGGCGTAGGGCCGTGCGCCCCGGCTGCTCCGCGGGGCGGGCTGCGCCGGGCCCCTACAGTCGGGCCCCATCGTCGCAAAGGGGGGTGCCGGGCCATGTCCGGAGGCAACTGGAAAGAGATGTTCGACGCCGCATGCCGCGGCGACCAGGACCTGGTGGCCTACCACGTGCAGGCGGGCGTCGACATCGACTACGCCCACCCCGAGTTCCTCGCCACCCCGTTGGTGGCCTGCATCCTGGCGCGGCAGGAGGCGGTGGCGCTCTACCTGCTGGCGCAGGGCGCCAACCCGCGGCTGTGGTCGGAGTTCGACGCCCTCACGCCGCTGCAGGCGGCCCGGCAGGCCGGCCTGCCGGCGGTGGAGCGGGCCCTGCTCGCGCAGGGCGTGCCGCCGCTGCCGGAAGCACAGCCCGCTCCACCACCGGCGCGCGGCTGGGTGGCCCGCCTGCTGAACCGCCGCAGCGCATGACGCCGCACTACCGGCCTGCCACGCCCGCCGACGCCGCCGCGTGCATCCGGCTGCGCGGGCTGACGCGCGAAAACGCCGTCTCCGCGCAGCGCCTGGCCGGCCTGGGCATCACCGCAGCCTCGTGGGGCGAGGGCATACGCTCGGGCGCGCTGCCGGGCTGGGTGTGCGAGCTCGGCGGCGAGATGGCCGGCTATGGCTTCGGCGACGCCGCCAGCGGCGAGGTGGTGGTGCTGGCGCTGCTGCCCCACGCCGAAGGCCTCGGCATCGGCCGCACCCTGCTCGCACGCGTGGTGGCGCTGCTGCAGGCGCAGGGCCACCGCCGCCTCTTCCTCGGCTGCGCGGCCGACCCGGCGGTGCGTTCGCACGGCTTCTACCGCCACCTGGGCTGGCGCAGCACGGGCACGGTCGACGCCCACGGCGACGAGGTGCTCGAGCTGCACCTGCCCTGAGCCGGGCGGGGCCGTGGGCCGGCCCGTAGACTCCGGCGCCAGGGAGACTTCCACACCAAGGCCGGCCCACGATGCTGACCACCGATTCCGTGCTGGCGCTGGCGCCTGACGAGGCCTCGGCCAAGGCGGCCCGCGGGCTGGTGGCGCCTTCGAAATGGCCGCTGCGCGGCGCCGACGATCGCGCCGTCTGGGGCGAGTGCCAGGGCAGCGGCAGCAAGCCCTACCAGACGCAGGTGGACCTGGCCGGCCCGGCCTTTCGCTGCAGCTGCCCCAGCCGCAAATTCCCCTGCAAACACGGCCTGGCGCTGCTGCTGATGCAGGTGGCCGATGGCGCGGCCTTCGCCGGCGGCCCGCCGCCCGCCTGGGTGAGCGAATGGCTGGCCACGCGCGCCGAGAAGGCGCAGAAGCAGGAAGCGCGCGCCGCGGCGGCCACGGCCCAGCCCGACACCCCCGCCGACCCCGAAGCCGCCGCGCGCCGCGAGGCGCAGCGCTGGCAACGCATCGACCACGCCGGCGCCGACCTGGCGCGCTGGCTGGCCGATCAACTGCAGCAAGGCCTGGGCGCGCTGAACCCGGCCACCGTGGCCGCCTGGGCCACGGTGGCTGCGCGCCTGGTGGACGCGCAGGCCCCGGGCCTGGCGCAGCGGGTGCGAGACGCCGCCGCGCACATCGGCGAGGCCCCTGAACACACGCTGGCCCGCCTGGGCCTGCTGCAGCTGGCCTGCGAAGGCTTGGCGCGGCGCAGCAGCCTGCCGGCGCTCGAGCAGGCCGACCTGCGCACCCTGGTGGGCTGGCCGCTGGACCGCACGGAGGTGCTGGCCCGCGGCACACCGGTGGCCGACCGCTGGTGCGTGCTGGCGGTGGCGCAGGACGAACGTGAACCCAAGCTCACCGAGCGCCGCGTCTGGCTGCACGGCCACACGAGCGGCCGGCGCGCGCTGCTGCTGGAGCATGCCTACGCCGGCAAGGGTTTCGAACAGGGCTGGGTGGCGGGTGTGGACGTGCAGGCGACACTGGTCTTCTACCCCTCGGCCGCGCCGCTGCGTGCGTTGTGCGAAGCGCCCCCGGTGCCGGTGGGCGTGGCCACGCTGCCGGCGCCCGAAGACGAGTGGCAGCGCCTGGCCGAACGTGTGGCCGCCAACCCCTATGTGCCGCTGCACCCGGTGCTGTGGCGCGATGCCGTGCTGGTGCAGGCCGGCGGCTGGCAGGCCATCGCCAGCGGCCGCGCTTTCCCGCTGGCCTTGAACGACGACGAGGCCTGGACCCTGCAGGCGCGCAGCGGCGGCCAGCCGCTGCAACTGGCCGGCGAGTGGGACGGCCGCCGCGGCACGCTGCTCACCGCGTGGGCGGCGCCAGGCACACCGCCGCTGTGGCAACGGGGGGCCGCCGGATGAGCGCCTGGGCCCCGCTGCTGCCACCCGCGCTGGTGGGCACCGAACGCCACAGCGGCGCCTGGCCGCCGGCCGGGGGCTGGCCTGCCGAGGTGGGTGCGCTGCTGCAGGCCGCCAGCGCCGCCCCGGCCCGGGCCACGGGGCTGCTGCGCGCCGCCGGTGTGCTGGCCGTGGTGCAGACCGCCAGCGAGTTCGGCCAGGCCTGGACAGCGCCGCTGCCCACGCCCGCGCCAGCCGAGACCCAGCCCATCGCGCCTGACGAACCCTTACTCGGCTGGCTGTTGCGCGAAGGCGTGCCGCGCGTGCAGCACGAACTGCTGGCCGTGCTGGCCGCGCGCGGGCAGGTGCTGCCTGGCGCCTGGCTGCCCGCAGCGCTGGAGCTGGGCCGGCGCAGCACCGCGCTGCGCGCGCCGGTGGCCGCCGTGCTGGGCGCGCGCGGCGCCTGGCTGGCCGCGCAGCGTGAGGACTGGCGCTGGGCCGCCAGCACCGCCACCGCCGATGACGGCGAAGCCGCCTGGACCGAAGGCACGCTGGTGCAGCGCAGCGCCTGGCTGCGCCAGCAGCGCGGCCACGCCCCTGCCGCGGCGCGTGAACGCCTGGCCGCGGCCTTGCCCGAGCTGCCGGCCAACGAACGCGCCGAACTTCTGGCCACGCTTGCCACGGGCCTGAGCGATGCCGACGAAGCCCTGCTCGACACCCTGCTGCAAGACCGCAGCCGCGAGGTGCGCCAGACCGCCGCCGCGCTGCTGCAGCGCCTGCCGGGCAGCGCCTACGCCGCACGCGCCATCGCCACCATCGAAGCGCTGCTGAAGCAGGAACGCGTGCTGCTGCGCAAGCGCTGGCTGATCGAACCACCGGCCACGGTGCCCGCCACCGACCCGGCCCGCCCCAAGCACGAGCCGCTGGGCGAACGCGCCTGGTGGCTCTACATGGCAGCGCGCCAGGTGCCGCTGGCCTGGTGGCCGCAGCACCTGGGCCAGACGCCGGCCGAACTGCTGCGCTGGGCCGAGAGCACCGACTGGGCCGATGCCTTGCACCGCGCCTGGCGCGATGCCTTGTTCGCCGCGCCCGAGCCCGCCTGGTGCGCCGCCTTCCTGCGCCACTGGCCGCGCGGCGCCGGCCCCGACCAGCGCGCCGCGGTGCTGGCCCTGCTGCCGCTGCCCGAGCGTGAGGCCCACTGGCAGGCCCAGCTCGACGCCGACCCACCCTTGCCCGATGCCCTGCTGATGCAGCTGGGCGCCGGCTGCCCGAGCCCGCAGCACCTCTCGCTGCCGCTCTCGCAGCGCGTGGCCGCGGGGCTGTGCCAGCGCCTGGCGCAAGGCCACCTCGCCACCGACTGGCCGCTGCGCGAGCACCTCGCCGACATCACCGGCCTGCTGCACCCGTCGGCCCTGCCGCCGCTGCGCAGCCTGACGCACCACCCCGACGACACGCCCGCCGTGACGGCGCTGCTGCACACCGTGCAGCGCATCGCCACCGCCCGCGGCCTGCTGCACGCGGCAGGCAGCCCTTGAACCCGCTTCGATGAAAGACACGCCCATGAGCAACACCAGCCCGGCCAGCACCGTGATGCGCCAACACGCCGAGCAGCAGTTCGCCGAAGAACTGGCCGAGCTGGCCAAGCAAGACAACCGCGCGCGCCCCGCAAACTGGCTGCTCTCGCCCTGGGCGGTGCTGCGCTACCTGATGGGCGGCCGGCTCGCCAACGGCTTCGAGGTCAGCGCCAAGTACATCGGCAACGAAAGGCTGATGGAAGTGGCCGTGGCCACGCTGGCCACCGACCGCGCGCTGCTGCTCTATGGCGTGCCCGGCACCGCCAAGAGCTGGGTGAGTGAACACCTGGCCGCGGCCATCAGCGGCACTTCCACGCTGCTCATCCAGGGCACGGCGGGCACCAGCGAAGAACAGCTGCGCTACGGCTGGAACTACGCGCAGCTGCTGGCCCACGGCCCTTCTGAAGCCGCGCTGGTGCCCAGCCCGCTGATGCAGGCCATGCGCAACGGGCGCATCGCGCGGGTGGAAGAGCTCACGCGCATCCCGGCCGATGTGCAGGATTCGCTGATCACGGTGCTGTCGGAAAAGACGCTGCCCATCCCCGAGCTGGGCAGCGAGGTGCAGGCCGTGGCGGGCTTTTCCGTCATCGCCACGGCGAACAACCGCGACAAGGGCGTCAATGAACTTTCCGCGGCGCTGAAGCGGCGCTTCAACACCGTGGTGCTGCCGGTACCGGCCAGCGAAGACGACGAGGTCGCCATCGTCACCCAACGCGTGGGCGAGATGAGCCGCGCGCTGCAGCTGCCGGCGGAGCCGCCAGCGCTGAAGGAGGTGCGGCGCATCGTGCAGATCTTCCGCGAGCTGCGCAACGGCCGCACCGAAGACGGCAAGACGCAACTGAAATCGCCCAGCGCCACGCTGAGCACGGCCGAGGCCATCTCCGTCATCAACAGCGGCCTGGCGCTGGCCGGGCACTTCGGCGACGGCGTGCTGCGCCCGCGCGACGTGGCCGCCGGCCTGGTGGGCGCGGTGGTCAAAGATCCGGTGCAGGACGCCGTGGTCTGGGCCGAGTACCTGGAGACGGTGGTGAAGGAACGCAGCGAGTGGAAGGACCTCTACCGCGCCTGCCGCGAGACGCTGTGACCTGGCTGGCATGACCGAGACCCGGCTCTTCGGCATCCGCCACCACGGCCCGGGCTGCGCGCGCGGCCTGCGCGCCGCTTTCGACGCTTGGGCGCCGACGCTGGTGCTGGTGGAGGGCCCGCCCGAGGCCGACGCGCTGCTGGCGCACGTGCCAGCGCTGGTGCCGCCGGTGGCCGTGCTGACCCACGCGGTGGACGAACCGCGGCGCGCGGTCTACCACCCCTTCGCGCGTTTCTCGCCCGAGTGGCAGGCGCTGGCCTGGGCGGCCGAACACGGCGTGGCGCTGCGTTTCATCGACCTGCCGCAGGCGCACCGCCTGGCGCTGCCCGAAGAAGATGACGACGCGCCGGCTGAAGCCGCCGGCACACCGCGCCGCGACCCGCTGGGCGTGCTGGCCCAGGCCGCCGGCTTCGAAGACGGCGAAGCCTGGTGGAACCAGCAGGTGGAAGAGCGGCACGAGGCAGCCGGGCTCTTCGAGGCCATCACCGAAGCGATGGTGGCGCTGCGTGAGACCGAACCCCAGCGCGCCGAGCTTTCGACCGACGCTGACGGCGACACCAGCGCCGAACCCACCCCCGACATCGACGCCCTGCGCGAAGCCCACATGCGCCAGTGCTTGCGCGCCGCGCGCCGCGAGGGCGCCGAGCGCATCGCCGTGGTGTGCGGTGCCTGGCACGTGCCGGCCCTGCGGCTGGACGCCCCCGGCGCACCCACCGCCAAAGCCGACACCGCGCTGCTCAAGGGCTGCCCCAAGCGCAAGGTGGCGGCCACCTGGGTGCCCTGGACCTACCGCCACCTGGCACGCGCCAGCGGCTATGGCGCTGGGGTGCGTTCACCCGGCTGGTACGAGCACCTCTGGGCCACCGCCGGCGCGCCAGGCCGCACCCGCGCCGCCGGCTGGCTGGCCCGTGTGGCCACGCTGATGCGCGAGCGGGATCTCGACTGCTCCAGCGGCCACCTCATCGAAGCCACGCGCCTGGCCGAAGGACTGGCCGCGATGCGCGGCCGCGCCGCCCCGGGCCTGGACGAGCTGAACGAAGCCACACGCGCCGTGCTGACGATGGGCGACGACACCGTGCTGGCCTTCGTGCGCGAGGCCCTGGTCATCGGCGACCGCCTGGGCGAGGTGCCGGCCGACGTGCCCACCGTGCCGCTGCAGCGCGACCTGGAAGCCCAGCAGAAGACGCTGCGCCTCAAACCCGAGGCGCTGCAGAAAACGCTGGACCTCGACCTGCGCCAGCCCGGCGACCTCGCGCGCAGCCGCCTGCTGCACCGGCTGGCGCTGCTGGACATCCCCTGGGGCACGCTGGCGCGCGTGGGGCAGCGGGCGGGCGCGCCCAGCGGCGCCCGGGGCAGCTTCCACGAGGTCTGGCAGCTGCAATGGCAGCCCGAGTTCGCGCTGCGCCTCATCGAGGCCAGCCGCTGGGGCCAGACGCTGGAGCAGGCGGCCACGGCCTGCATCCATGAACGCTGCCCCACGCTGCCGGGCCTGGCCGAACTCTCGAAGTGTGTGGACGACGCGCTGCTGGCCGACCTGCCCGCCGCCGTGCAAGCCGCCACGCATGCGCTGCAAGACCGCGCCGCGCTGAGTGGCGACGTGCCGCAGCTGCTGGCGGCGCTGCCGGCGCTGGCCAACGTCTTCCGCTACGGCAACGTGCGCCAGACCGACGCCACGCTGGTGGCCGGCGTGCTGGACGGCCTGGTGCAGCGCGCCGCCATCGGCCTGCCGCTGGCCGCGCAGGCGCTGGACGAAGAAGCCGCCGCCGCCCTGCGTGAACACCTGCTGGCCGCCCACAGCGCGCTACGCCTGCGCGAGGCCCCCACCGATGCAGCCGCCACGGCTCCCACGGACGACGACACGACCACACCCGAAGACGCCGCCCCGCTGGCCGCCTGGCGCCACGCGCTGCAGCAGCTGGCCGACAGCCCCAGCGCCCACCCGCTGCTGCAGGGCCTGACGCTGCGCCTGCTGCTGGACGAAGGCCAGCGCGCCCCGGCCGCGGCGGCGCAGGCGATGTCGCTGCACCTTTCAGCCGGCAGCGAGCCGGCCGCAGCGGCGGCGTGGCTCGACGGTTTTCTCAACCGCAACGCCACGCTGCTGCTGCACGACGCCACCGTCTGGCAGCTGCTGGACGCCTGGCTGGCCGGCTTGAGTGACGCGCACTTCATCCGCGTGCTGCCGCTGGTGCGGCGTTGTTTCTCGGCCTTCGGCCCCGGCGAGCGGCGCGACCTGGGCGCCCGCGCGCGCCAGGGTGTGGCCGCGCTCGCACCGGCCGCCGTGGCGCTGGATTGGCCGGCCGACAAAGCCGCCCTGCCGCTGCCCTGGCTGCGGCGTTGGCTGGGGGTGGCGGCATGAACACAGACATGACGAACCTCGCGCCAGTGCCCGAAGACAGCGGCCCGGCCGAGCCCGTGCGCGTGGACGACGCCATCCGCCTGCGCCGCTGGCGCCTGGCCCTGGGCAGCGAGGCCGAAGCCGCCTGCGGTGCGCCGCTGGGCGCCGAGGCCGACATCGACCAGGCCCTGGCCGCGCTGTACGAAGCCGATGGCAGCGGCGGCCTGGGCCCTGACCGGCGCGGCGGGCGCGGCGCCTCGCGCCCGGGCGTGGCGCGCTGGCTGGGCGACATCCGCCGCTACTTCCCTTCGCAGGTGGTGCAGGTGATGCAGCGCGACGCGCTGGAACGCCTGAACCTGCGCGACATGCTGCTGCAGCCCGAGATGCTGCAGGCCGCGCAGCCCGACGTGCACCTGGTGGCGCAGCTGGTGGCGCTGAGCAGCGTGATCCCCGCCAAGACGCGCGACACCGCGCGCGCCGTGGTGCGGCGTGTGGTCGACGAGCTGATGCAGCGGCTGGACGAGCCCTTGCGCAGCGCCGTGACGGGCGCGCTCGACCGCAGCCAGCGCAACCGCCGCCCGCGCCATGCCGAGATCGACTGGCACCGCACCATCCGCGCCAACCTGCGCCACTGGCAGCCCGAGTACCGCACCGTGGTGCCGCAGGTGCTGCACGGCTACGGCCGCAAGGCGCGCCGGCCGCAGCGCGAGGTGGTGCTGTGCATCGACCAGAGCGGCTCGATGGCGCAGTCGGTCGTCTACGCCAGCATCTGCGGCGCGGTGATGGCCAGCCTGCCGGCCGTGAGCACCAAGCTGGTGGTCTTCGACACCGCGGTGGTCGACCTGAGCGAAAAGCTCGACGACCCGGTGGAGCTGCTTTTCGGCGTGCAGCTGGGCGGCGGCACCGACATCAACGGCGCGGTGGGTTACTGCCAGACGCTGATCCGGGAACCGCGCAACACCATCCTCGTGCTGATCTCCGACCTCTTTGAGGGCGGCGTGGCGCCGCAGCTGCTGCGCCGCGCGGCGGAACTCGTGGAAAGCGGGGTGCAGTTCATCACGCTGCTGGCGCTGTCGGACGAAGGCGCGCCGGCCTACGACCGCGAACTCGCCGCGCAGCTGGCCGCTTTGGGTGTGCCCAGCTTCGCGTGCACGCCCGATGCTTTCCCGGCGCTGATGGCCGCGGCCATCCGCCGCGAAGACGTCAACGCCTGGGCGGCCGGGCGCGGGCTGGTGGCCACGCGGCCAGGGCGGCGCTAGAGCAGCGCCTCAGCCGCGCCAGACGAAGGGGAACTTGAACTGGCGCCAGAAACCTTCAGGCACGTAATCGCCCAACACGCCGTAACGCGCCGGCCACGCACGATCGCATTGCACGGCGGTGCCGAAGAGGTGGTCGATGAAAGCGAAGTGCGCGGCGTAGTTCTTGTCGATGGCTTCCGTGTCCTGGCTGTGGTGCCAGTGGTGGAAGTTGGGCGTGACGATGAGGTAGCGCAGCGGCCCCAGGCGCACGCTGACGTTGGCGTGGTTGAACACGGCCTGGAAGCCCACCACGATGATGTAGGCGTCGATCACTTCCTTGGCGAAGCCCAGCACGAAGATGGGCGCCAGCACCAGCGTGCGCGTGATCACGATCTCCAGCACGTGCTGGCGTGAGCCGGCGATCCAGTCCATGTGCTTGGCGCTGTGGTGCACGGCGTGCAGGCGCCAGAGCAGCGGCACCTCGTGGTAGGCCCGGTGGGTGGCGTACTGCACCAGGTCGGCCACCAGGATGACGAGGAAGAGCGCCACCCAGAAGTTCAGCCCGCGCACCCAGTCTTGCACCGCACCGTGCACGGCCCAGCCGAAGAGCCGGTGCACGAGCAGGTTCACCGCCAGCAGCATGAAGCCGATGAGCAGGTGGTTGACGATGAAGTGCTGGAAATCGGTTTGCCAGGCCGGGCGGAACACGGGCTGGTCTTTGCGCAGCGGGAACAGCTTCTCGATGAAGATGAAGATCAGCGTGCTGCCCAGCAGATCGAGGATGAACCAGTCCAGGCCGATGTAGGGCGTGCCGTCGGGGAAATCGTTCACCGGCACCTTGTGCCCGCCCAGGGCCACGCTCAAGGCCACCAGCGCAAAAGCCGCGGTGGACAACCAGCGCCGGCGCCCGGTGACGATGTTGAACAGCGACACGGCCCCAGCCACCACCAGCGCGCCGTAAAGCAGCTTGCGCATCAGCTCCACGCTGTAGGCCTGGCGCAGCTGCGGCGTGGTGAGGTACTCGGGGAAGTGGAAGGCCAGCACCCCCAGGAAGCACAGGATGGCCAGCGAGAGCGCCACGACACCCGAGACCAGGCCCTTGCCGGTGCGCAGTTCGCCGTGGGATTCGGTGAGTTGGTGGAGTTTGTCGAGCATGCGCGGCAGTCTAGAGGGCCCCGCCCCTGTCGGGGAGCTGCACAGCTTCGGCTCGCGCATGTGCAAGGTGTGGCCCGGTGGCACGGCCGCGCTGGCTGTCGGCCTGTGGGGTGCCCGGGCGTCACCGCCCCGGGGCAAAGGGCGATATTGCCTTGCGTTCCAGCCTCACGGCCACGAGCGCGGCCGCCAGCGATGCCAGTGTGCAGCCCAGGATCAGCAGCAGCAGGACCCCCGGGCTGCGCGAGTGCTCGATCACCACCGCCGTCAAGGTGCTCAGCAAGGCCCCCAGCACCATCGAAATGGCGCCGCTCAAACCCGCCGCGGTGCCGGCCAGTGCGGGGCGCACGGACATCGCACCGGCGTTGGCATTGGGCAGCGTCAGGCCGTTGCCCAGGCCGACAAAAAGCGTCAGCCCGAACAGCGCCAGCGGGTGTGAAAGCCCGGCCAGGTACAGGGCTGCGGCCAGCGCCATGGCGACCACGGAAACGACCCGGCCCGTCACCAGCAAGACACCCGGGCCCAGGCGCCGGCCCTGGCGGGCGCTGACCGCTGCGCCGACGAGAAAACCGCCGGTGATCGAGCCCACACCCAGGCCCACCTCGGCCGGCGACAGCCCCCACACGGCCGTGGCGACATAGGGCACCCCGGTGACGAAGACATAGAAGGCACCGACAGAAAACGCGGTGCACAACACATAGGCCCAGTAGCGGCCCGCCTGCGCCAGTGCCAGAAAGTCAGCCCATCGGGGCGCAGGCAACCCGGGCGCGCGCGTCTCGCCCATGTCCAGCCAGGCGACGACCAGCAGCACGCCCGCCAGCCCTGCATACAGCGCGAACACCGAACGCCAGCCCAGGGTGACGTCCAGCATGCCGCCGAACATGGGCCCGAGCATGGGCGCCACCGCCATGGCCGAAGCGATCAGGCTCAGCTTGGCCGCGGATTCGGTGGCGGAATACTGGTCGCGGATGGCGGCGCTGGACACCACCGCCCCGGCGATGACCACCGCCTGCAGCACGCGGCAGACCAGCAGCACCAGCACGTTGTCCGCCAGCATGCACCCCAGCGATGCCAACGCGAAGACCCCCAAGGCCGTCAGCATGACGGGCCGGCGACCCCAGCGGTCCGAGAGCGGCCCCAGCGTGAGCTGGAAAAACGCTGAAGCGAGCATGTAGCCCGACACCGCCAGCGCCGTCACCGACTCGCGCGCAGCCAAGTCCCTGGCCATCGACGGCAGCGACGGCAAGATCATGTTGAAGGCCACCGCTGCCAGGCCGGTCAGCAGCGTGAGGGTGATGAGGCGGGGTGGGTGGGACGGCAAGGAGGCGGATTGTGGCCGAGGCCGGCCCGTCGCCGTGCCCGCCTTGGCATCGGCCAGCCCGCCGAGGCGCTCTACTTCTTGCCCGCGTCCTTGACCACTTCCTTGATGTCGCCCACGGCCTTCTGCGCCTGGCCTTCCACCTGCTTCTTCAGGCCCTTGGCCTGCTGCTCGTGGCTGCCGACCACCTTGCCCGTGGTCTGCTGGACCTTGCCGGCGGCGTCTTTGAGCGTGCCCTTGACTTGATCTTTGTTCATGGCCTGACCTTGCGTTGAAGTTGCGAGGTGGCCACCCTAGGGCCCGGGCTGCGGCGGGTCTGTGCGCACACGCACCGAGCCGGTCGGCGCCAGGTTCACGCTGAATGCCGAGCCCGTGCCGCCTTGTTTGAACTCGACAGGCAGGAACTTGGCGATGACCTCGAAATTGGTGAGCGCGTGTGGCGTCAGTTCGGTGCAGGTGTAGCCCGCCGCCTTGCCGCTTTGCCAAACCGCCAGGGCCAGCGGCAGTGCCCACTGGTCGGCCAGGTAGGGGCCCAGTGCCGCTTCGCTGGCCTCGTAGGCCCGCACCTCACGCACCAAGGTCGCGGCCACCGCCTCGGCACCGAGGCCTCTTTCGCCGAAAGCCGAGAACACTTCACAAACGCGGCCGTGCTTCAGGGTGGCCATCAGCACGTTGCCGGGGCCCACGTTCTGGCGACAGGCGCCTTCGCGCAACTGCTCAGCAGCCCAGCCCAGCTCACTGCCCAGCTGCTCCAGTTCTCGCCGCCCGACCGAGCGCGCCAAACCCGGCGTGTAGCACTCGGCAAAGGCTTCCAAGCTGGCGCCACGCTCGATCAGATCGAAAGGCTGCAAGGCGCCGTCTGCAGGCCACAGCGTGGCTTCGATTTCGCCGCCACCCGCCGGGTAGAAGCCCAGCCGGCGCAGTTGCAGTTCAGAACGCGCGCCCAGCCCTTCGAGCAAGGGCGCGTAACTGCGGGCCAGAAAGTGAAAGGGCGGCGCCATCGGGTTGTGCGTGCCGCCGCTCAGCTTCAGCCGGCTGGGGGCCTGCGCCATCAGCAGCGCAGGCCACACCGTCTGCAGCACCAGCGTGCAGCTGCCGGCCGTGCCGACGTTGAAGCTGTAGCTGCCGGCCTGTACAGGGCCAGGCCGGAAGCTCAGCGTCTGCGAGTTCAGCTCCGCGCCGCCCACCTCGGCTGCGCACACGGCGGCGGCCGCCTGCACACAGGTGAGGTGCTGGCGCATCAAGCCGGGCTTCGCGCGGCCGGCGCGGATGCGCATCAGCGTGAAAGGCTGGCCCGTGCACATCGACAAGGCCAGCGAGCTGCGCAGGATCTGGCCGCCGCCTTCGCCGGCGGCTCCGTCCAATTCGATCATCTTGTTCTCCCTTGGGGCCAGGCAGCTGCTAGCAGCCGCTGGCCTTCAACCCTTCACGCACACGACCTGCTTCAGCGTGTGCACCACTTCCACCAGGTCTTGCTGCGCCGCCATCACCGCGTCGATGTTCTTGTAGGCCATCGGAATCTCGTCGATGACGTCGGCGTCCTTGCGGCACTCCACACCGGCGGTGGCCTTCACCTGGTCTTCGAGCGTGAAGGTCTTCTTGGCCTGGGTGCGGCTCATCACGCGGCCCGCGCCATGGCTGCAGCTTTCGAAGCTCTCGGGGTTGCCCAGGCCGCGCACGATGTAGCTGCGCGCACCCATGCTGCCCGGAATGATGCCCATCTCGCCGCGTTTGGCACTCACCGCGCCCTTGCGGGTGACGAACACGTCCTGCCCGAAGTGCCGTTCTTGCTGCACGTAGTTGTGGTGGCAGTTCACCGCCTCGGCATGGGCTTCGAAAGGTTTGCTGATGGCTTTGCGCACGGTGGCGATGAGGTTGCTCATCATCACCTCGCGGTTTTTCATCGCGAACTTCTGCGCCCACGACACACCCCGCACGTAATCGCCAAAGTACTGCGCACCTTCTTCGAAGTAGGCGAGGTCTTTGTCGGGCAGGTTGCGCATGTTGCGCTCGGCGTCTTTCTTGGCCAGCTCGATGAAGTGCGTACCGATGGCATTGCCCACCCCGCGCGAGCCCGAGTGCAACATGAACCAGACGAAGCCCGCTTCATCGAGGCAGACCTCGATGAAGTGGTTGCCCGTGCCCAGCGTGCCCAGGTGCTTGCGGTTGTTGGTGTTCTTCAGGCGCGGGTGCAGCGCGCACAGCGCGTCGAACTCGTCCACCAGCGTGGCCCAGATCTGGTCCACCGTCTCGGGCGGGTTCTCCCAGCTGCCCGGGTCGCGGCCGCGGTGCTTGGGCGCCGAGCCGTGCGGCACGGCCTTTTCGATGGCAGCGCGCAGCGGGCCCAGGTTGTCGGGCAGGTCTTCGGCGCGCAGCGTGGTCTTCGCGGCCATCATGCCGCAGCCGATGTCCACGCCCACCGCCGCCGGGATGATGGCCTTGAGCGTGGGAATCACCGAGCCCACGGTGGCGCCGATGCCGACGTGCACGTCGGGCATCGCAGCGATGTGCTTGAACACGATGGGCAGGCGCGCCGCGTTCGCGAGCTGCTGGCGCGCTTCGTCTTCGACGGGCACACCATGGGTCCACATCTTCACCGGCACGCCGCCGGGTACTTCTTCAACGTTGTAGTTCTGGTCATTCATGGTCATTCCTGGATGCAAACGCTGCCAAAGGAAAAGGGATGCCCTGTTGCGACAAGGTGAGGTGAAACGTCGTGCTCTACCACTGAGCTACGGTCCCGCTGACGTGGGACCGGCGGGATTCGAACCCGCGACACCGAGCTTAGAAGGCTGTAGTTCCACCGGCATTCGCAACCGGGCATCAAAAAAGGCGCGCGACGACGCGCGTGTTGTTCTGGGGGTGGGGTGGACCCGGCAACAAGAGTTTGCAAGCGCGGCCTACGGGTTCTCCGTTGCGGGCTTGCTGGCCCGCGCGGCCTGGGGAGCTGTACGCCTGCAGGCATTTGCCTGGTCCACCCTCCAACTTCTGCATCGCTGCCTCACTGCGCAGCCAGCGACACTTTCTCGATCTCGCCCACCCAGTGCTCGGCGCCCAGCGTGCCCGCGGCGAAGTTCGCCACCAGCGTGAAGACCGCATCCGAGAAGCCGCCGACATTCAGGATGTCGTGCCGCTCTGCCGCCTGCGTGCTGGCGCTCGGCTGGATGTCGATGCACACCAGGCGCGCCTGCGGGTTACGCTGCTTCAGCGTTTCCCACTCGCGCAAGGTCTGCGTCGCACCGTGGCGCCGCGCATCGACCCACGACTCGTTGTCCGAGACGAGGATCACGAGGTCCACCGCCGCACGCTCCTGGTTCAGCAGCGCCAGGGGCGCGCTGCAGTTGGTGCCACCGCCACCGATGCTGGCCAGTGCCTGGGCGTTGCCCATCACGCTGTCGCGTGGGTTGAGCTTCAGCTTCACCACCGCCTGCTCGAAGGGCAGCACACGGGCCTGCGGGTTCTTGCGCAGCACCGCCGCCGCCACCAGCGCAGCCACGTCGATGCAACGCACGCTGGAGGTGGCCGCGCCGCGGTGGCCGGTCACGGGCGAGGCCATCGAGCCTGACACGTCAGGGCACACCACCACACGGCCCGGCAGGCTGGGCACCTGCGCCAATGAGAGCTCCATCGCGTCTTGCAGCGCATCCCGCACGGGCCCAGGCACCGCCTCACCGGCCGCCTTGTAGGCCGAGAGCAGCTGGTAAGGCATCACCCGCGCCTGGGCCACCGCCCGCGCATCGCGCAGCTTGGCGGCCACCACCTCGGCCATGCCGGGCAGCTCGAACACGCCGTGCCGGGCGAAGGTGTTGAGGTTCTGGCGCACCATCTGCCACGAACCCTGGCGCGCGATCTGTGCCCACTGCGGGGCTGACAGCGGCAAGGCGCTCAGCATCTGGAAGGGCACGTCCGGCACCTCGGTGGCCACGCCTTCGGCGCTCTCACGCTTGAAGCGCTCAAATGCCTGGGTCAGCGGCGGCAGCGCGGCTTCGTCATGAGCACGGCCGATCAGCCACGCGAACCACGCCGCACGCCATGCCTCGGCGGGCTTGGGGTGCACCATCTTCACCACGTCGGCCAAGGAAGGCGTGTTGCCCACGGCGGCGTTCAGCAGCTGCTTCTCGGTGGCCGTCAGCAACCACTGCTGCACCAGCTTCTTCGGGCGTGAACCCAGCGACTTGCGACCCACCGCGCCGCTGCGCAGCACCTGCACGAAGTTGCGCAGCATCTTGCCGTTGTCGACGACGCGGCCGAACACCTGGCTCAGCAGCGCCACATCGCTCACCGCCAGGCTGGCGGCCAGCAAGGCAGGCATGTCCTTCATGTGGCCCGCCTGGCGCGCCACGATGGCGGTCTTGGCCACGAAGGCCGGCTCCAGGCCCTGTGCGAGGCCCAGCACGCGTTGCAGCTGGTCTTCGGCGCTGGCGTAGAAGGTCTGGCTCAGGCAGCCGGTGGCCGCCAGCTGGGCCAGCTGGTGGCGCGGGCTGAAGGCATAGGCCGGGACTTGCGCCGCGTTGTGCGTGTCGGCCGCGGGCAGCTGGGCGCCGGGGCGGGTTTGGAACAGTTGGGTGTTGACCATGGGGTTCCCCTGAAGTGCATTCAACTTGTGGTGTCTGCCTTCTCTTTCGCAACGGCTGTGCCAGGTTTGGGTATGCCTGCATACCAATCCTCTAAGTCATTGATTCACAACAATAAAAAATCAAAACAGGCCATAAGCGAGCGCCTTGACACCCCAAACTCGCTGGGCAAAACTAGATCAACGGCTAGCTGTTTAGTATTCGGGCTATGGCAAAAAAAACCGTGGTGATCGGCTTCCTGGGCACGCAGCTCGACGCCGGCCTGGGCGCAGGGCGTTGGGAGAAGTGGCGCCCCACGGTGTCGCTGGTGCAGCACGAAGACACGCTGGTTGACAGACTGGAGCTGCTCACCACACGGCGGCACATCGCCCTGGCCCAGGCGCTGGTGGCCGACATCGCGCAGGTCTCGCCCAGCACGCAGGTGAACGTGGTGGTGGTGGACATCGCCGACCCTTGGGACTTCGGCGAGATGTACGCCATGCTCTTCGACTGGGCCCGCGCCTACCCCTTCGACCCGGCGCATGAGCAGTACTGGGCCCACATCACCACGGGCACCCACGTCGCGCAGATCTGCATGTTCCTGCTGGTGGAATCGCGCTTCATCCCCGGCGTGCTCTTGCAGACCGCGCCGCCCAAGAAGCAGCAACAAGGCGCGCCGGGCAGCTACACGCTGATCGACCTGGACCTCTCACGCTACGACGTGCTGGCGCAGCGTTTCAGCCAGGCCCATGCAGAGGCGCTGGACTTTCTGAAGAGCGGCATTGCCACGCGCAACGCCCGCTTCAACGCCTTGATCGAAGAAATCGAACGCGTGGCCGTACGCTCACAGGCGCCAGTGCTGTTGACGGGGCCGACAGGCGCTGGCAAATCGCACCTCGCAAGGCGCATGTTCGAGCTGAAGAAGTCACGCCACCAGGTGGAGGGCGGGTTCGTTGAAGTGAACTGCGCCACCCTGCGCGGCGACAGCGCCGCCTCCACGCTGTTCGGCCACAAGAAGGGCGCCTTCACCGGTGCCGCGGCCGACCGCCCGGGCCTGCTGCGCACGGCGCACCGCGGTGTGCTCTTTCTCGACGAGATCGGCGAGCTGGGCCTGGACGAACAGGCCATGCTGCTCAAGGCGGTGGAAGAGAAACGTTTCTTCCCGATGGGCAGCGACACGGAAGTCAGCAGCGACTTCCAGCTCATCGCCGGCACCAACCGCGATTTGCGCGTCGACGTGGCGCAAGGGCGGTTTCGCGAGGATCTTTTTGCGCGCGTCAACCTGTGGTCGTACACCTTGCCGGGCCTGGCCCAGCGGCCCGAAGACATCGAACCGCACGTCGACCATCTGCTGGCGCGCGCAGCGGCCGAAACCGGGCGCGCCGTGCGCTTCAACGCCGAGGCGAAGGCGCGTTACCTGCAGTTCGCGAAATCGGCACAAGCGCTGTGGAGCGGCAACTTCCGCGATCTGCTGGGCAGCGTCACGCGCATGGCGACGCTGGCCGACAGCGGGCGCATCTCGGTCGCGCTGGTGGAAGCTGAAATCCAACGCCTGCAGTGGCTGTGGCAGCCTGCGGGCGGTGCAGCCAGAACAAACCAGGCAGACAGCGATCTCGACGCGCTGCTGCCGGCGGAGTTGGCGCCCGACATCGATCTTTTCGACCGGCTGCAGCTGATGGCGGTGCTGCAGGTGTGCCGCGAATGTCGCAGCCTGTCTGAGGCGGGGCGGCGCTTGTTCGACAGGTCTCGCACGCAGCGCACGGTGGTCAACGACGCCGACCGGCTGCGCAAGTACCTGATGAAGTTCGGTTTGTCGTGGGACGGGGTGTCTCGAAAGATCTAGCAAGCGCGGCGTCCGGCTGCGTTCAGCCTACCGCGTCATGACACTCAGTCCAGGACGCCCCACAACGCGGGTGGGCTCGGCTGGCCTACGACGGCAACAAAGAACTCAGGCGTCAATGTTGGCCGCCCTCAGCGCGTTGGCCTCGATGAAATCCCTGCGCGGCTCCACTTCATCCCCCATCAGCATCGTGAACACCCGGTCAGCCTCGATCGCATCGTCGATCTGCACCTTCAGCAAACGCCGCACGGTGGGGTCCATCGTCGTCTCCCACAACTGCTCGGGGTTCATCTCGCCCAAGCCCTTGTAGCGCTGGCGGCCCACGGCGCTTTCGGCCTGGCCCATCAGCCACGCCATCGCGGCGCGGAAGTCGCCGACCTTCTGCTCTTTCAGCTTCTCGCCCTCGCCGCGGCGCACCACGGCTTCGGCACCCAGCAGGTCGAGGAAGGCCACGCCGGCATCGGCCAGCGCGGCGTAATCGGCACCGTGCACGAAGTCGGCGGTGATCACGCTGCTCTTCACGTTGCCGTGGTGGCGGCGGCTGATGCGCAGCAGGTGTTTGTCGCTGCGCGCGTCGAACTCGGCGCTGACCATGGCGTCTTTCAGCTTGGCCTGCAGCGCGGTGGCGCTGGTTTCGGCGGCTTCCAGCGTGTCCAGGTTCAACGTCAGGCCGCTGCTGATGGCGCGCACGGCGTCCACGTCCATCCAGTTGCTCAGACGGTCGCTCACGGCATTGGCCACCAGGTAGCGGCGCGCCAGCACTTCCAGCGCGCTGCCTTCGATGGCGGGGCGGCCACCCTCGGCCAGGCCGTCGGGCCACACGCTGGCGCCGTCCAGCGCCACCTTCAGCAAGAAGGCATCCAGCGCCAGGCCGTCCTTGAGGTATTCCTCGTGCTTGCCGAGCTTCACCTTGTAGAGCGGCGGCTGTGCGATGTAGATGTGGCCGCGCTCCACCAGCACCGGCATCTGCCGGTAGAAGAAGGTCAGCAGCAGGGTGCGGATGTGCGCGCCGTCCACGTCGGCGTCGGTCATGATGATGATGCGGTGGTAGCGCAGCTTGTCGGCGTTGAAGTCTTCAGCACCGATGCCCGTGCCCAGGGCCGTGATCAGCGTGACGATGCTGTCGCTGCTGAGCAGGCGCTCGTAGCGCGCGCGCTCCACGTTCAGGATCTTGCCGCGCAAGGGCAAGATCGCCTGGAACTTGCGGTCGCGGCCCTGCTTGGCGCTGCCACCGGCGCTGTCGCCCTCCACGATGTAGATCTCGCACTGCGCCGGGTCTTTTTCCTGGCAGTCGGCCAGCTTGCCGGGCAGGCCCAGGCCGTCGAGCACGCCTTTGCGGCGCGTCATTTCGCGGGCCTTGCGCGCAGCTTCGCGGGCGCGCGCGGCGTCCACGATCTTGCTGCAGATGATCTTGGCGTCGATGGGGTTTTCGAGCAGCCAATCCGTCAGCAGTTTGCTCACGATGTCTTCCACCGGGCCACGCACTTCGCTGCTGACGAGCTTGTCTTTCGTCTGGCTGCTGAACTTGGGCTCGGGCACCTTCACGCTCACCACGCAGGCCAAGCCTTCGCGCATGTCGTCACCGGCGATTTCCACCTTCGCCTTCTTGGCGATCTCGTTGTCGTCGATGTACTTGTTGATCACGCGCGTCATCGCCGCGCGCAGGCCGGTGAGGTGGGTACCACCGTCGCGCTGCGGAATGTTGTTGGTGAAGCAGAGCACGTTCTCGGCGTAAGCATCGTTCCACTGCATCGCCACTTCAACGCCGATGTTGGTGCCCTGGTCGCTCATCTTGTCGCCCATGGCGTGGAAGATGTTCGGGTGCAGGGTCTTCTTGCCGGTGTTGATGAAACCGACGAAACCCTTCACGCCACCCGCGAAGGCGAAGTTGTCTTCCTTCGCGTTGCGCTCGTCCACCAGGCGGATCTTCACGCCGTTGTTCAGGAAGCTCAGCTCGCGCAGGCGCTTGGCGAGCACGTCGTAGTGGAAGTCGATGTTGCTGAAGATGGTGTCGTCGGGCAGGAAGTGCACCTCGGTGCCGCGCCGCTCGGTGTCGCCCGTGATCTTCATCGGGCTGGTTTCCACCCCGTCACGCATCTCGATCACGCGGTCTTGCGTCACGCCGCGCTTGAACTCGATGAAGTGCACCTTGCCTTCGCGCCGCACCGTCAGGCGCAACCACACGCTCAGCGCGTTGACGCAACTCACGCCCACGCCGTGCAGGCCGCCGCTGACCTTGTAGCTGTTCTGGTTGAACTTGCCGCCGGCGTGCAGTTCGGTCAGTGCAATTTCGGAGGCAGAGCGCTTGGGCTCGTGCTTGTCGTCCATCTTCACGCCGGTGGGGATACCGCGGCCGTTGTCGGTGACGCTGATGCTGTTGTCGGTGTGGATGGTGACGACGATGTCATCGCAGTGGCCGGCCAGTGCTTCGTCGATGGAGTTGTCCACCACCTCGAACACCAGGTGGTGCAGGCCGGTGCCGTCCGACGTGTCGCCGATGTACATGCCCGGGCGCTTGCGCACGGCTTCCAAGCCCTCCAGGATCTGGATGCTGCCTTCGCCATACGCGGCGCTGGCCTCGCTGCCAGTGCTGGCGGCCTGGCCTTCGGCCGTGGGCACGGCACGCTGCGTCACGCCGTCGTCGGAGGGCTTGCTGGGCTTCTGCGGGTCGGTCATCGGGAACTTTCTGCTGTCGCGGGGCTGCACTTTCTGGCCCCTTCAAAAACGCTGAAGCGGGCCGTGGCCCGCTGCAATCGGCTGTGGCGCAGGGCGCGCCTCAGATCCTCATCGGCATCACCACGTACTTGAAGCCGGGCTGCTCGGGGATGCTGAACAGCGCGCTGGCGGCGCTGTCTTGCAGCTCGAGCTTCACCATCTCGTGCGGGCTGTTGGCCAGCACGTCGATGAGGTAGGTGACGTTGAAGCCGATCTCGATGGCGTCGCCGCCGTAGTCGATCTCGAGCTCTTCCTTGGCCTCTTCCTGCTCGGCGTTGCTGCTGGCAATCTTGAGCAGGCCAGGTTCGATGTTGACGCGCACGCCCTTGAACTTCTCGCTCGTCAGGATGGCAGCGCGCTGCAGGCTGGCCAGCAGCGGCGCGCGGCCCAGCACCACGGCGTTCTTGTGGTTCTTGGGGATGACGCGGTTGTAGTCAGGGAACTTGCCTTCCACCAGCTTGGTGACGAACTCCATCGCGCCGAACACGAACTTGGCCTGGTTGTTGGCAAAGCGCATTTCGATGGCGGTGTCTTCGTCCTTCAGCAGGCGCTGCAGTTCCAGAACGGTCTTGCGCGGCAAGATCACTTCCTGCTTGCTGGGCACGTCTTGCTCCAGCTGGCTTTGCGCCAGGGCCAGGCGGTGGCCGTCGGTGGCCACCAGCGTCAGCGTCTTGCCTTCGGCGATGAAGAGGATGCCGTTGAGGTAGTAGCGGATGTCGTGCACCGCCATCGCGAAGTGCACCTGGTTGATCAACTCGCGCAGCGTCTTCTGCGGCACGCTGAAGGTGGGGCCGAAGTCGACGCTCTCGTTGACGAGCGGGAAGTCATCGGCCGGCAAGGTCTGCAGCGTGAAGCGGCTCTTGCCGCCTTGCAGGGTGAGCTTGTTCTGCGCGGCGCTCAGCGTCACGGTCTGGTCGGCCGGCAGGCTGCGCAGGATGTCGATGAGCTTGCGCGCGCCCACCGTCGTGCTGAGCTGGCCGGCATCACCGCCGAGCTCGGCGTTGGTGCGCACCTGGATCTCCAGGTCGCTGGTGGTGAACTCGATGCCGTCGCCGTTCTTGCGCAGCAGCACGTTGGCCAGGATGGGCAGTGTGTGCCGCCGCTCCACGATGCCGGCCACCGACTGCAGAGCCTCCAGGAGCTTGGCCTGCGGCGCTTTGAGAACGATCATGCCTTTTCCTCTTTTTTAACTTGGTAGTAGCTGGTAGAGCAGAGCCACATCTGGGGACAAGCCGATTTTTTCCTTGCAGATCAAGGGCTTGGCAGGCCTGCAAGCCTGTGGGCCCGGGCCTGTTGCCGCTGTCGTGCCGACAGGGACAACTCGGCGGAGGGGCCCAGACCTGTGGACAAGGGCAGGCTTGTGCGGCTTTTTTCCACAGCTTTGTTAAAACGTGATCAGGGGTGGATTGTGACGCGCTGGCGGGCCTTTTTCGGCCCCTGGCACCGCCCCGGGCTGGGGTGGTGGCGGGGAGGGGCGCTTCAGCCCTTCAGCGTCTGTTCCAGCACGTGCAGTTGCTGGTTGAGTTCGGGGTTGGTGCTGCGCTCGGCGCCGATCTTGCGGACGGCGTGCAGCACGGTGGTGTGGTCACGGCCGCCGAAGAGCTCGCCGATCTCGGGCAGGCTCTTCTTGGTCATGTCCTTGGCCAGGTACATGGCGATCTGCCGCGGCCGGGCGATGCTGGCCGGCCGCTTCTTGCTGTACATGTCGGCGACCTTGATCTTGTAGAAGTCGGCCACCGTCTTCTGGATGTTCTCCACGCCGATCTGCCGGTTCTGGATGCTCAGCAGGTCTTTCAGCGCCTCGCGCGCCAGGGCGATGTTGATGTCCTTGTGGCTGAAGCGGCTGTAGGCCAGCACCTTGCGCAGCGCGCCTTCCAGCTCACGCACGTTGGCGCGCACGTTCTTCGCGATGAAAAAGGCCACGTCTTCCGGCATCTCGGTGTGCTCGGCCGCCGCCTTGCGCATGAGGATGGCCACGCGCATCTCCAGCTCGGGCGGCTCGATGGCCACCGTGAGGCCGGCGTCGAAGCGGCTGGTCAGGCGCTCGTCGATGTCCACCAGCCCCTTGGGGTAGGTGTCGCTCGTCATGATGATGTGGGCGCGCTTGGTGAGCAGGGCTTCGAAGGCGTTGAAGAACTCTTCCTGGGTTCTGTCTTTGCCGGCGAAGAACTGCACATCGTCGATCAGCAGCAGGTCGAGGCTGTGGTACTTGGCCTTGAGCTCGTCGAAGGTCTTGCGCTGGTAGTTCTTGACGACGTCACTGATGAACTGCTCGGCGTGCAGGTAAAGCACGCGGGCCTGCGGGTTGTCCTTGAGCAGCGCATTGCCCACGGCATGCACGAGGTGGGTCTTGCCCAGGCCCACACCGCCGTAGATGAAGAGCGGGTTGTACATCTGGCCCGGCGCGCCGGCCACGTGCAGTGCGGCCGTGCGGGCCATCTGGTTGGCGCGGCCCGCCACCAGGGTGTCGAAGGTCAGCGCGGTGTTCAGGCGGTGCGTGGTGCCCGCCGGGGCGGGCGCGCTGCGCGTACCCGCGGGCACTGCGCCGGCGGGGCTGCTGCCGCCCGGCTGGCGCTCGAACGCAGCGCCCAGCAGGCTGGCGGCGTTGGCCGGGGCGCTGTTGGCGGGGCTGCGTTCGGTGGCACCGGGCAGGGGCTCAGCGCGCGGCGCAAGCGTGAGTTCCAGGCGCACCGGGTGGCCGGCCACTTCGCTGAGCGCGTGTTCGATGCGCCCGGCGTATTGCGAGCGTATCCAGTCGAGCTTGAAGCGGTTGGGCACCTGCACGGCCACCACCTCGACGGTGTCGCCGGGGCCTGCGGCCCGCAACTCGGGTGCCAGCGGGCGGATCCAGGTGTTGAATTGTTGTTCTGGCAATTCGGCGGCGAGACGTTCGCAGCCGCGTTGCCACAGGTCTGAGCTCATTGTGGATATCTTTTGTCGTGAGCCGCCAGCACTGAGGCCCCTCGAAGCCGGCGGAACGCAGTTATCCACACATTCGGAATGCGCGTCAAGCCCCGCGCTATGCAGCGGCCTGTGGTGCAAGTGTTTGACCGGATTGGAGTTTTTTGCTGTAATCGTGGGTTTCCCGAATCCATCTTCGGCGGAAAAAACAGCAGCGCCTGCACAGGCGGCCCCAGGAAGACGATCGCGCGGCTTGGCCCCATGGCCAGTCTGCACCGGCGCATCGACGGGGCTGCCGCTTGAAGCAGACCCGCACCCTCACCCCCTCAGACCGCAAGTCCACAGCCCCCGACGGAGCCCGCCATGAAGCGCACCTACCAACCCTCGAAGATCCGCCGCGCCCGTACCCACGGTTTCCTCGTGCGCATGAAGACGCGCGGCGGCCGTGCCGTCATCAACGCGCGCCGCGCCAAGGGCCGCAAGCGCCTGGCCGTCTGAGGTTCGCGGCCGGTCCGCGACCTGTCCGCATCATCACGCCGCAAGGCCTCCGGGCCGCGATGCCAGCCCGCCTTGTGAACAAGGCGGATTTCGAGCGCCTGCTCGGCGTGCGCCCCTGGGCGCGCAGCGCGCACTTCGCGGTGCACCACGTCGCCAGCGCGCCGGCCCTGCCGCCCAAGCCGGCCCACCGTGCAGCCGCCCACGCCGTGTCCACCGAGTTGTCCACAGCCCCTGCACTGGTTTGCCCACCGCCTGTGGATGACTTGCCCACAGGCCACTGGCTTGGCTATATGGTGCCCAAACGACACGCCCGTCGCTCCGTCACCCGCAACCTGCTGAAGCGGCAGGTGCGGGGCGTGTTCGAGAGCCATGCCGCTGGCCTGCCTGGCGGCTTGTGGCTGGTTCGCCTGCGCCAGCCTTTTGTGGTGTCGGCTTTCCCGTCGGCGGCGTCTGATGCCTTGCGCCAGGCCGCGCGGCTGGAACTCGAAACCCTCTTCACGCCCGCCGCCGCGCGGGCGCGCTGAAGCACAGGGACCTGCATGAAGCCCGGCGCTGAATCGCCTGTTGCCAGCACCCCTGCCAGCACAGCCGCCGGCCTGCGTCTGCTGCGGGATTCGTTGCGCCTGCCGCAGCGTGTGTTGATCCTGCTGGTGCAGGGCTACCGCCTGCTGCTCAAGCCCTGGCTGGGCAACGCCTGCCGCTTCGAACCCACCTGCTCGGCCTACACGCTGGAAGCTTTGCAGCGCCATGGCGCCGTGCAGGGGTCTGCGCTGGGCGCTTGGCGGCTGATGCGCTGCCACCCCTGGTGTGACGGGGGCCTCGACCCCGTGCCCGAGAATCCGCTCCGCCCCGCCGCTGGCTTGTTCACGCGGCTGGGCTTGAACACCGATGCGCCGGCACCAGAAGACCGGCCATCCACGCCTTCCCCGACCCGGAAAACCCCATGAACGATATCCGTCGCACCCTGCTCTGGGTGGTTTTTGCCATGTCGCTGGTGCTCATCTGGGACGCGTGGCAGAAGCACACCGGCCAGGGCTCGCTGTTTGGCGGCCCGGCGCCACGCCCGGCCGCGGCTGCGGGTTCCAGCCCCGGCGCACCGGCGGCCCCCATGGCGGGTGGTGTGCCCGCCCCGGCGGCCGTGCCCGCAGCGGCCGGCGCAACGCCCACCGCGCCCGGCCTGCCGGCAGCGGCCCCCACGCCCACCGGTGAGCGTGTGACCATCACCACCGACGTGGTGAAAGCCGTCTTCGACAGCCAGGGTGGCAACCTCGTCTACCTGGAACTGCTGGGCTACAAGGACGCCGTCGACCCCAGCCGCAACGTCGTGCTGCTCGACCAGAGCGCCAAGCGCCTGTACGTGGCGCAGACCGGCCTGGTGGCAGCCACCCCGGGCGTGTCGCTGCCCAACCACTTCACGCAGATGACGGTGGTGCCGGGTGAACGCACGCTGGCTGCCGGCGCGCAGACGCTCACCTTGCGTTTCGAGTCGCCGCTGATCGACGGCAACAAGCTCGCCAAGACCTACACCTTCACGCGGGGTGAGTACACCGTGGGCGTGAAGCACGAGTTCAGCAACCAGGGCGCCGCGCCCATCGCGCCGCAGGTCTACCTGCAGCTGGCGCGCGACGGCAACCCGCCCGAAGGCGAGAGCAGTTTCTACTTCACCTTCACCGGCCCGGCGATGTACACCGACACGGCGAAGTTCACGAAGATCGACTTCAAGGACATCGCCAAGGGCAGCGCCAGCCATGAAAAGGCGGCCGACAACGGCTGGGTGGCGATGGTGCAGCACTACTTCGCCAGCGCCTGGCTCGTGAAGACACCTGGCACGCGCGAGTTCCGCACCGCCAAGGTGTCTGACAACCACTACACCATCGCGATGGTGCAGCCGCTGGGCACCGTGGCCCCCGGTGCTGCGGCCACGCACGAAGCCGTGCTTTTTGTCGGCCCGCAGGAAGAAAACAAGCTCGCCGCCCTGGCCCCCGGTCTGGAACTGGTGAAGGACTACGGCTGGCTGCACGTGCTGAGCAAGCCGCTGTTCTGGCTGCTCGACAAGCTGCACGGCGTGCTGGGCAACTGGGGCTGGGCCATCGTGGGTCTGGTGGTGCTGCTGAAGATCGCTTTCTACTGGCTGAACGCGAGTGCCTACCGCAGCATGGCCAAGATGAAGGCCGTGGCCCCGCGCGTGACCGAGCTGCGCGAGCGCTACAAGGACAAGCCGCAAGAGATGCAGCAGGCGATGATGAAGATCTACCGCGAGGAGAAGGTCAACCCGCTCGGCGGCTGCCTGCCCATCCTCGTGCAGATGCCGTTTTTCATCGCGCTGTACTGGGTGCTGCTCTCCAGCGTTGAGATGCGCGGCGCACCTTGGGTGGGCTGGATCCAGGACTTGTCGGCCATCGACCCCTGGTTCATCCTGCCCATCCTGATGACCGCGAGTTCGCTGTTCCAGGTGTGGCTGAACCCGGCCCCGCCGGACCCCATGCAAGCCAAGCTGATGTGGATCATGCCGCTGGCCTTCGGCTTCATGTTCTTCTTCTTCCCGGCCGGCCTGGTGCTGTACTGGTTGACGAACAACATCCTGTCGATCGCGCAGCAGTGGTTCATCAACAAACAATTGGGCGTGCTCGGGAAATAGCGCACGGCTGAGGGCGCGACAACCCCGGTCAGGGGCTTGAGCGCCCCAGGCCAACAGGTCCACCATGCAGACATGCGGGCGACCCGCCTCTTGCCGAGGCGGCTCAGGAGACACGGCGGCAACGCCGCTCCACCCGCGCCACACACCCCCAGCCCCAACCCCGCCGCCGGGTGCCTGAACAAGCCCCGGCGGCGCGCCAGAATCGGCCCACCATGCGTGCTGCCGAACCCAGCGCCCCGGCCTTGTTGCCGGGCCGCCACCAAGACCCCATCGTTGCCATCGCCTCGGCCCCCGGCCGCGGAGCGGTGGGCATCGTGCGCGCCTCGGGGCTCGACCTCGCGCCGCTGATCCAGGCCCTGTGCGGCCGGCCGCTGGCGCCGCGCGTGGCGACGCTCTTGCCCTTTCTGGGCGAAGACGGCCAGCCGCTGGACCGCGGCCTGGCGCTGCACTTCCCCGCGCCCCACTCCTACACCGGCGAAGACGTGCTCGAGCTCCAGGCCCACGGCGGCCCGGTGCTGCTGCAGCTGCTGCTGGCGCGCTGCCTGCAAGCCCAGCCCGGGCTGCGCCTGGCCGAGCCGGGCGAGTTCACCGAACGCGCTTTCCTTAACGACAAGCTCGACCTCGCGCAGGCCGAGGCCGTGGCCGACCTCATCGACGCCAGCACGGAGGCCGCGGCGCGCTCGGCCGCACGTTCGCTCAGCGGCGACTTCAGCCGCCAGATCGAGGCGCTGGCCGAGCGCACCGTGCACCTGCGCATGCTGGTGGAAGCCACGCTCGACTTCCCTGAAGAAGAGATCGACTTCCTGGAGAAAGCAGGCGCCCGCGGCCAGCTCGACGCGCTGCTGGCCACGGTGGACGAAGCCCTGGCCCGCACGCGCCAGGGCGCGCTGCTGCGCGAGGGCCTGCGTGTGGTGCTGGCCGGTCAGCCCAACGTGGGCAAAAGCAGCCTGCTCAATGTGCTGGCTGGCGCCGAGCTGGCCATCGTGACGCCCATCCCCGGCACCACGCGCGACCGCGTCAGCGAGACGCTGCAGATCGAAGGCGTGCCGCTGCACATCACCGACACCGCCGGCCTGCGCAGCGATGCCGAAGCCGCCGACGAGGTGGAGCGCATCGGCATCCAGCGCAGCTGGCAGGCCATCGGCGGCGCTGATGTGGTGATCTTTTTGCACGACCTGGGGCGCGTGGGCGAGGCCGATTACGAGGCCGCCGATGCGCTGATCCGCGCGCAGCTGCCCGAGGGCGTGCCGCGCTTGCAGGTCTACAACAAGGCCGATGTCGAAGGCGGCAGCGAACGGGTGTTGCCGGCGGGCGCCTTGCGTCTTTCGGCCCGCACGGGCGAAGGCCTGGACACGCTGCGCCGCGCGCTGCTGGCGCAAGCCGGTTGGCAGGCCGCGCCCGAGGGCCTGTTCATCGCCCGCACGCGCCACGTGCGGGCGTTGCAGCGCGCGCGCGAACACCTGCTGCAGGCGCAAGCGCAAGCCGCGCTGCGCGACGCCGCGCTGGACCTGCTGGCCGAAGAGCTGCGCCTGGCGCACCGGGCCTTGGGCGAGATCACCGGGCAGTTCAGCACCGAAGACCTGTTGGGGGTCATCTTCAGCCGTTTCTGCATCGGCAAGTGACAGCGCCTGCTTGGCGCCGCGGCCTCAGTGGCCGGCGAAATCCACCAGCGTGAACAGCGGCAACCCCGCCTCGCGCAGCTTGTTCGAGCCCCCGAGCTCGGGCAGGTCGACGATGGCCGCGCCTTCGATGACCTCGGCGCCCAGGCGCTCCAGCAGCTTCTTGCCAGCCATCATGGTGCCGCCGGTGGCGATGAGGTCGTCGATGAGCACCACACGGTCGCCGGGTTTCACGGCGTCGGTGTGCATCTCCACCGTGGCGCTGCCGTACTCGAGTTCGTAGGTCTCTTCCACCGTGGTGAAGGGCAGCTTGCCCTTCTTGCGGATGGGCACGAAGCCGACGTTGAGCTCGTAGGCCACCACGCTGCCGACGATGAAGCCGCGCGCGTCCAGCCCGGCGATGGCCGAAGGCTTGACATCGAAGTAGCGGTGCACGAACTGGTCGATGAGCACGCGGAACACGCGCGGGTTGGCCAGCAGCGGCGTGATGTCGCGGAACATCACGCCCGGCGCCGGCCAGTGCGGCACGGTGCGGATGTGGTTGCGGATGTAGTCGGCGGGCAAGAGGGCTTCGTTCATGCCGGCATTGTCGGCGCGAGGCGCCGTTGCGGCACGCTCAAGCCACGCTCAAGCGCCCCAGCACCTGCGGCTCCGCGCCGCCGGTGGCGCGCATCAGCAGCCCCTCGCCCGAGCTGGTGCTCTGGCCGGACAAGGCCTGCTGCACGAAGGCGTGCGTCACCCAAAGTTCGAAACGGCCGGCTGGCACGGCACGCAAGGCCGCCAACAGTTGCGCACGGCTGGCCGCGTTGGTCTGCTCGCTGCGGCCGTAGGGCGAGCCCAGCGCGGCCCAGGCCTGCACGGTGCCGCCGTTGCCGAAGGCCTCGGCGGCGGTGTCCATGCAGCGGCACCAGGGGCTGCTGCGCACGGCCGCGGGCGGCAGGACCTGGCGCTCGAACCACCGCCCGATGCGCCGCGCCTGTTCGCGGCCCTCGGTATTCAGGTTGCGTTGCGTGCGGCAGTCGCCAAGCTTGAAATCGGGCGGATCGAAAGTTCCAGGGGCCAGCGCGTGACGCAGTGCCACCACCAGGCCGCCCTGGCGCAGCAGCGCAGCCACCTCACCGGCAGCGACGCTGCCGACGCCCACAGTCCACAGCGGCAAGGCGAGGCTGCTTTGCAGCAGGCGGCGGCGGGAAGTGGCGCTCATGCGCCGCATCATCCGCGCAGCAGCTTTTCCTCTGCCAGCGCCAGGGGTTCGGGCAAGCCCGAGAGCACCAGCGTGTCGGCCCCTTGCAGCACCAGTTCGGGCGCGGGCGGCAGCACACCGCCGTGGGCGCGGCGCACCGAGACCACGCTCACGCCTACCGCGTGCAGAGCCTGGGCGTCGAGCGTCTGGCCCACGCAGCGTGCGGCGTCGGGAATGGTCACGCTTTTCAGGCGCGCCTGGTCGAGTTCGGCCACGGTGTCGTCGTCGGCGCCGTGGAAATAGCCGCGCAGCAGGCTGTAGCGGGCGTCACGCGCGTCGCGTGTGATGCGGATGACGCGTTGCATGGGCACGCCCACCAGCGCCAGCGCGTGGCCGGCCAGCATCAGGCTGCCTTCGATGGCCTCGGGCACCACCTCGGTGGCGCCGGCGGCGCGCAGCTTCTCGATGTCGCTGTCGTCGATGGTGCGCACGATCACGGGCACCTTGGGTGCGTTGGCGCGCACGAGGTCGAGGATCTTCAGCGCACTGGGTGTGTCGTGGTAACTCACCACCACCGCGGCGGCGCGGTTCAGGCCGGCGGCCATCAGGCTGGGCAGGCGCGCGGCGTCGCCGAACACCACGCTCTGACCGGCGGCAGCGGCCTGGCGCACGCGGTCGGGGTCGAGGTCCAGCGCCATGTAGGGGATGCCCTCGGGATGCAGCAGCCGCGCCAGGTTCTGACCGCTGCGGCCGTAGCCGCAGATGATCACGTGTTTCTCGGTGGCGATTGCCTTCTTCGCAATGGTGGTCAGGGCCACGCTCTGCATCAGCCAGTCGCTGGCGCTCAGCCGGTTGACGATGCGGTTGCTGTGCATGATGAGGAAAGGCGTGGCCAGCATGCTCAGCACCATGCTCGCGAGCACCGGGCTCATCCACTCGGGCGCCACCAGGCCGCGGTCGGCGCCCAGGGTCAGCAGCACGAAGCCGAATTCCCCGGCCTGCGCCAGGTACAGGCCGGTGCGCAGGGCCACGCCAGGCGCCGCGCCGAAGCCGCGCGCGAGTGCGGCCACCAGCACGAACTTGGCCAGGATGGGCAAGGTGGTCAGCAGCAACACCAGGGGCCACAGCTCGATGACGGGCCGCCAGTCGAGCTTCATGCCGATGGTGATGAAAAACAGGCCCAGCAGCACGTCGTGGAAGGGCCGGATGTCGGTTTCCACCTGGTGCTTGTATTCGGTCTCGGCCACCAGCATGCCGGCCACGAAGGCGCCCAGCGCCAGGCTGAGACCGGCGTGTTCCGTCAGGTAGGCCAGCCCCAGGGTGACGAGCAGCAGGTTCAGCATGAAGAGCTCTTCGCTCTTGCGCCGCGCCACCAGCGTGAGCCACCAGCGCATCACACGCTGGCCGCCCACCAGCAGCACCGTCAGCAGCAGGCCTGCCTTCAGCGCGGCCAGGCCCATCGCGATCATCAGGTCTTCGCCCGAGCTGCCCAAAGCCGGGATCAGCACCAGCAAGGGCACCACGGCCAGGTCTTGGAACAGCAGCACGCCCATCACGCGTTTGCCGTGTTCGCTTTCCAGTTCCAGCCGCTCGGCCATCAGCTTCACGACGATGGCGGTGCTGCTCATCGCGATGGCGCCGCCCAGCACCACGGCGCCTTGCCAGCCCATCTGCCAGGTCTTGCCCAGGAAGCTGGCGTAGGCCCACACCAGCAGGCCATGGCCAGCCAGGGTGCCGACCATCGTCAGGCCCACCTGGCTCAGGCCCAGGCCGAAGACCAGCGTGCGCATGCTGCGCAGCTTGGGCAGGTTGAATTCCAGCCCGATGACGAACATCAGGAAGACAACACCGAACTCGGCGAGGTACTTCACCCCGGCGCTGTCTTGCGCAAAGGCCAGCGCGTTGGGGCCGATGAGCACGCCCACCACCAGGTAGCCCAGCATGGGCGGCAGCTTGAGCGAACGGCACACCACGACGCCCAGCACGGCCGCCACCAGGTAGAGCAGAACGAGTTCGAGGGTCGACGCCAAGGTGGGGGTGGGCTCCTAGAATGCTTCGATGCTATTCGACGGCTCTTCCGATGTCCCCTTCGACGGCGCACGTGCGCTGGCCATGGCGCGGCGCACCTTCGAGATCGAGGCGCGGGCACTCACCGGCTTGTCCGCGCGCCTGGACGACGGTTTTGCAGAAGCCGTGCAGGCTGTGCTGGCCTGCCGCGGCCGATTGGTGGTGATGGGCATGGGCAAGAGTGGCCATGTGGGACGCAAGATCGCGGCCACGCTGGCTTCAACAGGCACGCCGGCGATGTTCGTGCACCCGGGCGAGGCCAGCCATGGCGACCTGGGCATGGTGGTGGCCGGCGACGTGCTGCTCGCCATCAGCAACAGCGGCGAGAGCGACGAACTCGCAGCCATCCTGCCGGCCATCCGCCGCTTGGGCGTGCATTTCATCGCCATGACGGGGCGGCCGGGTTCCACGCTGGCGCGCCACGCCGACACCGTGCTGAACAGCGGCGTGGACGAAGAAGCCTGCCCGCTGAACCTGGCGCCCACCGCCAGCACCACGGCGCAGATGGCGCTGGGCGATGCGCTGGCCGTGGCGCTGCTGGACGCGCGCGGCTTCAAGGAAGCCGATTTCGCACGCTCGCACCCGGGCGGTGCGCTGGGGCGCAAGCTGTTGATGCACGTGCACGACCTGATGCGCAGCGGCGAGGCGCTGCCGCGCGTGAAGCCGGGCGCGCTGTTCGGCGAGCTGCTGCGCGAGATGAGCGCCAAGGGCCTGGGGTTTGCCGCGGTGGTGGACGAGGCGCAGCGCCCGCTGGGCATCTTCACCGACGGCGACCTTCGCCGCCTCATCGAACGCGGCACCGACCTGCGTGCGCTCACCGCCGAGCAGGTGATGCACCGCAGTCCGCGCCTGGTGCTGGCCGATGCACTGGCGGTGGATGCCGCCGGCGTGATGGAGCAGCACCGCATCACCAGCGTGCTGGTGGTGAGCGCCGACGGCCTGCTGGTGGGCGCGCTCAACAGCAACGACCTGATGCGCGCCAAAGTCATATGAGCGTGCCGCTGCTGCAGCCGGCGCTGCGATTTGCGCCCGAGACGCTGCTGCGCGCGCAGGGTGAAGGCCTGGGCTTGAAAGCCGCCATCTTCGACGTCGATGGTGTGCTCACCGATGGGCGCCTGTACATCAGCGAGCTGGGCGAAACCGTCAAGACTTTCCACGCGCTCGACGGCCACGGCCTGAAGCTTTTGAAGCAAGGCGGCATCGAGCCGCTGGTCATCACCGGACGTGATTCACCCGCCGTGCGCCGCCGCGTGGCCGACCTGGGCCTCACGCACGCGCTCTACGGCGTGCACGACAAGGCCGCCGCCGCCGAGCGTGTGCTGGCCGGTCTGGGCCTGGCCTGGCACGAGGTGGCCGCCATCGGCGACGACTGGCCCGACCTGCCGCTGCTCACGCGCGCGGCCTTCGCCTGCGCGCCGCTCAACGCGCACGCCGAGGTGCGGGCCGTGGCCCACCACGTCACCAGTGCGCGGGGCGGCGAAGGCGCGGCACGCGAGTTCTGCGACCTGCTGCTGATGGCCGCCGGGCGCTACGCCGCGCTCTTGCACGGGCACCTGCAGACGCTGGACAGCGCATGAGCGTGGCCGACACGGCACCGTCGGGCGCCTTGGGCCCCGCGGCGGGGCGCCAGCCGCGCCCGCGCCTGCCCTGGCACCTGCGGCTGCGTGAACAGCTCTCGTCCTACCTGCCGCTGCTGGTGATGGCGCTGCTGGTGCTGGCCAGCTGGTGGCTGGTGAAAAACTCGCCGCGGCCGCTGGCGCCGGCCGAAGAGCGCCCCGTGAGCGACGAACCCGACTACACGATGGCGCAGTTCGCGCTGGAGCGTTTCGACGCCCAGGGCCGGCTCAAGCTGCGCATCGAGGGCGCCACGCTGAAGCACTTTCCGGCCACCGACCGCATCGAGATCGAAGACGCGCAGATCCGCGCCATCGCGCCCGATGGCCGTGTCACGCTGGCGCAGGCGCGCCTGGCGCTGGGCAACGGCGATGGCAGCGAGGTGCAGCTGCGCGGCGGCGCCGAAGTCACCGCTACCGACGCCAAGGGCCAACCGCTGGTGATGCGCGGCGAGTTCCTGCACGCCTTCCTCGTCACCGAGCAGGTGCGCAGCCACCTGCCGGTGCAGGTGAATCTGGGCGGCAACGAGCTGCGCGCTGCGGGGCTTGATTACGACCACGGCCAGCGCCGCCTGGAGCTGCTGGGCCCCATGCGCGCCGTGCTGACGCCGCGGGCGTCGGTGCCGGCCCGCGCGGCATCTGCCGCGGGCGCCCGCCCCTGAACCGCGCGGTTGGCTGAGAGCTGCGATGACGGGCCCCGCTGCCGCGCCACTGGCCTTCATCACCGGCGCTTCCAGCGGCATCGGCCAAGCGCTGGCGGCGCGTTACGCCGCCGCGGGCTGGCGCCTGGCGCTCGTGGCCCGGCGCACCGCCGAGATGCAGGCCTGGGCCGCGGCGCAAGGGCTGGGTGCCGACCGTGTGGCCATCTACGGTGCCGATGTGGCTGTGCCTGACAGCATCGTCGCGGCCGGGCAGGCCTGCATCGCCGCCCAGGGCCTGCCCGAGGTGGTGCTGGCTTGTGCCGGCATCAGCGTGGGCATGGACACCGCCGAGCGTGCCGATCTCGACGTGCTGCGCGACGTGCTGGCGCTCAACAACATCGGCCTGGCGGCCACTTTCCATCCCTTCGTGGCCGCGATGCGCGCGCGCGGTCACGGCACGCTGGTGGGCGTGGCCAGCGTGGCAGCCATCCGCGGCCTGCCCGGGCACGGCGCCTACAGCGCCAGCAAGGCCGGCGTGGTGGCTTATTGCGAAAGCCTGCGGGTGGAATGCCGCGGCAGCGGCGTGCGCGTGGTGACGCTGCTGCCGGGTTATGTGGCCACGCCGCTGACGGCAACAAACCCCTACAGGATGCCCTTCTTGATGGCGCCCGAAGCATTTGCCGAGCGCGCCTTCCGCGCGATTCAGGCGGGCGACAGCTACCGCGTCATCCCGTGGCAGATGGGTGTGGTGGCGAAGCTGTTGCGCCTGCTGCCCAACACGCTGTATGACCGCCTGATGGCCGGCCGTGGGCGCAAGCCCCGGCGCGGCTGAGCGGCTGCCCCCGCCGGCCCACGCGCGGTGCGGGCATGCAGGCGTGGCAGCATCGCGCCCGCCATGATCGATGTTGTCGTCTTCTTTTTCCTGCTCGGGGTGTTCGCACGCCTGGTGGGCAGCGACCTGCGCCTGCCCGAGGCGTTGTACGAAACCCTGTCCATCTACCTGCTGCTGGCCATCGGCCTGAAGGGCGGCATCGAGCTCAGCAGGCAGCCCCTGGTGGCGCTGGCGCCGCAGGTGCTGGTGTGCATGGCGCTGGGTTTTGCCATCCCGTTTTTGTTGTATCCGCTGGGCCGGGCGCTGAAGCTGGTGCAGGCCGATGCGGCTTCGCTGGCCGCGCACTACGGCTCGGTGAGTGTGGTGACCTTCGCGGTGGCCACGGCCGCGCTCACGCGCGAGGGCATCGCCTACGAGAGCCACGCCGCGCTGTGGGTGGCGGTGATGGAGGCGCCGGGCATCGTGGCGGGCATTCTGCTGGCGCGCATGGGCCGGGGCGGTGCCACGAACTGGCGCGGGCTGGCGCACGATGTGGCCTTCGGCAAGAGCGTGCTGCTCTTGCTGGGCGGGCTGGTCATTGGCGCGGTGGCGGGCGTGGAAGGTACACAACCCATCCAGGCTGTGTTCATCGACCCCTTCAAGGGCGTGCTGGCGCTCTTCCTGCTGGAACTCGGCCTGGTGGCTGGCGGTCGTTTGAGCGAGGTCAAACGTTTCGGCCCCGCGGTGCTGGTGATCGGCCTGGGCGCGCCGCCCGTGCTGGCGCTGGCCGGCGCGGCCACGGGCCTGGCGCTGGGGCTCAGCACAGGCGGCGTGGCGCTGATGGCCACGCTGGCGGCCAGCGCCAGTTACATCGCCGCGCCCACCGCCATGCGCATTGCCGTGCCCGAAGCGAATGCCGCACTGTCCATCACGGCGGCTTTGGGCATCAGTTTCCCCTTCAACATCGTCATCGGGATACCGATCTACATCGAACTTGCGCAGAGATGGACCGCATGAGCCTCGAGAAACACCCGAAAACCCTGCTCGTCATCGTGGCCGAGGCGGTGCTGGAAAAGGCCTTGGTGCGCGATGCCCGCGAGCGCGGTGCCCAAGGCTGGACCGTTGCCGAAGTACACGGCGGGGGCCATGGCGGCGTGCGTGAAGGGGCCTGGGAGGCCGACCGCACCATCGAGATGAAACTCATCTGCGAGCCCGCCGTCGCCGATGCCATCGCGGCGCACGTGTTGAGCGTGTACGCGCCGAACTATGGGGTGGCGCTGTATTTCAGCCCGGTGCAGGTGTTGCGCCCCGAGCGTTATTGACGGCGGGCCGGCGCTGCAGCGCGCTCGGGCGCAGAAACTGAAAAAGGCACCCGAGGGTGCCTTTTTGTTGCCTTGCAGGCTGGCCGTTCAGGCCAACACGGGGCTGCTGGGTTCAGTAGCCGCCGCGGTTGCCACCGCCGCCACCACCATAACCACCACCACCGCCGCTGCGGCCACCACCACCGCCACCGCCGTAGGGGCTGCGGCCACCGCCGCCGCCGCCACCGCCGTAGGGGCTGCGGCCGCCGCCGCCACCGCCGGCACCACCGCCGCCGTAGCCGCCGCCGCCACCGCCGCCGCCGTAACCACCACCGCCGCTGCGGCCACCGCCGCCGCCGAAGCCACCCGGGCGCTCTTCACGCGGGCGGGCTTCGTTCACCACGACGGCGCGGCCGTCGATGGGCTGGCCGTTCATGCCGTTGATCGCGGCTTGCGCTTCCGGGTCGGAACCCATCTCGACGAAGCCGAAGCCCTTCGAGCGGCCGGTTTCCCGGTCCATCATCACCTTGGCGGACGTGACGGTGCCGAACTGCGAAAAGGCCTGCAGCAGCGAGTCGTCGCGCACCGAATAAGCCAAGTTACCTACGTAAAGTTTGTTTCCCACGGGGAGCCCTCAAAAGAACCTATCAATAACCATGCGGAGCTCAACCCTGCGTGAACCAATCATGCGAAAGGTGCGGCTGCCAAACACAGACTCCCTATTAGCGCACCGCCCAACGCGGCATGTAAAGAACCCGCGCCGTGAGTGTTGTTTTCGCGCGCCGCGGAAAAACCCGGGCGCCGGCCGGGTACCTCCAGTTTCACGGCCGTGCGGCACGTGACGGCCGTGCTGCACCCGGCCCAGCGCCTACCATCGCGGCCCATGGACCTGCTCAAGCCCCTGATCGCGCTGCTGGCGATCGTCAACCCGATCGGGGTGGTGCCCTTTTTCATCCACTTCACGCAGGCCTTCAACCGCGATCAGCGCCAGCGCACCATCCGCATCAGCGCCTTCGCCACCTTCTGCGTCATCGCCATCAGCGCCGTGGCTGGCCTGAAAGTGATCGAGTTTTTCGGTATCTCGCTGGCGAGCTTCCAGGTGGGGGGCGGCACGCTGCTGCTGATCAGCAGCCTGGCCATGCTGAACGCCGAGCAGGCCGACACCAAACCCAGCGATCTGAACGAGGGCGACCAGAAGGTGGATGCCGGCGCCAGCATCGCCGTGGTGCCGCTGACCATCCCGCTGCTCACCGGGCCGGCCACCATCTCCACGATGGTGATCTACGCCGACAAGACGCGGCATCTCTGGCAGCTGGGTGTGCTGGTGGCCTATGGCGTGGTGATCGCGCTGGTGGTGTTTCTGGTGTTCTCGGCCTCCGGGCGCATCGCCAAGGTGCTGGGGCGCACCGGCATCAACATCATGACGCGGCTGATGGGGCTGATCCTGGCCGCCATGGCCGTGGAACTGCTGGCCGATGGCCTGGTGAAACTCTTCCCGGTGCTGGCCAGCCACGTCGCACGCTGAGCCCGCTTGTTCTGATGACCGACAGCACGCCCGTTTTCGACCACATCATCGTCGGCGCCGGCACCGCCGGCTGCCTGCTGGCCAACCGCCTCTCGGCCGACCCGAAGTGCCGCGTGCTGCTGCTGGAGGCCGGCGGGCCCGACAACTACCACTGGATCCACATCCCGGTGGGGTATCTCTACTGCATCGGCAACCCGCGCACCGACTGGCTGTTTTTCACCGAGGCCGATCCCGGTCTCAACGGCCGCGAGCTGCGCTACCCGCGTGGCAAGGTGCTGGGCGGCTGCAGCAGCATCAACGGCATGATCTACATGCGCGGCCAGGCACGCGACTACGCGCAGTGGGCGCAGCTCACGGGCGATGCCAGCTGGGGCTGGGAGCACTGCCTGCAGCACTTCCTGCGCCATGAAGACCACTGGCGCGGCGCCGTGGCCGGCGCTCACGGCGCCGGGGGGGAATGGCGGGTGGAAAAGCAGCGGTTGCGCTGGGAGATCCTCGATGCCTTTGCCGCCGCGGCGCGCGAGGCCGGCATTCCCGCCAGCGATGACTTCAACCGCGGCAGCAACGAAGGCGTGGGCTACTTCGAAGTCAACCAGCGCAGTGGCATCCGCTGGAACACGAGCAAGGCCTTCCTGCGGCCGGTGCGCGGCCGTGCCAACCTGACGGTGTGGACCCACGCCCAGGCGCGGCGCCTGCTGATAGACGGCCAACGCGTCACCGGGGTGGAAGTGCAGCGCGGCAGCGATGCGCCCGTGACCGTGCGTGCCGCGCGCGAGGTGGTGCTCTGCGCCGGCGCCATCGGCACGCCGCAGCTGCTGCTGCTCTCGGGCATAGGCGCGGGCGAGCGGCTGCACGCGCTGGGCATCACACCGCGGCACGAGCTGCCAGGCGTGGGCGAGAACCTGCAAGACCACCTGCAGATCCGTGCCGTGTATTCCGTGGAAGGCGTGAAGACGCTGAACACGCAGGCCCACTCGCTGCTGGGCAAGGCGGCCATCGGGCTGGAATACCTGCTCAAGCGCAGCGGGCCGATGAGCATGGCTCCTTCGCAGCTGGGGGCCTTCACACGTTCGTCGCCGGGACAGCCGCACCCCAACGTGCAGTACCACGTGCAGCCCTTGTCGCTGGACGCCTTCGGCCAGCCGCTGCACCGGTACAACGCCTTCACGGCCAGCGTCTGCAACCTCAACCCCACTTCACGCGGCCATGTTCGGCTGCGCAGCGCGCGGCCCGAAGACGCGCCGGTGATCCAGGCGCGTTACCTCTCCACGCCCGAAGACCGCCAGGTGGCTGCCGATTCGCTGCGCCTGACACGCCGCATCGCCGCCATGCCGGCGCTGGCGAAGTACCGGCCGCAAGAGGTAAAGCCGGGCGTGCAGTTTCAGAGCGACGAAGAACTCGCGCGCCTGGCCGGTGACATCGGCACCACCATCTTCCACCCCGTGGGCACCTGCCGCATGGGCGCCGAGGGCGACCCGGCCGCGGTGGTGAACCCGCGACTGCAGCTGCGCGGCCTGGCCGGCCTGCGCATCGCCGATGCCAGCGTGATGCCCACCATCACCAGCGGCAACACCAACTCGCCCACATTGATGATTGCCGAGCGCGCCGCGCAGTGGCTGCTGGCCGGCGGGTAAGTCCGGATGGCGGGGCCTGGCGCCCGGTTGTTACATTTGTGTCACTCGTGGCGTCGCCGGTCTGGCCCTTGGGCTTTTCAGTGCTGCGCCTCACGGGGGCCTGAGGAGACATCGGACAGAATTCGAAGACCAGAACACAGACCGGCCCCGCAGATGGGTTGGCTTTTGCAAGGCGCCGCGAGTCGGCGCCTTTTTCATGCCTGCGCGGGTTTGAAGGCGGGTGTTTCGGGTGTGTTTCGGCCGATCGGCTGCAGGCGGGCCTGCCTAGCATCGACGCGAGAAGCTCTCCGCCCCGAACCCCCCGAAGGTCTGCCATGTCCGTGAACCCCGAACTGCGCAAGCTGGACATCGACATCCCGTCGCAGCCCCAGTCGCTGGTGCAGTTGTCGCTGCTGATGGCCGACGAAGACATCAACATGCAGGCCGCAGCCAGCCTGATCGAAACCGACATGGCGCTGGCGGCGGCGGTGATGAAGGCCGTCAACTCTTCGCTCTACGGCCTGAAGGGGCGCGTGCAGAGCGTGCACCAGGCCATCACCTACCTGGGCATGCGCGAGGTGGCGGCCATCACCTTCGAGATGGGTTTGCGTGCCGCCTTCCCGCCCGCGCCTGAACTCGAGCCGCTGTGGCAACGCGCCGGCCAGCGTGGCACCTTGATGGGCAAGCTGGCGGCCAAGCTCTCGCTGGACGCCTGGGGTGCGCACTCGGCCGGGCTGTTCGAAGAGTGCGGCAAGGCGGTGCTCTTCCGCCATGCCACCGACCACTACCGCGCCATGCTGCGCGCCACCGACAACGACGTTGATCTCGTCGGTCTGGAACACGCCGGTTTCGGCGTCAGCCACGACGCCCTGGGCGCCGCGCTGTGCGAAAGCTGGGGCCTGGGTGCCGCAGCGGTGGCCAGCGTGCGCCACCATGTGGTGGCGCAGGCCGCGCTGGCCTTGCCCACAGCCGAAGGTCGGCGTTCCATCAGCGCGCTGTCGGTACTGGCCCACGTGCTGATGCACAGCCCCGAGCGCGTGGATGAAGCCGTTCGCGCGGTGGCGCCGGCCGCCGATCTGGATGACATGCTGGTGCTGCGGGCCGTGCGGCAGGCGCAAGAACAAATGGCGGAAGCGCAGCAGGCGGCTCGGCAAACGGCGCACTGAGCGGCGCGGCTCCCCCGTGCGGGGGATGCGACCGCCCATCGTGTCAGCTTGAGGAAAGCCCGTCTGGGCAGGGCGGGCGGGCTTGGGTAGTCTCGCGGATCTTTTTCGCAGTCGATGGGCCCCGCGCCCCACCCACCCCACCATG
>LJHW01000022.1 GCA_001295865.1 beta proteobacterium AAP65
TGGTTCTCCGCCAGCCGCAGCCGCACCCCTTCGCGCACCATCTGTTGCGCGCGGCGCGCCGTGGCCGCGGTGACACACAGGTAGATGGCCGCCATGGCCGCCAGGGCCATCGCGCCCGGGTCTTGCGAGCGCAGCGCCAGCAACAGCGCGGCGCTCACCGTGGGCAGTGAAAAAAACAAGGCCGTGCGCAGGTCGAAGGCCGCGGTGGTGAGGGCGCCGGCGGTGACGATGCTCAGCGCAAACACCAGCAGGTCGAGCTCACGGCCGGGCAGCAGTTGCGCCGGCACCAGCACCACGCTCACCCAGGCCAGGCCGTGGGCCAGGAAAGCCAGGCGGTGGCGCCGCGCCCAGCGGCTTTGTTGCTCTGTGGCCGGTGTGGCCGGTGTGGTCGTTGCTGCGGCCGTGTGCGCTCGTACGGTGGCCCAGCGCAGGCCCAGGGCCCCTGCCAGCGCCGCCAGCCACAGCAGCACGGCGCCGGGCCGGGCGCCGGGCCACAGGGCGATGGCCAGCATCACGCCCATGCCGCTGCTGCCCAGCAAAGAGCCGAGCAGCACACGCCCGTGCTGCGCCTGGCGTTCGGCCTGCAGGGCTCGTTCGATGTCGGTGTCGGGCACCATCGGGGCGGTGAATCTCCAGGTCCGGCGGGTCTGGCAAGGATGGACAGGGGCGTGGGCGCCGGCCACACGCTCCAAAGAACGGCCCGATGGTCGCGGCCCGTGCACAGCGCCGCATTATTCATTTCCAGCCCCCGCCCGCTGCATCGGGGCTCTGCGGCCGCGGTGCGACACTGCCGGCCGATGAAACCCGCGGCTGTCGTGCTGGCGCTGGGCACGGCGCAGACGCTGGCTTGGGCTTCCAGCTTTTACCTGCCGGCCATGCTGGCCGCGCCCATGGCGGCCGAACTCGGTCTGGCGCCGGCCACCGTCTACGCCCTTTTGTCGATGGCGCTGGTGATCTCGGCGCTGCTCGGCCCGTTGGCCGGCCGGGCCATCGACCGCCACGGCGGCCGACCTGTGCTGATGGTGTGCAGCGCGGTCTTCGCCGCGGCGCTGGCGCTGATGGCCGCCGCTCCCAGCGCAGCGGTGCTGGTGCTGGCCTGGGCCGCGCTGGGTGTGGCCATGGGTTTCGGCCTCTACGACGCGGCCTTCGCCGCGCTGGTGCGCCTGTATGGCGGCGGTGCGCGCGGGGCCATCACCGGCATCACCCTGCTGGCGGGGTTTGCCAGCAGGGTGGGCTGGCCGCTCACGGCCTGGTTCGAGGCCGCCTGGGGCTGGCGCGGCGCCTGCGCGGCCTGGGCGGTGCTGCACCTGCTGCTGGGGCTGCCGCTGAACGGCCTGCTGCCGCGTGCTGGCCCGGCCGCCCCAGCCGTGCCGCCGCCGGCCGCAGGGGCCACAGTGGCACCGGCCGAGAACAGCCCCGCGCTGGCGCCGCAGCGTGCACGCCGCCTGGGTTTGCTGCTGGCCGCGGTGTTTGCGGCCATGAGCGTGGTGAGCGCCGGCATCGCCACCCACCTGCCGGCGCTGCTGCAGGCCAGCGGCGCCAGCCTGCCGGCGGCCGTGGCCACGGCCGCGCTGATGGGCCCGGCCCAGGTGGCCGCGCGCCTGCTGGAACTGGGCTGGCTGCGCCACCGGCCGCCGCTGCTGGCCGCGCGCGCCGCGGCGCTGGCCCACCCGGTGGCGGCGGGGCTGCTGTTGACGCTGGGGCCGGTGGCGGCCTTGCCTTTCACGCTGGTGCACGGCCTGGGCAACGGGCTCGTCACCATCGTGCGTGGCACCTTGCCGCTGGCGGTGTTCGGCAGCGCCGGCTACGGCGCGCGCCAGGGCTGGCTCACGCTGCCGGCGCGCGTGTTGGGGGCGCTGTCGCCCTGGCTCTTCGGGCTGGCGCTGGCGCGCTGGGGGCTGGGTGCGGTGGGGCTCACAGCGGCCGTGGCGCTGGCCGGGGCCGCCGGGCTGTGGGCCTTGCGCCTGCCGGCGCGCTGAAACGCAGGCGCTGTTTCAGCCGGCCTGCGCGCGCCAGCCCAGGCGCAGCGACAAGCCCTCGGCCGCCGCCTTCACGCGCTGCACCAGCGCACTGCCCGGGCGGCTGTCGAACACCGCCGTGGGGCCGATGGCGGTGAGGCTGAGCACCAGCGCCCCGCCGCCCTCGAACACCGGCGCGGCCAGCGCGCTGATGCCGGGCAGGTAGACGTCCTGCACGCGGCTGATGCCCTCGTCGCGCACGGCCTGCAGCGCGGTGCGCAGTTCGGCGTCGAGCGCGGCGCCGCGGCGGCCGCTGGCCTGGTGCTCGTCACGCAGCACCGGCTGCACCACGGCCGGCGGCAGCAGCGCCGCAAAGAGGCGGCCGCTGGCCGTGGCGCGCAGGCTCATCACGGTGCCGTGGCGCATGCCAACGAACACCGCCGTGGGCGGCTGTGCCACGCGCACGATGGTGGCGCCGCGGTCGCCCCACACGGCCACGGCCATGGTGTGGCCGCACTCGGCGGCCAGCTCTTCGATCAGGGGCGTGGCCAGGGCCAGCGGGTCGAGCTGCTGCAGGCTGATCAAACCCAGCTGCATGGCCAACGGGCCCAGGCCGTAGCGCCCGCTGGCGTCTTGCGCCACCAGCCCCAGCTTGCCGAAGCTCACGAGATAAGGGTGGGCCTTGGCCGGCGCCATGCCGGCGCTGGCGGCGAGCTCTTTGAGCGGCAGCGGTCGGCCGTGGTGGGCCAGCGCGCGCAGCAGGGCGCCGCCGACTTCGATGCTCTGGATGCCACGCTGTGCCGCGGGGGCGGCAGGGGGTTCGGCACGGACGGGGCGGGGCATGGTCAATGTTCGTTGATGGATAACGCGTTCGACAATACAGAACTCGTGCGCTAGCATCAAGCGCCATGTTCTTCAGCGGGTGCGCGTGATGACTTCGACCAAGACCTTTGCCAGCCAGGCCGACTTGCAGGAGAAGCAGGTCAGCTTCACCCGCCTGAGCGAGAACGCCTACGCCTACACGGCCGAAGGCGACCCCAACACCGGCATCATCATTGGCGACGATGCCGTGCTGGTGCTGGACACGCAGGCCACGCCGGTGATGGCGCAAGACGTGATCCGCCGCATCCGCGAGGTGACGGACAAGCCCATCCGCTACGTGCTGCTCACGCATTACCACGCGGTGCGTGTGCTGGGGGCTTCGGCCTACGGGGCCGAGCACATCATCGCCAGCGAAGACACGCTCGACCTCATCAAGGAGCGCGGCGAGCAGGACAAGGCCAGCGAGATCGGCCGCTTCCCGCGCCTCTTCCGCAACGTCGAGAGCGTGCCGCCGGGGCTGACGTGGCCGACGATGACCTTCACCGGCAAGATGACGTTGTGGCTGGGCAGCCTGGAAGTGCAGCTGCTGCAGCTGGGCCGCGGCCACACCAAGGGCGACACGGTGGCCTGGCTGCCGCAGCAGAAGATCCTCTTCAGTGGCGACCTGGTCGAGTTCGACGCCACGCCCTACGCCGGCGACGCCTACTTCACCGACTGGCCGCAGACGCTGGACAACATCGCCGCGCTGCAGCCGCAGCAGCTGGTGCCAGGCCGCGGGCCGGCGCTCACCACGCCCGAGGCCGTGGCCGCGGGCCTGGCCGGCACCCGCAGCTTCATCGCCGACGTGCGCGCCAGTGTCGAAGCCGGCGTGAAGGCGGGGCTGGACCTCAACGCCACCTACAAGGCGACGATGGAGAAGCTGGCGCCGACCTACGGCCACTGGGTCATCTTCCAGCACTGCATGCCCTTCGACGTGACACGCTGTTATGACGAGATGAGCGGCCACACCCACCCGCGCATCTGGACCGCCGAGCGCGACATCGAGATGTGGAAGGCTTTGGAGAGCTGAGGCGCCGCCGTGCTGAGCACCTACACTTGGCCCCACTACGCCGCGGGCGCGGCGCCCGAGGTGGGTGCGGCGCAGACGCGGCGCGTGCCGCTGGTGGTGCTGGGCGCCGGCCCGGTGGGCTTGACTGCCGCCATCGACGCTGCGCAGCGCGGCCTGCCGGTGATCTTGCTCGACGATGACGACACCGTCTCGGTGGGCTCGCGCGGGCTGTGCTATGCCAAACGCACGCTGGAGATCTTCGACCGCCTGGGCCTGGGCCAGCGCGTGGTGGACAAGGGCGTCACCTGGAACGTGGGCCGCACCTTCCTGGGCGAGCGCGAGGTCTTCAGCTTCAACCTGCTGCCCGAGCCCGGCCACCAGCGCCCGGGCATGGTGAACCTGCAGCAGTACCACCTGGAGCAGTTCCTCGTGGAGCGTGCGGCCGAACTGCCGGGGCTGGATCTGCGCTGGCGCCACCGCGTGGTCCAGGTCACGCCCTTGGCCGATGGCGCACTGCTGCAGGTCGATTCGCCGACTGGCCGCTACACGCTGCAGGCCGACTGGCTGGTGGTGGCAGATGGCGCGCGCAGCCCCACGCGCCGCGCCTTGGGCCTGGACATCGACGGCCAGGTCTTTCAAGACCGCTTTCTCATCGCAGACGTGCTGCTCGACGGCGAGCCCTTCCCGCTGGAACGCACCGAGCGCCGCTTCTGGTTCAAGCCCAGCTTCTTCGACGGCGAAAGTGCGCTGCTGCACCGCGAGGCCGATGGCGTCTGGCGCATCGATTTCCAGCTCGGCTGGCAGGCCGACCCCGAGGCCGAAAAACAGCCCGAGCGTGTGGCCCCGCGCATCCGCCGCCTGCTCGACCAGCAGGGTTACAGCCACATCGGCTTCACGCTGGAATGGGTGAGCGTCTACACCTTCCAGTGCCGCAGCATGGCGAAGTTCCGCCACGGCCGGCTGCTGTTCGCCGGCGACAGCGCGCACCAGGTTTCGCCCTTCGGCGCACGCGGCGCGAATTCGGGGGTGCAGGACGCCGACAACCTGGTGTGGAAGCTGCAGCAGGTGATCGAGGGCCACGCGCCCGAAAGCCTGCTCGACAGCTACGACTTCGAGCGCGGCGCCGCCGCCGACGAGAACCTGCTCAACAGCACACGCAGCACCGAGTTCATGACGCCGAAGAGCCCGGCCGCGCGCACGCTGCGCGACGCCGTGCTGGGCCTGGCCGGTGCCGTGCCCGGCGTGCGCGCCTTGGTCAACAGCGGGCGGCTCTCGGTGCCCAGCTGCTACCGCGGCAGCCCGCTGAACACGCCGGACGCCGAAGCCTTCGAAGGCCGTATGGAACCCGGCGCGCCGCTGGACGACGCGCCCGTGGCCGGCCCGCGGCCCTGGCTGCTGCAGCACCTGGGGCAGGGCGCCTTCACGCTCCTGCACTTTGGCGTGCCCGACGCTGCCACGGCCGCCGCGTTGCAGGAGCGCCCGGCCGGCGTGCAGGTCTTGTGCGTGCTGGCCGGTGATGAAGCCTGCGCGCTGCCGCACGTGGTGGACGTGCAAGGCCTGGCCGGGCGCCGCTGCGATGCCCGCCCCGGCACCGTCTACCTGCTGCGCCCCGACCAGCACGTGGCCGCGCGCTGGCGGGCCTTCAGCGCCGAGGCCGTGCACCGCGCCTGGCGCCGTGCGCTGGCTCTGGTACCCGCTCACGAGTGCGCGTGATGAACCCCGAACACCTGATCACCGCCCCGAACTTCGGCCTGCCCGGCGAGCGCCACCGCCATGCCTACGAGCCCGGCGATACCTTCTTCAACCAGCTGGTGCAAACCCACCAGGGCCTGAGCGCAGCGCAGAGCGAGCAGCTCAACGCCCGCCTCGTGCTGCTGCTGGCCAACCACATCGGCGATCTGCGCGTGCTGGGCGAAGCCCTGGCGCTGGCGCGCGAGAGCCTCGCTTCTGGAGATCCCGCATGACCCGCACTTACCTCAGCGGCTACGGCAACCACTTCGCCACCGAGGCCGTGCCCGGCACGCTGCCCGTGGGCCGCAACAGCCCGCAGCGCGTGGCCCACGGCCTCTACGCCGAGCTCATCAGCGGCACCGCCTTCACCGCGCCGCGCGTGGAGAACCGCCGCACCTGGGTCTACCGCCGCCAGCCCGCGGTGGTGGTGGGTGGCTACACGCCCTATGCGCAGCCGCTGTGGAAAACCGGCCTGGCCGAAGGCGTGAACGCGCCGCCCGACCCGCTGCGCTGGCACCCGGTGCCGGTGCCCGAAGACGCCGCGCTCGATTTCATCGACGGCGTGCGCACCGTGGTCGTCAACGGCGATGCCGAGGCGCAGAACGGCATGGCGGCGCACCTGGTGCTGGTCAACCGTTCGATGCTGCGCGATGGCACGCGGCGCTGTTTCATCAACAACGACGGCGAGCTGCTGCTGGTGCCGCAGCAGGGCCCGCTGACGATCACCACCGAACTCGGCGTGCTCGACGTGGCCCCCGGCGAGGTGGCCTTGCTGCCGCGCGGCCTGGCCTTCAGCGTGGATGTGCAGGGCCCGAGCCGCGTCTACGTGTGCGAGAACTACGGCGCGCCTTTCCGCCTGCCCGAGCTTGGGCCTATCGGCAGCAACGGGCTGGCCAACCCGCGTGATTTCCAGGCGCCGGTGGCGGCGTTTGAGGCGACCACCGCACCGGTGCAACTCATCAAGAAGGCCGGCGGCCAGCTCTGGCAGGCCACGCAAGACCACAGCCCTTACGACGTGGTGGCCTGGCACGGCAACCTCTGCCCGCTGAAGTACGACACAGCACACTTCAACACGATCGGCAGCATCAGCTTCGACCACCCCGACCCGAGCATCTCCACCGTGCTCACCAGCCCCAGCGACACGCCGGGCGTGGCCAACGTCGATTTCGTGATCTTTCCGCCGCGCTGGCTGGTGGCCGAAGACAGCTTCCGCCCGCCCTGGTACCACCGCAACGTGATGAGCGAGTTCATGGGCCTGGTGCTGGGCCAGTACGACGCCAAGCCCGAGGGCTTCCGCCCCGGTGGCATGAGCCTGCACAACAGCCACGTGCCGCACGGCCCCGACACCGAGGCTTTCGGCAAGGCCAGCAACGCCGCACTGGCGCCGCAGAAGCTGGACGACACGCTGGCCTTCATGTTCGAAAGCCGCTGGCGCATGCGCCCCACCGCGTGGGCCTTGCAGCCGGCTTTGCTGGACAGCGCCTACGCACAATGCTGGGCCGGCCTGGCCGACCACTTTCAGCCCTGAACCTGGATGGCGCCGACGCGGGCGCCATGATCTGCCCATGCACCAGAACAACACCCCGCTCACCGACGCCACGCACGCCCCCACGCTGCGCAGCTGGGTGGCCAGCGCCAACGAGCCCGGCACCGACTTCCCCATCCAGAACCTGCCGCTGGGCCGTTTCCGCCTCGGGGAACAAGAGGCCGAACGTGCCGGCGACCACGCCTTGCGCGTGGGCGTGGCCATCGGCGACCAGGTGCTCGATCTCAAGCTCGCGGCGCAGCTCTGCCCCTGGGCCGACGACATCCACCCGCTGCTGGTGCCGCTGGCCGAAGGCGACCTGCCGGCCTTCATGGCGATGGGCCGGCCGGCCTGGCGCACGCTGCGTGCTGCGCTCTCGGCCGCGCTCGCCGAAGGCAGCGAGCAGGGGCCCTTCCTGGAGGTCTGCCTTCATCCGCAGAACGCCATTCGCATGGCCATGCCCTGCACCGTGCGCGACTACACCGATTTCTACGTCGGTATCCACCACGCCACCAATATCGGCCGCCTGCTGCGGCCCGACAACCCGCTGCTGCCCAACTACAAGTGGGTGCCCATCGGCTACCACGGCCGGGCGTCTTCGGTGGGCCTGGGCGGCCCCGTGCGCCGGCCGCAGGGCCAGCAGCGCCTGCAGCCCGAGGGCGCGCCGGTCTATGGCCCGAGCCGCCGGCTCGACCACGAGATGGAGCTCGCGCTCTGGGTCGGCGTGGGCAATGAACTGGGCCAGCCCGTGCCCATCGCGAAGGCCGAGCAGCACCTCTTTGGCGTCTCGCTGCTCAACGACTGGTCGGCGCGTGACCTTCAGGCCTGGGAGTACCAGCCGCTCGGGCCCTTCCTGGCCAAGAGCTTCGCGACCTCGGTGTCGCCCTGGATCGTGAGCTTCGAGGCGTTGGCGCCTTTCCGCCGCCCGCTGCAGCGCCCGGCCGACGACCCCGCACCGCTGCCCTACCTGTTGGACGCCCACGACCAGCAGCACGGCGCGCTCTCGCTCACGCTCGAGGTCTGGCTGCACACCGCCGCCATGCGCGCGGCCGGGCAGAACCCGGTGCGCCTGTCGCAAGCCAACGCCGCCGAGGCCGCCTACTGGAGCCCGGCGCAACTGCTGGCCCACCACAGCAGCAACGGCTGCAACCTCGCCACGGGCGATCTTTTCGGCACCGGCACGCTCTCGGGCCCCGGGGCGGGGCAGGGCGGCAGCCTGATGGAACTCAGCCGCGCCGGGCGCGAGCCGCTCACGCTGCCCAATGGCGAGCAGCGCAGCTTTCTGGAAGACGGTGACACCGTGCTGATGCGCGCCTATGCCGAAGCGCCGGGCGCGGTGCGCATCGGTCTGGGCACGCTCAGCGGCACGGTGCTGCCCGCCTGAGCACCGCGCCGGGCCGCCTGGTGGGGCCCGTGAAGAACCGGTCAGACCGGGTCGGGCGCGCACACCTCGGCGTGCAGCGGGTGCCGTTCGCGGAAGTGGCGCCGTGTGTCGGGGTCGGGCAGCACCGCGGCGTCGACCCAGGCGCGTGCGCGGCTGCGGGCCCGCTGCACCAGCGCCGCGTCTGTGGCCTGGGGGGAGCGCTTGGCCTCGGCGCCCGTCTGGGCCCTGGGCGCCAGCGCGCAGGCCACGGTCCACCACGCCTCTGAGGGCAGCACCGCGGGATGCAGGCCCTGTTCCTGCAGCGCCGCAACCTGGCGTGCGCGGGCTGCGACGTCGGGCGCGGCCTCGCGCAGCGCGATCTGCAGCGCGGCCAGCGCCAGCCCGGCGGCCAGCCCGGCAGCGCCGGCGGCGGCCTGTTGTTCGACCATGGTGTCCAGGCGCACGAGCGCCGTGGCGGGCAGGTCGTAGTGGGCCCAGATCCGGTAGAAATGGGGGTCTTCGCGCAGCGCCGGCACAGCCTCACCCAGGGTCTGCAGGGCGGCGCGTTCCGCACGGTCGTCGGCACCCGCCGCGGTACACCAGCGCAACCGCGTGAACAGGCCCGTCACACGCACCAGCGGCGGCGCTTCGTCGTCCAGCGGCGGCAGCAGCGGCGCGGCCCGCTCGGGCCGGCCCAGCCACAGCTGCACATTGGCCAGCACGTTGCGCAGGTTGCGTCGCAGCGGGTCGGCGCCGTCGGCACCGGCCAGCAGCGGCTGCGCGGTGGCCAGGGCTTGGTCGAAGCGGCCGTGGTGAGCGGCAGCGATGGTGTGCACGCTGGCGCACATCAGGCGGTTCACGTGTTCGACGCCCATGGCCTCGAAGGCCTGCAGGGCCTGCGACGACGAAGCCAGCGCGCCGGCTGCATCGCCCACCAGCAGCGCGTAGACGGCATGGTTGGAGGCGGCCAGCGCGATCTCGAAGCGGTCGCCCAGCCGCCGCGCCAGTGTCAGCAGCAGCTGTTGGGCACGCCAGCTGTCCATGCGGCGGCCGGCGGCCACCAGCACGTCGGCCAGGGTGTCCTGCGCGCGCAGGCGGCGGCGCAGGTCGCCTTCGGCGTCGGCGCGCTCGCAGGCGGCGTGCAGCAGCGTGATGCCGGCGTCGGGCTGGCCCGTCCAGGCCAGGGTGCGGCCGCGCATGAGCGTGGCGTCGTCGAGCAGCGCGGGGTCGGTGTCGCCGCTGTCCAGCGGCTGCGCGCCGGGCGTCGCGGTGTCGTCGCACAGGGCCAGCGCCTCGGCGGCCGCGGCGTCGGCCTGCGGCGCGCGCATGCGGCCCAGTTCGGCGTCGGCCAGCAACAACAGCAGCCTGGCCCGCGGCGCCGGTGCGTGCACCTCGGCCAGCAGGCCCTGCAGCTGCTGCGCCACGGCCTCGGGGCCTTCGCGCAGCAGCCGCGTGGGCTGGGCAGCGCTGTGCGCGGCCACCACGAGGGCTGTGTCGCCGCTGGTCTCGGCGGCCTGGCGGGCGCGCTCGAACAGCACCTGGGCCTCGGCCAGCCGCCCCGTGCGCACGGCCATGGCCGCCGCCTGCATCCACGCGGTGGCAGCCTCGGGCCAGGCGCCGGCCTGCTGCCACAGCGGCGCCAGGCGCGCGGGGTCGGCCTGCGGCAGCACGGCCAGCGCCTGGGCCAGGGCCAGGTGCAGCGCCTGGCGCGCCGGGGCCGGCAGTGCCGCCAGCACCGCTGCGCGCACGAGGTCGTGGGCGAGGCCGTCGTCGTGCACCAGCTGGGCCTCGGCCAGGGCCTGCCAGTCGGCGGCCAGGTCGAGCAGCGGGCGCTGCAGCACCACCGCGGCCGTGGGCAGCGGCAGCGTGCCGGCGGCCACGGCCAGCAGCTGCAACAGGCGCCGCGCGGGCTCGGGCAGGCGGGCGACACGGCGTTCGACCATGGCCTCCACGGCCGGGGCTGGCGCCGGTGCTGCGCCCGCGGCGTGGGCCAGCAGCAGCGTCTTCAGCGTCTCCAGCACGAAGAAGGGCTGGCCGCCGGTCTGGCGCAGCAGCCGGTCCGGCAGCGCGCTGTCGCCCTGCAGCGCCGCGGGCAGGCCCAGGGTGGGCAGCAGGGCCTGCAGGTCGGCGGCCGTCCATGGCGCCAGTTTGAGGGGCTGCACGCGCAAGGAGTCGCCCAGCCAGGCGGGCAGGGCGGCGTCCGACGGTGTGCCCTCGTCCGGGCGCGCCGCAAACACCTGGCGCAGCGCGGCCAGCGCCGGCTCGGCCAGCAGCGCGTGCAGCAGCTCCAGCGTGGCGGCGTCGGCCCAGTGCAGGTCGTCCCAGGCCAGCGCCTGCAGGCCAGCCTCGGCACAGGCTTGCCAGGCCTGGGCCACCGCCGTAAAAAGCCGCGCCGGCTGCGCCGGCCCGCCCGGCACCGGGCCGAGGCGGGGCACCAGGCGCGCGAGCTCGTCCCGCGTGGGCGCCGGCAGCGCCGGCGCAAACCGCGTGAGGGCGTCGTCCAGCGCCCGGGCCAGTGTGGTGTACGGCCGGGCGGCGTCACCGGGGCGGCCGCGCAGGCGCAGCACGCCGGCACGGCCGGCGAGGAAGGTGTCGAGCAGCCGGCTCTTGCCCATGCCCCCCGGGGCCACCAGCAGGGCTGCGCGGCCTTCTTCCCAGGTGCGGGCCAAGGCCTGCAGCGCGGCCTCGCGGCCCACCAGGGTGGGCGGGTGCAGCAGGGCCGGGGGCAGCCCTGGGGCAGGGCCGGTATTGCCGGCCGTTGCGCCGGGGCCCGGGGCGGCGCTGGCCGGCGTCGCCTCGGCCTGCTCGATCGTGGCCAGCAGAGCCACCGTTTCGTGCGAGGGCCGCAGGCCCCACTCGCGGCACACCTGGTGCTCGAAGCGCTCGAAGGCGGCGATGGCGGCGGCGCGGTCGGCGCGCTGCCAGTGCAGGCGCATCAGCCGGCGCCAGGCGTGTTCGCTGGCCGGCCAGCGCGCCACGATGCCTTCGGTGCAGCTGATGGCCTCGGCCAGCGCGCCGGCTTCTTCCAGCCGCGCGGCGCGCCCGGCCAGGGTGTCGGCCTGGCGCTGGCCGATCGCCTCGCGCGCGGCGGCCAGCCACTGCTCGAAGGCCTCGAAGGCGCTGTAGTCGGTGCCGGCCAGCAACAGGCCCTCGGTGGGCAGGGGCTGGGCGTGCAAGTCGACCAGCACACCATCGGCCAGCGAGAGCATCAGCGCCGATTCCACCAGCGGGTGGTTGCACTCGCGGCGCAGCCGGAACAGGCGCTGCCGCAGGCTCAGGTTGGCGCGCGCCTGGCTGCGCGCCTCGGGCCACAGCCAGGCGGCGATGCGGTCGCGGGCCACGTGGCCGTCCACCGCCAGCAGGGCCAGCAGGGCGGCGTCGCGCGGGGCCAGCGGGCCGCCGGCGCCGGCATGCTGCCAGTGCGGTGCCCCCAGCAGCCGCAGTTGCAGGGGGCTGGGGGCGGCAGGCGCTTCGGCGAAGGTCCCGGGCATGCCGGGATGATCCCACGCAGGGGGCCCGTCACGCCCGTGCCGGGTCGGCCGTTGCGGTTTTTGCCCTGCTGACCGCGAGCCGCCAGCGGCGCGTGCAGCGGCGGGCTCAGGCCTGCGCTTGAAACCGGCGGCGGCTGCGCCAGGCTATGGCCAGCAGACCCGCGCTCAGCATGGCCAGCGACGAGGCTTCGGGCACGGCCAGCGCGGTGTCGTGGAAGGTCAGGCTGTAGGTCCAGCCGTAGTCCCAGTTGGCCTCGGGGCTGTTCTGCAGCAAGTGGAAGTTGCGCAAGCGGTAGGTGCCGGCCTCCAGCGTGCCGCTGAAGGTCTCGGGGATGTTGCCTTCGCCGACGAAGGTGCCGGTGTTGTCCTGGCGCGCCAGCTGCACCGGCATGTAGCCGCCGTACCAGCTGCCGCTGTAGCTGATCAGCGTGGGCACGTCGAGCGTGAACACCAATGTCTGCAGGTTGTGCACGGTGACCAGACGCGTGCCTTCGGTGCCCGGCAGGATGGCGGGCCCGAACACTTCGGAGCTGAACTGAGACTGGTGCTGGCCGCCACCGCTGAGCACGAGGTCGGCGCCGCTGGTGGCCCAGCCGTACCGTTGCCAGCTCGACCAGCCCAGGCTGATCGTGGCCGCCCAGAGAAAGTCTTCCGCGTAGGCCGTGCCTTCGCCCGCGATGGCCAGCGTGCCGGGGGCCACGTCCGTCAACACGGTGTCGAAGCTGCCCAGACTGCCGCTGTAGTTGCAGGTTTCGACCGTGTCGGGGAACTCGAGGTTGGCGCAGGGCAGGTTGGCGTCGGCCACGCCGACACCGGCGTAGGCGCGCACGGCGAGGATGGCGGTGCTGTCGGTGAGCTGCAGCGTGCCGGCCGCCAGCGCCGGTGCGGTGGCCAGCGGCAGCAGCAGGGCGGCCAGGGTGTGCGATGGCTTCATGGCTTGGGACCTGTTCAGAGGTGAAGGGGTGCCGGTTTGTAGGCGGCAGCCCGTTAGAACCCCGTTAGAAGGCGGTTAAGCGCCTGGCCGGGCCGCCGCGGCCGCGCCGCTGGAGGCGACCGGCTGGCGTTGGCGCCTTAAGCCTGGAACTGGCCTGCCGGGGCAGCGCTTATGCGCGCTTGGCGCGTGCACGGCGCTGCCGAGAATCGGGGTTCATCATGGATCACTTGCGTCTGTCTGCCGTGGTTACGCGTGTGGTGGCGTGGCACAACCGCCACCCGCTGGCGCGCCGCATTGGCGCGGCGCAGGTGCATGGCGTGGGTTATGTCGCGCTGCCCTTCACGGCCCCGGCGCCGCAGCCCAGCGCGCCCAGTGCCGCGCAGGCAGCGGCCGAGGCCATCGCCGCCGCGGCCGCAGCGTCGCTGCCGGTGCTGACCGAAACTGCCGAGCCCGCCGCTGCGCTGGCCGCGGGCGAGGGCGGGGCCGAGATCGCCACCGCCCCCCACCACGCGCCCCAGGCGCCTGCCACCGCCGACGCCGGCCACCACGAGCGCAGCCGCCTGCGTGAACGTGTGCTGGCGCGGGCGCGTGAACTGGCCGCGTTGCCGCCCGAAACGCAGGCGCAGCTGCTGGCCGAAGAGCAGGCTGCCGCCGTGCTGGCCACCTTGGCGCCGGCCCTGCTGAAGGCCGACTTCAGCGAAGACTTCATCGACCCGCTGACACCGCGCCAGGTGGCGCGCTTCGCGCTCAAACACGGCAGCGTGCTGGCCCGCCTGCCGGTGGACGGCCCGGTGCGCCTGGTGCAGGCCGACAGCCTGCTGCCCGGCCACAAGCCCACGCCGGGCCGCGTGCTGGCGCGGGTGCTGCTGCTCACCGCGGTGGTGGAAACCGACACCCGCAAGAGCCGCGTGCTGCTGGGCGGCGGCCTGCAGCCCGAAGTGCTGGGTCGGCGCATCCACAGCACGCCGCGGCGCGCCGCGGTGGTGGCGCTGGGTGCGGGCCTGGTGGGTGTGCCGCTGTGGATCTGGCGGCCCGCGGCCCCGGCGCTGCCGGCTGGCGCCGCGGTGGTCTTGCCGGTGTCGGCGTCTGCCTCCGCATCTGCATCTGCGCCCATGCCGGCCATGGCCGCCTCGGTGGTGGTGGCCGCATCGGCACCGCCTGCCGTGGCGCCTGACCTGCCTGCCACTGCCGAGGTCTTCAGCGCGGCCAGCGCTGCTGCGCCGGCCGCCCCGCCCAGCGCCCATGCCGTGCCCATCGCCCCGGCGCCTGAAGCCGCCGCGGCCGAAGGTGGCAGCGCCGGCCGCTCCGCGCGGGTGTCCATCGTGCCGCCGCTGACCGAAGAAGACAAAGCCCGCGCCCGTGAGGCGCGCGCCGCGTTGCGCCCGCCTGCCGCGGCGGCTTCGGCCCCGTTGCCCCCCACCGCGGTGCCCGCGGCCAGCCCGGTGGCGGCGCCCGCAGCCCCCGAGCCCATGGCCCCGGCGGCCGGCCCCGGTGCTGCGCAGCCCCCCCGCGTGTGGCGGGCCGGCCCCACCCCCAGGCGCCAGCCTGGCGGCGCGGCCGAAGCCGAGGCGGCGGCCGCCGGCCCGGCCCAGGCGGCCGTGGCAGCCCCCGCGCCCGTGCGCGCCGCGCCACCGGCGGCTGGCCCGGTGTTCGCCATCACCACACGCCCGCTGCGCACGCGCTCGGAGGCCGACCAGGTGCGTGTGGCCATGGTCTCGCTGCTGCGCACCCTGGGCCACGACCAGCTGCAGGTGGAGGTGCTGCCCCAGGGCGAAGACTGGCGCGTGGTGGCACTGCCGTTTTCGCGCCGCGCCGAGGCCGACCGGGGCCGCACGCTGCTGGTTTCGCGCGGCATGCGCGTCGAGGTGGTCGACTTCTGAGCCCGCCGCGCTTCAGCGCGGCGCCACCACCCGGATCACCACGGCCTGCTCGGCCACGCGCCCCTTGTCGTCGGCCACCAACACGAAGAGCCGGTGCGTGCCCTGCGGCACCTGCGCCTGCTCCACCACCACCCCGCTTTCACTGAGCCGCGCGTGGCGCTGCAGGCGTTCGGTGACGTCGAGCTTGAGCAGGCCGTAGAGGATGCGGAAGCTGCCCGGCACGATGCGCGCGTCCGCCGGCGGAAAAAAAGCCACCTGCAGCCGCAGCGGTGAAGCCACGGCCCGGCCGTCGGCGGCCGGGGCCAGCACCTCGATGCCCGGCGCCTGGCGCGGTGGCAGCGGGCCTGAAGCCGGCACCGGCAGGCTGCGCGACGGTGTGGGCAGCACCGGCGCCGGCCCGGCCACGGCTTCGCGCCGGGCTTCTGCTTCGGTGATCAGGACGGGTGGCGCGCCTGGCGCGCCCGCGGCCTGCGCCAGCGCCGCGAGCGGCAGCAGGCAGCAGCCCGCCAACACCAGGGCCGGAACCTGCGCGGCCAGGCCGGCGCCAGGCCTGAAGGGGCGGCTGTTGACACGCATGCACAACTCCAGCGTCGGTCGCGGTGCGCGGCCAGGGCTCATTCTGAGGTGAACAGGTCGGCGCGTTTGCCGCGGATGGGCGCGTAGAAACGTTTGATCGCGGCCATGTCGGCTTCCACGTCGCCGGTGGGCGTGAAGATGGGGCCGAGGCCGCTGCGTTTGTCGTGGTAGTCCATGTAGGCCAGCACGATGGGCACCCGCGCTTCGAGAGCGATGAAGTAGAAGCCGGTTTTCCAGTGCCGCGTCTTGCCACGGGTGCCCTCGGGCGGCACCACCAGTTGCACCGGGCCGTCGGCGCGCACCAGGGCTTCGGCCGAGGCCTGCACGAGGTTGTTGGTCTTGCTGCGGTCCACCGCGATGCCGCCCAGCCAGCGCATCACCGGGCCGAAGGGAAAGCGGAAGATGCTGGCCTTGCCCATCCAGTAGATGTTCAGGCGCAGGCTGAAGGCCACCATCAGCGTGTAGGGCAGGTCCCAGTTGCTGGTGTGCGGCGCGGCGATGAGCACTGCCTTGGCCGCGCCAGGGGGCAGTTCGCCCTCGATGCGCCAGCCTGTGGCGCGCAGGAAGCCGCGTGAGGCGGCGCGCAGGCAGGTGTTGACCACCGGTGTGCTGAAGATCGTGCGGTGCATGCGGAAGCGGGAAATCGGTGGCCTCGGCATTGTCTGCGAGGGGGCGGCCCCGCTGCCCCCGGGGCTGCCCGGGGCTCGGCGTGAACCCGTAGCATCGGGCGATGCAATCCGCGCTGGTTCCGGCCGTCTCCGGTGAACGTATCGAGCGCAACGGCCTGAGCTGTTACGTGGCCGGCGAGGGCCCGCCGCTGCTGCTGCTGCACAGCGTCAACGCCGCCGCCTCGGCCGCCGAGGTGCGGCCGCTGTTCGAGCACTGGCGCGCCACGCGCACGGTCTTCGCGCCCGACCTGCCGGGCTACGGCTGCAGCGATCGCAGCGACCGTGCCTACTCCCCACGCCTGATGACGGACGCGCTGCACGCCGTGGCCGCGCTGGCGCGTGAGCGCTGCGGGCCGCAGCCGCTGGACGCGCTGGCGGTCTCGCTGGGCTGCGAGTTCCTGGCCCGCGCCGCGGCCGAGCAGCCGGCGCACTGGGGCCGGCTGGCGCTCGTCAGCCCCACCGGCTTCATGGGCCGGCGCGCCTGGCGCCAACCGCCCGGCACCACGCGCGGCCTGCCCTGGCTGCACCGCGTGCTGGCGAACCCGCGCTGGGCGCAGGCGCTGTTCAACGGCCTCACCAAGCCGGCCGTGGTGCGCTACTTCCTGCGCCGCACCTGGGGCGGGCCGAACATCGACACCACGATGGCCGATTACGCCATCCTCACCGCACGCCAGCCCGGCGCGCGCCACGCGCCGCTGCACTTCCTGAGCGCCGGTCTGTTCAGCGCCGACATCCACACCGTGTATGACGCGCTGGCGCAGCCCGTGTGGGTGAGCCACGGCGTGCGCGGCGATTTCACCGACTACCGCGGCCTCGAAGCCTGGCGCGCGCGGCCGAACTGGCGTTTCACCGTCTACCCCACCGGGGCGCTGCCCTACTTCGAGCGTGAGGCCGAGTTCAACGCCGAGCTGGCCCACTTTCTCGCGCAGCCGCTGGCCAAAGGGCCTGCGGCGGCTTGAGGCATATTCCGCAGCAGACCTGCCGCTCCTTGCCAGGCCGCCGCCTGTGCCCGCCATGCAGCTTTCAGCCACCGAAGTCCGCGTCCTCAGCCGCCTGATCGAGCGCACTTTGGCGCTGCCGCCCGAGCAGCGCGAGGCCTACCTCGCCGGCCTGCCCGGCCCGCAGCAGGCGTTGGTGCCGCGCATCCGCGAACGCCTGGCACAGCTGGCCGAAACCGCCGCCGAGGCCGAGGCCGCTGTAGCCCCGCCGCCGCCCCGCCCGGCCAAGCCCGACGTGCGCGTGGGCCCCTACCGCCTGCTCGAACCGCTGGGCGCCGACGCGCAAGCGCGTGTATGGGCCGCAGAACGCGCCGAAGGCGGCGCGCGCCAGCGCTTCGTGCTGCGCCTGCCCGACGTGCCGCCGGCCGGTGCCGATGCATCCCCGCCCAGCCCAGAAGAGGTGCGCCGCCAGGCCGCCGAACGCCAGGTCGTGCTGCTGCCAGAGCACACCGACATCGTGCGCCTCATCGACGCCGGCATCGACACCGACGGCCGCTTCTACCGCGTGCTGCCGCACATAGAAGGCCCGGGCCTGATCGAACATGCCCAGCGCCGCGGCCTGGGCCTGCACGGGCGCGTGGCGCTGCTGCGCCAGGTGTGCAGGCTGGTGGCGCATGTGCACGACGAAGAGGTGGCCTGCACGGCCCTGGGCCCGGCCAGCCTGCGCGTGGACGACGAAGGCCGCGTGCGCCTGCTCGACTGGGGCCGCGGCCGCAGCCTGCGCCCCGACACGCGGGCCGAAGACCTGGCCGCCCTGGGCCAGCTGCTGCAGGCATTGCTGGAAGCCGGCGGGCCGGGGCCCGGGCCCGATGTGGCGCAGATCCTGCGGCGTGCGCTGCGCCAGGAAGGGGCCGCGCCCTACAAAAACGTGCAGGCGCTGATCGACGAGCTCAACCTCGTGCTGGACTGGCAGCCGGTGCCGGGCGCCGGCGGCGGCACACTTTACCTGGCGCGTTTGTGGCTGCGGCGCCACCGCCTGCGGCTGGCGCTGGGCGCGGTGGCAGCGCTGCTGCTGGGCGCCGCGGCCTGGGCGGGTTGGCAGACCTGGCAGCGCGGCCAGGGGCAGGCGCAGCGCAGCGATGCCGCGCGCCTGTTTCTGCAAGAGCACCTGCCCGAGGCGCTGCCGGCGGCGCCCGGCACGTCGGCTTCGGCCGCTGACGCCAGCCTGCCGGTCGATCTCGCCATCGAAGGCCCGCGGGTGCAGGCGGCGCTGGAGCGTGCGCGCGCTGGTTTTGCCGGCCAGCCGGTGCTGCGCGGCGAGGTGCTCACGGCGCTGGCCCTGCGCTTCCGCGTGCTGGGCCAGCCCGAGCAGGCCCAGGGCGTGCTGCAGGAGGCCGTGAACCTGCTGCAGACCACCGCCCGCCCCGACGAGCCCGCGCTGGGCGCGGCGCGGGCCGAGCTGGCGCAGCAGTGGCTGCTGGAAGGCAGCGCCGCCGGCCGCGAGCGCGCTGCCGCGCTGGCGCGCGAGGTGCTGCAGCACTGCAGCGGCACCGCCTGCGCGGCGCCGCGCCTGCAGGCGCAGCGCGTGCAGCAGCAGCTGCAGCGCTGAGCGGCCGGCGGGCCCACCGGGCCTGCCGGGCTCGCCAGCGCCGCCAGCGCCGCCTGCCCCGTCTTCCCCGTTAGGCCGGCAGAGCCGCCAAGGCCTGCAACGTGGCTGCCTGGCGCGCGGCGAGTGAACGCGGCAACGGCTCGCCCGCGGCTGTCAGCGTGGCCAGGTGGTCCACCGAGGCCTGCAGCCGCTGCCGGGCCGTGGTGTTGTCCCCTTGTTGCGCCCAGGCCGCGCCGGCCACGGCCTCGGCCTGCGCCTGCAGCACCTGCGCCACCTGGGGCATGGCCTGCAGCGCGGGTGTGTGGCGCAGGCGTTGCAGCGCGCGCTCCACCAGCGCCAGTGCGGTGGCGGGGTCGGCCGCGGCTTCGAGCTCGGCGCGCGCGCGCAGCACCTCGGCTTCGGCCACCCAGCGCGTGAGGTAGGCGTCGCTCTCCAGGCCGGTGGCGGCGGCCAGCACACCGTGGGCCTCGCGCAGCAGCGGCAGCGCGGCGCTGCTGCGGCCACCGTCCACCAGCAGGCGGGCCTGGCCGGTGAGCATCAAGGCGTGGTCGCGGTGGCGCACGGCGTCGGCGGCGTCGGCCGCGCGTGCGGCTTCGTTGCGCGCCAGGGCTTCCTGGTTCAGTGCCACGGCTTCGTCCAGCCGGCCGGCGCCGGCCAGGGCTGCGGCCAGGTGGGTGCGCATCGTCGTGGCCATGGTGCTGTAGACGGCCACCTCGGGCGCCGCCGCCGCGGCGGCTTCGATCTGCACCATGCCTTCTTCGATGTAGGCCAGCGCCCGTGCCGGGTCGCCGGCCAGCCGGTGCCAGCTGGCCAGACCCACCAGCGCCCAGGCGTGCTGGCGCCGGCCTTCGGCGTCGTGACCGCGGCCGGCGCTGTAGCGCTGCATGTGCGCGACCGAGGCTTCGAGGTGGGCGCGCGCCTCGCGCCAGCGGCCCAGGTTGACGTCGATGGCATTGCCCAGCAGGCGCCCGATGCGGCCTTCGAAGGTGCCCAGCAGCTCGTGCAGGTGGCGGTGGCCGGGCGCGCCGGCCTGGGCGCGTTCGGTGAGGCGGCGCGCGTGCTGCAGGCCACTCAGCGCGTCGCGGCCGGCCGCCGCGGGTGCGCCGCCGGCCGCGGGCGCCAGGCGGCCCTGGCGCTGGTCGAACTCGGCGGCGTCGGCCACGATGCTGGCGCACTCCAGCAGCACGTCGGGGTCGCGCTGCGCCGGGCCGGCGGCCACGGCCACCAGGCGCAGCGCGCGGGCGAAGCTGGCTTCGGCGCGGTCGGTCTGCTCCAGGCCTTCGCTGTAGGTCGAGCCTTCCAGCAACGCCAGGCGGTGCGCCATGCGCGCCAGCTCGTAGGCGCCGCGCGGGTCTTGCGCGGCGGCGTCTTCGATCTCCTGCAGGTAGTCGGCCGCATCGGCCAGCATGGCCTGGCGGATGGCGGTGGCGCCCTGCAGGTGGCGGATGCCGTCGTGGTACTCGAAGACCACGCGGCTGGCCAGCTTGCGCAGCCCGCGCACGTGGCGCTCGGCCCGCGCCCGCGCGCGCTCGGCGCGGCTGGCCTGCCACAGCGCCAGCGCCAGGCCTGCGCCGCCGGCGACCAGGCCCAGCGCGGCCAGCGCGCGGCCCTGCAGCAGCAGCGCCGCCAGCGTGGTGGCCAGGCCCAGGCCGCCCAGCGCGGCGGCGGCCACGGCCCAGCGGTGGCGGCGCACGAACTTCAGCGCCAGGTAGGCCAGCGTGGCGCGCTGCGCCGCCACGGGGCGGCCTTCGAGGTGCGCGCGCAGGTCGGCGGCCAGGGCCAGCACGCTGGCGTAACGGCGCTCGGGGTCCTTGTCCAGCGCCTTGAGCACGATGTGGTCGAGGTCGCCCACCAGCTGCGGGCGCAGCTGCGGCCACATCGGTTCGGTGGCGATGGCGCCGTCCAGCGCGCTCGGCCGCAGCGGCTGTTCTTCGAGCACGGCCTTGAGCACGGCTGCGGGTGTGCGCGCCTCGCGCCCCACCGGGCGCACGCCGCTGAGCAGCTGGTAGAGCAGCACGCCCAGCGAGTACACGTCGGTGCTCGGGGCCAGCGGCTCGCCGCGCACCTGCTCGGGGCTGGCGTAGTGCGGCGTGAACGGGCGTTCGCCGGCCAGCGTGCCGCTGCCGTCGCCCGATTCGAGCGGGTCCAGCGCCTTGGCGATGCCGAAATCGAGCAGCTTGACCTGGCCCTCGCTGCTGACGAGCACGTTGCCGGGTTTGAGGTCGCGGTGCAGCAGCAGCTTGCCGTGCGCGTGTGCCACGGCGTCGGCCAGCTGCAGAAACAGCGCCAGCCGCTGCGCCAGTGGCAGCCCGGCCACGGCCTGGTGCAGCGGCACGCCTTCCACGTGCTCCATCACGAAATAGGGCCGGCCTTCGGGCGTGGCGCCGGCGTCCAGCAGGCGCGCGATGTGCGGGTGGTTCAGCCGCGCCAGGGCCTGGCGTTCCTGGGCAAAACGCGCCAGCACGTGGCGTGAATCCAGGCCCGGATGCAGCAGCTTGACGGCGGCGCGGCCCTGGAACTGGCCGTCGGCACGTTCGGCCAGCCAGACTTCGCCCATGCCGCCCTGGCCCAGGCAGGACACCAGCGCCCAAGGCCCCAGGCGTTGGCCGCTGTGGCCGGCCAGGGCCACGCGCGTGCCCGCCGTGTTGCCGGCGCCGCCGGTGCCACCCCCGCTTCCGCTGCCACTGAGCGTGAGCTTCGGGGCCTGCGCCAGAAACACCCCGCCCCCGGCTTCTTCGGCCTCGTGCTGTGCCAGCAACTGCTGCACCTCTTGCGCCAGCGCCGGCGCAGCAGCGGCCAGCCGGGCGGCCCGCTGTTCGGGGGGCAGCGCGAGTGCGGCGTCGAAGAGCTCGCGCACCTCGTGCCAGGGGGCGGCCCCTGTGGTCGTGCCGTGCATGGGCGCGGCCTACAGCGCCTTGCGCGCGATGCGGAAATCCGGGTCTTCGGGGAAAGGCGCCACCGTGAAGCCCAGGCTGCCCATGAGCTTGAGCATGGGCGCGTTGTTGGTGAGGATCAGGCCCATCACCTCTTCCAGCCCCATGCGGCGCGCCGCTTCGATGATGGACAGCATCAGGCGCGTGCCCAGGCCGCGGCCCGCAAAGTCGTCGGCCACCAGCAGCGCGAACTCGCAGCTCGTGCCATCGGGGTTGGTGACGATGCGGCTCACGCCGACGATGCGCTCGGTCTCGCTGCTGCTGCCGTCGGCTGCGGTGTGGCTGTCTTTCACCACGGCCACCAGCGCCATCTCGCGGTCGTAGTCGATGAGCGTGAAGCGCGCCAGCATGCGCAGCGGCAACTCGGGCAGCGTGCTGGCAAAACGGAAGTAGCGGCTCTCGGGCGAGAGGCCGCGCACCAGGGCCTGCAGCATCTCGGCGTCGTCGGGGTGGATGGGGCGGATGGTGTACACGCCGCCCGGCGCCGTGGCCGCGTTCTCGCCCGGCGCCGGCTTGGCGCGCCACGGCCATTCACGCTCTTGGCCGTTGGGGTAGGGCACGATGGCCAGGTGCGCGAAGCTGCCCGGGTGGCTGGCCGCGTCGTCCACCACCACGCGGGCGTCCACGGCCACCGCGCCGTGTTCGTCGACGATGATGGGGTTGATGTCCATCTCGCGCAGCTGTGGCAGCGCGCACACCATCTCGCTCACGCGCAGCAGCACGGCCTCCAGCGCCGCCAGGTTCGCGGGCGCCGCGCCGCGCCAGGCGCCCAGCATCTCGGCCACACGGGCGCGGTCGATCAGGCGCGCGGCCAGAAACTGGTTCAGCGGCGGCAGCTCCATCGCGCGGTCGGCGATCAGCTCCACCATCGTGCCGCCGGCGCCGAAGGTGATGACGGGGCCGAAGGCCTCGTCGGTGGTCAGGCCCACGAAGACCTCGCGCCCGCGGCCCTGGCCCGGGCCCTGGCCGCCGCGCCGGCTGGCCATGGGCTGCACCGTCACGCCGTTGATGCGCGCGCCGGGCTGCGCGTGGGCCACTGCCTGCAGCATCTCGTGGTAGCGGTCGCGCACCTGGGTGGCGTTGTGCACGTTGAGCACCACGCCTTGCACGTCGCTCTTGTGCGTGATGTCGGGCGAATCGATCTTCAGTGCCACCGGGTAGCCCAGCTGGCTGGCGATCAGCATGGCCTCGTTGGCGCTGCGCGCGAGCATGGTGCGCGTGACGGGGATGTGGAAGGCCGCCAGCAGCGCCTTGCTCTCCATCTCGGTCAGCACCTGCCGGCGCTCGGCAAGCACGCCTTCGATGAGCAGGCGCGCACCTTCGGTGTCGGGCTGCGCGCCATCGCCCAGCGGCGGCGGCGTCTGCTGCAGCAGCTGCTGGTTGCGGTAGAAACTGGCGATGCTGTGGAAGGCGTCCACCGCCGCTTCGGGCGTGCGGAACACCGGCATGCTGCGCGCGGCCAGCAGCTCGCGCGCGGCGCGCACGCGGCTCTCGCCCATCCAGCAACCCAGCACGGGTTTGCTGGCCGGCGTGAAGGCCGCGGCGATGTCGCGCGTGAGGGCGTCGACGTCGACCCCGGCCTTTGGGGCGTGGATGAGCAGCACGCCGTCGATGTCGCGGCTGTCGACGCAGGTCTTCAGCGCCTGCACATAGGCCGGTCCGTCGGCGTCTTCGCCGAGGTCGTGCACGGCGCCCACCTGCAGGCCCAGCGTGCCGGCCCAGTCGGCGGCCAGCACCGCGGGCCCGCCGCCGTTGGTGATGAGCGCCAGCGTCTGCCCCACCGGCCGGAAGCGCGAGGCCAGGCACTGCGCGGCGCTGAAGAGCTGCGTGAACTGCCGCACCCGCACCACGCCGGCGCGGCGCAGCGCGGCGTCGAACACATCGTCGGCGCCGACGATGGCCGCGCTGTGCGTCAGCGCCACCTTGCTGCCGGCGGCCTGGCGGCCGGCCTTCATCACCACCACGGGCTTCGAGTAGGCCGCGGCGCGCAGCGCGCTCATGAAACGCCGCGCGTGGCGGATGCCTTCCATGTAGACCAGGATGCTCTGCGTGCTGCTGTCGCTTGTCAGGTAGTCGAGCACCTGCGGCAGCTCCACCGCGGTGTTGGGGCCGAGCGAGATGACGGTGGAGAAGCCCACGCCTTGCGTGCGCGCCCAGTCGAGCATGGCCGAGGTGAGCGCGCCCGATTGCGACACCAGCGCCAGCGGCCCCTTGGCGGCCAGCGGGCCCAGGCTGCTGGCGTTCAGGCCGATGGCCGGGCGCTGCAGGCCCAGGCTGTTGGGGCCGAGCAGGTTCACGCCGTGCTGCTTGGCGATCTGGTGCAGCTGCGTGCACAGCGCCGCCTCCAGGCCCGTGGTCAGCACCAGCGCGGCGCGGCAGCGGATGCGGCCGGCCACCTCCAGCGCTGCCACGCACTGCGCGGCGGGCAGTGCGATGAGGGCCAGGTCGGCACGGCTTTGCGCCAGGTCGCCCAGCGTGCCGGTGGTGTTGATATCCAGCCAGGTCACGGGCCCCTGGTAGCCGCCTTCGGCCAAGGCGCCGCGCAGCGCGCGGGCCTCGCGCGTGGGCGCCTCGGCGTCGGGGTCGCCGGCAAAGACGATCAGCGAACGCGGCTGGAACAGCGGGGTCAGGAAGTGGCGGTCCACGGGGCAGGGTCCTCGCGCAGGGTTAGAGGATCGGGCGGCCGGCGGTTCGGCGCAGGGGGCATGACGCAGCATAGGGCAGCCCAGGTGTCGCTGGGCTGACGCCGCATGGCACGATAGCGTGATGCCCGTTGCCGATCTGTACGCCTTCGCCCAACAGCAGCTCATGCAGGCGCTGGCCGACCCGGTGCAGCTGGTGGCGCTGGTCTCGGCGGCGGTGGCCGGGGCGCTGGTGATCGTCAGCGCCTTCGTGCGCACCATGATCCCGCTGCGCTGGCTGGCCGTGGGCAGCAACCTGGGTTTCATCGTCTACGGCCTGGTGCACCCCAGCTGGCTGATGGTGGCGCTGCACGCGGTGCTGCTGCCAGTGAACCTGTTCCGCGTGGTGCAGATGCTGCGCCTGAGCCGCCGCGTGGCCGCCGCCACCGCCGACCCGCGCCAGCTGGCCGTGTGGATGCGCCCCTACATGCGCAGCCGGCGTTACGCCGCCGGGCGCGTGATCTTCGAGCTCGGCCAGCGCGCCGAGCGCCTGTACTTCCTGGCCGAAGGCGAGGTGGAGCTGCCCGAGGTGGGCCGGCGCCTGCAGCCGGGGCAAATGTTCGGCGAGATCGCGTTTTTTGCCCCCGGTCGGCAGCGCAGCAGCAGCGCCCGCTGCGTCACGGCCAGCACCGTGCTGAGCATCGACGAGGCCACCTTCCGCCAGCTCGTTTACCAGAACCCGGCTTTCGGCCTGGAAATCGTGGGCCTGATCGCCGGCCGCCTGAGCCAGGACGTGCAACGCCTGCAGGCCGCCGAAACAGGGGCCGCGGCGGCGCGGGAAAACAGGTCGACCTGATTACACTGCGGCCGCTGGCGCCGGCTGCGCCATGACCTCCACATCTGCACAGGTATGCCATGAAGAAACTCGCCCTGATCGCCACCCTGCTCTCGACCCTGACGCTGGCAACCGGGGCCCTGGCCGCCGACCCCAAGGTCAAGATGACCCTGGTCGATCACTCCAACGGCAACCTGATCAGCCCCGATGACGCCAAGGCCGTGATGGGCGACACCCTGCCGGCGTCTGTGTGGAAGATCCACCCCGCCAGCCGCTACGCCTTCATCAGCCAGGTCGAAGGCGGCATGAAGGGTGGGACCTGCGTGGTGGCCGCCCGCGTAATGCTGGTGCCGCTGACGGCCACCGCCAAGGCCGTGCTCTTCCGCCCGCTGAAAACCGCCACCGCCTACGACGCCCTGCCCAACAGCAGCACCGACGCCTGCAAGGCCCTGGCCAAGGACAAGCTGAAAGAAGCCACCGGCGCGGTGGCTTCCAGCATCGTCAAGAGCTGAGCCCGGACGTGCCAGGCCGGAAGGCCTGGCGCGCCTGGCGAAGGCCCGAGCGCGATTTCACGCGTGAGGGCTGAGCGCCGCGGGGTAGAGCCCCCGCTGCCGCGCCATCAGCCGCACGAGGCCGAAGAGCGCGTCGATGTGGGGCGTGGCCTGGCCCAGGTGGGTGCCGATCTCGCGCACCGCGCCGAGCAGCGCGTCCAGCTCCAGCGGGCGGCCGGCTTCGGCGTCTTGCAGCATCGAGGTCTTGAAGCTGCCGAGCTTGCGCGTCACCGCGTGCCGCGCTTCGGGTGCCTGCTCGATGGGGATGCCGAAGGCCGCGCCCAGGGACTGCGCTTCCAGCATCACCGCGCTGCAGAAACCGCGCACGAGTGGATCGTCGAGGATGCGGTCGCAAGGCGCGCCGGTCAGCGCCGAAACCGGGTTCATGGTCATGTTGCCCCAGAGCTTGAACCAGGTCTCGCGCTGAACCTGCGCTGACACTGTGACGTCGAAGCCGGCGCGGCCGAGCAGCTCGCCCACGGCCTGCACCGAAGGGCCTTCGCCTGTGGCCTTGCCCGCCTGGCCGATCACCAGCCCCTGGCCCATCACCGGCCGCACCTCGCCGGGCCCTGGTGCCGTCGCGCTGGCGTGAACCACGCAGCCCAGCACGCGCGCAGCGGGCAGCAGCGCGCGCACGGCACCACCGGCGTCCACGCTCTCCAGCACCAGCCCGCGGCAGGGGCCGGGCAGGTCTTCGAAGAACCACCAGGGCACGCCGTTCATCGCCGCCAGCACGCGCGTGTGCGGGCCGCACAGCGCGGCCACGGCCGGCGCCACCGCGGGCAGCGCCGGGCCCTTGACGGCCAGGATGACGAGGTCTTGCACGCCGAGGGCGGCCGGGTCGTCGCTGGCGTGCAGCGGCACGGCGGTGAGGCCCTCAGGCCCGTGCACGCGCAGCCCATGCTGGCGCACCGCGGCCAGCGTGGCGCCGCGCGCCAGCGCCGAGAGCGTGACGTCGCCCGGCGGCAGGCGCTGGCCCAGCCGGGCTGCAAACAGGCCGCCGATGGCGCCCAGGCCGACGATGCAGATCTTCATGCGGGCAGGTCTTTCTCAGGGTGCAGAACCGTGCGCGCGGCATCGGCCACGGCGCGGGTCAGCGGTTGCAGCAGGCGGTCCGCGGCGCGCAGCGTCTGCCAGTGCAGCGGCACGTCCACCGGCGTGGCGCCGGGCAGGTCGACCAGCGCGCCGCGCGCCAGCAGGTCTAAGACCAGCGGTTCGGGGTTCAGGCCCCAGCCCAGGCCGGCCAGTGCCGCATCGACAAAAGCCTGCGGCGAAGGCAGCCAGTGGCGCGGCACCGCCAGCGGCCGGCCGAGCCGGGCTTCGACCCAGCGTGCCTGCATGCGGTCTTGCCGGTTGAAGACGAGGCAGGGCGCGCTGGCCAGCGTGGTGGCGTTCACACCTGCAGCGAAATGGCGCGCCACAAAAGCCGGGCTGGCCGTGGCGCGGTAGCGCAGCGCGCCCAAGGCCAGGCTGCGGCAGCCGCGCTGCGGTGTGGCCAGCGCCGTCACGGCCGCCAGCACCTCGCCTCGCGCCAGCTGTTCGGCGGTGTGGTCCTGGTCTTCCAGGCGCAGGTCGAAGAGCCAGCCGCGTTCGGGCCCCAGGCGCGCCAGCGCGGGCAGGAACCAGGTGGCCAGGCTGTCGGCGTTGACGGCCAGCGGCAGCGTGGGGGCGCTGGCATCGCCCAGACCGGGCAGTTGTTCGGCCAGATCGGCCTCGAGCAGACGCAGGGCTTCGGCATGGCGCGCCAGCGCGGCACCGGCCGCGGTGGCGCTGCACGGCCCGCCGCGTACCACCAGCGGCTGGCCCAGGCGCTCTTCGAGCAGCTTCACGCGCTGCGAAACGGCCGAAGGCGTGAGGTGCAGCGCCTCGGCGGCGCGCTCGAAACTGCCTTCGCGCAGCACGGCGGCCACCGCGGCGACGAGCGGGTAGTCGAGCATTCGGGGGGCTGCTGCTTCAGCAGTGTTGATGCGGCTGAAGCAAGTCTAAGCCGCGGTCATGGGCGCACCGGGCATGCTGCGCACCATGTCAACACCGCTCTGGTCTGCCGCTGTTTCGGGCTTCGTGCTCGGCCTGTCCCTCATCGTCGCCATCGGCGCGCAGAACGCCTTCGTGCTGCGCCAGGGGCTGCGGCGCGAACACGTCGGGCCCATCGTGGCGCTGTGCGCAGGCTGCGATGCCGTGCTGATGGCCGCCGGCGTGGCCGGCCTCGCCCAGCTGCTGGGCGCGCGGCCCGGTCTGGCCACGGTGCTGACGCTGGGGGGCATGGTCTTTCTCGCGGCCTACGGGCTGATGGCCCTGAAGCGCGCGCTCCGGCCCGGTGTACTGCAGGCCGCCGCGGCCAGCGCGGCACCCAACCCGCTGCGCACCGTGCTGCTGCAGGCGCTGGGCTTCACGCTCTTGAACCCGCACGTCTACCTCGACACCGTGCTGCTGCTGGGCAGCCTGGGCGCGCAGCAGCCGGGGGCGGCGAAGGGCGCCTTCGTGGCCGCGGCGGCCACGGCCAGCCTGCTGTGGTTCACAGCGCTGGGCTACGGTGCGCGCTGGCTGGCGCCGGTGTTCGCGCGGCCACGCGCCTGGCAGGTGCTGGACGTGCTGATCGGCCTGACCATGCTGGCCCTGGCGGCGGGCCTGGGCTGGCGGCTCTGGAGCAGCCCCTAGCCGCAGGCTTCTTCGTGCAGGCTCAGGCCGGCGATGACAGGCTCTCGTCCGCGGCGTGGCGCCAGGCCACGCTGCCGCTGTCTTGCTGGTAGAGGCGCTTGGGCGTGGGCGACATCTCGCGCAGCTTCATGCCGAAGTTGTTGCCGGAAACGCCCGTGAAGTGCGCCACGCCCAGTGCGGTGGCCACCTTCTCCACGCAGGTTTCGCCGACCACCTCGCGGATCGTGCATCCACGTCCGGCGGCCAAGGCGCTCTGGGTTTGCCGGAAATGGCTGATCTCGTCTTGCTTGGCCTGCAGTGCTTGCTGAAGGGCCTGCTTTTCCTTGGCGAACCTCTCCATGGCCTTGAGCCCGCCCACATGCCGGTTCTGCATCTGGCGGAAGTTGCTCTCCTGCACCGGCGACAGCGCCAGCCTGCCTGTACGCACCATGTCGGTCAGTGCCAACAGCTTGCTGAAATCAGGGTCTGCTGCCAGCTTCTTGACCTCCGCGGACACGGCCTCGATCTTCTGCTCGATGTCGGCCACGGCCGACCACAGCGCCGTCAGTTTGCGCCGCCCCTCGGTGATGTCTGGCACCAGCACGGACACCAGGGTGGGCTTGCCGCGGCGCATGTCGGAGGTCTGGATCTCTACCGACTGGGCCACCAGGGTGCAGCCCTGGGCCACCCCCACCCGCAGGCTGTTGGCGATGACTTCGCAATTGATGGCGTGACCGATGACCACCACATCGCCGATGAGCGTCGAGTTCTCGGCGTAATGCACATCGATGCTGCCGCCCACAGCCTCGACACCGGCGTTCAAGGCGCGGTTCTTGATGTGGATGCTGCCGCCTGCGCTCGTGGCCCGGCCGCCACTCAGGCTGTCGGCCAGCTCGATGTGCCCGGCCTTGGAGACCAGCGACCCGTAGACCGTGGAGGTGAACTTCATGTGCTTGCCCTCCACCACGCGGCCTTCCTGCACCTCGCCGTGTTCGACAAACTCGTGGACCGACAGCGTCAGATCGCCGGTGGTCTTGGCATTGATGCCGCTCTTGTTCTCGATCTTCTCGGTGACCGAGATCTGGTTGGAGTCCACATCGATCGAAATGAACCCGCTGGCCTGCGCGCTGATGAACTGGCCGTCGGGGCCGTTCTCGATCTTCGTTCCCGGCCCGGCCAGGGCCTCCAGGCTGAGGTCCTTGGGCAGTTCGGGCTCGATGAGGGCGCCCGTGACGCGAAAGCCCGGCTTGCCCAGTTGTCGGGGCACCTTCTTCATCATCCGCGTGCCTTGGGCGATTTGCGGAAACCGGTTCTTGAAGCGCCTCAAATCGGCCCGGCCCGCCGTGATCAAGGGCGAGTTGTCGCGGTGCAGGCCTTCGAACTGCTCCAGCAGTTCGGCATCGCGCCCGGGTTGGGGCGGGAGTTCCAGGGCCACGGCCAAGCGGTCTGTCTTGTTGGCGGCGATGGCGTCCTGCACCGTCTGCACCTGGAGGCCAAAGCGCACCCCCTTGCACCACATGACGCAGATGAATTCGTCGATGTCCAGGCGGGTGGGCTCGAGGCGGCTCCGCTCTCGGGCGCCGACGACAGTCGTCTGGCCGCTGGCGTCGGCCGGGCCATGCACGGGTTCGGGCTCGTTCACTTCCAGAAAAACGGGCTCGAACAGGTACTCGGCCCGTGCGCCTTCTTCGAGCACCCGAACCTCCTTGTAGAGCGAGCGGCGCTCCGGCGCCAAGCGCATGATGCCGGCCGCCAGCCGTATCTCGCGGGCACGGCCGCGCATCGATTCCGGCTGGTACAGCAGCGCCTGGAAGCTGGCGTGGTCGAGTTCGGTGAAGTACGCGCCTTGCGCAAAGAGCCGGTCGACAAAGACCAGAAAGCTGTCGTCCACCGGCATCTGGGCCACATCGAGCACGACACCGCCAGCGGTCTTGCGTATGAAGCTCGGCAATGACGACAAGTCGTGGCTGGGCGCCACGACCTCAGCGTGATCTGTCTGCTCCATCATGTCGCCTCAGCGTGCCCATCGTGAACATCCATCGAGCGCGGCTCGGTTCTCGGTCGGTGCCGGCACGCCCCGGTTGTCACGGCGGCGCCAGGCAAGCCCGGCTGCTGGGGCTGCCAACAGGGGTGTTGTGCGCCGGCACGGGCATCTGCCGTGGTTTTCGGCCAGCCGGCGCGCCTTTTCAGGTCCAGCGGGCCCGCTGCGCTCGCTCAAGCGTGACCGAGGTCGCCAGATTTCTCGTTTTGTCCGAACCGGTCGCCGAAAACGGCGCGGCCTTGGGCGGGCGTCAGCGCTTCCAGCGTCTCGATGTTGCGCTCGAAGATGGCCTCGGCCTCGGGGAAGGCTTCCACAGCGCGCTCGACGCTGTCTTCGCGCAGCAGGTGCAGCGTGGGAAAAGGCGCGCGGTTGCTGAGGTTGCCGGCGTCGCCGGGCTCGGTGCCCTCGAACTGGAACTGCGGGTGGAAGCTGGCGATCTGCAGGTCGCCGTCCAGGCCCAGGTCTTCCAGCGCGCCTTCGGCGACGTCGAGGAAGTCGTTGAAGTCGAGGAAATCCGGCAGGGCCTGCGGGCAGACGAGCACGGTCGTGTCGGTGGTCTCGGCCGGCGTGGCGTGCAGGTGTTTCAGCTCGGCCACCAGGTCGGCCAGCAGTTCGCGCGGCTGCGTGGCGCTGCTTTCCACCCAGCGGATCTGGCCCTTGCTGTGCACGGCTTTCGCGAAGGGACAGAGGTTCAGGCCGATGACGGCCAGTTCCAGCCAGGCTTGTGTGTCCTGCAGCGCAGGGGAGGGAGTGGTCGAGATCAAGGCGGTGCCCGCAAAAGGGTTCACGGCCGCACGGCAGGGCTTTCCATCGCCATGCCGGCAGCGCGCTGTTTCAGGTAGAGCTCGATCATCGTGTATTCGTCGCTGCCGTAGGCATAGGGCTCGGCGCGCACGCCCGTCATGCAGTTGCGCAGGCGGCGCTGCAGCGAGCCCAGGCCCTGCCATTCCAGCCGGTACAACGGGTAGCCGGTGGGGTGGGCCTGCGGAATCAGCGCGCTGGCCAGGCGGCGGCCGGCGTGGTCGTCGTGGCATTGCGCGCAAGAAAAATCGAGCTGGCCGATGCGGCGGCGGTAGAGCGCCTCACCCTGGGCCACGAAAGGCTGCAGCGCCGGCGTGCGGTCAGGAGCGGTGGGCAGGCCGCGCGACTGCAGCGCGACAAACGCTTCCAGCGCGAGCAGGCCTTCGCTCTCGGGCGCCAGCGGCGGTGCTTTCACGTGGCGCACGCGGCACTGGTTGATGCGGCCGGCCAGCGTGAGCGGCTTGCCGAGCGTGGTGTCCCAGGCCGGGTGGCGGGCGGCGGCCCCGCGCAGGCTCATGGCCGGCGCGCTGCCGCTGCCGTGGCAGCCCGCGCAATCGGCTTGGAAACGCTGCTCGCCGTCTTGCACCCACAGCATGGCGGGGTTGAGGGTGTCGTCGCGCTGCAGGGCCTGCGTGCTGGGCGCCATGTCGGCAAAACCCGAGCGGCGCAGGTCGGCAGCGCCGGCGCTGGCGCTCACCAGCCCGGTCAGCAGCGCTGCCAGCGCCAGGCTGGCGCGCTGGGCGGGCTTCATGCCACCGTGAGCGTGGCGGTTTCGCGCTGAGAGACGCCGCTGTCGCCCTCGATGCTGACCACCAGCGTGCCGCTGCGTGTGGCGCGCAGGGGGAAGGCGAGGAAGGGATTGGCGGTGATGGCCGGGAAAAGATCGGCCGCGAACACCAGCTCGCCCTCGAAGCGCGCCTCGATGCGGCGCAGGATGTTGCGCGGCACCGTGCGCCCGCTGGCATCGGGACGGAAGCCGGTTTCCATGGGGTGCTGCATCAAGAGCCGCACCTCCACCACCTCACCCGGGCGGGCCGTGGTCGGCAGGCGCAGCAGCGCGCGGATGGTGCTCATTCGCCCTCCAGGCAGGCGGCCAGGGCCACGCTCACGGCCACGCGGTGTTGCCAGCAGCTGCCGTCGTTCATGCGTGCGATGGCAATGACGTTCTGGCTGGTGGCCATGCGCAGGCGTGTGCCCACCATCGCGCGGCCGCTGGCCGGGCCGAGGTGGAACACGGCCACCTCGGGCTGCGGGTTCAGCTCGGTGAAGAGGGCGATGCGCTGCACGTGCTGTTCGGCCGTCATCGGGCTCTGCACGCTCACGCTCACGGGCACGGTGTTGCCGTTCTCCACCACGGCATCCACGGCCAGCGTGACGCGGCCGGTCTGCAGTGGCACGCCGCCGGTGAAACCTTCGATGGCGGCTTGCAGCGCTGGCGAAGCGGCCGCATGCACGGACCAGGGCCGCAGCAACACGGTCAGCGCGCCAGCGCCGCCAGCGGCCAGCACCGTTCGTCGTTCGACTTTCATTTCAGCGTTTCCAGAAAAGCCACCACGTCTTCCACCTGCTGCGCGCTCAGCACCGGCTTGCCCTGCCACGCTGCGCCTACCCGCTGCTCGGCCGTGGCCGGCGGCAGGCGGTGGAAGCTGGGCATCACGCTGGCCGGGTTCAGGTGCTTGGCATCGGCCACACGCAGGCGCAGTTGCGCAGCGCTGTAGCGGCTGCCCACGCCGGCCAGGTTCGTCGACAGGTTGCCCTGCGCGCGCTCGGCCGGCGTGCGGTCGAAAGGCCCGCTGTGGCACAGCAGGCACAGGCCCTGGGTGCGGTCGACCACGAGGGCGCGGCCGGCCGCCGCGTTGCCGGGCGTGGCGGTCAGTGGCTGCGGGATGCCATCGCCCACCACGGTGAAGGTGATGGCCGCCCCCGCCAGCGCCAACACGGCCATGCCCGGCATCACGCGCGCCGTGCCTCAGGCCTGCTGCAGCTGCTGTTTGATCGGCAGCTCGCGGATGCGCTTGCCGGTGGCCGCGAAGATGGCATTCAGCACCGCCGGTGCCGCCACGGCGATGGTGGGCTCGCCCACGCCGCCCCAGAAGCCGCCCGAAGGCATGACGATGGTCTCGACCTTGGGCATCTCGGCGATGCGCATCGACGGGTAGGTGTCGAAGTTGCGCTGCTCGATGCGGCCGTCCTTCACCGTGCACTCTTCGTAGAGCATCGCGCTCAGGCCGTAGACGAAGCTGCCTTCCACCTGGGCCTCGATCTGCTGCGGGTTCACCGCATAGCCGCAGTCGGTGGCCGCCACGATGCGGTGGATCTTCAGCTGCCCCTTCGCGCCCACCGAGATCTCGGCGCAGGCCGCCACATAACTGCCGAAGCCGTGCGTCACGCACAGGCCGCGGTGCACCTTCTGGCCGTCGATGTCGGCCGCGGGCTTCTCCCAGCCCACCCGAGCGGCCACCGCGTTCAGCACCGCCAGGTGCTTCGGGTGTTGGGCCATCAGCTTGCGGCGCAGGGCCAGCGGGTCTTGCTGCGTGGCGTGCGCGATCTCGTCGATGAAACACTCCAGGTAGACCGCGTTCTGGTTCAGGTTCACACCGCGCCAGAAGCCCGGTGGCACGTGCGGGTTGCGCATCGCATGGTCGACCAGCAGGGCCGGGAAGCTGTAGCCGATCATGGCCTCGCCGCCGCCGTTGTTCAGGCCCTGGAACATCACCGGGTCGCGCCCGTCGCGGATGGCCTGCGGCGCCACGCCGGCCAGGATGCTCTGGCCGCTGATGCGCATGTGCAGGCCGGTGATGTTGCCTTGCGCGTCCAGCCCGGCCGTCATCTTGGCCTGGGTGATGGGGTGGTAGCGCCCCTGGGTCATGTCTTCTTCGCGCGACCACAGCAGCTTCACAGGGGTGCCGGGCATCTGCTTGGCGATGAGCACGGCCTGGGTGATCCAGTCTTGCACCGCGCCGCGGCGGCCGAAACCACCGCCGAGGTCGATCTTGTAGACCTCGCACTGCGCTGCCGGCAGGCCCGCGGCCTGTGCCGCGGCAGCCAACGAGGCCTCGCCGTTCTGCGTGGGCGTCCAGACCTCGCAGCGCTCGGCCGTCCACTTGGCCGTGGCGTTCATCGGCTCCATCGTCGCGTGGTTCTGGCGTGGGTAGGCGTACACCGCCTCCACCTTGCGCACCGCACCGGCCAGCGCGGCCTTCACGTCGCCGTTGCTGTTGCCCACCACGGCCTGCGGCGCGTCAAGACCGGCCTTCAGCACGGCGTTGAAGTCGGCCTGCTGCACGTTGGCGTGCGCGCCGAAATCCCATTGCACGGGCAGTGCGTCGAGCGCCTTTTTGGCGCGCCACCAGGTGTCGGCCACCACGGCCACGGCGTTGTCGCCCACGGCCAGCACCTTCTTCACGCCGGGCATCTTTTCCACCGCGGCGGCGTCGTAGCTCTTGAGCTTGCCGCCGAACACCGGGCAGGCGTTGATGGCGGCGTTCAGCATGCCGGGCAGTTGCAGGTCGGCACCGAAGACCTTCTTGCCGTTGACCTTGTCGGCCGTGTCCAGGCGCGCCATGCGCTGGCCGATCAGCTTCCAGTCCTTCGGGTCTTTCAGCGGGATGTCGGCGGCGGCCGGCGGCGTCAGCTTCGCGGCCGCGGCGGCCACCTGGCCGTAGCTCGCCTTGCGGCGGCTGGCAGCGTGGGTGATGACGCCCTTGCTCACGGTGCATTCGGCGGCCGGCACCTGCCATGTCTCGGCGGCGGCCTGCACCAGCATCAGCCGGGCGCTGGCGCCGCCCTTGCGCACGTAGTCGTGGCTGGCACGGATGCCGCGGCTGCCGCCCGTGCCGAAGTCGCCCCAGGGGCGCTTGCGCGCCAGGCTCTGGCCCGGCGTGGGGTACTCGGTGGTCACCTTCGCCCAGTCGCATTCCAGCTCTTCGGCCACCATCTGCGCCAGGCCGGTGAGCGTGCCCTGGCCCATCTCGCTGCGCGCGATGCGGATGATCACCTGGTCATCGGGCTGGATCACGACCCAGGCGTTGACCTCGGGCACCTGCCCCTGCGCCGCGGCGCTGGTGGGAAAGCCGAAGACGAAGCCCCCGGTCACGGCGGTGGAGACGGCGGCCGTGGCGGCCGCGCCGGTGCCGATGAACTGGCGGCGGTTCAGCGTGGGGGCCTTCATGCGGCGCTCCGGGTGACGTGCACGATGTCCAGGCCCGCGGTCTTCGTGACCCCGGCAGCTTCCTTGATGGCCGCGCGCACGCGGTTGAAGGTGCCGCAGCGGCAGATGTTGGTGATCTCCGCGTCGATATCGGCGTCGGTGGGTTTGGGCTTCTTCTTCAGCAGGGCCGCGGCAGCCATCAGCATGCCGCTCTGGCAGTAGCCGCACTGCGGTACGTCGTTGTTGACCCAGGCCTTCTGCAGCGCGTTCAGGCCCTTGGGCGACAGACCCTCGATGGTGATCACCTTCTGGCTGGGCTGCACCGCCGAGACCGGCATCACGCAGCTGCGCACCGGGTTGCCGTCGATGTGCACCGTGCAAGAGCCGCACTGCGCCACGCCGCAGCCGTACTTCGTGCCCGTCAGGCCCAGGTGTTCACGCAGCACCCACAGCAGCGGGGTGTCGGGCTCGGCGGGATGCTGTCGCACCTGGCCATTGACGTTCAGACGCGTCATCGGGGTCTCCTGGCGGTTGCTGTTAGAGACGCCGATGATGGCCCGTGTGAACCACCCCCGCCTTCAGTCGGGTTTGCGGTTCAGTGCAGCTTGTCTTTGCCGTCCTTGCCGTTCTTGCGCTCATGGAAACGGTCGGGCCTGTAAACGTTGCCTTCGCGTTCCACCTGCGCAGCCCGCCGGGCGCGCTCGATGAGGGCTTCGGCCGCCTCGCGGGCCTGCCGCGGGTCGGGCTGTCGGGGCGGCGCTGGCGCGCGCCGGGCGGCGCTGGTCCGCCGCCACCAGGCCGAGGCGCGCTGGCGCAAACCCTGGGTTCGCGCCGGGCCGAGCAGCATGCTGCCCCACACGAGCGCGCAGAACACCAACCCCAATACCGCGAAAACCTGGTCAGCCATGGCCGGAATCTAGCGCGCTTGCGGCCGCGATGGGCCGGGCCGGGGCAGCAAATCTGCGCCGCATCTGGCACCGGCCCGCTCTTGGAGGGATGGCACCCGGCCCCCGCCTTCCGCTATGGTGCGGGCTTCGCGCGCGCGAAACGGGGCCGGCCCGGCACCCGGCGCTGCGCCGGCTGCCGCCACCATGCCTCTGCACCTGCCTGCCACCGCACGTCTGCTGCCCGCCCGGCTATGGCTGGGCGCCTGCGCCTTGATGTTGCTCATCGCGGCCGAGCCCGCCGACGCCGCCCGCCTGGCACTGCTGGTGGGCAACGACCGCTACCAGCACGTCACCCCGCTGCGCAACGCGCGCAATGACGCGCAATCGCTGGCCAAGGAACTGCAGGCCGCCGGCTTCCAGGTCACCACCGTGCTCGACGGCACCCGCGAGCAGATGCACGACCAGATCGACGGCTTTCTGCGCCGCATCGAAAAGGGCGACGAGGTGGTGTTCTTCTTCAGCGGCCACGGCTCGCAACCGCCGCAGCTGGGGCCTTACCTGCTGCCGGTGGACATCAAGGTCACGGGCGAACGCGCCATCCAGCGCGACGGTCTCTCGCTGGAGCAGCTGGTGGACGACCTCAACCAGCGCGCGCGCTTTTCGCTGGTGATCGTCGACGCCTGCCGCGACGACCCCTTCCGCGCCACCACGGCCGGGCGCTCGCTGCCGCCCGGGTCTTCACTCTCGCGCATCGAGCCGCCCAAGGGCTCGATGATCATCATGGCCGCCTCCAAAGGCCAGCAGGCGCTCGACCGCCTCGGCGACAACGACCCGGTGCCCAACGGCCTGTTCACGCGCGAGCTGATCAAGCAGATGCGCAACGTGGGCCTGTCGGCCGCCGAAATGCTCAAGCGTGTGCGCAGCAGCGTCGAGACCAAGGCTTCGGCCGTGAACCACCAGCAGCGGCCTTCGCTGGTGGACGAAAGCTCCACCGACTTTTTCTTCTACCCGCCCAAACCCGGCAGCGCCGTGGCCACCCCGGGCCCGGTGCTGCCGGCCACCGTGCCCGCGGCGCTCGCCCCGGCCGCGCAGCCGGCGCCGCGCCAGGGCGGCACGCCCGAGCCGGCCGCCGTCTCGCCGGCCAATGCCTTGCAGGCGGAGTTCGAAGCCTGGGACCGCGCTGCCAACAGCAAACGCCGTGAAGACTACGAGGCCTACCTGCGCGCCTATCCCAAAGGCCGCTACGTCGAACGTGTGCGCGAGGCGCTGAAGCAGTTGCCCTGAGGCCGCCGGCCGGGCGCCGTGGCGCTCAGGCCAGGTGCTCGGTCAGCAGGGTCGACAGCATCGGCAACGCCTGCTCCAGCAGCGGCCCGCGAGGACGCTGCGCCGACGTGGCCAGCCACAGCGTGGCGGCCAGCTCGCTGGCCACGGCCCCCCGGCGCGCGGGCAGTTGCACCGGTCGGGCGCGCAGTTCGTTTTCACGCCCGCTGGCCCGGATGGCGTTGAGCGACAGCACGGCGTGCAGCGGGTGGCGCTGCACGAGGTCGAGGATGGCCGGCACGCTCTCGATCTCCAGCCCCACGCGCGGCTTGAGGCCGGCCTCGGCCATCACCGTCTCCAGGCGCATGCGGATGGCGTGCGGCCGGCTCGGCATGGCGAGTTCGCGCGTGGCCAGCGTGGCCAGGTCCAGCGGGCGCGCCACGAGCGCGGCGCCGGCTTCGCGCGGCGTGCGCGCCGAAACCAGGTAAAGCGGCTCTTCCAGCACCGGCAGCAGCTCGAAGGCCGCCGCGGGCGTGGCGTTGTAGACCACGGCGCAGTCGATGCGGCCCTGGGCCAGCCACTCCAGCGTGTAGGTGGTCAGGCCCTCCACCACGGTGAGCGTGGCGCGCGGAAAACGCTCGCGGAACAGCTCCACCAGCGGCGCCGTGAGCGTGCGGCTCACGCTGGGCGGCAGGCCGATGCTGAGCAGGCCGGCGGCCATGCCGCGGTGTTCTTCCAGGTCTTGGCGCGCGCGCTCCAGCTGCTGCAGGATGCCGCGGCCGTGGCCCAGCAGGCGTGTGCCGGCCGGGGTGAGCGTGACACCGCGGCCGTTGCGTTCGAACAGCGCCTGGCGAAGCTCGACCTCCAGCGCGCGCACCTGGCGGCTGAGCGCCGGCTGTGCCACGCGCAGCACGCTGGCCGCACGCGTGAAGCTGCCCAGCTCGGCCACCTGCACGAAGGTCTGCAGCTGCTTGAAATCCATGCCGGCATGGTATGCCGAAACGGTCTAGCAGCTAGTGTGGCCATGCGGTTGCAACATGGGCGGGCCGATCGAAGAATCCAGGGCTTCCGCGGCCTTGCTTTCTGCCCACCTCCGCATGAACACCCCGGCCTCCGCGCTCACTGGCATTTCGTCCATGGCCACGCGCCACCTGCTGGCCGAACTGGCCGAGCGTTGCGCGCTGGCGGGCGGCCCGCGCGTGGCTTTTGAGAGCGTGGGCGGCGTAGATGCCGCACGCCGTGTGGCCGCCGGTGAGCAGTTCGATCTGGTCGTGCTGGCGTCCGACGCCATCGACGCCCTGCTCGCCGCCGGCCACGTGCAGGGCCCGCGTGTGGACCTGGTGCGTTCGGCCATGGTGGTGGCCGTGCCGGCCGGCGCGCCGCACCCGTCGCTGCACGACGAAGCCGCGCTGCGCGATGCCGTGGCCGCCGCGCCCAGCATCGGCTACAGCACCGGGCCCAGCGGCAAGCACCTGCTGGCACTGGTGGCGCGCTGGGGCCTGCAAGACGCGCTGGCCGGCCGCCTGGTGCTGGCCCCGCCCGGCGTGCCCGTGGCCACGCTGGTGGCCCGCGGCCAGGCGGCCCTGGGCTTCCAGCAACTGCCCGAGTTCGCCGGCCAGCCCGGCATCGATGTGGTGGGCGAGTTGCCCGCCGCGGCCGCACAGACCACCACTTTCAGCGCGGCCCTGGGCCTGCAAGCCGCGCCGGGTGCTGCGGCGGTGCTGGCGCAGTTCCGCGGCCCCGACAACGCCGAGACGCACCGCCGCCACGGCCTGGCCCCCGCGGCCTGAACAACAGACGGAGACCCTGCCCATGATCATCGACATCCACGGCCACTACACCACCGCGCCCAAGGCGCTGGAGACCTGGCGCAACGCGCAGATCGCCGGCATCAAGGATCCGGCTTCCATGCCGCGTGTGGCCGACCTGAAGATCATCGACGACGAACTGCGCGAGACCATCGAGCTCAACCAGCTGGCCAAGATGCGCGAGCGCGGCAGCGACCTCACCATCTTCAGCCCGCGCGCCAGTTTCATGGCCCACCACATCGGCGATTTCCAGGTCAGCAGCACCTGGGCCGCCATCTGCAACGAGCTCTGCTACCGCGTCAGCCAGCTCTTCCCGCAGCACTTCATCCCTGCGGCCATGCTGCCGCAGAGCCCGGGCGTGGACCCGGCCACCTGCATCCCCGAGCTGGTGAAGTGCGTTGAGCAGTACGGCAACGTGGCGCTGAACCTGAACCCCGACCCGAGCGGCGGCCACTGGACCAGCCCGCCCCTGACCGACCGCCACTGGTACCCCATCTACGAAAAGATGGTGGAGTACGGCATCCCGGCCATGGTGCATGTCAGCACCAGCTGCAACGCGTGTTTCCACACCACCGGCGCGCACTACATCAACGCCGACACCACGGCCTTCATGCAGCTGCTGCAGGGCGACTTGTTCAAGGATTTCCCGACGCTGAAGTTCATCATCCCGCACGGCGGGGGTGCCGCGCCTTACCACTGGGGCCGTTACCGCGGCCTGGCGCAAGAGCTGAAGAAGCCGCTGCTCACCGAGCACCTGCTGAACAACGTGTTCTTCGACACCTGCGTCTACCACCAGCCGGGCATCGACCTGCTGACCAAGGTGATCCCGGTGGCGAACATCCTTTTCGCCAGCGAAATGATCGGCGCGGTGCGCGGCATCGACCCCGAGACCGGCTTCAACTACGACGACACCAAGCGCTACATCGAGGCCAGCACGCAGCTGAGCACGGCCGAGAAACACGCCATCTACGAAGGCAATGCGCGCCGTGTCTACCCGCGGCTGGATGCCGCCCTGAAAGCCCAAGGACTCTGACCATGTACGAACTCGGCGTCGTCTACCGCAACATCACGCGCACCCCGGCGCACATCGCCGACCAGCTGGCGCACTTCGGCAGCGCCACGGTGCACGAGGCCATGGGCCGCGTGGGCCTGCTGCACACCGGCATGCGGCCCATCTACAGCGGCGCGCAGGTCAGCGGCACCGCCGTCACCGTGCTGCTGCACCCGGGTGACAACTGGATGATGCATGTGGTGGCCGAGCAGATACAGCCGGGCGACATCGTCATCGCAGCCATCACCGCGCCTTGCACCGACGGCTATTTCGGCGATCTGCTGGCCACGTCTTTCCAGGCCCGCGGCGCACGTGCGCTGGTCATCGACGCCGGCGTGCGCGACGTGAAGACGCTCACCGAGATGCGCTTCCCGGTGTGGAGCAAGGCCATCAGCGCCAAGGGCACGATCAAGGCCACCTTGGGCAGCGTGAACATCCCCGTGGTGTGCGCCGGCGCGCTGGCGCACCCGGGCGACGTGGTGGTGGCCGACGACGACGGCGTGGTCTGCGTGCCGCGCGCCATGGCCGAAGCCACGCTGGCCGCCGCCACGAAGCGCGAGGCCAACGAAGGCGAGAAACGCGCCCGGCTGGCGGCCGGCGTGCTGGGCCTGGACATGTACAAGATGCGCGAGCCGCTGGCCCAGGCCGGCCTGCGCTACATCGACTGAAGGCGCGACTGTGCGCATCGCCCTCATCGGCTATGGCGAGGTTGGCCGCATCCTGGCCGAAGACCTGGGTGCCGCCGGCCACCGCGTGCAGGCCCACGATCTGAAGCTGGCCGGCCCCAGCGCTGCCCCGCTGCGTGCCCATGCGGCAGCGCACGGCGTGGTGCTGTCAGACACGCAGGCCGATGCCGTGCGCGGTGCCGAGCTCGTGGTGAGCGCGGTCACGGCCAGCCAGGCCGTTGCTGTGGCCGAAGCCTGCGCCGCGGGCCTGGCCCCTGGCGCGGTTTTCCTCGACTTCAACAGCGCCAGCCCCGGCGCCAAGATCCAGGCCTCGCAGTGGGTCAATGCGGCCGGCGGCCGGTATGTGGAAGGCGCGGTGATGACCAGCGTGCCGCCCTACCGGCTGAAGGTGCCGCTGCTGCTGGGCGGGCCCGACGCAGCGGCGCTGAAGCCGCTGCTGGACACCTTGGGTTTTGCCGCCAAGGTGCACAGCGAACAGCTCGGCGTGGCCAGCGCCACCAAGATGTGCCGCAGCGTGATGATCAAGGGCCTGGAGGCCATGGTCATCGAGAGCTTCACCGCCGCGCGCCACCACGGCGTGGAAGACGCGGTCATCGCTTCGCTGCAGGAAACCTTTCCCGGCATCGACTGGGAGAAGCAGGCCAGCTACTTCTTCCAGCGTGTCATCGAACACGGCCGCCGCCGCAGCGAAGAGGTGCGCGAGGTGGCCGTCACCGTGCGTGAAGCCGGGCTCGTGCCGCACAGCGCGGCGGGCACGGCCGAGCGCCAGGCGCACATCGCCGATCTTGCCGACGCGGGCGTGTTCGGCACCCGCGGTGAACCGGGTTTTGCACGCAGCGCCGACTGGCGCGTGGAAGCCGACCGCATCCTGACGGCTGCGGGAGCGGACCGCCTGCTGGCGGCCGTCAACAAGGACAAGACATGAAGACCCAGGTTGTCATCATCGGCAGCGGCCCCGCGGGCCTCTTGCTTTCTGAAATCCTGCACCGCCACGGCATCGAGAGCCTGGTGCTGGAGCGCCAGACGCGCGAGTACGTGCTCTCGCGCATTCGCGCCGGTGTGCTGGAAAGCACCACGGTGGACGTGCTGCGCGCCAACGGCCTGAGCGAACGCATGGACCGCGAAGGCCACCCGCACGACGGCATGCGCATCGCCTGGGCCGGGCGTGACAGCTTCCTGGTGGACACCGCCAGCACGCTGGGCCGGCGCTTCATGGTCTACGGCCAGACGGCCATCCAGGAAGACCTCTACGCCGCCGCCGACCGCCGCGGCCAGACCGTGCTGACCGAAGTGCAGGACGTGGTGCTGCACGAATTCGACGGCCGCCCCGGTGCCAAGCCTTACGTCACCTACACGCGCCATGGCGAAGCCGGGCGCGTGGACTGCGAGTTCATCGCCGGCTGCGATGGCTTCCATGGCGTCAGCCGCCGCAGCATCCCCGAGAGCGTGCGCAAGGAGTACGAGAAGGTCTACCCCTTCGGCTGGCTGGGCGTGATGGCGCGCGTGAAACCGCTGCCCGACATCACCTACGTCAACCACCCGCAAGGTTTTGCGCTGGCGAGTTATCGCAACAGCCAGCTCTCGCGCTACTACATCCAGGTGCCGGTGGACGACAAGGTGGAGGCCTGGTCCGACGACCGTTTCTGGAGCGAGCTGACCGCGCGTTTCCCGGCCGAGATGGCCGCGATGATTGAGACCGGCCCCACCATCGAAAAGAGCATCGCGCCACTGCGCAGCTTCGTCAGCGAGCCCATGCGTTATGGCGCGCTCTACCTGTGCGGCGATGCCGCGCACATCGTGCCGCCCACGGGCGCCAAGGGCCTGAACCTGGCGGTGAGCGATGTGTTCTACCTGTCGCGGGCGTTGGCCAGCTGGTACGGCCAGGGCAGCGATGAACTGCTCAACAGCTACAGCGCGATGGCGCTGCGCCGCGTGTGGAGCAGCGTGCGCACGAGCTGGTACCTCACGACGCTGCTGCACCGCTTTCCGCACTTCAGCGAGTTCGACCAGAAGGCGCAGGAGCACGAGCTCGATTACCTGAAGAGCTCGCGGTTTGCACAAGCTGCGCTGGCCGAGCAATACGCCGGCCTGCCTTTCGAGATGGTGAGCTGAGACCATGAGCCACACCGCCTTCGAGAAGACCCCCGGCTGGCTGGATTGGTACGCCGGCCCATCGAAGCCCCGCTTCCAGCTACCCCCCGGCAGCGTCGACGCGCACTGTCACGTCTTCGGCCCTGGCGCCGAATTCCCCTACGCGTCCGAACGCAAGTACACGCCTTGTGATGCCAGCAAGGCGCAGCTGTTCGCGCTGCGCGACCATCTGGGTTTTGCGCGCAACGTCATCGTGCAGGCCACCTGCCACGGCGCCGACAACCGCGCCATGGCCGATGCCTGCGCCAGCAGTGGCGGCAAGGCGCGCGGCGTGGCCACGGTCAAGCGCAGCGTGACGGACCAGGAGCTCGAAGCCCTGCACAACGACGGCGTGCGCGGCGTGCGCTTCAACTTCGTCAAGCGCCTGGTCGACTTCACGCCCAAGGACGAGCTGATGGAGATCGCCGGGCGCATCAAGTCTTTGGGCTGGCACGTCGTCATCTACTTCGAGGCGGTGGACCTGCCCGAGCTGTGGGACTTCTTCACCGCGTTGCCCACCACCGTGGTGGTGGACCACATGGGCCGGCCCGATGTGAGCCTGCCGGTGGACGGCCCGCAGTTCGCGCTGTTCCAGCGGTTCATGCGTGAGCGTGAAAACGTCTGGAGCAAGGTCAGCTGCCCTGAGCGTCTGAGCGTGGCTGGCCCGCGCGCCTTGAATGGCGAGCAGGCCGCCTACCGTGACGTGGTGCCCTACGCCCGCCGCATCGTCGAGAGCTTCCCCGACCGCGTGCTCTGGGGCACCGACTGGCCGCACCCCAACCTGAAGGACCACATGCCCGACGACGGTTTGCTGGTCGACTTCATCCCGCACATCGCCGTGACGGCAGAACTGCAGCAGAAGCTGCTCGTCGCCAACCCGATGCGCCTCTATTGGCCGGAGGAGACCGCATGAGCCTCGACAAGCCTTACCTCGACATCCCCGGCACCACCATCTTCGACGCCGAGCAGAGCCGCAAGGGCTACCACCTCAACCAGTTCTGCATGAGCTTGATGAAGGCCGAGAACCGCCAACGCTTTCTCGCCGACCAGCGGGGCTATCTTGACGAGTGGCCGATGACGGAAGAACAGAAGCAAGCGGTGCTGGCGCGCGACCTGAACCGCTGCATCGCCGCGGGCGGCAACATCTATTTCCTGGCCAAGATCGGCGCCACCGATGGCAAGAGCTTCCAGCAGATGGCCGGCAGCATGACGGGCATGAGCGAAGACGAGTACCGCGCCATGATGGTGGCCGGCGGCCGCGACCCGATGTGGGGAAGGAACTGACATGGCCCGCATCACCGCCTCGGTCTACACCAGCCACGTGCCTGCCATCGGCGCGGCGCTGGACCTCGGCAAGACGGCCGAGCCCTACTGGCAGCCGCTGTTCAAGGGCTACGAGACCAGCCAGCAGTGGCTGAAGGACAACCAGCCCGACGTCATCTTCCTCGTCTACAACGACCACGCCACGGCCTTCAGCCTCGACCTCATTCCCACCTTCGCCATCGGCACCGCAGCGTCTTACCAGCCCGCTGACGAAGGCTGGGGCCCACGGCCCGTGCCTACCGTGATCGGCCACCCTGAGTTGGCCAGCCACATCGCGCACAGCGTGATCCAGGACGACTTCGACCTCACCATCGTGAACAAGATGGATGTCGACCATGGGCTCACCGTGCCGCTGTCCTTGATGTGTGGGCAGCCGCAGGCCTGGCCCTGCCCGGTGATCCCCTTCGCCGTGAACGTGGTGCAGTACCCCGTGCCCAGCGGCCGGCGCTGCTTCAACCTCGGCCGCGCCATCCGCAAGGCCGTGCAGAGCTTCGACGCCGACCTGAAGGTGCAGATCTGGGGCACCGGCGGCATGAGCCACCAGCTGCAGGGCCCGCGCGCCGGGCTCATCAACCGCGCGTGGGACAACCGCTTCCTCGACCGCCTGATCAGCGAGCCCGAACAACTCGCCCAGGTGCCGCACATCGACTACGTGCGCGAGGCCGGCAGTGAGGGCATCGAGCTCGTGATGTGGCTGATTGCGCGCGGTGCGATGAGCGACAGCGCGCCCGTGGTGAAGCACCGCTTCTACCATGTGCCGGCCAGCAACACGGCCGTCGGCCATCTGATTCTGGAGAACACATGACCATCAAAGTCGCCCTCGCCGGTGCCGGCGCCTTCGGCTTGAAGCACCTGGACGCGATGAAGCTCATCCCCGACGTCGAGGTGGTGTCGCTGATCAGCCGCGACCTCGCCAAGACGCAGGAAGTGGCCAGCAGGTACGGCATCCCGCACGTCACCACCAAGCTCGAAGACAGCCTGGCCATCCGTGAGGTGGATGCCGTCATCCTCGTCACCCCCACGCAGATGCACGCCAGCCAGACCCTGGCCTGCCTGGAGGCCGGCAAACACGTGCAGGTGGAGATCCCGCTGTGCGACGCGCTGAAAGACGGCCAGGCCGTGGTGCAGCGCGCGAAGGAGACGGGCCTGGTCGCGATGTGCGGCCACACGCGCCGCTTCAACCCCAGCCACCAGTGGGTGCGCCAGCGCATCGTGAAGGACGAGTTCCACATCCAGCAGATGGACGTGCAGACCTACTTCTTCCGCCGCACCAACATGAACGCGCTGGGCCAGCCGCGCAGCTGGACCGACCACCTGCTGTGGCACCACGCCGCGCACACGGTGGACCTCTTCGCTTATCAGGCGCGCAGCCCCATCGTGCAGGCCAACGCACTGCAAGGCCCCATCCATCCGGTGCTGGGCATCGCGATGGACATGAGCATCCAGCTCAAGGCCGCCAACGGCGCGATCTGCACGCTGAGCTTGAGCTTCAACAACGAAGGGCCGCTGGGCACCTTCTTCCGCTACATCGGCGACACCGGCACCTACATCGCACGCTACGACGATCTTTTCAACGGCAAGGAAGAAAAGATCGACGTCAGCCAGGTGGATGTGTCGATGAACGGCATCGAGCTGCAAGACCGCGAGTTTTTCGCCGCCATCCGCGAAGGCCGCGAGCCCAACGCCAGCGTGGCGCAGGTGCTGCCTTGCTACGAGGTGCTGCACCGGCTGGAACAGCAGTTGAACGCGGCATGAGGACCCACGCATGAAGACCCGCCGCATCGGCCCTTTCGAGGTGGCCGAGATCGGCCTGGGCTGCATGAACCTCAGCCACGCCTACGGCACGCCGCCCGAACCTGCGGCCGCTGAGGCCCTGCTGCTGCAGGCGTTGGACGCCGGCGTCACGCTCTTCGACACCGCAGCGCTTTACGGCTTCGGCGCGAACGAGACGCTGGTGGGCCGCGTGTTGAAAGCGCACCGCAGCCGCATCGTGCTGTGCAGCAAGGGCGGCATGACGGGCCAACCGGTGGGCGCTGGTGGCGCGCTGCAGCGCGTGATCGACGGCCGGCCGGCTTCCGTCCAGCGTGATTGCGAAGACAGCCTGCGCCGGTTGGGCACAGACGTCATCGACCTCTACTACCTGCACCGCTGGGACAAGACGGTGCCCATCGAGGACAGCGTGGGCGCGATGGCGCGGCTGGTGGAGCAGGGCAAGGTGCGCGCCTTGGGCCTGAGCGAGGTGAGTGCGGCCACGCTGAATCGCGCGCAGGCCGTGCACCCCATTGCGGCGCTGCAGACCGAGTACTCGCTGTGGACGCGCAACCCCGAGATCGCCGTGCTGCAGGCCTGCGCCGACAGCGGCACCGCCTTCGTCGCCTTCAGCCCCGTCGGGCGCGGCTTCTTGTGCGGCGCGCCGCTGGATGCGGCCGGCTTTGCGCCCAAGGACATCCGCCGTGCAATGCCGCGTTTCGAGCCGGCGCATGCCACGGCCAATGCCGCGCTGCTGCCGGGCCTGGCCGACCTGGCCGCACAGGCTGGCTGCACAGCGGCGCAGCTGGCGCTCGCCTGGCTGCTGGCGCAGGGCAAACACATCGTCCCCATTCCCGGCACCACGCAGCCCGCTCACCTGCAAGAGAACCTGGGCGCGGCGGCCGTCACCGTGCCACCCGCGCTGATGGCGGCGCTGGACGCGCTGTTCGCGCCTGCCCGCATCAGCGGTGCGCGCTACAACGCGCAGAATCAATCGGAAGTCGACACCGAGCAGTTTGCCGCCTGATCACGCGCGGCGCGGCAACAGGCCCGCGCGGCCTTAGAGTCGAAGGGCACTGTTTCTGTGTGCTCTTCGGCTTCATGCCTGCCCGCCCATGCCGCCAGCCCGCAACGCCCCTGCCGCGCACCGCATCGTCATCGTCGGCGGTGGTGCCGGCGGCTTGGAACTGGCCACGCGCCTGGGTGACACCCTGGGCCGCCGTGGGCAGGCGCACATCACGCTGATCGAGAAGAACCGCACCCACGTCTGGAAGCCCAAGCTGCACGAGATCGCCGCTGGCAGCATGGACATGGCCGACCACGAGGTGGGCTACCTCGCGCAGAGCCACTGGCACCACTTCACCTACCGCGTGGGCGAGATGACGGGGCTCGATCGTGAGCAACGCCTGGTGAAGGTGGCGCCTTACTTCGACGACGAGGGCGTTGAAGTGGCCCCGGCGCGCGACGTGGCCTACGACACCCTGGTCATCTCGGTGGGCAGCCAGAGCAACGACTTCGGCACCCCTGGCGTGCGGGAACACGCCATGCGCCTGGAATCGGCGGCCGACGCGCAACGTTTCCACCAGCGCATGGTCAACGCCTGCATCCGCGCGCACTCGCAGAGCGAGCCGCTGCGGCCCGAGCAGCTGCACGTGGCCATCATTGGTGCCGGCGCCACGGGCGTGGAGCTGGCGGCCGAACTGCACCGCACCACGCGCGAGGTGGTGGCCTATGGTCTGGACCGTGTGGACGCCGACAAGGACATCCAGCTCGCCGTGGTGGAAGCCGCGCCGCGCGTGCTGCCCGCGCTGCCCGAACGCCTGAGCGCGGCCACCGAGAAGCTGCTGAAAGACCTGGGCGTGGCCGTGCACACCAGCGCCAAGGTGGCCGCGGTGTCGGCCGGTGCCGTGCACCTGGCCGATGGGCGTGTGCTGCCGGCCGAGCTGATTGTCTGGGCCGCGGGCGTGAAGGCGCCCGATTTCCTCAAGGACATCGGCGGCCTGGAGACCAACCGCGTCAACCAGATCGTCGTGCGCGACACGCTGCAGAGCACACGCGACGAGGCCATCTTCGCCATCGGCGATTGCGCGGCCTGCGAGTGGAAGGACGTGCAGCAGGACCGCGGCGCGCGCGACCACGGCACCGGCGTGAAGATCGTGCCGCCGCGCGCACAAGCCGCGCACCAGCAGGCCAAGCACCTGCTGAAGCAGCTGAAGCGACGTGTGCAGGGCCAGCCGCTCCAGCCCTGGCAGTACCGCGATTTCGGCTCGCTCGTGAGCCTCGGCGAGTTCAGCACCGTCGGCAGCATGATGGGCGGCCTGGTCAGCGGCATGAAGGGCGGCAGCCTGATGGTGGAGGGCTACTTCGCCAAGCTCATGTACCTGAGCCTGTACAAGATGCACGAGCTGGCCCTGCACGGCTGGGTGAAGGTGGGCCTGGACACGCTGGCCCGGCTCATCGTGCGGCGCACCGAGCCGCACGTGAAGCTGCACTGACGGCGCTTCAGCGCCCGAGGGAGGGCCAGGCCGCGCTGTCCACCTCGGCCAGCGCGCGGAAGGCCGGGCGCGCGAACAGGTAACCCTGCATCAGGCGCACGCCTTCGTCAGCGAGGAAGTCGCGTTCGGCCGGGGTCTCGATGCCCTCGGCAATGACCTGGATGCCAAGGTCGCGGCACACCTGCATCAGCGCGCGCACGATGCTCTGGCGCGGCCGGCGGGTGTCGATGTCGCGCACCAGGTCCATGTCGATCTTGATGAGGTCGGGCTGGAAGTCAGCCAGCAGCTTCAAGCCCGCGTAGCCGGCACCGAAATCGTCGATGGCCGTCTTGAAGCCGCAGCGTTTGTACTCGCGCAGGATCTGCGCGAACCACGGGCCGTCCTGCACCCTTTCGCCTTCGGTCACTTCGAAGACGATGTGGTCGAGCGGAAAACCCGCGGCACGCGCCGCTTCCAGCGTGGTGCGGATGCACACCTCGGGTTTGTAGACCGCGTTGGGCAGGAAGTTGATGGACAGCAACTGCTGCATGCCCAGCGCCTGCGCGCCCTTGATGGCCTTCACACGGCAGGCCTGGTCGAAGCGGTAGCGGTTGCTCTCGGTCACCTGCGCCAGCACACTGGGTGCGGGCTGGCCTTCGGGCCCGCGCACCAGGGCCTCGTGCGCGAACACCTGCCGGGTGGCGATGTCGACGATGGGCTGGTAGGCGTAGTCGAACAGGAAGCCCAGGCGTTCGGGGGCGTCGCAGCCTTCGCAACGCACGGGCCCGCCGTCAGCGGGCAGGGCCTCCAGCGGCACGAAGGCCGAGGCAGCAGCGGGCGGCAAGGGGCGCATCATCGCTGCACGATACGCGGCCCACGGCGGTGCCAAGCGCACAGAAGCCGGGTCGCCGGGGTGCTTCTTCGGGCGCCCGATGGCACGGGAACGGGGCGCCGGCCCCCCGCGCCTGGATTTTTATTGCTCGACGAAAGCCCGCTCGATGACGAAATCACCGGGCTTCGTGGTGTTGCCTTCCTTGAACTGGCGCTCTTCGAGCAGGCGCTTGAGGTCGCGCAGCATGGCGGGGCTGCCGCAGATCATCACGCGGTCCACCGCAGGGTCCAGCGGCGGCACGCCGAGGTCGGTGAAGAGCTTGCCGTTCTCGATGAGATCGGTCATGCGGCCCTGGTTGCGGAAGGGCTCGCGCGTGACGGTGGGGTAGTACTTCAGCTTGCCGGCCACCACCTCGCCCAGCAACTCGTCTTTGGCGAGGTCTTCGTTCAGCAGCTGGTGGTAGGCCAGCTCGGCCACCTCGCGTACACCGTGCACCACCACCACCTCTTCGAACTTCTCGTAGGTCTCGGGGTCGCGCACCACGCTCAGAAACGGCGCCAGGCCGGTGCCCGTGCCCAGCAGGTAAAGGCGTTTGCCGGGCAGCAGGTAGTCGATGAGCAGCGTGCCGGTCGGCTTCTTGCCGACGATGATGGTGTCGCCCACCTGGATGTGCTGCAGCCGGCTGGTGAGCGGGCCGTCGGGCACCTTGATGCTCAGGAACTCGAGGTGCTCTTCGTAGTTCGCGCTGACGATGCTGTAAGCGCGCAGCAGGGGCTTGCCGTCCACGCGCAGGCCGATCATCGTGAAGTGGCCGTTCGAGAAACGCAGCGCCGGGTCGCGCGTGGTGGTGAAGCTGAACAGGCGGTCGGTCCAGTGGTGGACGCTCAGGACACGTTCTTCGAGAAAGGCGCTCATGGGGGCGGGCCGGGCTGCGCGGCTTCAAGGAAAACCCTGAATTTTAGCGGGCCGACCCTGCACCGGCGCTGACAGGGCCACCCCGCCCCGGCGGGCGCTGCGAGCCGGGCCGCCTCAAGCCTTGCGGCGCGGCCACAGCAGGTAGGCCAGCGGGCCCAGCGAGCCGACGGCCAGTGTCAGCAGCGCCCAAGGCCACCAGGGCCGGCCGCGGGCGCGGCAGTCGCGGGCGATGAAGCCCACCAGCAAGGTGCAGGCGATGATGAGGTCGAAGGTGATCTGCATGGCCCCGAGATTGGCGAAGCCGCCCTGCCAGATGCCGATGAAACCCAGCTGCCACAGCACCCAGGTGGAGAATGCAGCGAAGGCGAGCGTGAGGGGCCAGAGCAGGGCTTGGTGGGTGGGCATGGTGGGGTTCCTCCAGAAGGGTTGGCGTTGAAGAGGCGGCCAGTCTCGGCCGGGCCGCGTCATCGCCGCAACGACCTCGCAGGTCATCGCGCGGCCGTAGGGCCCGCCCTATGCTCGGGCCATGCACCCCCTTGCCGAACTGCGCCGCCAGCGGCGCATCAGCCAGCTGGAACTGGGCCTGAAGGCTGGCGTCTCGCAGCGCCACCTGAGCTGCATCGAAACCGGCCGCGCCCGCCCCACGCGCCCCACGCTGCTGGCCTTGCTCGATGCCTTGGAAGCCCCGCTCCCCGAACGCAACGGCGTGCTGCTGGCTGCCGGCCTGGCCCCGGCCTACACCGAGCTGGCGCTGGACGCGCCCGCGCTGCAGCCCGCGCGGCAGGCGCTGGAGCAGCTGCTGCATGCCCCCGGCAGCCCGCCCGCGCTGGTGATCGACGCCGAGTGGAACCTCGTGATGGCCAACGCCGCCGTGCTGCGCCTGCTGGCGCTGCTGGGCCAGCCCGCGCCCACCGGGCCCGTCAACCTGCTCGACTGGCTGCTGGCGCCCGGGGGCCTGCGCAGCTGCATGCTCAACGAGGCCGAGGTCTGCGCCGACGTGCTGCACCGCGCGCGGCGCGAGGCGCCGCAGGTGCCGGCGCTGGCCGCGCGCCTGCAGCACCTGGCGGCCGAGCTGCCGGCCTGGCCCGCGCCGGCCGTGGCCACGCCGCTGCTGCTGACGCGGCTGCGTTCGCAGGCGGGTGAGCTGCGGCTGTTCTCGATGTTCAGCAGCTTCGGCGCGCCCATGGACGTGACGCTGGCCTCGCTGCGCATCGAACACCTCTTCGCTGCCGATGCCGAAACGGCGCGCGCGTTGGCCGAGGCCCGAGCGGGCTGAGCGCGCGGCTGCGCCGTGGCATGCTCGGCGGCTGCATGCAGAACACCGCCCCCGACCCCTTCCTCCACACCCTGCCCAACGGCGTGCGCTGCCTCGTGCTGCACCAGCCCTGGCGGCAGGCCGTCAATCTCAGCGTCTTCGTGCGCGCTGGCAGCCAGCACGAGGCGCGGCGCTTCAACGGCATCAGCCACGTCGTGGAGCACATGGCCTTCAAGGGCACGGCCACGCGCAGCTGCCAGCAGATCAACCTGGCCGCCGAAGCCCTGGGTGCCGAGGTCAACGCGCACACCGACAAGGACCACACGGCCTTCCACATCGACGGCATGGCCGCCGACCTGCCGGCGTTCGTGGCGCTGCTGGCCGAGATCGTGCAGCACAGCACCTTCCCCGAAGAAGAGCTGGAGCGCGAGCGGCAGGTGATCCTGCACGAGTACACCGAGTTCGACGAAGACCCGGTGAGCATGGCCTTCCGCCTCTTCGACCGCGCCTGCTACGGCCTGCATCCGGCCGGGCAGCCCGTCATCGGCAGCCGCGCGAACCTGGAACGTTTCACGCGCGCCGATTTGCAGGCCCACGTGGCGCGCCTGTACACCGGGCCCAACGTGGTGGTGGCCGTGGCCGGCCCGGTGGACGCGCCTTCCTTTGCGCGGCAGGTGGAAGCAGCTTTCGGCGCCATGCCCGGCGGCACGCCCAACACGGTGGATGCGCCCACCTGGCAAGGCGGCGTGAAACTGCGCCGCATGGCCGGCAGCGCGCAATGCCAGCTGGTGCTGGGCCACGGCATGCCGCCTTTGGCCGATGCCAAACACACGGCCTGGGTGATGGCCGCGGCCCTGTTGGGCGAAGGCATGAGCTCGCCGCTGCTGGACGAGATCCGCGAGCGGCGCGGCCTGGCTTACCACGTGGGCTGTTCGGCCGACGTGGGCGCGCTGGCCGCGCAGTTCGTCATCGACGCCGCCACCGCGCCCGAGCAGGCGGACGAGCTGCTGCAGGCCGTGGCCGTGCTGCTGCAGCGCCATGCCGAGAAGACCGACAGCGTGGCCCTGGCCCGCGCGCGCAAGCAGCTGGCCGTGCGTGCGCTGCGCACGCTGGAGCAGCCCGTGCGCCGGCTGGAAGCGGCGGTGCAGGACATCTACACCTTCGGCCGCGTGCGTTGCACCGAAGAACAGCTGCAGGCCCTGCGGGACGTGACGCCGGCCCAGGTGCGCCGCGTTTTCACCACCCTCGCCACGCGCCCGGCGGCCATCGGCCTGGCCGGCAGCGTGACGGCGCGGGCGCGCGAGCAGGCCGAAGCCTTGTTCGTGGCCGAAGGCCGGTCGGCCAGCACAATCGGCGCGTGATTTCTACAAGGCAGGGCGGTGCGGCATGGCAGGCAAAGTGAACAGGCGCGCTTGGATGGCGGGGGCCGGTGCGGCTGTCGGGGCGGCGGCCTTGCCGGCTGAAGCGGCCACCTCGGCCAAGGCCACCGCCAGCGTGAAGCCGGCGATCAAGGACAGCAAGCTCGACGCCATGGACGTCACCGCGCTGCAGGCCGAAATGGCCGGCGGCCGGCTGACATCGCAGGCCCTGGTGCGCCACTGCCTGCAGCGCATCCAGGCCATCGACCAGCGCGGCCCGCGCCTGAACGCCGTCATCCAGCTCAACCCCGAAGCGCAGGCCCAGGCCCAGGCGCTGGATGCCGAACGGCGCGGCACGCGCAACGCGCCCGGCCGCGTGCGCGGGCCGCTGCACGGCATCCCGGTGCTGCTGAAGGACAACATCGCCACCGCCGATGCCATGTCCACCACCGCCGGCTCGCTGGCGCTGGCGGGTTTGCGTGCGCAGGCCGACGCGCCCATCGTCACGCGGCTGCGCGAGGCCGGGGCCGTGATCCTGGGCAAGACCAACCTCAGCGAGTGGGCCAACATGCGCAGCACGCGCAGCAGCAGCGGCTGGAGCAGCCGCGGCGGCCAGACGCGCAACCCGCATGTGCTCAACCGCAGCCCCAGCGGCAGCAGTTCGGGCTCGGGCGCCGCGGCCGCCGCCGGCCTGGCGCCGCTGACCCTCGGCACCGAGACCGACGGCTCCATCTGCAGCCCGGCCAACGTCAACGGCGTGGTGGGCTTCAAGCCGACGGTGGGCCTGGTCAGCCGCAGCGGCATCATCCCCATCTCGGCCAGCCAGGACACCGCCGGCCCCATGGTGCGCCACGTGCGCGACGCCGCGCTGCTGCTGCAGGCCCTGGCCGGGCCCGATGCGCGCGACACCGCCACCGCCGCGCAGCCGGCTTCGCTGCCCGATTTCACCGCCGCGCTGAAGCCCGGCGCGCTGCAGGGCGCACGCATCGGCGTCGTGCGCCACGCCGTGCCCACGCAGCCGCAGGTGGCCGCGCTCTTCGAAGAAGCGCTCACCGTGCTGCGCGCGCAGGGCGCAGTGCTGGTGGACCCGGTGGAGATCCCCAACCGCGACAAGCTGCGCAGCCCCGAATTCGCCGTGCTGCTGCACGAGCTGAAGCCGGGCCTGGCCGATTACCTGAAGGCCTACCAGCCCGACGCGCCGGTGAAGACGCTCGCGGACATCATCGCGTGGAACAAGGCCAACGCGCCGCGCGCGATGCCGCACTTCGCGCAGGAGCTCTTCGACATGTCGGAAGCTACCGCCGGGCTTGACGCCACCGTCTACACCGAGGCGCTGGCCACGTGCCGGCGCTACTCACGCGCCGAAGGCCTGGACGCGCTCTTCGCCCAGCACCAGCTTGATGCCGTGGTAGGCCCCACCGGCGCCGTGGCTTGGCCCATCGACCATCTGCTGGGCGACCGCTCCGGCGGCGGCGGCTTCGGCAGCGTCTTCGCGGTGGCGGGCTACCCGCACCTCACCGTGCCCATGGGCGTGGTGGCCAGCTTGCCCACGGGCCTGAGCTTCGGCGGCCTGGCCTGGCAAGACGCGCGCGTGCTGGCGCTGGGCCACGCCTACGAGCAGGCCAGCCGCCGCCGTGTGGCGCCGGGCTACCTTCGCGAAACCGGAATCCAAGGATGAAAGCCCCGCCGCGCCTGCAGGCGCTGGTGGACGAAGGGCTGATCGACGCCGTGCTGCGCCAGCTGATGAGCGGCAAGGAGGCCGAGGTCTACGTGGTGCGCCGCGGTGAAGAGGTGATCTGCGCCAAGGTCTACAAGGAAGCCACGCACCGCAGCTTCCGCCAGGCGGTGGACTACACCGAGAACCGCAAGGTCAAGAACAGCCGCCAGGCGCGCGCCATGGCCAAGGGCACGAAATACGGGCGTGAATCGCAGGAAGCCGCCTGGCAGAGCGCCGAGGTCGACGCGCTCTACCGCCTGGCCGCCGCCGGCGTGCGTGTCCCCCGCCCGCACAACTTCTTCGAAGGTGTGCTGCTGATGGACCTGGTCACCACGGCCGAGGGTGACGCCGCGCCGCGCCTGAACGACGTGCAGTTCACCGTCGAGGATGCCACCCGCCACCACGCCACGCTGCTGCGCGAGGTGTTGCGCATGCTGTGCGCGGGCGTGGTGCACGGCGACCTGTCGGAGTTCAACATCCTGCTGGCCGAAGACGGCCCGGTCATCATCGACCTGCCCCAGGCCGTGGACGCCGCCGGCAACAACCACGCCCGGCGCATGCTGCTGCGCGACGTGGACAACCTGCGCGACTTTTTCGGCCGCTACAACCCGGCGCTGCTGCCCACGCAGTACGGGCCGGAGATCTGGGCGCTGTACGAGAAGGGCCTGCTGCGGCCCGACACGGTGCTCAGCGGCCTGTTCGAGGCGCCGAAGACGCCGGTGGATCTGGCCGGCGTGGTGCGCGAGATCGACGACGCCCGCGCTGAAGACGCTGCGCGCCGTCTGCGGATGGGCCAGCCGCCCGGCTGAGACCCCAGCCCGGCTCTTGATATCCGCCAGCGCACCCCCAAAGTGCGCTGGCCGGGCGGGATCTCACCGCCCTCCCACATTCCAAACCGTCACTGCCCGCACCCATGGACAAACAAACCCTGTCATTCCAGGCCGAGGTCAAGCAGATCCTGCACCTCGTCACCCACAGCCTCTACAGCAACAAGGAAATCTTCTTGCGTGAGCTGGTCAGCAACGCCAGCGACGCCTGCGACAAGCTGCGCTTCGAGGCGCTGGACAACGCGGCCCTGTTCGAGGAGCAGCCGAACCTGGAGATCCGTGTCTGGTTCGATGCCGAGAAGAAGACCCTCACCATCCGCGACAACGGCATCGGCATGACGGCCGAAGAGGCCGTGGCCCACCTGGGCACCATCGCCAAGAGCGGCACGCGCGAGTTCATGGCCAAGCTGGAAGGCGACCAGAAGAAGGACGCCAACCTCATCGGCCAGTTCGGCGTGGGCTTCTACAGCGGCTTCATCGTCGCCGAGCGCATGACGGTGGAAACCCGCCGCGCCGGCGCCGACGCCAGCCAGGGCGTGCGCTGGAGCAGCGAAGGTACGGGCGACTTCGAGGTCGAGACCATCGAGCGCGCGCAGCGCGGCACCGACGTCATCCTGCACTTGCGAGAAGGCGAAGAAGAGTTCCTCAGCACCTGGAAGCTGAAGTCCATCATCAGCAAGTACAGCGACCACATCAGCCTGCCGGTGCTGATGCGCAAGGAAAGCTGGGACGACGAGAAGAAGGAACAGGTCACCACCGACGAGTGGGAGCCCGTGAACAAGGCCGCTGCGCTGTGGACCCGCCCCAAGAGCGAGGTGACCGATGCGCAGTACCAAGAGTTCTACAAGCAGATCAGCTACGACCAGGAAGCGCCGCTGGCCTACACGCACAACCGCGTGGAAGGCCGCACCGAGTACACGCAGCTGCTCTACGTGCCGGCCAAGGCGCCGTTTGACCTGTGGAACCGCGACAAGCGCGGCGGCGTGAAGCTGTACGTGAAGCGCGTCTTCATCATGGACGACGCCGAAGCGCTGATGCCGGTGTACCTGCGCTTCGTGAAGGGCGTGATCGACAGCGCCGACCTGCCGCTGAACGTGAGCCGCGAGCTGCTGCAGGAAAGCCGCGACGTGAAGGCCATCCGCGAGGGCAGCACGAAGAAGGTGCTCGGCATGCTGGAAGACGTGGCCGAGAACCAGAAAGAGAAGTACGCCGAGTTCTGGAAGCAGTTCGGCGCCGTGCTGAAGGAAGGCATCGGCGAAGACTTCCAGAACCAGGAACGCCTGGCCAAGCTGCTGCGTTTTGCCAGCACCACGGCTGACGAGGGCGTGAGCCTGCCCGACTACGTGGCGCGCATGAAAGAGGGCCAGGACGCCGTCTACTACATCACCGCCGACAGCCTGGCCGCCGCGAAGAACAGCCCGCAGCTGGAGATCTTCCGCAAGAAGGGCATCGAGGTGCTGCTGCTGGTGGACCGTGTCGACGAGTGGATGCTCAGCCACCTGTACGAGTTCGACGGCAAGCCGCTGCAGAGTGTGGCCAAGGGCGGTGTCGACCTCGGCAAGCTGCAGGACGAAGAAGAGAAGAAGGCCGCCGAGGCCACCGCCGAGGCGCTGAAGCCGCTGATCGATCGCCTCAAGGGCAGCCTGCAAGACCGCGCCAAGGACGTGCGCGTCACCACGCGCCTGGTCGATTCACCGGCCTGCATCGTGGTGGACGAAGGCGACATGAGCGGCCACCTGGCGCGCATGCTCAAGCAGGCCGGGCAGAACGCGCCGGCAAGCAAGCCCATCCTGGAGATCAACGCCGAGCACGCGCTGATCAAGCGCCTGGATTCGGCCGAAGGCAGCGAGCGTTTCGACGACCTCGCGCACATCGTCTTCGACCAGGCCGTGCTGGCCGAGGGCGGCCACCTGGAAGACCCGGCGGCCTATGTGCGCCGCGTGAACGCGCTGCTGACGGCCTGATGCCGTGATCGGCTGAGCTTCAGGCGAAACCGTCGCCGTCGAAGCTCACGTCTTCATCAACGCCCCCGCGGTGCCAGCGCGCCGCGGGGGCGTTGTCCATCAATGCGGCCGTCTCGGCCATGGCCTCGATCTGCTCGCGCAGTTGCGTGGTCTGCTGGTTCCAGTAGGCCGCGGTGCCGAAGAACGGAAAGTTCAGCGGGAAGGTGGGGTCGCTCCAGCGCTCGGCCAGCCAGGCGCTGTGGCGCAGCATGCGCAGCGTGCGCAGCGGCTCGATGAGGCGGCGTTCGCGCTCGTCGAAATCGCAGAACTGCTCGTAGCCTTCGAGCAGGGTGTTGAGCTGCTGCGCCATGGTCGCGTGGTCGCCCGAGACCAGCATCCACAGGTCTTGCACGGCCGGGCCTTGCATGGCGTCGTCGAGATCGACGATGTGCGGCGAGCCGTCGCGCCACAGCACGTTGCCCAGGTGGCAATCGCCGTGCAGGCGCAGTGTCAACAAGGGCGCTTCGGGCGTGAAGGTGTCGAAGGCCGCGTTCACGGCGGCCAGGGCCTGCTCGCAGGCCTGCTGCCAGGGTGCACGCTCGGTGTCGGGCACGAAGCCACCCGCCAGCAGCAGGCGCAGCGCGCGTTCACCGTCTGCGCGCGGGTGCAGGTGGTGGCGGTGTTCGAACACCCGCTGCCGGCCCACCGCGTGCAGCCGGCCGATGAAACGGCCCAGCTGGCGCAGCGCCGCCGGGTCTTCGAGCTCGGGCTCGCGGCCCGCGCAGCGTGGCGACACGCCCCAGCGGTGGCCGAAACCGCAGGCCAGCGTGGGCGGCGTGCCCAGCAACTGCACCTCGGGCGTGGCCGAGGGCAGGGCCAGCGGCGGCACCACCGGCACTTCGGCTGCGGCCAGCTCCAGCGCGAAGGCGTGTTCTTCCAGGATCTGCGCGTCGCTCCAGCGCCCGGGCCGGTAGAACTTCGCCACCACCGCGCTGTGGCCCTGGTGCGGCTCTTCCAGGAAGACCTGGAAAACGCGGTTCTCGTAGCTGTTGAGTTGCAGCACGCGGCCGTCGCCGCGCAGGCCCACGGCGTCCAGCGCGTCCAGCACACGCTGGGGGTCGAGGTGGCTGTAGTCCACGCGCGCGTTCAGGGGCGCCGGGCCGGCGGCGCCGGACCGTCGACGACCACACCGCCGCCCTCGGGTGGCTGCACGGGCGGGGATTCGGGCGCGGGCTGCAACGAGCTGTAGTGCGATTCCGCGAAGCTCGAATCGGCAAAGCGTGAGTCGGCAAAGGCCGAATCGGGCCACTGGCCCTGCTGCCGCTGTTGGCGGCGCGAGGCGACGGTGCTGGACAGGCGCTCACGCGATTGGTCCACGGGCGACAGGGGCATGGGCGCCGACACCGGCATCGCCGAATTCAGCACCGGCAGCGGCAGCAGCCCCTGCAAGGTGGCGACGGTCGGCAGCTCGCCGGGCGGGCAGCGCAGGTAACGCACGCGGCAGGTCTCCAGCACAGCGGCCTTGATCTGCCGGCTGCGGCGCGAGCTGCTGCGTTCGGTTTCGATGTCCACCGCGGCCAGCACGCGCCCGCTGGGGCTGCAGATGGCGAAGGCGACGTGGCTGCCGGCCAGCAGCTCGTACCAGTAGCGCACACGTTTCGGGTCCAGCGGCTGGCAGAAGCGCACCAGCGGCAGCTTGGCCAGGATCACGTGCTGGGGCAGGGCCTCGCGCAACTGGCGGTACAGCCGGCGCTCGTCAGAGGTGAACACGGGCCGAGGCGACAGGCCCCACTCCCGCGGCAGCGGTCCGCGTCCAGGCTTGCGCCGGGCCTGCATCAGCAGCAGCAGCGCCACCAGCAGCAGCACGGCGGCCACGAGGGCAGGGATCCAGGCGAGCAGGGGCGGCATGGCGGCGAGGGCGCCGGCGCTGGCGCAGCGCCCGGCGGGCCCTGCGGACACCAAGGCACCGGGGTGGCCCGGATTATTGCCGCCGCCCCTGCGGCGGTGCGTCAGTCGGATGGGGGTGAGCCCCCTGCGCCACGCCGGGCTGGGGCCGCACCCACCAAGTGGCCCGCACGCCCAACTCCGGCTATACTCGCGGGCTTTCCCCGATTTCGGCCGGGAAAAGAACCGTCTGCAGCAAGATCGACCCGCGAGGCCGCCCCCCACAGAGCGGTACCAAAGGAAGATGGGCAGAAGGTCAGGGTGCAAGCCCTGGTGGCCGATGCAACGCGCGGTGCCTAGCAGCCCGCGCACTTTGAGAGACTCTCATGAAGACCTTCAGCGCCAAGCCGGCCGAAGTGACGCACGAGTGGTTTGTGATTGACGCCACCGACAAGGTGCTCGGTCGTGTTGCCAGCGAAGCAGCACGCCGTTTGCGCGGCAAGCACAAGGCCATTTACACGCCTCACGTCGACACCGGTGATTTCATCATCGTCGTCAATGCCGACAAGCTCCGCGTGACCGGGGCCAAGGCCACCGACAAGATCTACTACCGTCACAGCGGCTACCCCGGCGGCATCACCGCCACGCCCTTCAAGGACATGCAGGCCAAGCACCCCGGCCGCGCCCTGGAGAAGGCCGTCAAGGGCATGCTGCCCAAGGGCCCGCTGGGCTACGCGATGGTCAAGAAGCTGAAGGTCTATGCCGGTGACACCCACCCGCACACCGCTCAGCAGCCCAAGCCGCTCGAGATCTGAGGACGAAGCGATGATCGGAACCTGGAATTACGGCACCGGCCGCCGCAAGTCGAGCGTGGCACGCGTCTTCATCAAGAAGGGCAGCGGCCAGATCGTCATCAACGGCAAGCCCATTGACGCCTACTTCGGCCGTCAGACCTCCATCATGATCGTGCGCCAGCCGCTGCTGCTCACGGGCAACAACGAGGCCTTCGACATCAAGATCAACGTGCACGGCGGCGGTGAATCCGGCCAGGCCGGCGCGGTGCGCCACGGCATCACCCGTGCGCTGATCGACTACGACACCGCGCTGAAGCCTGACCTCAGCCGTGCCGGCTTCGTGACGCGTGATGCACGTGAAGTCGAGCGTAAGAAGGTCGGTCTGCACGGCGCTCGCCGTCGCAAGCAGTTCAGCAAGCGCTGACCCTCCAGGTCGGCCACCCTGCTGCCAACGCGGGGAGCCTGCCTGCGAACCGCGGATCGTCGACAATCGACATCCGCGGTTTTGTTTTTTGGGGCGCAGCCCCCAACTACCGTCTCTCGATTTCCGCTGCCACTGGAGCCCGCCATGAACGCTGTCGCCGAACTGCCCGTCACCACCGACGAAATGCCGCCCCCGCTGGTCTTCACCGACAGCGCTGCCGCCAAGGTGGCCGACCTCGTGGCCGAAGAAGGCAACCCCGAACTGAAACTGCGCGTCTTCGTGCAGGGCGGCGGCTGCTCGGGTTTCCAGTACGGCTTCACTTTCGACGAGGTGGTCAACGAAGACGACACGCAGATGTCGAAAAACGGCGTCACGCTGCTGATCGACGCGATGAGCCTGCAGTACCTCGGCGGTGCCGAGATCGACTACAAGGAAGATCTGCAGGGCGCGCAGTTCGTCATCAAGAACCCAAACGCCACCACCACCTGCGGTTGCGGGTCATCGTTCTCGGTTTGATGTCCGACAAGCGCCGCCGTCTTGGCGGTGCTTTGCGCGAACCGGTCAAGCCGGGTACAGCGCGCCCAGCACCCGGGGCCCGCGGGCCCCGGTGACGGCCGGCACGTTGCCCGCCTGCCGCGCCAGGCAAGCCTGGGCCAACCAGGCGAAAGCCAGCGCCTCCACCTGATCGGGCGCCACGCCCGCGGCGGCTGTGCTGGCCATGGCCACGCCGGGCAGCGCTGACTGCAGCAGGCCCATCAAGTGCGCGTTGGCGGCGCCACCGCCGCACACGTACAAGGCCTGGGTTTCGGGTGCGTACATCCGTACCGCCTGGGCGGCGCTGCGGGCCGTCAGGGCTGCCAGGGTCGCCATCACGTCAGCAGGTGCGGCTTTGGGGGCGCCGGCCAGCCAGGCATGCAGCCAGCGCGCATCGAAGAGCTCGCGCCCGGTGCTTTTCGGGGGTGCCAGCGAGAAGTAGGGATCCGACAGCGCCTTCGCCAGCAAGGGCTCGTCGACACGCCCGCTGGCGGCCCATCGTCCGCCCTCGTCATAGGCTTGCCCGCGCTGCTGCTGGCACCAAGTGTCCATCAGCACATTGGCCGGGCCGGTGTCGAAGCCTTCGACCCGGCCGTCGGCGTGCAGCAGCGTCACGTTGGCGATGCCGCCGAGGTTCAGCACGGCCTGTGTTTTCCCCGGCCGCGCAAAGCTGGCGGCGTGGAAGGCCGGCACCAGCGGCGCCCCTTGCCCACCAGCGGCGACATCGCGGCTGCGGAAATCGCACACCACGTCGATGCCGGTCAGTTCGGCCAGCCGCGCGCCATTGAAGAGCTGAAGCGTATAGCCCGTGCCATCGTGCAGCCCGGGCTGGTGGCGCACGGTTTGCCCGTGGGCACCCAGGGCCGTCACAGCGGCGGCCGGCAGCCCCTGGGCGGACAACACTGCTTGCACCGCCTCGGCATAGACCGTCGCCAGGGCGTTAGCGGCCAATGCGGCGCGGTGGAGTTCGTTGGCGCCGCTGGTATTGAGCGCCAGCAGTTCGGCGCGCAGGGCCGCAGGAAAGGGCAGGTGGCGGTGCGCCCGCGATTGCAGCGGGCCAGAGGCGGAAGTTTCAGCCAGTACGGCATCGACGCCGTCCAGCGAGGTGCCCGACATCAGGCCGATGAACCAGGCCATGTATGGGCTAGCGGCGCAACCAGGCTTTCAAGCCCGGCGCGTGCTCACTCCATGCGGACGCGAGCGCCAGCCAGGGTTTCGGCGGCCTGCAGCTTCACCTGCACGGCGGCCACGCGCTCCTGGAACTGGGGGCGCAGCCCGGCTTCGAGGGGCCGGGACTCGGAGGCCTTGGCCACACGCAGCGGGTCTTGATGCAGGCCATTGATGCGGAATTCGAAGTGCAGATGCGGCCCGGTCGCCCAGCCCGTGGCGCCCACGGCCCCGATGCGCTGGCCCTGGTCGACACGCTGGCCCTTCTTGACGTCGATGCGGCTCAGATGGGCGTAGAGCGTGGTGCGGTTGTTCGGATGGCGCACTTCGACCACGTTGCCGTAGCCGTTCTGGCGGCCTGCGAAGTCGACCACACCGTCGCCCACCACCCGCACCGGCGTGCCCGTGGGGGCGCCGTAGTCCACGCCACGGTGGGCGCGACGCGTCTGGAAGATGGGGTGGATGCGCATCGCGAACCCGGAGGTCACGCGCGAGAACTCCATCGGGCTGGCCAGGAAGGCGCGACGCTTGCTGCTGCCATCGAGCCCGTAGTACGCGCCTTTGCCATCGGCGCCGGCAAACCACACGGCGTGGTGCTCGCGTCCGGCATTGACGAACTCGGCCGCCAGCACGCGGCCGGCGCCTTCGTTCCAGGCCACGGGTTCGCCATCGGCCAGCAGCGCTTCGTAGACGACGCTGAAGGTGTCGCCCTTGCGCAGTTCGCGATGGAAGTCGATGTCGGTAGAAAAGATGTCGGCCAACTGCACGGCCACGGCGTCGGGCAGGCCCGATTCGTCGGTGGCGGCGAACAGCGAGCTGCGGATGCTGCCGCTGGACAGGCGCGATTGCGTGGTGAAGGGGGCTGTGTCCAGGCGCGCCAGCCAGCGCCCGTCGATGCGCGAGACCGTCAGGCGCGTGAAGTGCGTGCGGGCCAGCTCGCTGTTCTCGGCCGGGAAGCGGGCCACCAGTTCACGCAGGCTGCCGAAGCTGTCGGTGTCGGCGCGCACCATCTTGCCGCCACGCCCGGTGACAAGGCGTCGGGCCGTTGTGTCGCTGCGCAGGAAGCTGGCGGCTTCCGGGTCGCGCACGCCCAGGCGTGCCAGCAGGCTCTCGGCGGTGTCGGTGCCGCGCGTGATGTCGCTGCGGGTCAGCGTCAGGTCTTGCAGCGCCAACTCGGCGAGTTGGGCCTCAACGCCTTGCGGGGCCAGCGTTTCCGTGATGACCCGTTTGGGCAAGGCCGCTGCATCGGGCGCCAGGGGCGCAACGGCCACTGCGGTGATGCCGAACCCCGCCAAGGCCGCCACCGCACCGGCCACGAGCGTGCGGCGGTGCTGGTGCGTAAAAGCCTGGAGGCCTTGCAAGACGCGGAGGGCAGCGGGTGTCAAGGGCGGCGGACGACGGCTGGACGCTGGTGACCCTGCAGTTGCAGCAGAGGCCCGGCGATGTTGATGGAGTGGCTTGTCGCAGCGGGCAATCGCCGGTGCTGCGTAGGCCGTCCTCTAGAATGGAAGGCTGTTCAGCACAGGGCTGAGCCGTGACATCCGTTCTCGGAACTAGCGATTAAGTATAACGAAGGCACACCCATTCGGGCGAGTGCAAACACCCCAGCGAGTAAGCGTTCATGACAGAGCCCAGCGCCACGCCGGCGACCGCGAGCAGCGTGCCCCCGGCCACCACCCCGCCCCTGAGCGAGGCGGTGCAGCATGCCCTGGCCGTCTCGCTGCGCGGCTGCGATGAACTGTTGCCGCAGGCCGATTGGGTGAAAAAGCTCCAGCGCGCCGAAGCCAGCGGCCAGCCGCTGCGCATCAAGCTGGGCCTGGACCCCACGGCGCCCGACATCCACATCGGCCACACCGTGGTGCTGAACAAGATGCGCCAGCTGCAGGACCTGGGGCACACGGTCATCTTCCTGATCGGCGACTTCACCTCGATGATCGGCGACCCTTCGGGCCGCAACGCCACGCGCCCGCCGCTGACGCGTGAGCAGATCGAGGCCAATGCGCAGACCTACTACAAGCAGGCCAGCCTGGTGCTGGACCCGAGCAAGACCGAGATTCGTTACAACAGCGAGTGGTGCGACCCGCTGGGCACGCGCGGTCTGATCCAGCTCTCGGCCAAGTACACACTGGCGCGCATGCTCGAACGTGACGACTTCACCAAGCGCTTCAAGGCCAACACGCCCATCAGCCTGCACGAACTGCTTTACCCGCTGATGCAGGGCTACGACTCGGTGGCCTTGAAAAGCGATCTCGAACTCGGCGGCACCGACCAGAAATTCAACCTGCTGGTGGGCCGCGCGCTGCAGCAGGAGTTCGGCCAGGAGCCGCAGTGCATCCTGACCATGCCGCTGCTCGAGGGGCTGGACGGCGTCGAAAAGATGTCGAAGAGCAAAAACAACTACATCGGCATCACCGAAGAGCCCAACACCATGTTCGCCAAGGTGCTGAGCATCAGCGATGTGCAGATGTGGAAGTGGTACACGCTGCTGAGCTTCCGGCCTGCGAGCGAGATCGCGGCGCTGAAGGCCGAGGTGGACGGCGGCCGCAACCCGAAGGACGCCAAGGTGATGCTGGCGCGCGAGATCACCTCGCGTTTCCACGGCGCGGCAGCGGCCGAGGCGGCCGTTGAAGACTTCCACCGCCGCGCGGCGGGTGGGGTGCCTGACGAGATTCCCGAGGTGGGGCTGACCGGCGCGCCTTTGGCCGTGGGTGCGCTGCTCAAGCAGGCGGGTCTGGCGCCTTCCACCAGCGAGGCGCTGCGCCTGGTGGAGCAGGGCGGCGTGCGCATCGACGGCGGCGTGGTCGGCGACAAGGGCCTGAAGCTGGCCGCTGGCGTCTACGTGGTGCAGGTGGGCAAGCGCAAGTTCGCGCGCGTGACGCTCGCAGGCTGAAGCGCATGCAGGTACAGCGTTACCTGCAACTCTCCATCGCGGTGGCGCTGACCACCATTGCGCTGAAAACCGGCGCCTGGTGGGTGAGCGAGAGCGTGAGCCTGCTGTCCGATGCGCTGGAGTCGCTGGTGAACCTGGCCGGCGCGGTGTTTGCACTGGCCATGGTGACCATCGCCGCCCGCCCGCCCGACGATGAGCACCCCTACGGCCACCACAAGGCCGAGTACTTCAGCAGCGGCTTCGAGGGCGTGCTGATCTTCGCCGCGGCGCTGGGCATCGTGTGGGCCGCGGTGGCGCGGCTGCTCGACCCGCAGCCGCTGGAGGCCGTGGGCATCGGTCTGGCGCTCTCGGTGCTGAGCTCGGCGCTGAATGGCGCGCTGGCCTACAGCATGCTGCGCAAGGCGCGCGAGGTGCAGTCGATGGCGCTGGAGGCCGATGCACGCCACCTGTTCACCGACGTGTGGACCTCGGCCGGCGTGGTGCTGGGCTTGGGTGCCGTGTTGGCCACGGGCTGGCTCTGGCTCGATCCGGTCATCGCCATCGCCGTGGCGCTGAACATCCTGCGTGTGGGTGTGGCGCTGGTGGCGCAGTCGGTGCGCGGGCTGATGGACGAAGCGCTGGAACCCGAGCACCAGGCGGCGGTGGCGCGTGTGCTGGCGGTGGCCAGCCACGGTGCAGTGCGCTTCGACCACGTCACTTCGCGCCGGGCCGGTCCGCGGCGTTTCATCGACCTGCACATGCACCTGCCCGCCGACTGGAGCCTGGGCCGTGCCGCCGACGAGCGCGCGCAGGTGGAACTCGCGCTGATGCAGGCCGTGCCGGGCCTGCGCGCGAGCATCCAACTGCTGCCGCTGGGTGTGGAAGTGCAGATGGACGACCCGCCTTTGGCAGAAAAGTCCGCCGCATGATCGCCCTGGTGCAACGGGTGCGCCAGGCGCGCGTGGAGGTGGCTGGTACCACCGTGGGCGAGATCGGCGTCGGCCTGCTGGTGCTGGTATGTGCCGAGCCGGCCGACACGCCGGCCCTGGCCGCGAAGTTGATCGACAAGATGCTGAAGCTGCGCATCTTCAGCGACGAGGCCGGCAAGATGAACCGCAGCGTGCAGGACGTGGGCGGCGGTCTGCTCATCGTCAGCCAGTTCACGCTGGCGGCCGATGTCAGCGGCGGCAACCGGCCCAGCTTCACGGGCGCTGCGCCGCCGGCACTGGGGCGTGCGCTCTACGAAGAACTGCTGCGCCTGGCGCGCGAGCGCCATCCGCAGGTGGCTGCCGGCGAGTTCGGCGCCGACATGCAGGTGCTCTTGGTGAACGACGGCCCGGTGACGATCCCGATCACGATGCGCTGAGCTGAAAAGAAAGAAAGGCCGCCCCAGGGCGGCCTCTTCATGCCCGCAGGCAGCCGTGCATCGGTCGGCCTTGCAGGCCGTGCCCTCGCAGAGCTCGGGCCCCTCCTGAGGCGACAAGACGTGCGCAGGCGCGTCTTGACGTCCTCAGTCGGCGTACTGGCCCGCAGCCTTGATGGCCGGGCCCCACTTGGCGATTTCGGCTTCCACGAACTTCTTGTGGTCGGAGGGGTTGATGCGGCTGTCGCTGACGACCACGGCGCCCAGGGCTTCCTGGCGCTTGATGAACTCGGGGTCCTTCAGCGCGGCGCGCAGCGCGGTGTTCACCTGGTCGACGATGGCCTTGGGCGTGCCCTTGGGTGCGTACAGGCCGTGCCAGATGGAGACGTTGAAGCCCTTGAGGCCTTGCGAATCCAGCGTCGGCAGCTTGCTCAGCGCGGGCGTGCTCAGCGGCTTGAGCGTGGTGACGGCGTAGGCCTTGACCTTGCCGGCTTCGATCTGGCCGGTGGTGTTGGTGGTCTGGTCGCACATGATGTCGACCTGGCCGCCCAGGATGTCGGTCATGGCCGGGGCGGTGCCCTTGTAGGGCACGGTGGTCATGTCGATCTTCAGGTTCTGCTGGAAGAGCAGGCCGCACAGGTGCGATGCGGCGCCCAAGCCGGCGTTGGCCAGGTTGATCTTGCCCTTGTTGGCTTCGAGCCACTTCACGAGCTCGGCGTAGTTGGCGGCCGGCAGCGTGGGGCGGCCGATCAGCGTCATCGGCACGTCGTTGACCATGCCCACGTACTCGAAGTCTTCCAGCACCTTGAACGACAGGTTGCGGTACAGGGCCGGCGCGGTGGCCATGCCGATGTGGTGCAGCAGGAAGGTGTAGCCATCGGGGTTGGCCTTGGCCACCTTGGCCGCGCCCAGCGTGCCGCCGGCGCCACCGACGTTCTCGATGATGATGGTCTGGTTCTTCAGGCTCTTGCGCAGCACTTCGGCCAGGTCGCGCGCCACCTTGTCGGTGGGGCCGCCGGCGGCGAAAGGCACGACCATGGTGATCGGCTTGTCGGGGTAGGCGAAGCTGCTGGTGGCCACGAAGGCCGCTGCCAGGGCGGTGATGGTCTTGCTCAGGGTCTTCATGGTCTGGTCTCCAGGGGTCGGACGGTGGTCAACGGCGCGGATGTTAGGGCGGCGAAGTGTCAGGGTCACCGCGGGAACTACTTATCGCTCGGGCGGCGTGCGGTCATTGCCACCAAGGCCCTGTTGGGCGCTGGGGCGCGGGCGGGCCCGCACACTGCACGCCTTCTCACACTTTCCGGGCCCCACCATGCTTCGACGCTCTGCACTGCAAGGCCTGCTGGGCGCGGGCTGCCTGGCACTGGCCGCACCCGCTGCCATGGCCACCGAAGAACCCGCTTTTGAACTCGTGCGCCAGCTGGGCGCGGTGGAGATCCGCCAGTACGCGCCCTACGTGGTGGCCGAGGTGGAGGTCGAGGGCAGCGCCGAGAGCGCGGGCAACACGGCCTTCCCCATCCTGGCCGGCTACATCTTTGGCAAGAACAAGGGCGAGCGAAAGATGGCCATGACGGCCCCCGTCACACAGACCGCGGCGCCCATGAAGATGGCGATGACGGCGCCGGTCACGCAGACGGCCAGCGCTGACGGCCGCTACGTCGTGCAGTTCGTGCTGCCGGCCGACGTGAGCCTGGCCACCGCGCCCGAGCCGCTGGACGCGCGCGTGAAGCTGCGCGAGGTGCCGGCCGCGAAGGTGGCCGTCATCCGCTACCGCGGCACCTGGTCGCAAGCCAACTACGACGAACACCTCGCGTTGCTGCGCCAGGCGCTGACCGAGGCACAGATGGCCTGGGCCGGCGAGCCGGTGTTCTCGCGTTACGACCCGCCCTTGATGCCGTGGTTTCTGCGGCGCAACGAGATCTGGCTGAACCTGTCCTGAAGCTGCCCGGCGCCGCTCAGGCGTAGCTGCGTTTGTCTTCGATCACCTTGCCGTCGTTGGGCAGGCTGCCCGGGGGCAGCAGCCGCACCTCGCAGCGCAGCTTGGTGAGATCACGCACGCTGGCGGCCACGGCGGCCTGCAGGCCTTCGGCGGCGCTGGTGGTTTCGGCGTGCAGTGTCAGGTGGTCGTTGGCCATTTCGCCTTCCACCACCAGGCGTGCACGGCCGAGTTCGGGATGGCGCAGGAGCACCTCGGCCACCTGGCTGGGGTGCACGAACATGCCGCGCACCTTGGCCGTCTGGTCAGCGCGGCCCATCCAGCCCTGGATGCGCGTGTGCGTGCGGCCGGTGGGGCAGGGGCCGGGCAGCACCGCGCTCAGGTCGCCGGTGCCAAAACGCAGCATCGGGTAGTCGGCGTTGAAGGTGGTGACGACCACCTCGCCCACTTCGCCATCGGGCAGCACATCGCCGGTGCCCGGGCGCACGATCTCCACGATCACGCCTTCATCCACCAACAGGCCTTCGCGTGCGCTCGTCTCGTAGGCGATGACACCCACGTCGGCGGTGGCGTAGGCCTGGTAACCCGCAACGCCTCGTGCCAGCAGCCAATCGCGCAGGCTGGGCGGGAAGGCCTCGCCACTGACCAGCGCCTTCTTCAGGCTGGGCAGCTGCACGCCGGTCTCGGCCGCTTTCTCCAGCAGGATGCGCAGGAAGCTCGGCGTGCCGGTGTAGGCGCTGGGGCGCAGGTGCTCCATGGCCTGCAGCTGCAGTTCGGTGTTGCCCACGCCGCCGGGGAAGACGGTGCAGCCCAAAGCGTGGGCGCCGCTTTCCATGATCCAGGCGCCGGGCGTGAGGTGGTAGCTGAAACTGTTGTGCACCAGATCGCCAGCCGTGAAGCCGGCGGCGCGCATCGCACGCGCCACGCGCCAGTAGTCGGCGGCGAAACCTTCGGGCTCGTAGATCGGGCCGGGTGATTGGTAGACACGCCGCGCCGGCCGCAGCGCGCGCTGCGAGGCCCAGCCCAGGGCCGAAAAGCCGCCAAAAGCATCGCTGCCACGCTGCGCGTTCTGGGCGTCGAGCAATTCGTGTTTGCGCGTGACGGGCAGGCGGGCAAGCGCGGCCAGGCTGGTGACGGCAGCGGCATCCACACCTTGCAGCCGCGCCGCCATCGCAGGCACGGCCATCGCGGCCTGCACCTGTGCGGGCAGGTCCAGGGCCAGCGCGGCCTCGCGTTCAGCGGGGCTGCGGGTCTCCAGGGGGTCGGGCTGCATGCGGCGCCTGCTTGGGTGAAGGGAGGGGTCAGTCTTCCTGGCCCCAGCGGGCCAGGCGCTTCTTCAGTTCATCGATCAGCTTGCGCTGCTCGGCGGCGTTGCGCACGGTCTGGCCGTCCCACTCGGGCGTCATCGCCAGCTTGCGCGCCAGGCGCACCTGCAGGGCCTCGCCTTCCACGCTGGCCTGCAGCACGGGCTTGCCGCGCAGCTCGAAGCCGGCGCCGCGGGCGCTGAGCTTCAGGTCGCGCGCGGCTCGTTGCAGGGCTTGCAGCGCATCGGCAGGCTTGAAGGCGGGCAGCGCGAAGCCGAAGTCATCGTCGCTCATGACAGCCAGCGCTTGCGGCGTTTGTAGCTCTTCACGTCCTTGAAGCTCTTGCGGTCACCGCCACCCATGCCGAGGTAGAACTCCTTCACGTCCTCGTTCTCGCGCAGGTCTTTCGCCGCACCTTCCATCACGATGCGGCCGCTTTCCAGGATGTAGCCGTGGTCGGCGTAGCGCAGCGCCATGTTCGTGTTCTGCTCCGCCAGCAGGAAGGTGACCTTCTCGCGCTGGTTGAGGTCCTTCACGATCTCGAAGACCTCTTCCACGATCTGCGGTGCCAGGCCCATGCTGGGCTCGTCGAGCAGCACCATCTTCGGGTTGGCCATCAGCGCGCGGCCGATGGCGCACATCTGCTGCTCGCCGCCGCTGGTGTAGGCCGCCTGGCTGCCGCGCCGCGTTTTCAGGCGCGGGAAGTAGTTGTAGACCTTCTCCAGCGTGGCGTTGATGGCCGCCTTGCCGTCCTTGCGCGTGTAGGCGCCGGTCATCAGGTTGTCTTCGATGGAGAGGTGGGCGAAGCAATGCCGACCCTCCATCACCTGGATCACGCCCCGCTCCACCATCGCCGAGGTGCTGAGCTTCTCGATGCGCTCGCCGCGCAGCTCGATGCTGCCCTTGGTGACCTCGCCGCGCTCGCCGGCGAGCAGGTTGCTCACCGCGCGCAGCGTGGTCGTCTTGCCGGCGCCGTTGCCACCCAGCAAGGCCACCACGCCACCCTCGGGCACCTGCAGGCTCACGCCCTTGAGCACCAGGATGACGTGGTTGTAGATGACCTCGATGCCGTTGACGTTGAGGAGCGGGGCGCTCATGGCTTCAGCTCTGGCAGTCGGCGGGCGCGCGGCGCGTCAGCTTCTTCTCGGCCGCGTACTTCTCGGCCGAGGCCCTGACCATGGGCTTGATCAGCTGCTCGTCCGCCTGAAGCCAGTCAGACGCCCAGGTGAACTTGGCGCCGTCCCAGGTGTGCACACGCGCCCACGCCGAGCCCATGTGGTTGACGCAACTGGTCGACACCGGCCGCATCACGCCCTTGAAGCCCAGCGCGTCGAGCTTGGCCTGCGTGAGGTCGAGGTTCTCGTAGCCCCAGCGCGCCTGCTCCCCGGTCACCGGCTTGCCCTTGCCGAAACGCTCTTGCGCCGCGCGAACGCCTTCGACGGCGAGCATCGCGCCCACCACGCCGCGCATGTAGAGCACCTGGCCCACTTCGTCTTTCGGGCCCGTGCCCTGGCCCTTGGCGTGCACCTTGTCGAGGATTTCCTTCACCACGGCCGACTGCGGTTCGGCACCGTGCTGCATCATCACCGCGCTGTAGCCCTTGGCGCCGGCCCCCACGTCCTTCAGATCGGGCTCGGCGCCGCTCCACCAGGTGCCGAACATCTTCTCGCGCGGGTAGCCGGTGGCGATGGCTTCCTTCAGCGCGGTGGCCGTCATCACGCCCCAGGTCTGCATGACCACGAAGTCAGGGCGCTGCTGGCGCACCTGCAACCAGATGGCCTTCTGCTCCACACCCGGCGCCGGCACAGGCAGCAGTTGCACTTCGAAGCCGTGCATCTTCTGCCGCTCCTGGATGATGGGCAGCAGTTCCTTGCCGAAGGGACTGTCGTGGTAGACCACGGCGATCTTCTTGCCCTTGAGCTTGTCCCAGCCGCCCTGGGTCTTGGCGATGTGCTGCAGCACGGTGTCGCCGGCCACCCAGTAGTGGCCGATGAGCGGGAAGTTCCACTTGAAGATGCCGCCGTCCTGGCTGTCGCTGCGGCCATAACCCGACGTGATCATGGGGATCTTGTCGTTGGGCACCTTCTCGGTCAACGCGAAGGTGATGCCGGTGGACAGCGGCTGGAACACCGTGGCGCCGCCGTGTTTGCCCTTCAGGCGTTCGTAGCACTCCACGCCGCGGTCGGTGGCGTAGGCGGTTTCGCACTCTTCCACCAGGGTCTGCACGCCGTTGATGCCGCCGCGCGCGTTCACGAGCTTCATGTAGTCGGCGTAGCCGTTTGCAAACGGCGTGGCGTTGGGCGCCACCGGGCCGGTGCGGCCGGTGAGGCTGGGGAAGAACTGCACCTTGGCCTGCGCGAGCGCGGCCGTGGCGGTGAACAGGCTGCCGGCGGCCAGGGTGGCGGCCAGGGCCAGGGTGCTGAGCTTCATGGTTTTGTCTCCGAGCTTTGTGGGGTGTGGGTCAATGAGGGAAGGGCCACAGCCGCATCTTTTCCTTGGCGGTGGACCAGAGTCGCGCCAGGCCGTGCGGTTCTTTGATGAGGAAAAAGACGATGAGTGCGCCGAAGATCATCAGCTCGCTGTGCGCCACGGCCGCGGTGCTGATCTCCACCCCGAACAGGCTGCCGAGAGCCGGCAGCGCGCGGTTCAGGAAGATCGGCAGGATGACGATGAAGGCCGCTCCGAAGAAGCTGCCCATGATCGAACCCAGGCCGCCGATGATGATCATGAACAGCAGCTGGAAGCTGCGATCGATGCTGAACGCGGCCGGTTCCCATGACCCGAGGTGCACGAAGCCCCACAAGCCGCCAGCCACGCCGACGATGAAGCTGCTCACCGCAAAAGCCGTGAGCTTGGCGTAGACGGGCCGGATGCCGATGACGGCGGCGGCCACGTCCATGTCGCGGATGGCCATCCATTCGCGGCCGATGTGCCCGCGCACCAGGTTCTTGGCCAGCCACGCGAACAGCACCACGATGCCCAGGCAGAACAGGTACTTCTCGTGCGGCGTGTTGATGGAGATGCCGAAGAACGAGAGGTTGGCCACGCTGACCGAACCCGACGGCGAGTTGTTCGTGAACCAGCTGATGCGCAGGAAGGCCCAGTCGGTGAAGAACTGCGCCGCCAGCGTGGCCACGGCCAGGTACAGGCCCTTGATGCGCAGCGACGGGATGCCGAAGAACACGCCCACCACCGTGGCGCACAAGCCGCCCAGCAACAGCGCCGCGATCAGCGGCATGCCCTCGATGCGCACGAAGAAGTTGTAGGCCGCGTAGGCGCCCACCGCCATGAAGGCGCCGGTGCCCAGGCTGATCTGCCCGCAGTAGCCCACCAGGATGTTCAGGCCCAGCGCGGCCAGCGACAGGATCAGGAAGGGGATGAGGATGGCGCGGAAGAGGTACTCGTCGGCCAGCAGCGGCACGCCGATCACTGCGAAGGCCAGCAGGGCCAGGATGGCCAGCCGGTCTTGCGTGATCGGGAAGACCTGCTGGTCGGCCCGGTAGCTGGTCTTGAACTGCCCGTTTTCTCTGTACAGCATGGCTCAGACCCGATCGATGATCTTTTCGCCGAAGAGGCCCTGCGGGCGCACCAGCAGCACGAACAACACCAGCACGTAGCCGAACCAGATCTCGATGCCGCCGCCCAAAGTGGGGCCGAGGTAGACCTCGCTGACCTTCTCGCCCACGCCGATGATCAGCCCGCCGATGATGGCGCCGGGCACGCTGGTGAGGCCGCCCAGGATGACCACCGGCAGTGCCTTCAGCGCCACCAGGCTCAGCGAGAACTGCACGCCGAGCTTGCTGCCCCAGATCATGCCGGCCACCAGGGCCACGAAGCCGGCCACGCTCCAGACGATGACCCAGATGCGGTTCAGCGGGATGCCGATGCTCTGCGCGGCCTGGTGGTCGTCGGCCACGGCACGCAGCGCGCGGCCGGTGCTGGTGTACTGGAAAAAGACGCTGAGCGCGATCACCAAGGCCGCGGCGATACCGGCGGCGTAGAGGTCTTCCTTGCTCACGAGCACGCCGCCTTCGAACACGCTCTCCAGCATGAAGAGCGGATCTTTCGGCAGGCCGACGTCGATCTTGTAGATGGCGCTGCCGAACAGCGTCTGACCGAAACCGTCGAGAAAGTAGGCGATGCCCAAGGTGGCCATCAGCAGCGTGATGCCCTCCTGGTTCACGAGCTTGCTCAGCACCAGGCGTTCGATCAGCCAGGCCACGGCCACCATCACCACCATGGCGCCCGCGAAGGCCAGCAGGTTGCCGATGAGTTTGTTGTCCAACCCCAGCAGCGCCGGGAACCACTCGGAGAAACGCGCCATCGCCAGCGCCGCGAACAGCACCATCGCGCCCTGCGCGAAGTTGAAGACGCCGCTGGCCTTGAAGATGAGCACGAAGCCCAGGGCCACCAGCGAATAGAGCATGCCGCTCATCAGCCCGCCGATGACGGTTTCGAGGAAGAAGCCCATGTCAGTGACCCGCTCCGAGGTAGGCGCTGATGACCTCGGGGTTGGCGCGCACTTCTTCGGGCGTGCCATCACCGATCTTCTTGCCGTAATCGAGCACGACCACGCGGTCGCTGATGTCCATCACCACGCCCATGTCGTGCTCGATGAGCACGATGGTGGTGCCGTACTCGTCGTTGACGTCGAGGATGAAGCGGCTCATGTCGCGCTTCTCTTCCACGTTCATGCCGGCCATGGGTTCGTCGAGCAGCAGCACCTGCGGTTCCAGGGCCAGCGCGCGGCCCAGGTCCACGCGCTTCTGCAGGCCGTAGGGCAGGCGGCCCACGGGCGTCTTGCGGTAGGCCTGGATCTCGAGGAAGTCGATGATCTTCTCGACGAACTCGCGGTGCTCGCCTTCTTCACGCTCGGCCTTGCCGAAACGGAGGGCCTGTTGGAAGAGGTTGCTCTTCATCTTCAGGTTGCGGCCCGACATGATGTTGTCGAGCACGCTCATGCCCTTGAAGAGCGCCAGGTTCTGGAAGGTGCGCGCCACGCCCATCTCGGCCACCTGGCGGCTGTTCATGTGGCTGAAGGTCTTGCCGCGGAAGGTGATCTGCCCTTCCTGCGGCGCGTACACGCCGTTGATGCAGTTGAGCATGCTGCTCTTGCCGGCGCCGTTGGGGCCGATGATGGCGCGCACCTCGTGCTCGCGCACGTTGAAGCTGATGTCGGTGAGCGCCTTCACGCCGCCGAAACGCAGGCTGATGTTCTTGACGTCGAGGATGACCTCGCCGATGCGCCGTTCGCTCATCAGGCGGCCCTCCCCAGCGTGGCCGCCGAAGGGAAGGTCTTGGCATCGACGATGGGCAGCGTGGCGCTCACGCTGCCGCTGCGGCCGTCCTCGAACTTCACCGCGGTCTCGATGAACTGCTCGGTCTTGCCGCCGTAGAGCGCGTCCACCAGCGGTTGGTATTTCTCGCCGATGTAGCCGCGGCGCACCTTGCGCGTGCGGGTGAGTTCGCCGTCGTCGGCGTCCAGTTCCTTGTGCAGCACGAGGAAGCGGCTGATCTGGCTGCCGGCCAGCATGGCGTCGGCGGCGAGGTCGGCGTTGACCTTCTCCACGCAATCTTTCACCAGCGCCAGCACCTCTTTTTTGGCGGCCAGGTCGGTGTAGCCGGCGTAGGGCAGGTTGCGGCGCTCGGCCCAGTTGCCCACGGCTTCGAAGTCGATGTTGACGAAGGCGCACACCTTCTCGCGCCGGTCGCCGAAGGCCACGGCTTCCTTGATGAAGGGGAAGAACTTCAGCTTGTTCTCCACGTACTTGGGCGCGAACATCGCGCCCTCCGCGGCCCCCGCGGCGGGCAGCAGGCGGCCCACGTCCTTCGCGCGGTCGATGATCTTCAGGTGGCCCGTGGCGTCGAGAAAACCTGCGTCGCCGGTGTGGTACCAGCCGTCGGCCGTCAGCACCTCGGCCGTGGCCTTGGCGTTCTTGTAGTACCCCTTGAGCAGGCCCGGGCTGCGCACCAGGATCTCGCCGTTGGCCGCCACCTGGATCTCCACGCCGTCGATGGGCACGCCCACGGTGTCGGCCTTCACTTCGTGGTCGGGCTGCAGGCACACGAACACGGCGGTTTCGGTGCTGCCATAGAGCTGCTTCAGGTTGATGCCGATGCTGCGGTAGAAGATGAACAGGTCGGGCCCGATGGCCTCGCCGGCCGTGTAGGCCACGCGCACCCGGGAAAAGCCCAAGGTGTTGCGCAGCGGGCCGTAAACACACGCATTGCCCAATGCGTACAGCACCGTGTCCACCAGGCCCAGCGGCTTGCCGTCCATCTTGGTGGGGCCCACGCGGCGCGCCACGTCCATGAAGGTGTGGAAGAGCCAGCGCTTGAAGCGACCGGCGTCCTCCATGCGGATCATCACGCTGGTGAGCAGGCCCTCGAAAACGCGCGGTGGCGCGAAGTAGTAGGTGGGCCCGATCTCCTTGAGGTCGATCATCACGGTGGCCGCACTCTCGGGGCAGTTCACCACGTAGCCGCAGGCCAGCCACTGCGCGTAGCTGAAGATGTTCTGGCCGATCCAGGCCAGCGGCATGTAGGCCAGCACCTCTTCACGGTTCGTCAACTGGTCGAAGCGCTGGCCGGCGGTGGCGCGGTCCAGCAGCGTGGCGTGGGTGTGCACCACGCCTTTCGGGTTGCCGGTGGTGCCGCTGGTGAAGAACATCGCGGCCACGTCGCCGGGCTGGCAGCGCGCCACCTCGTCTTCGAAGAGCCGTGCGTTGGCCGCGTCGTGCGCCTGGCCGGCGGCGACCAGCGCGTCCACGCTGTCGAGACCCGGCTCGCTGTAGTTGCGCAGGCCGCGTGGGTCGTCGAACCAGATGCGGCGCAGGCTGGGGCAGGTCGGGCGCAGCTCGATCATCTTGTCGACCTGCTCCTGGTCTTCGACGATGGCGTAGGCGACTTCGGCGTTGTTGATGGGGAAGGCGTACTCGGTCGCGGCGGCGTCCTGGTACAGCGGCACGGGGATGGCCCCCAGCGCCTGCGCGGCCAGCATCGAGGCGTACAGGCGAGGGCGGTTCTCGCCGACGATGACCACGTGCTCGCCGCGCTGCACGCCGGCATGCGCCAGCCCGCAGGCCAGGCGGCGCACCATCACGGCCAGCGCGGCCCAGGTGGAGGTCTGCCAGATGCCATAGACCTTCTCGCGCAGCGCCGGTGCTTCGGGGCGCGCCTGGGCGTGGTCCAGCAGCAATCGCGGAAAGGTCGAGGGCACGGCCGGTATCTCCTGGTGCTTTGCGGCGCATTCTGGGCGCCACTTTGACGCCATGTTGTCGTTGTGACGACAATCTCCGGGTTCGTCCTCACAGGCCTTACCCCCAAAGCCCGCCAAAAGCTCGCCGCAATACGCTTGCAGCCCCGGCCCCTCCCCCATGCCCGCCCACCCTTTGCCCCGGGCCGCCGAAGCCGCGGCGGTGCAGCCCTCGCGTTCGCGCGCGGCCCGGCCCGAAGACCTGCTGCAGATTCCTTGGCGTGTCGCGCTGGATGCCGAAGAGCGCGCGCGTGTCGACGCCGACCTGCGTGTGGTGCAGGTCGAGCCCGGTGAGCTGATCTGCCGCATCGGCCGCCCGGTCACCTACTGGTTCGGCCTGGTCGACGGCCTGCTGAAGATGAGCAACGACAGTGGTTCGGCCGATGGCCGCGGCACGCCCATCACGTTCACCGGCGTGTCGCCCGGCGGTTGGTTCGGTGAAGGCACGGTGCTGAAGAACGAGGTCTACCGCTACAACATCCAGGCCTTGCGGCGTAGCGTGGTGGCGGGCATCTCGGCCGAGACTTTCCACTGGCTGCTCTCGCGCAGCATCGGCTTCAACCGCTTCGTGATGAACCAGCTCAACGAGCGCCTGGGCCAGTTCATCGCCGCGCGCGAGATCGACCGCCTGACCCACCCCGACGAGCGCGTGGCGCGCAACCTCGCCGCGCTCTTCCACCCCGTGCTCTACCCCGGCGTCGGCGAAGTGCTGCGCATCACGCAGCAGGAGCTGGGTTACCTCGTGGGCCTGAGCCGGCAGCGCGTGAACGAAGCGCTGGCCGCCCTGCAGGCGGCCCAGGTCATACGCATCGAATACGGGGGGGTGCGTGTGCTGGCGCTGGAAGCCCTGCGCCGCTACCGATCGGGCTGAGCGGGCGCTCACATAAAAGACCCTGCCTGCGCTTGGGCAGAATCAAGGGGAACTCAAGGCCGCGCTCGGTGCTCCCTCTAGGCTGAGCGTAGGACAGATCGGCAGGCCGCCTGAGCCTGCCGGCAGACTCACGCGTTGTGCAGCACCGGATGGAGGGCCCCCCGATGAAAGACCTGATGCAACGCATCCTGCGACTGCTGCCGCCGCGGCTGGCGCGTTGGCTGCAGCGCCACCTGCGCGAGCAAGCCGCCGGCCGCCCCGAGGCCGGTCTGCTGCAGGGCGACACCATCGACGTGATGGCGCGGCCGGTGGCCGCCTTGCCGCTGGCGGCCACGGTGACGGTGGTGATCCCGGCGCTGAACGAGGCCAAGCGCATCGCCAGCGTTGTGGCTTACGCGCTGGCCGACCCCGCCACCGCAGAGGTGCTGGTCGTCGACGACAGCAGCATCGACGACACCGCGGCGCTGGCGCGTGCGGCGGGTGCACGCGTGATGACCAGCACCATGCTCGGCAAGGGCGCGTCCATGCATGACGGGGCCATGAACGCCAAGCACGAACTGCTGGTCTACCTGGATGGCGACCTCGCGGGCCTGCGCCCGGGCATCGTCAGCGACCTGGCGCGGCCCCTGCTGGCCGGCGAGGCCGATTTTGTCAAGGCGCGCTTCGGGCGCGGCGGCGGGCGTGTCACCGAGCTCACGGCCAAGCCCATGCTCAAGGTGTTTTTCCCCGAGCTCGCGCACCTGGGGCAGCCGCTGGGCGGCGTGATCTCGGCGCGCCGCGCGCTGCTGCAGCAGATGGTGTTCGAGGACGGGTACGGTGTCGACATCGGCCTGCTGCTGGATGCGCAGCGCGCCGGCGCGCGGGTGGCCGAAGTGGACATCGGCTCGCTCGAACACGACAGCCAGCCGCTGCTCGACCTGACGGTGATGGCCAACGAAGTCTCGCGCGTCATCTACAGCCGGGCACGCGCGGCGGGCCGCCTGCATGTCGACCAGATCGTGGCCATGTACGAAACCCAGCGCCAGGCCGCAGCGTCGCTCGACCACATCCTCACGCGGCGCCGCGGCCGCCAGCGCCTGTTGCTGCTGGACATGGATGGCACCTTGACCACCACGCGTTTCGCGGTGGAACTGGCACGCGCCAGCGGCCAGGAGCAGGCCCTGGCCGCGCTGCTGGACAGCCCCAGCGACGACGCCTCGGCGCGCAGCGAGCGCATTGCCGGGCTCTTCCGCTTCGTTCACAAACAGCAGTTCGAACGTGTGGCGCGTGCAGCACCCATCCGGCCGGGGGTGATCGAGTTCGTCAACCGCATGCGCCGCGCCGGCTTCATGGTGGGTGTGGTGAGCGACAGCTACTTCATCGCGGCCGACATCCTGCGCCGCCGCGTCTTCGCCGATTTCGCCCTTGCACACACCATGCAGTTCGACGGCGACGTGTGCAATGGCCAGGTGAAGATCAACCCGGCCTTCCTGCCCCTGCAGCCCGGGGTGGGGCCTGCGGTGTGCAAGAGCCATGTGCTGCGGCGTTTCCGGGCTGAAGCCGGCACGCTGCCGCTGCTGGAGTGCTGGGCCGTGGGCGACAACCTCAACGACCTGGAACTCATGCGCCTGGCCGACCAGGCTTACGCGATCGAGCCCAAGGCCGCGGCCTTGCGCCGCGAACCCGGCGTGACCGTGATCGAGAACTTCGACGAACTGCTGGCCCGCGTGCCCGCGGCGCAGGCCGCGTGAGCCCGGCACGATGACGGCGGCCGACTGGGCCGTCATCGGCCTGTACCTGGCTGCGACGCTGGGCCTGAGCGCCTGGCTGGCGCGCCGCCAGCACGGGGCCGATGACTACTACGTGGGCGGCCGCGACCTGCCCTGGTGGGCGCTGGCGCTGTCCATCCTGGCCACGCAGACCTCGGCCAACTCCTTCCTCGGCATCCCGGCCTACGTGGCGCTGGTGCCCGGTGGTGGGCTGAACTGGTTGCAGTACGAACTGGTGCTGCCGCTGGCCATGCTGGTGGTGATGCTGGTGTTCGTGCCGGTGCTGCGCGGCCTGCAACTCGTGAGCGTCTACGAATACCTCGAGCGCCGCTTCGACCGGCCCACGCGGCTGGTGCTGAGCGCCGTGTTCCTGCTCTCGCGCGGTCTGGCCGCGGGCGTGGCGCTGTACGCCGCGGCCTTGGTGGTGCAGGTGTGCACCGGACTGCCGCTGTGGGCCTGCGTGCTGGGCATGGGCGTGATGACGGTGGTCTACGACACCCTGGGCGGCATGCGCGCGGTGGTGTGGACCGACGTGCTGCAGATGGGCGTGCTGGTGCTGGGCATCGGCATCTGCGGCGTCTACGCCTGGCAACTGGCCGGCGGCGGCGCGGCCCTGCTCGCGAGCCTGGCGCCCGAGCGCCTGGCCGCGGTGGAACTCGCCCACGGCCTGGGCGATGGCGCGCGCGCGCCGGTGTGGGGTTTTGTCATCGGCGGGCTGGTGCTCTACGTCGCCTACTACGGCGTCGACCAGGGGCAGGCCCAGCGCAGCCTGGCCGCGCAAGACGTGCCGGCGGCGCAGCGTGCACTGCTGCTCAACGGGCTGGCGCGTTTTCCGCTCACGCTGCTGTACTGCGGCCTGGGGCTGGCGCTGGGGGCCGTGTATGCCGGCAACGAGGCGCTGCGCGCCGCCGTGCCCGCCGACCGGCTCGACACGCTGGTGCCGCGCTTCATCGAGCTCTACCTGCCGGCCGGCGTGCGTGGCCTGCTGGTCGCGGCCATCCTCGCCGCGGCCATGAGCAGCCTCGACTCCTTGCTCAACAGCCTCTCGGCGGCGACGCTGCGCGACTTTGTCGAGCCGCGCCTGTCGCCGCAATCCACCCCGGCACGCCGCCTGCTGGTGGCGCGGGGGGTCACGGTGGTGTGGGGCTTGTTGATCGTCGTCGCCGCACTGGCGGTGGGCGGCATCGCCACCAGCGTGGTGGAAGGCATCAACCGCATCGGTGCGCTCTTCTACGGGCCGCTGCTGGCGGCTTTCGGCTGCGGCATCCTCGATCGCCGCGCCCGCGGCCCGGCGGTGCTGGCCGGTGTGGCGGCGGGCCTGCTGCTCAACCTGGTGCTGAGCTACGGCCTGGGGCCGAAGCTGTTCTGGATGTGGTGGAACCTGAGCGGGCTGCTGGCCGCGGTGGCGGTCACCTGGGGCGTGAGCCGCCTGTTGCCGCCGCCAGCACCGGCGGCCCTGCAGGGCACCACGCTGAGCGCCACCGCGCTGCGCGAGGCCTGGGCGGCCCGGCCCGGCACCTGGTGGGGGCTGATCGCGGCCAGCGTGGGCATGACGACCTTGGCTCTGGCCCTCGGCGTGCGCTGAACACGCGCCTGTAAGCACCACAGCCCCTGCAGCACCACCGAACCACACCGAGGAGCTTCGCCCCATGTCGCTGCGCCAGTTCATCTCCACCCGCGGCCTGCTGAAGACGCTCAGCGCGCTGAAGAACAGCATCGTCTACACCTGGGACGAAGCGGCCCGCATCCTCGGGCTGGACGAAGACCTCTACAGCCATCCGCTGCACCGCGAACTCGAACGCCCGGTGCGTGTGATCCTCATCGGCGCCGGCCACCGCGGCGGCATCTATGCCGACTACGCGACCAAGAGCCCGCGCGAGATGCGGGTGGTCGGCGTGGCCGAGCCCAACGCGGCGCGGCGCAAGCGCATCGCCGCGGCGCACGGCATCCCACCCGAGCGTTGCTTCACCGACTGGAAGGCGGTTTTTGAAGCCGCTCCGGGCCAAGACGGCGTGGCCGGCGCCTGGGCCGATGCGGTGATCATCGCCACGCCCGACCGCCTGCACACCGCGCCTTGCCTGCGTGCGCTGGCGCAGGGCTACGACGTGCTGCTGGAAAAACCGGTGGCGCCCACCGAGGCCGAGTGCCGGCAGATCCTGGCCGCGGCGCAGGCCAGCGGGCGCATCGTGGGGGTCTGCCACGTGCTGCGCTACACGCCCTACTTCCGCGAATTGAAGGCGTTGATCGACGGTGGCATGGTGGGCGAGGTGGTCAGCGTGCAGCACCTGGAGCCCATCGAACACGTGCACATGAGCCACAGCTATGTGCGCGGCAACTGGCGCAAGAGCGAAGACGCCACGCCCATCATCCTGGCCAAGAGCTGCCACGACACCGACATCATCCGTTGGCTGGTGGGTGCGCCGGCCGAGGAGGTGCATTGCTTCGGCAACCTGAAGTGGTTCAAGGAAGCCAACGCCCCGGCCGGCAGCACCGCACGCTGCACCGACGGCTGCCAGGTGGAACGCGAGTGCCCTTACTCGGCGCTGCAGATCTACTACCGCGACCGCAAGCGCCTGTATGTCTTCGACCTGCCCGAAGACCAGGGCCTGTGGGGCCCGTTGATCATGCAGGGGCTGAACACCACCGATTACGGGCGTTGTGTCTACCGCATGGACAACGACCAGCCCGACCACCTCACGGCCAACATCCTCTTCGCCAACGGCGTGACCGCCGGCTTCAGCATGGAGGCCTTCGTCAGCTACGAGGGGCGGCGCACGCGCATCATGGGCAGCATGGGCGACATCGTCGGCAACATGGAGAGCTTCACGCTCACCAGCTTCAAGGACGGCAAGCGCCGCAGCTGGAGCATGAAGACCGACGCCCACGGCGGCGGTGACCACCGACTGGTGAAGGACTGGGTGCAGGCCGTGGGCCAGAAGAACCCGGCGCTGCTGAGCTCGCCCATCGAAGTGAGCGTGGAAAGCCACCTCATCGCCTACGCCGCCGAAACCAGCCGCGTCAACCGCAGCATCGAACGCGTGCAGTTGTAGGGCCGCGCCGCGCCGGCGCATGAAAAAGCCGCCGGGCCCGGGGGCTGCGGCGGCTTGCTGGAGCGGCGCTGCAGGCAGCGCCGCCTTGGCGGGGTCAGCGGGCGATGGCGCGGCTGCTCTTGGCGCGTGAGGCCGGGCCCTTGGCACGCGCCGCGGCGAAATCGATCACCACCAGGATGGGATCGTGGTCCGACGAACGGTACGGGTCCAGGCGGTTGGCCGGGTCGGGCGCGCAGGTGGCGCAGGCCGGCTGCTTGAACTCGAGGTTGTAGTCGTAGGCCACGCTTTCGTCGGCGTTGATGTTCCACAGCCGCGTGTTCACCACCTTGCTGGAAAAACCGGCGTTGGTGATGGCGTGGTCCAGGCGGCCGGCCTTGCCGTCGAAGACATAGGTGTAGGCCAGCGGGTTGAAACGCAGGGCCTGGTCGACAAAGCCGTTGCCCGTGAGTTCGAAGATCGGGTCTTCCTGGCCGTAGGCGTTGAAGTCGCCCATCAGCAGCACGTCGGCCACGCCGCTGTTCTGCTGCACCTGCGCCACGAAGGTGCGCAGACGTTGGGCCTGCGCCAGGCGGGTGGCGTTCCAGCAGGCCTGGCCGTCGCCCTGGTTCGCGTCGGGGCCGGTGCCGCTGGGGCAGCCGCCCTTGCTCTTCAGGTGGTTCACGAAGTAGGTGAAACGGTCACCGGCCGGGGTCTGGAAGGTCTGGGCCAGCGTCGGGCGGTTGTTCACCGCGTTGGTGTCGCTCAGCGGCGCGCCCACGGGCGTCACCTTGGCGGGCTTGTAGATCATCGCCACGCGGATGGCGTCGGTGCCCGTGCCGGCCGTGGGCAGCGCGATCACGGCCCAGGGGCCCGAACGCACCTGCGCGTTCAGCGCATCCACCAGGTTCTGTGCGGCCACGTTGCCGTTGTTCTGGATCTCCATCAGGCCCACCACGTCGGCGTCCAGGCCGGCGATGGCGCGCACGATCTTGTCGCGCTGGCGCTGGAACTCGGCCAGGTTGTTGGCGCCGCGGCAGTTGCCTGCGGTGGTGGACGAACCCACGGTGCAGCCCTGGCCGGTCTGGCCGTCGGCGGTCTGGCCGTTGGTGAAGGTGGTGAAGTAGTTCAGCACGTTCATGCCGGCCACCGTGAGCTTGCCGCTGTCCAGCCCGGCCAGCGCACGCGGGCGCGGGTTGGTGGGGGTGATGACGATCGGGCTCAGCGGGTGCAGGCGGTACAGGCCCGGGCCCGCGCTGCTGGTGCCCGAAAGGCCGAAGTCGAGCGTGCCGACGAGGCTGCCGATCGTGTCGCCGGCGCGCGGCAGGCCATTGCCGCTGAAGTAGGGCGTGGGGTTCACGTTCTGCGCCGAGCTGCCGTCGTCCAGGATGATGCGGCTGCGCGCCTGCAGCGACTCGAGCTCCAGGGCTTGCGGCGTGCCCGGGCGGTAGCGGTTGGTCGGCACCTCATGGCGGCCGCCAGCGCCCAGCAGCAGCTGGCCGAAGCGGGCCTGCAGCTCGTTGGCCTGCACGGTGAGCGCGTTTTCGATGCGCACCAGCATGCCCTCGAAGCGTTCGAGGCTGTCACCCACGGCCACCGGCAGCGTCACCGACACCGGCGCCAGGCTGTAACCCGTGCCGAGCAGCACCACGGCGCTCGGGTTGGCGATCTGCGTCAGCGGCGTGGCGGCGGTGCCACTGCCGCTGGCGAATTCGCTGACGGTGCCTGTCACCTGCACCAGGTTGCCCACCGACGCCGCCGGGATGACCGTGGTGCCGGTGAAGACGAAGAGGCCATCGGAGGTGGCGGGGTCGCCGTCGCCCTGCAGGTCTTGGATGAAGAAGCCGTTGCTGTTGACCCGTGTGACCACGCCGCTGGTGACCACGCTCTGACCGGCCAGCGTGCTGGTGGCCCCGGTGCCCTGGATGGTGTAGATCGCCGCCGCGGTGGGCGTGCCGCCCCCGCCGCCGCCACCCCCACCACCGCCGCCGCCGCCATTGGCGCAGACCGCCACCGGGGCGCTGCTGTTGCGCGGGGTGGGCGTGCCCACGGTGAAGTCGGTCAGGTTGTTGCCGGTGTCGTCGCAGCCGCCGCTGTTGCGCAGCGCCGCCGTGGTGGCGCTGAGCGCCGGCGTGGGCGTGCCTTCGGTGTTGCTGGCGGCACCGTAGCTCACGATGTCGACCAGCGTGCCGCCCACGGGCGCCACGCCGGTCAGCGGCGTGGCCGTGCTGGCCAGGGCCACCTTGCCGTTGCTGCCGCCCATGGCAATGGTGCCGGTGATGTCGCCCACGACCTCCACCGTGCCGCCGGAGCCGGCCGCCTGGCGGATCAGCAGGTAGCCGCCTGCCGGGATGCTGGTGCCTGCGGGAATGCTGGTGACCTGCCAGCTGCTGCCCGTGCCCGAGGCGTACTGCACCGACCAGCCGCCCACGCTTTCAGCCACCGTGCTGCGGTTCTTCAGCTCGATGAAGTCGTGGCGCAGCGTGGCGCCACTGTTGCCGCCGCCGCCATAAACCTGGCTGATGACCACTTGCGCAGCGGCAGGCGACATGAAGGCGGCGATGGCCAGCGGCAGGGCCGCGGCGCGGAAGACGCGCCAGGCGCGGCCAGGGCAGGCAAGCAGGGTGTTCAGGCTCATGGGCAGTGTCGGTTCGTTGAGCGGTGCGCCGTGCGGGCACGGCAGCCGCAGAAAAAGCAAAGGCCCGGCGGCCGCGCTGGCAGCCGCCGGGCCGGCACGGGTCAGCCGCGGCGGCGGCGCGCCACGAAGCCCAGGCTGGCCACGCCGGCCAGCCACATCGCCAGCGTGCCGGGTTCGGGCACCGGGGTCACGGCGAAGCTGAAGTTGTCGATGGCCAGGCCGTGGTCGTTGCCGACATCGTTCAGGTCGGCCCAGCGGAACCACAGCGTCTCGCCCGGCGCCCAGTTCATGTTGATGAAGCTGGCGCCCAGGCCGCCCACCAGACCGGCGCTGTTGCCGTCCACGGCGGCCGCGGTGGCCCCGGTGACGGGCGAGGTGACGTTGGTGATGTCGATGCCCGGGATGTAGGCGGCGGTGCCGAAGCTGCTGCCGAAGCCGAACTCGAAACTCAGCGTCTGCGCATTGGTGTTGCCGCCGTTGCGCCACTGCTCGCCCTGCATGGCGAAGCTGAAGCGGTCGATCTCGGCGCCAGTGTCGTTGGTGAAGGCCACGGCAATCCAGCCCGCCACGGCGCCCGAGGCCGGCGAACCGAAGTAGCTGCCGCCCGAGGCCGTGACGCCCAGCGCGCGGTCGCTGCTGCCGGCGGCGCCGAAGCTGTAGAAGCTGCCGGCGTTGCTGCTGCCCGTGCCGCCCAGCAGCGTGGGGGCCGCATTGCCGTTGCCGACAAACAGGCTCCAGCCCGGCAACGTGCTGTTGTTGGCCCAGGGCTGTGCGGTGGTGGCGGTGGTCAGCGTGTCGAAATTCTGCGTGTAGGCGAATGCAGGGTCGTTGACGCTGATCTGCGCTTGCGCGGCGGGCAGCAGCGCCAGCAGGGCAGCCGCGGCAAACAGGTTCTTCTTCATGACAAGCGGTCCTTGGATGACAAACGAATCGGCGCCTGTTGCAGGCGCCGTGGGTACGGGTGACACATTAGGGGGAAAGCATGAAGCGCGCATGACGCCGGGCTGCGAGGACGGGGGGCTCCCCCACGAATGGGGGGCTGAAGAATCCACGACCTGCCGCGCCCTAAACTGCACCCATGGCCGCAGACGATCCTCGCGAACGCGCCGAGCAGCGCACCCTGCTGATGCCCCGGCGCGAACTGGGCAGCGAACTGCGGCCGGGCCACCAGCTGCAGGAGTTCATCGTCGAACGCCTGCTCGGCGTGGGCGGCTACAGCTGCGTCTATCTGGCGCGCGACACCCGGCTCGACCGCAAGGTGGCGTTGAAGGAGTACCTGCCCGCCACCCTGGCCGCGCGCGGCCCCGACGGGCTGGTGGCGGCGCGGCTGCCGCGCTTCGAAGAGTTCTACAACAAGGGGCTGCAGGGCTTTCTCAATGAAGCCCGGCTGCTCGGCTCTTTCGACCACCCCTCGCTGGTGAAGGTTTACCGCTTCTGGGCCGAGGCCGGCACCGCCTACATGGTGATGCCCTACTACGAGGGCATCACGCTCAAGAAGTGGCTCACGGACCTCGGCGCGCCGCCCTCCGAGCGCTGGTTGCGCGATCTGGCCGAACCCATGATGACGGCGCTGGGCGCCATGCACGCGCAGCGCTGCTACCACCGCGACGTGGCGCCCGACAACATCCTCATGCTCTACGACCGCAAGGCGCCGGGCAGCTACCTCGAACAGAAGCCGCGCCCCGTGCTGCTGGATTTCGGCGCCGCGCGGCGTGTGATCGGCGACGCCACGCAACAGCTCACCGCCATCCTCAAGAGCGGCTACTCGCCGGTGGAGCAGTACGAGGGCGAAGAATCGTTGCGCCAGGGCGCGTGGACCGATGTCTACGCGCTGTGCGCCGTGCTCTACACCGCCATCACCGGCAAGCCGCCGGGCTCGTCGGTGGCGCGTGCGGTGCGTGACGAGCTGCTGCCCGCGGCCGTGGCCGGCCAGGGGCGCTACTCGGCTTCTTTTCTGGCCGCCATCGATGCCGGCCTGCGGGTGCGGCCCGAACAGCGGCCTCAGAGCATGCAGGCCCTGCGCGAGCTGATGGACGCCCCGGTGCCAGCCGCCGCGCCCCAGCCCGCCTCGCCAGCATCAGCGCCTGCCGCGGCCACCGCAGCAAGGCCGGCCTCGCGCACCGCCCTGTGGGCGGGTGGCGCCGCCGCCGCCGCCGCGCTGGCCGCGGGCGCCTACTTCCTGCTGCGCTGAAGCTGGCGCGCCGCAGCGCCTTCAGGTGTTGCGCACGCCCGATGCCACATGCCCTGCGGGCACGTGGGGCGCGGCGTTTTCGATGTGGCCGGTCTGGTCGTCGAAGAAAAAATCAGGCTCGAACTCGCGCAGGAAACTGCCCTTGGGCAGACCGCCGAGGAACATGGCTTCGTCGACGTCGATCTGCCAGGCCATCAGCGTGCGGATGGCGCGTTCGTGCGCGGGTGCGCTGCGTGCCGTCACCAGCGCGGTGCGCAGGCGCATGGCGGCCGAAGGTTCGCTCTGCAGGCGGCGCAGCGCTTCCAGCAAGGGCTTGAAGGGACCGGGGGCCAGCGGCGTGTCGGCGCGTTCACGTTCGTGGCTCTGGAAGGCGCTCAGGCCCTCGGCCTGGAACACACGCTCGGCCTCGTCGCTGAAGAGCACGGCGTCGCCGTCGAAAGCGATGCGCACTTCGGCCGGGTGCGCGGCGCTGGCGCGTGCGCTGTCGGGGTAGACGCGTGCGGCCGGCACGCCGGCGGCCAGCGCCTGCCGCACGTCGGCCTCGTTGGTGCTGAGAAAGAGGTTGGCCGCCAGCGGGCGCAGGTAACGCCAAGGCGGTTCGCCGCGCGTGAACACACCGCGTTCGATGGGCAGGCCGTAGTGCTGGGCGGAGCGGAACACACGCATGCCCGAGACGGGGTCGTTGCGCGAGAGGATCACCACCTCCACACGCGGCTGGTCCGGCGTGTTGAAGGCCAGCAGCTTGTTCACCAGCGAGAAGGCCACGCCAGGCCGCGCCGGCTCTTCCACGCGTTGCAGCTGCAGCTGCATGTAGGCGCGGTCGTCGCCGCTCTCGAAGACGCGGTTCTCCTCCTCGAAATCGAAGAGCGCGCGCGAAGAAATGGCCACGACGAGCTGGCCGTCCAGGGTGATGGGCATGGTGCGCAGCATGCCACGCCAGCGCCCCTGCGCGCGGGGCGGGTGAGGCCTGCACGGCACAATCCGCCCGCTTCCTGGAGCCCTGCCCATGCGCCTGCCCCGTCACGCCTACCGCGCCGCCTTGTTCGCGGCCCTCGCCGCCCTAGCTGCGCCCGCCTGGGCCGGCAAGGCCCACCAGCACGGTGTGGCCCAGCTCGACGTGGCCGTGGAGCCAGGCCGCGTGACGCTGGATCTGCAGACCCCGCTGGACGGCCTGGTCGGCTTCGAGCGTGTACCGCGCACCGATGCCGAGCGCGCGCGGGTGGACGCTGCCCTGGCCAAGCTGCGCGACGCTGCGGCGCTGTTCCGCATCGACGGCGCCGCCGGCTGCAAGCTCGCGCAGGTGACGCTGAACGCGCCGGTGCTGGGCCTCACGCCCACGGGCACCGCCGCCCCCGCTGCCCCCGCCAAAGGTGAACACGCCGATCTCGACGGCCGTTTCGAGTTCGCCTGCAAGGCCGATGCGAAGCCTGCTTTTGTCGAGGTGGGCCTCTTCGAGGCTTTTTCGGGCATGAAGCGCATCGAGCTGCAACTCGTATTGCCGCGCGGCCAGATGAAGGCCACGTTGGCGCGCCCGGCCACGCGCGTGGCGTTGGCGCGCTGAAGACGCGGCAATCACCGTGCTGCGGCTGCAGGGCGTCTGTTATGCATGGCCGGGTGCGGCCGCCGACTGCCTGGACATCAAGGCGCTGCACATCGCGGCCGGCCGCACCGTCTTCCTGCACGGCCCCAGCGGTTGCGGCAAGAGCACGCTGCTGGGCCTGATGGCCGGCGTGTTGGTGGCGCGCACGGGCCAGATTGAACTGCTGGGGCAGGACTGGGCCGCGCTGCCCGGTGGCCGGCGCGATGCGCGGCGCGTCGACCACGTCGGCGTGATCTTCCAGCAGTTCAACCTGCTGCCCTACCTGACGGTGCTGGACAACGTGCTGCTGCCCACGCGTTTCTCCAAGGCGCGGGCCGCACGCTGCAGCACTGGGCCCGTGGCCGCCGCGCGCAGCCTGCTCGAGCGTGTGGGCCTGCCCGAGCCGCTGTGGGCGCGCCGCGCCGGTGCGCTCAGCGTGGGCCAGCAGCAGCGCGTGGCCGCGGCGCGGGCGCTGGTCGGTGCGCCCGAACTCGTGATCGCCGACGAGCCCACCTCGGCGCTGGACGCGGCGCGCCGCGACGACTTCATGGCGCTGCTGATGGACGCCTGCGCCGCAGCCGGCAGCACGCTGGTGTTCGTGAGTCACGACGAACGCCTGGCCAGGCGTTTCGACGAACGGCTTTCGCTGCCCGAACTGAACCGCGCAGCGGCCACCGCATGAGGCTGCCCCGGTGAAAGCGTTGTTGCACATCGCTGCGCGCAGCGCCTGGAACCGGCGCGGCACGCTGATGCTGGTGGTGCTGTCCATTGCACTGGCCACCGCGTTGCTGCTGGGCCTGGAGCGCCTGCGCACCGACGTGCGCAGCAGCTTCACCGCCGCCGTCAGCGGCACCGACCTCGTGGTGGGCGCGCGCACCGGGCCCGTGCAGCTGATGCTGTACGCGGTGTTCCGCGTGGGCGGTGCCACCAACAACATCCAGATGGACAGCGTGAAGGCCATTGCCGCACACCGCGCCGTGCGCTGGGTGGTGCCCATCGCGCTGGGCGATTCGCACCGCGGCCACCCGGTGATCGGCACCACGCCGGCCTACTTCGAGCACTTCATGTACGGCGACCGCCAGCCGCTGGCGCTGCAGCAGGGCCGCGCCTTCAGCGGCACGCTGGACGGCCTGTACGAAGCCGTGCTCGGCGCTGAAGTGGCCAAGGCCCTGGGCTACACGCTGGGCCAGAAGATCACGCTCACGCACGGGCTGGGCGCAGCGCCTGGCGAACTGGCCGCCGAACACGCCGACAAACCCTTCACGGTGGTGGGCATCCTGGCGCGCACCGGCACGCCGGTCGACCGCTCGGTGCATGTCAGCCTGCAGGCCATCGAGGCCATCCATCTCGATTGGGTGGGCGGCGCGCCGTTGCCGGCGGCCGCGGGCATCCAGATCGCGCCGGAGTTTGCGCGCAAGTTCGACCTCGAGCCCAAGCAGGTCACGGCCGTGATGGTGGGCCTGAAGAGCCGAGCCGCGGTGTTCGCGGTGCAGCGTTTTGTGGCTGGCTACGAGGCCGAGCCGCTGCTGGCCGTGCTGCCCGGCGTGGCGCTGGACGAACTCTGGCAGGCCGTGGGCCTGGGCGAAAAGGCGTTGCTGGCCATCAGCGGCCTGGTGGCTTTGGTGAGCCTGGCCTCGCTGGTGGCCGTGGTGCTGGCCGGCTTGAACGAACGCCGGCGTGAACTGGCCGTGCTGCGCGCCGTGGGCGCCGGCCCGCGACAGGTGCTGGTGCTGCTGGCCACCGAGGGCGCGCTCGTCACGCTGTGCGGGGCATTGCTGGGCGCGGCGCTGGCCGCTGGTGCGGTGCTGGCCGCTGGGCCCTGGGTGCAGCAGCGTTTCGGCATCGGCCTGCAGGCCGGCGCGCCCACGCCCGAACAATGGGCCTTGTTCGCTGCGGTGTTGGCCGCGGGTATGCTTGCCAGCCTCGTGCCCGGGTGGCGGGCCTACCGCCTCTCGCTGGCCGATGGCCTCTCGCCGCGCACCTGAAGCGTTGCCCCGTTCCTTGACCCCTGAGATCCCCCAGCCCATGCGCCGTCTGCTGCCTTGCACCGCCTCAGCCGCCCTGGCCCTGATCTTGGCTGCCGCCACCGGCACTGCCGTGGCCCAGGCCCAGGGTGTGCCGTTGATGAAGCCGCCGATTGCGGCCACGCCGCCGGCGGCCAAGGCGGCGCAGGCCCAGCCCTTCAAGACCATCACTTGGGAAGCGCTGGTGCCCAAGGACTGGGATCCGTTCGCCGAGTTCAAGGGCATCGACCTGGCCAGCATGCAGGACGGCGACCCGCGCACCAACGAGCTGATGAAACGCATGCGCGAGGTCTGGGACCGCGCGCCTGTGAACACCGCGCTGGTGGGCCAGCAGGTGCGCATCCCCGGCTTCGTGGTGCCGCTGGAAGACACCAAAGACGGCATCAAGGAGTTCCTGTTGGTGCCGTACTTCGGCGCCTGCGTGCACAGCCCGCCGCCGCCCTCGAACCAGATCATCCACGTGCTGCCGAAATCGGCGGTGAAGAACGTGCGCTCGATGGACGCGGTGTGGATCACCGGCACGCTCAGCAACGAGCAGACCGATTCCTACATGGGCGCGGCCAGCTGGCGCCTGAACGCCGTGGGCGTGGTGCCCTACGAAGCACCCAAACGGTGATGGGCCTGCCGGCTCCCGCCGTCTGCTGATGCCCCACCGGCTGCCATGAGCCCCCGCCGCCCGGCCGACCTCACCCGCGTCACCTTCGGCGTGCTCGTCATCGGCGTGCTGCTGGGTGCCGTGCTGTGGATCCTCAAGCCCTTCATCGGCCCGGCCATCTGGGCCACGATGGTGGTGGTGGCCACCTGGCCGCTGATGCTGCGCCTGCAGGGCCTGCTGTTCAAGCGCCGCAGCCTGGCCGTGCTGGCGATGACGCTGCTGCTGCTGCTGCTCTTCGTGGTGCCCTTGACGCTGGCCATCGTCACGATCGTCGGCAACGCCGACCGCCTGGCCGAGTGGGCCAAGCTGGCGGCCGACTACCACCTGCCCGAAACGCCCCCGGCCTGGGCCATCAAGCTGCCGCTGGTGGGCGGTGTGATCGAGCGCGCCTGGGAACAGGCCACCGCCCTGGGCCTGCGCGACCTGCTGCCGCGGCTGTCGCCCTATGCCGGCGGCCTGACACGCTGGTTCGTCGACCAAGTGGGCAACGTCGGCTTCCTGCTGCTGCAGTTCTTCATCACGCTGGTGATCGCGGCCGTGCTCTACAGCACTGGCGAGCTGGCGGCGCAGCTGGTGCGGCGTTTTGCCACGCGTCTGGGCGGTGAACGCGGCGCGGAGGTGGTGGCGCTGGCCGGCGGTGCCATCCGCGGCGTGGCCCTGGGCGTGGGTGTCACGGCGCTGGTGCAGGCGGTGTTGTCGGGGCTGGCGCTGGCGATGGCCGGCGTGCCCTTCGCGGGGCTGCTGACGGCTGTCATCTTCATGTTCTGCATTGCGCAGGTGGGGCCCATCCCGGTGCTGGTGCCGGCGGTGGTGTGGGCCTTCTGGAACGACAACACGGGCTGGGGCATCTTCCTCGCCGTGGCGCTGGTGCTGATTGCCAACCTCGACAACGTGCTGCGCCCGCTGCTCATCCGCATGGGCGCCGACTTGTCGCTGCTGCTCATCTTCGGCGGCGTCATCGGCGGCCTGGTGGCCTTCGGCCTCGTGGGCATCTTCGTCGGCCCCGTGGTGCTGGCCGTGGCCTGGAAGCTGTTGGAGGCCTGGATGGACGACGGCGACAAGCCCCAGCCAGGCTGGCGCGACTGACAGCGCCTAGAGCCAGCCCGCCGCGCGCATCTCTGCTTCGGCCTGGGCCGCGTGGTGGAAGACCCGCCCGTGCCAGCCCAAAGCCCGTGCCGCCTCGATGTTGGGCGGGTGGTCGTCGAGGAACACGAGTTCATCCACCGGGTGCCCGAAACGCTGCGCCGCGATCTGATAGACGGCCAGCTCGGGCTTGTTGTGGTGCACACGCCCACTGAAGACACCGTCGCTGAACAGGCGCAGGAAGGCGTGCGTGGCCTGCAGGTGGTCGGCCATGGGCGCGGGCATGTTCGAGAGGTAGTACAGGCGCCGACCCGCGGCGTGCAGCCGCTCGATGAGGGCCACCGTCTCGGGCAGGGGCGTCAGCGACAGCGGCACGGCCTGCACCACGCGCTGCACCTCGTTTTCGCGCAAGCCGGTGCGCGCGGCGATGCGTTGCACCAGTTCGCCGGGGCTGACGGTGCCGCGGTCGTAGTCGCCCCAGTCACCGCCGTAACTCTGGAAGATCTGCGCCACCCAGTGCGCGGCCTTGGTGCTGTCGGTGGCGCGCTCGGGCAGCACACGCTGCAGCACCTCGGCCGGTTCCCAGCGGAAGACGACGCGGCCGAAATCGAAGACGAACTTCTTCTCGGCTGGCAGCACTGCGGTGCTCATGCCGTCAGGCGCCGCAGCAGACCGGCGGTGGAGGCATCCAGCCCCGCCGTGTCGCCGCTGGAAAGGCGCGGCAGCAGTTGGTTGCACAGCGCCTTGCCCAGCTCCACGCCCCACTGGTCGAAGCTGTTGATGCCCCACAGAGCGCCGCTGGTGAAGACGCGGTGCTCGTACATCGCAATCAGTGCGCCCAGGCTCTTCGGCGTCAGCGCGTCCAGCACGAAGGTGGTGCTGGGCCGGTTGCCGGGGAAGCTGCGGTGCTGTGCCAGCACTTCCGGCGCGATGCTGGCGCTGGCCGTGGGCGCCTTCTCGGTCGCGGCAACGGCGGCCGTCTTGCCCAGCATCAGCGCCTGGCTCTGCGCCAGGCAGTTGGCCAGCAGCTTGTGGTGCTGGCCGGCCCAGGGGTGGCTGGGCGTCTTCACGGCGATGAACTCCACCGGGATGACATCGGTGCCCTGGTGCAGCATCTGGAAGTAGGCGTGCTGGCCGTTGGTGCCGGGCTCGCCCCACACCACCGGGCTGGTGCCAAAGGGCAGGGCGGCGCCGTGCACGTCCACGCGCTTGCCGTTGCTCTCCATCTCCAGCTGCTGCAGGTAGGCCGGCAGGCGCGCCAGGCCCTGGTGGTAGGGCGCCACGCTGCGGCTCGTGAAACCGTGGAAGTTGCGGTACCAGAGGTCCAGCAGGCCCAGTTGCACCGGCAGGTTCTTTTCCAGCGGGGCTTCTGCGAAGTGGCGGTCCATGGCGTGCGCGCCGGCCAGCAGCTCGCGGAAGTTCGTGCCGCCGATGGCGATGGCGATCGGCAGCCCGATGGCACTCCACAACGAGTAGCGGCCGCCCACCCAATCCCAGAAGCCGAAGGTGGTGGTGATGCCGAAGGCCGCGGCCGCCTCGACGTTGGTGGTGGTGGCCACGAAGTGCCTTGCGATGGCGTGGCCGCCGGCGCTGAGGAACCAGTCGCGCGCAGCCTGCGCATTGGCCATGGTTTCCTGCGTGGTGAAGGTCTTGCTCGCCACGATGAACAGCGTCTTGTTCGGATCCAGGCGCTGCAGCAGCGGCGCGAGGTCGTGGCCGTCGACGTTGCTCACGAAATGCAGGCGCTGGCCGGCGTGGGCGTAACTTTCCAGCGCACGCACCACCATCTGCGGGCCGAGGTCGCTGCCACCGATGCCGATGTTCACGATGTCGGTGAAGCCCCAGTCGGCGCGCACGCCGTCGGCAAAGGCCAGCATGTTGTCGAGCACGCCGTGCACGTCGTCGCTGAAAGGTGCAGCGCCTCGCGGTGCACGCAGCGCGGTGTGCAGCACGGCGCGGCCTTCGGTGCTGTTGACGGGATCGCCGCGCAACATCGCGTCGCGCTGCGCTTCCAGGCCGCATTCACGCGCCAGGTCGAGCAGGAAGTGCTGCGTGGCGGTGTCCAGCAGGTTCTTGCTGAGGTCGGCGTAGACCTCGGGCGCTTCGATGGCCATCGCCGTGTAGCGGCCAGCGTCGCGCGTGAAAGCCTCACGCAGGTCGAAGCCGCGGCCGTGGGCCTGGTAATGGCCTTGCAGCGCCGCCCAGGCGGCCGTCTGGTCACACCGCTTCATGCGCGTGCGGCCTCGATGAGCTTGTCAAGCTTGCCGGCATCCACGGCGAAGGCGCGGATGCCTTCGGCCAGCTTCTCGTTGGCCATCGCGTCTTCGTTCAGGGCCCAGCGGAAGCTCTTTTCGTCGTGGTGCACGGCGGGCAGCGCCATGCTGCGGGCGGCTTCGGCGTCCAGCGCGCGGGTGAGCGTGGCCTCGCTGGCCTGCAGCTGCGCGAGCAGTTCGGGGCTGATGGTCAGCAGGTCGCAGCCGGCCAGCGCGGTGATCTGGCCCACATTGCGGAAGCTGGCGCCCATCACCTGCGTTTCGATGCCGTGGCGCTTGTAGTGCTGGTAGATGGCGGTGACGCTCTTCACGCCGGGGTCGTTCGCGCCGGCCATGGCGGCCTCGTCCCAGGCGGCGCCAGCCTGTTTCTTGGTCCAGTCGTAGATGCGGCCGACGAAGGGGCTGATCAGGCGTACGCCGGCGTCGCCGCAGGCCACGGCCTGGCAGAAAGCGAACAGCAGCGTGAGGTTGCAGCGGATGCCCTGGCGCTCCAGCACCTCGGCAGCACGGATGCCTTCCCAGGTGGCCGCGATCTTGATCAGCACGCGCTCGCGGGCTATGCCGGCGGCTTCGTACAGGCCCATCAGCCGCTGCGCGCGCGCCACGGTGGCGGCGGTGTCGAAGCTCAGGCGCGCGTCGACTTCGGTGCTCACGCGGCCCGGCACCACCTTCAGGATCTCCCGTCCGAAGCGCACCAGCACCTCGTCGACGATGGCCTCCAGCGGCGCGCCGCGGTGCGCGGCCACGGTCTCGGCCAGCAGCGGCGCGTAGTCGGGCTGCTGCACGGCCTTGAGGATGAGGCTGGGGTTGGTGGTGGCGTCTTGCGGCGCGAAGGCGGCGAGCTGGTGGAAGTTGCCGGTGTCGGCCACCACGGTGGTGTGCTGCTTGAGCTGGTCGAGCTGGTTCATGGCGTTGTGGGGTGGATGCAAGCACGGATTAGACCCGAGAGCGCGCGCTTCGCCGAGAGATGGGCGGTGTGCACCGGCCTGTTTCGGCGATGCCTGCGTTGACAGCGCGGGGTGCGCCTGCGATGGTGTGCAGGCCCGCCGAGGTGCTGCCTTTTTGCGGCGCCGCGCCCCTGCTGCCCCCCCGCTGCAATCCCCCTGCCATGAGCCTGCCTGCCTTGCGCCTGCTGCCGGGTGCCGATGTGTCGGCACCGGCCCCGACGCGCCCGCCGGTGGCGACGCGGGCGCCGGCCTTGCGCCTGGTGGTGGCCTGGCCCGCTGCGCCCATGCCGGTGGTGGCGCGGCCCGCGCTCACGCCTTTCATGCAGCGCTGCCTGCTGCTGGCGCTGTTGCTGCACGTGTGGCTGGTGTTGATGCTGGGCAACGCCCCGGGCGGCACCGCGGCGCCCGGGCAAGGCGTGGCCGGCACGCTGAACATCACGCTGCGCGGGCCCGAGACCCCCGGCGCCACCGAGCCAGTGGCACCGCCGGCGCCGGCCGTGCCCGAGGGTCCCACCGGAACCGCTGCCCAGCCGCGCTGGGGCGGCCAGGTGCGCAGCCAGGCCCCGGTGGCGGTGGCAGCACCAGGCGCCGCGCAGCTGGGCCGCTGGTCGGCCGAACCGGTGCCGGTGGCGCCTGCCCCTTCAGCCGAAGTGCCGCCTGGGCGGGTGGTGGAGGAACGTTCGGCCGCCGACACCGAGCCGCCCACCCCCGCAGCGCCAGCGCGCGCACCTGCGCCCGCGCTGGCCGACACCCCAGTCGATGCACCAGCCCCGGCGCCACCCTCCGCGCCTGCTGACACCCTGGCCACCTTGCGCGCAGCGCCCATTGCAGCGCCACTGCCGCCGGCCTGGGCACCGTTGCCCACCGAGGCCCCGGTGGCCCTGTCGGCTGTGGCAGAACGCAGCCTGCTGGCCCCCGCCGCGAGCGCGCTGCCTGCGCCGGCCCCCGCGCTGGAGCCTTTGCCCCCCGCACCGGCCCTGCCGGCGCTGGCGGTGGACGCACCGCCCGTGGCACCGTTGCTGCAGCGCCTGGCCCGCCCGTCTGCGCCGGTGGTCGAGCCTGCGGCCGTGCCCGCTTTGGCCCGAGAACCTGCCCAGCCCGCGCCCGCCCCGCTGGCGCTGCCGGCCATGCCCGCGTTGCAACAGCCGCTGGCCGCTGCCGAGCCAGCCGCCGCGGCGCCCGCTGCTGCCTTGCCCGCGCCGGGTGCTGCACCGCCTGCCCCGGGGCCAGCAGCCCCCGAGGCACTGCCGCCGGCCCGTGCGGGCCAGCCCGATGCCGGCCCCCAGCTGGGCCGCGACGTGGCCACGCCGCCAGCCCCGGCCGCCAGCGTGTTGCCGCGCCTGAACCTGCAGCTGCAGCGGCCGCGGGGCGGTGAGCTCTCGCGCGGCCGCAGTGCCGGCGCGTTGCCCGTGCTGCCGCGCCTGCCCGAGGTGGACGAGAAGCTCGGCCGCGACATCGCCAAGTCGGCCAAGGCCGATTGCCGCGAGGCCTACCGCGGTGGTGGTCTGGCGGCAGCCGTGCCGCTGGTGGCCGATGCCCTGAAGAAGGACAGCGGCTGCAAGTGGTGAGCCGGCGGCCTGTGGCGCCGCGGCCAGCGCTTAAGCTGTGGCCATGCGCGAACCCGCCCTGCTGCCGCTGCTGCTGACCACGTTGGAGGCCACAGCCACCATCGCCTTCGCGCTCTCGGGCCTGATGGAGGCCGCGCGCAAGCGGCTCGACGCCGTGGGCGTGTGCGTGGTGGCCGGCCTGGCCGCCTTCGGCGGGGGCACGTTGCGCGACGTGCTGCTCGACCGCCGGCCGTTTTTCTGGGTGGAACACGCCGGCTGGCTGTGGGCGCTGTTGGGCGGCTGCATCGGCGCGATGCTGCTGCTGCGCGGCCGCCACTTCGCGCCGACCGAACGGGCCATGCAGTGGCCCGATGCCGTGGGCCTGGGCCTCTTCAGCGCTGGCGGCACGCAGCTGGCGCTGGCGCAGGGGCTGCCGGCCATCGTGGCGGTGCTGATGGGCGTGGTGACGGCGGTGTTCGGCGGTGTGCTTCGCGACATCGTCTGCAATGAAATCCCCAGCGCTTTCCGCGACCACAGGCCCTACGCCGTGTGCGCCTTTGCTGGCGGCTGGGTGCTGGTGGCGGCACGCGCACTGGGCCTGGACGACAGCGCCGCCGTGCTGCTGGCCGCTGCAGCCACCTTCGGCTTGCGCGCGCTGGCGCTGGCCACCGATTACCGCCTGCCGGCCTGGAGCTCGGGCGCCGAACGCTGAGCCCGTGCCCCTGCCGACACCGAAGCCACGACCAGACCATGCCCGACGCTGATTTCCGCTGGGGCCTGATCGGCCCCGGCGCCATCGCCCACCGTTTTGCCGAAGCCGTGCAGGCTTTGCCGGGCACACGGCTGGTGGCCGTGGCTGGGCGTGACGAGGCCCGCTGCCGCGCCTTCGCCGAACGCTGGGCCGGACCGGCCGCGCCGGTGGCCGCCATGCCCACGGTGGCCGCGCTGCTCGCACGTGGCGACCTCGACGCCGTCTACATCGCCACGCCCCACGCCGCCCATGCTGAGGCCGTGCAAGCCTGCCTGCGGGGCGGCCTGCCGGTGCTCTGCGAAAAGCCGCTGGTGCCTACGCTGGCGCAGGCGCAGCCGCTGGTGGCGCTGGCGCGTGAGCGCGGTGTTTTCCTGATGGAAGCCCTGTGGTCGCGCTTTTTGCCGCTGTACGACGAGATCGGCACCTGGCTGTGCCGCGGCGACATCGGTGCGCTGCGGGCCGTGCACAGCAGCTTTGCCTTCCGCCTGGGCTTCGACCCCGCACACCGCTGCTTCGCGCCCGCGCTGGCCGGGGGTGCGCTGCTCGACATCGGCATCTACAACGTGGCGCTGGGCCGCTGGGCGCTGGAACAGACCCTGGGCGGCTGTCCGCCGCTGGCTGCCGTGCACGCCCACGGCCTGCTGGCGCCCACGGGCGTGGACCAGCGCGTGAGCGCGCAGCTCGTCTACGAGGGCGGCGCGGTGCTGCAGCTCTTCTGCGCCTTCGACACCGAGGGCGACAACAGCCTGCACCTGTTGGGTGAACGCGGCAGCATCGTCGTGCCGCACGCCTTTTGGCAAGGCACGCGCGCGACGCTGCTGCGCCACGACGGCGAAACACGCAGCGTCGAGCGCCCGTTTGAAGTGAACGGATTCGAAGGCGAAATCCGCGAGGCGATGCGCTGCGTGCGTGCCGGTCTCGTCGAAAGCCCGGGCATGCCGCACGCCGAAAGCCTGGCGCTGGTGGAGACGCTGGACCGGCTGCGTGCCGCTGTGGGCGTGCGCTACCCCTTCGAGGGCGGCGGGCCCGGCGCCTGAAGCGGCGCCCGGCTCAGCGCACGGCGACCAGCCGCCGCCTTGCCGTGGCGCAGGCCACGGCGCCCAGGCCCAGCAGCCAAAGCGCCCAAGCCTCGGGTTCAGGCACCACCGCAACCTGCAGCGGATTGAAAGCCTGCGTCATCAGGAAAGAAGACTGGCCGGCCACGTTCAGCGTGAGCAACTGCGGGCCGACCACGTTGCTGGTGGGCAGCGCGTTCGACGTCAGCACGCTGGTGGCGTGCCCGACGTTGCCCAACTGGAACTGCAGGCTGCCGAAGTTGGCGACATTGGCCACGATGAAACCGTCGTTGAGGCCGCTGCCGAGCGTGGGCTGGTCGTTCCACACGATGCCCTACACAGTGCCGTCGAAGCTGTTGATGATGACGCCGCCGATGTTCAGGTTGGTGGGCGCCGCGCTGGTGGCGGCCAGGTCAAAGCTGACCGTGCCGCTGACGGGCGCGCCGGCACCCACCGAATGCACCGTGGTGCTGAAGCTGTACTGGAGCGTCTGGGCTTGTGCGCTGGTGGCGAGCGCCAAGGCGAGGGCGGCGAAGGTGAGGGCAGTGCGCATGGCGGGGCCTTCTGGGCTTGCCAGCAGGCCTGAGGTGGTGAATGACAGTCTGCGCAGCATGCGACAGGGCAAGCGGTCACACCGTTCTCTGGCCGACGGTGCAGGTCGGCGCTCAGGCGCAGCGCCGTCGAATCGATCGGGCAAGCGCGGAGAGCACCCAGCCCAAACGCCCCCTGGTGGCGTTGCCTTGGCGGCCCCGCCAGTGCCGTGTTCTCGCGCCGGCTCAGCCGACCAGCAGCGCCCGAAAGTCGTTGACGTTCGTGTAGGTCGGCCCCGGCACCACCAAGTCGCCGAGGGCCGCGAAGAAGCTGTAGGCGTCGTGGCGGTCCAGAAACTCCTGCGGCTTCAGGCCCAGCGCGGCGGCGCGGGCCAGGGTGTCGGGCGTGACGATGGCGCCGGCGTTGTCTTCCAGGCCGTCGATGCCGTCGGTGTCGGCGGCCAGTACGTGCACGCCAGGCTGGCCTTGCAGCGCGATGGCGCAGCCGAGCAGGAATTCGGTGGCGCGGCCGCCCTTGCCCGTGGCGGCGCCTGTGCCTTGGACGGTGACGGTGGTCTCGCCGCCCGAAAGAATCACGCAGGGCTGGCTGAATGGCGCGCCGCGCCGCGCCACCGCGCGCGCCAGCGCCGCCTGCACCTGGCCGACGACGCGGCTTTCGCCTTCCATCTCGTCACTGAGGATGTGCGCGTCCACACCGGCCGCGCGCGCGGCTTCGGCCGCGGCTTCCAGCGCCTGTTGCGGCGTGGCCAGCATGTGCACCTCGTGGCCTTTGAAGCGTGCATCGCCGGGCTTGGGCGTTTCGAAGGCGCCGCTTTCCAGCCCCGCCAGCGCCGCCGGCGGCAGCGTGATGCCATAACGCCGGCAGATGGCCAGCGCGTCGGCGCAGGTGCTGGCGTCGGGCACCGTGGGGCCGCTGGCAATGACCTCCGGCGCGTCGCCGGGCACGTCGCTGATGAGCAGCGTCACCACACGCGCCGGCGCGCACAGCGCGGCCAGGCGGCCGCCCTTGATGGCGCTCAGGTGCTTGCGCACGCAGTTCATTTCGTCGATGGCGGCGCCGCTTTTCAGCAGCGCGCGGTTGATGGCCTGCTTGTCTTCCAGCGTCAGCCCCGGTGCGGGCAGCGAGAGCAATGCCGAGCCGCCACCGCTGACCAGGCACAGCACGAGGTCGTGTTCGGTGAGGCCTTGCACCATCGTCGCGATGCGCTGCGCGGCCTGGCGGCCGGCTTCGTCGGGCACGGGGTGGCGGGCTTCCACCACCTCGATGCGCCCCTCTCGCTTCTCAAGGGCGGCGCGGTAGGCCGGCGGCACGTGGTCGTAGCGCGTCACCACCAGGCCGCTGAGCGGTGCGGCGGCGGGCCACAGCGCATCGACCGCCGCGGCCATCGCGCCGCCGGCCTTGCCTGCGCCGATGACCACCGTGCGGCCGCGCCGCGGGCCTTCGGTGTCGGGCGGCACCGGCAAGTGGGTGGCCGTGTTCAGCGCCGGCAGCGCGCGTTGCACGGCGCTGTCGTAGAGGCGGCGCAGGAAGGCGCGCGGGTCGTTCAGCGCAGCGTTCATCGCGGGGCGGGGTGCGTGGGGTCGACCCACGCGACCGTGGTGGGTTGTTCGACGGGGGTGATGTCCAGGTTCACCGCCACCGCTTCGCCATCGCTGCGGCACAGCACGCACTCCAGCACTTCGGTGGGGCTGGCGTTGATCTCCTGGTGCGGCACGAAGGGCGGCACGTAGATGAAGTCGCCCGGGCCGGCTTCGGCGGTGAATTCGAGCTGCTCGCCCCAGCGCAAACGTGCGCGGCCCTTGATGACGTAGATCACGCTCTCCAGCGGGCCGTGGTGGTGGGCGCCGGTCTTGGCGTCGGGGTGGATGTGCACCGTGCCGGCCCACAGCTTCTGCGCGCCCACGCGCGCGAAGTTGATGGCGGCCTTGCGGTCCATGCCCGGCGTCTGCGCGGTGTTGCCGTCCAGCTGGTTGGCGGGCACCACACGCACGCCGTCGTGCTGCCAGCGGGTGTGTTCGTGCGCATGCGCGTGGTCGTGATCGTGGGGCTCGTCCATGGGCTTGTCTCCTTGCGGTTCTCGGGCTTCAGGCCTCGGCCTGCAACAGCGTTTCCAGCGCCTGTTCGCGGATGCCGAAGAAGCGCTTGAGCTCGGTCACTTGCGCCAGCGCCGCCTCGCGCTGGCGCGCGCTGGCAGCGTTGTCTTCGCGCTTCACGGCCAGGATCATCTTGTTCTTGCGCGTGTGTTCGAGCGTGATGAACTCGAAGACCTGCGTGTCGTAGCCGCGTGCTTCCAGCAGCAGCGCGCGCAGGCTGTCGGTCAGCATCTCGGCCTGCTGTTCCGCGTGGATGCCGTGCTGGAACACCGGCCGCAGCGGGTGCGGGCTCAGCAGCTGTGGGCGGATCTGCTTGTGGCAGCAGGGGCTGCACAAAATGATCTCCGCGCCGGCCTGCAGGCCGAGGTGGATGGCGTGGTCGGTGGCGGTGTCGCAGGCGTGCAGCGCGATCATCACGTTCATCGCGCCGGGCTGGAAGTCACGCACGTCGCCGGCCTCGAAGCGCAGGCCCTGCAGCCCGAGCCGCGCGATGCTGGCCTGGGCCTCCGCCACGAGATCGGGCCGCAGTTCCACACCATGCACCTCGGCCTGCACACCCAGGCCGTGCTGCAGCCAGTGGTGGATGGCAAACGTCAGGTAGCCGCGGCCGGCGCCGAAATCTGCCACCTTCACGTGTTTTGCGCCGGCCAGCGGTGAGCGCTGCAGCGCGTGCGCGAAGACTTCGACGAACTTGTTGATCTGTTTCCACTTGCGCGCCATGGCCGGCACCAGCGTGCCCTGCGGCGTGGTCACGCCCAAGGCGCCGAGGAAGGGCGCCTGCAAGGCTATCCAGCGCTGTTTTTCGCGGTCGTGGCCCGCGGCTTCGGCCGGCGGCGGCGCATCGGCGGGCGTGGCGCTGGCCGTGTGGCTGAACAGCGCCTTGCCGCGTTTGCTGATGGCCAGCTGGCTTTCGCCACCAGCCGCCAGCAGGTGCAGCTTCCGGAAACCCGGCTTGCCGGCCAGCGTGGGCAAGAGCGCCAGGGCTTCGGACAAGGGCAGGTTCTTGGTCACGTCGCGCGTGCGGTGGCTGTAGACGAGGCTCAGGCAAGCCTCGCCGCGCAGCAGCAGCGGCCGCGCGGTGATGCGCTGCAGGTCTTCGGGCTGCACACCCTCGGGCTGGGCCAGCACCAGCTTGTGCAGCTGGCCCTGGGCCAAGGCGTCTTCCACGCGCTGCCAGAAACGCTGGCGCGCCTGCGCGCTGCGGGCGGCTTCGGCTTCGTCGGCAGGATGGGCCGGGTGGCTGGGGGCGGTGGGATCGGCGGGGTTCGGCATCGGGCGGCGCAGGGCGGGGCGCGTTCGGTAGGCGGATTGTCTCTGCGGGCCGGTGCTACCCTGAAACGCTGCTGTTTTTTGCTCGAGTGCCATGACCCAGCCCCCACCGCCTGCCAGCCCCAACGCCGCCGCCTACAAGAGCCGTGGCGGCATCGGCCGCGTTTTCCGCGCGCTGCGTTATTCGTGGGCCGGGCTGCGCGCCGCGGTGCGGCACGAGGCGGCCTTTCGGCAAGAGCTGCTGCTGGCGGCGCCGCTGCTGGTGGCCGCACCTTTTCTCGCGCCCGGGCGCTGGCAGCTGCTGGTGATGGTGGCCAGCGTGGTGGCCGTGCTGGTGGTGGAGCTGCTGAACTCGGGCCTGGAGGCGCTGGCCGATGCGGTGTCGCTGGAACTGCAGCCGCTGCTGGGCCGCGCCAAAGACCTGGGCAGCGCCGCCGTGCTGCTGACGCTGCTGGGCGTGCCCTTCACCTGGGGCCTGGTGCTGCTGCCCGCGCCGCCCTGGCGCTGAGATCGCCGGCCGGGCTCAGGCCGCCAGCAGCGCCTGCAGGCGCAGCACGGCCTCGGGCACGGCGCGGCTGAGGCGGTCCACGCACGCCGGGTCATCGAAATCGAGCGGCTCGCCTTCGGCATCCACCGCCGGCGTGTCCACACCGTCCAGGCCGCCGCCCAACTGCAGCAGCGGGGCCAGCGTGGCGTCGGCCCAGGGGCCGCCGTCGGGGCGGTCCCAGGCGCTGGGCATCAGATCGACGGCTTGCAGGAAACCGGCGCACCAGTCGCTGGCGTCGGCCCACTCGTCGGCGCCCTGCTCGGCGATGCTGAAGATGGGCTGCCAGTCGTCGGGCCGCTGCAGTTCGGCCTGCACATGGCGCAGGTGGCGCAGCAGCTGCACCACGGTGTTCTTGCGCAGGCGTTTGCTGGCAAAGGGTTCGGCCGCGGCGTGGCCCTGCGGGCCGTCGCCGCCCCACACCGGCGGCAGCCACTCGGCCGTGGGCAGGGCGCCGCCGGGCTGGGCCGGGCCGGCCGGCATCAGGGCCAGTGCCGTGAGGTAGCCGTCCACGCCGTCCAGGCTCATCACGCCGTCGTGGCTGGCCTGCAGGCTTTGCAGCAAGGTGTCCAGGGCCTGCAGCTCTTCGGGCTGCAGCGGGGTCAGGGGCGAAGCGGGGTCGTAGTTCGGGTAGTCCATGGGGCCGAGTGTCTCTCAGCCACGCGCGCCCCCCACAGCTCGGGGGTGCGGCGGCGTGCGGTGAGCTTCGCCGGTGTGTTTTGCCGCGCAAACCAGCGTCTGCCGCTGCGCCTCGTGTTGCCGCGGCTTCGCCCTCAACCCTTGGAGTCGCCCATGTTCGCACCCTTCACCACCCTCCACCCGGCCTTGCGCTCGGCCGCTGCCATCGCCGCACTGGTGGGCGCCGCTGCCGCCCAGGCCGGGCCTTTGACGGTCACCAGCTACAGCATGCCCAACGGCGCCAGTGGCAACTACTTCGGGTATGGCGACAACGCCTACCCGGGCACCAACGGGTCTGGCGCTTTCCTCAGCGGCGGCACGGGTGACCTGACCAACGGCGTGCTCGGCGGCGACATCGGCAGCACCGCCACGAACTGGGTGCCCTACGTGCTGTGGCAGAACACCAACCCGACCATCACCTTCGATCTCGGCAGCGCCCAGTCGGTGAACCGTCTCAGTGGTCATTTCCTGGCCTTCGGCCAGGCGGCCGTGTACCTGCCGGATGCAGCGCGGATCCGCTATTCCCTGGACAACATCAACTACTTCGGCGAGAGCCTCGTCGACTTCGTTCACACGCCCGTCAGCGCCAGCGAACAGCGCTGGCTGAGCCTGGCCACGGCGGCGCAGCAAGCCCGGTATGTGCAAGTGCAGTGGCTGCGTGAGCCAGGCCGGCAGTGGATGGCCCTGAGCGAGGTGGCGCTGTCGTTCGAAGAACCGGGCGGCAGCACCGGCGTGCCCGAACCCACGAGCGCCGCCCTGGCGCTGGCCGCGCTGGGAGCGCTGGCCGCCGCGCGGCGCCGTCAGCGGGGCTGAGGGCTCAGGCCTCGGGCGTTGGGGCCGCCGCGGGCGCTTGCACCGCCACGGCGGTGGCGCCCAGTTGCACCGTCTCGCCGCCGCGCAGCTTGCGGCCGCGGCGCAGTTCCACCTCGCCGTCCACGCGCACCTGGCCTTCGGTGATGAGCAGCTTGGCTTCGCCGCCACTGCCCACCAGGCCGGTGGCCTTGAGCAGGGCGTCCAGCGTGATGTATTCGCCCCGCAAGGCAAAGGGCTGCGGCTGGGTCTTGCTCACGGCTTGGCCCGCGCGCCGAGATCGCCGCCCAGGCTGCCGCGCATGGCGCCCAGCACGCGGCGCGAACCTTCCACGAGCAGGTTCACGTCGGAGGCCAGGGTCACGAAGCGGTAGCCGAGCTCGATGCGCGCCTGCGCCACGTCGGTGCGGCCGTTGTGGATGCCCGCCTTCAGGCCGTGGGCCTTCGCACGCTCGGCGATGTGTTCGATGGCCTGCTGCACTTTCGGCTCGACATCGTCGAAGGTGGGCTTGCAGCCCAGGCTCATCGAGAGGTCGGACGGGCCGACATAAACCGCGTCCAGCCCTTCCACCGAGAGGATGCTGTCGAGGTTGTCCAGCGCCTGCGCGGTTTCGATCATCGCGAAGACGACGATCTCGCTGTTCGCGCGGGCCACGTACTCGGGCCCGTGCAGCTGCACCGCACGGATGGGGCCCACGCTGCGCGTGCCTTGCGGCGCGTAGTGCGTCCAGGCCACGAGCTTCTGCGCGTCTTCACGCGTGTTGACCATGGGGCATATCACCGCCATGGCGCCGGCATCCAGCGCGCGCATCAGGATGCCCGGCTCCAGCCAGGGCACACGCACCACGGGCACGGTGGCGGTGGTGCTCAGCGCCTGCAGCATCGGCACCAGGGCGCCGGCATCGGCCAGGCCGTGCTGCAGATCGATGGTGAGGGTGTCGAAACCCTGGCGCGCCATCACCTCGGCGCTGAAGCTGTTGGGCACGGCCAGCCAGCCGTTGAGCGCGGCGCGGTCTTGGGCCCAGAGCTGGCGCAGCGGGTTGGGTTTCATCGGCGGTCTTTCACCGGCGCGCTGCCGTGGTTTCCACCGGGTCCAGCGGGAACTGCGTGCAGCCCAGCTGGCGTGAGATGTCGCGGCTGGCGTCGCGCAACATGGCCACGAGTTCGGGCTCGCGCGCGGTGTCGTAGCGGAAGGTGGGGAAGCTCACGCTCAGGCCCGCCACCACCTGGTTCTGGCGGTCGAAGATGGGGATGCCGGCGCAGCGGATGTGGTCGTCGAACTCTTCGCGGTCTTGCCCGAAGCCCTGGGCCAGCGTGCGCTCGAGCTCGGCGTTGAAGGCCTCCAGCGTGGTGATGGTCTTCTCGCGGTAGGGCTTGAAATCACAGCCTTGCAGGATCTGCGCGCGGCGCGCCGGGCTCTCCCAGGCCAGCAGCACCTTGCCGATGGCCGTGCAGTGCAGCGGCGCGCGGCGGCCCACTCGCGAGTACATGCCCAGCATGTGGCGGCTGTCGACCTTGTGCACGTAGATGATCTCGCTGTCGATCAGCGTGCCCAGGTGCACCGTCTCGCCCGTGGCATCGCTCAGGCTCTGCATGTGCGGCTTGCAGATCTCCACCAGGTCCGGGTACTGCAGCGCCTTGGCGCCGAGCTCGAACATGCGCATCGAGAGGCCGTAGCGCTCGCTGTCGACCTGCTGGCGCACGTAACCCAACGTCTTCATTGTTTGCAAGAAGCGATACACCGTGGCCTTGGGCATGGCCAGACGCACCGAGAGCTCGCTGATGCCGGTTTCGTCCCGTTCCGACAGCGACTGCAGGATGGCGAAGACCTTCAGGACCGCGGCCACCGATTCGGGCTGCCTGGCGTCGTAGCTGTCGTCGTCCATGTTGTTTCGATCGTTTCGGGCGGGCGTTTCAGAAGATATTGTCCACGGCCGGCCCGCCGGCCGGTTGCGGGTTGCACCGGGGGTGCTGCTCATGGCGCGCCCAGCCACAGCCAGCCGGGGCCGGCAGCGGCGCGCACGCGCGCGGGCACGGCTTCGGCCGGGTCGGCTGCAGGCGGGTGCGGGGGCACCCAGCCCAGGGTGTCAGACACGCTGGCGCCGCTGCTGCGCAGCGCCGCAGCCAGGTCCAGCGGCCGGCCGTTGTGCAGCGAGCCGCTGTCGCGGAACAGGCTGCCCTTGAGCACCCGCACCAGCTGGGTGGGCGGCACGGCGGCCGGCGTCTGCCAGGCGTTGTTTTGGCTGAACACGCGCGAGCCCTGGCCCAGGCCCAGCGAGTAGCCGTAGGCGCTGCCCGGGTTGACGAGGTAGAGGTTGTTCAGCAGGTGCACCTGGCCCCAGCGCGCGCGCGGGGCGCGCTCTTTCACGTCCTCCCAGAGGTTGTGGTGCAGCGTCACCTGCAGCTTGCCGTCGTCGCCGGTGAGGCTGTCGCTGTTGCCGATGAGCACGGTCTTGTCGTGGCCGCGGAAGTGGCTGTGGCTCACGGTGACGAACTGGCTGCCGCGGATGATGTCGAGCAGGCCATCGAAGCGCTGCAGCGGACGGCCGAAGATCACGCGCTCGGGCGCGTCTTCCGGTTCGCCATCGTCGAAGCGGCAGTGGTCCACCCAGACGTGGCGTGTGTTGCGCAGCATCAGCGTGTCGTAGGCCGAATTCCACTCGCCGCTGGCGTTGTCGTTGGCGTCCCAGGCCGGGAAGTGGTCGTAGGCGCGGCGCAGGTGCAGGTGGCGCAGGATGACCTGTTGCACGCCGTCGAGCACGAGGCCGCCGCCCGTGATCTCGGCGCCGGCGCCCAGGCCTACGAGGGTGGTGTTGGACGGCACGGCCAGCATCACCTGCGCGGCCTGGCGTTTGGCCGAGCGCTGGCGGGCTGCTTCCAGCGAGCCTTCGGGCTTGCGTTTGCCCCAGGTGGCCGGCGCGTAGGCGGCTTCGAAGGCGTTCCAGCTGAAGGCCGGGTCGCGGAAGTCGTCGTAGCCCAGCACGCGCCCATCGTCGGCCTGCGCCAGGTCGATGCGGCCGGCGATCTTCACCAGCCGCGGGCGCTGCACGCCGGGGCGGCCGTCGGCGCCCAGATGGGGCTTGAGCGCAGCGCGCAGTTGCGCGGCCGAACGCACGGTGTGGACGTCTTCAGGCGCGGCCTCGGCCCCGCCACGTGTGCCACCTTCGGCCGCAGCCCAGCCACCGTCTGCAGCCAGCACTTCACGTGCCGGGTCGGCCGGCAGCGCGCGGTTGTTGAACTCGAAGAAGCGGTTGGCCTGCTCGCCGGTGGCCGCAAAAGGCCGGCGCGAGGTGCTGGCCGACCAGCCGCCCAGGTGCGGCCCGAGTTGGCTGTCGCGGATCAGCACCTGCCCGTTGGGCGACACACCGGCTTGCCAGGTGCCGCGCGCGACGTTTTCGTCCCAGGCCCGGCCCAGGCTGATGCTGCCCGGCGCCACGCCGGGCTCGGCCGTCCAGCGTGTGCGTTGCACCAGGAAGCCCAGGCGCGCCGCGGCCGGTGTGCTGGGCGCCAGCACGTGGCCGCCATTGGGCGGCTGGCGGCGGCCGGCGCGCTGCAGGATGGTGCTGTCGTCGATGACCAGCGTGGCGTTGCCGAAGATGAAGTCGACATCGCCCGCGATCAGGCTCGCGCGCATCAGCACACGCCCGGGCAGCGTGGGTTTCGTGCGGCGCACATGCAGCGTGTCTTGATGGGCGAGCAACTGCACCCGCTCCAGCAGCACGCGGTCGCCGATGGTCATCAGCGCCACGGCCTGCGCGCCGCCGCTTTCGCCGGCGCCGGGCGGGTAGCCCTGGCCGCCCTTCACGCCGTCCATCGCGTCGTTGGCGATGGTGAGGTGGACCGCGGTGAGGTCGTCGCTGGCAAACACCACGCTGGCGCTGCCGTAGGTGCCGTAGGTGGTGGCGGCCAGGTCGGGCCAGCAGGCGTGGGCTGCGGTGCCGGCCTGCTTGGGCAGTGCGTTGTAGCGGCCTTCCACCAGGCGCACGGCGCCGGCATTGCCGGGCACACCGATGAGCGTGAGCGGGGCCTTGCCTTGCACGCACAGTGGTTCGCGGTAGGTGCCGGGGCGGATCTGGATGACCCAGCGGCGCGCGTTGTTGCCGGCCGCGGCTGCGGGCACGGCGTCCACCGCGGCCTGCACCGTGCGGTGCGTGCCGCTGCCGTCGGCGGCGACGATGAAGTCGGGCTTCAGGGCCTTGGCGTCCACCGCGGCCGGCGCCCAAGGTGCGGGGCCGTCGGCCAGGTAGTGCGCCGCGGTGTGTTCGGCGGCCTGGGCCGCGCTCAGGGTCGGGCGCAGCGGACCCGTCTGGTTGTCGGTGCCCGGCGTGGCCGCCGCCACCGTGCCCACCAGCGTCGACAGCAACAGCCCCCGGGTGATGTTCATGGATTTACGCAGGCAGGTCTGCCAGGTAGAGCGCCGGCTCGCCTTCGGCATCGGCGCTGAACAGCACCTGCTGGCCGTCGGGCGTGAAGCTGGGATGCGGGTGCGTGACCTGGCGGTTGCCCTTGTGCACCTTCCAACTGCTGTCGTGCCGCGCGATGCGCGTGGTGGTGCCGGCCTGCATGTCGAAGAGGTGCAGGTAGGGGTCGTGATCGATCGCGTGGCTGCTGGCATCGGCCACGTCGGCCGGGCTGCCGCAGCCGTCGCCCACCATCAGGCTGCCGTCGTGGTTGCTCATCAGGTGCGAGCAGGGTGGCATCTGCATGAGCTGGCGGCTTTCCAGCGTCACCGGGTCTAGGCTGCAGATCCAGCGTTCACGCTCGCCCTTGAAATAGCTCACGAAGGCCATCGCGCTGCCATCGGGCACCCAGAACTCGTGCGTGCAGCTCTCGCCCGGCGCGTGCACCTTGCCGCAGCGGCGGTGGGTGCCGTCTTCGTTGATGAACCACATGCGTGCGTCCACCAGGTCGTGCGGGCCTTCGTGGCAGTAGGCCACGGTGTGGTCGTCGCCGGGGCGGTATTGCGGGTGGCCGAGCCAGCCTTTCTGTTCGAGGATGACGGTGCGTTGGCCCGTAGCCAGGTCGATGCTGAACAAGCGGCACAGCGGCTGCCGGTGGTACATCTCGGCGAACTGTTTCCAGTCGGAGAGTGGCGACCAATCGGCCTGCGCGATCTCGATGCCCACCATCTTCGTGCAGGCGCTGTTGCTCACCCAGGTGCCGTAGCCCACCCAGCCCTCGGGCACGGTGTAGACCTCGTCTTCGTGCAGGCCCTTCAGCGCCAGGCGCACCAGCGTGCGGCCGCCGCGCACGAAGTAGAGGTGCTGGTCGTCGGGGCTCAGGAAGCCGCCGAAGGTGTTTTCACCGGCGCCGTCGCTGAGCTGCACGGCCGTCTGGCTCTGCAGGTCGAGCAGGTGGTAATTCCAGTTTTGGCCCGGGCCGAACTCGGCGCCGAAGATCAGCTTCGTGCCGTCGTTCGTGAAGCACTTCTGGTAGAAGTAATTGCGGTGGCAGGTGATGTCGGTGGGCGTGAGCCGCGTGACCCGCGCACCGGTGTCGGGGTCGGCGCGGGTGACGAATTGCAGCTGGCGTTCGGTGTGCTTGGGCATGAAAGGCTCGGCCCGACAAGGCCGCCGTTGTTTTTTACTGATGCTCTTACTTGATGCGGTTGAGCAGCGCAGCACCATCGGTGATGAGGCGGCGCGCGGCGGCGATGTCGGTGGTCTTGTTGTACGCCACCGTTTCGAAAACTTCGCGCATGAACTTGAGCATTCGCGGGTGCTCGAACAGCGGGCCCGGCAAAGGCAGGCGGCCGGCGTCGCGCTGGGCCTGGATCTGCCGGTGCGCCTGCAGTTCCAGCGTGGGCAGCTGGCCCTCACGCTCCAGTTGCTGCAGCGGGCCGCGTGCGCCGGGCAGGCCGCGCGTGCGGCCGAGCAGGCGTGCGGCGTCCAGGTCGGTGAGCAGAAACTCGATGAGCTTGGCCGCGAGTTCGGGTTGTTTGCAGTGCCGGCCCACGGCGTACATCAGCGTGGGGCGGCCGAACATGCCGCTGTGCAGCGCGCCGGGCAGGGTGGGGAAGTCGCCCAAGGCCAGGCGCTGCGGGGCCTTCAGCGTGCTGGCGCGCAGCGGGATGGCCGAGTCCCAGGTGTAGTTGCCGGCCCAGCGGCCCGTCACCCAATCGGGCTGCTGTTCGGTGGGTTTTTCGGCGCCGCCCAGGCTGGCCCGCAGCGGCAGCGGCGTGGCCACGTGTTCCTGCACCAGGCGCTGGTAAATGCGCACCCAATCGAGTGCCGCGGCTTCGTTCATGGCCACGCGGCTGGGGCCGTCGGCCGTGGCCGGCGCGATGAAGGGCGTGCCATGTTTCTGTTGCACCCAGGCCTGGGCGAGCAGGATCATGTCGTAGAGCTCACCGTCCAGCGGGAAGGCGCCTTCGCCCAGCTTGCTGCGGAACACCGGGCCGGCGGCGAAGAGTTCGTCCCAGGTCTTGGGCAGGGCCAGGCCCACACGCTCGAAAGTGCTGGGGTTCCACAGCATCACGCGCGCGCTGTAGCTCACGGGCAGTGCGTTGAGCTTGCCGGCCACGCGGCCGGTGGCGAGCTCGGCCTCGGGCAACTGCTCGCGCACGGCCGGGCCCAAGAGCGGCGTGAGGTCGGTGAAGCCGCTGCCGCGCTTGCTGAACATCGCCAGCCAGGCCCAGTTGATCTGCATCACGTCGGGCTCGCTGCCGCCGGCCACCTGGGTGGTCAGGCGTTCGAGGTAGCCGTTGAAGCCCATGTACTCCGACTTGATGCGCAGGCCCGGATTCCGCTGCTCGAAGAGCCGCACCGCGGCCAGCGTGGCGCCGTGGCGCGCCGCGCCGCCCCACCAGGCGAAGCGCAGCACACGCGCATCTTTCTGCGCCAGCGCGGGGGCGCTGAGCGTGGCCGCCGTTCCCAGCCCTGAAGCCAGGCCTTGCAGGAGCAGGCGTCGCTTCATGCCACGGCCAGGCCGCTGGCGGCGTCGAAGAGGTGGGCTGCGCCCATCTGCAGGTGCATGCTGAGCGTGGCGCCGCGGTCCAGGCCTTGCAGGCCGCTGGCCTGCTCTACCGGCACACGCGCGCTGAAGGGCAGCTCGCCGATGTTGAAGTGCACGTAGACCTCGCTGCCCATGTGCTCGGTGAAACGCAGCGTGGCGGGCACAGGCAGGCTGTCGCCCTGCGCACGCGGCAGCGCGCCGATGTGCTCGGGCCGCAGCCCGAAGGTGATGGCACCTTGCCGGCCCGCCAGCGCCGCCGAGCGTGCGCCCGACAGCGGCAGCAGCTGCCCACCCAGGCTGACGGCGGCGCCGCCGTTCAGCGGCTGCAGCTCGGCCTTCACCAGGTTCATCTCGGGCGAGCCGATGAAACCCGCCACGAAGGCATTGGCAGGTTTTTCGTACAAGGCCACCGGCGTGTCCACCTGCTGGATCACGCCCTCTTTCAGCACGCAGATGCGCTGGCCCATGGTCATGGCCTCGGTCTGGTCGTGGGTGACGTAGATCACCGTGGCCGGCTGGCCTTGTTCACGCAGCGTGCGGTGCAGCTCAGTCAGGCGCACGCGCATCGCGGCGCGCAGCTTGGCATCGAGGTTGGACAGCGGCTCGTCGAAGAGAAATACCTCGGGCTTCTTCACGATGGCGCGGCCCACGGCCACACGCTGGGCCTGGCCGCCGCTGAGTTGCTTGGGGTAACGCTCCAGCAGGTGCTCCATCTCCAGCAGCTGCGCGGCCTGGCGCACACGCTGGTCGAGTTCTTTCTTGGGCGTGCCGGCCAGCTTCAGCCCGAAGGCGAGGTTGTCGTACACCGTCATGTGCGGGTAGAGCGCGTAGTTCTGGAACACCATCGCGATGCCACGCTCTTTGGCCGGCAGGCTGTTGACCAGCTTCTCGCCGATGCGCAGTTCGCCGCCGGTGATGCTCTCCAGCCCCGCCACCATGCGCAGCAGCGTGCTCTTGGCGCAGCCGCTGGGGCCCACGAAGACCATGAACTCGCCGTCACGGATGTCGAGGTCGACGCCGTGCACGGCCTTGAAGCCGTTGGGATAAACCTTCTCGATCTTGGAAAGACTCACGCGTGCCATGTCGGCCTCAACCCTTGATGCCGCTGGAAGCAGCACCTTCGATGAAATGTTTCTGGGCGGCGAAAAACACCGCAACGGAAGGCAGCAGGGCCACCACGCTGATGGCGATGACGTTGGCCCACTCGACCTCTTCGGTGGCGCCGATGCTCATCTTCAGCGCCAGGCTCACGGGGTATTTCTCGACGCTGGCCAGGTAGATCAGCGGCCCCATGAAGTCGTTCATGGTCCAGATGAACTGGAAGACGACCACGCTGATGATGGCTGGCTTGAGCAGCGGCACGATGATGTGCCACAGCATCTGCAGCGCGTTGCAGCCGTCGATCATGGCCGCCTCTTCCATGTCACGCGGGATGCCGCGCAGGAACTGCACGAGCATGAACACGAAGAAGGTGTCGGTGGCGAATGCAGACGGCAGGATCAGCGGCCAGTAGCTGTCGAGCATGCCCACTTCGCGGAACATCAGGTACTGCGGCAGCCGCAGCACGATGAGCGGCAGCATCATCGTGCCCACCATGATGGCGAAGAGCGACTTCTTGCCCCAGAACTCGAAGCGCGCGAAGGCGTACGCCACCAGCACGCAACTGATCACCGTGACGATGATGCGCGGCACCGTGATGATGAAGCTGTTGAGGAAGTAGGTGGCGAAGGTGTATTCGGTGCTGGTCTTCCAGCCCTTGGCATAGGCGCCGAAGTCCAGCCGGCTGGGCCAGAAGCCGATCTCGGTGAAGATCTCGGCGTTGCTCTTGAAGGTGGCGCCCACCAGCCAGATCAGCGGGTAGAGCATCAGCAGCGAGACGGTGCCCAGCGCGAGGTAGCGCACCCAGGGCACGGGCGGCGCCGCGTCGCGCAGCGGCGCCGGAGAGGCGGTGGACGTCGTCATTTTTTGGCCGCCTCTTTTTCGCCGGCGTAGAACACCCAGTACTTCGAGCTCCAGAAGCTGATGCCCGCCAGTGCCGCCACCAGGGCGAACAGCACCCAGCTCAGCGCCGCGCCATAACCCAGGTTGAAGTAGCGGAAGCTCTGGTCGTAGATGTAGAGCGCGAGCACGTAGGTGCTGGAGAGCGGCCCGCCTTCCGTCACCATGTAGGGCGCGTTGAACTCCTGGAAGGCGTGCACCATCTGCATGATCACGTTGAAGAAGATCACCGGCGTGATCAGCGGCACCGTGATGCGCCAGAACTGCTGCGTGCGGCTGGCGCCGTCGATCTCGGCCGCTTCATAAAGCGATTGCGGCACGTTCTGCAGCGCGGCCAGGAAGATGACCATGGCCGAGCCGAACTGCCACATGAAGAGCAGCACGATGGTCCACATCGAGTAGTGCTCGTCGGCCAGCCAGGCGATGGGTTCGATGCCGAACTGCCCCAGGATGCCGTTGACCAGCCCGTTGCGCGCGAACAGAAAGCGCCACAGCACCGCCGTGGCGATGCTGCCGCCCAGGATGCTGGGCAGGTAGAAGGCACTGCGGAAGAAGTTGATGCCGCGCAGCTTGAAGTTCAGCACGTGCGCGACGAACAGCGCAAAGCCCACGCGGGCCGGCACCGCCAGCACCGCGAACCACAGCGTCACGCCCAGGCTCTTGGTGAAGAGCGGGTCCTCGGTGGCCAGTTCCTTGTAGTTCTGCAGGCCCACGTAAACCGGCGGGTCCATCACGTCGTACTGGGTGAAGCTCAGCGCGAAGCTCATCACGAAAGGGAAGAGCTTGAACAGCAGCACGCCCAGTACGAAGGGCAGCACAAAAAGAAAGCCTAGTCTCTTGTTCTCGTACATCTCACCGTGTCTCCGGCGGTGATGAAAGGGGCCGGTGTCAGCGCGCGAGCCAGCCGCCATCGACGGCGACGGTGTAGCCGTTGACGTAGTCCGAAGCTTGGGAAGCCAGGAAGACGACCGGCCCGGCCAGATCGTCAGGCACGCCCCAGCGGCCGGCGGGGATGCGCTCCAGGATGGACGCGTTGCGGCCTTCGTCCGCGCGCAGCGCGGCGGTGTTGTTGGTGGCCATGTAGCCCGGGGCGATGGCGTTGACGTTGATGCGGTGGCCGGCCCACTCGTTGGCCATCAGCCGGGTGATGCCCATCACGCCGCTCTTGCTGGCCGTGTAGCTGGGCACGCGCACGCCGCCCTGGAAGCTGAGCATCGAGGCCACGTTGATGATCTTGCCGCCCGTGCCCTGGGCCAGGTACTGGCGCGCGGCGGCCTGGGCGAAGAAGAAGACCGACTTCAGGTTGATGTCGATGACATCGTCCCAGTCCTTCTCGCTGAACTTGATGGCGTCTTCGCGGCGGATGATGCCGGCGTTGTTCACCAGGATGTCCACGTGGCCGGCCAGCTCCAGCGCCTGTTTCATCAGGCCCTCGATGCAGTCGATGCTGCCGAGGTTGGCGCGCAGGTCCAGGAAGCGCCGGCCCAGGGCCTCGATCTGCGCCTGCGTCTCCGTGGGCGCGCTCACGTTCACGCCGACGATGTCAGCGCCCGCTTGCGCCAAAGCGCGCGCCATGCCTTGGCCCAGACCGGTGTCGCAGCCGGTGACGATGGCGACCTTGCCGCCGAGTTGGAATTGCTGAAGGATCATTTTCAAGGGCACCGTTTGAGAAGTGGGGGCGCATGCGCGCAGGGTGGGCAAGGCGTCGGGGCGCGAGCCTAAACCAGCTTCCGCCTTGTCCAAAATCATGGTTTCTAATTAGTGAACCGGCGTTTCTTTTTTATTGTGCCATTGCTACAGTCCTTCCGAATCGATGTCCCGGAGACTGCTGCATGAACCCCTACTTCCTCGAAGCCGAGACGCCCTGGACCGACCTGGGCGGTGGCATCCGCCGCAAGATCATTGGTCACACGCCCGGCCTGATGAGCGTGCTGGTGCAGTTCGACCAGGGTGCCGTGGGCACGCCCCACGCGCACGACGAGTACGACCAGATCGCCTACGTGGTGAGCGGCTCTTTCGAGGCCGATGTCGCCGGCGTCAAGCGCGTGCTGCACCCGGGTGACGCCTTCATCGCCCCGCGCACCCACCTGCACGGTGTGGTGGCGCTGGAGCCGAACAGCACCCTGCTCGACCAGTTCACCCCCCGCCGCGAGGACTACCTCTAGCCCCTCAGGCCGCTGCCATCCCGGCCGGCGTGCACTGCAGCGCCCGGCCCTGACTCAGCCACAAGAGGCGACCTGCATGCGCCCGGCCCCACCCGACGGAGACAAGACCATGACCCAGCGCCGCTCGCGCTTGCAAAGCCCCACCCCCGCCCAGCGCGCCCCGCGCGCCTGGCAACTCACGGCCGTGGCCGGTGCCCTCGTGGCGCTGGCGGCTTCGGCCCAGGCCCAGACCCCGGCGGCCCCTGCCGCCGGCGCGGCCCCGGCCAATGCGCAACCCCAGCGCATCGAGGTCACCGGGTTCCGCGGCTCGCTGGAAAGCGCGCTGAACAAGAAGCGTGAAGACACCGGCATCGTCGACGTCATCCGCGCCGAAGACATCGCCAAGTTCCCCGACACCAACCTGGCCGAGAGCCTGCAGCGCATTCCCGGCGTGGTGATCGACCGCGACGCTGGCGAAGGCCGCAACATCACCGTGCGCGGCCTGGGCTCTGACTTCACCCGCGTGCGCATCAACGGCATCGAGGCCCTGGCCACCACCGGCGGCACCGACAGCAGCGGCGGCGCCAATCGCTCGCGCGGCTTCGACTTCAACGTGTTTGCGGCCGAGCTCTTCAACAGCATCACGGTGCGCAAGAGCGCCTCGGCCGATGTCGAAGAAGGCTCGCTGGGCGCCACCGTCGACCTGCAGGCTTCGCGTCCCTTCGACTTCAAGAAGCGCACCTTCAGCGTTTCGGTCAAGGGCCGCTACAACGACGTCGGCCGCAAGACCGACCCGCGCGTGGCCTTCCTGGCCACCGACACCTTCTTCGACCGCAAGCTCGGCGTGCTGGTCTCCGGCGCCTACAGCAAACGCAACCTGCTCGAAGAAGGCTTCAGCACCGTGCGCTGGGACAACGGCGCCAGCTCGGGCGGCTGGTGCGCCCCCACCGGCGTGACACCGGCCAACCCGACCAACAGCACCGCCACCACCTGCGGTCCGGCCGCGCAGGGCGTGCCGCGCATCACCGGCACCCCCGAAACCATCGACGCCTACAACACGGCGCGCAGCACCAGCAACTTCCACCCGCGCCTGCCGCGCTACGGCCGCCTGACGCACGAACAAGACCGCCTGGGCCTCACGGCTTCGCTGCAGTTCAAGCCCGCCGAAGGCACGCTGCTGTCGCTGGACATGCTCTACAGCAAGCTCGAAGCCACGCGCCAGGAAGACTTCCTGCAGGCCATCAGCTTCAGCCGCAGCGCCACGCAAGGCGGCAAGCCGCAGACCAGCGTGCTGGAAGCGCAGTACGCGGCCAACGGCGCGCTGCAGTACGGCCGCTACAACGGCGTGGACATCCGTGCCGAGTCGCGTTTCGACGAACTCAGCACCACCTTCAGCCAGCCCAGCCTGTCCATCCAGCAAGACATCGGTGACAGCATCCGCCTGTTCGGCCGCGTGGGTCGCGCCGAAAGCAAGTTCCGCAACCCGGTGCAGACCACCACCACGCTGGACGCGCTGAACGTCAACGGCTACGCCATCGACTTCCGCGGCAACGACCGCCTGCCCAGCATCACCTACCCCATCGATGTCTCGCAGCCTGGCGCCCTGGGTCTGGTGACGGTGCCGCAGGTGGCCAGCGGCACGCAGCCCAACACCATCCCCAACACCACCAGCAGCGAGATCCGCATCCGCCCGCAGGGGGCCAACAACATCAACGACGTGGCCTCGTTCAGCGGTGAATGGGAAGCCCTGCCCGGCAACCTGACGCTGAAGGCCGGCCTGGACTACAAGCGCTACACCTTCGACACCTACGAGTTCCGCCGCGTCAACCAGAGCGACACCATCTTCGCGCCGCCTGCGGGCACCAGCATCGCCAGCCTGACCACCAGCGTCACCGGCTTCGGCCGCGGCCTGGGCCTGCCGGCCGGCACGCCGACCAGCTGGGTCATCCCCAACCTGAACGCCATCGCCGCGACCTACGACATCTATTGCAACTGCCTGAAGAGCGGCCCGGCCGGCGGCCCTGGCGACTTCACGCTCTCGTCCATCACCAACGGCAACGCGCGCGGCAACAACCGCAAGGTGGTGGAAACCGACCAGGGCGGTTTCCTGATGGCCGACTTCAGCCTCAAGCTGGGTGGCATGCCCATCCGCGGCAACGCCGGTGTGCGTGTGGTGCAGACCGAGCAGGCGGCCACCGGCTACCAGGCCGGCGGCGGTGGCACCGAGGTGACGGTGACGCAGACCTACACCGACACCCTGCCCAGCATCAACCTGGCGGCCAACGTCACCAAGGACATCATCCTGCGTGTGGCTGCGGCCAAGGTGATGGCGCGCCCGCAGCTGGGCAACCTGAACCCCGGGGGCTCCATCAGCACCACCGGCACGCTCAGCGTGACCAGCGGCAACCCACGGCTCCAGCCCTTCCGTGCCACCACGCTGGATCTCAGCGCCGAGTGGTACCTGGGCCGCCAGACTTTCCTGGGTATCGGCCTGTTCCACAAGGACATCAGCACCTACATCCAGAGCCTGCGCACCAACGTCCCGTACAACCAGACGGGCCTGCCGCTGTCGCTGCTGCCGGCGAACTTCAACGGCGAAGAGGTCTTCCAGGTCACCACCCCCATCAACACCGATGGCGGCAAGCTCTCGGGCTTCGAGATCAACTGGCAGCAGCCTTTCACCTTCTTGCCGGGCGCGCTCAGCAACTTCGGTCTGCTGGTGAACTACACGCAGGTCAAGAGCAAGATCGACTACAAGGTCTCGCCCACCAGTACTTCGGTCATCCGCGACGACCTGCTGAACCTCTCGCCCAAGAGCTGGAACATGACGCTGTACTACGACGACGGCACCTTCAGCGCGCGTGTCTCGGCGGCCAACCGCTCGGGCTTCCTGACGCGCGTGCCGGGGCAGAACAACAACGACGTGGAAGGCAAAAACGCCAGCACCAACGTCGACGCCTCGATCTCGTACAAGCTCTCCGAGCAGCTGGACATCACGCTGGAAGGCGTGAACCTCACCAACGAGGCCAACGACCAGTTCATCAGCCGTGCGCGCAACAGCTCGGTGGTCTATCACAAGACCGGCCGCGAGTACCTGCTCGGCATGCGCTACAAGTTCTGAAGGAAGGCCAGACCATGAACCGCACCCTGAACCGTGTGCGGCTCGCGGGTTTGCTGGCGGCCACCCTGGCCGCCGGCAGCCTGCAGGCCGCGCCTTTGAGCCTGAGTGGCAGCAGCGTCCATGCCACGGCCACCTTGAACGGCGGCGCGCTGGTGCTGCTGAGCAACGACAACCTCTACAGCGCCGGCGGCCCGGCCCTGGTGGTCGACCCCGACTTCGAGTTCATCACAGGCGACGGCGACGTCTCGGTGGACCCGTCGCTGCAGATCGACTTCAGCACGGGCGGGCTGCTGAGCTTCTTCGACAACACCGGGCTGGGCACACCCAGCGGCGACTACAGCTTCAGCTTCGTCTTCACCGGCCTGGCCGGTGCGCTGGGCGGCGTGGAGCTCGACCTCTCGCTGCTCACCGCAGGCAGCGTGACGGCCACCGTCACCGCGCCCGACACGGTGCAGTTCACGCTCAACGGCGTGAGCTTTGCGAATGCCTACGACAGCTTCAGCGCCCAGCTGAACGCCGCCCCGCAGGCCGCCGTGTCGCTGCCCGGAACGCTGGCGCTGGCCGGGCTGGCGCTGGCGCTGATGGCCCCATTGGCAGCCCCCGTGCGCCGCCGCCAGGAGGTCTGACATGCGTACTTTCTTCACCGGCACCGCGGGTGCCGCGGCCACGCTCGCCCTCACGTTGACGCTGGCCCTGTCAGCGGCCCACGCGCAAACCGACCCCGCCCGCCAGCAAGCCCCCGCCGACGGCTGGGCCGCGCTGGCCGGTGGCACGCGCGGCGGTGCCAACGCCGACGCCGCGCAGATCTACACCGTGGCCAACCGCCTGCAGCTGCTGGCGGCGCTGGAAGACGGCGCCGGGCTGCCCAAGATCGTGAAGGTGGTCGGCGCCATCGACATGAGCGAAGGCCAGCCCTACAGCAGCCGCGCCGACCAGGCCAACCGCGGCAACGTGCGCCTGCCCAGCCACACCACGCTCATCGGCGCCGGGCCGGGCGCGGGTTTTGTCAACGCGCAGATCCTGATCAGCGGTGTTTCGCAGGTCATCGTGCGCAACCTGAAGATCGTGGCGCCCTGCGACGTGGCGCCGGTCTTCGACCCCACCGATGGCGCCAACGGCGCCTGGAACGCGGCCTTCGACGCCATTTCGGTGGTCGCCAGCGACCACGTCTGGATCGACCGCAACACCCTCACCGACGTGCCTGTCACCGACGACACGCTGCCGGTCGTGAACGGGCAGGTGCGGCAGTGCCACGACGGCGCCATCGACATCACGCAGGCCAGCGACCACGTCACCGTCTCGTACAACGTGGTCGAGATGCACAACAAGACCATGCTGATCGGCGGCAGCGACAGCAACACCGGCGACGCCGGCCGGCTGCGCGTGACGGTGGCCAACAACGTCTTCCGCGACGTGGTGCAGCGCGCGCCGCGTGTGCGCTACGGCCAGGTGCACCTGTTCAACAACCTGCACCTGGGCAGCCGCACGGCACAGCCCTACCCGCACAGCTACAGCGTGGGCGTGGGCAAGGCGGCCAAGGTCATCAGCACGGCCAACGTGCACACCATCACCGGCGCGGCGCCGGGCTGCGCCAGCGTGGTGAGCGCCACCACGCCCGATGCCGACAGCCGTTTTGCCGACAGCGGCAGCACCCTCAACGGCGCACCGCTGGGCGCCTGCGCCTTTGGCACCGACGTGGGCTGGAGCGTGCCCTATGCCTTCCGTGCGCGGCCCGCGCACCTGGTGCGCGCCCACGTGCTGGCCACGGCCGGCGCGGGCAAGTTCAGCACCGCCATCAGCGGCACCGGCAACCAGGGCACACCACCGGGCACACGCGCGCCGGCGGTCGGCGAGATGGCGGCGCACACCGACACGCGCCTGAGCCTGGCCTTCGACAGCGTGCCCACGATCGGCAGCAGCGGTTTCATCACCGTGCGCCGCGCCAGCGATGGCGTGGTGGTCGACACCATCGACATCAGCAGCGCGCCTTCCACCGGCGAGACGCAGACGGCGATACCGCGCACGAACATGGAGATCGACGCCATCGGTTTCGGTGTGGCGGGCGATTCGACGGCGCGCGGGCGTTGGGTCTGGTACCGGCCCCTGCGTGTGCTGGGCAACCGGGTCGAGATCCAACTGCACGACGGCAAGCTCGCGCATGGCACGACCTACACCGTGAGCATCGACCCCGGCGTGATCAACGGCACGCTCTTCGGCCAGGCCTTCAACGGCATCGGCGTGAATGACGGCTGGACCTTCACCACCCGCGCCGCGCCGGCCAGTTACACGAACCTCACGGTCGACGACACCGGCAGCACGGCCGATTTCCGCAGCCTGCAGGGGGCGCTGAACTGGGTGATGCGGCATTGCTCGCAAAGCAGCGCCAACAACAGCTTCGGCTGCAACACGCTGGCCACACCCAAGCTCATCACCGTGGCCAATGGGCGTTACCGTGAGTTCAACCAGCTGCGCAACGTGCGCAACCTCACCATCCGCGGTGAAAGCCGCGATGGTGTGGTGATCGGCGAGGTGAACTTCGAGAGCTTCAACAGTGGCAGCGGCACCTCGGCCGCCAGCGCCGGCACCAACTACACCACCGGTGGCCGCGTGATCGGCCGGCGCATCCTCGGCGGCGGGCGGGCTTCGCTGCTGGTCGAGAGCTGCGACCTGCTGAGCCTGGAGAACTTCACGCTCATCAACCCGCACCCGCGTGTCAGCACCTACGACAACCAGGCCGAGGCCATCTACTTCAACACCAGCGGCACGGCAGCGGCGGGGCGCCTGGTGGCCAAGCAGATGAATTTCCTGAGCCAGCAAGACACGCTGCAGCTCAAGGGTTATGTCTGGGTCTACCAGTCGCTGGTGGAAGGCAACGTCGACTTCATCTGGGGCGGCCCGATGGCGGTGCTGTTCGAAGACAGCGAGATCCGCTCGGTGCGCGACACCTCCAGCAGTTCGCCCGGCTACATCTTGCAGGCCCGGGCGATTGCGGGTGACAAGGGCTTTGTCTTCCTCAACAGCCGCCTCACGGCCGGCCCCGGGGTGACGGCGGCCTACCTGGCGCGCAGCGGCGGCACCACCAGCAGCACCTACGTCGACAACATCGCCTTCATCAACACGCGCATCGGGCCGCACATCCTGCCCGTGGGCTGGTGCGTGGGCACCGGCACCAGCAAGACGGGCACCGGCACCGGCAACTGCGGCACCAACCCGCCGCCCTGGGCCGGCACCACCACCGGCGCCGCCACCGACGCCGCCGGCTGGCGCGAAGCGGGCAGCATGGACCTCGACGGCGCTTTGTTGGACGTGAGCGCCCGCCTGGGCAGCGCCACCGTCAACGTCGGCGGCGTGCCGCGCAGCGTGTTGCTGGCCAAGCAGCTCGACAGCACCGCCGGCCTGACAACACGCGCCGAGGTGTTTGCCAACAGCACCGCCGGCGGCCTGCCCGCGGGCTGGAACCCCGCGCCGTGAGCGGCCGTGCCTGAGCGGGGTGTGCAGGCCGGGCTGCTCGGCTGGCTGCTGGCCACGGCCGTGGCAGCCGGCGCAGCGCCGGCCGCGCCAGCGCCGCCGGCCGAGGCCGAGCAGCCCGCGCTGCTGCTGGTGGGCGACAGCACCCTGGCGCCGCGCAGCGGTTATGGCGATGCACTCTGCGGACGCATGGCCCCCGGCTGGGCCTGCCTGAACCTGGCACGCGGCGGGCGCAGCACCAAGAGCTACCGCGAAGAAGGCTTGTGGGACCGTGTGTTGGCGCGCCTGCGCACGCGCCAGGGCAAGGCGCCGCACGTGGTGTTGATCCAGTTCGGCCACAACGACCAACCCGGCAAACCCGGCCGCAGCACCGACCTGGCCACCGAGTTCCCGGCCAATCTGCGGCGCTACGTGGAAGAGGTGCGTGCCGCCGGCGGCCTGCCCGTGCTGGGCACACCGCTCACGCGCCGCAGCTTCAAGGAAGGCCAGCTCCAGGGCGACTTGGAACCCTGGGCCGACACCACGCGCCGCGTGGCGCGTGAACTCGGCGTGCCGCTGGTGGACACGCTGGCCAGCAGCGCGGCGCGCGTGCAGGCCCTGGGCGAGGCGGTGGCCGACACGCTGGCCGTGGCCGCCAAGCCCGTGCCGGGTGAAGCACCGGGGCGCGGCTCCAACAGCTTCGACCGCACGCACGTCGGGCCGCGCGGGGCCTGCCTCTTTGCGGCCTTGTCGGCGCCCCTGCTCGCGCAGGCGGTGCCGGCCTTGCGCGTGGCCTTCGTCACGACCGGCTTGCCTGACGAGGCTGCCTGCCTGGCCTTGCCGCCCCCGCCACCGGCGGCGGCGTTGGGTCAGGCCAGCGAGTTGCACCGAGGCAGCTACTCGATGCCGGGTTGGGCCGTGGGCACGCAGGGCGGACGCGGTGGCCGGGTGCTGCGTGTCACCAACTTGCAGGCCAGCGGCCCCGGTTCGCTGCGCGCCGCGCTGGAAGCGCGCGGCCCGCGCAACATCGTCTTCGAGGTCGGCGGCGTCATCGACCTGCAAGGCGGCAAGCTCGATATCCGCGAGCCCTTCGTCACCATCGCCGGGCAGACGGCGCCGGCGCCCGGCATCACGCTCATCAAGGGCGAGGTGCGCGTGGGCACGCACGACGTCATCGTGCAGCACCTGCGCTTCCGCCCCGGTGCCTGGGGCCGGCCCGTGCGCAGCGGTGGTGACCAGGATGGCCTGAGCACCGGCGCCGGCGCTCACCAGGTCATCGTCGACCACTGCAGCTTCAGCTGGGCCACCGACGAAAACCTCTCGGTGGGCGGCCCGCGTTTCCCGGGCAGCACGCCCGAGGCTTGGCGCCGCCACACCGGCCGCGCCATCACCTTCAGCCACAACCTCATCTACGAAGGCCTGGGCCATTCGGTGCATGCCAAGGGCGAGCACAGCAAGGGCACGCTGGTCCACGACAACGCCACCGGCATCCTGCTGCACGCCAACCTCTACGCCAGCAACCGCGAGCGCAACGCGCTGTTCAAGGGTGGCGTGCACGCGGCGATGGTCAACAACCTCGTCTTCAACCCCGGCACGCGCGCCGTGCACTACAACCTGCCCGCCGGCGAGTGGGAGGGCCAGCCGCACCAGACCGGCAGCATCGCGCTGCTGGGCAACCTGCTGCGCCACGGGCCCGACACCCGCGCCGGCCTGCCGCTCTTCGTGCTGGGCGGGCATGGCGACGTGGAACTGCACCTCGACGGCAACGCGGCCGTCGACGCGCTGGGCCGGGTGCTGCCGCTGACGGCGGTGGACAACGCCGGCCGCGCCCGCATCCTTGAAGTGCCCGCCGCGCAGGCCCCACTGCCGCCCGATCTGCGCCTGCTGCCCGTGGCAGAGCTGGAGCTGCAGCTCACGCGCGCCGCCGGCGCCCGCCCCTGGGACCGCGACGAAGCCGACCAGAAGCTGCTGGCCGACGTGGCCGAAGGCCGCGGGCGCCTGATCGACGACGAGACCCAGGGCCTGGGCTACCCTCGCCACGCACCTGCGCGGCGGCCTTTCAAAGCGGCCGACTGGCATCTGCACGACCTCAGCCCGCGTGCGGGCTGGGCCTTGCTGTTCCAGGGCCTGCCTGCCGCCGACACCACCGCCTCGCGACCTTGAGCTTCTTTCCTGCCGACCTGGCCAGCTGGTTCACGCCAGCTCAGCTGCTGGGCTACGCTGCCTTCGTGTTGGGCATGGCGTGTTTCCTGCAAACCGACGACCGGCGCTTCAAGCTCTACATGGCGGCGGAATGCGCGGCCTACATCGGCCACTTCGCGCTGCTGGGCCAGCCCACGGCGGTGGCGAGCACGGCGGTGTCGCTGGGGCGCTCCATCGCTTCGTTGAAGTGGCGCACGCCGGCGGTGGGGCTGTTCTTCATCGCGCTGAGCCTGGCCTTGGGCGCCTGGCTTTTCCAGGGCTGGCTGAGCCTGCTGCCCATCGCGGCCTCTTGCATCGGCACCACGGCGCTGTTCTTTCTGACGGGCCTGCGCATGCGCGCGCTGATGCTGGTGGGCACGCTGCTCTGGCTGGTGAACAACCTGTTCGTGGGCAGCATCGGCGGCACGCTGCTGGAGGCCTGCCTGGCGCTGGCCAACCTGCGCACCATCGCGCAGCTGTGGCGGGCCGAGTCGCAGGCCGCAGCCTGAAGCGGCATCAGGGCGGGTCGTTCACCGGCCGCCCGGCCAGCAGCCGCTGCACGAATTCCACCGTGGCGTGGTGCAGGAAGTTGCGGTTGTTGGCGCGGCTGAAACCGTGGCCCTCGTTTTCGCCGGTGAGAAACCACACCGGCGTGCCCTGCGCACGCAGCGCCTGCACCATCTGATCGGCCTCGCGCCAGGGCACACGCGGGTCGTTGCGGCCGTGCACGATGAACATCGGCTTGTGCATCTGCGCCACGCGGTTCAGCGGCGCAATGCTGTTCAGGAAGGCGCGCATGGCGGGGTCGCGCTCGTCGCCGTATTCGAGCCGGCGGTTGTCGCGGCGGTAGCTCTCGGTGTGCTCCAGCAGGCTGACGAAGTTGCTCACGCCCACGCGGCTGATGGCGCCCAGGATGCGTGCGTTTTCGGCCGCGGCCACCGCCAGCGCCATGTAGCCGCCGTAGCTGCCGCCGGCCACCACGACGCGGCCCGCGTCCACGCCGGGCAGCGTGGCCAGGTGGTCGAGCAGGCTGCTGATGTCGCGCACGGCGCCTTCGCGTTGGCGGCCGTTGTCGAGGTCGAGAAAACGGCGGCCGAAGCCCTCGCTGCCGCGCACATTGGGCAGCACCAGGTGCATGCCCAGTTCCTGCACCACGTGGCGCAGCGTGCCCTGCAGGAAACTGGGCCGCGCCTGCGAGCTGGGCCCGCCGTGGATCTCGATGAATACCGGCCGCGGCCCGCTGAAATGCGCCGGCGGCGCGATGTGCAGCGCGCTGATCTCGGTGCCGTCGAAGCTCTGCCAGCGCAGCGTGCGCAGCGCCGGCTGGGGTGTGCCGGCCGCCTGCACGCTGGCGCTCCAGGGTTGCACGTCGCCGCGTTCCAGGTCCAGCACCCAGGGCCGCCCCGGGCTTTGCGGCGAAACGTGGTTGAAGGCCAGCAGCGGCAGCCTCGGGTGCCAGGCCAGCGCACCGATCACGCCTGGGGGCACGCCCGCCGGTCGGCGCAGCTCGCCCGCGCCGTCTTGGGGCAGGAAGAGGCGCAGCACCGACAGGCCTTGCTCGTTGTGCACCAGCGCCAGCGGCCGTGGCGGGCCGCCGGGCGGTGGCACGGCCAGACCTTCCAGATCGGCCGCGGGGCCTGCGCTGTAGCGCGTGCGCTGTCCGCTCTCGGCATCCAGGGCAGACAGGCCGCGGAAATCACCATCGACCGGCCGCGTCCACAGCAGGCCGGGCAGCGGGGTGTTGGGCGGCGTATCGGGCGGGCCCGCGTCCGCCAGCACCGGGCCGTGGGTGGTGGTAGCGCTGTTGCCGCTGCCGGTGATGGGCCGCGGCGGGCCGCCGCGCCAGAGGTGGCGCCACACCCGGCTGCTGCGGCCGACGGTGTGCAGCAGCGTGAGGTCGCCGTTGGCCAGCACGCGCAGCTCGCCCAGGCGTGTGCCTTCGGCGCGCGCCAGCACTTGCGGTTCGGCGTCGGGGCGTTGGGGGTCGATGCGCCACAGCTCGGTGCGCGCCTGGCGGGCGCCGGGGGCGGGCGCCTTGTTCTCCGCACCCTCGTCGCTTGGGTCGTCTTCTTCGTTGCTGCGTGCAGCGCGGCGGTCCAGCGTGGTCAGCAGCACGGCCAGGCTGCGGCCATCGCTGGCCCCAGGCGCGAAGGCGTAGTCGGCTACACGCAGGTGCGCGGGGGTGAGCGGCACGGGGGCTTCATGGCCTTCGGGGTCGAGGCGGAAGAGCCGCCAGGCTTCGTCGCCATCGGTGTCGCGGCTGTACACGAGGTAGGCGCCGGCCTGCGGCTCCCACAGCGCGCGCTGCACGGCGTGGCGTTCACGGGTCAGCGCTTGCGGCCGCGCGCCGGGCTCGCGCAGGCGGTGCAGCTGCGGCGTGCCGGCGCTGGCGCCGCCGCTGCCGGCCACCACCAGCATCTCGGCGCGCTGCGGGTGCCAGTCGACAAACCGCAGGCTGCGCGGCGCGGCGGTTTCGGCGCGTGGCAGGCGCGGGATCGGGGGAAGGCCTTCGGCGCGCAGTTGCGGGCCGGGGGCGAGCCGTGGCGTGTTGGCGCCGGCGATGTCGGTGCCTTCGGCGCTGTTGGTGCTGCCGGCGTTTTGGGCCAGCGCCGGGTTGCCGAAGCCAGCGCCCAGCAGGGCCAGCAGGCCGAGGGCGCGCCAGCCGGCGCGGGCGTTTGCGCCTGGGCGCAGCGAGGGGGCGGCTTCGGGATCGCTGGGCTTCATCGCGGCATGGCCTCGGGGGGAATCACGGCCCCCCGATGCTGCACGACGATGCTGGCCAGCTGGTTGCCAGCAGCAGCCGCCGCCGCGGCGCTGCCGCCGGCCAGGCGCGTGGCGAGGTAGGCGCCGGCAAAGCTGTCGCCGGCGGCGGTGGTGTCCACCACCTGGGGCACGGGCACCGTGGGTACTTCAAGCGGCGCCTGCCCCTGCAGCCGCACCAGCGTGGGCGCGGCGCCGCGTTTGACCACCACCTCGGCACAGGGCAGGGCCAGCGTGCGCGCCAGCGCGGTGGCTGCGCCCGCGGGTGTGGCCGGGTCGCCCCAGAGCAGCTGTTCGTCGTCCAGCGTGGCCAGCACGGTGCTGGCCAGCGCGGTGAAGGTGCTGAAGGCGGCCTGCGCAGTGGCGGCATCGGCCCACAGGCGCGGGCGGTAGTTGTTGTCGAAGACCACCGCCGCGCCGCGCGCGCGCAGGCGCTGCGCCAGCGCCGCCAGCCGCGCACGCCCGGCCGGCGGCAGGATGGCCAGGCTGATGCCGCTGAGGTACAGCGCGTCGATCTGCTCGGCCTGCTGTTCCAGCGGTGTGTCGCCCTCGGCGGTGTCGAAGTAGGCGCGCGCGGCCGCCTGTTCACGCCAGTAGTGGAAACGGCGTTCGCCGTGTGCGTCCACTTCGATGAGGTACAGGCCCGGCAGCTTGCCCGGCAGCCGCCGCACCAGGCCGGTGGCAATGCCCTCGGCCTGCCAGCGCTGCAGCAGGCCGGTGCTCAGGCCGTCGTCGCCCAAAGCGGTGGCGTAGTCCACACGCAGGCCGTGGCGGGCGCCGCAGCGCGCCAGGTAGACGGCGGTGTTCAAGGTGTCGCCGCCGTAACCCTGCTGCAGCGTGCCGAAAGGCTGGCCCTGCAGTTCGAGCATGCATTCGCCGATGGCCACGATGCGCGGGCCGGTGCCCGGGGTGCCTGCCATGTGGATTCCCCTATCTCTTTTTGAAACGACGTTTCGATATTCTAGGCACCTGATTTCACCTGCCCGCTCCGGGCCGACCCTGGGCCCTGATGAACACCGCCCCGCCCGTTTTCGACACGCTCCTGCTCACCGGTGCCGCCGGCACCCTGGGCCGCGCCCTGGCGCCCAGCCTGCGCGCCCTGTGCCGCACGCTGCGCCTGAGCGACCTGCCCGCCGCCCTGGCTGCGCTGCCGCTGCAGCCCAGTGACGACGCCCGCCCCGCGGACCTGGCCGACGCCGCCGCCATGGACGCGCTGCTGCACGGCGTGCAGGCCGTGGTGCACCTGGGCGGGGTCTCGGTGGAAGGGCCGTTTGCGTCCATCCTGGCGGCCAACCTGGCCGGCACCACACACCTGTACGAAGCCGCGCGCCGCGCCGGCACGCGCCGCATCGTCTTCGCCAGCAGCAACCACGTGACGGGCGGCTACCCGCAGGGCCAGAGTCTCACCACGGCCTGCCCGCCGCGGCCCGATGGCTTCTACGGCGCCAGCAAGCTCTACGGCGAAGGCCTGGCGGCGCTGTACTGGCAGCGCTACGGCATCGAGAGCGTGTGCCTGCGCATCGGCAGTGCCACGCCCGAGCCCACCGACGCCCGCGCGCTGGCCACCTGGCTGAGCCAACGCGACCTGGTGCAGCTGGTGCGCGCCGCGCTTACCGCCCCGGGCGTGGGCTGCACCGTGGCCTACGGCTGCAGCGCCAACACGCGCCGCTGGTGGCAAGACGACGCCACCTGGGCGCGCCTGGGCTACGCCCCGCAAGACAACGCCGAAGCCTGGGCTGCGCAGCTGCAAGACCGGCTGCTGCCCGAAGGCCCGGAGCGTGAACTGCAGGGCGGTTCTTTCCTCGGCATCGGGCCTTTCGACGCATGAGCAACGCACCGGCTTCAGACCGCCGCCTGCTGCAGCAGCACGCGCAAGACAACGTGGCCATCGCGGTGCAGGCTGGCGGCCTGCCCGCAGGCACGGCGCTGGCCAGCGGCCTGGTGCTGCGCGACACCGTGCCGCAGGCGCACAAGGTGGCCCTGTCAGACATCCCCGCCGGCGCCGAGGTGCGCCGCTACGGCGTGGCCATCGGCCATGCGCTGCGCGACATCGCGGCCGGCAGCTGGGTGCACGAACGCCTGCTGCAGCCGCTGCCCGCGCGTGAGCTTCAAGGCCTGCCCATGGCCACCGCCACGCCGCCGGCCGCACCGCCTTTGCACGGCCACAGCTTCCAGGGCTACCGCAATGCCGATGGCAGCGTGGGCACGCGCAACCTGCTGGCCATCAGCACCACGGTGCAGTGCGTGGCCGGTGTGCTGGACGTGGCGGTGCAGCGCATCCGCAGTGAACTGCTGCCGCGTTTTCCTAACGTCGACGGCGTGCTGGGCCTGGAGCACGCCTACGGCTGCGGCGTGGCCATCAACGCGCCCGGTGCCGAGATCCCCATCCGCACGCTGCGCCACCTGGCGATGAACCCCAACTTCGGCGGCGAAGTCATGCTGCTCGGCCTGGGCTGCGAGAAGCTGCAGCCCGAGCTGCTGCTGCCCGCCGGCAGCCTGCCCCTGCACACCGCGCAGACGCTGAGCACGCTGCGCCTGCAAGACCCGCAGCACGTGGGTTTCGGCGCGATGGTGGATCACCTCGTGCAAAGCGCCGTGCCCCACCTGGAACGCCTGAACGCACGCCGCCGCGAGACCGTGCCCGCCAGCGCGCTGGTGGTGGGCGTGCAGTGCGGCGGCAGCGACGCCTTCAGCGGCCTGACCGCCAACCCCGCCGTGGGCCATTGCACCGACCTGCTGCTGCGCGCCGGTGCCACCGTGCTCTTCAGCGAAACCACCGAGGTGCGCGATGCCATCGCGCAGCTCACCGCGCGCGCCGCCACGCCGGCCGTGGCGCAGCACCTCATCGACGAGATGGCCTGGTACGACGACTACCTGGCCCGCGGCGGTGCCGACCGCAGCGCCAACACCACGCCGGGCAACAAAGCCGGTGGGCTGAGCCACATCGTCGAGAAGGCCATGGGCAGCGTGGTCAAGAGCGGCAGCGCGGCCATTACCGGCGTGCTCTCGCCCGGCGAGCGTGTGCCGCCGGGCGCGCCGGGCCTCTACTACTGCGCCACGCCGGCGAGTGATTTCATCTGCGGCACGCTGCAGCTGGCCGCGGGCATGAACCTGCACGTCTTCACCACCGGCCGCGGCACGCCTTACGGCCTGGCCGCCTGCCCGGTGCTGAAAGTGGCCACGCGCAGCGAGCTCGCCGAACGCTGGCACGACCTGATGGACATCGACGCCGGGCCGGTTGCCGACGGCCGCGCCACGGTGCAAGAGCTCGGCGAGCTGATGTTCCGCAGCCTGCTCGAGGTGGCCAGCGGGAAACGCACCTGGGCTGAACATTGGGGCCTGCACAACGCGCTGGTGCTGTTCAACCCGGCGCCGGTCACTTGAGCCCGCCCGGCCGCGCCGCCTGCGCGCGCTGCCTGCGCCCGCAAGCCACCTGCCTGTGCGCGCTGGTGTGCCACACCGCGCACCGCAGCGAGGTGCTGGTGCTGCAGCACCCGCAAGAGCAGCGCCAGGCCAAGAACAGCGTGGGCTTGCTGCGGCTGTCGCTGGCGCATTGCGAGGTGGTGGTGGGTGAAGGCTTCGCGCCGGATGTGCTGGCCGCGCTGCTGCACCGGCCCGGGCGGCAGGCCTGGTTGCTTTATCCCGATGTACCGGCCGCGCCTGCGCCGCTTGTCCTGTCCGGTGCACCCAGCCCAGCCGACGCGCCTCTGCGCCTGGTGGTCATCGACGCCACCTGGCGCAAGAGCCTGCGCCTGCTGCTGGAGCATCCCGCCCTGGCTGCCTTGCCGCGATTGGCGCTGCCAGCGCCGCCGCCCACGCACTACCGCGCCATCCGCGCCGCGCGCCGGCCCGACCAGGTCTCGACGCTGGAAGCGACGGTGCAGGCGCTGGCGCTGATCGAAGGCCCGGCCTTCGACGGCGCGCCGCTGCTGGCGGCTTTCGGCCGTTTTGTCGATGCGGTGGCGGCGCGGCAGTCGGGCGCTGGAGCGGTTTCAGCACGCGCTGCCGTCGGCCCCTAGGATGCGGGCACCGAACGCCCACCCCGCAAAGAACCGCCATGGCCCGACTGCCCTACGCCGACCTCACCCACCCCGAAGCTGCGCCGCTGGTGCAGCGCATCGTGGCCGAACGCGGCAGCGTGCTGCACCTCTACCAGATGCTGCTGCACAGCCCGCCGCTGGCCGAGGGCTGGTTGAATTACCTCACCGCGGTGCGGCAGAAACTCAGCATCGGCGGTGCGCTGCGCGAGATGGTCATCATGCGCGTGGCCGTGCTCAACGGCGCGCCTTACGAGGCCTTCCAGCACGCGCCCATCGCGCTGAAGGAAGGTTTGACGCAGGCGCAACTCGACGCGCTGGAACACTGGCAGGACTGCCCGCTCTTCAGCGAGACCGAACGCGCCGTGCTGCGCCTGACCGACGCGATGACACGCGAGATCCACTTCGCGCCCGAGATCATGGAAGCCGTGCGCGCCGCTTTGGGCGAACGCGGCGCGGTGGAGGTGGCGGCCACCATCGCGGCCTACAACATGGTCTCGCGTTTTCTGGAAGCGCTGCAGATCCACGCGGACGATCCGCGCTGATCGCGCTGCAGGCCGCTCAGAACGGCTGCTGCCACTGCGCCTGCAGCAGCCACGGCCGACCCGTCACGGGCTCGAAGAAGCGGCCGTTGGCATCGCCCACGATCACGCTGCCCGCGTAGGGCCGGCCCGAGAGGTTCTCCACCCGCGCGCGCAGCGTCAGCGTGCCCGGGCCGAGTTGCAGCGCCTGGCTCGCGCGCAGCGCCGCGGTGCTGGCCGATGCCGCGTAGTCGGTGTTGCGATCGTTGACGGCCACGGCGCCCTGCTGGCGCCATTCCAGCCCGATTTCGCGGCCGGTGCCGGGTGGCGCCCAGACCAGCTGCAGCGCTGCGCTGCGCGGCTGCGTTCCAGCGATGCGGCCGCCCGGCGCCACCGTCACACGGCCTTGTGTGGCAGTGCAGGGCACGCCGGTGCAGGCGGTGAAGGCATCGAGGTAACGCGCGTCCAGCGTGGTGGCCGCGGCCTGCACACGCCAGGCCGGGTGCGGCTGCCAGCGCAGCGAAAGCTCGGCGCCGCGGCGCTGCGTGCGGCCGACGTTCTGGAAGGTCGAGCGGCCGCCGGCGTTGGTGAGCACGCCGATCTCGTCCTTCGTACGCGCGTCGAAGAGCGCCAGCTCGGCTTGCAGGTTCAGGGCCGGCGCGCGCCACTTCGCGCCCAGCTCCACCTGGCGGCTGCTCTGCGCGCGCAGGGCGGTGTTGAGGCCCGGCGCGCCGTCGGGGCGGTAAGCCAGCTCGCCCAGCGTGGGCGTCTCGAAACCGCGGCCGGCGCTGAGGTACAGGTTCCAGCCGCTGCCCCCGGGCGCCCACTGCAGCGCCGCCACGGGGTTGGTGTAGCGCAGGGTCTGGCCCCCGCTGTCGTCGCCATTGCCGGTGTAGGCATCGGCCGTGCGCAGCTGCAGCCGGCCGTGGCGCAGGCCGGCCGTGGCGGTGAAGCCGGCGCTCAGCGGCTGCTCGGCTTGGGCGTAAACGTCGGTGCTGCGCAGGCGTGAACGCTCCTGGCGGCGCAGCGCACCGGTCACGCCAAGCGTGGTGCCGATGAAGTTCTCAAAACCGCGGCGGTCTTCGTCCTGCTGCTCGACGTTGAGCCCCGCCACCAGCTGCGTGCCGCTGGCCCAACGCCACACGGCGCGCAGGTCGGCGCCGCCGTAGTCGCGCTCGAAATCGATCACACCGCCGGGGTGCGCGGGCGCGGTCTGTGTGGCCACCGGGATGGATTGCCACTGCGTCACCGCCCGCCGGCCGGTGTAGGCCGCGGCCTGCAGCTCGCGCAGGGCACCTTCGCCAGCCAAACGATGGCGCCAGCTGGCGCCGGCCTGGGTCTGGCGCGCGCGCTTGCGGGTGTTGAACTGCAGGGCTTGCGTCGCCGTCTGCTGCGGGTCGGCCTCGAACTGTGCGCGTGTCAGGCCCAGCGGGTCTTGCGCGGGCTGCTCGGCGTGGTTGAGCACCAGCGTCAGCGTGTCGCGCTCGGTGTTGCGGCCCAGGCGCAGGTTGGCCAGCGTGCGCTCGGCCGCACTGTGCGGGCGCGGGCCGTCGGTGCGCAGGCCGCTGGCCAGCGCGCGCAGGTGCCAGCCGGCAGCCAGCGGCGTTTCGGCCACCAGGCGCTGCTGGCGCAGGCCGTCGGCGCCCGCGTCGAGGTCGAGCGACCAGCGCCTTTGGGTGGGCGGTGCACTCACCACCGACAGCACGCCGCCCGAGCTGCTGCCATGCAGCGCGCTGAAGGGGCCGCGCAGCACTTCCACGCGCTGCGCGCCAGCGAGGTCGAAGTGCGCCACCTGGCCCTGGCCGTCGGGCATGGTGGCGGGGATGCCGTCGCTGTACAGGCGCAGGCCGCGGATGCCGAAGCTGGCCCGCGCGCCATAGCCGCGTGCGCTGAGCTGCAGGTCTTGCGCGTAGTTGTTGCGCGCGTTGGCTACGAGGCCCGGCACCAGCGTGAGCGCTTCCGAGAGATTGACCATCGGCCCGGCGTCGCGCAGCGCTTCGGCGTTGATCACCGTCACGGCGAAGGGCGCGTCGAAGGCGCGGCGTTCGGTGCCGTTGCCGCTGACGACCACGGTCTCGACCGGGCCCGGCGCCGGTGCCTGGGCTTGCGCCGCTGTCAGCGGCAGCAGCGCCAGCGCCACGGCCTGCACGATGGCGCGCGCGGGCGGCCGGTGGGCTGCGGTGGGGCGGGTGGCTTCCAGGGTGGCGCGTGGCCGTTGCTTCGGGTGCATGGGCGGTGAAGGGGGAAGGTGCTGCGCAGTGGCACGCTGTGCCGATGGCACGGGGGCCAGGGTGCGGAAGGAGGCCGGGGCGCCAGGGGCCGCGATGCTAAGCGTCGCCGCCTTCTCCATGCCCGCCTTGGGCTGCTGCCAGCCGGCGGTAGAGCAGCCCGCGCGACACGCCCAGTTCACGCGCTGCGCGCGAGACATTGCCGCCGCAGCGGGCCAGCGTCTGCAGCACGAGGCGGTGGTCGTGTTCGGCCAGCGTGGCGGCGGTGTCGGCCGCTGCGGTGGCCGGGGGGGCTGTGGCCTCAGGGGCTGCGCCGTGCCCATCTGCTGCCAACACGCCCGCCACGGCCGGCGCCTGCGCGGGCAGCGCGGTGCGGCCTTCGGCTTCTCCGCCGGACGCGCCGGGCGCCATCTGCAGCCGCGCCCGCAGCCACACGCCCAGGCCGTTGGCCAGCTGCAAGGGCTGCGGGCCGCGGGCGCCGGCCGTGGCCAGCAGCGTGGGCAGTTCGTGGCCGAAAACATCGGCCACGGGCCGGCCCGGCAGATCGTCAGCGCCGAGCAGGCTGCGCGCCGCGCGGTTGGCCCAGGCCACGCGGCCTTGCGGGTCGATGCCGGCCAGCGCCTGCATGGGCGTGCCGAGCAGGCGCGGATCGGCCTGGAATTGCAGCACCAGGGTGTCGCCATCCGGCTCGGCCAGCAGGGCGTCTTCGATGCTGCTCGCGTACAAGCCCACCAGCGCCGCGGCGTCGAACGCGAAGCCAGTGCCTTCGGTGGAAAGATCGAGCACGCCGGCCAGGCGGCCGTGGCGGTCGCGGATGGGCGCGGCAGCGCAGCTCAAGCGGCCGCACAAGTCGAAGAAGTGCTCTTCGCGCGTGACGGCCACGGCCTGCCCTGTGCGCAGCACCAGGCCGGGTGCGGTGGTGCCCACGGCCTCTTCGCCCAGGTTCACACCCAGTCGGCTGGCCAGGCCGAGCACGGGTTCGGTGTCGGCGGGCACGGGGGAGCTGTGCACCACCAGGCCTTCACCATCGCAGAGAAAACTGCGCACGCCGGTGCGGGCCAGTGTGGCCTGCAGGCGTTCCAGCGCGGGGCGCGCGGCCGCCAGCAAGGGGCGGCTGCGCTGCAGCGCGCCGTGGCGGCGCGAAACGGTGACGGGGTCGAAAGCGAGCTTTTCACCCGGCCGGCGGTGGGCCAGCAGGCAGCGCTGCCAACTCTGGATGATGGGCTCGCCCACCAGGCCGGTGGGCCGCTGGCCTTCGATGAACAGGCGCTCGCGCGCCAGTGCCGCACGCTGCGGCGCGCTGGCGAAAAAGGGCTGCTCGGGCAGGGCGACAGTGCCGCGGGCGGCGTGCTGGCGGGTCATGCGTGGCAGTTTGTGCCGGGACGGAACAGCGCCTCATCCGGGAAAGCCCGTTGTTTGCGGCCAGCCGCCTGCGCGCGAAGCTGCGCGTCAGCCATGCGGTGGGCCGGGTTCGGCCACACCCGGGCGCGGTTCAAGAACAAGCGCAGGAGACGACGCATGAAAACCCCGCACCATCTCGCGGCCTGTCTGGCCCTCTGCCTCTCGGTGGGGGCCGTGGCGCAAACGGCCAAGCCCGCCGCCACCGCCGCCCCCGCGGCCAAAGGCTCGGCCGCCCACATCAAGGCCGTGACCACGCGCGTGGACACTGGCTTCATCCGCGCCAACGCGCGCACCACCGTGGATTGGCCCAGCTACGGCCTCGACCACGCCGAGACACGCTTCTCCAAGCTCACGCAGATCAACACCGCCAACGTCGGCAAGCTGGGCCTGGCCTGGAGCTACAACCTGGAGAGCACACGCGGCGTGGAGGCCACGCCGGTGGTGGTGGACGGCATCATGTACGTCACCGCCAGCTGGAGCATCGTGCACGCCATCGACGTGCGCAGCGGCCAGCGCCTGTGGAGCTTCGACCCGCAGGTCGACCGTGGCTACGGCTACAAGGGCTGCTGCGACGTGGTCAACCGCGGCGTGGCCGTGTACCAGGGCAAGGTCTTCGTGGCCAGCTACGACGGCCGCCTGATCGCGCTGGACGCCGCCACCGGGGCCAAGGCCTGGGAGGTGGACACCATCATCGACCGCAAGTTCAGCTACACCATCACCGGCGCGCCGCGCGTCTACAAGGGCAAGGTGATCATCGGCAACGGCGGCGCCGAATACGGCGTGCGCGGCTACATCACGGCGTACGACGCCAAGAGCGGCCAGCAGCAATGGCGCTGGTTCACGGTGCCGGGCGACCCGAGCAAGCCGTTTGAAGACGAGAGCATGGCCAAGGCGGCCAAGACCTGGGATGCCGCGGGCAAGTGGTGGGAAGCCGGAGGCGGCGGCACGGCCTGGGACACCATGGCCTTCGACCCCGAGCTCAACCTGATGTACATCGGCACCGGCAACGGCAGCCCCTGGGCGCACAAGAAGCGCAGCCCGGCGGGCGGGGACAACCTCTACCTGGCCAGCCTGGTGGCGCTGAACCCCGACACCGGCAAGTACGTCTGGCACTACCAGCAGACACCGGGCGACAACTGGGATTTCACCAGCACACAGCCGATGATCCTGGCCGACCTGAAGATCGCCGGCAAGAACCGCAAGGTGATCCTGCACGCGCCGAAAAACGGCTTCTTCTTCGTGGTCGACCGCAAGAGCGGCGAGTTCATCTCGGCGAAGAACTTCGTCGACGTCAACTGGGCCACGGGCTACGACGCCAAGGGCCGCCCCATCGAGACCGAGATCGCGCGTGTGGCCGATCGCCCGCGCGAGATCATTCCCAGCCCTTATGGCGCGCGCAACTGGCACTCGATGAGCTTCAACCCGCAGACCGGGCTGGTGTACATGCCGGTGCAGAACGTGCCCGTCACGCTGCTGGACAACAAGGCCTGGAAGTTCAACGCCGCCAGCCCGTTGGAGCCGCACAGCAACCTGGGCTGGAACATGGCGATGTTCGCCAACGCCGAGCCGCCCAAGAGCGCGCCCTTCGGCCGCCTGCTGGCCTGGGACCCGGTGAAGCAGAAGGAAGCCTGGCGAGTGGAGAACGTCTCGCCATGGAACGGCGGCACGCTCACCACCGCGGGCAACCTGGTCTTCCAGGGCACGGCCGACGGCCGCTTCATCGCCTACGACGCCCGCGACGGCAAGAAGCTCTGGGAAACGCCCACCGGCACCGGCGTGATTGCCGCGCCCAGCACCTACATGGTGGACGGCAAGCAGTACGTGAGCATCGCCGTGGGCTGGGGTGGCGTCTACGGCCACACCGCGCGCCACACCGACCGCAAGGGCCCGGGCACGGTCTACACCTTCGTCATCGACGGCCAGGCGAAGGCGCCCGAATTCGTGGCCTACCGCCTGGGCGAACTGGTGCAGGGCGTGGCCTACGACAAGAACCACGTCAGCGAAGGCACGGCGCTCTACGTCAGCAACTGCGTCTTCTGCCACGGCGTGCCGGGCGTGGACCGCGGCGGCAACATCCCCAACCTGGGCTACTCGTCGCAGGCGGTGATCGCCAACCTCGACAAGTACATGTTCGGCGCGCTGGCCAAAAACGGCATGCCCGATTTCACCGGCAAGCTGCAGCCGGCGGACGTGGACAAACTCAAGGCCTTCATCCAGGGGACGGCCGACGCGATACGGCCGAAGTGAGCCCGAAACCCCCGGGGCGCGCGGGCAGAATCGCGGCCCTCGGGAGGTGAGATGGTCTGCATGAAGAAGTGGGCGCGGTGTGCGCTCGGTGCGCTGGTGTTGGTGCTCGCCGCTTGCGGCGGTGGCGGCGGCGGCGGGGGTGGCAGCTCGAACAACGGGCTGCGCCTGAGTGTCGACAGCAGCCGTGTCGACTTCACCGTGCTCGAAGGCGCCCCCGCCGGCCAGGGCGCGCAGACCGTCACCGCGCGCCTGACCGGTGGCAGCGGCAACGAATCGGTCTTCATCGGTGTGGAAGCCACGGGACAGGGCGTGCTGCTGCCCATCGGCGTGACCATCGACACCGTGGCACGCACCGGCGTGGCCACGGTGGCGCCCAACGCGGCGCTGGCCGCAGGCACGTACAACGGCACCCTCCGCGTGCTGGCCTGTCTGGACGCAGCCTGCAACTCGCCCATCAGCGGCTCGCCCTTTGTCATCAACTACGGCACCACGGTGCAGCCGCGTTTCAAGGCTTCGGTGAACAACCTGGCCTTTGCCTCGGCCGAGTCGGTGCAGCCCGCTGCGCAGACCGTTGCGCTCACCTTGCCCGCCGGGGTCAGCGCCGCCACCTACAACGTGCGCTACAGCGGCCCGAACGCGGGCTGGCTGCAGGTGCAGCCTTCGGGGCTCACCTACACCGTGCGCCCGGAGGCCGACTTGCTGGCCGGCAGCTACAGCGCCGACATCGAGTTCGACGCCGGCGCCACGCAGCCGCGCTTGACGGTGCGCGTGCAGCACGTCGTCAGCGAAGGCCTGGTGGTGCAGCCGCTGGTGGAAGCGCGCATCACCTCCACCAGCCCGGCCTCGGCCAACAGCGGCACGGTGATGGTGAGCGCTGCACCCGGCGTGGGCCCCGGCACGTGGACGGCCACCTCGCTCAGCCCCTGGCTGCGCCTGGCCAGCACCACGGGTGCCCTGGGCACGCCGCTGCAGTGGTCGATCGACCCCGAAGGTTTCAAGGCGCTGCCCAACGGGGCCAGCACCGATGCGCAGGTTTTTGTCGCGTCGGGCACCACCCTGACCCCGCAGGTGCTCACGCTGCGCCTGAACAAGGACGTGGCCGAGTTCCAGGGCATCGACACCCTGGCCGTGCTGGCCGGCGAGCCCGGTGAAGTGCTGGTCTACGGCCGCCTGCTGGACGAAGCCGGCCTGCAGCAACGCCTGGTGGCCAGTGGGTTCACGCCCGGTGCCCTCACGGTGCGCAGCTCCAAGCTGCTGAGCGTGCAGGTGGGTGCGCTGGCGGCGGGCAACTACACGCTCACGCTGCCCACGGCTTCGGGCCTGCCCACGCGCACGGTGCAGTTGCAGGTGCTGCCGGCGGTCGATCGCGGCCCGCAGGTGGTGGCCACCACGGGCCTGAAAGCGGCGCCGCTGTGGGACCCGATCACCCAGAGCCTGTTCGTGCACAACACCAGCCAGTCGTCGGTGATGCGCTTCCAGCTCTTCGGCAGCGTGGCCCAGCCGGGGGCCACCGTGAGCAGCCGCGTGATCGCCGGCCTCATGGGCATTGCCCTCAGCCCGGACCGCCGCAGCGTCATCGCCATCACGGCCACCGGCACGCTGCTGCGGCTGAGCACGCAGGACCTCACGACGCAGACCAGCGCCGAGCTCGGCCGCACGGTGAGCGAGAGCGCCTGGGTGGGCCTGCCACTGGTGGTGACCGGCGACCAGCGCCTGCTGATGTCGCAGGGCGGCCAATGGGCGGGCGTGCTTTACGCCGATCTCGAGACCGACCGTGTGCTGCCGCTCCCTGCGGGCAACTTCACCTTCTACAGCGGCCCCTGGGGGCGCGTGTCGCCGAACGGCCAGCGCGCGCTGATCGTGCAGACCGCCGGCCTTTCGCCAGCACCGCCGCTGTTGCGCCGCGATGCGGCCGACGGCCTGCTGACGCCCGTGGTCGGCAACGCACCGTCCTTTTTCTACCGTGCCGCCAGCGACCGCCGCGGCACGCGCTGGGTGCTGGACGGGCGCGTCTTCAGCTACGACATGGTGGAAGAGGGCATGCTGGCCACGGTGCCACCCGATGGCTGGTTCGGCCAGGAGGCGGTGATGTCGCGCGACGGTTCACGCACCTACCTCTACACCCGCAACGCCGTGCTCTCGCAATCGCGCATCTTCGTGCTCGACACCTCCACGCCGCGAGGCGCGGGTTACGCCTACCCGGTGTTGGGCACCTTGGAGCCCTGGTTGGAGCCCTCGTGTTCGGACCAGGTGCAGAGCGACAGCTGCAACGGCTACGCCACGCGCCTGGTGCTCACCGACGACGACCGCACGCTGCTGGCCATCGGCGACCGCCAGCTGGCCGTGGTCCCAATCCCCGCGAACCTGCGCGGCGGGCCGCTGCCGGCCACGGCGCAGGGCACGCGCTGGATGGGCCCGGCCCGCCGCTGAAGCCGGCGTTTGCGGGCACGCCAGGCCTGTATGCGGCACTGGACCGTGGGGCACCCGCCGTCCTGCGGTTCCTGCTGCTGCGCAGCGCCGCGGGCGCTGAGCGCGTGTTGGCTTCGCACGCCGCATCAGCGGCTGCGCGGATCAGCACCGGGGTTGTGCGGACCGCGCTTAACGACTATTTAAGGGGCTGCTAGCACCGAGTTAGCAACGCGTTGCCATGCCCGTTCCTAGACTGCGCAGCAGCTTGGCCGAAGTGGCCAATCTCCTCAATACAAGCATTCGAGAACCCCATGCGACGCACCATTGTCCTCGTCTCCGCCTGCGCTCTTTTTGCGCTGGCACCCCTGTCTGCACAGGCAGCCCTGGAACTGCGACCAGGTGGCATGGTTTACGACCGCGCGGCCGATCTGACCTGGCTCATCGACTGGAATGCCGCAGCAGGCAGTGCCTTCGACGACGGCAGTTCGGCGCAGGACGGACGCATGAGCTGGGCCAGCGCCATGGCCTGGGCCGATGCGCTCCAGTGGGGCGGTGTCGACGACTGGCGGCTGCCCACCGCGGTGCCCTGCTTTGGTTTTGGTTGCCAGAACAGCGAAATCGGCCGCCTCTGGTACGAGGTGCTGGGGAATCGGGCGGGCCTGCCCGCCGTCAACACCGAGCCGTTCGAGCACGTCGCGTTTGCGCCCTACTGGACCGGCACGGCCCAGGCCGGGGCCCCTGCGCAGGCGTGGTACTTCAACACCCTGGGCGGCTCACAGAACTTGCTGCCGCTCGCTGCGCAGGCCCACGCGGTCGCCGTCCGCCAGGGTGATGTGCTGTCACAGGTGCCGGAGCCGCCGATGGCGTGGCTGGCCCTGGCGGGCCTGGCCATCACGGCCTGCGCCTCGCGTCGACTGCGGCCGGCCGCGCAGCCATGAAGCGCGCCGTTCACAGGCTCTGGGTGGGGGGTGCCGCCCTGGTGCTGGTGGCCGTCGTCACCGTGGGCTCCGGTTTGCTGATGGAGCAGCGGCGTCTGGCACGCAGCGTCGAGGTGCCGGTCCGGCCCCTGGCCTTGTCCACAGCGGCCGACGCCAGAGCGCATGGCCAGTACCTGTACGAATCGCGCGGCTGTGCCGGCTGCCACGGCCTGTCCGGCGAAGGTCGCCGCTTCGCTGACCAGGGGGGTGTGCTGCTGGCCGGCCCGGACATCACGCCGGGCGGCAGCACCGCCCGCTACACCGAAGCCGACTGGGTGCGTGCCGTGCGCCATGGCGTGGCGCCGGGTGGGCGTCCGCTGCGGGTGATGCCCAGCCAGGACTACAACCGCCTCAGCGACCCCGACCTGGCGGCGCTGGTGGTCTACCTGCAGTCGCTGCCCGCGGCGGGTGGCGCACCGGCCGTGCTGCAGTGGCCGCTGCCGGTTCGGCTGCTGTATGGGTTCGGCTTCATCGACGATGCCGCGGACCGCATCGACCACACCCAGGCGCCGGAGGCGCCGGTGGCGGCCGCCGTCTCCGTGGACTATGGCCGCTACCTGGCACTGGGCTGCACGGGCTGCCATGGCGCCCAGCTGCAAGGCGGCCCCATTCCCGGTGGCGCGCCCGACTGGCCGGCAGCACCGGCCTTGCGCACCGAAGCGCGCAAGCCCGTTTCGGGCGACGCGCCGGTGGTGGCGCGCTACGCCGATCTGGTGGCGTTCCGCTCGATGATGCAGACAGGCCGCCGGCCCGATGGCAGCGCGATCGCCGTGATGCCCTTCGATGCATTCGCCCGGTACACCGACGTGGACCTGCAGGCCTTGCACCTTTACCTGCAATCATTGCCACGCTGATGGCAGCGTGGCTCGCCGGCC
>LJHW01000023.1 GCA_001295865.1 beta proteobacterium AAP65
ACCCTCCACTCATCTCGCTCTGCAACCGTTGCCAGCTGCTGCGCGATCAGCGAAGCCCGCGACTGTAGCACAACTCGCGCAAGCAACGCAACTGGGTGCGCAAGTCTGCGTTTCTAGCCTTCAGCACAGTCACGGTTGCCGCCCCCCCCCTGCGAACCAGGTGCAGCGCCTACAGGACGAACAGCGGCCGCTACCGCTGTGCCGGCCCGACGGTCCACTGTCCTTCTCAGTGCAACGCACCACCGGGCTGCAGCGCGGCCACGCTCGCGGCGGGGTCGTCGCTGCCGAGCACCTCATCGAGATGCACAGCGAGGCGCCTTGTGTCGGCCCGCAGCACACGCTGCTTGATGGACGCGATGCGCGCCGGATGCATGGAGAAGCTGCGCAGGCCCATGGCCAGCAGCAGTTCGGTGAATGCCGGGTCGCCTGCCATTTCTCCACAGACGCTGACGCCTCGGCCCATGCGACGCGCACTGGCGATGGTCTGCTCTATCAGTTGCAGCACAGCCGGGTGCCACGCGTCGTACAGGTGCGCAACCGATTCGTCAGCGCGGTCTATGGCCAGGGTGTACTGGATCAGGTCGTTGGTGCCCAAGGAGACGAAGTCAAAGTACCTCAGAAAGCGCTCAACAAGCAAAGCCGCGGCCGGCACTTCGATCATCGCGCCCACTTCCACCGGCCCATAGGCGCGGCCGGCATCGTCGAGTTGCTGTTTGGCGCGCGCCAGGGCCTCGAAGATCAGTCGCACTTCGCTCATCTGGGCCACCATCGGCACCAGGATGCGCACTTTGCCGAACGCGCTGGCGCGCAGGATGGCGCGCAGTTGCTGCCGGAACATTCCCGGCTCCGCGAGGCTCCAGCGTATGGCACGCAAACCCAACGCCGGGTTCAGACCATGCTCATGCCGAAGTTCCTGCTGCGACATGCGCTCCAGCGGCTTGTCCGCACCCACGTCCACCGTGCGAATTGTGACGGGCAGGCCCTGCAGCGCCTCCACCGCCGCACGGTAAGCCTCGAACTGCTCTTCCTCGCCTGGCAGGTCGCCGCCCCGGTTCATGAAGAGGAACTCGCTGCGGAACAGCCCCACGCCGACCGCACCAGCTTCCAGCGCGCTCGGCGCATCGCCGGGCATCTCGATGTTGGCCAACAGTTCCACCGCCTCGCCGTCAAGAGTGACAGCGGGTGTGTGCCGCAGGCGATCCAGGCGCGCACGCTCCAGCTCGCTCTGGCGTTGCCGAAAGCGGTACTCCTCCAGAACGATGGGCGAAGGGTTGACGATCACCACGCCGGTGTCGCCGTCGATGACCACCCAGTCATCCTGACGTATCAGCCGGCTGGCCTCGCGCGCGCCCACGACTGCAGGGATGTCCATGCTGCGCGCCACGATTGCCGTGTGCGAGGTGCGCCCGCCCACGTCGGTGACGAAACCCGTAAACACGCTGCGCTTGAACTGCATCATGTCGGCGGGGGCCACATCGTTGGCCACCAGCACCAAGGGGTCTTCGCCGGCCCCGTCCCGCATCGCCTTCGCTGCGGCGGCAGTTGCCGGGGCCTCGCCACCGGCCTGCCCTGCCAGTTCACGCAACAGACGCTCCACCACCTGCTCGATATCCGCCTTGCGCTCGCGCAGGTAGGGGTCGTCCATCTCATCGAACTGACGCGCCAGCACCTCGAGCTGCGCTGACAGCGCCCACTCGGCGTTGTAGTGACGGTCGCGTATCCAACCCTTGGTGGCGGTGATCAACGCCTCATCGTGCAGCAGCATCAGGTGCACGTCCAACAGCGCCGCCAGTTCTGCGGGCGCCTCTGGCGGCAGCTCGTGCTTGAGCGATTGCAGTTCGGTGGCCACACCGTCGCGCGCCAAGCGCAGGCGGCCGATTTCCTGGTCGATGCGCTCGGCTGGCACGAAGTAGTGCGCCACATCAACGCGGCTCGAGGCCACAAGCACAGCGCGGCCGATGGCCACCCCGCGTGATACCGGCAGACCAAACACCTGGATGCTCATGGCACCAATGTAGCCCAGCAAGGCACCACGGCCACAGCGGCAGCTCCGGCGCGAGCGGCCCTACTCGCCTTCCCCGAACTTGTCGTCGATCAGCGCCCGCAGCGCGGCCATGGCCGCCTCTTCGTCGCTGCCCTCGGCCTCGATCTGCACTTCGGTGCCCAAGCCAGCGGCCAGCATCATCACGCCCATGATGCTCTTGGCATTCACGCGGCGGCCGTTGCGGCTCAGATGGATCTCACTCTTGAAGCTGCCGGCCAGCTTGGTGAGCTTGGCGGAGGCGCGGGCGTGGAGGCCCAGCTTGTTACTGATCTGGATGGTGCTCTGGATCATCGCTGAGTGGACGTTGGGGCTGGTTCTGGCGGCGCGGCGTGGCCACCTGCATGATGCCTTGGCGGCCGCCGTCCACGGCCCGCGTGACCAGTTCGGCCAAGGGCAGGTGTCCGTAACACAACACCCGCCAGACCATGGGCACGTTGACGCCCGTGACCACCCTGGCTGACACGCCGTTGGCCGCCGCCAGCGCCGCGTTGCAGGGCGTGGCCCCAAAAGCATCGGCCAGCACCAACACTTCACCACTGGGCAGCGCTTGCAAGGCTTGTGTCACCTGCGCCGTGGCCGATTCGAGCGAAGCCGATGCCGGCACATCCACCGGCACCACCGCGCAGCCGCATTCGGCGTACGCATGGCGTGCCACCGCCAGCAGGGCCGAAGCGAGCGGGGCGTGCGCAACGAGAAGGATCGAAGCCATGTCAGCGTGAACGTCTCAGGGCATTATCGGCAGCTTGTTGGCCGCGGCACAGGCCGGCATGCAGCAAGGCCTGCACCGCGCTTCACGGGCTGAAGCGCAGCGAGGCGAAAAAGGTCTGTGCGGCCGCCTCGTCGATCTTCTCGCCCAGCACACTGGCCTGGTAGACCCAGGTGCCGCGCGCGAACACGAGCACCTGCATCTGCGCCGGCTTGCCATCGGGCAGGCGGCCACTCAGCCGCTGCCAACCACTGGCCGCATTCGGTGTCGCCCCGGTCACGGGCAGCGGCTGTCGCGGCACAGGCTTCGCCGCCAGATTGCCCGCCGCCGCCGCCGACAGCTCGGCCAGTGCCGGGCCCACGAGCGCCGGGTCGACCATGTCGGCCGCTGCCAGGCCCCAGGTGGCTGCCCCGGCCGCGCAGGCGTGCAGGGCCAAATTCACCCGCGCGCCACCGAGCTGCACATCGCGGCTCTGCCCATGGGGTTTGCAAGGCAGCTGCAACTGCACCAAGGCGCCTTCCGGGCGCACATCGCGCCAGTCGAGGGCGGGCGCGCAGGCCCCCAGCAAGGCAGCGGCAGCGATGCAGAGGCCGGCCTTCAGGGCCCCGTGGACGGGCCTTTGGGTGAGCACGGTGGCGCCCGACGGGCAGGGCAAACGGTTCATCCGGCCAGATTATCCAGGCCGCTGCCGCAAAATCGCCGCCATGACACAGGCCCCCCTCCCCTTGCCCGCAGGCGCGCTCGACGGCGTGCGGGTGCTCGACCTGTCGCGCGTGCTCGCAGGCCCCTGGTGCACCCAGACGCTGGCCGACCTCGGCGCAGAGGTCATCAAGATCGAACGCCCGCCGGGCGAGGGCCACCCGGGTGGCGACGACACCCGCGGCTGGGGCCCACCCTTCTTGAAAGACCGCGACGGCCGCGACACACCCGAAGCCGCCTACTTCCTGGGCGCCAACCGCAACAAACGCTCGGTGACGGTGGACATCGCGCAGCCGGCCGGCCAGGCCCTGGTGCTGCAGCTCGCGGCCCAATGCGACGTGCTGGTCGAGAACTTCAAGGTCGGCGACATGGCCCGCTACGGGCTGGACGCCGCCACGCTGTGCACGAAGTTCCCGCGGCTGGTGTACTGCTCCATCACTGGCTACGGGCAGACCGGGCCGTACAAGGATCGCGCGGGTTACGACTACGCCGTGCAAGGGCTCGGTGGCCTGATGAGCGTGACAGGTGAGCGCGACGACCTCCCCGGCGGCGGCCCGCAGAAGGTGGGCGTGGCCGTGGCCGACCTCTTCACTGGGCTGTACGCCACCGTGGCCATCCTCGCGGCGTTGCGCCATCGCGACCTCACCGGTCAGGGCCAAGCCATCGACATGGCCCTGCTCGACACCCAGGTGGCCATGCTCGCGAACCTGGGCGCCAACTATCTGGTGACCAAACAGGCACCTCGGCGAGCCGGTAACGCGCACCAGAACATCGTGCCTTACCAGGTGTTCGAAGTGGCCGACGGCCACATGATCCTGGCCGTCGGCAATGACGGCCAGTTCGAGCGCTTCTGCGCCGTGGCCGGCTGCCCCGAGCTGGCGCAGGACGAACGTTTCTCGCGCAACGCCAGCCGTGTGCGCCACCGCGACCTGCTGGTGCCGCTGCTGGCCGAACGCCTGCGCCAGCGCACACGCAGCGACTGGCTGACCGCGCTCGACAGCGCCAAGGTGCCCTGCGGCCCCATCAACGACCTGGCCGACGTTTTCGCCGATCCGCAGGTGCTGGCGCGGGGCATGAAGACCACCGTACAGCACCCGCACCAGGACCAGCTGGACCTCGTGGCCAGCCCGATGAAGCTTTCGGCCACGCCGGTGACGCTGCGTCGGGCACCGCCACTGCTCGGCCAGCACACCGACGAGGTGCTGGCCGAGCTGGGCCTGAGCGCCGAGGCTCGCGAAGCCCTGCGCGCGGCGGGCACGATCGGGCCTCGACCGTGACAGGGTGAACACCCGCGCAGTGGCGCCCCCTGGCATGCGGGGTGGCGATCGAGAGGACGCTGTAACAAATTCGCTGTTCTTGTACCCGGCCGTCCGATGTTCAATGCGGGCTGGGCCTGACAGCACGCTGGCGCGGCCGCAGCCGCGCCGCCAACGTGCGACGCCGTGGCGGCCCAGCTTGCGACGCATCTCCGAACGAGGCAACCCATGGATCTGACCGACATCGCCCGGCCGTCTTCGGCTTTGGGCCGACGCATGGTCGAACCGCTGGACCCCCAGGCGCTCATCGCCCAGCTGGGCAGCGAGGTCGCGGCCACGCTGTCGTCGGCGCTCGAGCGTGTGAACACCTTGCGCGCCACCGGGCGCATCGACCGCGAAAGTCTCGCAGCCCTGCATGCCGAAATCGACCTGGCGCGCCGCGCCGGCATCATGGGCCAGCAGGTGGTGCGCCTGGGCAATGGCGACGTTCAACTTGCGCGCGAGCGCCTGGACCTCACCGCACTGACGCGCGACACGCTGCGCGAACGCGGCCGCGAAATGGACGACCGTGCCATCGAGGTGCGCCAGGAGTTCGGCCCCGCGCTGGTGATGAGCGACGCGACGCTGCTTTTCTCGCTGCTGCAGGCCACGCTCGACTGGGCCTTCGAACACACGGTCTCGCGCGTGGACATGAAGATCGCGGTCAAGAGCTGGCCCGCTCATGCCGTGCTGTCGCTGCGCTTCGCACACCGCCAGCCCGACGAGGTGGACACCCGTGCCATGGCGCGGGCCGATGCCGAAGCCGCCGAGCTCAACACCATGTCGTGGCGCCTGCTGCAGCAGACCAGCACCGTGCTCGGCCTGCACTTGCAGCGCCAGGACCTGCCGGGCATGACCGAGCTGGCGCTCGAATTCCCGGAAACGCTGGCACCGCGGCTGGAGCCCGAGAACACCACCGACTTCCAGGAGACGGTGTCCCCCGAACTCGCGCCGCCGCCCCTGACGGGCAGCCATGTGCTGGTGCTGGCCGCGCGGCGCGAAGTGCGCAACGTCGTGCGCGAGGCATTGCGCCCGCTGGCGCTGATGGTCGATTTCGTCGCCACCATCGAGGAAGTGCAAGACCAGTGCGCCGAAGCCATGCCCGACGCGCTGGTCTACGAAGCCTCACTGGGCGGCCAGCGCTTCGAGCGCCTGCGTGCCGAGCTGCTGCAGGCCGCACCGCGCCTGGCCTTCGTGCAGATCGCCGAACAGGGCAAGGCCGTGCAAGTGCTGAACCAGGGCGGCCGGCAGTTCACCAGCGTGGGCCGCGACGCGATCATCGAATCGCTGCCTGACGCGCTGAAGTTCGAACTCGCGCGCAACGCCTGAGCCTCATTCGGCGCCCGGCTCAGGGCCGGGCCTTCAGCCGCCGAAGACCTTCTTCAAGATCGCGCTGCCGGTTTTCAACGGGTCGGCGCGGATCTTCTTTTCTTCTTCGCCGATCATCAGGAAGAGCCCGTCCAGCGCCTTGGCGGTGACGTGTTGCTGCACGCTCACGGCATCGCCCTTCACCAGGCCGATGCCTGAGGCCTTGGCCGCCAGCTGGTTGTAGCGCTCGGCGAGTTTCTGCTTCTCGACCACGCGCGTGACGATGGGCAGGAACTTCTCGCCGAGCGGGCTGCGGGTCTTGGCTGAGAACCAGTCGGTCACGGCCGTCTCGCCGCCGCGCACCACCTGGCGCGCGTCTTCCACGCTCATCTGCTTGACGGTACTGACGAAAAGCGAGCGCGCCTCGGGCACGGCGGCCTCGGCGGCGCGGTTCATCGCGGTGACGAGCTCATCCACACGGGCGCCTTGGCCGGTGGCCTTCAACAGCTTGGCGGCCTTCTGCAGGCCGTCAGGAAGCGGGATGCGTACACGCGGGTCACCCAGAAAACCGTCGTTGCGGCCCAGCAGCTGCACGGCCGCGGTGGCGCCACGTTCGAGCGCGGCACGCACACCGGCCGCTGCGTCCACCTCGCTCAACGAAGCCCGCGCCCACCAGGGCCACAAGCCGCCCACCATCGCTGCCGTAAGATGCCGCCGCTTCATGACCACCCCCTCTTTTCCACCGCTGCGCCAGCCCCTGCCGACAGGGCCCGATCTTGCCCGTCGGCATGCGCTGCTGGCAATGGCGGCGGTGCCGCTGGTGCTGGCAGCGGCGGCCGGCTGCGCGCGCCGTGAGCCCGCACCAGCCTTTGACTACACGCTGCTCGACGGCACCCGGCAAACTTCCGCCGGCCTGCGCGGCCAGGTGGTGCTGGTGAACTTCTGGGCCACCAGCTGCGCGGTGTGCGTCAAAGAGATGCCGCAGTTCACGGCCCTGCACCAGCGCTTTGCCAGCCAAGGCCTGCAGACGCTGGCGGTGGCGATGCAGCACGACGCGCCCGCCATGGTGGCCGAGTTCGCGCAGCGCCGCGCGCTGCCTTTCGGTGTGGTGATCGACAACACCGGCGCCATCGCGCGCGCCTTCGGCGGCGTTCGCGCCACGCCGACCACGCTGCTCATCGACCGCAGCCACTTCGAAGTGTGGCGCCACGAAGGCGAGCCCAACTTCGCCGCACTGCAAGAACGCATCGGCCGGCTGCTGGAGGCCCGCGCATGATCGGCCGCCTGAGCGGCGTGCTGGTGCAGAAGGCGCCGCCCCTGGTGCTGCTGGACGTGCACGGCGTCGGCTACGAGGTCGACGTGCCGATGAGCACTTTCTACAACCTGCCGGCGCTGGGCGAGCCGGTGGTGCTGCTCACGCACTTCGTGGTGCGCGAAGACGCGCAGGTGCTCTTCGGTTTCCTCACCGAGCCCGAACGTGCCACCTTCCGCCAGCTGGTGAAGATCAGCGGCGTGGGGCCGCGCACCGCGCTGTCCATCCTGTCTGGCCTGAACGTCGATGAACTCGCGCAGGCCGTGGCCCGCCAGGACGGCGCCCGCCTGGTGAAGGTGCCGGGCATCGGCAAGAAGACGGCTGAACGCCTGCTGCTGGAGCTCAAGGGCAAGCTCGGGCCCGATCTGGCGCTGCCGAATGCCGCACCGGTGAGCGACCACCAGGCCGACATCACCCAGGCGCTGCAAGCCCTGGGCTACAGCGAGCGTGAGGCCGCCGTGGCGTTGAAGGCGCTGCCCGCCGAGATCGGCGTCAGCGAGGGCATCCGGCTGGCGCTGAAGTCACTGAACCGCTGAGCGAGGCGCTGCGCCCGGCACGTCGACGCGCGCCGCCTGTGGCAGCGACAAGGCTGTCGCCTGGGACGCACCCACGCACTCCAGCAGGCCCAGAGCGCCGGCTGCACACATGGCGTAGGGGTTGAACGCCGGCGTACCGCCGAAGCGCAGGAACAGCTCGGCGTGGGCGGCGTCAGCGGGCGCGAAACCCATGCTCCACCGCGCGAATCGGCGCTCGTGCACAGGCGTCACTTCCAGCAACTCGATGCGCCGGTGCCGAGGGTCGGTCGCGATGCGCCCGAAGAGGGCACTCACGGCCGCCCGCTGCCCTTCCAGCACCTGCAGGAAGCTGCGGCTGTCGAACAACAGCAGGCCGCTCAGATGCAGGCGCGTGTTGTTCGCGCGCGCTCGATCGACGATGTGCTGCACGGCCGCCGGGCTCAGCGCCTCGGTGGTCTCGCTGGCATAGATCAGGCGGGTCAACATGGCGTGCTCCGGCTTTCGAGGAAGCCCGAGCGTAGGCGCAGCCGCGAGCAGGCAAGCATCAGGACAGGCTGGCAAACACCAAGTTGCTCAGCCCTTCAGCCCCGCGGCCCCGCGCCGATATTACGGATGTCTAGGGTCTGACCACCGATCAGTTCCAGGTGTCTTGGACAAAAGTTTGGCAACCATCAGCGAGTCGTCTTGCGCATGAACGTCAACGTCCCAGATCTCCACCCCGCCACCGATGACGTGGCTGCACCACGGAACGCCTGGCGCCAGCGCCTCGGCGCGTGGTGGCCCGCCTGGTTGGGCGGCGTGCCTGCCGATGGCAGGCGCCCGCCCACGGCGCAGGCCCAAGCCACGGCCGAACTGCTGCTGCGCCTGGACGAAGCCGCCCACACCTGGACCGCCCACCTGGGCACCGCGCAGACCCAGATGCGCGAGGCCACCGAACAGTTGCTGGCGGGCTTCATGCAGATCCTGGATCAGCTCGACAACATCATCGACAGCCGCGGCCAGAGCGGCACCCCCACCGCCGCCAGCGTGGACGAGCGTGCGGCGCTGCTGCAGCAATGCGAGAACGACTTGCGCGGCCTGCTGCAGAACTTCCAGGGTTTCGTGCAGTCACGCGACGAAGTGATGGGCTCGGTGCGCCAACTCTCGGGGGCGAGCCAGGGCCTGCGCGACATGGCCGAAGACGTGGCCAAGCTCGCCCGCCAGACCAACCTGCTGAGCCTGAACGCCGCCATCGAAGCGGCACGTGCCGGCCCCAGCGGCCGCGGCTTTGCCGTGGTGGCCAGCGAAGTGCGCCGGCTCTCGGCCGAATCCGGCGACACCGGGCGGCGCATCGGCGAGCGCGTGGGAGATTTCGGCAACCACATGCAGGCCGCGCTGGCCCAGGCGGCGGAAAGCACCGAGCACGACACCCAGGTCATCCACGCCAGCGAAGAAACCATCAACCGCGTGGTCGAGCAGGTGGACAGCGCCGTCAGCCAGCTCAACGAACGTGCCGCGGCCCTCAGCGCCCACGGCGAAAGCGTGAAGGCGCAGGTCGAGCAACTGATGGTGGCCTTCCAGTTCCAGGACCGCGTGCAGCAGATCATGGACCAGGTCGGCGACTCCATCCGCAATGCGATGGCACGGCTGGCGCAGACACTGCCCACAGGCCAGGCGCCTGAGGCCGCCGAGTGGCAGGCCCTGCTCAGCGCCGGCTACACCACCGACGAGCAGCGCGCCGTGGCCACGGGCCAGGCGTCCTCGCGCCCCGCGCAGGCCGCCACGGAAACCACCTTCTTCTGAGACCTCCCCGCCATGGCCAAGACCATCCTGATCGTCGACGACTCGTCTTCGCTGCGCACCGTGGTGAAGATGGCGCTGCAACGCGCCGGCTACGAGGTGGTGGAAGCCGCCGACGGCGTGCAGGGCCTCGCAGCACTGGAAGCGACAGGCAAGGTGCACCTGATCGTGAGCGACGTGAACATGCCCAACATGGACGGCATCACCTTCGTCACGCAGGTCAAGCAGCACCCGCGCCACAAGTTCGTGCCCGTGGTGATGCTCACCACCGAGGGCCAGGACGCGAAGAAGGAACAAGGCCGCGCGGCCGGGGCCAAGGCCTGGATCGTGAAGCCCTTCAACCCACCGCAGCTGCTGGACGCGGTGTCCAAGCTCATCCTGCCCTGAGGACCTGCGATGAACGAGACCCCGCCGCCCCCCAGCCAGCCGCTGCGCCTGCCGGCCGAGCTGACGATCTACACGGTGGGTGAACTCCACCCGCAGTGGCTGAGCTGGCTGGCCAGGAACGACCCGGCGGCTGCCGTCGCCGGCGATGCGGTGGACCAGGTGGACGCGGCCGGTCTGCAGCTGCTGCTGGCGTTGCAGCGCGCGCTGGCCGACCGGGGCCGCAGCCTGGCCCTGCACGACCCCAGCAGCGCCTTGCGTGAAGCCTGCCAGGCCCTGGGCCTGCAGGCCTGGCTTGCCGAGCACAGCGCCCAGGAGGCGGCATGAAGCACGATGCCAGCGTACAAGCCGCCGACCTGAGCTTCATCCAGGAGGCCCTGCCCGCCTTCATCAGCGAAGCCCAGGAACAGATCGAGACCATCGAACAGCTGCTGCTGCAGCTGGAAGACACGCCCGAAGACAGCGAACTGCTCAACGCGCTGTTCCGCTGTGCGCACACGGTCAAGGGCTCGGCCGGCATCTTCGGGCTGGACCGCGTGGTGGCCTTCACGCACCACGTGGAAACGCTGCTCGACCAGCTGCGCGAAGGCACGCTGACGTTGACGCCGGCGCTCAGCACCCTGCTGCTGCAATGCAACGACCAGATCCGCACCCTCGTGTCACAGGCGCGCCAGGCGGCCGTGAACGAGGCCGAAGACGCCGTGGCCGCGCGTGAGGCCCTGGTGCAGCAACTGCTGGCCGCCACCGGCAGCGTGCACGGGACAGCGGGCGATCTGGCGTGCGCCGCCAGCGACAGCTGCGATGGGCGTGCGGCCGTGGGCCCGCCGGCAGGGCGGCTGTGGCACGTTGCCGTGGCCTTCGGCCCCGACACCTACCGCAACGGCATGGACCCGTTGGCCATCCTGAACTACGTGCGCGGGCTGGGCGACATCACCACCTTGCACTGCGACATCGCGGGCGTGCCCATCCTCGACCATCTTCACCCCGAGAGCTGCCACCTCACCTTCGAGTTCGGCCTGCACACCCACGCCACGCGGGCCGAGATCGAGGGCGCCTTCAGCTTCGTGCGGGACGACTGCACGCTGCAGCTGGTGGAGCCCGGCGGCACCGCGGCCGACTTCGCCGCGCTCATCGAGGCCATGCCCGACAACCCGCGCCTGGGCGACATCCTGGTCGCGGCCGGGGCCATCACGCGGGCGCAGCTGCAGCAGGGTCTGCGCGCGCAGACCGCCGCGGCGGCCAGCGGCACCGCCGCGCCCTTAGGCGAGATCCTGCAGGCCACGGCCGGCGTGCCGGCACAGGTGGTGAACGCGGCACTGAACAAGCAGAGCAAGGTTCGTGATGCCTCGCAAGGCGCGGCAAGCCCGCCAGCCGTCGCGGACGACCAGCGCTTCATCCGCGTGCAGGCCGACCGCCTGGACGCCGTGATCAACCTGCTGGGCGAGCTGGTCATCGCCGGCGCCGGCGCCTCGCTGCTGGCGCGGCAGACGCGCCAGGGCACGCTGATCGAAGCCAACGCGCAGATCGGTCGCCTGATCGAGGAGATCCGCAACGGCACGCTGCAACTGCGCATGGTGCCGATCGGCGAGACCTTCAGCCGCTTCCGGCGTGTGGTGCGTGACACGGCTGCCGAGCTCGGCAAGGACGTGCAGCTGGAGATCACCGGCGGCGACACCGAGCTCGACAAGAGCGTGGTCGAGCGCATCGCCGACCCGCTCATGCACCTGGTGCGCAACGCGCTTGACCACGGCCTGGAAACGCCCGAGCAGCGCAGCGCCGCCGGCAAGCCGGCCCAGGGCAAGCTGACGCTGTCGGCCTGCCATGAAAGCGGCAGCATCCTCATCCGCATCGTCGACGACGGGCGCGGCATCCAGCGCGACAAGGTGCTGCAGCGCGCCTGGGACCGCGGTCTCGTGGAGCGGGGCCTGGTGCCCGCCGACGCCGACATCGACCGCCTCATCTTCGAGCCCGGCTTCAGCACCGCCGAGAAGGTGACCAACCTCTCCGGCCGCGGCGTGGGCATGGACGTGGTCCGCCGCAACATCGAGGCGCTGCGCGGCACCGTGGTGCTGAGCAGCACGCCGGGCGAGGGCTCGTGCATCGAGATCCGCCTGCCGCTGACGCTGGCCATCATCGACGGCTTCCTCGTCGGCGTGGGCAGCTCGAAGTTCATCTTCCCGCTGGACGCGGTGGTGGAGGTCATCGAGAACCGGCCCACCGTCAGCGCGCTGGACGACCGCGGCCGCGGTTTCGTGGAACTGCGCGGCCAGGTGCTGCCGGTGGTCAGCCTGCGCGGCCTGTACGCGCTGGACGGCCCCGAGCCCGACCGCACCAGCGTCGTGGTGCTGCAGAGCAGCCGGCGCCGCTACGGCGTGATGGTCGACAGCCTGCTCGGCCAGCACCAGACCGTGATCAAGCCCCTGGGCCGCATGTTCCGCAGCCTGCGTGGCATGAGCGGCTCCTCCATCCTCGGCAACGGCGAGGTGGCGCTCATCTTCGACGTGCATTCCCTCAGCCAGCTGGCGGCCGACCCTCCGGGGCCGGCAGGCCGGCCAACGTCCGTTGCACCCACCCCCCCCAGCGCGGCCAGCCGCAGCCCGTCGGCCTCCAAAGAAGGACAGACCCCATGAATACGCCAGAAATCTCCTGGATCGGTCGCCTGTTTGCCGGCCCTGCGCTGGACCAGGCCCTGGCCCTCAGCCAACAACACCAGGCCGCAGCGGAAGCCGCACGCGCCGCCGCGGCGCAGGCCGAGGCGGCACGCGCCGACACCGAAGGCACGCTCGCCCAGCTGAAGCAGCGGCTGGACGTGGTGGAGAGCGAGCTGAAGGTGCGCACCGACATCATGAACCTCACGAGCATCGTCTCCGAGGCCGACAAGAAGGGCGACATCCTCAACGTCAACGAGAAGTTCCTCGAGGTCTCGAAGTACCCGAAGAACGAGCTCATCGGCCATGGCCACAACACCACGCGCCACCCCGACATGCCCAAGTCGGTGTTCAAGGAGATGTGGCAGACCATCGGTCGCGGCGACATCTTCCGCGGCGTGGTGAAGAACCGCGCCAAGGACGGCACGCCCTACTACGTGGACGCGGTGATCGCCCCCATCCTGGGCGAGAACGGCAAGCCCATGAAGTACCTGGGCGTGCGCTACGACATCACGGCCACCGAGATCGAGCGGCAGAACGCCAAGGGCATCCTCGACGCCATCGACCAGAGCTATGCCTTCATCGAGTTCGACCTCGGCGGCCATGTGCTCAACGCCAACCGCAATTTCCAGCAGGCGGTGGGCTACGGGCTCGACGAGATCAAGGGCCGCCACCACCGCATGTTCGTGGACCCGGCCTACGCCAACTCGCCCGAGTACACCGAGTTCTGGCGCGAGCTGAACGCCGGCAAGGCCCAGAACAGCACCTTCCGCCGCATCACCAAGAGCGGCAGCGAGATCTGGATCCAGGCCGTCTATGCGCCCGTGAAGGACGAGATGGGCCGCGTGGCGAAGATCATCAAGATCGCCACCGATGTGACGGCGCAGGTGCAGGCCAAGCAGATGCTGGAGCAGGCGGTGGAGCAGGCCCAGGGCGTGACCACCGCGGCCAAGAACGGCGACCTGACGCAGCGCATCCCGCTGGAAGGCAAGAGCGGCCCCATCAAGACGCTGTGCGAAGGCGTCAACGTGCTGATGGAGAACACCAGCGTCATCTTCGACGACGTGGGCCGCGTCTTCGGCGCGCTCTCCGCCGGCGACCTGAGCCAGCGCATCACGCGTGACTACGAAGGTGTGTTCGGCCAAGTGAAGGACGACGCCAACGCCACGAGCGAGAAGCTCAGCGCGATCATCGAGGACGTGGGCCGCGTCTTCGGCGGCCTGGCCGCCGGCGACCTGACGCAGCGCATCACCCGCGACGCGGAAGGTGTGTTCGACCAGGTCAAGAACGACGCCAACAGCACCGGCGAAAAGCTCGCCGGCATCATCGAGGAGGTGCGCGCAGCCGCCGACGCGCTGACGGGTGCGGCCAACCAGGTGAGCGCCACGGCGCAGAGCCTGAGCCAGAGCGCCAGCGAGCAGGCCAGCTCGGTGGAAGAGACCACAGCCAGCATCGACATGATGAGCGCCAGCATCACGCAGAACAGCGACAACGCCAAGGTCACCGACGGCATGGCCACCAAGGCCAGCAAGGAGGCCGGCGAGGGCGGTGCGGCCGTCACGCAGACGGTGCAGGCGATGAAGCAGATCGCGCAGAAGATCAGCATCGTCGACGACATCGCCTACCAGACCAACCTGTTGGCGCTGAACGCCGCCATCGAGGCCGCCCGCGCCGGCGAACACGGCAAGGGCTTCGCGGTGGTGGCCGCCGAGGTGCGCAAGCTGGCCGAACGCAGCCAGGAAGCGGCCAAGGAGATCGGCGACCTGGCGAGCAACTCGGTGAGCACGGCCGAACGCGCCGGCAAGCTGCTCGACGAGATCGTGCCCAGCATCCAGAAGACCAGCGAGCTGGTGCAGGAGATCGCCGCGGCCTCGCAGGAACAGAGCCAGAGCGTCACGCAGATCGGTGGCGCCATGGGCCAGCTGAGCAAGGCCACGCAGCAGAACGCCTCGGCCTCCGAAGAGCTGGCGGCCACCTCGGAAGAGCTCTCGGGCCAGGCCGAGCAACTGCAGCAGTCGGTGGCCTTCTTCACGCTGGTGGAGGCCGAGGCGCCCGCAGCGCGCGGCAGCGCCAAGGGCAAGCCGGCGGCCGAGCGGCGCGCGCCGAACTCGCCGATGCGCGGCGGTTCGCGCCCCGCCGCTTCGGCCCCGGCGCCGCGCGCCACGGGCACCGGCAGCTTCCGCCCCTACTGAACGCGAGGCAGGCCACCATGTCATCCACGGCCCCCAACGACACCGCTGCGCAGTTCCTCACCTTCGCGCTGGGCGAGGAGGTCTTCGCGATGGACATCCGCACCGTGCGCGAGATCATCCAGCACGGCCCCATGACCACCGTGCCGCTGATGCCCAGCTTCGTGCGCGGCGTCATCAACCTGCGCGGCGCGGTGGTGCCGGTGATCGACCTGCACGCGCGCTTCGGCCGCCCCCCAGCGCGCGTGGGCAAGAAGACCTGCATCGTCATCTTCGACGCGATGCGCCAGATCGACGGCCTGAACGAACGCGTGGAGCTGGGGCTGATGGTCGACGCGGTGAGCGAAGTCATCGACATCCCCGCGGCGCAGATCGAGCCGCCGCCGAACTTCGGCACCACGGTGCGGCGCGACTTCATCCGCGGCATGGGCAAGGTGGGCGCGCGCTTCGTCATCATCCTGGAGCCCGACCGCGCCTTCGACGTGGCCGAGATGGCCGAGATCTGCGCGTCGTCGCAAGGCCAGCAGGGCATCCCCGAGCCGCTGGCCGCCTGAAGCCGCCATGGCCACCCTCAGCGACCGCACCTTCACGCAGATTGCCGAGCTGATGCACGGCAGCATCGGCCTGAGCTTTGCGCCGAGCAAGAAGCCGCTGATCTCCTCACGCCTGGCGCCGCGCATCCAGCGCCTGGGGCTGGACAGCTTCGAGGACTACCTGCACCTCATCAGCACCCCCGAAGACGGCGGCGAGTTCCAGATGGCGGTGGACCTGCTGACCACCAACGAAACCTACTTCTTCCGCGAGCCGGCGCACTTCGATCTGATCGAGGCCGAGCTCGCCCGCGGGCGCCCGCGCCGCGTGGCGGTGTGGAGCGCGGCCTCGTCCTTCGGCGACGAGGCCTACAGCACCGCCATGCTGCTGGCCGACCTGCACCAGCGCGGCCAGATCGGCGGCGACTGGAGCATCCTGGGCACCGACATCAGCGACCGCGTGCTGCACAGCGCCAGCAGCGCCATCTACCCGGCGGAGCGCCTGCGCCAGGTGGCGTCTGAACGCCTGAAGCGCCACTGCCTGAAAGGGGAGGCCGAGAGCGAGGGGCTGGTGCAGATAGGCCCGAAGCTGCGCGAGCGCGTGAAGTTCGGGCAGCTGAACCTCTGCGCAGCGATCGAAGGCGGCCTGCCCGGTGCGCCCTTCGACATCGTCTTCCTGCGCAACGTGCTCATCTACTTCGACCCGCCCACCAAACGCGCCGTGGTCGACCGCGTGCTGACGCAGCTGCGCCCTGGCGGGCTCTTCTTCATCGGCACGGCCGAAGGGCGCGTGCCCTGCGACACGCCGCTGAAGGTGCTGGCCCCCGGCGCCTTCCGCAAGGTGGCGGGGTGATGGCACCGGGCGTGCTGCCCAGCTTCGGCAGCGTCATCCACACCCTGCATCCGGGTGACGTGGCCTGCGGCTCGCGCGGCGACCGCTTCGTCACCCTGCTGGGCTCGTGCGTGGCGGTGGTGCTGACCGACCCGCGGCGCAGCGTGGGTGCGATGTGCCACATCGTGCATGCCAGCACGGCCGAGCGCCCGGCCGCCAAAGCTGCACAACGCGACAGCGCCTGGGGCGACGTCGCGATGGACGTGATGTACGAGTTGCTGCGCGAACGCGGCATCACGCCGCAGCTGTGCGAGGCCTATGTCTACGGCGGCGGCAACATGTTCCCCGGGCAGTTCGGCGCCGGCCATGTGGGCGACTGCAACGCGCACTGGACGCTGCAGGCCCTGGCCGCCGATGGCGTGCGCGTGCTGCACCACGACCTGGGCGGCCAGAGCTACCGCAAGCTGTCTTGGACCGTGGGCCCGGACGCGCCCGAAGTGACGGCCGTGCCACTCTGAGCCCGGCCTTCCCTGCTCCACGTTCCACGACAACCCCCAGGGCACCCTCATGGCCATCCAGGTCTTCGTGGTCGACGATTCGGCCATCGTGCGGCAGACGCTGCAGCACCTGCTGCAGGGCGACCCCGAGATCGAGCTGATGGGCAGCGCGCCCAACCCGCTGATCGCCGGGCCGCTGATCCGCAAGCACAAGCCCGACGTGCTGCTGCTGGACATCGAAATGCCGGGCATGGACGGCCTGACCTTTCTGCGTCAGCTGATGGAAGAGAGCCCCATCGCCACCGTCATCTGCTCCACGCTCACCACCGAGGGCAGCAAGATCGCGCTGGAGGCCATGGCCGCCGGCGCGGTGGGCGTGGTGGCCAAGCCGCGCCTGGGGCTGAAGCAGTTCCTGGAGGATTCGCGGCGCGAACTGATCACCGCGCTGAAGGCCGCGGCGCGTGCGCGGCCACAGGTGCGGCGGAACTTGCCCCCCGCCGTGGCCCCGGCCCGCAGCGCGGCCGCGGCCGTGCCGGTGCCGGGCCTGCATGCGCTGTCGATGAACAAGCCCGTGGTCATCGGCAGCAGCACCGGCGGCACGCAGGCGCTGGAGCAGGTGCTCACCGCGCTGCCGGCCGACAGCCCTGGCATTGCCATCGTGCAGCACATGCCCGAGAAGTTCACGGCCATGTACGCCGCACGGCTGGACGGCCTGTGCGCCGTGCGCGTGAAAGAGGCCAAGGACGGCGACCGGCTGGAGCGCGGCAGCGTGCTCATCGCCCCCGGCGGCAAGCACATGCAGCTGCGCAAGGCCGGCGGCCAGTACTTCGCGGTGGTGGCCGACGGCCCGCCCGTCAACCGCCACAAGCCGGCCGTGGACGTGCTGTTCCGCAGCACCGCCGAGGTGGCGGGCAAGGACGTGCTGGCCATCATCCTCACCGGCATGGGCGACGACGGCGCGCGCGGCATGAAGCAGCTGCACGACGGCGGCGCCCGCACCATCGCGCAGGACGAGGCCAGCTGCGTGGTCTTCGGCATGCCCAAGGAGGCCATCAAGATCGGCGCGGTGGACCACGTTTTGCCGCTGGACCGCGTGGCCGAAGCCATCCTGCAATTCGACGCGCGCGGCTGAGGCGCGCGCGGGCTCAGCCTCGCGGCGTGAAATCGCCGCTCGTCCTTCGCCAGCCGCGCAAGGCCTTCCGGCCTTGCACGCGCGGGCTCAGTGTTTGTGGCCGCCGTGGTCCGCCGCGGCGCCCGCAGGCGGCCGTGCCGACACCTTCACGTCCACCTTCACCTCGCCGGCCTTCTCGAAGCGCAGCGTCAGCGGGAAGGTCTCGCCGGCCTTCAGCGGCTGCTTCAGGCCCATGAACATGAGGTGCAGGCCGCCCGGCTTGAGCTCCACCGTGCCGCCGGCCGGCACGTCGATGCCGGGCACCTGGCGCATGCGCATCACGTCGCCGTCCATCGTCATGGTGTGCAGTTCCACCGTGCTGCTGGCCGTGGTGCTGCCCGAGAGCAGGCGGTCGGCCGACGCACCACCGGTGATCCTCAGAAAGCCGCCGCCGCCGCCCTGGCCCTCAACGGTGGGGCGGGCCCAGGCGCCTTCGACCTTGACGGTCTTCTGCGCCAGCGCCGGCAGCGCGGCGGCCAGCAGGCCCAGGGCGGCCAAGCTGGCCAGCAAGGTGCGACGAAGGGTGGGCATCGAAAGGCTCCAGGGTCTTGAGAGGCGCGCATTCTGCCGCCCCCGGGGTGGCGATAATGACTGTATGGCCATCCAGACCGACGACTTCGCCCCCGCGCCCCGCCCTGCCGCGGCGCGGGTGATCAGCGCGGCCCCCGCGTCGCCGAACGAAGAAGCCATCGAACGGGCGCTGCGCCCCAAAGGCCTGCACGACTACGTGGGCCAGGCCAAGGCGCGCGAGCAGCTGGAGATCTTCATCGGCGCGGCCAAGCAGCGCGCCGAGGCGCTGGACCACGTGCTGCTCTTCGGCCCGCCGGGCCTGGGCAAGACCACGCTCAGCCACATCATCGCCAACGAGCTGGGCGTGAACCTGCGCCAGACCTCGGGCCCGGTGCTGGAGAAGCCGAAGGACCTGGCCGCCATCCTCACCAACCTCGAGAAGAACGATGTGCTCTTCATCGACGAGATCCACCGGCTGAGCCCGGTGGTGGAGGAGATCCTCTACCCGGCGCTGGAGGATTACCAGATCGACATCATGATCGGCGAGGGCCCGGCCGCACGCAGCATCAAGCTCGACCTGCAGCCCTTCACGCTGGTGGGCGCCACCACACGCGCCGGCATGCTCACCAACCCGCTGCGCGACCGTTTCGGCATCGTGGCGCGGCTGGAGTTCTACACGCACGAGGAGCTGGCGCGCATCGTCACGCGCTCGGCCGGGCTGCTGAACGTGCCGGCCGACGCCGCCGGTGCGCTGGAGATCGCGCGCCGCAGCCGCGGCACGCCGCGCATCGCCAACCGGCTGCTGCGCCGTGTGCGCGACTACGCGCAGGTCAAGGGCGACGGCCGCATCAGCGCGGCGCTGGCCGACAAGGCGCTGAAGATGCTCGACGTCGACCCGTTGGGCTTCGACGTCATGGACCGCAAGCTGCTGGAGGCGGTGATTCACCGCTTCGACGGTGGGCCCGTGGGCCTGGACAACGTGGCCGCGGCCATCGGCGAAGAGAGCGGCACCATCGAAGACGTGATCGAGCCCTACCTCATCCAGCAGGGTTTCCTGCAGCGCACGCCGCGCGGGCGCGTGGCCACGGCGGCGGCCTGGCGCCACCTGGGCCTGGTGCCGCCCAGCGCGCCTGCGGCGGGCGAGCTTTTCGGCTGAAGCCGGGCCTAGGTGTCGGCCGGCGGCGGCTCGGCCGCGTCGTCGAGATGGCGGCGGTCGTTCCAGCCTATGAGCTGCCAGCCTTCGCCGGTGTAGAGCAGCCGGTTGACGGTGGCGTTGCCCAGCTGCCAGGTGCGAGGCACGTCGAGCGCGGCCCCCACCGCGGCGCGGTACAGGGCGTCGAGCACACCGCCGTGCGACACGATGGCGATGGTCTGCCCGCGGTGCGCCTCGGCCAGGCGGGTGAAGGCCGCCACGCAGCGGGCCGAGAGCGTCAGCAGCGATTCGCCGCCGCCGGGCTGGAAGCCGGCCTCGCGGCGTCGCCAGCGCTGGGCCTCTTCAGGCCACAGGCTTTCGATTTCGGCGTGCGTCTGGCCCTCGAAGCTGCCGAGGTGGCGCTCGCGCAGGTCGACATGGCGCTGCACCGCCAGCCCATGGCGGCGGGCGATGGCGCTGGCGGTCTGGTGCGCGCGGCCGAGGTCGCTGCTGTGCACGGCCTGCAGGCCGGCATCGGCCAGGGCCTCGCCCACACGTTCGGCCTGCCAGAGGCCCAGGTCGTCGAGCGGCACGTCCTGGTGGCCCTGCACACGCAACTCGGCATTCCAGGCGGTGCGCCCGTGACGCACCGCAAGCACGTGTGTCGGCTCCTGCCAGGGCTCGGCCCAGGCGGCCGGTTCGCTCAAGGCGCGGCGCCGAGCAGGCGCTGGTTCAGGGTGTAGGTGCCCGAGAAGGTGGCGGCGTTGAGCACACACCCGGCCAGCGCCGCGCGCACCTCGGCGCCCTTGAAAGCACCTTCCACCGGCAGGCGTGCCACGTTCAGGGCGTAGAGCGTGAAGACGTAGTGGTGCACGAGGCTGTCGTTCCAGGGCGGGAAGGGGCCGTCGTAGCCGAAGTAGTCGCCCGCCATCTCGGGGTGGCCGGCAAACCAGCCGGTGTAGTCGTTCAGGCCCTGGCGCGCGCCGTGCAAGGTGGCCGGCCCGGGCTTGCCGCGCGCCGTGAAGCCGCGGCTGTATTCACCTTCGGCAATGCCGGCCAGCGTGGGCGGCAGGTCCACCAGCAGCCAGTGGAAGAAGTCCACACGCTCCAGGTCCACCGGCACCTCGCGGCCAGGCTGGTTGACGTCGTCACCGCGGCTGGGCACGTCGAAATCGTGGCACACCAGCACCAGCGACTGCGTGCCCGCGGGCAGCTCGCTCCACTGCAAGGCCGGGTTCAGGTTGTCGCTGAACGTGGCCTGGCCGGCGCCGTCGGGTTTGCCAGCGGCAAAACGGGCGGGGATGGGGTCACCGTTGGTCCAGCTGTCGCTCCAGAGCTTCATCGCGGGGCTTCCTCTTTTGCAGTTCTTGTGCGGTTCTTGTGCGGTTCGAATCAGGGGGTGCGGGCTCACACGCCCCACACCACGGGCGCATCGGCCTCGTGGGCGCGGCGCAGCATCTCCACCACCGGCCACAGGCGCTGGCGCAGGCCCACCGCGGGCTGGCGGTCGTCGTCACCGTCGTCGTCCTCGGGAGGGGCTTCGTCCTGGGTGATGGCGGCCAACAGCGCGGCACTGGCGGCGGGCATGGCAGAGGGCTCGATGATGCCGCGCGGCGCGGGCTCGCGGCCCAGCAGGCGCAGCATCTGGTCGCCGTGGGCCCCGAGCATGATCAGGTCGCCAGTGGCGGGGCTCTTGAACTTGTAGATCATGGGCAGCCTTCCAGGCCCACCCCAAACCGGGGTGCGGGGCGTGATTGTGCAACCCGTGCCGGCCGCCGTCGGTGCGGCGCCTGCGGCCGCCTACCGCACCAGGCGGATGCGCCGCGTCGGCGCGGGCGCTGGCGCCGCCTGGCCCGCCGCGGCAGGGGCTGCCGGCCCGTGCACCAGGCGCTGCTCGAAACTCAGGCTGTCGAGCGCGGGCGCGTAGAGCCAGCCCTGGAACTCGTCGCAACCTTCGTCCTGCAGGAACTGGCGCTGCGGCTCGGTCTCCACCCCCTCGGCGATGCACTTCATGCCCAGGGCGCGCGCCATCTGCAACACGGCGCGCACGATGCCGGCGTCGCTGTCGTCGCCGGGCAGGCCCTTGATGAAGCTGCGGTCGATCTTGAGCTTGCCGATGGGGAAGCGCTTGAGATAGCTCAGGCTCGAATAGCCGGTGCCGAAGTCGTCGATGGACATCTTCACGCCCAGCCGCGCCAGCGCGTGCAGGCGGTGCAGCGATTCGTCGGCGTCGTGCACGAGGATGCTCTCGGTGAGCTCCAGCTCCAGCAGGTGCGGCGGCAGGCCGCTGATGTCGAGCACGCTGCCGACCCGGTCGACAAAGTGCGGCTGCTTGAACTGCAGCGCCGAGACGTTCACGGCGATGGGCAGCGCATGCCCGCGCTGGTACCACAGCGCCGCCTGGCGCACGGCCTGCGCCAGCACCCATTCGCCGATGTGCACGATGAAGCCGCTGTCTTCGGCCACGGGGATGAAGTGCACCGGCGAGACGTCGCCCATCTCCGGGTCGCGCCAGCGCAGCAAGGCCTCGGCGCCCACCACGCGGCCGTCGGCCAGGCTCACCTGCGGCTGGTAATGCAGGCGGAAACGCCCGCTCACCAGCGCCTGGCGCATGGCGTGGTCGAGCTGCATGTCGTTGCGGCGGTCGCCTTCAGCGCGCGCCTGGTGCATGCGGTAGTGCGCGCGGCCGGCGCTCTTGACGGTGCGCATCGCGGCTTCGGCATGGCGCACGAGGTCGTCGATGCGCGAGCCCTGCGAAGGCGCCATGGCGATGCCGATGCTGCAGGTCAGCGTGAAGGGCGCGCCTTCCACGCTGCACGGGTGCGCCACCACGTTGAGGATGCGTTTGGCCGTGGCCTCGGCGGCCGAGCCGTCGGCCGGGTTCACAAGCACGGCGAACTGGTCGCCGCCCAGGCGTGCCAGCACGTCGTCGGCGCGCAGGCAGGCCTGGATGCGGTGGGCCACGGTCTGCAGCACCTGGTCGCCCACCTCGTGGCCCAGGCTGTCGTTGATCTGGCGGAAACGGTCCAGGTCGACCAGCAAGAAGGCGTAGGCCCGGCCCTCGCGGCGCGCCGCGGCCGTGGCCTCGTTGACCAGGTCAAGCAGCGCGCTGCGGTTGGGCAGGCCGGTGAGCGTGTCGTTGCGTGAGAGCTGCTCGATGCGCGCTTCGGCCTCCACGCTGGCCGTGAGGTCGCGGAAGGACCACACCCGCCCCTGCGCGCGGCCACGCACCAGCAGCGGCCGCGAGACGCGCTCCACCACCTGGCCGGTCAGCAGTTCCAGCCGGTCGCTGGAGCTGGCCTGCGGTGTTTCGCGCAGGGCGTTCAGGCGGCGCTGGTAGCCGGTGGTGTCGCCCACGCTGCGCGCCATCCAGGCGTGCACGGCGGCATCGTCCTCGTGCTGCAGCAGTTCACGCGGCAGGCCCCAGATTTCCGTGAAGCGGCGGTTGCAGGCGCTCAGCCGGCCCTGGGGGTCGGTGACGAGGATGCCGTCGGCCGTGGCCTCCAGCGTGGCCTGCAGCTCGGCCAGCGCCGCTTCGCGTTCGTTCTCGGCGCGCTGCTCGGCGCTGCGGTCGGCCACCACCACCAGCGCGTGGGGCGCGGCATCGGCGGGCAGGTCCATCAGCGCCAGACTGCGGCTCACATAGCGCGCGCCTGCGGGCGTGGCCACCACGGTGTCGGAGTGCAGCAGGCCCATGCTGCCATCGCCGTCCCACCACAAGCGATCTTCGGGTGAGTTCAGCAGGGCCTCGGCGGGCTCGCCCTGCAGCGCCTGAAGCGGCCTGCCCAGCAGTGCCGCGGCTGCGGCATTCGCCGCCACCACACGCCGATCGGCCACCGCCACCACCCAGGCCGCCTGCGGCATGCCTGCCAGCAGACCGGCCCAATGCGCGGCAGCACTCACGCAGCCAGCTCCGCCGGCTGCGACACCACGTTCAGCGCTTCGAAGTAATACGACACACGCGGGCGCGGGTCGAGCGCGGCCAGCACCGGCGGCGGCACCTTGGTGGCCGACAGGCTGCGGCGTATGCCCAGGTCGGGCTGTGCTTCCAGGTCGAGCAGTTGCGCGGCACCTCCGCCGCTGCCCCGACCGCCCCCGCGCAGCGCAGGGGCGCCCCCGTGCACGAGCACACGCGGTTTCAGCGGCCGGCTCGAGTTCACACCCACCACCATGGCGTAACGGTCGTCGGTCAGCTGCACCAGCGAGCCCGCCGGGTACACGCCCATCATGCGGATGAAGGCGTTGAGCACCGGCGGGTCGAAACGCGAGCGCGCCTGCGCGAACATCATCGCCACGGCCTCGTGCGGCGTCAGCGCCAGCGTGCGGCCGCCCGGGTTGCACAGGTTGTCGTAGCGGTTGACGATGGCCACGATGCGGGCACCCAGGCCGATGCGGTCGGCGCTGAGCTTCATCGGGAAGCCGCTGCCGTCGGCGTGTTCATGGTGCTGCGCGATGACCGACAGCGCACCGGCGTTCAGCCCCATGCGGTGGCCCTGCAGCACGCCCTTGGCGACATGGTCGCGGTAGCCGTTGGTCTCGGCGGGCGTGAAGCTGTCTTCGGCGTGGCGCAGGCGATCGGGCACGTCGAGCTTGCCCACGTCGTGCAGCAGCGCGCCCGTGCCCATGTCCTGCATTTCGCTGTCGCTCATGCCCAGCGTGCGCCCGATGAGCATCGACACCACCGCCACATTCAGCGCGTGTGCCCCGTTGCGGTCACCACCGCTGCCATTGACGAGGCGGATGCCAACTTCCTCGGCGGCCAGCATCTTGTCAAGCATGGCGCGCGTGAGGTCACCGGCGGTGCGGCCGGCTTCCTTGGGCTGCTGGGCCAGGTTGTCGTTGATGTCGCGCATCACGCGCGCAGCTTCGCCGTACTGGCGTTCGCAGCGCTGGGCGGCCTCGCGCTGCTCGGCGAGCCAGGCTTCCTGGGCGCGGGCGGCCTGCTCTTCCGGGCTCAGCGACGGCACCTGCGGAGCCAGGGCCGGCGCAGCGTGCAGCGCGGTGACCGGGGCGGCCAGGTCGCTCTTTTCCGGCACCCAGCGTACCTGGGCCAGGCCGAGGCTGCGGATGGTCGTGATCTCGTCGGCGGACGAGATGCGGAAGGCCGACAAGGGGAACGGGTGCGACAGCCAACCACCTTCGAGGTGGATGTACATGCCCACGCGCAACTCCTCGACGGCGACGGTGCTGGTCATGCGGCTTCCCTGTGCGTATCTGCTGATGGCCGCCCTGTAGGACGGCCTCTCACGCTGGTTTTCGGGCGCAGGGGCCCTGAACTTGAGCCGTCGGATCTGCAACAGGCCGTTTGCGCTGGCCGCGCCGGTGGGCCGGTGCGGCCAGGGCGGTGGCAGGGGCGTGACATCCGCCACACCCGCCGCCTCCGGCAAACCCCGCTTACGCCTGGCCGCCACCGCAGGCATGCTGCATGGCTGGCCCCGCCCAGACCCCCACCCAGACAACGGAGACCCCGCATGAGCTTCCAACCCGCCCTCACCGCCCTGGCCCTGGCCAGCGGGGTGTTCGCCTGCAGCGCCGCGCTGGCGCAGAACGCGCCCATCAAGGTGGGCCTGATGCTGCCGGCCACCGGCACCTTCGCAGCCCTGGGCGACGCCATCGAGAAGGGTTTCAAGCTGCACGTGCAAGAGCAGGGCGGCAAGCTCGGCGGCCGCGAGGTGCAGTTCTTCAAGGTCGACGACGAAAGCGATCCGGCCAAGGCCACCGACAACGTCAACAAGCTCATCAAGCGCGACCAGGTCGACGTGCTGGTGGGCACCGTGCACAGCGGCGTGGCGCTGGCCATGGCGCGCGCCGCGCGCGAAAGCAACACGCTGATGATCGTGCCCAACGCCGGCGCCGATGCGCTGACGGGTGCGCAGTGCGCGCCCAACATCTTCCGCAGCAGCTTTTCCAACTGGCAGCCGGGCTACGCCGCCGGCGTGGTGGCCGCCGGCAAGGGCTACAAGCGCGCGATGAGCATCACCTGGAACTACGCCGCCGGCAACGAGGCGGTGAAAGGTTTCACCGAAGGCTTCGAGAAGGGCGGCGGCAAGGTCACGAAAGAACTCAGCCTGCCCTTCCCGGGCGTCGAGTTCCAGGCCCTGCTGACCGAGATCGCGGCGCAGAAGCCCGACGTGGTGTTCGCGTTCTTCGCCGGCGGCGGCGCGGTGAAGTTCGTCAAGGACTACGACGCCGCAGGCCTGAAGAAGGCGGTGCCGCTGGTCGTCTCGGGCTTCGTCACCGATGGCACGCTGGAAGCGCAGGGCGCCAGCGCCCAGGGCATCCTGAGCACGCTGCACTACGCCGACAACCTGGACACGCCGCGCAACAACGCCTTTCGCAAGGCCTACGCCATCAGCTACAAGCAGCAGCCCGATGTCTACGCCGTGCAGGGCTACGACGCTGCGCAGATGCTGGCCGCCGGCCTGAACGCGGTGAAGGGCGACATCAAGCAGCGCCCGGCGCTGCAGGCCGCCATGGCCAAGGCCGTGATCGACAGCCCGCGCGGCAAGTTCAGCCTGAGCCCGCAGCGCAACCCGGTGCAGGACATCTACCTGCGCGAGGTGAAGGGCGTGAACAACGAATCGCGCGGCGTGGCGGTCAAAGCATTGGCCGACCCCGGCCGCGGCTGCAAGGGGTGAGTCCGCGTGGGACACTGGCGGGCTCTTGAACCTGGAGCCTGCCCGTGATCCTTGAACTTGCCGACATCCGCATCCAGCCTGGCCAGAACGCGGCCTTCGAAGCAGCCATCCAGCGCGGCATCCAGACCGTCGTCAGCCGCGCCCAGGGTTTCCATGGCGCCAAGGTCAACCGCGGCATCGAGAGCCCCGAGCGCTACATCCTGCAGATCTTCTGGGCCACACTGGATGACCACACCGTGGCCTTCCGGCAGGGCCCGCTGTTCGCCGAGTGGCGCGCCATCGTCGGGCCGTTTTTCGCGGCACCACCGGTGGTGGAGCACTTCGAGCTCGTGAGCAAGCCGTGAGTGTGGCGCTGGGCGCGGCGCCGGCAGAGGCGCTGCGGCAGGCCGCCTTGCAGGCCGCACAGGCGCACTTCGACAGCGGCGCCTTCACGCAAGACCTGGCGCGCCGCGTCGGCATGCGCACCGAGAGCCAAGACCCGGCCTCGGGCCCGGCGCTGCACGCTTACCTCAGCGACGAAATGGCGCCCACGCTGGCCGCGCTGGGTTTCGCTTGCACGCTGCACCCCAACCCCGAGGCCGGCTTCGGGCCTTTCCTCATCGCCCACCGCCACGAGAGCGACGCACTGCCCACGGTGCTGGTCTACGGCCACGGCGACGTCATCCGCGGGCAAGACGCCAGCTGGAAACAAGGCCAGGGCCCTTGGGTGCTGGCACAGGACGGCGAGCGCCTCTACGGCCGCGGCACCGCCGACAACAAGGGCCAGCACAGCATCAACATCGCCGCGCTGGCGCTGGTGCTGCGGCAGCGCGGGCAGTTGGGTTTCAACGTCAAGTGGCTGATAGAAACCGGCGAAGAAGCCGGCAGCCCGGGCCTCGCGGCCTTCTGCACACTGCAGCGCGAGGCCTTGCGCGCCGACGTGCTGATCGCCAGCGACGGCCCACGCCTGCGGCGCGACTGCGCCACGGTGTTTCTCGGCTCACGCGGCACCGTGAACTTCGAGCTCACGCTGAAAGCCCGCGAGGGCGGCCACCACAGCGGCAACTGGGGCGGCCTGCTGAAGAACCCGGCCGTGGTGCTGGCCAACGCCATCGCCAGCCTGGTGGACAGCCGCGGCGTGATCCGCGTGCCGGCGCTGCGCCCGCCGCCCATCCCGGCCAATGTGCGCGCAGCACTGGCGGGCCTGCGTTTCGGCGGCGACCCGGGCGACCCCGAGGTCGACACCGGCTGGGGCGAGCCCGGCCTGAGCCCGGCCGAACGTGTGATCGCCTGGAACACGCTGGAGGTGCTGGCCATGGTGGCCGGCAACCCGCAGCACCCGGTGAACGCGATCCCGCCTCTGGCCAAGGCCACGATGCACATGCGCTTCGTGCCCGGCACCGACATTGCCCGGCTGCACGAGCACCTGGCCGCGCACCTGGCGGCCCACGGCTTCGGCGACATCGCCATCGAGGTCGGCCCGGTGATGGCCGCCACGCGCCTGGACCCCGACAACGCCTGGGTGCGTTTCACCCTCGCCAGCATCGAGCGCAGCACGGGCCGGCCGCCGGTGCTGCTGCCCAACCTGGGCGGCAGCCTGCCCAACGACGTCTTCGCCGAAATCCTGGGCCTGCCCACGGTGTGGGTGCCGCACAGCTACCCGGCCTGCAGCCAGCACGCGCCCGACGAGCACCTGCTGGTGCAGGTGGTGCGTGAAGCGCTGGCCTTGATGACGGGGCTGTTTTTCGACCTGGGCGAGCAGGCCGCGGCCCTGCCGCGGCAAGCCCGCTGAACTTGTCGGGCCCACCGGCAGTCCGACCCCGAACCCCGCCCTTCAGAACACCATGCTGCGCACCCTCAAGGATCTTTTCGACAGCCTGCTCGCCCCGCCCCTGCAGGGCCCCGGCGGCGGTTCGGCCACGCACCGCCTGCACCTGGCCACGGCCGTGCTGCTGGTGGAGGTGATGCGCGCCGACGCCGAGTGCACCGAAGCAGAACGCCGCGCCGTGCTGGCCGTGCTGCAGCAGCGTTTTGCGCTGGCCGACGACGAACAGGCGCGCCTGCTGGAGCTGGCCGAACACAGCGCAAAAAACGCCGTCGACTTCCACGCCTTCACCTCGACGCTGAACGAGCAGCTCAGCTTCGAAGACAAGGTGCAGGTGGTGGAAGCGATGTGGGCCGTGGCCTACACCGACGGCCAGCTCAGCGCGCACGAGAACCACGTGCTCTGGCGTGTGGCCGACCTGCTGCACGTGCCACACGGCGCCTACATCAACGCCAAGCTGCGCGCCAAGGCCGCGGCGGGCCTGGGCTGAGCGCCCGGGCGCGCAGCCCTGATCAGCGCGGCCCGCCCGGCCCGCCGCGCTGCAGCCGGTGCCGCTCGGCCCCGGTGGCCTGGAAGGCCCGCTCCAGCGCTGCCAGCAGGCCCTCGGCGCGCGCGCTGTTGTCGCCTTGCAGGTTGCAGACGTAGACATCCAGCGTCACGCCGCCCAGCTCGGGCCAGGTGTGCACCGCCAGGTGCGATTCGGCCAGCAGCACCACGCCCGTGACCCCGCCGGGCGCCGGAAACCGGTGGAAGAGCTCCCCCACCGCCAGCAGCCCGGCGGCCGCCACCGCGCCCAGGCAGAGCTGGCGCAGCGCCTCGGGCTCGTGCAGCAGCGCCAGCGCGGGCGGACAACCGCGCAGGTCGGCCGTGAGGTGCAGGCCCTGCATCGCCCGGCCTAGAGGCTGTGCAGCACCAGGCGCTGGCGGCCGGCGTGTTTGGCGGCGTAGAGCGCCTCGTCGGCGCGCTGCACGAGGGCGGAAAGATCGCAGTCGTTCGTCGGCTGCGCCACCTGCACGCCGCCGATGCTCATCGTCACCGTGTCGGCCACCGGCGAGTTGCCGTGGGGCAGCGCGGCCGCGGCCAGCGCGGCCATGCAGCTTTCGGCCTGCGCGCGGGCTTCTTCGGCGCTGTGGTGCGGCAGCAGCATGCCGAACTCCTCGCCCCCGATGCGCGCCACCATGTCGCCGGCGCGCCGGGCCGCGCTGCGCAGCACCTGCGCCACCTGGCGCAGGCAGGCGTCGCCGGCCGGGTGGCCGTGCAGGTCGTTGTAGCGCTTGAAGTGGTCGACGTCGAACAGCAGCAGCGCCAAAGGCGTGCCGTGGCGCCGCGCGCGCGCGCACTCGTCGGCCAGCCGGCGGTCGAACTGGCGGCGGTTGGCCAGGCCGGTGAGGTCGTCGGTTTCCGACAGGCGCGCCAGCTGCTCGTTGGCGGCGTCGAGCTGCTGGTTCAGCACCGTCAGCGCCTGCTCGCGCCGCACGAGCTCGGTCACGTCGATGCGCACGCCGGCCACGCCGCCGTCGCGGGTGCGGCGCTCGTCCACACGCAGCCAGCGGTTGCCGGCCAGCTCTTGCAGCACTGGCCCGGCCGGGTGGCGGTGCGAGGCCAGGCGTTCGGCGATCCAGGCCTCGGCCTGGCCTTCGGCCTGCGGGTACTGGCAGTGCGCCACGCCATGGCGCAGCACCTCCTCGAAGCTGACCCCCGGGCGGATGAAGCCGTCGTCGGCACCGAATAGCTGCCGGTAGCGGTCGTTGCAGGCCACCAGGTGGTCTTCGGCGTCGTAGAGCGCAAAAGCATCGGAGAGCGCGTCGATCGCGTCCTGCAGGCGCTGTGTGGCCTGCTCGGCGGCAGCACGCCCCGTGAAGGCCTCGGTGACGTCGACGCGCACGCCGACGATGCCCCCATCGCGCGTGCGGCGCTCGTGCACGCGCACCCACTGCCCGCCTGCGACCTGCATCACGTGGGGCGGGCCGGGGTGGCGGCGTTCGCGCGTGCGGCGGGCGATGAAGGCCTCCAGCGCCGAGGCATCACCGATCTCGGGCAATCCGCCGCGCGCGTGGTTGACACGCACCACCTCGGCAAACGACGGGCGCTGCTCCGGCAGGTCGGACAGCTGCGGGTACATCGAGGTCGCGGCGGCGTTCACCATCACGAGGCGGTCTTCGGCGTCGTAGAGCTCGAAGCCCACCGGCAAGGCGTCCACCGCGTCCACCAGGCGCTGGCGCGCCTGCTCGGCGGCCTGCTGCGCCAGTGCGAGTTCGTTGCGCACGTGGATGAGTTCGGTGACGTCCACGCTGTGCGCGAGCAGGCTGCCGTCGCTCAGGCGCTGCTCGGCAATGCGGCGCCAGCGGCCGCCGGGCAAGGCCCGCAGCATGGGCTCGGCCGGCTGTGCCTGGCGCCGCAAGGCCAGGCGCTGCTGTATCCAGGCCTCGGGCCCGGCCGAGGCTTCGGGGATCACGCCCGCGGCCACGGAAGCGCGCAGCGCGTCTTCGAAGCGCACGCCGGGCTGCATCAGGTGCGCCACGTCGCCGTAGACCTTGAGGAAGTCGCCGTTGACCATCACGAGGCGGTCGTCGGCGTCCCAGAGGACCACGGCGGCCTCCAGCGCATCGAGCACCTCGCGCTGGCGCGCCTGCTCGGCCCGCGCGGCCTCGGCCTCGGCCTGGCCGCGCTGCCACTGCCGCGCGAGCAGCAGGCACACGGCCAGCGTCGCGCCGACGTTGCACACCACCGCGGCGAACAACCAACCGCGCCAGGACGCATCGCCGCCCTGGGCCGGCACCAGCACCGCCAGGGCCCCGAGGTCGGCCAGCAGCAGCGCGGCCACAGGCCACATCAAGCGCCGGAACATCAAGCGGGAGGACAGGGGCACGCGCGCAGACCAGCAGGATCGGATGGGCAGGGCCTGCATTATTGGTGGCGAACGGGCCTCCTAGAATCATGGCTTACTCCGCACACTCCGCCTCGCGCGCCGCCGCCATGCCTGCTTCCGCTTCCGACACCTCCTTGATGGCCAACGCCATCCGCGCCCTGGCCATGGACGCGGTGCAGCAGGCGCACTCCGGCCACCCCGGTGCGCCCATGGGCATGGCCGAGATGGCCGTGGCGCTGTGGGGCGGTGCGCTGCGCCACAACCCGGCCGACCCGCACTGGGCCGACCGCGACCGTTTTGTGCTCAGCAACGGCCACGGCAGCATGCTGATCTACGCGCTGCTGCACCTGACGGGCTACGACCTGCCGATGAGCGAGCTGCGCAACTTCCGCCAGCTGCACAGCAAGACGCCGGGCCACCCCGAGGTGGACATCACCCCCGGCGTGGAAACCACCACCGGCCCGCTGGGCCAGGGCTTGGCCAACGCCGTGGGCATGGCGCTGGCCGAGAAGCTGATGGCGCAGGAGTTCAACCGCCCCGGCCACACGGTGGTGAACCACCGCACCTGGGTCTTCATGGGCGACGGCTGCCTGATGGAAGGCATCAGCCACGAGGCCTGCGCGCTGGCCGGCGCCTGGCAGCTGAACAAGCTGGTGGCGCTGTACGACGACAACGGCATCAGCATCGACGGCCAGGTGCAGCCCTGGTACGTGGACAACGTGGCCCAGCGTTTCGAGGCCTACGGCTGGAACGTCATCGGCCCCGTGGACGGCCATGATGTCGATGCGGTGGGTGCCGCGCTGCACGCCGCCACCGCCTCGGCCACCAAGCCCACGCTGGTGATCTGCAAGACCACCATCGGCAAGGGCAGCCCCAACCGCGGCGGCACGGCCAAGGTGCACGGCGAAGCACTGGGCGCTGAAGAGATCAAGCTCACGCGCGAAGCGCTGGGCTGGGCGCACGAGCCCTTCGTCATCCCCGAGGCCGCCTACACCGCCTGGGACGCCCGCGCCGCCGGTGCCGCCGCGCAGCAGCGCTGGGCCGAGACCTTTGCCGCCTACCGCGCCGCCCACCCGGCGCTGGCCGCCGAGTTCGTGCGCCGCACGGAAGGCCGCCTGCCCGAGAACTTCGCGCAGACCGCCGTCGACGCCGTGATCGCCGCCCACACCAAGGCCGAGACCGTGGCCAGCCGCAAGGCCAGCCAGATCGCGCTGGAAGCCTTCACCGCCGCGCTGCCCGAGATGCTGGGCGGCAGCGCCGACCTCACCGGCAGCAACCTCACCAACACCAGCCACACGCCGGCTTTGCGTTTCGGCGCTGAAGACGGTGCGCCCAACGGCGGGCGCCATATCAACTACGGCGTGCGCGAATTCGGCATGGCGGCCATCATGAACGGCGTGGCGCTGCACGGCGGCTACATCCCCTACGGCGGCACTTTCCTGACCTTCAGCGACTACAGCCGCAACGCCATCCGCATGGCCGCGCTGATGAAAAAGCGCGTGATCCACGTCTTCACGCACGACAGCATCGGCCTCGGCGAAGACGGCCCCACGCACCAGAGCGTGGAGCACGCGGCCAGCCTGCGGCTGATCCCCAACCTCGACGTCTGGCGCCCGGCCGACACCACCGAAACCGTGGTCGCCTGGACCATGGCCCTGGGCAACACCACGCGCCCGAGCGCTCTGCTGCTGAGCCGCCAGAACCTGCCCTACCTGCCCAAGGACGCGGTGGACGACATCAGCAAGGGCGCCTACGTGCTGGCCGAGCCGGCCGAAGTGGGGCTGAAGAAGAGGGCCCAGGCCGTGATCATCGCCACCGGCAGCGAGGTGGGCCTGGCGCTGCACGCGCAGGCCGAACTGGCCAAGCTGAAGATCGCGGTGCGCGTGGTGAGCATGCCCAGCACCAACGTCTTCGACCGCCAGAACGTGAAGTACAAGACCAGCGTGCTGCCGGCCGGCGTGCCGCGCATCGCGGTGGAAGCCGGTGTCACCGACGGCTGGTGGAAATACGGCTGCGCCGCCGTGGTGGGCATCGACACCTACGGCGAAAGCGCCCCGGCGCCAGCCCTGTTCAAGCACTTCAAGCTCACGGCCGAGAACGTGGTGGCGGTGGTGCGGCAGGTGGTGGGGCGCTGAGCGCCGGGCCCCCGCAAAGTTTCAGACTCACAGACCAGGAGACCTCATGACCATCAAGATCGGCATCAACGGCTTCGGCCGCATCGGGCGCATGGTGTTCCGTGCCGCCGTGCAGAACTTCCCCAGCATCGAGATCGTCGGCATCAACGACCTGCTCGAGCCCGACTACCTGGCCTACATGCTGAAGTACGACAGCGTGCACGGCCGCTTCAAGGGCGAAGTGGCGGTGGACGGCAACACGCTCATCGTCAACGGCAAGCGCATCCGCCTGACCGCCGCCAAAGACCCCGCCACGCTGGCCTGGGGCGACGTGGGCGCCGACATCGTGGTGGAGGCCACCGGCCTCTTCCTGACGAAGGACACCTGCCAGAAGCACATCGACGCCGGCGCGAAGAAGGTCATCCAGAGCGCGCCGAGCAAGGACGACACGCCGATGTTCGTCTACGGCGTCAACCATGACAGCTACGCCGGCCAGACCATCATCAGCAACGCCAGTTGCACCACCAACTGCCTGGCGCCCGTGGCCAAGGTGCTGAACGACAGCTTCGGCATCAAGCGCGGCCTGATGACCACCGTGCACGCGGCCACCGCCACGCAGAAAACCGTGGACGGCCCGAGCAACAAGGATTGGCGCGGCGGCCGCGGCATCCTGGAGAACATCATCCCCAGCAGCACCGGCGCGGCCAAGGCCGTGGGCGTGGTGATCCCCGAGCTGAACAAGAAGCTCACGGGCATGAGCTTCCGCGTGCCGACCAGCGACGTCAGCGTTGTCGACCTGACGGCCGAACTGGTGAAGGAAGCCAGCTGGGAAGACATCTGCAACGCCATGAAGGCCGCTGCTGCCGGCCCGATGAAGGGCGTGCTCGGCTACACCGAAGACAAGGTGGTCTCCACCGATTTCCGCGGCGAGGCCATGACCAGCGTCTTCGACGCCGACGCCGGCATCGCGCTGGACAAGACCTTCATCAAGGTCGTGAGCTGGTACGACAACGAGTGGGGCTACTCGAACAAGGTGCTCGAGATGGTGCAGGTGATGGCGCGCTGAAGCGGCCTCCGCATCGACCCAACAGAAAGGCCCGCAGCAGCGGGCCTTTTTCATGCGCCGGCGCCCGCAGGCGCCGGCTGCGCAACCGGCTTCAGGCCGCTGCGGTCTCGCGCTGGCGACGGCGGCGCGCCACGGCACCGACGGCAGCCAGCCCGCCGAACATCATCAGCCAGGTCGAGGGCTCAGGGATGGGGGTGACGTTGTAGCCCATCACGTCGAAAGCAGTCACATCGAGCGCGGTGATGACGAGCGGCGCGCCCGCTGTCGGGTCCATGATGCCCAGCGGGGGACCGCCGAGCAGGGCATCGTCCTTCCAATGGCTGGCCTGGCGGCCGTCGCCGTTGGTGCGGCCGGTGGAGAGCAGGCCGACGCAGCTGGCACCCGCGTCGATCGACAGGCACGGCGTGCCGCCGATGGACCAGTCGAGCGTCTGTGCACCTTCGAAGCTGCCGTAACGGAACAGGTCGTTCACGGTGCCCCAGGCGATGTTGTTCAGGCCGCGCACGCCCGCGGCGCCGCCGGCACCGGGCAGCGCATTGATGTCGGCCAGGTCGACGCCCGAGCGGAAACCCAGCGCGTGGCCGATTTCATGCGCCGCGACGCCGACGAAATCGAAAGCACCGGGCGTGATGCCGTCCGAAGGGTCGAAGTCCCAGGTGAAAGAGCTGCTGAAGGACACCGCGCCGTCACGCTGCGTCGGGTTGTTCGCGGCGTAGGTGGGCACCAGGCCCAGGGCCTTGACCTGCGCGGTGTTGACCGCGATGTTGTTGTTGTCGAAGCTGTTGTTGTTGTCGAAGAAGCGCAGGCGAGAGTCGATGGGGCCCGACACCGGCGGCTCGTTCGAGACAAAACCCAGCGGGCCGGCCTGCAGCGAGGCCACGGCCGAGAAGTCAGCGGCCGACGTGGCATCGGCCGTCAGCAGGTTGCGCAGCGACGCGTAGCCCACGGTGTTGGTGGTGGAACCCGTGGAGCCCAGGATGCCCGGGCCCAGTGCCGAGAACTGCACGTCGAGCACGATGGTGATGGGGTCGAGCAGCACGCTGGACCACAGCGCCGCAGCGGCTTCGAAGCCCGCGCGTGCCGCGGTGCCGGCGCCCACGCCACCGAGGTCGTTGAGGATGAAGGTCATGCCGGTGCGGCCGGGCGCAGGCGCAGCCAACGGCGTGGCGAAACTCAAGGCGCCCTGGTGGTCGGACCACTGGTGGTTGCACAAGGGCGTGTGCACGTGGTCGGCGCTCTGGGCGGCGGCCGTCAAGGGCGCCAGGGCTGCCAGGCAGGCGGCGGCAAGCAAGTGGTATTTCATCAAGGACTCCTGACAGGCCCTCCCGGGGCCCGGTGCTGCCGGAACATGCCGGCCAGAAGCCCCATTGTCGTGATGCCCTTCAGCCGCACAAGCGCCGAAAGGCCGCACCCCCTGGGCTCGGGGGCCGTCAACCCGGGGATGCAGGTTGTGGCGTTGGGCAAATGTCACGGCCGGCGCAACCGCGGTGCAGCCGGCCTTGCGCTTGCTTACGGAAGCCACGGCCCCCGACGCACGGGCCCGAGGGCTGCGACCTAAACTGCCAGGATGCTGCACCAGCTCCTCTTTCTGGCCCCGGCGCGACGAGCCGGCTCTTTGCTGCTGTTGGCGGCCGGCGCGGCTTTCGCCCTGCCCGCCGGGGCCGACCGCCCTCCACCCGCCGGGGCCCGCGCCGCGCTGTCGCCGGTGGCTGGCGAGGTGATCGTGAAGTTCAAGGCCACGGCCGAACTGACGCGGCAGTACGCGCTGTCGGCCCGCGCCGAGGCCGGCACCGTCCGCAACGTGCTCAACGACCGCGCCAGCGTGATGGGCGCGCGCCTGGGCCGCACCTTGCAGGCCGGCCCCGCCGTGGGCCCCAACATCCAGGTGCTGCGCGCCAGCGGCATCAGCGCCGCGGAGCTGGCGGCGCAGCTGGCCGCCGACCCCGACGTTGAATTCGCCGAACCCAACCAGCGTATGCGCCGCACGGCGGCACCCAACGACCCGCTGTACGCCACCAGCGCCACCGAGCGGCGCAGCAACGGCACCGGCATGCAGGACGGCCCGGCCAGCGGGCAGTGGTACTTGCGGGCGCCGGCCGCCACGCTGGCACAGGGGCCGGTGTCTTCCATCGACATAGAAGCCGCCTGGGCGCGCAACCGCGGCAACAGCACCGTGGTGGTGGCCGTGCTGGACACCGGTGTGCGGCCTGACCACCCCGACCTCAGCGGCCGCCTGTTGCCGGGCTACGACTTCGTCAGCAATGCCGCAGTGGCCAATGACGGCGGCGGCCGCGATGCCGACCCCAGCGACCCTGGCGACTGGGTGACCGCCGCCGAAGCGCGCACCACCACGTTCTCCGACTGCACCGAGTCCAGCAGCAGCTGGCACGGCACCAGCACGGCCAGCCTGATAGGCGCGGCCACCGACGACAACAACGGCATGGCAGGCGCCGCGCCGGGCGTGCGGGTGCTGCCGGTGCGCGTGCTGGGCAAATGTTTCGGCGACAGCGCCGACATCCAGGCGGCCATGCGCTGGGCCGCCGGCATCTCGGTGCCGGGCGTGCCCGACAACCCCAACCCGGCCCAGGTGCTGAACCTCAGCCTGGGCGGGGGCGGCAGCTGCAGCGCGGGTTACCAGTCGGCCGTGAACGAGGTGCTGGCGCGCGGCGTGGTCATCGTCGCCGCGGCGGGCAACAGCGTCGGCGGGCCGGTCAGCGCGCCCGCCAGCTGCACGGGCGTGATCGCCGTCGCCGGGCTGCGCCACGCCGGCACGAAGGTCGGTTTCTCCGATCTCGGCACCCAGATCAGCATCGCCGCGCCGGCGGGCAACTGCATCAACATCACCAACGGCACGCCTTGCCTCTTCCCCATCCTGGCGGCCACGAACACCGGCACCCAGGGCCCGGTCAGCTCCACCTGGACCGACAGCTACAACATCACCGTGGGCACCAGCTTCGCTTCGCCCCTGGTGGCGGCCACGGCCGGGCTGATGCTGTCGGAACGCAGCACGCTCACGCCGGCGGTGCTGCTGTCCACCCTGCGCAGCACGGCCCGCCCCTTCCCCACCACCGGCGGCGACAACGGCGACGGCAGCATCGTGCCGCAGTGCAGCGCTCCCAGCGCCGTGGTGGAGCAGCTGCAGTGCTACTGCAACACCACCTACTGCGGCGCCGGCATGCTGGACGCCGGCCGCGCCCTGGCGGCCGTGGCCGGGCCCCAGGCGGCGATCACCGTGAACACGGCCGCCCCCACCGCCGGCAGCGTGGTCGCCCTTTCGGGCAGCGGCAGCACGGCCTCGGGCAGTGCCACGCTGAGCGGCTACCTGTGGGAGATCACCAACGGCGGCGGCATCGTCAGCGCCTTCAGCAGCGCCACCAACGCCGCCAGCGCCACGCTCACACCGAGCGCGGCCGGCAGCTTCACGGTGCGCTTGACCGTCACCGACAGCACCGGCGCCAGCGCCAGCAGCACACAGATCGTGGTGGTGGCGGCAGCACCGGTCACCACCCCGCCGACCGCACCGACGCCACCCAGCACGCCCGGCACCAGCGGAGGCGGCGGTGGTGGCGGGTCGATGTCGCTGGCTTGGCTGGCCGCTTTGGCGCTGGCCGTGGCCGCGCTGTTCAGGGCTTCGGCGCCGAAGCCACGACCGGTGCGCCCGCGCAAGGCCTGAAACCGCCGCCCAAGGCTTCGCCCGAGCGCAGCCGCAGGCGGGCCTGCAGGTCGGCATCGGCCCGCGCCACGCGCAACACGGTGTTGGCCGCGGGCAAGGGCAGCTGCGCCACGCGCGCGCCACGCAACGGCGGCGTGCCACGGGTCAGTTTTTCGAGCGCTGCCTCGGCTTCGGCCTGGCTGGGGTGGCGCGAGATCACGAGGCCCGGCGCCAGCTCGGCCGGCGCCGTCAGCACCTCGGGCTCGAGCCCAAGCTTGCGCAGATCGGCCTCGCGCGCGCGCCGCGCCGCGGGCTCAGGCCAGCGGCCGGCGTAGACCAGCCACAGCGGCGGCAAAGGCGCCGGCTCACGCGTCCAGCTGCCCGCGGGCGCTTGCGCGGCCACCAGTTCGGCTTCGGCCGTGGTGAGCTCTGATTCGGCCAAGGGTCCCGATTCCACGCACACCGCGGCTGCCGCACGCGCGGCCACCACGGCGGCGTTCGCGTCCTTGAGTGGCAATACCGTCACCAGCTCGGGCTTGACCTGGCCCTGCAGGCGCTGCGGTTCGTGCTGGCCCTGCTGGGGCGGCACCAGGCCCGGTGCCAGCCAGCCGCGGCTCCAGGCGAAAAATCCCAGGTTGGCCAGCACCAGCACAAGCAGCAGGGCGCGCAGCATCAAGCCGCCCCGCCCTGCAGGCGCACGCTGACTTCACCGCTCACCAGGCTGTGCACGTCACCACAACGCACGCGCAAAGCCCCGCGTTCGTCCACGCCCTCGGCCACGCCCTCGGGCACCGCGGCCAGCGTGGTGGTGACGGGCTGGCCCAGCAGCAGATCGCGCCGCGCGTAGGCGGCCTGCAGCGGCGCGAAGCCCTCGGTCTCGAAGCGCTTGAGCGCACGCACCAGCGGCAAGGCCACCGCGGCCAGCGCAGCCGGGGCGCTGGCCGCGGGCTGCAACTCGGCCAGGCAGGCGTAACCGTGCGGCAGTTCGGGCACGGCCTGCGGCCGCACGTTCAAGCCCACGCCCACCACGCACAGCCGGCGCTGGCCGACGTTGACGGTTTCGATCAGGATGCCACCAAGCTTGCGGCCCAGGCTGCCACCGGGGCTGCCCGGCTGCGCGGGCAGCTCGGCCAGCCAGAGATCGTTGGGCCACTTCAGCATCAGGCGCGGGCTCGCACCGCCGCCGGGCGGCAGGGGATCGAGGGCCTCGGCCAGGGCCCAACCCACCGCGAGCGAGAGACCCGACCAATCGGCCGGCGCCAGCGGCAGGGCCAGGCTGAAGGTCAGCGATGCGCCGGCACTGGCGACCCAGTCGCGCCCGAGGCGACCGCGGCCGCGTGTCTGCTGTTCGGCCACCAGCAGGCAGGGCTGGATGTCTGCGCCGCGCCGGCCCAGCGGCGTGGGGCGCTCGAGGTCGCCACGCCGGCTGTCAAGTTCACCGGGCCGCGTGACGGCACCGTCGGGCGCACCGGCCCAGGCGCGCGCGCGGTCGAGCAGCAGGGTGTTGGTGCTCTCGGCGCGTGCCAGCACCTCCACGCTCAAGCCGGGCAGCAGCGGCTCCAGCTGCTCCCAGAGCGCCTCGGCTCCCCACTGCGTTGGGCTGTTAGGCATGGCGCGGCCACCTTCAGCGCTTGGGCGCCAGCATGGTGCGTCGGCAGCGCGGGCTGCCGCAGCGGCACTCGTACTCTTTCTTCAGCTTGGGCGTGTAGCGCTCGTCGATCACCAGGCCGTAGTCGTAGAAGAGCTCTTCACCGGGCTTGAGCTTGCGCAGCGCCTTGATGAAGACGCGGCCTTCCAGCTCTTCGGCTTCGCAGTTGGGCTCGCAGGCGTGGTTGATCCAGCGCGCGGCGTTGCCGCCCACCTTGGCATCGATGACGTGGCTGCCGTCGTCGAGGCTGAAATAGAAGGTGTGGTTGGGATCCTTTGGATCGTGCGGGTGGCGGCGCAGCGCCTCGGGCCAGCCGATGATCTCGCCCTTGTATTCAATGATGCGCTCGCCCTTGGCGATGGGCAGCACCGCGAAGACGCCCTTGCCGTGCACGCCGCTCTTGCGCACCTGGATGCGGCGCCCGGTCACACCTGGTTCGGTGGCGGCGGCCTGGCGTGCCGGTGCCGCTTGCGGGGTCATCTTCATTCCGTATATTGAATTCGTACGAGCGCGCGTGCGTGCGCGCGAGATCGGCGGATTGTAGGCAGCCCTTGGCGGGGCCCGCCGGCACCGCCGCCCAGGCAGTGAACGACTTCCAAGGAACCATGAGCAAGACCATCATCATTGCCGAGAAGCCCAGCGTGGCGCAGGACATCGTGCGCGCGCTCACGCCTGTGGCGGGCAAGTTCGAGAAGCACGCCGACCACTTCGAGAGCGACACCTACGTCGTCACCAGCGCGGTGGGCCACCTGGTGGAGATCAAGGCGCCGGAGGAGTACGACGTCAAGCGCGGCAAGTGGAGTTTTGCCAACCTGCCCGTGGTGCCGCCGCACTTCGACCTGGCCCCCATCGACAAGGCCAAGGCACGGCTGAGCGCGGTGGTGAAACTCGTCAAGCGCAAGGACGTGACGGCGCTGATCAACGCCTGCGACGCGGGCCGCGAAGGCGAGCTGATCTTCCGCTTGATCGTGCAGTACGCGCAGAACAGCGAGAAGAAGCCGACCATCAAGCCGATCCAGCGCCTGTGGCTGCAGAGCATGACGCCGCAGGCCATCCGCGACGGCTTCCAGAAGCTGCGCAGCGAAACGCAGATGCAGGGCCTGGCCGACGCGGCGCGCAGCCGCAGCGAGGCCGACTGGTTGGTGGGCATCAACGGCACGCGTGCGATGACGGCCTTCAACAGCCGCGACGGCGGCTTTTTCCTCACCACCGTGGGCCGGGTGCAGACGCCCACGCTGAGCATCGTGGTGGAGCGTGAAGAGAAGATCCGCAAGCACGTGAGCCGCCCCTACTGGGAGGTGAAGGCCACCTTCGACGCCGTGGCCGGCCAGTACGAAGGCAAGTGGTTCGACACGAAGTGGAAGAAGGACGCCAACGACGCCGAAGCCCGCGCCGACCGCCTGTGGAATGCGGCCGACGCCGAGGCCATCGCCGCCGCGGTGCGCAACCAACCCGCGCGCGTGGTGGACGAGGCCAAGCCCAGCACGCAGGCCTCGCCCTTGCTGTACGACCTGACGACCTTGCAGCGTGAGGCCAACAGCCGCTTCGGCTTCAGCGCCAAGACCACGCTGAGCCTGGCACAGGCGCTGTACGAAAAACACAAGGTGCTGACCTACCCGCGTACCGACAGCCGCGCGCTGCCCGAGGACTACCTGCCCACCGTGAAGCAGACCTTCACGATGCTGGCCGACGAAGAGCTGCCCGGCCCGCTGCGCGAGCTGAGCATGCACGCGCGCAAGGGCCTCAACGAGGGCTATGTGAAGCCCACCAAGCGCGTGTTCGACAACACCAAGGTGTCGGACCACTTCGCCATCATCCCCACGCTGCAGGCGCCCAAGAGCCTCACCGACATCGAGGCCAAGCTCTACGACCTGGTGGTCAAGCGTTTCCTCGCGGTGTTCTATCCGAGCGCCGAGTTCATGGTCACCACGCGCCACAGCACGGTGCAGCACGGCGGCCAGGACTACGTCTTCCAGACCAACGGCAAGGTGCTGGTGAACGCCGGCTGGCTGGCCGTCTACGGCAAGGAAGCGCAAGACGACGACGCCAACCTCGTGGCCGTGGCCAAAGACGAGCAGGTGCGCGTGGAAGACGTGGCCGTGAACGCGCTGAAAACCAAACCGCCGGCGCGCTACACCGAAGCCACGCTGCTGAGCGCGATGGAAGGCGCGGGCAAGCTCATCGAGGACGAAGAGCTGCGCGACGCGATGAAAGAAAAGGGCCTGGGCACGCCGGCCACGCGCGCGCAGACCATCGAAGGCCTGATCGCCGAGAAGTACATGCTGCGCGACGGCCGCGAGCTCGTGCCCACGGCCAAGGCTTTCCAGTTGATGACGTTGCTGCGCGGCCTGGCGATCGAAGACCTGACGCGCCCCGACCTCACCGGCAACTGGGAGTACCAGCTCAGCGAGATGGAGCACGGCCGCCTGAGCCGCGACGCCTTCATGGGCGAGATCGCGAAGATGGCCGAGCGCATCGTCAAGAAGGCCAAGGAGTACGACCGCGACACCATCCCCGGCGACTACGCCACGCTGGCCACGCCCTGCCCCAACTGCGGCGGCGTGGTGAAGGAGAACTACCGCCGCTTTGCCTGCACCGGCGCGGCCGGCATGGAAGAGGGCTGCGGCTTCTCCATCACCAAGATCCCGGCCGGCCGGGCCTTCGAGACGGCCGAGGCCGAGGCCCTGGTGCGCGACAAGAAGATCGGTCCGCTGGAGGGCTTTCGCAGCAAGGCGGGCTGGCCTTTTACGGCCGAGATCAAGCTGGCTTTCGACGACGAGATCAACAACTGGAAGCTCGAGTTCGATTTCGGCGATGACGCCAAGCAGGCCGAGGGTGACGGCGAGCCGGTCGACTTCTCGGCCCAGCAGAGCCTGGGCCATTGCCCCAAGTGCAAGGGCAAGGTCTTCGAGCACGGCACGAACTACGTCTGCGAAAACAGCGTGGGCGCGCCCGTCACCTGCGACTTCAAGACCGGCAAGATCATCCTGCAGCAGCCGGTGCCGCACGAAGAGGTGGAGAAGCTGCTGGCCACGGGCAAGACCAGCCTGCTGGAGAACTTCGTCAGCAACAAGACCAAGCGCAAGTTCAAGGCCTTCCTGGCCTGGGACCCGAAAGAAGGCAAGGTGAGCTTCGAGTTCGAGCCGCGCGCGGCCAAGGTACCGGCCAAGGGCGCCGCGGCCAAGAAGGTGGCCGCCAAGAAGGCCGCGGCTTGAGCCCCGGCGGCCACCGGGCCGCAGCGCGATGACGGCCACCGTGCTGGCCAAGCTGATGGCGATGTTCTTCACCGTCGGCCTGGGCTGGCTGGCCGCGCGCCAGCGCTGGCTGGGCAAACCCGAAGAGGGCGACCCGGCCCGTGTGCTGGGCAACCTGGTCTTCTACCTCTTCGTGCCGGCGCTGCTGTTCCGCACCACGGCGCGGCTCGACCTGGCGCACATGCCCTGGGCCACGCTGGTGGCGTTTTTCGTGCCGCTGGTGGGCGTGCTGCTGCTCGTCTACCTGAGCCAGCGGCGCGCTGCAGCTCGGCATGGCGCGGCCGCGCCCGCCACGCGCGCCATCACGGCGAGTTTCGGCAACTCGCTGCAGGTGGGCGTGCCTTTTGCGGCGGCGGTCTTCGGTGAGGCCGGGCTGGCCATCCACATCGCGCTGGTGAGCCTGCATGCGCTGGTGCTGCTGACGCTGCTGACGGCGCTGGTGGAACTCGACCTCGCCCGCGCCGCCCGCCTCGGCAACGCCGGTGGGGCCGACAACGCCGGCCGCCTGCGCGGCCTGGCGCGCACGCTGGCGCAGACCGCGCGCAACACCGTCATCCACCCCGTGGTGCTGCCGGTGCTGGGCGGCATGGCCTGGAACCTCACGGGCCTGGGCCTGCACCCCATCGTCGACGAAAGCCTGCTCACCTTGGGCGCGGCGGTGGTGCCGATGTGCCTGGTGCTGATCGGCGTGACGCTGGCGGCCTACGGCGTGCGCGGCCTGTGGCGCGGCGCCCTGGGCCTGAGCGCGGTGAAGCTGCTGCTGGTGCCGGCCGTGGTGCTGGTGGTGGCGCACTGGGGCTTCGGCCTCAGCGGGCTGCCGCTGGGCGTGGTGGTGATGATGGCGGCGCTGCCCACGGGCAGCAACGCGCTGATCTTTTCGCAGCGCTACGAGACGCTGCAGGCCGAGACCACGGCCACCATCGTCATTTCCACCGCCGCCTTCGCGCTGACGGCTTCGTTCTGGCTGGCGGTGCTGTCCATCCTGCCCTGACATCGCGCTACAGGCAGCTACGCAGCTTTACACGGCCGAAGCGTCGCGTGTCAGGCACCGGGCCTACAAACAGGGCCAGGGAGCACACGCCATGAAAACCGGCTTTGTCATCAGCACCACCTCGGCCACGCTGGTCTTGTTGTGCGCGGGCTTGAGCGCCTGCGGCGGCGGGGGTGGCGCCACCGACCCCGCACCCACGCCACCGCCGCCGCCACCGTCTTCGGGCCCCACCGAAGCGCAGCGCGTCACCGCGGCCACCACCACCGCCAACAACCACGCGCTGTGCACGGCCGTGGCCCCGTTCTACTGGGAGCTGGGCGACCGCGACGGCGCGCGCGCCAGCGGTTCGGTCAACCGCGCCGGCAGCACCACCGTCTACACGGCCGACACCTCGATGTCGCTGGCCTCGGCCACCAAGTGGCTCTTCGGCGCCTACGTGGTGGAAAAGCGCGGCGGCACGCTGACGGCCGAAGACGTGCGCCACCTCACCTTCCGCAGCGGCTACACCAACTTCTCCATCTGCCTGCCTGGGCAGACGGTGGACGCCTGCCTGGCCTTCCCGGCCAGCAACGGCCAGTACAGCGCCCTCACCGACGGCCGCTACTACTACGACGGCGGCCACATGCAGAAGCTGGCCAGCCTGGTGGGCTTGGGCAGCATGGGCAATGGCGAGCTCGCCACCGAGTTCCGCGCGGTGCTGGGCGACGAGGTTCAGATCAGCTTCAACCAGCCGCAGCTGGCCGGTGGCGCCGAGAGCACGCCGGCCGCCTACACGCGCTTCCTGCGCAAGATGCTGGCCGGCCAGTTGCGCATGGGCACCCAACTCGGCAGCAACGCGGTGTGCACCAACCCCGACACCTGCCCCAACGCGCTGGGCACGCCGGTGCCGCGCACCGAGAGCTGGCATTACTCACTGGGCCACTGGGTCGAGACCGATCCGGCCGTCGGCGATGGCGCCTTCAGCAGCGCAGGCGCCTTCGGCTTCTACCCCTGGATAGACGCCACGCGCAGTTGGTATGGTGTCTTGGCGCGTCAGGGCGCTGCCGGCTCGGGCGAGTTGTCGGTCAACTGCGGGCGGCTCATCCGCAAGGCCTGGGTAACGGGCGTGGCGGCCTGAAGCCCCCGCCGGTCTGCCGGCAGGGGCTCTGGGACAATCCGCGGCATGTCTGCCGCTGAAACCACCCTCGACATCCCCACCCTGATGGCCGGCATGGGCGCCGCTGCGCGCGCGGCCGCCACCACCATGGCCGCCGCGCCCAGCGCCGCCAAGAACCAGGCCCTGCGCGCGCTCGCGCGCCGCCTGCGCGAGGCCGGCCCTGCGCTGCAGACCGCGAACCAGCGCGACCTCGAGGAGGCCCGCGCCGCTGGCCTGGCCGAACCGATGGTCGACCGCCTGAAACTCACGCCCGCCGTCATCGCCACCATCGCCGAAGGCTGCGAGCAGATCGCCGCCATGCCCGACCCCATCGGCGAGATCACGGGCGTCAAGCGCCGCCCCAGCGGCATCAGCGTGGGGCAGATGCGCGTGCCGCTGGGCGTGTTCGGCATGGTCTACGAGAGCCGGCCCAACGTGACCATCGAAGCGGCCAGCCTGGCCGTGAAGAGCGGCAACGCCTGCATCCTGCGCGGCGGCAGCGAGGCGCTGCACAGCAACCTGGCGCTGGCCGCGCTGGTGCACGCCGCGCTGCAAGAGGCCGGCCTGCCGGCCACCGCCGTGCAGCTGGTGCCCACCACCGACCGCGCCGCCGTGGGGGCGCTGATCACCATGCCCGAATATGTGGATGTCATCATCCCGCGCGGCGGCAAGGGGCTGATCGAGCGCATCAGCGCCGAGGCCAAGGTGCCCGTCATCAAGCACCTGGACGGCAACTGCCACACCTATGTGGACGCCGAGGTCGATCTCGACATGGCCGTCCAGGTCACCGACAACGCCAAGACGCAGAAGTACAGCCCCTGCAACGCCACCGAGAGCCTGCTGGTGCACGCGGCGCAGGCGGCGGCCTTCCTGCCGCGCATTGGCGATGTGTTCGTGGCCAAGGGCGTGGAGATGCGCTGCTGCGCCCGCGCCGCCGCGCTCTTGGGCCCGCGCCCGGGTGTGCACCGCGCCAGCGAAGCCGACTGGGGCTGCGAGTACCTGGCGCCCATCATCAGCATCAAGGTGGTGGACAGCCTGGACGAAGCCATCACCCACATCAACCGCCACGGCAGCCACCACACCGACGCCATCCTCAGCACGAACCACCCCAACGCCATGCGCTTCCTGCGCGAGGTGGATTCGGCCAGCGTGATGGTCAACGCCAGCACGCGGTTCGCCGACGGCTTCGAGTACGGCCTGGGCGCGGAAATCGGCATCAGCACCGACAAGTTCCACGCCCGCGGGCCGGTGGGGCTGGAGGGCCTGACCTCGATGAAGTGGGTGGTGCTGGGCCAGGGTGAAGTGCGCGGCTGAGGCGCCGGCCGGCCGGGCCGGACTATGGTCTAGATTCTGGGCATGAACTCAAGCTCGATCTGGCTCGCAGCCCTGGTTTGCCTGCTCGTGCTGTGGATGGTGGGCGCCTACAACCGGCTCGTGACCCTGCGCAACGCCATCGCTGCCAGCTGGGCCAAGGTGGGCGACGCGCTGCGCCAGCGCCAGGCTGCGGCCGAGCCGCTGCTGGCCGCGCTGCGCGAGCCGATGGCGGCCGAACAAGGCGCGCTCGATGCCTGGCAGGCCGCCTGCGCCGAAGCCGCACACGCGGCCCTGCAAATGGACAGCAAGCCGGTGGTGCAAGCCCACGCCCAGGCCTGGGCCGCGGCCGAGGCCGCGCAGGCCGCCGCCGCCAGCCGCGTGTTTGCGCTGCTGGAACAGCACGAGGCCGTGCGCGTGCGCGACGACGTGGCCACGCAGGCCCTGGCCTGGCGCGATGCGATGAAACGCCTGGGCTTTGCGCGGCAGCTCTTCAACGAAACGGCCTTGCCCTACAACGAGGCCATCGCGGCCTTTCCGACGCGGCTGCTGGTGGGGCTGTTCCGCTTCGGGCCGGCCGGGCGGCTCTAGGCCCCGTTCAGGGCTGCTTCAGGGCAGCCGGCCGAAGAACTCAGCCATCGTGGCATTGGCGTCCAGCGCCTGCGTAGCGCCAGGCTTGCCGCGGCGCACCTTGTCAGCCCCGGGCCAGCTGTGGCCACCGCTGTCCACCGTGCACAACTGCAGTTGCGCGCCGCCGGCACAGCCGGCGTAGGCTTCGCAGCGCGCGCCAGGGCGTTCCAGCACGGGCTTGAGCGCTGCCGGGCACTGCAGGCGCTGCGCCCAGCGCGACATCGTCACGGGCACCGAGACGAAATCCATCACCTGGCTGCGGTCGCGGAAGGCGTCAGCGCCCGCACCGCCGCTGTAGAGCACGTGGGTGTCGTCCAACGCATGGATGTGCAGCACCGACACCGGCCGCGAAGGCTCGCAGTTCGGCGCCGCCTCGGTGCCGGCCACGGCGGCCACCGCGCGGAAGACGTCGGCCGCCTCGCAGGCCAGGCGGTGGGCCATCATGCCGCCGTTGGACATGCCGGTGGCATAGACGCGCGCCGGGTCGATGCGCACGCGGGCCTGCACATCGGCCACCACGGCGCGGAGGAAGCCGACGTCGTCGACGTTCTGCTCGCGCGCCTGGCCGCAGCAGCCGCCGGCATTCCAGGTGGCCAGGCGGCCGCGCGGCAGGCGGCTCGTGCCGTTGGGGAAGGCCAGCACATAACCGGCGCTCGCGGCCAGGCGCTGCAGGCCGTAGCGTGCGTCGTTGGCCATGAACTCGGCGTGGCCACCGCCGCCGTGCAGGGCCAGCAACAGCGGCGCGGGGCGTGTGCGGTCGAGGTTCGCCGGCACGTGCAGCAAGTAGCGGCGCTGCTGGCCGCCGTGCTGCAGGCTCACGGCCTGCAGACCGTCGTCGGCAAATGCCGGCACCGCTGGCAACAAGGCCCCGGCCAGGCCGGCCAGCAAGCCCGCCAGGGCCAGCAGCCAGCCTGCCGGCTTCATGGCTGGCCGACGATGCTGGCCGTGGCCATCAGTTCCTGGAACAGCGCCATCGAGACATGGCCCGAGACGGCGAAGGGATCGAGCGTGGGCTTCTCGCTGTACTTCAGCAGCAGCGCCGGGTTCAGGCGGCTCATGTTCACCTGGCCCATGCTCCAGCCGGCGAAGCGGCGCTCGCCGATCTCTTCATAGCAGAGCAGCGTCACATCGCTGTGGCGCGGGTCGGTGGCGATGCGGTTGTAGAGCTGGTTCACGGCGGCGCGGCCGCCTTCGAGCACCTGCAGGAAGATGCCCTCGCTGAAACAGAGCACGCCGGTGATGCCGGTGCCCGGGTTGTTGACCTTGCTCTTGCGCAGGATGGACACCAGCGCTTCCTGGTCGACGGCCGGCACGGCGCGGCTGGCATACATGAGACGGACGAGCATGGGAGATCCTTGGTATCAGCCCGGTCGCAGCGGCGCCGGGCGGGGTTCGTTCACTTCGACTTGCGCGGCAGCAGCGAGAGGAACTCGCGCCGCAGGTTGGCGTCTTTCAGGAAGGCGCCGCGCATCACGCTGTTGACCATGGCGCTCTCGTTGTCCTTCACGCCGCGCCAGTGCATGCAGAAGTGGTCGGCCTCCATCACGATGGCCAGGCCGTCGGGGCGCACACGCTCCTGCAGCTCGTTGGCGAGCATGGTGACGGCCTCTTCCTGGATCTGCGGCCGGCTCATGATCCAGTCGGCGATGCGCGCGTACTTGGACAGGCCGATGAGGTTGCTGTGCTCGTTGGGCAGGATGCCTATCCACACCTTGCCGAAGATCGGGCACATGTGGTGGCTGCAGGCGCTGCGCACGGTGATGGGGCCCACGATCATCAGCTCGTTCAGGCGCTCGACGTTCGGGAACTCGGTGACGCTGGGCATGGGCACGTAGCGGCCGCGGAACACCTCTTCGAGGTACATCTTGGCCACGCGCTTGGCCGTCTCGTTGGTGTTGTGGTCGCTGTCGGTGTCGATCACCAGCGCCTGCAGCACCTCTTGCAGCTTGGCCGCCACTTCGGCCTTCAGCTCGGCGAGTTCACCCTCTTGCACAAAGGCCGAGATGTTGTCGTTGGCGTGGTAACGCCGCCCGGCCTGCACGAGGCGGTAGCGGATGCGTTCGCTGGCCGGCAGCGCAGCGAGTTCTTCTTCGCTGCGGAAGATGCGGGTGGCGGCGGCCGGGGCAACGGTACGGGGCATGGGTGGGGTGGGGAGCGCGCGACAGGCCGCTGCGTAGCCAAAAGAAGCATGCATTGTGCGCCGCCCGGCCTGCGCGCGCTGCGCGCTGTGCACATCACCCCAGCCGGGCTGCGCGCAGTGCCTGCCCGGCGGCCGGCTAGACTGCCCCGATGCCGCCGGCCGCCCCCACCCCTCCGCCCCCAGGCGCGGCCTCGCCCCCGCTGGGCCGCTTGCTCGAAAACACCGCCGACGCGGTGCAGGCCGTGCGCGGCGGGCAGTCGCTCACCGACGTGCTGGCGTGCTGCCCGCCCGACCTGCGCCCCGGCGTGCAGGCGCTGAGCTTCCACACCCTGCGCTGGCTGGGCAGCGCCACCGAGGCGCGCGCGCTGCTGGCGCCCAAGCTGCCGCCGCCCGCGGTGGACGCGCTGCTCGTCACCGCGCTGGCGCTGCTGTGGCCCACCGGCGCAGGGCAAGACCCGCCGCCCTATGCCGAGCACACGCTGGTCGACCAGGCCGTCAGCGCCGCGCGGGTGCGCACGCCCGCGGCGGCCGCCTTCATCAACGCCGTGCTGCGGCGTTTCCTGCGCGAGCGTGATGCCTTGGTGGCAGGCGCCCAGCGCAGCGCCCTGGGCGCGTACAACCACCCGCTGTGGTGGGTGGAACGTGTCAAGCGCGATTGGCCCCAGCACTGGCAGGCCCTGCTGGCCGGCGCCAACCGCCGCCCGCCGATGACGCTGCGCGTCAACGCCCGCCGCGGCACGGGCGAGGCCTACGTGCACGGCCTGGCCGCGCTGGGCCGCGCCGCCACGCTGGCGGAAGACCCGCCAGGCACCACGCTGGGCGCCGGCCAGACCGTGGTGTTGGCCCAGCCCTGCCCTGTGTACCAATTGCCCGGCTTCGCCGAAGGCGAGGTCAGCGTGCAGGACGCCGCCGCCCAGCGCGCCGCGGCCCTGCTGCTGCAGCCGATCGACGGCGAAGACCGCGCCACGCAGCCCTGGCTGCGCCCCAAGGCCCGGGTGCTCGACGCCTGCGCCGCCCCCGGCGGCAAAACCGCCCACCTGCTGGAGCTGGCCGAGCTCGAGCTGCTGGCCCTGGACAGCGACCCGCTGCGCCTGGCGCGTGTGCAGGACAACCTGAACCGCCTGAAGCTGCAGGCTGAATTGAAGGCCGGCGATGGGCGCTTCCCCAAGGGCTGGTGGGACGGCCGGCCCTTCGACGCCATCCTGCTGGACGCCCCTTGCACCGCCAGCGGCATCGTGCGCCGCCACCCCGATGTGCGCTGGCTGCGCCGGCAAGACGACATCCAGGCCCTGGCGCGCATCCAGGCCGAGTTGCTCGATGCGCTGTGGCCGCTGCTGGCACCGGGCGGGCGGCTGCTCTACGCCACCTGCTCCATCTTCCCGGCCGAGGGCCGGCTGCAGATCGACGCATTTTTGCAACGCCTGCCCCCAGGCACGGCGGTGCTGGAGCCCGCATCGCCCGGCCATCTGTTGCCGCTGCCCGACAATGCCCCCGGGGCGATTGCCATGCGCCCCGCCGCCTTGCAGGACGGGTTCTTCTACGCCCTGCTTCGCAAGACCCCCGGTTCCTGAAGAAGCCCGCCACCCGCCCATGCCTCCGCTGCCGGATCGCCCCGCCCCCCTGCAGCGCTGGCTGCCGGCCTGGCTGTTCGGCTGTCTGCTGGCCGGCTGGTTGATGCTGGCCGCCGCCAGTGCCCACGCCCAGGGCGTGGAGCTGGCCGCCCTGCAGGTGCAGCGCCAGGACGGCGCGCTCAACCTCGATTTCAACGCCCGCGTGAACCTGCCGCGGGCGGTGGAAGAAGCGGTGCAGCGCGGGGTGCCCATCTACTTCGTGGCCCAGGCCCAGTTGCTGCGCAACCGCTGGTACTGGCGTGACGAGCGCGTGGTACGGGTCTCACGTTCGTGGCGGCTGGCCTACCAGCCGCTCACCAACTCGTGGCGCGTGGGGCTGCTGGGCGGGCTGAACCAGACCTTCCCGACACTGGCCGAGGCGCTGTCACTCGCCTCGCGCAGCAGCGACTGGAAACTGGCCGACCTCAAGGATCTGGACGCCGACAAGGACTACTACCTCCAGTTCAGCTACCGGCTCGACACCTCGCAGCTGCCCGGGCCGATGCAGTTCGGCCTGGGCGGCCAGGGCGACTGGGCCGTGGGCGTCAGCAGCACCCTCAAGGTCGAGCTGGGCACGCCGTGAGCAATTCGGCCCGCTGGGCCTGGATCATCGCCATCGTGGCTGCCACCGGCACGGCGCTGGTGCTGGCCTTCGTCATCAGCTTCAGCAGCCAGGGTGGCGGCTTCTACGAGCGCCACTTCGTCTGGCTGTTCTGGGTGAACGTGGCCGTGGCCGCACTGCTCACGCTGGTGATCGGCGTGGTGGCGCTGCGGCTGGCGGTGCGCGTGCGGCGCGGCAAGTTCGGCAGCCGGCTGCTCATCAAGCTGGCCGGCATCTTTGCGCTGGTGGGCCTGCTGCCGGGCCTGGTGATCTACACCGTGAGCTACCAGTTCGCCAGCCGCAGCATCGCGGCCTGGTTCGACGTGAAGGTGGCCGGCGCGCTGGACGCGGGCCTGGCCCTGGGCAAGGGCACGCTCGACACGCTGACGGCCGACCTCATCGGCAAGGCCCAGGTGGGTGCCGACCGCCTGGCCGACAGCGGCCTGACGATGGCGCCGCTGGCGCTGGAACGCCTGCGCGAGCAGATCGGCGCCAGCGAAGCCTCGCTGGTGGGGCCGCAGGGCCAGGTGCTCTTCACGGCCGGCGGCAGCGCCAGCGCCGGCCCGCCCGAACGCGCCAGCGCCAACCTGATGCGCCAGGTGCGCGAAACCGGCTCCGCCGCGCAGGTGGAAGGCCTGGACGACGAAGCCCTGGCCCCCGGCAACCCCGGCCCGCGTGTGCGCGCGCTGGCCCGCGTGCCGCGCACCGGCACCGCGCTGGCGCGCAGCGAAGAGCGTTACCTGATGTTGCTGCAGCCCATGCCCCGCGCGCTGGCGGCCAACGCGCTGGCGGTGCAGGCGGCCTACAGCGAGTACCAGCAGCGTTTCCTGGCGCGCGACGCGCTGCGCCGCATGTACGTGGGCACGCTGACGCTGGCGCTCATCCTGGCGGTGTTCGCAGCGGTGCTGCTGGCCATCGTGCTGGGCAACCAGCTGGCCAAGCCGCTGCTGCTGCTGGCCGAGGGCGTGCGCGAAGTGGCTGCCGGCGACCTGCGCGCCAAGCCCGTCTTCCCGAGCAGCGACGAGCTCGGCGGCCTCACACGCAGCTTCGCGGCCATGACCTCGCAGGTGGCCGAAGCGCGCAGCCAAGTGCAGCGCGGCGTGCACCAGCTCGAAGGTGCGCGTACGCGGCTGCAGACCATCCTCGACACGCTGACGGCGGGCGTCATCGTCTTCGACCGCGAAGGCCGCATCGACACCGTGAACCCCGGCGCCACGCGCATCCTGCAGCGCCCGCTGGCCAGCTGGCGCGGCCGCCGCCTGAGCGAGCTGCCCGATCTGAAGGACTTCTCGCAAGGCGTGGAGCAGCGTTTTGAGCTGCTGGCCACCAGCCCCGAGGCCGGCGAACGCGACCAGTGGCAGGAAAGCTTCGACCTGCAGCGCGGCGACGGCACTACGCTCACGCTGCTGGTGCGCGGCGCCACGCTCCCCGGCGACATGCGCCTGATGGTCTTCGACGACATCACCGAGGTGGTGAGCGCGCAGCGCAGCGCCGCCTGGGCCGAGGTGGCGCGGCGCCTGGCGCACGAGATCAAGAACCCGCTCACCCCCATCCAGCTCAGCGCCGAGCGCCTGCAGCACCGCCTGGGCCACAAGCTCGAAGGCGCCGACCAGGCGCTGCTGGCGCGCAGCGTGAACACCATCGTCAACCAGGTGCAGGCGATGCAGACCCTGGTCAACGAGTTCCGCGACTACGCCCGCCTGCCCGCGGCGCAGATGAAGCCGCTGGACCTGGGCGCGCTCGCCGCCGAAGTGATGGGCCTGTACGGCCAGGCCCTGGACAACGGCCTGCTGCGCCCGCGCGTGGAGCCGGGGCTGCCGGCCATCCGCGGCGACGCGACCCAGCTGCGCCAGGTGATCCACAACCTCGTGCAGAACGCACTTGACGCCGTGGCCGACCGCCCCGACGGGCAGGTGGAGCTGCTGGTCTCGGGCGCGCGCGGCGAGCAGGGCGGGCTGCGCGCGGTGCGCCTGACCGTCATCGACAACGGCCCGGGTTTTGCCGACAAGGTGCTCAAGCGCGCCTTCGAGCCCTACGTCACCACCAAGGTCAAAGGCACGGGCCTGGGCCTGGCGGTGGTGAAGAAGATCGCCGATGAACACGGCGCGCGGCTGCGTGCGGCCAACCTGCACGTGGGCGACGATCCCGAGGGCCCCGTCACCGGGGCCCGCGTTTCGCTATCATTTTCCAACTTCGCCGCAACGCCGGGCGGGCCTGCAGAGGCCGCCGATGCCGGCGCCGCACCGGCCCCTGGCAGCGTGACGCACTAGAACGCATGGCAACTATCCTGGTAGTCGACGACGAGTTGGGCATCCGCGCCCTGCTCTCCGAGATCCTGACCGACGAGGGTCACACGGTCGAACTGGCCGAAAACGCTGCGCAGGCCCGCCATGTGCGCGAGATGCTGCGGCCCGACCTCGTGCTGCTCGACATCTGGATGCCCGACGTGGACGGCGTGACACTGCTCAAAGAGTGGGGCGCCAGCGGTCAGCTCAGCATGCCCGTGATCATGATGAGCGGCCACGGCACCATCGACACCGCGGTGGAAGCCACCAAGTACGGCGCCAGCGCCTTCCTCGAAAAACCGATCACGCTGCAGAAACTGCTGCGCGCCGTGGAGCAGGCGCTGGTAAAGCCGGCGCAGCGCCTGGCCGCGGCCCTGCAAGGCGGGCTGCGCACCGATCTCGGGCCCACGACCAGTGCCGAACTCCTGGCCGCACCGCTGCACCCGCTGAGCCACCCGATGCTGCCGCCGGCCCACGAAGGCCCGCGCTCGGAACAGCTCTTTGACCTCGACCGCCCGCTGCGCGAAGCGCGTGATGCGTTCGAGAAAAGCTACTTCGAGTTCCACCTCGCGCAAGAAGGCGGCAGCATGACGCGCGTGGCCGAAAAAACCGGCCTGGAACGCACCCACCTCTACCGCAAGCTCAAGCAGCTGGGCGTGGACCTCTCGCGCAACAAGCGCGGCGCGCTCTGAAGGGCGTCAAAACTTGGGCTATACTGCTCGGCTCTGCACGGCCTGGTAGCTCAGTTGGTAGAGCAGCGGATTGAAAATCCGCGTGTCGGTGGTTCGATTCCGCCCCAGGCCACCAGAACCCCTGCGGGATTAGCTCAGTTGGTAGAGCGATACCTTGCCAAGGTATAGGTCGAGAGTTCGAGCCTCTTATCCCGCTCCAGATGAAAAAAAGGCCCACCGCACGCGGTGGGCCTTTTTCTTTTCCGGGCCTCAGAACGTGGTCCAGTCGTCGTCGGCAGCCGCAGCCTGTGCGGGCTCTCGCGGCGCCGGCGCGGCCGGCTTTGGGGCCTGCACGGCCGCTGCCGCACGTGGCGCCGCCTTGCGCGGGGCCGCGGCGCGCTGCACCACCGTCTTGGCCACCGCGGCGGGAGCCGGCGCCGCAGCCGCGACCGCCGGTGTTGGGGCCGGCGCGGCGGCACGCTGTTCCTTGCGCATCGCCACGGCGTCACCCTCGGCGATGGACGCCTCGCCCGCACGCAGGCGGAACAGGCGCAGCGTGTGGTTCACCGTCTGCACCTGGGCGTTCAGCGCCTGCGCAGCAGCGGCGAGCTCTTCCACCATGGCCGCGTTCTGTTGCGTGATGCCGTCCATGTGCGTGACGGCCTCGTTGACCTGGCTCACGCCCTGCTGCTGCTCTTGCGCTGCCGTGCTCACCTCGCCCAGCAGCGTGCTGACCTGGCCCACGCTCTGCAGCACTTCTTGCATGCGCTGCTGGGCCTGATGCGTCTGGCGGTTGCCGGCTTCCACACGCTCGGTGCTGGCGGTGATGAGCTGCTTGATCTCGCGCGCGGCTTCGGCCGTGCGCTGCGCCAGGCCGCGCACCTCGCTGGCCACCACCGCGAAACCGCGGCCGGCCTCGCCGGCACGGGCGGCTTCCACCGCGGCGTTCAGCGCGAGGATGTTGGTCTGGAAGGCCACACCTTCGATGACGTGGATGATCTCGCCGATGCGCTTGGAAGAGTCGGAGATCGCCTCCATCGACTGCACCACGCCCAGCACGGCCTCGTGGCTGTGGTTGGCCACGTTCGAGGCTTCTTCCGACAGGCGCGCGCCCTGGCTGGCCGAGGCCGCGCTCTGCTTGACGGTGCCGTTGATCTGCTCCATCGACGCGGCCGTTTCTTCCAGGCTGCTGGCCTGGGCTTCGGTGCGCGACGAGAGGTCCTGGTTGCCGGCGGCGATCTCGGCGACGGCGGTGCGCAGGTTCTCGGCCTCGGTGCGCACGTCGCCGATGACGGTGCACAGGTTCACCGACAACTGGGCCAGCGCGCCTTGCAGTTCACCGGGGAGGCCCGGCGCGTCGACGTTGACCTCGTGCGTCAGATCGCCGGCGGCGAGTTGGCGGGCGTCGGACAGCACCGCCTGCAGGGGCGCTTCCACCACGCGGCGCTGCAGCGCCTGCGCGGCCAGCGCCAGCACCACGGCGGCCGGCACCCACACAACAGCGGCCGTCGCGCTGGCCAGCGCCGCGCCGCCGAGCACGGCCACCACGGCCAGCGCGCCGTGCAGGCCCACGCGCCGCACCGCGGCACCCGCACCCTGCAGCGCGCGGCCCAGCGCGTCGCGGCGCACCACCGCACCGTGGTGCAGGCCGGTGCGCAGCCGGCCTTGCGCCGCTTCTTCACGCATGCGGGCGTACAGCTGTTCGGCCACGGCCACACGCTCGGCCGAGACGGCACGGCGCACCGAGAGGTAACCGACGGTCTGTCCATCACGCTGCATCGGCGTGGCGTTGGCGTGCACCCAGTAGTGGTCGCCGTTCTTGCGGCGGTTCTTCACCAGGGCCGACCACGGCCGGCCCGATTCGATGGTCTCCCACATGTCGCGGAAGGCTTCTTCGGGCATGTCGGGGTGGCGCACCAGGTTGTGCGGCTGCCCCATCAGCTCTTCGCGCGTGAAACCGCTGACGGCCACAAAAGGCCCGTTGCAGTAGACGATGCGCCCTTTCAGGTCGGTCACCGAGACCAGCGTCTGGTCGCTCGGAAAGCTGTACTCACGCTGGGTGACGGGCAGATTGCTGCGCATGGGGCGGTCCTGTTTGGCTTGCGGCTCCCCTCGATAACGTCACATCAGCTTCGCACTTGAGCGAAAAATCAGCTTCGACTCATGTGGGCGGCGGCACCCGTTGCAAGTTGCGCATCAGGCCGCCAAAGGAGCCGTCAGCGCATCGATGCGAGCAAGCACTTCGCTGTTGAGCTTGTCCAGGACAGACAGCGCACCCAGGTTGGCCTGCAGTTGCGCCACGCTGGAAGCGCCGGTGATGACGGTGCTGACACGCGGGTTCTTGGCCACCCAGGCGATGGCCAACTGCGCCAGCGTGCCGCCCAGTTCGGCAGCGATGGGCTCCAGCGCGGCGACGGCGGCGTTCTTCTTCGCGTCGAGCAAGCCGTCGCGCAGGAAGGCCATGTTGTCCATCGCGCCGCGGCTGCCCTCGGGAATGCCGTTGCGGTACTTGCCGGTCAGCAGGCCGCTGGCCAGCGGGCTCCAGGTGGTCAGGCCCAGACCGGTGGTGTCGTACAGGCGGCCGTACTCCTGCTCCACACGCTGGCGGTGGAAGAGGTGGTACTGCGGTTGCTCCATCAAGGGCTTGTGCCAGCCGTGGCGGTCGGCAATGTGCCAGGCCGCGGCGATGTCGGCGGCGCTCCATTCGCTGGTGCCCCAGTACAGCGCCTTGCCCTGAACGATGATGTCGTTCATCGCACGCACGGTCTCTTCCAGTGGCGTGTGCGGGTCGGGGCGGTGGCAGTAGACGAGGTCGATGAAGTCGAGGCCGAAACGCTGCAAGCTGCCGTCCATGGCCTGCATCAGGTATTTGCGGTTCAGCGTGTCCTTGCGGTTGACCGCCTCACCGTTGCGGTCCAGGCCCCAGAAGAACTTGGTGCTGACGATGTAGTTCAGGCGCGGCCAGGCCAGGGCCTTGAGCGCCTCGCCCATGATGGTTTCGCTGCGGCCGCCAGCGTAGACCTCGGCGTTGTCGAAGAAGTTGACGCCCGCATCAAAAGCCGCGGCCATCATCTCGCGCGCTTGGGCCGAGTCGACCTGGTTGTGGTACGTGACCCAAGAGCCCAGCGACAGGGCGCTGACGCGCAGGCCGGAACGGCCGAGGTGGCGGTATTGCATGGTGTGGAGAGGCTTCCAATGAGAAGCCCAAGCTGGGGAAACAGCGGCCTAGGCTAGCGCAGCCTCGGCGCCGGCCGTGCAGGCCTCTTCGAACACCGAGCAGCCGGCAAGGTCGGCGTGGGCAAAACGCAGCCGGCCGCGCAGACCGCGCAGCGCCTGCAGGGCCGGGTGGCGCTGCAGGCCGGGCACGGGGATGGCCATGGCGTGGCCCCAGCGCATGAGGTGGATGCGCTGCACGTGTTCATCGATGTCGGGGTGGGCCCCACGCAGTTCGGCCAGCACGCGCGCGGCCCAGGGCGTGGGGTCGTCGGCCAGCAGCGCGGCGCGTTCGCTGCGCGCGAGCGCATGGTAGGCCGTCAGCACGGTGGCGCCAGGCACGGGGCGCAGGCTCTGGTGCATGGCGTCGACATAGCCCAGGCCCCGGCCGCCATAGACCACGTTGTCCCACGAAGGCGGCGCGCCGGGGCGGTCGAAGAGCGGGGCATCGATCTGCAGGTTGGCCACGAGCCACGGCGCGTAGGGCAAGAGCGCTGCGGCCTGTGCCAGCGCTGGCGGTGGGTTCTGCACCACGCGCGCCGCGATGAAGAGGGGCAGTGCCAGAACCACCTGCGGCGACGTCCAGCGCTCCAGCCGCTGCTGGGCTTCGTCCCAGGCCAGCACCTCCACCGCATGGCGACCTTCGCTCACCTGCAGCACCGTGCGGCCGCCGTGCAGGCGCTCGCCCAGCGGCGCGGCCAGGCGCTGCGTGAGCCAGGCGTTGCCCTCGGGCCAGGTGAAGACCGCTTCACGCTCTTCGGTCTCGCTACCCGGCGCATGGAAACCATGACGGCTGGCGAAATAGTGCAGGCCGGCCCAGGCCGAGACTTCTTCGGGCGTGGCGCCGTAGTCGTCGCGGCAGCAGTAGCCGAGGTACCAGCGCAGGTGGGCGTCGTCGAGGCCGTGCGCGTCCAGCCACTGCGCGAAGGTCTGCGCGTCGAGTTGCGCCTGCAGCGGCCCCCAGGCGCTGCGGTGCGCAGGCTGAGCGAAGGCCGGCTCGCCGCGGCGGCCGGCGCCTGCACGCTGCACCGCCGCCACCGCAGCCGCGAAGGCCTGCAGCTGCTGCGCGCTGCGCGAGCCGGGCTCCACCGGCGGCAGCAGGCCTTCGGCCCAGGCACCTTCGAAGAACACACGCTCCTGCGGGCTGTGGCAGAGGTGGCGCTCGTCGGCCACGGTGCGGCCGAGTTCGTGTTTCAGCAGGCCCAACTCGTGCAGCAGTTCGCTCACCTCGCGCGCCTGCGGGCCTGGCAAGGGCAGGTAGTGCGCGCCCAGCGGGCAGGCCATGCCGGCCATCTGGTGGCCGCGGCTGTTGCCGCCGGGTTGGTCTTCGAGTTCCAGCACGTGCACGTCATCGATGCCCCGCTGCCGCAGGCCGCGCGCAGCGGCCAGGCCGGCCACGCCGGCACCGATCACCAGCGCGCCGGCCTGGCGCTGCACGGCCACCGGCGGCAGCGCACCGCTGCGGCGCAGGCGGTGGCCGCGGGTGTGGCTGGCGCCCACCCATTGCACGGGCACGGCCGCTGGCGCTGCCGGGCTGCAGCCCGCGCCCAGCACGGTGGCCGCGCCCAGGCCCAAGCCGAGCACATCGCGGCGCCGCAGCGACCCAGGTTTCACTTCACCCGGCCCCACTCTTCCTCGAAGGTGGCCACCAGCGCCTGGTTGCTCAGGCGGTTGGGTTCGGCCGGCACACGCGCCATGTCGGGCGGGAACTGCAGCAGCGCCGGCAACCCCGCCACGGTGAGGAAACGCAGGCCCGCGGGCAGCTTCTCGGGCGGCTGCCAGGGCCGGCGGCTGGCGATGACGAAGCCCCACTCGCCGAAGCTCGGCACGTGCACGTGCAACGGCGTGGTCTGCAGGCCCACCGCCTCCAGCGTGGCCACCACCGTCCAGTAGCTCTTGCGCGCGAACAGCGGCGAGGTGGTCTGCACCACCAGGTAGCCGCCGGCCGCCAGGGCCTGGTCGGCGCGCTGGTAGAAGCTGGTGGTGTAGAGCTTGCCGATGCTGAAGTTGGTGGGGTCGGGAAAGTCGACCACGATGACGTCGAACATCTCGCGGTTGGCTTCCAGCCAGGTGTAGGCGTCGGTGTTCACCACCTGGAGCTTGGGGCTTGCCAAGGCGTCGGCGTTCAGCTCGCGCAGCACCGGGTTGTTGGCGAACAGGCGCGTGATGTGCGGGTCGAGCTCCACCAGCGTCACCTGCTCCACGCTCGGGTGCTTGAGCACCTCGCGCACGGCCAGGCCGTCGCCGCCGCCCAGCACCAGCACCTTGCGCGGCCGGCCGTGCGCGGCCAGCGCGGGGTGCACCAGCACCTCGTGGTAACGGTACTCGTCACGGCTGTGGAACTGCAGGTTGCCGTTGAGGTACAGGCGCACGCCCGCCGGGCCGGCCGTGACCACCACGCGCTGGTAATCGCTGCTCTCGCGCACGACGATGTCGCTGCCGTAAAAGCTGTCTTCGGCCCAGGTGGTCAGGCGGTCGGCGCCGGCCATGGCCGCGACGAGCACGCCCACCACACCGAAACACGCCGCCGCGTGTGCACCCCAGCGCCGCAGGTCAGCGCGGAAGGCGAACAGCACCCACACCGCCACCGCCGCGTTGAGCAGACCGAAGAAGAGCCCCGTGCGCACCAGCCCCAGGTGCGGCACGAAGAGCAGCGGGAAGGCCACCGCCACCATCAGCGCGCCGAGATAGTCGAAGGTCAGCACCTGCGAGACCAGGTCTGAGAGCGCCCAGCGTGGCGCGAAGTGCGCCTTGAGGATGCGCATCACCAGCGGAATCTCCAGCCCGGCCAGGATGCCGATCACGCCCACCAGGCCGTAGAGCATCACGCGGAAGGGCAGCTCGGCGCTGGCCGGCAGGCTGCTGTGGGCGGTGAACAGCAGCGCCGGCATCAAACCGCCGATGAAGGCCACCAGCAGCTCGATGCGCAGGAACTGCGCCACCAGCTGGTGCTGGATGTACTTGCTGAGCCACGAGCCTATGCCCATGGCAAAGAGGTAGCTGCCGATGATGGTGCTGAACTGCAGCACCGAATCGCCCAGCAGGTAGCTGGCCAGCGCGCCGGCAGCGAGCTCGTAAACCAGTCCGCAGGCCGCCACCACGAACACCGAGGCCAGCAGCGCCAGTTCGGCAGGGTGGATGCGCGCGGCCGCGGCAGGCGCCTCGGCAGTGGGGGGGCTGGTGGACATGCGCAGAGCGTAACGGCTCGAAAGTCGCCCGCGCCTTGCGCTCGCTCGAGATTTCCATCTGCGCCCATCACATGTGTGCGCCGGGCTTGTGCACGCCGTGCGGCCAGCTTGGTGCATGCCGCAGGCGGCCTCAGCGACCGTGCAGTCCATCACGGCAGCCCGCTCAGATGGCCGGTGCCCAGGCCGAAGACACGCGCAAGTCCACCGGCTTCCGGTGTTGCCACACAGATCGAGGGAAAACGTGTCTCAACTCCTACAGACCCTGAAGATCGGGCCGCGCTTGGGCGTGGCCTTCGCCATCCTCATCCTGCTGCTGATCGCCCTGTGCGGCGTCGGCGCGCTCAGCGCACGTTCGCTCGCGCAAGACCTCGATACCACGGCCCGCGTCGACATCGCGCTCGTGCGCGCGGCCAACGCGCTGCAAGAGCGCACGCACCTGGTGGCGCGTTCCAGCCGTGAGCTGTTGATCGTCGACAGCGGTGGGCAGATCAAACGCCTGAAGGCCGCCATCGAAGAATCGCTGGCCGATGGCGAAACGCAGCTGGCCGAGGTGCAGAAGCTCGCCGGCCAGGGCGACAACGCCCGCCTCATCGACGACGTCAAGACGCAGAAGGCCGCCTTCTCCAGCGCCGTGCGCAAGTTCCTCACCGTCTACGACGCCGGCAACCCCGACGATTCGCGCACCGCGCTGCTGATCGAACTGCGCCCGGTGCAGCAGGCCTACGAAAAGTCGGTGGAGGCCTTGGGCCTGGCGCTGAAAGAGCAGGTCGAAGCGCGCGCCGCCGCCGGTGGCGCCGCCGCGCAGCGCAGCGTGTGGCTGATGCTGGTGTTCGGCGCCGTCGGTCTGGTGCTGGCCGTGAGCGCGGCCTGGATCATCAGCCGCTCGATCACGGTGCCGCTGCAACACGCGATGGACGCGGCCGAACGCATCAAGTCGGGCGACCTCTCGCGCCGCATCGACTCGGGCGCGCGTGACGAGATCGGTGCGCTGCTGCGCGCCATGGGCGGCATGCAGCAGCACCTGCTGGGTGTGATCGAGGACGTGCAACGCTGCGCCCGCGATCTGGCCGCGCACAGCGACGAGCTGGCCGGTGGCAATACCGAGCTCTCCACGCGCACCGAGCGCAACGCCGCCAGCCTGCAGCAGACCGCCAGCGCGGTGGAGCAGATCGCTGCCACCGTGCAGGGCAACAGCGCCAAGACGCGCGAGGCCTCGCAGGTGGCCACCAGCGCGCGCGATGCGGTGGTGGAAGGCGGCAGGTCGGTGGAGCAGCTCGTCGAGACCATGACGCGCATCTCCGGCAGCAGCACGCGCATCAAGGACATCATCGCCGTCATCGATGGCATCGCCTTCCAGACCAACATCCTGGCGCTGAACGCCGCGGTGGAAGCAGCGCGGGCCGGTGAACACGGCCGCGGTTTTGCGGTGGTGGCCACCGAGGTGCGTTCATTGGCCGGCCGCGCCAGCAGCGCCGCGCGCGAGATCAAGAGCCTCATCGACGACTCGGCCGAACGTGTGGCCGACGGCACGCGCACCGTGGCCGAGGTGGGCGAGCGCATCGGCGGCATCGTCAAGGCCGTGATGGACGTGCGCCAGCTCGTCGAAGAAGTCAGCCACGCCAGCCACGAGCAGGTGACGGGCATGGCCTCCATCAACGGCAGCGTCGGCGAGGTGGACCAGGCCACGCAGCAGAACGCCGCGCTGGTGGAAGAGATCGCCGCCACCACCGAATCGTTGAAGTCCAACGCCGAACGCCTGGTCAAGGCGGTGGCCTTCTTCCGCCTGCCCGGCGGCGCCGCGGCCTGAAGGCCGGGCACGCTGTTGCTCTCCTTTTTCCATGCCCCTCCACCTCACCCGAGAACGCGCCATGCAAACCAAGCTCCGCACCCTCACCGCCCGCCTGGGTCTGGCCACCGCGCTGGGCCTCTCGCTGCAGCTCGCCAGCCTGCCCGTGGCGGCCCAAGGCACGCCCAAGATCGTGAAGAAGACGCCGCTGGATTTCCCGCCCGAGGCCATCCGCAGCGGTGTCGACAAGGGCGTGCTGCGCGCCAAGCTCACCATCGACGGCGAAGGCGCGGTCACCGACGTGACCGTGGTCGACGTGCAGCCGCCGCAGGCCCGAGTGCTGCGCAGGACCGTGGTCGAGGGCCTGCGCCCTTGGAAATTCGAGGCCGGCAAGGCCGGCAGCTTCGAGATGCAGGTGGTGATGAGCAACGAGTGACGGGCGCTGCGCGGCCCTGACTCCACCGCGACAGGACGACGGCCCCTGCCCGGCCCAGAATGCCGGGCATGGGAACGCTCTACCTCGTGCGCCACGGCCAGGCCAGCTTCGGCGCGGCCGACTACGACCAGCTCAGCGAACTCGGCACGCGCCAATGCCAGGCGCTGGGCCGCTGGTTCGCCGAACGCGGCATCGCCTTCGAAGCGGTGCTGCGCGGCACGCTCAAGCGCCACGCACAAACGCTGGCCGGCATCGCCCAAGGGCATGCCGAAACCGGCGGCGCGGCGCTGCCCGAAGCGCTGCTGTGGCCGGGCCTGAACGAGTACGACAGCGAAGCGCTGATCCGCACCGTGCACGCCGGCCCGCTGGCCAAGCCTGACAGCCCCGAGGTCTACAAGGCTCACTTCCGGCTGCTGCGCGAAGCGCTGGCGCGCTGGATGGCCGGGCAGACACAACCGCAAGGCATGCCCAGCTGGGCCGCGTTCAGCGCCGGCGTGGCCTCAGCGCTGCAGCACGTGCAGCAAACACACAGCAGCAACGTGCTGCTGGTCAGCAGCGGCGGGCCCATCGCCACCGCCGTGCACCAGGTGCTGGGGACTCCGCCCGAGACCACCATCGAGCTGAACCTGCGCATCCGCAACAGCGCGCTCAGCGAGTTCAGCTACACGCCCAAGGGGCACCGGCTGCTGAGCTTCAACCACCTGCCCCATCTCGACCACGCCGAGCGGCGGGCGTGGGAGACGTACGCCTGACCGTGACGGGGGCTCAGCCCTGCACCGCGGCCGAGACGATGAGCCCGATGGCGATGCACATCGCGCCCACCACGATGGCCAGGGCCACGTTCTTCTTCTCGACGATCTCGGCCCACAGGTCGTAAGGCGTGAGCTTGTCGATGATCACGAAGCACAGCCAGAACACGGCCACGCCCAGCAAGGCGAACAAGGCCGAGCCGAAGAAGGCGCCGGGCCTGAGCCATTCGATACCCATCATGGTGAAGCTCCTCTTGGTTGTCTGAAGGGCCAGCGCGCCGCTACTTGTGGCCGCCGCTCCCGCTGGACCAGCCGCCATAGCTGCCGCCGCTGCTGCGGACGCTGCCGCCCGAGCCGCGGTTGCGTTCGCACTGCCGGTACTCGGCGCTCGAAGCACCGAAGGTGCTGCGCACCTGATCGCATTCGTTGTCGCTGCACATCGCCAGCAAGACCACCACGCCCAGTACCAGCACCACCAGCAGCAGCGCCTTGGGCACGCCGGCGGCCTTGAAGCTGGTGGGCGAGATGTCGCGCTGCAGCGCGGCGCGCTGGCCGGCGGCCAGGCCGAAAGCATCGGCCACGGTCTCGGCCTTCAGCGTCTGCCCGGCCGACCAGGTGACTTCCTGGCGCGTCTTTTCGCGCGACAGGCGCTTGGCCACCGCGCGGCCCGTGCCTTCGTAATCGGTGACGCGCGCGCGTTCGTCGCGCTGCACACGCCAGTAGAACTCGCCCTGAACCCAGGTGACCTTGGCGTCGTAGCTCCACTTCTCCTGGTAGCTGTCGTTCTGCCAGGTGGCCTGTTGGCCGCGCACCGCCGGCGCGCCGGTGATGGGGCGCACCCAGCTCCAGCCTTCGTCGGTGTCGACGAGAAAGGCGAAGCCCGCGCCGGCGTTGTAGAGCAGGTACTCGCGCCAGAAGCTCGTCTCTTCGTCGTCACCCGGCGCGGGGATGTCGCAGCGCTCCAGGTAGCCCACCACCTGCCAGGGCAAGGGCGGGCCGTCCAGCGCCAGGGTGCCGGTGCGGCCCAGCGGCAGCAGCGGCTCGGCGCCTTGGAGCCCGGCGTTGTTCTGCTGGTAGTGCTGGAGATCGGCGCCCAGGCCCTGGCTGATGTCCACCACCGAGGCGCAGTTCGTGCACGTCAGGCTCTGCGTGCTGCTGAGCTTCACCTCCAGCGCCGTGCCGCAGTTGGGGCACTCGGCGCCACGGCCTTTGAGCGTCTTCTCGCTGCTGTCCTTCAGGCCCTGCATGGCCAGCTCGGCCAGCAGCACGCTGCGGCCGACGCTGAAGGCGGGGCGCGCCGGGTCGCTGCCGTCCAGCGTGGCCACCTCGCCGGCGCCGTTGCGCAAGTCCACGACGGTGAACCCGCCCTCCAGCAGCGGCGGCGCGGGCAGTTCGCCTTGCGCCGCGATGAGGTGGGCGCGCTGCACCGAGGCCACGTCCCAGGCGCGGCCGTCGGCCAGCACGCGCGTGCCGGCCTGCAGGCTGTCGAGGCCGGGGGCGTCGGGCGGCAAAGGCTGGTCGAAAGCCAGCACGTAGGCGCCGTTGTCTTCGCTCAGCCAAGCACTGCGGCCGTTGTCGAAGAGCGCGTGCCACTCGTTCCAGGTGCCGCCCTCGTAGCCGTATTGCAGGCGGCCGACCAGCGTGAACGCGACCCCCTGGCGCGAGCCGCCGGCGCCCAGCTGCAGCGGGCTGTGGTCATCGAAGAGCTCGGCGCTCACGCCGATGCGGCGCAGCGCCTCGCCATCGCGCACCAGCGTGCTGCGGCAGAAGCTGCAGACAGCGCTGGCCGAGGCCGCCGAAGCGAACTCGACCGGCGCACCGCAGTTCGGACAGGCAGCGCGGTAAGCGCGCTGCGGAGACGTGGCCAACTTAGACCAGCTTCTTCAGCAGTTCCGCCTTCTTGGCAGCGAACTCTTCTTCGGTGAGGATGCCCTTGGCCTTCAGGTCGGCCAGCTTCTCCAGCGTGGCCATCACCTCGTCGGGTTTGATGCCCACGGCCGCAGCCGCGGCCCCGGCGGCCTGCGCTGCTGCCGCACCGCCGCCTTGCAATCCGGCCTGCAGTTGCTGCGCCATCACCTGGCCCAGCGCCACGCCGGCGCCCAGGCCCATCGCATCGCCCACCACACCACCGCCGCCGCCGCCACCGCCAGCCGCGCCTTCGGCGAACTTCGGGATGGCTTGCGCCGTCTGGTACTGCATGAACTTGCCCATGTCGTTGCCGACCATGCCCATGCCGATCTTCTGGTCGAGGATCTTTTGCAGCTCTTCGGGCAGGCTCACGTTCTGCACCGTCACGCTCACCAGCGCCAGGCCCAGCTTGGCGAACTCGGGTGCCGTGGCTTCCTGCAACTGCTTGGCGAATTCGATCTGGTTCGAGGCCAGGTCGAGGAAAGGGATGCCGCTCTGCGCCACCGCATCGCTGATGTGCTGCAGCATCAGGCCGCGCAACTGGCCATCGAGCTCTTCCACCGTGTAGCGCGCGCTGGTGCCACTCACCGCGGTGTGGAAGAGCTTGGGGTCTTGGATGGCGTAGGCGTAGTTGCCGAAGGCGCGCAGCCGCACCGCGCCGAAATCCTTGTCGCGGATGGTGACCGGCTGCGTGGTGCCCCAGCGGCGGTCGAGCTGCTGGCGCGTGCTGAAGAAGTAAACGTCGCTCTTGAACGGGCTCTGGAAGAGCTTGTCCCAGTTCTGCAGGTAGGTCAGCACCGGCAGCGTCTGCGTCGTCAGCTTGTACATGCCGGGGCCGAAGACGTCGGCCACCTTGCCTTCGTTGACGAAGACGGCCATCTGGCTCTCACGCACGGTGAGGCTGCCACCGTACTGGATCTCGTTGCCCGCCATCGGGTAGCGGAAGGCCAGCGTGCCATCGCCGCTTTCCGTCCACTCCAGGATGTCGATGAACTGTTTCTTGATGAAATCCATCAGCGCCATGACCAGCCCCTTCCTCGGGTGTGCACCCGAACTGGGTGCGCGGCGAATAATAAGCACCGCCGCGGTCAGGGCCACCGCGCAGTGCCGGCGAGCGGCCGGCTTTTCAGGGAGCACTTCAAGATGCAGGTCATGGCCCGGGGCGCACACGCCGCCGTGAGGGCGCTGTTCGCCACCTTCGCGCTCGGCGCTTTTTTGTTGGGCGCCCAGCCCGCCTGGGCCCAGGCCGCGGGCAACAAGGCCGCCTCGGCGGCGCGCAAACCCGCCGCCACCAAGGCGCCGGCGGCCAAGCCGGCCGCGCCGGCCAACACCGCCCCCGCGGCCGCGCCGCGCGGTGGCAAAGGCTGGCAGGTGGGCGCCATCCCCGCCTGGGTGGTGGCACCGCCCGCGCCAGACGCCAACGCGCCCAAGGCCCCGGCCGTGGGCTCGCGGCGCGAGCAGCTGGTGGACCTGCAGACCAACCACAGCACGCCCAAGCCGCAGATCTTCGTGCGCATCCGCAGCGTGGCGCTGGACGCTGGCGCTTTGGGCGGCGTTTCGCAGTGGCAGATCGGCTACAACCCGGCCTTCCAGACCGTGCGCATCCACCACGCCAGCGTGCAGCGCGATGGGCAACGCAGCGAACGTCTGGCGGAGGCGCGCATCGAGCCCATGCGCCGCGAGCAGCGCCTGGAGCAGCAGGTGCTGGACGGCGGCGAGACGCTGCTGGTGGTGCTGTCCGACGTGCGTGTGGGTGATGCCGTGGAGCTGGCCTACACCGTGGAAGGCGAGAACCCCATCTTCGAAGGCCGCATCTCTGGCGGCATGCGCCTGGCCTACGACACGCCGGTGGACCTGCTGCACCACCGCTGGGTGCTGCCGGCGAACAAGACCGTGTTCACCAAGCCGCTGGCCGGCAAAGACGAAGCCGAAAAATTCACCGAAGGCAACACGCAGGTGCTGCGCGCCGTGCGCCACCAGGTGACGGGCATCGTGCAGGAACAGGGCACGCCGCCGTGGTTCAAGATCTACCCGGCCATCGACATCAGCGAATACGCCAGCTGGTCGGAGGTGGACGCTTGGGCGCAGCGCCTCTTCACACTGCCCAGCCCCACGCCGCCCGCGGTGGCGGCCAAGGCCGAGGCGCTGAAGGCCACGGGCCTGAAAGACGAGGCGCTGATCTCCGAAGCGCTGCGCTTCGTGCAGGACGAAGTGCGTTACCTCAGCGTGAGCCTGGGCGAAAGCTCGCACCGGCCCAAGCCGCCGCAGCAGACGCTGGCCGAGCTGCTGGGCGACTGCAAGGACAAGACGGTGCTGCTCAACGCGCTGCTGCGTGAGCTGGGCTTCGACGCCCAGGCCGCGCTGGTCTCGGTGCAGCGCAACCGCGGCGTGCGCGACTACCTGCCCTCGCACGAGATCTTCGACCACGTGATCACGCGCGTGGCGCACCAGGGCCGTGTGTGGTTCCTCGACGCCACCGTCAACGGTCAGGGCCTGCAGATGGAAAGCCGGGCCCAGTTCCCCTACGGCGCTGCGCTGGTGGTGGGCGCTGGCAGCGAACTGCAGACCGTGCCCGAGCCGCCCACGGCCGTGAACCGCCTGCAGTTCGAGCAGCGCTGGGACCTGCGCGAAATCGGCCGCCCGGCGCAATTGGCCTTCACCATGCGCGCCATCGGCCTGCCCGCCGAACGCTGGCGTGCCGGCCAGGCGCAGGCCGGCGTGCAGGCCCTCAGCCAGGCCCTGGGCGGCAGCTTTGCGCGCATGTTGCCGGGGCTGAAGACCCTGGGCGAGCCCGAGGTGGTGGACGACCGCCAGGCCAACCGCTGGCAGTTCACGCAGCGCTTCGAGGTGCCCGAGTTCGGCCAGTACAACCGCGGCGCCATCGAGGCCGAGTTCGGCGCCATGGAGCTGCTGGACGTGCTGAGCGGCCCCAGCGAAACGCAGCGCCGCACGCCCTTCCTCGTCGACCAGACGCAGTTGGTGGAAAGCCGCATCGACATCCAGACGCCGGTGGCCCTGAAGAGCAGCGTGCCGGCGCCGCTGGAGATCGTGGAGCGCCAGTTCCGCTTCAGCGCGCGGCTGGAGCTCCAGGGCCAGACGGCCAGCTTCGTGCGCCGCTACGAGCGCCGCGACGACCAGGTGCTGCCCACCGAGCTGAGCGCCTGGCGCGAAAAGATCCTGCAGGCCCGGCAGGGCAGCTTCGGGCGCCTGCGCCTGCCGCTGCTGGAAGACCCGGCCATCGTGCCCGAACTGGAGAAGATCGAACGCCGCCTGCGCAATGCGCGCGGGGTGCGCAACGACACGCTGCAGGGCCTGATCGCACGCCACGAGTTCGGCCGCGCCATCGACACCCAGGTGCTGCAGAAAACCGCCGAGGGCAGCCCGCTCGCGCAGCGCGTGCGGGTGTCACGCGCGATCTCGCACAACATGGTGGGCGACCACGCGATGGCCCTGGCCGATGCCGATGCCTTGCTCGCCCAGCGCCCCGACGACGCCGAAGCGCTGGACGCACGCGGCGTGGCGCTGGCCGGTGCCGGCAGGGCCGAAGAGGCGCTGGCGAGTTTTGCGCGCATCACGCCGGCAGCGCGGCCGGCCAGTGCGGCCAGCTGGATGGGCTCGCTGCAGTTCACGCTGGGCCGCCCGGCCGAGGCCGAAAAGCTGCTGCGCGAGGCCGTGGCCAACGGCACGGGCGAAGGCCGCGAATTTGCGCTGCTGTGGCTGTACCTGGCGGCCGAAGCCCAAGGCGGGCGCGGCGCCGCGGCGGTGGACGAACACATCGAAGCCACCGACCCGCAGAAGCTGCCCGGCGCTCTGTTGCGCTTTTTGCTTGGCCGCATCGACCGCGCGGCGCTGCTCAAACAAGCCAGCGCCAAGCCCGAGATGGAGCGTCTGAACCTGGCCGAAGCGCACTTCTTCATCGGCCAAAAATTGCTGCTGCAAGGCCAGCGCGATGAAGCGATGCGCGCCTTCCAGCGCTGCCTGGACACCGGGGCCACGCCTTACCGCGAACTGAGTTTTGCGCGCATGGCGCTGCAAGGCGCTGCGCGGTGAGCCAGACTTGCACCCCATGAACACCGCCTGGCAACTGGCCGTGGTGGGCGCCGGTCCGGTGGGCCTGGCGCTGGCCCTGCACGCGGCGCGGCTGCTGCCGCACGCACACATCACCGTCTTCGACGCACGCCCACTGGACCGCGACGTGGCCGCTGACCCGCGCACGCTGGCTTTGAACCTGGGCAGCCTGCAGTTCCTGCAGCGCTTGGGCGTGGCGCCGGGCGCGCTGCTGCCCGGTGCGCAGCCCATCACCGAGGTGCACGTCTCGCAGCAGCCGCCCAGCTGGGGCCAGGCCGAGGTGCGCCTGCGCTCCGGTGAACTGGGCGTGTCGCACGTGGGCGCGGTGCTGCGCTACGGCACGCTGCTGGCGCCGCTGCAGGCCGCCTGGCTGGCCGCCGCGGCGGCCGAGCCTCACAGGCTGCACACCCGCTTCGGCACACCCGTGGCGGCGCTGAAGGCCGAGGGCAGCGGCGTGGAGGTGGATGCCGGCGTGGCCGAGCGTTTCGACTTGGCCGTGGTGGCCGAGGGTGGCGTGTTCGCCGAACAGGCCCGCAAAGCCCTCACCCACGACTACGCGCAGACCGCCTGGGTGGGCACCGCGACGCTGGCCGACGCCACGCCGGGCCTGGCCTTCGAACGTTTCACGCGCCAAGGGCCGGCGGCGCTGCTGCCCCTGCCGCCGGCGGCCGACGGCCAGGCGCGCGCGGCGCTGGTGTGGTGCGTGACGAGCGCCGACGACCCGGTGCGCGATCTGAGCGAGGCGCAGCGCCTGGCGGTGCTGAACACGCTCTTTCCGCCCGAGGCTGGGCGCGTGGTGGGCTTGAGCCCGCTGAAAGACTTTGCGCTGGGGCTGAACGCCGAGCGCACCCTCGTGGACCACCGCACGGTGCGCATCGGCAACGCCGCGCAGACCCTGCACCCGGTGGCCGGCCAGGGCCTGAACCTGGGCCTGCGTGACGCCCAGGCGCTGGTGGCCGCGCTGCGCTGGGCCGACGACCTGGACATCGCGCTGCGCCGCGTGGAGTGGGCGCGTGCGCCCGACCGCTGGGCCATGATCGCCGCCACCGACTTCCTGGCGCGCAGCTTCACTTGGCAGCTGCCGGGCGCGGCCAGCGCGCGTGGGCTGGGCCTGGCCGCGCTAGGCGCGCTGCCGCCGCTGAAGGGCTGGCTGGCGCGCCGGATGATGTTCGGCGGGTAGAACCGCGCGCCTACAAACGCCGGTGTGCCAAGGCCGGCAGCTGCTGCCGCACCTGCGCGATGCGCGAGAAGTCCAGCTCGCCCATCACCATCCCCTCGCCTTCCGGCAGCACAGCCACCACCTGGCCCCAGGGGTCGATCAGCAGGCTGTGGCCCCAGGTGCGGCGGCCGTTTTCATGCAGGCCGCCTTGCGCCGGCGCGAGCACGTAACACTGGTTCTCGATGGCGCGGGCGCGCAGCAGCACCTCCCAGTGCGCCTGGCCCGTGGTGTGCGTGAAGGCGGCGGGCACCAGCAGCAGGTCACACGGCGGCGCCATCAAGGCACGGTAGAGCTCCGGGAAACGCAGGTCGTAACAAACGCTCAGCCCGATGCGCAGCGCCGGCGTGTGGGCCGTGGCCGGCAGGTCCAGCGCCACCGGCTGACCACCGGCGCAGAGCGTGCGGCCTTCGTCGTAGCTCTCGCGGCCGTTGTCGAAGGCAAAGAGATGCACCTTGTCGTAGTGCCCGGCGGCGCGGCCATCGGGGCCGTAGACGGCGCAGCGGTTGAGCACACGCCCGGGCACCTCGGTATTCACAGGCACCTCGGCATGCACGGGCAGCGTGCCGCCGACGAGCCAAACGCCGTGGCGCAGCGCGGTTTCGGCCAGAAAGTCCTGGATGGGGCCGTGTCCCGGGGCTTCGGCCAGCGCGAGCTTGTCGGAGTCGCGACGGCCGAGCAGGCAGAAGTACTCGGGCAGCGCCACCAGGCGCGCACCGGCGTCGGCGGCCTGCGCCACAAGCCGCGCGGCGGCCTCGCGGTTGGCGGGCCACTCGGGGCGGCTGATCATCTGCACGGCGGCTGTCTTCATGCGCCTATTTTGCGACTGACCAGTCACCATACCCCCCGGCTGGCATAGGCCATGGCAAGGGGTTGACACTGCCGCCCTCGGCTGCCAAGCCCCACAACAAAACGGCGCCGAAACAGGGAATTTCCGGAGGGATACCGATGCTCACCGCGACCGCGGCCGCAGTTCACAGCCGCTTCGTGCAGCGCATACGCCGCCGCTACGCCACCGACCTGGCCTTGCTGCCCCCCGGCGTGCCGGGCTTCGACGAGATCACCGCGCTGGTGCAGCGCTTGCAGGCCGGCGGCCGCGAGCTGCCCTCGGCGCTGCGCGTGGCCCGCCATCTCGTGATGGAACGCCTGGCCGTGCTGGACGTGGAAGAAGGCGCCGCGCTGGACGTGGTCACGCGCACGATGAGCACGCTGGCCGAGGCCACGCTGGAGCTCGCGCTGGTGCAGGCCGAGGCCGAAGCCGACGCACGCCACGGCGCGCCGCTGGGTGCCGACGGGCAACGTGTGCAGCTGTGGATCGTGGGCATGGGCAAGCTCGGCGCGCGCGAGCTCAACGTCTCTTCCGACATCGACCTCATCTACGTCTACGAAGACGACGGCCAGACCCCCGGCAACGCCGAGGGCCGCGGCGCGGTGAGCGTGCATGAGTACTTCTGCTACGTCGTCAAGCGCCTGTATGCGCTGATCGGCGAAACCACCGACGACGGTTTTGTCTTCCGCGTCGACCTCGCGCTGCGCCCCAACGGCAACTCGGGCCCGCCGGTGGTGAGCCTGTCCATGCTGGAAGAGTATTTCCAGGTGCAGGGCCGCGAGTGGGAGCGTTTTGCCTGGCTCAAGAGCCGCGTGGTGGCGCCGCGTGTGGCCGTCACCAGCGGCCGCGCGCTGCAGCTGCGCAGCCTGGTCACGCCTTTTGTCTACCGCCGTTATCTCGACTACGGCGTGTTCGAAGGGCTGCGTCAGCTGCACCGCAAGATCCGCGAAGAGGCCCAGCGACGCGCCGCCGGCCGGCCCGAGCGCGCCAACGACGTGAAGCTCTCTCGCGGCGGCATCCGCGAGATCGAGTTCATCGTGCAGCTGATGCTGGTGGTGCGCGGCGGGCAATTCCCCGAGATCCGCACGCGCAGCACGCTCACGGCGCTGCAGCGGCTGGTCTCGCGCGGGCTGATGAAAGCCGACACCGCGGCTCAGCTGGCCGAGGGCTACACCTTCCTGCGGCGCGTGGAGCACCGCATCCAGTTCCTCGACGACCAGCAGACCCACCTGCTGCCCACCAACGACGAAGACCTCGCCTGGATCGCCGCCAGCATGGACCTGGTGTGCAAGGGCCCCGAGAGCTGCGCGCTGCTCGACAAGCTGCTGGAAGTGCGTGAGCTGGTGGCCGCCGAATTCGACGCGCTGCTGCGCGAAGGCCAGGGCGCTGCGGCCGAAGGCGGCGGCAAGAGCGGCCCTTGCAAAGGGCGTGGCTGCGGCACCGGCCCGCTGCCGGTGGACAGCGAAACCCTGCTCGAACGCCTGCCGCCGGCGCTGGCCGAACGGGTGCGGCCCTTTGCGCAGAGCCCGCGGGTGCAGGCGCTGCGCGACGAAAGCCGCCTGCGCCTGGGCCGCCTGATGCAGAAAACCGGCCTGGCGCTGCGCGAAGAACGCTGCACGCCGGCCGGCGCTTTGCGCTTCGTCGATTGGCTGGAGCCGCTGCTGCGCCGCGAGAGTTACCTCGCGCTGCTGGTCGAACGCCCCGAGGTGCACGGCCGGCTGCTCAAGCTGCTGGGCCTGGCGCGCTGGCCCATGCAGTACCTGATGCGCCACCCCGGCGTCATCGACGAACTGGCCGACGAACGCCTGCTGCACCTGCGTTTCGACCGCGCCGCCTTCACCGCCGAACTCGAAGAACGCCGCAGTGCGCTGCAGCGCGCCGGTGAAGACGACGAAGAGAAGCTGCTCGACACGCTGCGCCGCGCGCACCACGCCGAGGTCTTCCGCACGCTGGTGCGCGATGTCGGCGGCGAGCTCACGGTGGAGCAGGTGGCCGACGATCTGTCGGCGCTGGCCGACACGCTGCTGGGCATCACGCAACGCTGGGCCTGGGCCGGCTTCAAGCTGCGCCACCGGCCCGAGCCGGGGCTGGCCGTCATCGCCTACGGCAAGCTGGGCGGGCTGGAGCTGGGCTACGGCGGCGACCTCGACGTGGTCTTCGTCTATGCCGACGACGACGAGACGACCGAGGCCGAGAAGCAGCGCGCGCAGGAGATCTACACCGCCTTCGTGCGCCGCCTCATCACCTGGCTGACGCTGCGCACCGCCGCGGGTGAACTCTTCGATATCGACACCGCGCTGCGGCCCAACGGCAACTCGGGCTTGCTCGTCACCAGCATCGCGAGTTACGAGCACTACCAGGGCGGCCGCGGCAGCAACACCGCGTGGACCTGGGAACACCAGGCGCTGACGCGCGCACGTTTCTGCGCCGGCGCGCCCAGCGTGGCGCAGCGTTTCGAGGCCACGCGCCGCGCCGTGCTGACGGCGCCACGCGACGCCGCTGCGCTGCGCGAAGAGGTGCGCGCCATGCGCGAGAAGGTGCGCAGCGCGCGCCCGGTGCCGGCGGAGAAGTTCGACGTCAAGCACAGCCCCGGCGGCATGATGGACGTGGAGTTCGCCGTGCAGTACCTGGTGCTGGCCCACAGCGGCGAACACCCGCCGCTGCGCGACAACGCCGGCAACATCGCGCTGCTGCAGCGGGCTGAAGCGGCCGGGCTGCTGCCGGCGGGCATCGGCAGTGCCGCGGCCGACGCCTACCGCGAACTGCGCCGCGCGCAGCACCGCGCGCGGCTCGACGAACAGCCCACGCAGTTCGAGCCCGAAAGCCTGGCCGCGCCGCGCGACGCCGTGCTCGCGCTCTGGCAGGCCGTGTTTGCCTGAGTTGCTGGCCGCCCGCGCTGCAAGCACGCCGGGCCGCGCCTGGGTGCTGATGGCCGCGGCGCTGTCGGCCGGCGCGGTGCTGGCCCTGGCGCTGCCCAGCACGCTGCTCGACTGGCAGCCTGAACGTTTCAGCACCGAACCCTGGCGCGCCTTCAGCGCCGCCTTCGTGCACTGGAGCCTCTTCCACCTGCTGGCCAACCTGCTGGGCGCCGCGGTGGTGGCCGCGCTGGGCCTGGCCGCACGCCTGCCGCGCGCCGCCACGTGGGCTTGGGCGGCAGCCTGGCCGCTGACGCACGGCCTGCTGCTGCTGCAGCCGGCGCTGGCGCACTACGGCGGGCTCTCGGGCGTGCTGCACGCGGGCGTGGCGGTGGCCGCGCTGTGGCTGGTGGTGCGGGAAAGCGGCCGCCGCCGCGCGCTGGGCGCGGCCATCGCCACGGGCCTCGTCGTCAAGCTGCTGCTGGAACAACCTTGGGGCCCGCCGCTGCGGCCGGCGCAAGGGCTGCTGAACGGCGGCTGGGACATCGCCACCGCCCCGCTGGCCCACGCCACCGGCGCTGGCGCGGGGCTGGTTTGTGCGGCGCTGGCGCTGCTGCTCACACGCCGACAATCCCGCGGATGACTTCAGAAAGAAAAACGCAGCTCGACGCGCTGGCCGTCGTGCTGCTGGTGGGCTGCAGCGCGGTGTGGGGCCTGGGCCAGGTGGCCGCCAAGGTGGGTCTGGCCGGGATGCCGCCGCTGCTGCAGGCGGGCTTGCGTTCCTTGGGCGCGGCCGTGCTGCTGCTGGCCTGGGCCGGGTGGCGCGGCACCTCCGTTTGGCAGCGTGATGGCACCTGGCGCGGCGGCCTCGCCGCAGGCAGCCTGTTCGCGGCCGAGTTCGCCTGCATCTTCATCGGGCTGCAGTACACCAGCGCCAGCCGCATGGCGGTGTTCATCTACCTCGCGCCTTTCGTGGTGGCCCTGGGCATGCCCTTCATCGCACGCAGCGAGAAGCTGCACGCGGCGCAGATGGCCGGCCTGGCACTGGCCTTCGGCGGCGTGGTCTGGGCCTTTGCCGAAGGTTTTGCCGCGCCCACGCTGGGCCCGCTGCAGTGGCTGGGCGACGGCCTGGGCCTGCTGGCCGCGCTGCTGTGGGGCCTGACCACGCTGACGCTGCGCGGCTCGAAACTCGCCACCGCGGCGCCCGAAAAAACGCTGCTGTGGCAGCTGGGTGTGTCAGGCGTGGCGCTGACGGCAGCCGGCCTGCTGCACGGCGAGGCCTGGCCCGCCGTGGTGGGCGCCCTGCCCTGGGCGGCGCTGGCCTTCCAGACCGTGATCGTCAGCTTCGCCAGCTACCTGGTGTGGTTCTGGCTGCTGCGCCACTACCCGGCCACGCGCATCTCGGCCTATACGCTGCTCACGCCGATGTTCGGCCTGCTGGCGGGTGTGCTGCTGCTGGGCGAACCGCTCACGCTGCGCCTGGGCGTGGCGCTGGTGGCGGTGTGCGTGGGCATCGCGCTGGTGAACCGGCCGGCCCGCCCGGGCTGAGCGGGCCGGCACCTTTCAGCGCGGGGCCGCCGGGCGCGGCGTGGCGGGGCTGGGCGCGGGGTTGGCCGCCTCGAACTCGCGCCGTTCGAACAGGAAGTCGGTGTTGCCCTGGTGCCCGGCCGAGCGTGAAGCGCCGTACTGCGGCGTCTGCGGGAACTCCTTGCTCACGGCCGACCGCACGCGGTCGAAGACGCTGCCACCGATCTGCCAGTTGTCCACGCCCTCCAGCGCGCGCATGAAGTGCCAGGCGAAGACCGAGTGCCCGTCGCGCCCTTCGTCGGCCACCGGCTCGTTGCCGCCCGAGCTCATCACCACCGCGGCCTTGCGCGTGAGCATGTCGGCCGCGTTGCTGCTGTTGGTCACCTGCACACGCTCGTTGCCGACCAGCGAGCCCGAGTAGCAGCTGTCGCTGATCAACATCAGCTGGCGCGAGCCCACGGCCGCCACCATGCGCGCGATGTCGGCGTTGGACAGCCAGCTGGCCGGGTCTTCGGCATTCGTGTCCGAAGGCAGCCAGAAGCCGGTGTCGGTGCCGCCCACGGGCACCACCACGCCGTGGCCGGCGTAGTAGATGACCACGCTGTCGTTGGCGTCGGCCTCCAGCGCGATCTTGTTGAAGGCGCGGATCATGGCCTCACGGCTCGGGTTCTCCAGCACCGTGGCCTCGTAGCCCAGGCGGCCTTCGAGCAGCGTGCGCACGGCGCGCGCGTCGGGCACCGCGCCTTCCAGCGCAGGCACGCGCTTGTCGCGGTAGGTGTTCACGCCGATCAACAGCGCCAGCTTGCGCTCGATGTTGGGCAGCGCGGCCTGGCGCACACGGCGGCGTTCGGGCTTGCGCGGGCCGGCCACGACGGCGCGGGCCGTGATGGCCTGCTGGATCTCTTGCCGCAAAGCTTCGGTGATGACGCAGTTGCCGGTGCTCAGCTCGGCCTCGGTCTTGCACGGCCGCACATCGGCCAGCGTGGGGTCTTGCTCCAGCTTGAACAGGCCCTGCGCGAACACCTGCTTCTTGTACTGCTCGCGCGCGGCCAGCAGGTTCTGCACCTGCGGCCGCGGCAGCAGCCCGTAGTTGACGGCGCGGAAGACCGGTGCGCCGCCGCCGCCTTCACCGGCCGCGGCAGGGGTGGCCGACAGCGCGGTGGCCGGGGTCGAAGCCTCGGGCGCGGCGGTGGCCGGGGTGCTGCCGCCCTCGGGGGTGCTGGTGGTGGCGCCCGCAGCCGATGTGCCCGTGCTCGCCAGCAGCGGCGTGACGTCCAGCACCCGGCCTGCGCTCGGGGTCGACATCAGCAGCGGCACCTGCACGGTCTGCAGGCCCAGCGTGGTGGCGGTGACGCTGGCGTTGGTGGCCGCCGGCTGCGTGGGGGCGGGCGTGAGCGTCAGCGCCGTGGTGTTGCCGGCGGCCTGCACGAACAGGTAGTTCAGCGACGCGAGGCCGCCGCCGTTGATGGCGTAGCTGCCGGCTTCGCTGGCCAGCGTGGCCGGGCTGCTCCAGCTCAGCGTGCCGGTGGTGGCGCTGGCCTGGGTGTCGCTGCCGACGAAGCCGCTGACGCTGCCCGTCAGCGGGGGCAGCGGCGTGCCTGCGGGGGCGGTCAGCGGATCGGCCGTGAGGCTCAGCGTCGCGGGCGTGATGGTCGCCTGCAAAGACGCCGGCGCCACGAGCACGTAGTTCGCGGCATCGGCGCCCGCCAGGCTCAAGCCCGCCACGGTGACCGGCCGCGCCACGCCCACGTTGGCATCGGCAAAACTGCCGCTGGCGGTGCCGGCCAGTGTCAGCACGTCGCCAGGCAGGGGCGTGACGCTGGCGGTGCCGCCGAGCGTGGCCACGGCCGTGGCGTCGTAGACCTTGTTCTGCGCCGTGAGCCCGGCCACCGCCAGCGGGCGGGCGGTGATGCTGGCCGTGACGCCGGCCACCGGCTGCAGCGTGTAGTTGCCGGCGTCGGCGCCGGTCAGGCCCAAGCCGGTCACCGTCACCGGCTTGTTGCTGCCGACGTTCTTGTCGGCAAAACTGGCGCTGGCCGTGCCGGCCAGCGTGAGCAGGTCGCCGGCCACGGCGTTGAAGGCCGCCGTGCCTGAAAGCGTGGCGGCCGGGGTGGCGTCGTAGACCTTGTCCGGCACCAGCAGCCCGGTGAGGCTGAGCGGCCGCGGCGTGATGTCGGCCAGCAGCGAGGCCGGCAGCACCAGCGTGTAGTTGCCGGCATCGGCGCCGGCCAGGCTCAGGCCGCTCAAGGCCACGGGCTTGGCGCTGCCGGCGTTCTTGTCGGCGAACACGCCCGCCGCCGTGCCGGCCAGGCTGACGGCATCGGCGCCCAGCGGCGTGATGCTGGCGGTGCCGGCCAGCGGCGCGGCGGTGTTGCCGTCGTAGACCTTGTTCAGCGCGCTCAGCCCGGTCAGCACCAGCGGCGCGGCCGTGATGCCGCCCACGGCCCCGCTGGCGTTGCCGCTGAAGCCGTAGCCGAAGACGGGCACGCCGGTGGCCGCGTCGACCGCGGTGTAGCTCAGGCCCGTGGCCAGCACCGTCTTGCCGGTGCCGGCGTTGCGGTCGGCGTAGAGGCCGGCCGTCACGGGCGTGAGCGTGACGGTGTCGCCCGCCAGCGCACCGCCGAGGGCGAAGTTGCCCGCCGCCAGCGTGGCCGCAGTGCTGCCGTCGTAGACCTTGTTCACCGCGCCCTGCAGCGTGGCGCTGAGCGTGGGGGCCAGGCTGTAGAGCAGGCCGTTGCCAGCCGCGGCCGGCGGGGTGGCGGCCGGCGCGTTGTACTGCTTGAAGGCCGGCACCAGGCCGCTGCGTGTGTCCAGCGCCGGGTCGGCCGAATAGACCAGCCAGCGCGCCGCGCCGGGCACGCTCAGCGCACCAGCGCCGGCGTTGTTGACGAAACGGTTCGTGGTGAGCGTGATGCCGCCCGAGCTGGCGACCAACGCGCCATCGAGCTGCAGCACATCACCGGCCCCGCTGCCCAGCGTGGTGAAGTTCAGGCTGCCGGCCGTCCACGCGCCGGGCAGCAGCGCGCCGCTGGCCTGCGTGAGCGTGACGTTGCTGTAGCCGCTGCCCACGCTGGAGCCGCCGCTGCGTGTGAAGCTGCCGTTGACATCGAGGCTGCCCGTGCCGTCGAGCAGGCCGCCCGTGAGGTTGAGCGCCGCGAAGGCGGCCGCGCCGTTGAGCGTGAGCGTGCCGTTGCTCACCGCCGCGCTGCCGCCGCCGCTGACGGCACCGCCCAGCACCACGAGGCCGCTGCCCTGCACCGCGAGGTTGCCCCCGAGCAGGGCCGCACCGGTGACGGTGAGCGAGCCGCCGCTGACCGTCAGTGCATTGCCGGCGTTGACTTCGAGCCCGGCCACGGTGTCGGTGCCGCCGGCCTTGAGCACGCTGAAGCCGCTGCTGATCAAGGCGGTGTCGGCGCTGCCCGGCAGGCTGCCGCCCCAGTTGGCCGCGTTGCTCCAGTCGAGCGTGCCGGCGCCGTTGGTGAACACCCGCGTGTTCGGTGTGCTGCTGAAGATCAGGCGCACGGCCTCGCCAGCCGCCAGCCGGTAGCCGGTGCTGAAGCCGGCGGGCTGGCTGACGCTGTCAAAAACCCCCGTGCTGCTGCCGCTCAGCAGCACCGGGATGGCGTCGGCATTGGCCGGGTTGTAGGCCGGCAGCGTGGCCACCTGCAGCGAGCCGCCGAGCGTGGTGCTGCCGCTGACGGCGAGGCGGTCGCTGCTGCCGGGCGTGGTGCCGCCGAGGTCAAGCGTGAGCACGCCGCCGCTCATGACGAGGTTGCCGGTGATGCTGAGCGTGCCGGCCGCGCCCACGCTGCCGGGCACCAGCGTGCCTTGCTGCGTGAGCGTGCCGCTGCCCACGTCCACCGTGCCCAGGCCGCTGATCGTGGCGGCCGCCGCGTTGGTGAAGCCGGCCGGCACCGCCAGCGTGGCGCCGGTGTTGGTGGCGATGCTGCCGGTCTGCGTGAGGCTGCCCGCCAGGGCCAGCGTGCCGGCGCCCACGTCGAGCGTGCCGCTGTTGTCCACGCTGGTGAAGGCCAGCGTCTGCGTGCCAGCCGAGAGCTTGACCAGCGTGCCGCTGTTGAAGAGCGTGCCCGTGCCGGCGCTCAAGCCCAGCGGTGTGGCGGCGCTGCCGTTGAGCGTGACCGTGCCCGCGGCGTCGTTGACGAACTGCCCGCCGGCGCTGGCGTTGAAGGCGATGGCGTCGTCACCACCGATGCTGAGGCTGCCGCTGTTGACCCAGGGCCGGCTCACGGCCAGCGTGCCGCCCGTGGCCGTGACGAGGTTGACCACGCCGGTGCCCAGGGTGCTGAAGCTGGCGCCGCCCTGCAGGCTGGCGTTGGTGCCGCTGGCGTTGAAGGCACCGCTGACCACCAGGCTGCCCGTGCCGCCCACCGCGCCACCGGTGAGCGTGAGCGCACTGACGGTCTGCGCGGCGGTGTGGTTGAAGTTCAGCGTGCCGCCGCTGGTCTGGAAGAGCAGCGCACCGGGCGTGAGCGCGGTGTTGATGTCCACCGTGCCGGCGCTCACCTCCAGGCGGCCGCCGCCGGTGGCCGAAGCGCCAGCGCCCAGGCTGCGCGTGCCGCCCGTGAAGGCCAGCAGGGCGCCCGTGGCCACGGTGTAGCTGCCGCTGTCGCTGCCGCCGCCGTTGACGGCCAGGCCGCCGCTGCTGACGTTGACCGCGCCCAGGTTGGTGAAGCTGCCCGCGGCCAGCGTGGCCAGCCCGGCGCCGTTGTAGTTCAAGGTGCCGGCGTTGTTGAAGGCCGGTGCGCCGCCGAGGTTCTGCACCACGAAGCTGGCCGTGCTGGCCAGGTTCATCACGCCACCGCTGGCGTTGGTGATGAAGCCGCCGGCGCTGCCATCGAGCGCGATGAAGTCGTCGCCCGCCAAGCTGAGCGTGCCGTTGTTGACCCAGGGCCGCGCCACGGTGAGCGTGCCACCGCTGGCGGCGGCCAGGTTGATGCTGGTGCTGCCGCTGGTGGTGAAGCCGGCGCTGCCGGCCAGCGTGACGCTGCCGCCCAGCACCTGCAAGGCACCGCCCACGGTGATGGCGCCGCTGCCGGCCAGCGTGCCCTGGTTCAGGCTCAGCGCCGAGAGCGTCAGCGGGCTGGCGTTGTTCAGCACCAGCGTGCCGCCGTCGAGCACGGTGGCCCCGGCATAGCTGTTCTGCGCGCTGAGCGTGACGGTGCCGGCGCCGCTCTTCACCAGGCCCGCCGTGCCGGCCAGCAGCGCGCTCACGCTGCCGCTGCGCACGTCGTAGCCGCCGGTGCTCGTGAGCGTGCCGTTGACGATGCTGCCGGCCAGCAGCTGCACGTTGGCCACCGTTTCGCTGCCGGCGCCGAGATCGAACACGCCGCCGTTGACCACCAGCGTGCCCGCATCGGGCAGGCGGTTGGCCGCGCCCAGCACCAGCGTGCCGGCGTTCACGGTGGTGCTGCCGGTGTAGGTGTGGGCGCTGCTGAAAGTGGTGGTGCCGGTGCCGCCGGTGGCGACGTTGCCGCTGCCACTGATGACACCCGCGACCAGCAGCCCGCTGCCGCCCCCGAGCAGGGTGAGGTCGCCGATCAAGCCCAGGTTGCCCAGCACCTGCCCGCCATCGCCGCGCAGCGTGCCGCCGTTGGCGTTGAGCGAGTTCGAGACCGAGGCGCCGCCGAGCAGGTCGAGCTGCGCGCTGCCGATAGAGATCACGCCGCCGCCCAGGGTGGCGTTGGCGCCTTGCAGCGCCAGCACACCGCCGAGGATGTTGGTGCCGCCCACGCTGCTGGGGCCGGTGAGCGTGAGCGTGCCGCTGCCGAGCTTCTCGAAGGGGCCCACGCCGCTGATCGCGCCGTCGTAGGTGGTGCTCGTGTTGTTGGCACCCACACGCAGCACGTTGCTGCCGTGGCCCACCGTGCCGGCGCCGCTGAGGCCGCCCAGCGTCTCGTCGGCCAGCACGTTGAGCGTGAAGGCGGAGGCGACAACCACGGTCGAGTTGTCGGGGATGGCGTTGCCGCCATTCACGGTGAGGTTGCTGCCGGTCAGGCGGGTGTCGCCGACATAGGTGTTGTTGCCCGAGAAGGTGAGCGTCTGCGCGCCGCCGAAGGGCAGCGTGAGGTTGCCGGTGCCGCTGATGGGGCCCGAGATGGTGATGTCGCCGGCGGTGACGAAGAAGTTGGCGTCACCGCCAAGCACCACGCTGCCGCTGACCGTGGCCGGCACCCCGCCACCCCCGCCCAGCGCGGCGCCGGGGCCCAGGGTGATGGTGTTGGGCAGCACGGCGCCGTTGCGCGGGTTCAAGGTGCCGGCCACGGCGATGCCGCCCGGCACCGCGGCCGACGAGCCGTCCAGCGCGAGGTTGGCGCCGCTGCTGACGCTGGTGCCGCCGGTGTGGCTGTTGGGCGCGTACAGCGCCACGTTGCCCGCGGCCACGTTGAGCGCGCCGCTGCCACTGACGGTGTTGAAGACCTGCAACGTGCCCCCGGCCAGGCCGAAGGCGGCGGTGCCGCCTGACAGCGCCACGGCACCGGTCAGCCCGTTGGTGCCGTTGCTGGCCCCCACCTGCCCGCCGGCGGCGACTTCGAGGGTGTTGTTCAGTGAAACACCGCCCACCAGGTCGAGCGTGCCGCCGCTGTTCACGGTGACGAAGCTGCTGCCCAGCGTGCCGCTGGTGCCCTGCACCCGCAGCGTGCCGGCGTTGACGGTGGTGTCACCCGAATGGCCGTTGCTGCCGCTGATCGTGGTGATGCCCGTGCCCTGCTGCAGCACATTGCCCGCACCCAGCAGCGTGTTGCTCACGGTGTGGGCGTTGGCGCGGTTGAACTGCAGCGTGCTGCCGCTGGCGATGTTCACAGTGCCCGTGCCCAGGCTGCCGGTGTTGCCGCCATCGCCCACCGACAAGGTGCCGGCCGTCACGCTGGTGGTGCCGGCGTAGGTGTTGGTGCCGGTGAGCGAAACCAGGCCGCTGGTGGCCTTGTTCAGCCCCACGCTGCCGGAAACCGGCCCGGCCAGCGTGAGCCCGGTGCCGGTGCTGCCCACCGACATCGGCCCGTCGCTCATCACCACGGCGCCGGTGATGCGGCCGCTGCCGCTGCTGTTGGCCAGCGTGCCGCTGCTGCTGGTGATGAGGTTGGCCACCGTGGCGCCGTCGCTCACATCGAGCGTGCTGAAGACCAGCACGCCGCCGCTGCTGTTGCCCGCGGTGGCGCTGGCGCCGGCCAGGCGCAAGGTGCCCGAAGACACCGTGGTGCCGCCGGTGTAGGTGTTGATGCCGCTGAGCGTGGCAACGCCGCTGCCCACCTTGGAGAAGCTGCCCGAGCCCGAGATCACGCCCGCAAAGGCCACGTCGCCACCGTCTTGCCCCGTGGCCAGCGAGAAGGCCGCCAGGTTCACCGCGCCCGTGCCGGTGAGATCGCCGATGCTTTCACTGCCGCCCAGTTGCAGCACGCCCGCGGGCTGGATCGTCACCAGGCCGGTGCTGGGCAGTTGGCCCGTGCCGGTGGTGATGAACACGCCGTTGATGGTGGTGCCGCCGGTGTGCGTGGCGGCCGATTGCAGCGTCAGCGTGCCCCCGCCGCTGCCGTCGTGCGTGAGGCGGCCCGTGCCGCCCAGGCCGTCGAAGAACTCCATCGCCGTGTTGGTGGCCAGGGTGCCGCCGCCGCTGCCCATGTCCACCGTGTTGCTGATGGTCACGGGGTTGGTCACCGAGCGCAGCGTGCCGTTGTCCAGCGTGACGATGCCGAAGCCGAGTTGGCCGCCATCGTTGATGGCGAGCTCGGCGCCGCCGGTGATCAGCAGGTCGCCCATCGAGTTGCCCGAACCCTGGAAACGCACCACGCCCGCGTCGACGGTGAGCCCCGCGCTGCCGCCGATGTTGCCGGTGGCGTCGATCACCAGCGTGGCGCCGCCACTGCTGCTCATCGTCGCAGCGGTGCTCAGCAGGATGTTGCCGGTGAAGGTGCCGGTGCCGCTGCTGGACGTCAGCCGGCCGCCGGCCAGCGTGAGATCGCTGGCGATGCTGACGCCGTTGGAGGCATCCAGCGTGGCGCCGGCGTTGACGAACACAAACCCCGTGCCGAGCGCCTGCGAGCCCGAGGTCACGCGCAGCGTGCCGGCGTTGATGAGGGTGCTGCCGCTGTAGTTGCTGAAGCCGGGCGCGTTGAGTGTCAGCGTGCCGGCGCCTTCTTTCGTGAAGCCGCCGCTGCCGGTGAGGTTGCTGTTCAGGCTGCTGCCAGCCCCGCTGAGCGTCCAGGTGGCGGCGTTGCTCAGGTTGATGTCGCCGATGACGTTGAGGTTCACCGCCGTCAGGGCCGCGGCGAAGGTGTGCACGCCCGTGCCGCCGCCGTTGGTGAGGGCGATGTTGCCCGCCGTGGACGTCAAGGGCGCGAGCACCGCCACCCGGCCGATGCCGCTGGCCGTGCCTGCGCCGTTGTCGTTGGCCGACAGCAAGAGCGAGCCTCCCACCGAGAGGGCTGCGTTGATGTCGATGTTGTTGCCGGCCTGCAGCGTGAGGTTGCTCGGCGAGGCCGCGTTCACCGCATCGCTGACCGTGATGTCGTTCGTGGCCTGCAACGTCACGCTGCTGCTGCCCAACTGGATGGCCAGCTGCGCAGCGGTGATGACGCTGGTGGCCGCGGGGTTGTCGACAAAGGCGATGCTGTTGCTGCCAAGGTCGTCGCCCGTGGTGCCGTCACCGTTGAGGTTGGGCGTGCTGGCCTGGATGACGATGTTCAGCGGGTCGAGCAGCAGCGTGCCTTCGCGGCCGGCGCTGGCGCGCAGGTCGGCCGTGCCGCGGTAATCGAGCCAGCCCTTGGCCGACACCTCGGCCAGGCCGCCGTGGCCCCCGAGTGCGCCTCCCCGGGTGCTGACATGCCCGCCGAAACGTGTGGCCGTGTCCGACCACACCACCACCAGGCCGCCATCGCCCTGCCCCGTGGCATCGGCCCGCAGCGTGGCGCCGCGCAGGGCCGTCACCATGTCGGCATGGCGCACCAGCGGGTTCTTGCCCTGGAAATCGCCGCCCACGCGCAAGAGGCCACCGCCGCTGGCGCCGCTGGCGTCGAGCAGCGCGGTGCTGCCGAGCAGGATGCGGCGGCCCTGCAGCAGCAGATCGCCGCCGCGGCCCTGTGCACTGCTGGTGTCCAGCAGGCCGGCCACGGTGGCCTGGCCTTCTGCGCCGGCGTCCAGGCGCAGCGTGCCGCCGGCCGCCCGCGTGGTGCTGCCTTCGGCGAGGTTCAGCTGCTGCGCGGCCTGCAGCGTCACACGGCCTTGGGCATCGGTGCCCAGCGTGTCGGCCTGCACCAGGCCCTGCTGGTTGACGATGCCTGCGTAGAGGTCGACCCGGCCGCCGTCGGTCACCAGGCGGCCGAGGTTGAGCACCTCGCTGCCACCGGCCGCATCGGCCGATGCCGGCAGCTCGACCTTCACCGCCAGGTGCGGCAGGCCGGTGTCCACCAGCTCCACGCTGCGGCCGGCGGCCAGCGCCACGCTGCCGCCCGGGGCCACCACGCTGCCGGTGTTCTCTACGCGGCTGCCCAGCAGCACCACCTGGCCGCCAAAGGTGGTCTGCAGCGCGCCTTCGTTGCGCACCACACCCGCATCGCCCGCGGCGGCGCTGAAGCGGTAGCGGCCGCTGAGGAAGTCGCTGTCGGGCAGGCGCAGCGTGCTGGCCACGAGGCCGGCCACGTCGACGCGGGCACCCTGGCCGAAGAGCACGCCGTTGGGGTTGAGCAGCCACACCTGCCCGTTGCTGGTGAGGCTGCCCAGCAGCAGCGAGGGGTCGCGCCCGACCACGCGGTTCAGCACCTTGCTGGCCGCGTTGGCCTGCTGGAAGTGCACGCCCGCGCCAGCGGCGATGGAGAAGCTCTGCCAGTTCAGGATGGCGCCGGGGCTGTTCTTCACCGTCATCAGCGCACCCTGCGTGGCCACGGTGGCCTGGCCCTGCACCACCTGCAGGCCCGTGGGCAAGGGGGTGCTGGCCTGCAGCCACAGCGGCGTGGCCACCAGGCCGGCGGCAAGCGCGAGGCGGGCCGCTGCCGCCAGGGGCGAAAGCGCCACACGGGCCGGGAAAGAGGATGCGCGCATGTCGGTGTCTCCGGTGTGCGGCGCCAGGCGCCGCGACGGCTCAGAAAGAGGTGCTCAGCGAGAAGTGCGCGCGGACGTCGCCTTCGCGCGTGGTGGCGGCGCTGTTCATCGCGCGCGCCACGTCCAGCCGCAGCTGCCAGGCCTGCCAGCCCACCCGCAAGCCGGCGCCCAGGCTGCCGATGCGGCAGCTGCTGCGCTCGCCCAGGCAGGGGTCGCCGTTGCGGTTGCTGACGGTGGCGGCATCGGCAAAGAGCAGCGCGCGCAGTTCCAGCTCGGGCTGGCCCACCAGCGCGCCCAGCGCCGCGCTGATGGCTTCCACACTGAGCTGCGCGCCGCTGTCGCCGCCGAGCTCACGCTCTTCGAAGCCACGCACGCTCTGCGCACCGCCGGCGCCGAAAGCTTCACCCGGCACCAGCGCGCGGGCGCTGTGCTGGCCGTTCAGGCGCGCGGCGAGGCTGCCCCACTCACCCACCGGCACGGCCACCTGGGCTGACAGGCGCCACAGCGTGTAGCGGCGCGCGCTGCCCGGGCGCACGGCCTCGAAATCGGCGGCGGCGCCATGGCGCCCGCCCAGGGCCAGGTTGTGGTGCAGACCGATGCTGAAGCCGGCCCGCACCTCGCTGGCGGCCTGCGCGGTGTAGATCAGGCTCAGCGGCTGCACCGCCACGCTGGCACCGGCCGAACCGCAAGCACCCTGTGGCAGGCCTTCGATGCTGCAGTTGTTGCGGTACTCGCGCCATTCCAGCCCCGTGATGAGGCGCTGGTCGATGTTCTGCCAGCGCGGCAGGTAGGCGTTCAGGCGCGTGCCGACGATGCTGCCCTGGCCCGAGAAGCTCAGGTCGCCGGCGGGTGTGGCCAGCTTGCCGGCGTCGACATCGGAATACGCGCCGTAGGCATCGATGGCCAGCAAGGGCCCGTACAGCGGCGCGCGGTAGCTCACCGTGGCTACCGCCACCGACGATGCGTTTTCGGGCGCGGTCTGCAGCTCGACGCCCAGCACCTGGTCGCGGTCGAAGAGGTTGGCGTGCTGCCAGCCCAGGGCAGCGCGCCAGCGGCCGTCGCGCTCGCCGCCGGTGTTGTCCACGCGCGCCGAAAAACGCTGCACCGGCTGCTCGGCCACGGTCAGCTGCGCCGCGATGGTGGCCGGCTCGGCACCGGGCTGCAGCAGCACCTGCACGGTCTTGGCCGGGTTCTCGTTGGCGAGCTGGATCTCGGCGTCGATGCGCCGCACGTCGGGTGTGCGGCCTGCCAGCAGCGTGGGCAGGCTGGCGCGGATGTTGGCGCTGCTGAACTGCTGGTTCTGCCGGATGTCGACGCGTGTCAGCTTGCCTTCGACCACGCGGATGCGCACCCGCGCGCCGGCCGCGCCCGCGGTGTCGAGCGGCTGTTCGGGCAGAAAGGCCACGACACCGCCATAACCCGCCTGGCGGTACAGGGCCTGCACGGCCGCGGCGGCATCACGCAGGCCCTGCAGCGTCTGGCGGCCGGTGTAGGCCTGCAGGCGCTGCTGCAGCGCTTCGGGCTTGAGCAGGGTGTTGCCCTGGACCTCGTAAGCCTCCACTTGCACGGAGGGCAAGGCCGGTGCGGTGGGCGTGGCAGCTGCTGCGGCAGGCCCTGTGCCTGCACCCGCTTGGGCCAGCGCACCGGCCGCGCCGGTCGTGGCCAAGGCGGCCACCAGGATGCAGCGCCAGGGCGCAGTGGCCGTGCGGCACCAGGCCGACACGGGGTGTTGTTGCTTCTGCAAACCGACTCTCCCCTCGGACCTGCATCCGGCGCCCTGTGCTTTTTGTGCGGCTGAAGGCGGCGCCACCCTGCCGCGAGGCGGGCTCAAGCCCGGGCGGCAGCGGTCTGATTCTGGGGGCGGCGGCGGGCTTTGCCCAGCCCGTGGAACGCCGGGGTGAGCGTCAGGCCGTGCGGGGCTGGGCCGCGAGCGCGGCCTGGGCCGCCTGCGCGGCCACCGCTGCCGTCACTTCCTTGCGGTAGCGGTTGAGCTCCTGCACGCTGGCGAAGCTGCGCTCCATCAACAGGCTCATGTTGTGCAGGATGCGTTCGACGACCTTGTTTTCCCAGACGGCGTCGAACTGGATCTGGCGGTCGAGCCAGGCCTCCAGCCACTGCGGGTCGGGCATGCGGCTCTGGATGGTGTCGCGCGGGAAGAGCTTGACGTTGACGTGCAGGTTGGTCGGGTGCAACGCCTGCGCCGTGCGGCGCGCGCTGGCCATCAGCACGCCGATCTTGGCGAAGGCGGCACGCGCCTCGTCGCCGAACTTGTGCAGCGCGCGCTTCATGTAGCGCAGGTAAGCGCCGCCGTGGCGGGCCTCGTCGCGCGCCAGGGTTTCGTAGATGGCCTTGATGACCGGCTCGCTGTGCCACTCGGCGGCGCGGCGGTACCAGTGGTTCAGGCGGATCTCGCCGCAGAAGTGCAGCATCAGCGTTTCGAGCGCGGGCGCGGGGTCGAACTCGAAGCGCACGGCGTGCAGTTCTTCTTCGGTGGGCACGAGGTCGGGGCGGAAACGGCGCAGGTACTCCATCAGCACCAGGCTGTGTTTCTGCTCTTCGAAGAACCACACGCTCATGAAAGCGCTGAAGTCGCTGTCTTCGCGGTTGTCACGCAGGAACATCTCGGTGGCCGGCAGCGCCGCCCACTCGGTGATGGCGTTCATCTTGATGGTCTGCGCCTGCTCTTCCGTCAGGCGGCTGGCGTCGAAGCGATCCCAGGGGATGTCGCTCTCCATGTTCCAGCGCACGGCTTCGAGTTGCCGGAAAAGCTCGGGGTACAGCATCATGGGCTTCGCAGGTTCCATACGTTGATTCTAGGGAGGCCACCAGCGCCCTGCCAGCCCACGAGGGCTAGGCCCGGCCGTCGGCAGGGCGCTCGCTGCGCCAGGCGCGCAGCTGCACCGCAACGGCGTCCAGGCTGGCCAGTGCCAGCACACCGGGCACGCTGCGCCGGTGCAACACCGGCGCGGCGCCGCCAGCCCACACCTGCGCACCCGCCGGCAGCTTGGCCGCCAGTTCTGTCAGGCCGTCGACCACCTGGTTGGGATTGAGGCAGCCGGTGAAACTCAGCGCCACGATGTCGGCGCGGTAAGCGGCAGCGGCCCGCACGGTGTCCCACACCGGCGTCTGCACGCCCAGCGAAACACAGGGGCAGCCTTCCAGCGCGAACACCGCTTCAGCCATCAGCAGGCCCAGGCCGTGCGGTTCGTGCGGAAAGGTCGTCAGCAGCACACGCGGCCGGCCTTCCTGCGCGCCAGGGGGGATGCCGGCAATGGCCTGGCGCAGCACGGTCTGCACCACCTCGGTGTAGGTGTGCTCCTCGAAGATCTCCATCTGGCCGCGGATCCACGCATCGCCCACGGCGGCGTTCAGTGGCGCCACCACCTCGGTGACGAACCGCGCCACGCCGCGCCGCGCCAGCAGGCGCGTGAGCACGGCCCGCAGTTCCGGCACGTCATGGCCGCGGATCAGCGCCAGGTGGTCGCGCAGATCGCTGGCCTCGGCCAGGGCTTCGGCGCTGCGCAGCGGCTGGTCCACGGTCTGCTCGGCCAGCTGCTGCAGCGACGCGGTGTCCATGGGCACGATGCGACCGGGCCGGTGCCCGGCGTCGAGCAGGCGCTTGACGAGCCGCAGCTTGTCCACCTGCTCCAGCGTGTAGGCGCGCTCGCCCACGCCATCACGGCCGGGCGTGGGGAAGCCGTAACGGCGCTCCCAAACGCGCAGCGTGTCCTTCGACAAGCCGGTGTCGCGTTCGACAGCAGCGATCGACAGGGTGATGGCGGGAGGGCGGGGGCTCTGGTCCATGGGCGCGGGTGGCTGTTCGCCATTCTCAGGCGACGGGCGCGCCGGCGGCGCGGGGGCAAACACCACGGCGCCGGCAAGGCCGGGCGACACCAACAGCGGTCTGAACCATCACCTTCATTACCGAGTAGTCAAAACGCGACTGCTTAGTTTACACTTCGTCGAAGGCAGCCGCAAAAAGTGCTGCGCAGCTCCAAACCATGCCCCGCTCAGCCCCCACCGACAGGCCCATGCCACACTGTGCCGCCGCCACCGCCCTCTGCAGTGGCGGGCACACGCCACGCTTCTTTACGCAGCGGGTGGCGGCCCCCCGGAACTTTTCTGCGCCCCTGGCTTCTCACGCTGCAGTTCGGCGTTGATTCATCTTCAAGGCTGAACCGAATGCTGATTTTTCTGTTGTGCGGACCGTCGGCAGTGCCGACCGAAATCCCGGGGTCTCTCTCCTCCTCCTCCCTCCCTCCCTCGTTGGTCCCGGGGCGCCGCACAGCAGCCTTTACAGCCCGGGGCACCGCCAAGTGCGGTGCCCCGCTGGTGCACGGGGAGGGCTGCGCATGAAGCGGGTTGCCGTCATCGGCTC
>LJHW01000024.1 GCA_001295865.1 beta proteobacterium AAP65
CCGGCTGCTGCGCACGCTTTGGCGGGGCGAGCGCCTGGAGGCGGGCCGCCACACGCGCCAGTGGGACCTGCGCCAGGACGACGGGCAGATCGCCAGCGCGGCCGAGGTGTCGGTGCGGGTGGTCCACCACGACGTGCGCTATGTCTGGCAGGGCGTGGTCGGCAACAGCACGGCCACGGCGGGCACGGTGCCCCAGCGCTCTTACCAGCCACCGGCCAGCCTGGCCGCCGACGGCGACCAGCTGCACATCGCGCTGGGCTACAACGAAGCCCAGTCCTCTCTGAGCGGCCTGCGCACCGGCGAGCCTCAGCGGGCGCACAGCGCCGTCAAGCACACCGACCCCTTCACCGGCATCGGCCTCGTGGCCAGCGATGGCCAGACGCTGTACCTGGCGCAGACCGGCGGCATCAGCAAGGCGGGCTTCGTGTTCGCGCGCCGATTGTCCGACGGGCAGATGCTGAACTTCGCGCAGGGGCAAGCCTTGTGTCTGAACGTCTGGGCGGGCACCCAGCGCTGCTACCCCGACCAGACCTACCCCAGCGTGATGGCCCACCGCGCCGAAGGCGAGGCCCTGCCCACCGGGCTGGCCGTGCAGCGCCAGGGCCGGCTGCTGGCGGTGGCCTACGCCGCCGAACAGCGTGTGCGGATCTACGACAAGCTCAGCGGCGCACTGCTCGCCGACTGGCGCGCCCCTTTGGCGAGCGCAGGGCGCAACCAGCTGGCGATGGGCGCCGACGGCGACCTCTGGATCACGGGCGAGAACGAGGTGCTGCGCTACACCGACCTCGCTGGCACCCCACGCGAGGTGGGCCGCATCAGCGGGCTCGACCAGCCGCTGGCGCTGGCGGCAGACCCCGCCGATGCGCAGCGCCTCTGGGTGGCCGAGGGCGGCGCTGCACAGTGGGTGCGGCGCTTCGACCTGCGCACGGGCCAGGCCGATCGCAGCCTGGGCCGCCGCGGCGGCTTGCTGGGCCAGGCGGCAGCGGCCCCCGACCGCCTGTGTTTCACCGCCGCGGCAGGCGCCGCGCAGAGCGCGCTGGCCGTCGACGGCCAGGGCCACGTCTGGGTGGCCGACACCTGCAACAACCGGCTGCAGCGTTTCACCCCCGAAGGCACCGTGGCCGCTTCGGTGGCCTGGTTGCCGGCCTCCTACACCGCGGCCGTGGACACCGCACAGCCGCAGCGCGTCTTCGCCAACTTCCTCGAGTTCGAGGTGAGCGCAGAGCCGGCGGCTGAAGGCCGCCCCGCTTGGCGTCTGCTGCGCAACTGGTTGCCGGCCCTGCCCGCGGCATTGCGCGACGAACACGCCGCCAATCTGCAATGGGGTGGTTTCACGGCCGTGCACACCCTGGCCAACGGCCGCAGCTATGCGCAGATGAACGTCAAGGGGGTAGCCTGGGTGGTGGAACTGGGCAGCGACGGCCGCATCCGCCCGGTGCAGGCACTGCAGCCGGCCAGCGCCACACGCACGGCCGAGGTGATGCAGGCCAATGGCGACCTGCATTGGGCCGTCGACGAGGGGAGCCTGCAACAGGTCATGCGCCGCCGCCTGACGGGTTTTGACAGCGACGGTCTGCCGCGCTGGGCCACCACGGCCACGGTGCTGGCTTCACTGCCCCGCGACAGCGGCGCGCCCTTCCACCGCATGGGCACCTACACCGGCGTGATGGGCCCCCGCTGGCCGCTGACCGAAACCGGTCTGCTCATCAGCTTCGACCCCGGCGTGACGGGCAACGAGGGCTTCCACCTGGGCGCCGCCCGCACCGACAGCAGCACCTGGGCCTGGCAGGCCAGCCCCAGCGGCCCGCTGGACGGCAAGGGCAGCTTCCAGACCCGAGCCAGCGACGCCAACATCCACTACGGCGGCAACGTCGCGATGGTCAGCGGCCGGCAGGTGGTGTACGGCTACCACGGCGAGTTCTACACCGACCTGGGCAACGGCCGAATCGGCCAGGCCAACCAATTCATGCACTTCCTGGACAACGGGCTCTTCGTCGGCCAGTTCGGCCAGCCCAGCACGCAGGGCGACGGCCAGCCTGTGCCCGGGCTCAGCGGCAACGCCTTCAGCCCCTGGCTGGTGCGGCACGCTGGGCGCAGCTACCTGTACCACAACGACGAATCGTCATGGGGCGGCGTGCACCGCTGGGAACTGCAGGGGGTCGATGACATCGGCGAGCTGCGCGCCAGCGGCGTGCGGGGCACGCAGATCGAACTGCGCTGAGCAGCGCAGGCGGTGGCGGCTTCGGGCCGCCACCGCCGGGTTCTCAAACCTGGCCGGCCACACTCAGCAGCAGCAAGACACAGTAGCCGCCGAGGCTGGCGCAGACCGCGTGTTCAACCCAGGCCATGGGGGCGGCGGGCGACTTGGCGTAAGAGAGCGGCTGCAGAGGTGCCGGGGCATGGGCGGTGGGCCGTGCGGCTTGCGAGCGAATGTCCATGGTGGTCACGCCTTGTGGGCGTTGCGTGTTTCGGTGGCGCAATGCTGAACGCCGTCCGTGAAAACCCTAAGTCAACCTGCGCCCTGGTGCGAATTCACCGTCCAGCTGCGCATTCCTTCGCACATCGGCGCGCAAGCGCCAGACCGCACTGGATTCGTGACAACTCGATGACATGACCGACCTTCGACCCGAAATTTTCGGCTTCAGTCTTAGGAGGTCCCACCGATATTGCGAGCAACAGAAAGCTTCGCGCGCAACAGAAGCGACCCGTTGACGCCACAAATTCCCTGGAGCTTGTATGTCCTTCACACCGTCTCCCGCTCAGCGCACCGGCCTGGCCGAGCTCTTCCGGTACCACGGCGCCTGGTCGCCCGGCGTGCGCCTGTTCCGACAACTTCGTTTCAGGATGAAGGCGCTGCTGATATCGGCAGTGCTGCTGCTGCCGGCGGTGGTGCTGGGCACGGCCTACCTGGCTGACAAGCAGGCGCAGCTGGAGTTTTCACAGAAAGAACGCATCGGCGTGGCGGCCATGCAGCAGTTCGTGCCGGTGCTGCTGGGCGTGCTGGAAACCCGCAACGCCACGCGCGCGATGCTGGGTGACTTCGACGTGAGCCAGGACTACAGCGCCGCACGCGGCCGCGTCGACCAGGCCTTGACGGCCATGGACGCCCACCTCAAGACCACCGGCGACCCGCTGGGCCTGACGCCCAAGCTCGACGCCATGCGCAGCGCCTGGGTGGTCACCGCCAGCAGCAAGAACGGCGCCGATGACAAGGGCCGCACCGTCTTCGGCCCGGTGACGGAATCATCGTTGCAGGTGCTGCAGGGCATCAGTGACGAATCGAACCTCGTGCTCGACCCCGACATGGATTCGCTGTACACCATCTTGGCGGTGTTCGTGAACCTGCCCAAGACCAGCGAAGACCTGGGCCAGTTGTGGGGCTGGGGCACTTACGCCCTGGCGAAGTCGGGCCTGGACAGCCCCGAGCAGTACAAGCGCCATGCGGTGTGGAACGCACGCACCGCTGCTGGCATCGACGATGCGAAGCAGGCTTTTGCACGTGCGTTCGCGGCGAACCCGGCGCTGAAGGAGAAGATCGACCTCAGCGGTCTGGACAAGGCGCTGCAGTTCCAGGCCATGGCCGACGTGACCGAGATGATGAAGATCTCGATGGAGCCGGCCGAGGTCTACAAGGCCGGCCATGAAGCCGTGAAGGCCTACTTCACCGTGTTCGACTCGGCGCTGCCCGCCATCGACGCCTTGCTGGCCGCCCGCGTCGAGGGCCTGGAGGCCGCGCGCAACGTTCGCTTCATCGTCACGATCACCGCCCTGCTGTTGGGCGCCTACCTGTTCGTCTGCTTTGCACGGGTGATGGATGGCGGGCTCGAGGAGGTGGCGCGCCACCTGAATCTCATGGCCGACGGCGACCTGACGCAATCGCCCCGGCCCTGGGGCAACGACGAAGCCGCCCACCTGATGCTGGCCCTGGCGCGCACGCAGGACTCGATGCGGCGCATCGTGCAAGAAGTGCGCACCGCTTCTGACGGCATCGTGCACGCCAGCACCGAGATCGCCGCAGGCTCGATGGACCTGTCCACGCGCACCGAGCGCACGGCGGCCGAGTTGCAGCAGACGGCGGCGTCGCTGGAGGAGATCAACGCCACGCTCGCCAACACGAGTTCGAACACGCAGCGGGCCACGACACTGGCGTCCGACAATGCCAACGCCGCCGACCGCGGCGGCCGGGTGATCGGCGACGCGGTCGCGACGATGGCGCAGATCAACGCCGCATCCAAACGCATCGGCGACATCATCAGCACCATCGATGGCATCGCCTTCCAGACCAACATCCTGGCGCTCAACGCCGCCGTGGAAGCGGCACGGGCCGGCGAGCAAGGCCGCGGCTTCGCGGTCGTGGCCAGCGAAGTGCGAAGCCTGGCGCAGCGCAGCGCCACCGCGGCGCGCGAAATCAAATCGCTCATCACCGACACGGTGGAGAAGGTCAACGCCGGCACCGGGGTTGTCGAGCACGCCGGGCGCGAGATGCAGATGGTGGTGGGCGGCGTGGGCGCCATCGGTACGCTCATCGGCGACATCGCAACGGCCGCATCTCAGCAGGGTGAAGGCGTGAAGCAGGTGAGCCAGTCGGTCAACGATCTCGACCAATGGACCCAGCAGAACGCAGCGCTCGTCGAACAGACCGCCGCTGCCTCGGCCTCGCTGCAGCAGCAGGCGCAGGAACTGGCCAAGGCCGTGGCCCGCTTCAGGCTGGCCGAAGGCTCGCCCCTCTCAGCTGCCTGAAGCCTGCGCTGGCCGCTGGCCCAGGGGCGCCGGCAACGGCCCCACCTCCTCGGTGGGGGCCCGACCGCCGGCCCAGCTGCGAAGCTCGGCATCGAGCGTGTCCATCACCGCCTCGCGGTCCAGCCGCAGGTGGGCCAGGTGCAGCGCCGCCTCACCCAAGCGCAGGCGCTCGGCATCGTCATCGCACAGCGCCTCGATGGCCTGCGCGAAAGCCTCGGCCGACTCGGGCTGCACACAGCGCCCGGCATGCTGCACCAGCGTGGCGATCTCGCTGTCGGCATCAACGCCGGCCACGATGGCACGGCCGCTGGCGAGCATGCCGCCCAGCTTGGACGGCAGCACCAGGTCTGCGGCCTGGCGCAATTGCGGCAGCAGGTGCAGGTCGGCCAGCGCCAGCAATGCACCCAGCTCGTGTGCGGGCCGCAGGTCGATGAAGCGCAGCCCCGGCAGGCCGCTGCCCGCTTCTTCCAATGCAGACCTCATCTCGCCTTGCCCGCACAGCAGGAACACGATGTCGTCACGGTGGCGCAGAAGCGCTGCGGCCTGCACCAGCGTGTGCAGGCCCTGCTTGCGGTTCATCGTGCCCGAGAACAACGCCACCTTCTGCACGGGCGAGATGCCGATCTGGCTGCGCAAGGTGGCCGCGGCATCGGCTTGTTGGGTGGGGTCCAGCGCGTCCAGATCCACCCAGTTGGGCAGCAGGCTGCCGCGCGCCAGGCCAACGCCCTTGCACGCCAGATGGCGCAGCATCCGGCGTGAGATCGTCGACACCTGGTCGAAGCTGGCCAGCAAGGCACGTTCGGCCACACCGAAAAGCCTGCGCAGCAGGCTGCCGCGCAGCAAACCGAGGCGGAACGCGGCGTCGAACTCCAGGTCCTGCACGTGCAGCCAGGCTTTGGCGCCGCACAGCCGCGCCGTCAACCAGGCCACAGGGGCACTCAAGGTCGCCGGCGCCACCGTGCCCACCACGGCGGGGCGCCACTGCCACCCCAGCCACAGCATCACCGGCAGGCTGCTCAGCGCGAAACTGGCCTGGTAAAGCAGGCGGGCAGCGCCGCCGGGCCTGCGCGGCACCCAGGTCGGGCAGCGAAGCACCGTCAGGCCGGGCTGGCTGCGCTCGACGCTGTAGCGCCACGCCGCATGACCGGGCTGTACCGACCACGAAGGGTAGTGCGGCGGTGCGCACACCACCATCACCTCGTTGCCGCGCGCCGCCAGGCTTTCGGTCATCTCGCCCGAGTACTTGCCGATGCCGGTCAGCTCGGGGCTGTAGTTCAGGCTCAGCAGCAGCAGCCTCTGGCCCGCAGGCGCTGATGCACCGGCGGCCGTCGGGTGGGTCAGCGCAGCGCTGGCAAGGGATTCCATGGCCCCGAGGTTGCTTCGTGGCGGTGACCCCGCCATGTCGGCAAGCGCCTCGGACCTAGTCCGTTCAGGCCGTCGGCCTGGTGCCGTGCGTGGGCAAGGCGGCCGGTCGGCGCCAGCGGCGCCACCACAGCGGCTGCGCCGGCCCGGAAGCCGGCGGCTTGCGCGTCAGCACCGAGCCCACGAGGTTGAAGGGCGCCAGCAAAGCCGCCGCCGCTTCCAGGTCGGCGAGCGAGGTGCCGTGTTCTTCCGCCACCAGCAGCGTGGTGTCGGCCAGCGGCAGCAAGGCCATCGCGTCGGCGGTGTCCAGCAGCGGCGGCATGTCGATGACGACCACACGGTCGGGGTAGCGCTGCCGGATTTCCTGCCCCAGCCGCTGCATCGCACGCGTGCCCAGCAGTTCGGCCGACGCCGGGCCTCCGCGCCTGCCGCCCGGCAGCACCACCAGGCGTTGCACGCCCGGGTTCACCAGCAAGGTCTCCAGCGGCGTGCCGTCGCTCAGATGTTCGCCCAACCCGGGCGCTTCGCCCAGCCCCAGCAGACTCTGCAAGCCGTGGCCCGACAGATCGGCATCCACCAGCAGCACCGTGCGGTCGAGTTCGGCGGCCATGGCCAGCGCCAGGTTCAGCGCCGTCAGCGACTTGCCGGCGATCGCCCGCGGGCTGGTGACGGCCAACAGGCTGTGGCCATCGGCCTGCAGGCGTTGCAGCAACTGGCTGCGCAAGCGCTTGAACACTTCGGCGAGTTCCGACCGGTCGGCCCGCACCACCCCGGGCAGGCGCTGCAGGCGCTCGACGCAACCCGCCAGCACACGCGTCTGCGTGTACACGATGTTCAGCGGGCCACCAGGCGGCGGCGGCAGCGGCTCGGCCTGTGGCGACCCAAGCTCGGTCCGCAGCGGCAAGGGCTCCGCGGGACGCAGGGGGGCATTCATGGTGTCAGATTCCCAGTCGGCGCAAGAGGCCGTAGCCGGCCACGTCCAGCGGCATCACAAAGTGGTGGAAGCCGGCAGCCGCAGCCGACAGCAGCAGGGCCAGCAACAGCAGGCTGCCGAGCACGATGCGCACGCGGCGCTGCGACGACATGGGCTGCGCTTGCGCCGGCAGCACCGCCAGCACCGGCACCTGCAACACACGCACGAGGTCGCGCGCGCCGTTCACCGTCTGGTCCAGCGCTTCGCGCAGGTAGACGGCCAGCACGGCGCCCACCAGTGCCAGCACGGCGCCCATGGCCATGATGAGCTGGCGGTTGGGGCGGTGCGGCCGCTCGGGATAGATGGGCGGCTCGATGACGGTGAAACGCTCGGCCTTGCGGCTGCGTTCCAGTTGCTCGGCCACCTGCGCCTGCATGCTCTTGTCGCGCAGGTCGCGAAAACGTGCCCGCGAGGTGTCGAGGTCACGCACCAGCTCCAGGTACTGGCGCTCGACGTCGGGCGATTGCGACACCCGCGCCGCCATCTCGGCCTGGCGCTTCTGCAGCTCGGTGCGTTCGGCACGCAGCATCTGCAGCTGCGAGCCCGTGGTTTCCAGCTGGGCCCGCAGCGACAGGTACAGCGGGTTGTCCGGCCGGCTGGGTGACGCGGTGCCCGCGCCCGGGTCGTTGCGCACCAGCATCTCCAGCGTCTGCAGCGTGCGCTGCAAACGCTGCACATCGGGGTGTTGCTCGGCGTAGCGCTGGCGCAGCTGGGCCAGTTCTTCTTTCAGGCGGCGCAGCTCGCGCTCGCGGTCGGCCCCGCCGGGCTGCGGCCCGGCCTGGGCCTGCAGCGTGGCGATCTCGCGGCGCAAGCGGCGCACGTCAGGGTGGCTCTCGCTGTACTGGGCCTGGGCCTGGGCCAGTTGCAGCTGCAGCACACGCAGCCGGTCGTCGGGTTCGAGCAGCGGCGTGCCGCCACCGGCCAGCGGTGCCTGCGGCCGCGTCTCGCTGAGCTGGGCCTGCAACTGCAGCTGCCGGTCGGCCATGAAGGTGATCTCGCGTTCGACGCGCTGCAGTTCCAGCTCGGCGCGTTCGTTGGCCATCAGGTTGGACAGCGCGAGGTCGGGGGTGCGCCCCTGGTGCCGCTGCTTGAAGTCCGACAGCTGCTGCTCGACCTGGCCGATGTGCGCGCTGACGCGCGACAGCTCTTCCTCCAGGAAAGAGGTGGTCTCGGCCGCCTTTTCCTGGCGGTTCTTGATGTTCTCGTTGAGGAAGAGCGTGGTCAGCTCGTTGGCGATCTTCTGCGCGCTGGCCGCTTCTTCGCTGTCGTAGGACAACGTGAACGCGATGGTCGCCCGCACGGGAGCGCCGGTGCGGCGGTCGGTGACCTCGGCACTCACGGGCGTGAGCTTGATGTCGCGCCGCATGCGGTCGAGGATCTCTTCGCTGGTGGAACGCTGGCGTGCCTGGGCGTACAGCCCGTGGCGATCGGCCAGGCCCAGCAAGGTGGCACGTGTCATCACCTGCTGGCTGATGACCTGGATGCGCTCGTCGGCATAGCTGGTGACGGTGGAACGCACCAGTTCCTGCGGAATCTCCTGCTCCTTGATGAGGATGGTGGCCGTCGACCGGTACACCGCCGGCAGCAGCAGCGCGATGGCCGCGCTCAGCGCCAGCAGCAGCAGCAGCACGCCGAACAACAGCCCGCGGCGGCGTTGCAGCACCTGCAGGTGGTCAGACAGGCGCCGGCCTTCGTCGGCGGCAGGGTTCCACGCCAGGGTGGCGTCTTCGCTGGTGGCGGGCATGGGGTGGGCGCGGGGCGTGAAGGCCTCAGGGGTGATGCAGGACTGTGCTGCGCAGATATTGCAAACTGATGGAAAACATCTGCGCACGGGCCCCGGATCCGGGGGTCGCGCCATCGAAGCGGCGCCACTGCGCCTGCAAGCTCAAGGTCCAGGGCTCGCTGAGCCGCCAATGGTTGTCAAGCGTCAGGCTCTGCAGGCGCGCGCGCGCCGGCCGCGCAGCGCCAACGATCGCCGGCAGCGCTGCCTGGGTGCTGGAGTGGGTCAGCAGCAGCGCCGTGCGCCAGGTTTCCGAAGCCGTGAACTCCGCGCTGAGGCTGCCGCGGTCTTCGCGGTCCACGCCGGCGGGCCCAGGCGTCAGCGTTCGGGAGGCCGCAGCCGCCAAGCCCAGACGAGGCCCCCAGAGCCAGCGGCCGCTGGCGCTGTACTGGCCTTCTCGGCGCTGCACACGCACGACTTCCTGCGTCGGCACCGGCGCGACGATGCCGGCCTGGCAGAACTGCACCGGCAACGGGCAGGCGAAACCGAAACGCGTGGCCTGCTGCGTGGTGCGCGACTGCGCCACCGAGAGGTTGAAAGACAGCCGCTCGCTGGCCGCGTGGCTCAGCCCCAGGCGCAGGCTGTCAATCTCGGTGCGCGCGGCGGCGGCCTGCTGCAGGGCCTGCACCGTGCGGCCTGCACTCAGGCTGAGCGTGCTGCGCTCGGTCCAGTCCCAGCGGCCCGCCAGGCTGAGGCCGTTCAAGCGGTAGCCCGGGTTCGCAGCGGGGCCCGCTGTGTCCAGGCGGGCGTACCGCGTCAGGCCCTGGCTCCAGCCCAGTTCGCTGCGCCAGCGTTCGTGCCAGGCATAGGTCCAGTCGAGCCCCGCCTCGCTCACGGTCTGCGCCTGCCGGCCCAGCGCTGCTTCGGCGGCGCTGGTGTCGGCCGCATCGAGGGTTTGCTCACGCCGCCAGACCAGGCTGCCCAGGGCGCTGTGGCGCTCGCCCCGCAGGCGCTGGCGCAGAACCAAACGACCCTGCGCGTTGTCGTCAGCGCCGCCCGGCGCCTGGCTCTCGGTCCAACGCCGGCCGAGAGTGAACGCGGCCTCGGCCTCGGACTCGGCCGCATCGCTGCGCCTTTGCAGGCGGGCATGCCCCAGCCACTGGAGCAGACTCTCAGCCACTCGCGGGGCAGCGGCCGCCGCCAGGCCCGGGTTGGTGTCGTGCTGCAAGCGCGCCTGCGTGCCATGCTCGGCGGACCAGCCCTGGGCCGAGGCCGCCACGGGCGCGATGACCAGCACCGCCCAGCCCCAGCGGGCCGGCAGCCAGCTCCGGCGCTTCACGGCACCAGCACCACGTCTCCGCTGCGCAAGAGAATGTTCTGCGCCAGGCCCTGCCCTTTGCGCAACTGCCGGTAGTCGAAGGGGATGGAGAGCTGGCGCGCGCCTTCGCGGCGGATGATGCGGATCTCGCTTTCGTCGGCGAACGGTGTCATGCCGCCGGCCAGGCTCAGCGCCTGCAGCACGTCGAGCGTGCGGCCGACGGCGAACTCGCCGGGCCGGTTCACGCGGCCCGTCACGTAGACGCGGTAACTCGCCACGCGCACCACGGAGACCGTGACCTCGGCGTCGGGCACGAAGCGGCGCAAGCGCGTGGCGATCTCTTCGCGCACCTGCGTCGCCGTCAGGCCCGCCACCGGCAACTCGCCCACCAGCGGGAAGGAGATGCCGCCGTCGGGCCGCACCAGCACGGTGGACTTCAGGCTGTCGTCCTTCCACACCGCGATCTCCAGCCCGTCCTCGGGGCCGATGCGGTAGGCCGGGTCGCGCGCCTCGGCAGCGCGCGCCGCGGCCACACCCGGCGCCACGGTGCCGGCCTGGGCGGCGGCCTGCGCTTCGGCCGGCGTGGCGCCCCAGGGCAGGGTCACCGGGCGCGGCGCCGCGGCGGCAGGCCCCGCTTCAGCCGCCGGGCTGCGCCAGAGCGACCCCAGGTCGATGGCGCTGCAACCGGCCAGCAGCGCGGCCGCGAGCACCGCCGCAGCGGGCGCAGCCAGCCGCTGCCACCACCGGGCCTTCACGGGCACGCCACCGGGCCGGCCGACCTGCACTGCAGCCGCTTCATTCACGCTCGGCCCGAGGCACGAACTTTTCATTGTCGGTCTTGTCACGGTAGGCCTGTACCAGGTTGAACATCTGCACATCGCCCAGCCCGAGCACAGGCTCGCGCTGCCTCAGCGCCTCCATCACGCCCTTGCCCTGCCAGCGCGCCAGCAGCTCGGCACCCAGCTTCACGAGACGGTCGTTCTTCTCGCTGCATTCGGTGACCAGCCGCACCTGCTGACCGAAACGCTGCTGCCACTCCTGGCGCGCGCCGGTCTGCGCCTGCAGCGCGGCGGCCGTGCGTGCGAGTTCGGCGTCCTTGGCGGCCAGCGCGGCGGCCGTTTCCTGGCGCTGCGCCACCGCGGCCTGCTCCAGGGCTTCGATGCGCTGCTGCAGGGTGGCCTTCTCGGCTTCCAGCAGCCGGGTGCGCTCAACCGCGGCCTTCTCGGCGGCGCTGGCGCGCGCCACCGCGCGTGCACGTTCGCCGGCCTGCTTCTCGGCCTGCTCCTGCGCTTGCTGCAGCCGCGCCTTTTCGGCCTCGGCCTGGCTCACCTGCTGCTGCAACTGCTGCAACTGGAGCTGCTGACGCCGCGCGGCGCGCTCCGCGGCGCGATCGTCCTGTGCCTGCGCGGGCCCGGCGGCCAGCAAGCCGGCCAGCAAACAAGCGGCAGGGCCCCAGCCCAGGGCAGAGAGTCTTGGCTTCATGGGGTGCCTCGAAAGTGAAGACAAAAACACCGGCCGCGTTCAGAAGCGCATCAACAGGTCGAGCTGCAGCGTGTCCAGGCTGAGCGGCGCTCCGCTGAGTGCATCGGCGCCCAGCCAGCGCAACGTCAGGCTGCTGTGGCGGCCCAGGCCGTAGCTGCCGCCCAGCGAGTAGCCCTTCAGGTCGGTGCCGCCGCCGCGCAGGTCGCTGTCGGTGAAGGCGTCGAGCACGGCATCACGCTCCACACGCTTGTAGGCCAGGAAGGCCTGCCACTTGCCGGCGGCATCCATCTCGGCATCGCCCAGAGACAGCCGCAGCTGGTAGCCCAGCGTCTGTGCATCGACACGCGTGCCCAGGCGCGCCGACACCTCGTTGGCATCGAAGCCGACGTTGCGTGCAATCTCGGCCGTCAGGCCCAGGCGCTTGTCGCCGAAGGTACGCAGGTCGAGGTTGCCGGTCAGCGCCACGATGCGGTAGTCGGCCGCCAACGCCAGCAGCGGCCGCGCCGGGTCTGAGGAGATGTTGAAGTAGGTGTTGCCCTTCTGTGCGAAGGCCGGCGCGCTGCTGTCCTGCAGGCTCGAACCCGCGCTGTTGGCGCGGCCCTTGATGTTGGCGTAGTGGTAGTAGGCCAGCGCCACACGGCCCGACAGCAGGCCGCTGCCCGGCCACTGCACGCCGGCCTGCAGGCCGTAGAGCCACTTGTCGCCGGCCAGCTCCACCTCTTGCACCGGCAAGGCCGCCGCAGTGACAAAACCGCGGCCGAAGCGGCCGAGATCGGGGGTCCACTGCCAGGCTGCGCCATCGAAGGACAGGTCGTTGGCCCACACCAGGTCGGTGGATACCCAGGGGTTGCCGAAGCGGCCGAGCACCACGTTCATGGTGGGTGTCGCGCGCCAGCGGATGAAGGCCCGGTCGAAGGTGACGGTGTAGCGGTTGCCGTAGGTGCCCAGGGTCTGGTTGGCCGACAGCGGGTCGGTGGCGCTGCCGGTGCTCAGGCGGATGCCGCCACTCCAGTTCGCGTCGGCGGTGATCGTGGCGCCCAGGCGCGCACGCACGCGCAGGCGCTGCCGATCGACCGTGGTGTTGGCCAGGGTCACGGCCCGGGCGCGGTTGGTGTCGGTCACGCTCAGGGCCGGTGCGTTGCCGTCGTCGAACTCGTCCTGCTGGAAGCGCGTGCGCAGGTCACCTTCGAAGCGGATGCCGCGCACCCAGGCTGGCACGCTGTTGGGGCCCGCCCAGCCGTCGCGCGCGGCCTGCACGGCCAGTTCGCCACGCAGCTCTTCCTTGAGTTGCTGGCGCACGAACTCGGGGATGTAGGACACACGCACGGGGGCCGGCGCGGGCGCAGCAGCCGCTGCGGTGCCCGCCGCCGCTGCCACTGGCGCGGCGGCAGCGGCCACAGGGGCGTCCAGGTCCTTCAGCAGCAACTCGGCGCGGGCGCGGGTCAGCAGGCCCTGCTCCACCATCTGCTCGATGAGCTTCTGCGTTGCGGCTCGCACACGCTCGATGTCAGCGCCTCCCGGCGCGGCCTGCGCCCAAGCCACCAGCGGCCCGCCCAGCAGGGCGATCAGCAGCCAGGAGCGCAGGCCGCCGCGCGGCTGGCGTGTAGGCGTGGAGGCGGCTGTCGTCATGCGGTTCTCTCGGAAAAATCGGTGCGGAGTCGGTGGGTTCATGGCGGCCTGAATGCAGACATCCGGCCTTCAGGCGCGGCGGTTCAGGCGCAGCTGCACCTGACGCAGGTTCACGGGCGGCACCTCGCGCAGCGGCGACATCTCGCTGAGCGTGGTTTCGATCAGCTGGTCGAGCTCGGCGTTGCCCGAGCCTTCGACGATGCGCGCGCGCTGCACACGACCGTCGTCACCGATCCACACGCGCACGACGACGCTGAACTCGTCCTGCGGCGCACGGCGGTTGCGCGCCAGCATCTCGAAGAAGTTGCGTTGCAGCAGGCCGGTGAAATAGCGCCCGCTGCCGCCCCCGCCGCCCCCGCCACCGATGGTGGTGATGTCGCGTCCGCCCTTGTTGGCCGCCAGACCGAAGCCGTCGCTGCCGGCGCTGCCATCGGCGTCCAGGCCCAGGGGCTGGGTGGCCGGCGCGGGGTCGGCGGGCTTGTCGGGCACAGGCTCGGGCTGGGGGTCGTTGATCTTCACCTCTTCCTGTACCTTGGGCGGCTCGGGCGGGCGTTCGGGCGGCTTCGGTGGTGGCGGGGGCGGCTGCTGGCGCAGGATGGCCACCTGCTGCACCGCTGGCTTGCGCGGGCCCTCGGGGCCGCCGATGACGCTGGCGATCAGCCAAGCCAGCCCAGCCAGGAACAAGAGGCCCAGGCCCGCCGCCAACAGCTGGCCACGCCCGCTGGAACGGCGTTTGTGTGCTGGCCGCGTCGGGGCGGCGTCCTGGGCGGGGCGGGGCATGGTGGGCCTGGCGCTGCCTTACTTCACCAGCCGCTGTGTCACCAGGCCGAGCTGCGTGATGTCGAGCCGGCCCATCAGATCGAGCACGTCCACGACCTTCTCGTAGTGCACCTTGGCATCGCCCTTGATGACCACCGGAAAATCCGGGTTCACGGCCTTCATCTGGCGCAGCCGGTCTTCCAGCTCCGCCAGCGTCACCGGGTAGGTGTCGAGGAAGATCTGGCCATCGTCGCGGATGGTGATGGCCTTGGTCTGCGGCTTGGCCAGGCTGGGTGCGGCACTGGCCTTGGGCAGGTTGACCTTGATGCCCTGCACCGAGGCCGTGGTCATGATGATGAAGATGACCAGCAGCACGTAGCTGAGGTCGAGCATGGGCACGACGTTGATCTCGTCGTAGGCCTTGCCGGATGCCTGCATCTTCATGGCGCGGCGTGCCTTTCTGCGATGCGTGTGACGAGCGCGTCGACGAAGGCCTGCAGGTCGGCCGAGATGTCGCCGATGCGGCTGGTCAGGTAGTTGTAGCCAAACAGGCAGGGGATGGCGACCGCCAGGCCGGCCACGGTGGCCACCAGTGCGGCAGCAATGCCTGGGGCGATGGCGTTGACGTTCACATCGCCCGCGGCGGCGATGGCCGCGAAGGTGATCATCACGCCCACCACCGTGCCCAGCAGCCCGAGGAAGGGGCCGCCGGCGATGGAGATGGTCAGCACCACCAGCTTGCTGTTCAGGCCCTGCAGCTCGCGCACGAGCTTGGCGTCCACGGTGGCGCGGATGGCCGAGAGCGTGCTGTCGCTGATGCGCAGCTCACGGCCCGTCTGGCGGTAGCTGTCGAAGCGCTGGTTCAGTTCTGAGAGCGCCGCGGCGTACAGCCGGTACAGCGGCGAGGCACCGTGCCGGGCCTCGGCGCTGGTTTCGGCCTGCTGCCGCAGGCCCGGCGTCTGCGCGGGGTCGTGGCTGTTGATCAAGGCCGGAAAGGCCTCCATGAACAGTTCGTTCTCGCGTGCCAGTGTGCGCACCAGCAACGCTTTGGAGATCATCACCCAGAAGCTGTAGACGAACATCACGGCCAGCAAGGCAATGACGATCCAGCCGTCCACGGTGACGGCGCTGAGCAGGATGCGCAGGTAGGAAGCTTCGCCCGCGGCTTCGCCGGCCTCGGCCGGCGCCGTGTTCACCAGTTTCTGGTCGGGGCCCTGGCCACCGGCCGCCAGGCGCAGCCAGTCGGCACTGCGCGCCGTGGTGGCCACCTGCAGCTCGTCGAGTTCACCCTTGTAGCCGGCGCCGAAGACCATCTGCCCGCCCAAGGGGCCCACGGCCGTGGTGCCGCGCAGCACCTCCTGGCCGTTGAGGTAGACCACCGGTCCGCTGTTCGGCGCCAGCACCAGCGCCAGGTGCTGCCAGGCCCCCACGCTGAGCTGGCCGCCCGGGCTGGACGTGCCCCCGCCGGCCTCCACCACCAGGCTGCCCCCGCGCAGCAGCAGCGCCACACGCCGGCCGGCGTCTGTCTGCGCAAAGAGCGCGGCGTCATCCAGGGCCGCAGGCTTCAGCCACATCGACAGCGTCAGCCCGCCTGCGCTGGCACGCAGCGAGGCCTTGGCCTCCACCACGAGCTCGGAACGCCCGTCGAAGCCCAGCGCAGCGCCTGCCAGGCCTGCACTCACGGCCTGCGCAGAGCTGCGCACGGCGTGGTTGTTGTTGGCCGTGGCGTCTTGCGGCAGTTGCCCGGCGGCTTCACCGAAGTGGTAGACGAGGCCCTGGCTGGCGTCGTAGCTGGCCTGGGCATCGCTGGCCGCAACGGCCTGCTCGTTGCCGTGGTACAGCCAGAGGAAGGCGTCCTTCTTGCCGGCTTCCAGGCGCGGCACCAACACCCACACGAAGGCCAGCTCGTTGAGGCCGTCGAAACGTTCGATGTGGAACTTCAGCGGCGTCTTGTCGTCGCTGGCGATGAACCGCAGGTCAGCGCCATCGGGCCGCGCATCCAGGAAACTGAAGTTGCCCGTGTGCAGGCGCACCAGCACCGGCACCATGTCGACCGCAGCGCCGATGGCCACGCCCTGCGCCGAAGTGTCCAGGGCGACACGCGTGCGCTGTTTCCAGTCTTCGTTCCATCTCGCCCAGGCGGGCTGCGTGATGAGCTGCAGCAGCAGCGCCAGGAGCAGGACAAGGGTCTTCATGGGCTTGGGGGGCTCGGGGGCGACAGGGGCTGGCGCAAACACGTCACTGTCGGGGCAGCGTGTTGCAGGGCTGTGAATCGGGGGCTGCGTCGGCGATCAAGGCATGCAGGCGTTGAACCGAGGCTTCGATGCGGAAATGTGTTTCGTAGCAGGCCAGCGCGCGGTTGCGCATGGCGTGCCGGGTGCTGGGGGGCAGGTGCAGCCAACGATCGAGCAAGCGTTGGGTGCCTTCTGGTGTGTCGGCATCGGCCAGACCGGCGCCACCGCGCACCACCTCGCGCCAGGTGTTGACCTGCGTCGACAGCAGCACCGGCGTGCCCACCGCCAGCGCCTCGGCCACGGCGATGCCGAAGTTCTCCTGGTGCGAAGGCAGCACGAAGACCTCTGCGGCGCGCAGGGCACCCCACTTCACCCGGCCCTCCAGCATGCCGGTGAAAGTCACGCGGGTATCGACACCCAGCTGCCGCGCCTGGGCCTGCAGCCGCGCCTGCAGCCCCTGGCTGTCGGGCCCGGCCATCACGAGATGCAGGGCACCCTGGCGTTGGGCCGCATGGGCAAAGGCCTGCACCAGCAGGTCGCAGCCCTTCTTTTCGTGGAGCCGCCCGAGGAACAGCAGGAGCCTGCGTCCGCGCAAGCCAGGATGCAGGCCGAGAAAGTCCTCCGCGCAGCTGTTGCGTGCCGTTTCGTCAGGCGCGGCGCCACAGCCCACCACCGCGCCACGAACGCTGTAGGGCACGAAGGTGCGGCAGGCCAGCCGCGCTTCTTCCTCGGTGGTGAAGAGCACGGCCTGGGCGTCGTGCAGCACCGCCTGTTCAGCGACCAGCCAGTACAGCTGCTTCTTGAGGTGCTTGAACGGATGCGCGCGCCGGAACCACGGGTCCAGCATGCCGTGGCTGAACACGAAGTACGGCCGCCCGCAGGCCCTGGCCGCGCGCCGCGCCGCCACGCCGTGGTACTGCCACAAGCCGTGCACCACCAGCGCGTCGTAGCCGGCAGCGTGGGCCTGCAGCCACTCGTCGAGCGCTGGCGTGTAGCCGTAGTGGCCGCGGGCGCCGGGCACGGTGTGCACCGTGCCCGGCCGCGCCACCAGGCCCAAGGCGCCCGGGGGCTCGTCGTCCAGGCTCAGCACCTCGGCCGCATGGCCCTCGGCCTGGGCCAGGCGCAGGGTCTGGCGCACACCTTCGGCGGGGCCGCCGAACACCGTGTCCAGCGAGCGGATGAGGTGCAACACGCGCAACGGCCGGGCCAGGGCCTTCGGCGGGTTGTTCGGCCTCGGCAGCTCGGGCGCTGCGCGCGCGGGCACGGTCGGGGCGGCCGTCACTTCGCGAAACATTCGCGGTCGTCCTCGCGGCAGTTGCGCTCGCCGAAGCCCAGCACTTCCACCGTCAGCACGGTCGGCCGCGGCGCTTGCCGTGCCGCCGTGGCCTGGCGTGCCGCCTGCTCGGCGGCCTTGGCGGCCTTGTCTTCGTTGGCCGTGCTGCCCGGCGTGGTGCTGCCCGCCGCGGCCAGGGTGCTGGCCAGGCTGCCGGTGGGCACCTGGGGCACCCCTTGCGACGAGCCCGCCGCCTTGATGTCACTCGCGTTGAGCACCACCTGCGCGTTGACGAGGATGTTGCCGCTGCTGCGGATGCCGGCCTCACCCGCGTCGATCTTGCCGGCAGGTGCAAACAGGTAGATGTCGCCGGCCGGCGGCTGCACCGCGGGGCCCAGGCCGTCGGGGTCGGAGCTGAGGGTCTGGATGCCGCTGCCGGAGGCGCTGGCCGGGATCACGATCTCCACGCCCACCTCGTTGCCATCGGCATCGAGGATGGGCCGGCGCTGCGGCGGTGGCGTGCTCAGCGAGGTCTTGGCGCCGCGGCCGGCGTCGATGCTGCCCTGGGCCGAGTAGATGAGGATGTCGCCGCCCTGGGCCGTGAGCACCTTGCCCTGGTTGATGCTGAAGTTGCCCGACAGCACGCTGCGCACCGCCCCGCCCTGGTTGGTGAGCACGCCCACCGGCCGGCTGGCGTTGGGCGTGGTCAGACCGACCACGATGTCGCCCTTGGGCGCCCACAGGTCGATGGCGCTGCCGCCCTGGGTCTGGATGGAGGTCTGGAAGCTCAGGATGTCGCCGCCGCTGGCCGAGGGTGTGCCCACCAGATCGGCCACCACGCGGCTGAGCATCTCGTCGAACACCAGCGGCGCGGTGCCGGTGAGCCGCGCGCCGTTGATGCGCCGCAGCACCGCGCCTTCCAGCAGCAGCGGGTAGCGCTCGCCCAGCGCCGCGTAGCGTGTGGCCGTCGTGGTGTCCAGCGGGGTGCCCCCGAGCACGGGCGCGGGCCCTGCCAGCAAGGCCGCCAGGCTCGGTGCACTGCGCAGGCGGTTGACGTCGTCTTCCAGCGCGAGCAGGGCCAGCACCGCGGCGGCATCGCTGGCTTCGGGGCCGGCCAGCGGCAGGCTGCCCTCGCGCAGCACTTGCTGGTAGGTGCGCAAGGCTTCCGGCGCGGTGGTGTCCAGGGCCGCAAAACGCGCGAAGGCCGGGCTGCGTGCCGCCAGCGCCTTCACATCGGCAGCCGCCAGCACGGCGGCCCGGCCGTCGCTGCTTTCCAGCTCGATGGCCAGCTGGGCGTAGAGCGATGCGATCTGGCTGTTCTCGGTGTTGAGCTGCTGCACACGCGCATAGGTGCTGTCCATGCGCGCCAGGTCCACATCGCCCGGCACGCCGGCAATCACCGTCAGGCGGGCGCTGTCAGCACTCTTCAGCAGCGCATTGCGCGTGTTGCCGGTGGCCACGAGCCCGCCGACGATCACGCCGTTGACGCTGACCACCGAATTGCCGAGGTCGACATCGCCGCCGGCCTGCACCAGCAGCCGGCCGGGGCCGGCGATCTCGATGCCGCCGCTGCCGCTGCTCTTGCGCACACTGCCCGCAACGGCGCGCACCTCGCTCAGGTCGCCGGGCTGCAGGTTCTGCATGCGCAGGCTGGGGTTGACGATGTCCTGCCCGGCCAGCAGCCGCGTGCGCCCCGGCAGGTAGAGGCGGGAGATGGTCTCAGCCACGACGCTGCCCTCCAGCGCCTGCACCTCGAAGGGCAGGCCCGTGAGCGCCTCGCTGCGTGCCACCAGGCCCGCCGGCAGTGGCGTGCTGCGCTCGACGATGCGGCCCAGGGTCACCGGCTTGAGCTCGGGGCTGAGCTTGCCGCCGCTGCTGAAGAAGTCGGCTGAAGAGTTGACCGGCAAGCGCGATTGCTCGAAGTTCTGCGTTGGCGTGACGAGGGCTGTGGGCGAGAGGTCGGACACCTCCAGCCCCAGCTCGCGCACGTCACCCCGGGCCAGCACCAGGGCGCTGGCCGTGGGCGAGGGCCAGGTGACCACGAGGTTGGGCTGGCCCAGGTTCTCGGGCAGAGCCCCGGGCCCCTGCACATCACCGCCCAGCGCCAGCAGCGACACGCTGGCCGGGAAAGCCGTGGTGCCGCTGGGCGGCAGGTTGGCGGCACTGAAGCTCGTGAAGCTGCGCCAGGCGTCGGCTGCACGCAAAAGCCGCCCGTTCAAGGCCACGTCACCCGACTTGGCCATCACCTCCACGCCGCTGTTGCCGCTGTAGGTGAAAAAGGTGGTGGCGATGCCGCTGGGCGAGGCGTTGGCGGCCGTGCTCGGGTGGAAGCTCGGGCCGGTGGCCCCGGCACCGAGGTTGATGCCGAGGTAGGTGGGGTTGTCCACGCTCTGCAGCGTGGCGCCCGTACCGGCCCGCAGCGCCAGGCTGGCCTGCTCGGGCACCCCGCCACTGCTGACGCCCATCAGGTAGGCCTGGGCCGCCTCGGTGGCGCCGATGCTGCCGCCGGCCAGCACCTGGGCCTGCCCGCGGCCGAGCAGGAAGGAGGCACCGTCGACATCACCGCCGGCCTGCAGGGCCAGCGAACCCCCACCGCCCACCTCGACCCGGCGTTCACCGCCGTTGGCCACGGTGCGGCCGCTCGTGGGCAGTGCGAACAGCAGGTCGCGCACGTCGTGGCGGGCCTGCACCTCGATGTCGCCGCCGCCCAGCGTGGCCACGCCCTGCTGGAAACGCGGCCGGTAGCTCCACCAGTCGGTGAGGAAACCGTCGCGCGTGAATTCGGTGGCCGTCTGGCGTGGGCGGCGCAGCCAGTCCGTCACCCACAGGTCGGGCGTGTCGGCCGGGCCCAGCACCGAGCCGCCGGCCTGCAGCGAGATGCCGCCGCCGTCCACCGCCCAGCGGTTGTTGCCGTTGATGGCGGTATCGGCCACGCCGATGCGGCCGGCGGTGTAGATGCCGGCGGCGGCGTGCTCGAGGCGGATGTCACCGGCGGCGGCCAGGTCGATGCGGCCGGTGCCGGTGCGGATGCCGGCCTGGCTGCCGCTGAGCACGAGGTGGCCCTCGTTGCGGGCTTCGCTGCGTGTGGCCAGCGGGTCGGCGGCTTGCAGGTCGGCGCCCGCAGCCATGCGGATGTGCCAGGTGTCGCCGGCCACGATGGCGTGGTTGGCCACGTTGATGCGGTCGTTGGCCGCGGCGTTGGCCGTGGTGGCCGGCAGGTTGGGGGTCTGCGCCGCGCCAACGGTCTGCTGCAGCGACAGGGCGCCGCCAGCGCGCAGGGTCAGCGTGCCCGGCAACCCGCCGGTCAGCCAGCTGGCCTGCGCGAGGTTCCAGTTGGCGGCCAGGCTCAGGTCGCCCGCGGCCTGCACCTCCAGCGCGGCGGTCACGCGGGTGCCCGCGGCCAGGCCGGTGTCGTCGCGCAAGCCGGCCAGCGCGGTGCTGCCCGCGAGGCCCTGGGCATACGCCGCGTGTTCGCTGCCCCAAAGCGCCAGCGTGGCAGCGTCCAGCGTGGCCGGCACCTCGGCACCCCGCAGCACGCGCGTGAGCTCCAGGTCCACCGTGGCCGGCAAGGTGGCGGGGTCGGCCACGGCCACCCTGCCCTCGGCCGCGGCGGCCACTGCCGTGGCGCCGTGGCGCAGCACCTGCCCGGCCAGCGCCACCGGGCCCGCCAGGCCGGCCGCATCACGGACGGTGCCGAAGATCACCGCGCCGGGCTGGCCGAGGCTGCCGGCGCGCACGTCGATGGTGGCGCCGGCGTCGAAGGCCAGCGTGCCGCCGCGTGTATCCACACGCACCTCGCCACCGCGCGCCGCGGTGCCCGTGCCCGCGGCCAGCAACTGGCTGCCTTCGTGCAGTTGCAGGCCCGTGGCGGCGTGCAGAGACAGGCGCCCGCCACCGGCCTCGGTGTTGCGGCCCACGGTGCCACGCACATCGATGCGGCCGGTGTCGGCGCTGAGCTTCACCACGCGGGCGTCGAACTGCTCGCCGGCGCGAACTTCGATGTCGCCTTCACGCAGGCGCAGGCTGCGCTGCTCGGTGAAGCCGCCGGTGTTCAGCAGGGTGTTGAGGGCGGCGAAGCTGTCCAGGCGCTGAAGATCCAGCGCCACCTGACCGCCGGCGCTGCGCCCTTCGCCCCGCAGCACGCCGCCCAGCGCCAGGCTGCCCGCCTGCAGGTTCACCGAGCCCGCGCGCCCGCCTTCGGCCGCCGCCGAGACATCCACCTCGCTGCCGGTCTGCAGCGTCAGCGCCTGCCCGGCCGCCTGCAGGCGCACACTGCCCCCGTCGGCGGCAGCGACGCTGCCCTTGAAGTCGACGGCGGCACCGCTGGCATCCAGCCTTGCGCGCGGGCCCAGGTTCAGGCCCCCGCCTTCGGCCACCACCTCGATGTGCCCCGATCGCGCGCGCACCTCGCCGTCCACGGCGACACGCGCACCCTGCAGCAGCACGCGGCCGCCCAGCTCGGGCGTGGGGCTGGCAGCAGCCGCCGACAGGGCCTGTGCGCTGGAAGCCAGGCCCGTCAACGCGGCGCCCAGTTGCAGCGCGCCATAAGCCGGTGCGCCGCTGGCGCTGTCGTCCACCGCGACCAGTTGCTGCTGCGCGCCGCCCAGCGCGCGCAGCACCGGGCCTTGCAGCTGCAGCGCACCGGCTGCGCGCAAGGCACCCGTGCCTTGCAGATCGATGCCGGCACTGGCCGCCAAGGTGAGTGTCGAGATCCCCTGCGTGGCTTTTGCGCCCGCGCCCAGCGTGAGCTGCTGGGCCTGCAGCAGCAGGCTGGCCTCACCCCCGGCCGAGGCCGTGGCGGCACTGCCGCTGTTCACCCAGCGCAGCGCCTGCGCCTGCAGCGTGGCGCTGCCGCCACCGGCAGGCCCTGCAGCCGCCGCGAGCACGGGCGTGTCGAGCGTCAGCGTGCCGGTCTGGGCGCTGCCGGCCGTGGCCGTGCCCAGCAGCGTGATCTGCTCGTAGCCGCGCAGCGTCAGCGCACCGAGCTGGGCGTAGCCGGCCAGCGCGCTGTTCGACAGCAGCAGGCCGCCGGCCTCGGGCGCCAGGCCGTCCACGTCACCCAGGCTGATGCGGGCCGTGGCCAGGCTGAGCGAGCCGCCCTGGCCGTTGTCGTCGCCCACACGCAGCGTGCCGGCCGAACGCGTGGCGCGGGTGGCATCCAGCAGCAGGGCCCGGCTGGCCTGCAGCAAGGCGCCGGCGCCGATGTCGATGTCACCCGCGGCACTGCTGACCGTGCCGCGGTCGATGCGCGCGTCGCTCTGGCTGCTCAGCCTCAGCATGGCGCCCGAGCTCTCGGCGCGCAACGCCACCTCAGGGGCCGGGGCGGCGGCGCTCCCGGCCAGCGGCGCAGCGCTGAGCACGCTGCGCGAAGAGATCTCCACGCCCTCGCGCGCGGCCAGCAGCAGCTCGGGCAGCTGCACCGGCGAGGCCGCGCTGTTGTCGACACTGATCTGCGTGGCCGTGGTGCGCAGCGTGGTGCTGCTGCCGTCGCTGCTGCGCGTGCCGCCCACCAGCACGCTGGCCTTCAGCGACGACAGCGTGGCCGCGCTGATCTGCAGCGTGTCGGCCGGCCAGGCCCCGGCGTCGACGGTGTCGACGATGGCGATGCGCTGCCCGGTGATGTCGATCTCGGCGCCGCGGCCTGGGTGGCTGGCCTGCGTGCTGCTGGCGGTCAGGAAGTTGCCCGCCAGCGTGAGCGTGCGCGCGTCTTGCAGGGCCAGGCGCCCTGCGTCCCAGGGCGCGGCGGGCGCGGGCCGGCCGGCCCGCTCGGCCTGGCTGGCGAAGAGCTCGGCCCCGCTGAGCGTGTAGTCGCTGTAGCGGCCGAGGGCGCTGCCGGGCAGCACCACCACGCCCACGCTCTGCGATTCACGCACCGAGGTGCCGGTGGCGCTGCGGAAGCCCGCCACCACGGTTTCGCCGTTGGCCAGGGCCCCGGTCTGCCCGGGCTGCAGGTTGCGCCAGGCGCTGCCGGTCTGCAGCTGCACGAGGAAAGCCCCGGGCAGCGTCGCGAAGCGTGTGGGCAGCAGCACGTACTCGCCGGCCGGCACACGCGCGCCTTCGCCGATCTGCACGCTGTCGTAGAGGTTGCCGTCGCGCGCGTTGCCGAGCAGGAAGCCTGCGCCCGGGTCGCGCCCACCGGCCAGTTGCTGGTAGGTGTCGTAGGGCACGCTGGCCAGGCGCGAGCGCGGGATGATGGCGTAGGTGTCGGCCGCGTTGGCGATGTCGGTGTCGCCGCCGTTGCCCGGCACGAACTCCACCGCCTGCACGTTGCCGCCGCCGCGCAGGTCAACGACGGCGCCGCCGGCCACCACCGTGTCGGGCGCGCTGATGTTCAGCCGCTTGCCTTCGGGCGTGACGGCGTCGAGCAGGCGCGGGTTGCTCAGCGAGTTGGTCTGCGGGCCATCGGCATAACGCCACTGCACGCCGTCGAGCGTGCCGCCGTACAGCACCGTCAGCCCTTCGCCGGAGACCGAGGTCACGCTGCCGGCGGCCAGCTCCAGGCGCTGGCTGGCCTGCAGGTCGAGGCTGCCCAGCGGCGCGCGCACGGTGCCGGCCTGCACGATCTGCGGCGCAGCCAGGCTGAGCGCGCCGGCCACCGAATACACGTCGCCACCTGCACGGCCGTTGCCTTGCACGAGCACGTAGCTGTCGGTGCCCGTGGCCCCGACGCTGAAGCGCGTGCGCGTGGCCGGGTAGAGCTGGCTGGCGCGGAACTCCAGATTGCCTGCCGTCTGCAGCGAGCCGGCCTGGTAGACCAGCGCCGGGTCGTTGCCCTGCGCGGTGTTGAGGTTGACCTCGCGGCCGATGAAGCGCACATCGCCCTGGCTGCCCAGGCGCGCGAGCGCCACGCCGTCAAGCAGGCTGGCGCCGTAGAGATCGAGCTGGCCGGCATCGACCACCAGCACGCCGCTGCCCGCAGCCGGTGGGGGGCGGTCCTGGGCGCGGGTTTCGTCACGCGTCCAGACAGCGCGCCCCTGGGCGTCCTGCTGCTGCGTGCGCGGCCCGAGCGACTGGCCCAGCGCCACCTGCGCGCCCTGCAGTGTCACCGTGGCCTGCGCGCCCAGGCGCAGCACCGGCGCGTCCAGCCGGATGCCGCGCTCGAAGGCCAGCGTGCTGCTGCCCTGGAACTCGATCACGTCTTCCGAAAGCAGGCGCAGTTTCTCGAAACCCGCGGCCTGCAGCGCGCCGGCGTCGATGCGGCTGGTGCGCTGGCCGGCTGCCGGGGCCGCGTCGGCCCCGCCGCTGCTCACCAGCAGGCGCTGCGGGGCCGGCAGCGCCTGTTGCAGGTCGGGCCGCAGCAGCTCGATGGCCACGCTGCCGCCTGCGGCGCTGCCAGGGCCGGCGGCGCGGAGCGTGCCGCCCATGGTGATCTCGCCTTGAGACTTCAGCACCAGCGTGCCGGCATGGCCGGCCAGCGTCTGCGTGCGCACCGCGGGGCCGCTGCCCGGGTCTTGCGGCAGCTGCACCTCGCGCTCGAGACCGCCGACATCGATCAGCGAACCCGCCTCGGCCACCAGGCTGGCCTGGCGCGCGTCGAGGGTCACCGTGCCCGCGTTGAGCACACGGCCGGTGACGAGGCCGGTGTCGCTGGGCTGGGCCAGGAAGGCGGCACCAGCCAGCAGCTGGGCCTGGGCACCCAGGCGCAGCGGCGTGGCGCTGAGCTCGTCGGGCCCGCGCAGCGTCAATGTCAGGGTGCCGGCCGGCGCCTCCAGCCGGCCCTCGACGTCCAGCCCCGTGCCGCCCGTCAGCGTGATGCGGCCGCCGGCGTCGGTGCGCAGGCTGGCCCCGCGCTCGACCGCCAGCGTGCCACTGCCGGCCGACAGGCTGAGGCTGGCGCCGCTGCGCTGGTAGGCTGGCAGCGTTGCCAACTCGGCAAACTCGCGCAGCGAGGTGCCGGAAGGCCGTGCCGCAGCGGCTTCTGCATCGACCACAAAACGCTGCGGCTGCAGCAGGAAATCCGCGCCCTCGGCCACCGTCAGCCCGTTGGCCGCGTTCACGCTGAGGCTGGCGAAACCGCCTGCGTTCAGCGCGCCTGGCGCCAGGCGCGTGGTGCCGGCCGGCAGCGTGCCGTTGGCCCCGTCGGCGGCCAACACGGCGCGCGCGACGTTGAAGCTGAGGCTGGCCCCGGTGCCGACCGCTGCGCCCCGCAGTTCCGCCTGCATCCAGTCGGGGCTGGTGCTGCCGGCGTTGCCTTGCGCCAGCGTGATCTGCCCGCCGTTGCCGCCGCTCAGACGGCGTTGGGCGTCGAGCACGGCGCCGCCGCTGGCATCGAGCACGGCACCCCGCTCGAAGCGCGTCTCGAAGGTCTCGTCCACCAGGCTCACGCGCAGGCTGCCGCCTTGCGTGGCGTTGGCGGTCTGCCCGTCGGCCAGCAGGCGCGCCTGCGGCAAACCTTCGCCCACGGCGGCTCCACCCGGGCCGGCGCGGTTCAGCCAGGCGCCGGCCACGGACAGCTGCGCCGTGCTGCGCACGAGCAGGCGTTCGTTGCGCGTGAGCAGGCCCGGGTCGAGGAGGTCGACACCGCCTTCGAGCTGCGGCGCCAGCAGCAGGCTGCCAGCAGGCAGGCTCACGTCGCCGGCCAGGTCGAGGCTGGGCCCGCGCAGCGTCAGGCTGGCACCGATGCCGCCCTGCAGCGCCACCTCTTCGGGCAGCGTGATGCGGCCATCGCTGTTGACCTCCACACGCGAGAAGCCCGTCTCCACGCGGCCTTGCGCCGTGTCGCGCGCGCTGCCGAAGAGCTGGCCGGCGGCCAGCTGCACGTTCTCGCGCTGCGCCGTGCTCAGCGCGGTGTCCACGCCAAAAGCCGGGCCCAGGGTGTCGGTGGCCTGCGCGCGGAACGTGACGTTGCCGATGCGCTGGGCCTCGGCGTTGTAGGTCACCAGCGGCGGCGGGCGGTCGACGAGGTCGAGCGTCAGCGGCTGGAAACCCGTGCCCACGTAGAGCGTGCCGCCGGCCGGCGCACCGCCGGTCTGGCGCTGCCCGATGGTCACGCCACCGGCCAGCGCGCCGTCGAGCACCAGGCCCGCGCCCGAACCCAGGCGCAAGGTGCCGGCGGCCTGGCCCTGCACATGGGCCTCGCGCAGCTGGCCCGAGGCCAGGGCGAGGTTCAGCACGCTGCCGGTCTGGCCCCAGCGGGCGTCGTCGTACTGCGCGCGGTCGAGCTGGGCGGTGTAGCGCACGGCCTGCGGCGCGGTGCCGATGTCGTAGAGCCGGCCGTCTTCGCCCAGCAGCGTGCTCGTGGCCACGCGGCTCTCGGCATAGCGGTAGCCACCGCCAGAAACATCGAGCGTGGCGCCGCTGCGCTGCACCAGCGCGCCGGTGGAAGCCACCGACAGCTCGCCACCGCGCGCGGCCTTCTCGGCCACGGTGCGCGGCACGGCGGCACGGTAGCCGTCCAGCGCCAGGATGTTGCTGCCGGCGGCCAGGTCCACCGTGACGGTGGCGCCCAGCAGCACGCCGGTCTTCTGGTCAGGGGTGTTCTTGAGTTCGTTGCTGGTGACGCGGAAGGTGGCGAGGTTGCGCGCCGGGTCGACATCGCTCCACTGCCCGGCCACGCTGGTGAGGCTGCCCGCACCGAAATACACGCGTGCGGCCTCCGGGTCGGCCTCGTTGCGCGCCTCGATGCCGATGCGCCCGCCAGCGGCCTGCAAGGTGCCGTGGCTTTCGATGACGCCCCCCGTGGCGCGGATCTCGCCGCGGTAGGGCGCGTAGTCGGCACTCTCGGGCACGGTGGCGGTGTCGGCCAGGTCGGGCATCACCTCGGTGGTGCTGCCGGCGGCCAGCCTGAGCTGGCCGGCCTGGGCAGGTGCGCCGTTGGATGCACGCGAGCCGGCGCTGAGGTAGATGGAGCCGTTGCGCTGCACCGCCGTCTTCGCGGAGACACGGCCTTCCTGGTTGATGGCCAGCGCCGCGATGGTGACGTTGCCGCGGTCGGCCTCCACCGTGCCGGCGTTGCGCACCAGGTTCGTGAGGTTCAGGCCCGGGCCTTCCTGGTGGGCCTCGACCTCCACCACCAGGCCGCGCAGCGTGATGTCGCTCGCATCGCCATTGACGGCGAGGTAGGCCTTGCCCCCCGCGGCCAGCACCACCTGCCCGTCGGGCGCGGCGATGAGGCCGGCGTCGTGGTCGATGCGCGAGGCCACCATGATCACCGAGCCGCCATTGCCGGCCACGATGCGCGGCGCCGCGGCACCGGCCGGCCCGAAGCTGCCGATGCCGATGTTGCCCGGGCGCGTGCCATCGGGCCGCTGCGGCAACGGGTTGCCGAGTTCGTCGTAGCCACCGGCGAAGGTCGGCGTGGTCAGCCCACCGGCGGTGAGCGGCGCACCGCCGGCGCAGGCCACGAGGTCGTTGCCGCAGAACTGGCCGTTGCTCAGGCCGAGGTTGAGCGTGGACGCCAGCAGCGATTGCGTGTCCACCCGCGCCCCGCGGTCGAAAAGGATGCCGTTCTGGTTGATCAGGATCACCTGCCCGCCGGCCGTGGCCTTGCCGTCAACGGTGGGCCCGGTGCTCGCCAGCCGCCCCTGGATGACGCTGGGGTTGGCGTCGTAGATGCGGTTCAGCGAGATGGCATTGGCACCCTGCGCGTGGCGGAACAGCACTTCGGCATTGCTGCCGATGTTGAAGCTGCGCCAGTCGAGCACGGCGCGCAGCGACTGCTGGTCGATGGTGAGCAGCGCCGAAGCCGCCCCCGGCGCCGGTGCATTGACCACCGCCTGCCCGGCCACCACGCCACGCAGCTGCGGCACGGTGTTCGGCGCCAGGTTCGCGCCCACCACCTGGGCCCAGGCCGCCGCCGGCAGCAGCCAGGCCGCCAGGCAGGCGGCGGCGAGGGCCGTGGCCCGGGGCTGGGGCGTGTGCAGGCGGGTGGGCTGGGGCTGGCGCATGGGGGTTCTCGGCGGTGCGGCGTCAGAAGCCGATGGAGGCGTTGGCGTGGGCCCGCAGGCCGTCGCTGCCCAGGCTGTTTTTCTTCATCAAGGGCCAGGCGAGTTCCAGCGTCAGGTTCAGCGGCCAGGCACCACGCGTCAGCAACTGCCCGCCGAAACCGGCGCCCAGCAGGCGGAAGCGCGAGTCCTGGCCGGGCAGCGGGCGGCGCAGTTCGGCCACGCCGCCGTCCACGAAACCGTGCACGCTCAGGCCGCCCAGCCAGGGCCAGTTCAGGCGCGGCGCGAGCTCGGGGCTGGCGATCTGCAGCAGGCCGCGCAGGCCCTGGTCGCCCACGGCTTCGGCCTCGAGGTAGCCGCGCACGTTGTTGGCGCCGCCCAGCACGAACTGCTCGTTGGAGATCAAGGGCGCCGGCGCCAGCTGCAGCTCGGCGTGCGCGCGCAGGCGCAGGCCGGCCCACGGCAGCGTGCGCGTGTGGCGCGCATCGAAGCGCAGCTGGAAGTACTGCGCCCGCGCCTGGTAGCGTTTGTCGCTGAACTGCTGCTGGCGGTTGACGAGGCCGCGCAGGCCGCCGGCGAGCGTGGCCCCCAGCTGCCACTCGCCTTCGGCCCAGCCTTCGGCCGGGCGGAAAGCCCCGGTCCAGGTCATGCTCAGCGGCAGGTAGCGGATCGGCGTGTCGAAACCGGCGCCCTGGCCGGCCGCCACCGTGTCCACCATGTCCTTGTACTCGGCGCCCAGGCTCAGCAGCTGGAAACTGCGTTCACCCAGCTCCAGCACGAAGCTGCGGCGCAGGCTCCAGATCTGCCCCTTGCCGAAGAGCCGCGTGTCGCCCACGCCGGCCAGCACTTCGCTGTCGGAGCGTGTGTAGCCCAGCGTCAGCGCAGCCAGCCCCGCGGGCGCCTGCGGCAGGCTGTAGCTGGCACTGAAAACCTGCACCTCGCCCCACTGCTCGGGCGAGACCACGGCCTGCAGCGCCAGCGTGTGGTCGCGCTGGGCCACGTTGTCGTAGCTCAGCGCGGCCTGCAGGCGTGTCGGGCTGGTGTTGCGGCTGGCCTGGTTGTTCAGCGTCAGGCTGCCGTGCAGCGGCAGGCGGTCGGTGACGTCGAGGTCGATCTCGGTCGTGCCGGGCTCACGGCCCGGGCGCAGCACCGGCACCACGCGGCGGTCGCCGTTGCGGTTGACGTCGAGCAGCTGCGCCTGCAGCCGTGGCAGGTGCGGCACACCGCCCTCGGCGGCTTCGCTCACGCGCTCGAGGATGTAACCCTGCGAGTAGTAGCGTGCACCGTTGACCCGGGTGCGCGCCACGCGACCTTCGCTGACGACCAGCCGGATCACGCCCGTGTCGGCGCGCTGCTCCGGGATGTCGACGCTGGCCAGGGTGTAGCCGGCGGCGCGGTAGGCCTCCTGCAGCGCCTTGCGCGCGGCTTCCACGTCATCGAAGCGGCGTTGCGGGCCGAGGTGCGGGTAGACGGCCTGTTCCACCGCGGTGACGGGCAGCACCGTGTTGCCCTCGACCACAAACTCCAGCACCGGGAAGCTGGGTTCGCTGGCCGCCTGCGCAGCCGGCCCCGCGCCCAGGGCAGCTGCGAGCAGGCCAAGGGCCAGCGCCCTGCCACCAGGGCGGGCCCGTCGGTACGTGAACTTGGCGAGCAGGGTCGGCACAGCGCTTCCTGTTGGGGCCCGCGCTGGGCTGCGGGTCTGGGGCGGAAGCTGCGCATTCTGGAAAGCGGTGATGACAGTTCACAGGCCGACCGGGTCCGTAGGAACCATGCCGGCGCGACCACCCGCGCTGTCATGTGTTTGACCCGCGCGGCGGCTACAAGCAGGCCTCCCTTGCACTGCGGCACCCTCGACATGAGCACCCTGGCCTCCCCCTTGCCCACTGCGCTGGCCCTGGCACGCAGCCTGGCGGCGCAGCAGCGCCACGCCGAAGCCGCCGCGGCCTACCTGCGCGTGCTGCAGGCGACACCCGATGCGGCCGCCGTTCATGTGGAACTGGCGCAATGCCTGCGCTCGGCCGGGCGCGGCGAAGAGGCCACGCAGCACTTCGAGCGCGCCGTGGCGCTCGAACCCAACCGGCCGCAGTGGCAGTTGCTGGCCCTGCTGCACGTGGGCACGCTGCTCGACGAACAAGGGCAGACCACCGAAGCCCTGGCCACCTTCGAAGAAGCCACCCGTCGATTCCCCGACGCGGCTGACGCCTGGGCCGTGCTGGGCGTCGTGCAATCGCACCTGCGCAGCCCGGCCGAGGCCCAGGTGAGCCTGGGCCGCGCGCTGCATCTGGACCCCACCCGCACCGAGCTGATGGAGCGCCTGGCCCGCGTGCTGGTCGACCAGAAACAGTTCGAAGACGCCGCCATCGTCTACGAGCACATGCTGCGCAAAGAGCCCGGCCGGCCGATGTTGGCCAGCTGGCTGCTGCACCTGAAGTACCTGATGGGCGACTGGCTCAACATCGAAGCCCTGCAGGCCCGCGTGCGAGCCCGGCTGGAGGCCGGCGTGCCCGATGCCGAGCCCTTCGGCCTGCAGGGCTGGTGTGCCGACCCTGCCCTCTTGCGGGCGGCCGCGCAGGCGCAGAACGCCCGCGCCCACCCGCCCCGCGCGCACCTGCTGCCGCCCCCGGTGCTGAGCCGCGGCACGAAGCTGAAGGTCGGCTACATCGCCGGCGAGTTCCGCGAGCAGGCGACCTCGGTGCTGCTGACCGAGGTGCTCGAGCGCCACGACGCCGCGCGTTTCGAGGTGCATGCCTTCGACAACGGCTGGGACGACGGCAGCCCGCGCCGGCGTCGCATCGAAGCGGCCTGCCGCGTGCACTCCGTGCGCGGCCTGAGCGACCTGGACGCGGCCCGCCTCGTGCGCGCGCAGGGCATCGACATCCTCGTCAACCTCAACGGCTTTTTCGGCCTGGCGCGCACGGGCGTGTTTTCGATGCGTGCAGCGCCGCTGCAGGTGAACTACCTCGGCTTCCCCGGCACGATGGGGGCGCCCTACATCGACTACCTCATCGCCGACAGCACCGTGATCCCCGCGGCCGAGCGCACCCACTACGACGAGGCCGTGGTCACCCTGCCCTTCAGCTACCAGCCCAACGACAGCACCCGGCCCATCGCCGCCACGCCGGCCACACGGGCCGAAGCCGGGCTGCCCGGGCAGGCCTTCGTCTTTTGCTGCCTGAACAACGCCTACAAGATCCTGCCCGCGGTCTTCGACGTTTGGATGCGGCTCCTGCAGCAGGTGCCGGGCAGCGTGTTGCTGCTCTACGGCGACAAACCCGAACTGCAGGCCAACCTGCGCCATGAAGCCGTGCAGCGCGGCGTGGCGGCAGAGCGGCTGCTGTTTGCCGCGCCCTGGCGCAACGACCAGCACCTGCGCCGCCTGCAGCTGTGCGACCTCTTCCTCGACACCTGGCCCTACAACGCCCACACCACGGGCAGTGATGCGCTGTGGGCGGGCCTGCCGGTGCTCACCTGCACAGGCCGCAGCTTCCCGAGCCGCGTGGGCGCCAGCCTGCTGCAGGCCGTGGGCTTGCCCGAACTGGTGACGCACGATCTGGAAAGCTACGAAGCCCTGGCCTTGCGGCTGGCCACCGAGCCCGGCTTGCTGCGCGGCCTGCGCGCGCGGCTGCAGGCCCAGGTGCGCAGCAGCCCGCTGTACGACTCGGCACGCTACACGCGCGAACTCGAAGCGGCCTACACCACCATGGCTGCGCTGGCACGCGCCGGGCTGCCACCCCAGGGTTTCGCGGTGCCCGCCAGCCTCTAGACCACGCGCAAACCAAAGAAGAAGGGCCCCGCAAGGGGCCCTTTGCAAAGCCGGCACCTGCGGCTGCAGGCGCCGGAGCGGGTCCGCGATCAGAAGTCGGCGCGGGCCGGGCGGCAGTTGTCGATGATGCCGCTGTCGTCGGTGCGGTTCCACGGGTTGCCCGTGGTCTGGCCGGTCACCTTGTTCAGGCCGATCACGCCACCCTTGCCGGCGTCGGTGTTGGTGTCACCGAAAGCGGGGTGCAGCACCGGCACGGCAGCGAACAGGGCCTTGAAGGCGGTCTTGTAGGCGGCGTGGTCGGCGTCGATGCCAGGCGAGCGGCGGGTGTTCAGCGCAGCGTCGCCGTATTCCTTGTAGGCACCGCTCTTGACGTTGGCGTAGTTGCCGAGCAGACCGTTGACACGCACATGCTTCCAGCCGTTGGTGCTGACGGCCTCGGTCGTCAGCGTGCCGATGGCGCCCTTGCCGGCGGTGTTGAAGCGGTTCAGGCAAGCAGCGACCTGGCCCGAGCCGCTGTTGTTGACGATGAGGTTGTCACCGTTGCACAGGTTGTTGGCGGCGTTGTTGTCGATGGCATCGACGCCCGACAGGAAGGTGGGCAGGCCAGCGTTGCAGCTCTTGCCAGCGGCGGTGGTGTTCAGCGTGCGGGCGATGACGGCCTCGTAGGTCTTCTGCGTGCCCGAGCTGTCGGCGCGGCGGGCGACGTACACCGTGTCATCGGCCAGCGTGGCGCCGGTCACGGCAGACCAGCTCTGGCCTTCCTGGGTGAAGAGCGAGGTGATCTGTGCCGAGCTCAGGCTGGGGATGTTGGCGGCATCGGTGGCACCGACCGTCAGGCCCTGCGCGGCCTGCAGCGCGGTGTAGGCCGCGGTGCTGACCGGCAGGCCGAAGATCACGGTGGCCAGCGGCTCGATGATCAGGTTGTTGTAGGTGCCGGTGGCGGCGCCGAAGAACTGCGGCTCGATGTCGCTGATGCCCAGCGGGGCGACCTGGGTGGTCGTCAGCGTGGTCGAAGCCTCGGTGCAGGCGATGGTCGTGGCGGCACCCGTGGCGGCGGCGCAGCTGGAGGCGATCTTCACCAGGTCCAGGAAGGGCAGCGGCGTGCTGTTGTTGACCGGGGCCACGCCGTTGCCGGAGCCGCCGACCGAGTGCTTGTGCACGGCCAGTTGGGTGCGGCCCTGCAGGTTGCCGATGGCGTTGGCGCCGGTGGTGCGCGGCGTGCACAGCCACACGGCCTGGTTGCTCACGGTGTACTTGTGGATGGTGCCGGCCTGGCACATGGCCAGCGTGGCGTTCTCCAGGCCCACGTCCATGGCGGTGGCGCCAGAGACGTAGATCTCCATGGCGTTGGCCGGGTTGTAGGTGCTGGCCGTCAGCGCGAAGGCGGGGCTGGCGATGGCGGTCAGGGCGGCAACGCCCAGGGCGACTTTGTGCAGTTTCATGGTTCGGTCTCTCTCAGAGTTGGGGATGGGGTCAGGAGCAGGCAGTGCTCCGCCGGGGGCAGCGGAAACTTCCGCCGCCCCGCGCGAGCAAAGAGGGGTTCAGTTCAGGCTTGCTGGGCCGCAGCGCGGCGGCGGCGCACCATGCCGCCGATGGCGACGAGGCCGGCACCCATCATCCACAGGGCCGGGGGCAGCGGCACGGGCGGGGTGGTGCTGGCAGCAGCCAGCGAATAGATCAGGTCGCCGTTGGCCTGCAGCGTGATGGTCGCGAAGTTCTCGCTGTTGCCATAACGCGTGACGTTGGCGGGGTTGCTGCTGCTGCCCGTGTAGGCGCTGCGCACCGCGTAGAACAGCGACTGGCTGTCGCCCACCGTGCCCAGCGTGTCGAGGTTGAGGCCACCGTTGGCGCCGGTGTCGGCCTGGCCGAAGATCTGCGTGCCGGTGTTGGACAGACCCGCCGGGTTGAAGAAGGAGAACAGGCCGCCGTAGTTCGACGAAGACACGAAGCTGTCGAGGTTGGCGTTGAAGAAGTCTTCGTTCGGGTTCTTGGACGACACGATGGCGCGGCGCTGGCTCGTGGTGCTCGAGCTGGAAACCTGGTCGTAAGAGCCGACCATCCAGCGCACGTCGCTGGCCGTCTGGGCCGAGAACCAGGTGGCGAAGGCCGCGTCCGAGAAGTTGGACTTCACGGTGCCGTCCACCAGCACGCCGGCTTCGGAGGTCTTGTCGCCGGTGATGCCGCCGTCGCCGACGTTCGTGGTGACCGACGAGGGCAGGAAGTCGTTCATCAGGTAACCCAGGTCGCGGATGTACCAGTCGCGGGTCACGGTGTTGAAGGCCATCAGCGAGAAGCTGCCGTTGTTGACGGTGTTGCCACTGGTCAGGTCGGCGTGCGCCCCACCAGCCAGCGAAACCAGCGCGGCGGCCACAGCCACCATCTTCATCTTGAGTTTCATGTGCTCTCTCTCCATTGGGTTGAATCAGACCTTGTGCTTGCCTGCCGGTCGGCCGCAGCGCGCTGCGGCCGGTCCGGCTTCATCGGCCGCCCGGCACTCTCCGGGTCAGACTCGACAGCCGGTAGGCTAGGCAGGCCTTGTGTCGCGCAACCTCGCGCGAAACCTGCCTTCCGTAGTCCCAAACGGCCAGTTGCCTGCGCCACTTGGGACCGCCGTTGCCGGCGCCTCCGTCCACTGCAGCACCTTAGGTCCGCTCCGTGACATCGTTCCCGGTGCGAAGGCCCGGCGGATGAGGAGATCAGACTACGCAGAGCCGCTTCGCCCGCCGGCCCCCCACGCCCGCGGGGGCGCCGGCGCGGGTTCAGCGCGAAGGCGCAGCGGCCTGTTCGGCCCAGGCCTGCTGCAACGCCGACTGGAAGGCGGCCACATAGCCGGCTTCGTCCATCAGCTCGCTGGCCCGCAACTGCGCCCGCGCCTGCACACGCCAGGCCGCACGCGCAGCACCATCGGCGGCCAGGGCCACCGCCGTCTCGACGAAGCCGGCTTCGTCGTGGCACACCCACTGCGCCTGCCCTGCAGCGCGCAGCAGCGAAGCGCCCATGCGCGAGGGGTGCGTGCGCCCGCGCAGGCTGAGCACCGGCACGCCCATCCACAAGGCCTCGCAGGTGGTGGTGGCGCCGTTGTAGGGAAAGCTGTCGAGCGCGATGTCGACCTCGCCGTACAGGGCCAGGTGCTCATCGCGCCGCGCTGTGCGCGGGCGCATCTGCAGGCGATCGGCGGTGACGCCGCGCGCCGCCAGAAACGCCTCGATGTCGGCCCGGGTGGCGGCATCGGCCGCCGACGCGGCCTTCAGCAACAGTGTCGAGCCGGGCACGGCCTGGAGCACCTGCGCCCACAGGGCCAGGCTGCGGTCGCTGAGCTTGGCCACGTTGTTGAAGGAAGCGAAGCGCACACCGCCACCGCGCACAGCAGCCCCCGGCTCGACCGGCGGAGCCACCGGTGGCGACACCGGCGGCCGGTAGCAGAACATCGACCGCGGCAGCACCAGCGGCCGGTCGCTGCCGATGTCGGGCTGGTCGCCCGCGTCGATGTCGGCGTCGCTGATGCGGCGGTGCATGCCGCGCACACCCGTGACGGTGGGGTAGCCCAGGTAGCTCATCTGCAGCGGTGCCGCGCCGGCGGCAAACACAGGCAGGCGGCCGCCCAGCGTGTGGCCCGACAGGTCGATCAGCACGTCGATGCCGTCTTCGCGGATGCGCTGCACCAGCGCGGCATCGCCAAGATGCTCGCAGTCGACCCAGCGCCCAGCCCAGCCGCGCAGCGTTTCGGTGGTGGCGTCGCCCCAGCCGCGGTTGTAGTAGACGACGAGCTCGAAGCGGCTGCGGTCGTGGTGCTGCAGCAGCGGCGCGATGAAGAAGGCCACCGAGTGGTCGAAGAAGTCGGCCGAGACCAGGCCCACGCGCAGGCGCGGCTGCGGCCCTGGTTCTGCGCCTGGCGTCCTCGTCGGGCCCCGCGCGCCCAGCGCAGCCGGCTGGGGCGCCACTTCGGCCTGCAGCGCCGCACCTGCGGCTGCGTGCATCGTGGCGAGTGCCTGCGGGTCCTCCAGCAGGTAGTTGGCCACCATCAGCGGCACCGAATGCATCGCCCAGCGCCCGCCTGACAGCGCGATGGCCTGCTGCCCCGCCGCCAGCGCGGCTTCCAGCCGGCGGTTCTGCTGGTGGCTGTGGCACAGCTGCAGCCAGCCGCTGGGCTCGGGCTCCTGCGCCAGCGCCTGCTCGGCCAGCGCCACCGCTTCACCCGCGCGCCCCTCGCGCGTGAGCTGGTGCGCCAGCGCCCGCAGCACCGCCGGCGGGCTGGGCTGGGGCGCCTGGGCGAGCCAGCGTTCGTAGAGCTGCACGGCGGCCACACTGAAGCCGGCCGCGGCAAGCTCGTGGCCCAGGTGCAGGCAGATGTCGACCCGCGCGGGCGCCGCCCCCAGCGCGCGGTTGAAGGCGTCGATGGCCTCTTCGCGGCGGCGGGCCCGGCGCAGCAGGAGGCCGAGGTTGAGGTGCAACTGCGCGTCGCCAGGCGCCAGGGCCGCGGCTGCAAGCGCTTCGTCGATGAACGCGGGGTCGGGCGCGGCTTCGTCGAGCGCGTGGGCCTGGCCGCTGGCCAGCAGGGCCCGCTCGGCCAGCGCCGCACGGGCATAGGCGAGGTTGGCCCGTGCGGCAGCCAGGTCGGGCTTCAGCGCCAGCGCGCGTTCGTGGCAGACCACGGCGGCTTCGATGTCACCGCTGTGGCGCAGCGCAACACCAAGGCTCACGTGCGCTTCGGCCATCGTCGGCTGCAGGCGCAGCGCTTGGCGGTAGGCGGCCATGGCCTCCGGCAGGGCATGGCCCAGCTTGTGCGCCCGGCCCAGCACCCACCAGGCCTGGGCGTCGCCCATGCGCAGCTGGGTGGCGCGCTGGGCGTGCAACAGGGCCGCTTCGGCCTCGCCGAGTTGCACCCGCGCCATGGCCAGCAGCAGGTGCGCTTCGAAGGCCTCGGGTTCGGACCGCAGATGCGCCAGGGCCAACGCACAGCCGCCCGGCAGGTCGCCCTGCGCCATGCGCAGGCGTGCCGCGGCCAGTGGGGCTGCGAGCCCGGAGACCGCCGCGCCGGCGTGCACGGCAGGCCTCAGCCCTGGGCCAGCAATGCCCGCGCTTCTTCCACGCGGGGCAGCTTGGGCTCACGCGCCAGCGCCTGGCGGATGAGGGCGCGGCCGCGCTCGGTGTCCCCCGTCTTCACCAAGGCCTTGCCCAGGTGCAGCTGCATCAAGGCCGAAGGCGGCGAGGCCAGGGCCACGGCCTTTTCCAGCAGCGGCCGGGCCTTGTCGTACTGGCCGAGCTGGTAGTGGATCCACCCCAGGCTGTCCAGGTGCCCGGCATTGCGCGAGCTGGCAAAGCGCGAGGCCAGCTGCAGCGCACGTTCGGTGCTGGCACGGTCGCCCTTGTATTCGGCCAGCAGGTAGGCCAGGTTGTTGGCGATGGCGTCGTCTGCCGGGTAGCGGCGGGCCAGCAGCTCGTAGGCGGCAATGGCATCGTCGTGGCGGCCGATCTGGGCCAGCGTCTCGGCACGCAGCAGGGGCAGCACACGCTCCTGCGGCAAGACCCGCTCACCTTCGGCCAGCACCTTCAGCGCTTCGTCTGCGCGCCCCTGCGTGCGTTGCACGCGGGCCAGACCGAGGTAGGCGTTGAGCTGGCCCGGCGCCATGGCGAGGGCTTCACGGTAGGCGCGCTCGCCACCGGCCAGGTCGCCCCGCAAGGCGAGCACTTCGCCTCGCACCTGCAGGTGCACGGCCCGGTTGTTGGGCTGCTGCCGGTCGCGCGCGGCGATGCGCGCCAAAGCCTCGTCGTAGCGTTTCAAGCCGCTCAGCAGGGACACGCCGGCCAGGAAAGGTGCGGGGTCGGCGGGGGCGGCGGCCACCCCCGCGTCGTAGGCCTGCAGCGCCGCGGCGGTGCGGCCCTGCTGCGTCAGCAGGCGCCCCAGGCGCACGTGCGGATCGGCTTCCTGCGGAAAGGCCGTGCGGTAGCGCTCGAGCGTGGCCTGGGCCCCCGCGTAGTCGCGCCGGCCCGCGGCGAGTTGCGCCTTGAGCTGGTACAGCGCCGCGGCCTGGGGCATCAGGCGCAGGGCCTGGTCGAGCTCGTTCTGGGCCGCTTCGTGCTCACCGGCTTCGGCCATGGCGGTGGCCAGCAGCGCCCGCAGCGCCGGCTCGCGGGGGCTTTGTTGCACGCCCTCGGCCAGCGCATCGCGGGCGAGGGCCGGCTCGCCCGCGGCCTGGTGCGCCTGGGCCAGCAATTGCACCACTTCCACCGCACCGGGCTGGTCGCGCAGCGCACCCCGCAGGTCGGCCACGGCATCACGGGCCCGGCCCTCAGCCAGGTGCATGCGCCCGCGCATGAGCAGCGCCGCGGCATCGCGCGGGTTGCTCTTGAGTACCTCTTCGAGCAGCTGGCGCGCCTGCGCTGGCTGGCCTTCGGCCAGGTGCAGGGCCGCGAGCTGGTTGCGTGCGGCCAGCAGGCTGGGGGTGTCGTCGGCCTTGTCGAGCACGGCCTGCAGGGTTTCCTTGGCCTTCGCCGGGCGACCCGTGCTGCGGTAGAGCTGGGCCAGACCGAAACGAGCGGCCATGTCGCGCGGCTTGTCGTCGACGGCCGCCAGGTAGGCCTTCTCAGCGGCCTCGTCGCCGCGCACGGCACGGATGAACTCGAGCAGTGCCAGGCGCCGCTTGCCATCGTCGGGCTGGGCCTGCACGGCGGCACGCATCACGGCCTCGGCCTTGTCCACTTCCTGGGCCGTCAGGTGGTAACGCGCCCAGGCCAGCCAGAGGTCGTGGTTGCGCGGCGCCGCTTCGGTGGCGCGCCGGAAGTAGGTCTCGGCCTTGCCGGCCATGGCCGGGTTGCCGGGGCTGGCAGCCGCCGTGACCTGCACCGCAGCCTGGATCAGGTCCATGTCGCGCGGATGCTGCTGCAGGGCCGCGTCCAGCACCTGCAAGGCCTCGGGCCAGCGCTGCGCGTTGCTGTGCAGGGCGGCCAGGGTCAGGCTGGCATCGACGGGGGCGTCTGGGCCCTTCAACACCTCCTCGGCCAGCTTCTGCGCCTGGGCCGCCTGCCCTTGCGCCGCCAGCAGCGCCGCCTGCAGCGTGCGCGCGCGGGCGTGCTGGGGTGCAGTGGCCAGCACCTCATCCACCAGTTGCTGCGCGCGCGCGCGGTCGCCCGTCACCAGCAGCAGGCGCGCCATGCCCGCCTGGGCATCGGCCAAGCCGGGCTGCAGTTCCAGCGCCTTGGCGTACTGGCCGTAGGCGCGCTGCACCTCGCGCTGCCCCTCGCTGATCTGCGCTGCCAGCAGGTGCGCCGGTGCGTTCTTGGGGTCGATCTGCAACACGTTGCGAACCTCGACACCGGCCTTGTCCCAATCGGCCTGCTGCTGCAGTTCTGCCGCCTTGCGCAGGCCCGAGGCGATGCGGTCCTCGCGGCTGCTGCAGGCGCCGAGCGCCAGGCAGACAGCCACGGCCATGAGCAGGGGTCGGAACCGGGGTCGGGCAAGGATGCGTTTCATGGAGGTCTCTCAATCGGGAACGTAGATGCCCAGGCGGCCGTGGATCTCGGCCACGAAACCCTGCAGGCGCTGGTCGGCGGCGGCCGGGTCTTCGCCTGGGGGCAAGGGTGTGACCACGCGGACCAGCGCGCCATCGGAGCGGTCGCGCGTGATGGCATCGGCCAGGATGTGCCACTTCACGGCGAACTCATCGGTGAGATGCCGCCCGCGCTGGCGGAACCAGTAGTAGACGAGTTGGCGCTGGTCGCCTTTCTGGATGAGCGTGCGGTTCACCGTGAGGCTGCCGCCCGGCAGCGCCACGGTGTGCGCCTGAAGCGCCGACAAAGACCAGCCGTCGCCGGGAATGCAGGTGCGCGGCGAGTGACTCGACTCGCCCCCGCTCTGGCTCGCGTAGTAAGCCACGTAGAAGTTCACCCAGGGCTCGCCGGGGCGCGCGTAGTTCGCAAGGTGGTAGTCGGTGAGCGCCAGGGCGGCCAGCACGTCGGGGGCGATGCGGTCGCTGCGCCCTTCCCAGCCGCCGGGCAGTTGCAGCGGGAAGCTCGCGAAGGTCTCGCGCGGCGGCACCTGCTGCGCGCGCTGGGGCTGCATCCAGGCCGCCGCCGCGCCCAGCAGCAGCACCACCAACGCCACGGCCAGGGGCACCGGGAAGCGCCGCGGCTGCTGCGCACTGCCAGCGGGCAACGGGGCCGGTGCATCGAGCAGCAGCAATTCGCCCAGCCTGGGCCGGCGGCCGCCCAGGCGCGCCAGCAGCAGCATCTCCACCACCAGCAGGGCCAGGCAGATCAAGAACATGAACCAGCCTTCCAGGTCGTGCACCAGCCCTTCGGCCATCTCGCTGCCCCAGTACTCCACCGTCACGCCAATGAGGCCGATGCGCAGGCTGTTGATGGCGATGGTCAGCGGCACCGTGGACAACACCAGCAGCACACGCTGCCACATCGGGGCCTGGAAGAAGCAGGCCGCCAGCGTGCCCAGCACCAGCAGCGGAAACAGGTAACGCAGGCCGTTGCAGGCTTCCACGACCTGCAGCTTGTAGGTGCCCAGGTCGATGACGTTGCCCGCCAGGTGCACGCTGATCCCGAAAGCGCGGATCAGGGCCACGCCGAGCTCGGAAGACAGCAGTTGCAGCGCGTGCGAGACCTCGCGCAGCACGAACTGCGGCAGCGGCACCATGAACAGCAGCATGGCCAGCGGCAGGGCCAGCAGGCGCAGGCCGCGCGGGCCCAGTGCGGCCAGCACCAGGCCACAGAGCCCGACGACAAAACCGTACTGCGCGATCACACGGATGGCACTCAGCTCGCCCACGGCCCCCATCAGCAGCCCGAGCACCAACACGGCAAGGCCCCACCATGAGCCGTTCAGCGCATGCGTGCGCAGTTGATCGCTGCGCTGCCAGACCAGGAAGGCACTGATGCAGGGGACGAACCAGCCGTAGCTGTACTCCTCCACCTGCTGCCAGGTGGCCACCATGAATTCAAGGGCACCGTGGTGCCAGACCACCAGCAGCCCCAGGGCCAGCGCCCAGGCCGCCCAGTGCGGCGCGCCCCACTTCCAGGCAGGGGCAGGCGATGGTGCAGACAGGGAGGAAGACATGGCGAAGGGCAGAGCCGGCACAGGCGCGAGCCGGCAGGAGACACGGCAAGCCGCCGGGGATCACCACCTTAGGCAGGGCCTGTGACAAGGCCATGGCGCTGCAGGCCCGAGCGGCGCAGCGTTCGGCCGCGGCCAGCGGCATTCGGAAGCCCGCCAGGCGCCGCAAGGCCTGGCCCCTGTCAAGCACCGGACACAAGCACACGCCAACATGCGCGGCGCTCTGCGCAGCCACGGTGCCGCCCAGCGGCCGCCCTGACTTCCAGCCCCGATGCACCGCCGCCCCACCCCTGCCCTGACCGCAGCCGACCCCTACCTCGCACCCAGCACCAGCCTGCGCAGCCGCGTGGCGCGGGGCCTGTGGGGCCTGGTGTGGTGGACGCTCTTTCGCACCTCTCCGCGGCCGGCGTTCGCCTGGCGGGCGGCCTTGCTGCGCCTCTTCGGCGCGCAGCTCGGGCCCCACTGTCACATCTACCCGGCGGCACGTGTGTGGGCGCCATGGCTGCTGGTGTGCGAAGACGCGGTCTGCATCGCCGATGAAGCGGTGGTCTACAACCCGGGCGGCGTGCAGCTGCGCTCACACTGCGTGATCTCGCAGCAGGCCTACCTCTGCGGCGCGGGCCACGACATCGACGACCCTGCCTTCCCGATGGTCAGCCGCCGCATCGAGGTGGGGGCCTACGCCTGGGTGGCCGCACGTGCCACCGTGTGCGCCGGTGTGCAAGTGGGCGAGGGCGCGGTGCTGGCACTCGGCAGCGTGGCCACCCGCGCGCTGCAGCCTTGGGGCGTGTACGCCGGCGTGCCGGCGCGCTGGCAAAGGCAACGCCGGCAGCACCATGCACGCTGAGCGCGCGGTCACGCGGTCCGAGTACCTGTGGCTGGAGAACGGCCCGGCGGCCATCCACGCGCACATGGCCCGGCCGGTGGTGATGACCCTCGACCGCCTGGGCGCGCACCGGGTGCTCGACCTGGGCTGCGGCAACGGCTGGCTCACGGCGGCCCTGGCGCGTTGCGGCTTCGAGACCAGCGGTCTGGACCTGAGCCACAGCGGCATCCAGATCGCGCGCGCCTCGCACCCGGAGGTGGCCTTCCACCAGGGCGATGCCCTGCAGCCCCCACCCGCGGCGTGGCAAGGCCGCTTCGATGCCGTGGTGGCCGTGGAGACCGTGGACCACGTGGCGCATCCCGACCGTTTGCTGGCCCACGCGATGCAGATGCTGCGCCCGGGCGGCCTGCTGCTGCTGAGCGTGCCGTACCACGGCTACCTGAAGAACCTGGTGATCGCGCTGCTCGGCCGCAACGACCTGCGCCTGCAGGCCCTGGCGCCGCACGGCCGGTTGAAGTTCTTCTCGCGCCAGACGCTGACGGCGCTGGCCGAACAGGCCGGCTTCGAGCTGCTGGAACTGCAGCGCATCGGGCGCGTGCCACCGCTGGCGCGGTCGATGCTGCTGGTGGCACGGCGCTGAGGGCCGAACGGCAGACGCGGCCCGCGCCGCGGCTTCATGCCGATGTCATGCCGGCTGCACAGACTGTGCCGGGTCTGCGCCAGAGGGCGCAAGCACCTTCAACCGCTGCAGAAGAGGCCCACGACATGCTTTCCTTTCCCAACGAATCCGCCCGGACCCTGAGCCGTCGCCGCCTGCTGCAAGGCAGCGGCGCGGGCCTCGCAGCCGCCTTCGTCGGCACGCTTGGCGCCCTGCATTCGCGCCAGGCCCAGGCGGCCGTTGGTGGCAAGCAGACGGTGTCGGCGCCCTCGCCCTACGGCCCCATCGCGCCGGTCAACGACCTCAGCACCGGCCTGCCCCTGCTGCAGCTGCCCGAAGGCTTCAGCTACAGCTCCTACGGCTGGACCGGCGATGCGATGAGCACCGGCCAGCCCACGCCCGGCTTGCACGATGGCATGGCGGTGGTGCGCAGCCGCCGCAATGGCCGCAGCCAGGAGCTGACGCTCATCCGCAACCACGAACGCGGGCTCGTGGCCACGCAGGCCGAGGCCATCCAGGCGCCGGCGATGTACGCCACGGGCCTGGTCAACGGCATCGTCACGCTCACCGGTGCGGTGACCGTGCGCATCGGTGCCAACAACACGGTGCGGCTGCCCGGGCAACCCGACCCTGCGCCTTTCACAGGCTATGCGGCTGGCGGCACCACCAACCTCACCTTCCGCGACAACCGATGGGCCGGCAGCGCCGCTTCGCTCGGCGGCACCCTGGGCAACTGCGCGGGTGGGCCCACGCCCTGGGGCACATGGCTGAGCTGTGAAGAGACGGTGCTCGACTTCTCGCTCATCGGTGGCAGGAAGCACGGCTATGTCTTTGAGTCGGCCGCCGACCCAACGCAGTCCATCGCCACCCCCATCGTCGAGATGGGCCGCTTCGTGCACGAGGCCGTGGCCATCGACACCGCCACGGGCAACGTGTACCTCACCGAAGACAACCGCAACTGCAGCAGCCTCTTCCGCTTCGTGCCCGCAGACCCACGCGGCGGCCTGGGCAGCCTGCAGCGCGGGGGCCGCCTGCAAGCCGCGCGCATCAAGGCGGTGCTGGTGCAGGCCCTGCCGCAAAGCCTGGCCGCCAGCAACAACACCGCCTTGCTGGACCCCCGCATCGGCGACACCTACGAGATCGAGTGGGTGGACATCGCCGACCCCGATGCCGAGCCCCGCACCGTGGCGGGCCAGCCGGGTGGCGTGGCGTTGGCCGTGATGGCCGGGCCGACGATCCAGGCGCTGGCGGCGGGCTGCGCGCGCTGGGCGCGCGGCGAAGGCATCTGGGCCGCAGGCGGGCGCCTGTTCATCGTCGACACGGCCGCTGGCGTGAACGGCGCCGGCAACATCGGCAATGGCGACGGCGCGGTGTGGGAGCTGACGCTGGCCACCATGCAGCTGCGCGCGATCTTCGTCTCCGGCGACCAGACCGCGGGCAACAACCCCGACAACGTCACCGTCAGCCCGCGTGGCGGTGTCGTGCTGTGCGAAGACGGCGGCGGCTCGACCGATGCCTTCGGCACCGGCTCGCGCCTGCTGGGCCTGAACGCGGCGGGCGAGGCCTACATCTTCGGCAAGAACCACTGCAACCTGTCGGCGGCGCAGGTGAGCTCGGCGGGCAAGCTCGTGCCGGCCGGTGACTTCCGCGGCATCGAGTTCGCAGGCGCCTGTTTCGACCCCACGGGGCGCGTGCTCTTCGCGAGCATCCAGACCCCCGGCATCACCTACGCCATCACCGGCCCCTGGGCACGCGGCAACCTGTGACCGGCCGGCAGCGCGGCCCCCTCAGCGAGGGGGCCCGCGCCGCGCCTCGTGCAGCTTGGCGTCGACCAGCAAGCGAAACCACAGACCCTGCAGGAAGGCAAAGTAGAAGCCTTCGCGGCCGTCGAGAAAACCGAGCCTGAAGACGTAGCGGTAGACGAAGTAGGCCGCGGCACGCAGGCCGCCCGGCAGGCGGTAGTACAGCGCCTTGAGCCAGCGCGTGCGTTGCCGGGCGTCGCCCAGCAGGCGCGGCTGCAGGCTGTCGCCGGCGGCGGCAGCCGCAGGGCCGCCCAGCAGCTCGGCCGCCTCCAGGTCGCTCCAGCGGTTGTGGCGCGCTGTCCAGTCGCCGAGCATGAGCGCGTTCTTGTCGTGCATGCAGCCGGCCAGGCGCCGCGTGGGGTGCGGGCTGACGAAGTGCTGGTCGTACAGCCGCTGCTCGCAGGCGCCCTGCCCGCTGCGGAACAGGCGCAGGTGCCAGGGGTTCAAGCCGCTGTGACGCAGGCGCTTGCCCATGAAGTAGTCGACACGCCGCAGCAGGTAGGCCTGGTGGCTGGCCGCAGCACCCTGCTGCAGCACTTGCTGGATGGCGGCGACGGCCTCGTCGTCGAGCACTTCATCGGCGTCGAGGTGCAGTTGCCAGGGCGCGCTGGCGGCCACCTGCCCGATGGCCCAGTTGCGTTGCTCGGCGTAGTTGCTGAAGGGGCGTTGCACCACTTCGGCCTGCGCGCCCACCTGCTCGAGCGTGGCGTCCTTGGAATACGAATCGACGACAAAGGGCCGCGGGTCGATGCGGCGCGCCTGTGCCAGCGTCTCGGCGATGATGCCCTCGCAGTTGAAGGTGAGCACCACCACGCGGCAGCGCGCGGGCTCGGCATGGGCCTGCAGCGTCATGCGACCTCCTCGATCTGCATGTGCCGCAGCACGCCCAGCGTGTAGGCCTCCCAGCTGTACGCCTGCGCACGTTGCGCGGCCTGGCGGCCCATCTGCGCGCAGAGTGCGGGGTCGCGGTAGAGAAGTTCCAGCTTTTCCTGCACGGCGCCGGCGTCGCGCTGCGGCACGATGAAGCCGTCAACACCATCGCGCACGATGCCGTCGGGGCCGTTGGCAGTGACGATGACCGGCAGCCCGCAGGCCATGGCTTCCAGCACCACCAGCGGCATGCCCTCCACCAACGTCGGCAGGACAAACACCTGGGCGCGGCGGTAACGCGCGGCCAGCGCCGGGCGTGTCTGGTGCGGCACGTGTTCGAAGAGGTGGGCGTAGGGCCGCAGCGGCGCGTCGCTGCCGACCGTGGCTCCTACCAGCGTGAGCGCGGTGCCGGGCCGCGCAAAGGCGGCGTAAGCGCGCAGCAGGTAGCTCAGGCCCTTGCGCTGCGTGAGCTGCCCGGCGTAGATGACCTCGAAACGACGGGCATCGCCAGGCCGCGATGCTGTTGCGGGGTGCGGACAGAAGGTCTGCAGGTCCACGCCGTAGGGCACCACGCAGAGCTTGTGGGCCGGCACGCCCTGCGCCAGGAAGCTGCGCGCGGCGTAGTCCGAGCCGAGCAGCACACCATCGGCCAGTTCGATCTCCCGGTCCAGGCGCTCTTCATGACCCGGCCCCCAGTCTGCAAAACCCGGCCATGTGGCGGCGAAGGCGGGCTCCAGCGCCAGCTCTTCCTCGCGCACGCGGCGGCGTTCGCGGTGGTGGGCCACGGGGTAGTTCAGCAGCCGCCGCGCGGCGGCTGGCCGCCCTGCCATGAACGCCTCCAGTGCAAAACCTTCATAGGCCACGATGCACCTCGCGTCGCGCGCAAGCTGCCCGCCCGTTCGCGACACCGCGGCCCGCACCTGCATGTGCAGACCATGGGCCCAGGCATGCCGCCAGTCGCCGGGCAGCCAGGTCTGGCGCCCGACCAGCGCGGAGCCCCAATCGCAGGCGACGCCCGCTTCGCGCGTGAGCGGCACGAGCGCGGGCTCGCCGAGACGGCGGCGGCCGAAGGTGCCGGCATAGAGCGAACGGCCCATGGGCAGTCGGCCGATGGCGCGCTCCCAGGCACGCTCCTTGTTGACATAGGGCCGCACGAAGTGCCGCAGCAGCCCACGGCGGGCCAGAGCGCCAGCGAGCTGGTTGAGCTCGGGCGCGTTGAAGTTGACGACGACAGCGTCTGGGGTGCTAGCAACCATCGGACGCCGGAGGCTAGCGATGGTTTGTGACGGTGCCCCTACGGCCCGCAGCCGCCCGGCGTTGACTCACGCCGGAAACATTGGCTGCCTACCCTCGGGGCCTTCCAGTGCCGCGGCGAGCGGTGGTCGCCGGCGCGCTGCGCCGGCCGGGTGAGTGGCGATGAACATCCTGATGTGCTCGGTGCCGTTCCGGCCTTCGGTGGGCGGCATCGAAACCGTGACCGAACTGCTGGCCCGGGGCTTCCACGAGGCCGGCCACCGGCTGACCGTGGTGACGCAGTCCGCGGCCGGCGCTGCGGCCGACAACCTGCCCTACGCGGTGCTGCGCCGGCCGGGTGCGCGGGCCTTGTGGCGTGCGGTGCAAGGCAGCGACGTGGTGCTGCACAACAACATCAGCCTGCGCCTGGCCTGGCCCCTGCTGGCCCTGCGGCGCCCCTGGGTGGTGGCCCACCACACCTGGTTGCCCCGCGAAGGCCCGGCCGCGCGGGCGGCAGGCTGGAAACGCCTGGCTCTGCGCCATGCCCGCAACGTGGCGGTGAGCGAGGCCTTGGCCGCCGATCTCGGCCTGCCCTGCGAGGTGCTGCCCAACCCGTACGACAGTGCGCTGTTCCGCCGCGTGCCCGGCACAGCGCGGACGAAGGACATCGTGTGTGTCGGCCGGCTCGTCAGCGACAAGGGTTTTGCGGTCATGCTGCATGCCCTGGCGCTGATGCATGCGCACGGCCACCGCCACACGCTCACCATCGTCGGCGAAGGACCCGAAGGCGCTGCACTGCAGGGTCTGGTGTCGGTGCTCGGCCTCCAGGGCCTGGTGCAGTTCACCGGTGCGCTGAAGGGGCAGGCCTTGGTGCAGACCCTGCACCAGCACCGCGTGGCGGTGGTGCCCTCGGTGTGGGAAGAGCCTTTCGGCCTGGTGGCCCTGGAAGCCCAGGCCTGTGGCTGCGTGCCCGTGGTGGCCGCCAGCGGCGGCTTGCCCCAGGCGGCCGGGCCGGCCGGCGTGGTGTTCGCCAAGGGTGACCCGCTGGCCCTTGCTGCACGCCTGGTGCCCGTGCTGCGCTCGGCACCGCCCGAGGGCATCGCCGACGACCCGCGTGTGCGCCGCCACCTGCAGCGCCACCAGCCCGCCGCGGTGGCGCAGGCCTACCTGCAGTTGCTGGAACAGCATGCGCAGCACCGCGCCGTGGCCCTTGCGCGCCAGGCTTGAGCTGGCGCCCCGCGCGCTGGCGCGGAGCCCCCGCGCTGTGCAGGCCGGCACCGCCGTGGGCAGCGCCGAACGCGGCCGGCGCCAGGTGGTCGCCCTGGTCTTTGCGATCTACCTGCTGGCGATCTTCGAAGGTGCGCTGCGCAAGTGGGCCTTGCCGCAGTTCAGCCAGTACCTGTTCTTCGTTCGCGACCCGCTGCTCCTGGTGGCCTATGCGCTGGCCTGGCAACACGGCCTCTGGCCGCGCCGCCAGCCCTTGTTCACGGCAGCCTTGTGGATGGCGGTGCTCGGCGTCGCGCTGGGCGCGGCACAGGCCGCCAGCGGCCCGCCGAGTGAACTGCGTCTGCTGCTGGGCGTTTACGGCTGGCGCGCCTACTTCCTGTACGTGCCGTTGGCCTTTCTGGTCGGCCAGACCTTCCAGGCCCGGGACCTGCAACGCCTCTACGCGCTCACGCTGTTTTTGGCCTTGCCCATCGGCCTGCTGGTCGCAGCGCAGTTCTTCTCGCCGCCGGGCGCGGCCATCAACGTGGGCAGCGCGGCCGACGAAGACCTGCAGTTCCGGGGGCTGGCGGCCACGGCCGAACGCACGCGGCCCATGGGGCCCTTTGCCTCCGGTGCCGGCCAGCAACAGTTCGCGGCCACGGCCTGCGCCATCGCCTTGCTGGCCTTCCTCACGCCCCGCCGCCTGCCGCAGCCGCCCTGGTGGCTGCTGGCCGGCGGTGCGGCTGGCGTGCTGACGGCCCTGGCTCTGAGCGGCAGCCGGGGCACGGTGCTGCAGGCCGGGCTGTGCCTGGCTTTCGCGGTGCTCTTGGGCCTGCTGGGCCGTGGCGCGGCCCTCAAGACGCGCGCGCTCGTCTGGCCCTTGACGCTTAGCGTGCTATCGCTCGCGCTGTACCCGCTGGTCTTTCCGGAAGGCTTTGCCGCCTTCGTCGAACGCTGGACGGTGGCCGATGCAGCCGAGAGCCGCCACTTCGAGTGGGGCGTGTTCGGGCGCGCGGCCTACGGGCTCATCGACTTCGGGCGCCTGCTGGGCGAGGTGCCGCTGCTCGGCTGGGGTCTGGGCTACGGCGGCAACGCCAGCATCACGCTGGACGCCGTGATCGACGGTGTGCGTCCGGGCCAGCTGGCCGAGACCGACTTCGCGCGCCACATGGTCGACATCGGCCCGCTGGCAGGCCTGGGCTACATCACCTTCCGGCTGCTGCTGGCCGGCTGGCTGGCCATGCAGGTGCTGCGCACCCTGAAGCTCAGCGACGACCCGGCGCCAATGCTGCTGTTCTCCTACGTCGGCTACGTGCTGGTGCTCGGGCAGATCACCGGCCAGGGCGCCATCAACGTCTACGGCTGGCTCTTCGCGGGCCTACTCATCGCCGCATGCCGGCAGGCCCCGCCACGGCATCCCCGGCATGGCAAGCCCGGTCGGCCACCCCTGCAACGCGGGCCCTGGCCCCGGAGAAAGCTACAACGATGAACGACACCATCATGGTTACCGGCGGCGCCGGTTTCGTGGGCTCGCACCTGTGCGAGCGCCTGGTGCAAGACCAGCACGACGTGCTGTGCGTCGACAACCTCTACACCGGCAGCCGACAGAACGTGCGGGGCCTGCTCGGAAGCCGCTACTTCGAGTTCATGCGCCACGACGTGACCTTCCCGCTGTACGTCGAGGTCGGGCAGATCTACAACCTGGCCTGCCCGGCCAGCCCGGTGCACTACCAGCACGACCCCGTGCAGACCACCAAGACCAGCGTGCATGGCGCCATCAACATGCTGGGGCTGGCCAAGCGCGTGAAGGCGCGCATCCTGCAAGCCAGCACGAGCGAGGTCTATGGCGATCCTGCCGTGCACCCGCAGCCGGAGGGCTACTGGGGCAACGTCAACCCCATCGGCTTGCGGGCCTGCTACGACGAGGGCAAGCGCTGCGCCGAGACCCTGTTCTTCGATTACCACCGCCAGCACGGCCTGGACATCAAGGTCGTGCGCATCTTCAACACCTACGGCCCGCGCATGCACCCCAACGACGGGCGCGTGGTCAGCAACTTCATCGTGCAGGCCCTGCGCGGCGAGCCCATCACCATCTTCGGCGACGGGCAGCAGACACGCAGCTTCTGCTATGTCGACGATCTCGTCGAAGCGATGCTGCGCATGATGAAGACCGAGCGCGGCTTCACGGGCCCGGTCAACGTGGGCAACCCCGGCGAATACACGATGCTGGAGCTGGCCGAGACCGTGCTGGCCCTGACCCGCAGCCGTTCCTCGCTGGTGTTCAAGCCCCTGCCCCCTGACGACCCGCGCCAGCGCCGCCCCGACATCGAAGTGGCCCGCCAGGCCCTGGGCTGGCAGCCTACGGTCACCCTGCGCGACGGCCTGGTGCCCACCATCGATCACTTCAAGCAGGTGCTGGCCGCATGAGCCTCCAGCCGCAGCCGCCAGCGGCCGCGTCGGCCAGCCAGGCCTTGGCCCTGGGGCCGGGCCCCGCGCCTGCGGCCCTGCTGCGGGGCTTGCTGAACCAGCGCCGGCTGAGACAGTTGCTGGGCTTTGCGGTGGCTCAAGGCGGCGTGCAGTTGCTGGGCTTCGTGGCAGGCCTGCTGCTGGTGCGCTGGATGGCCCCGGCAGACTACGGGCACTACACGGCTGCCGTGGCACTCTTGAGCCTGGTGTCGGTGATGCTGGACCTGGGCCTGTCCTCGGCCATGTTGTCGCTGGGCGGGCCCCACCATGCCGACCGTGCCGCGCTGGGGTTGTTGCAACAACAGGCGCAGCGCCTGCAATGGCGCCTGCTCGGCCTGCTGCTGCTGCCCCTGGCTGCGCTGGGCGCGATGCTGCTGAACGACCCCGCGCTGCCGGCGCCCACCACCGCCGCGCTGGTGGCCCTGTGTCTGCTGCTGGGGCTGGTCAATGCACGCAATGCGCAGGCCATCGCGCTGATGCGGCTGCAGGGGCAGGCGGCCCTGCAGCAGAAGCTGGAGTTCGCGGTGCACGCCGCGCGCGTGTGTTCGGTGGCCGGCGCCGGCCTGGGGGTCATCGACATCGGCGTCGGCGCCTTGCTGATGGCGCTGCCCACCCTGCTGCTGGCCGCCGCGTTGCGCTGGGCCCTGAGGCCTTTGCAGCCCGCCGCAGACCAGCATTCACCCACCGCGCAGGAACAGGCCCTGAGCTGCACGGCCCGTCTCCAAGCCTTGGTGGCAAGGCAGGCGCCCAACTCGGCCTACTACTGCCTCAGTGCGCAGCTGCCGGTGGCGCTGGTGGCCTGGCTGGGCCAGGCGCAGCAGGTGGCCGAGGTGGGCGCACTCTCGCGCTTGGCCATGCTGTTCACGGTGCTGAGCAACGTGCTCGCGGCCCTGGTGGCGCCCTACTTCGCACGCCCCCGGCTGGCGGGTGAACTGCGCACCGGCTTCTGGCTCGTGAACGCGGGCTTTGCGGTGCTGGGCGTCGCCTTGGGGATGCTCGCCTTGCTGCTGCCGGGCCCGCTGCTGTGGGTGCTGGGCCCGCAATACCTGCATCTGCAGGCCGAGACCCCGTGGATGGTGCTGTCTACCACGCTCTCGGTGTGGGCCGGCGCGGTGTACGCCATCGGTGCGGCGCGCGGCTGGATCGTGCCGGCGCTGCTGAACATCCCCCTCGGGCTGCTGGCCTTGCTGGGCGCGCTGCTGGTCTTCGACGCCAGCACCGCGGCCGGCGCCTTCCAGATCAACACGGCAGTGGCTGGCGCCTCGGTGCTGCTGCTGGTGAGCTACACCGCGTGGCGGCTCCTGGGCAGCACGCGGCTGTGGGCGCAAGGGGTGCGGCAGTGAACGCGGCCGCGGTGCCGGCGCTGGAGCCGGCATGCCCCGCCTGCGGACAGCGAGGCGCTGCCGCCATGGGGTGGGTGTCGGTGCCCACCCAGCATGCAGCCTACGCGGAACGTGCGGCGCGCGAATGCGTGGGCACGGGTGCCGGTGCGCAAGGTCCGGGTGCGGACACACTCTGCGCGCTGGCCCAGGCCCACCCCGCGCCGCAGGGGCGCTACACGATGTACCGCTGCCAGCACTGCGCGCTGGAGTTCGCCGACCCGATGCTGTCGCCCCCGGCCGCCTGGTACGGCGCCCTCTACGGGGCCCTGCCGCTGTACCCGGCCGACCGATGGGAGTACGGGCAGGTGCTGCAGGCACTGGGCCCACCCGACACGGTGCTCGACCACGGTTGCGGCAGCGGGCACTTCCTGGGCCTGGCGGCAGGGCGCGTGCGCAGGGCCATCGGCATCGACTTCTCGCCCGCGGGCGTGGCAGCAGTGCGGCGGCGCGGCCTGGAGGCGCATGTCGCCGCCGAGGGGGCAGCAGACGGCATCGCGCTGTCCGAGCCGGCCAGCCACATCACGGCCTTCCACGTGCTTGAACACCTGCCCCGGCCGGCCGCGCTCTTCGAACTGGCGCGTGCGCTGGGCACGCCCTCGGTGCAACTCTGGGTGGCCGTGCCCAGCGACCGCCGGCCCGATCGTCTGAGCGGCGAGGCCGACGATCTGGACGCGCCACCGCACCACCTGACCCGCTGGACGCCGCGCGCGCTGCAGGCCCTGGGCGAGCGCGAGGGCTGGCAGCTGCGCGCACTGCACCACGAGCCCTTGCCTTGGCGCCAATGTGTCTGGGAGGTCGGGCGCCGCAGCCGCCCCGTGGCAGCCCTGCTGGCGGCCAACCCCTGGCCGCGGCCCTTGCGGCGCGGCCTCGCCCGCCTGGCCGCCTTGGCCCTGTGGGCCTGGGGCCGTCATCCCATGGACCAGGCCAGCGGTTTCTCGATGCTGGCCCGCTACACCCTGAACCGCTGAGGAAGAACCCATGCGCAGCCTGGTCTGCACCCTGTTTGAAGGCAGCTACCACCATGGGGTGGCGGCACTGGCCAATTCCTTGCACCACGCCGGCTTCGAAGGGGACTTGGTCGCGGGCTACCGCGGTGCGCTGCCCCGCTGGGCTGAGGCTGGCACGGCCATGGCCTGGCCCGGCCCCTGGGCCGAAGCCCGCGTGCTGCAGGTGACGCCGCAACTGCGGCTGGTGTTCGTGGCGCTTAGCACAGAGCACCACCTCACCAACCACAAGCCGGCCTTCATGCTGCAGCTGATGGACAGCGCCGCGCTGGGCGACCACGACGCCTTGTTCTACCTCGATCCTGACATCGTGCTGGTACGGCCCTGGTCCTTCTTCGTGCAGTGGGTCAGCTGTGGCGTGGCCATGTGCGAGGACCTCAATTCACCGCTGCCGGAGAACCACCCGCGCCGCATCGGCTGGCGCCGCTACTACGCATCACACGGGCTGGCGCTGCACTTCCGCGGGGCCGAGTACGTCAACGGCGGTTTCATCGGGTTGCGCCGCGAACTGCGCGAGTTCCTGGTGCATTGGGAAACCGCGATGCAGTTGATGGCCCACGAGATCGGCTCGCTGGGGCTGGCGCTCACCGCCGATGCCAACTACCGCTCCACGGGCTTTGCCGGCTGCTTCGACCGCACCGACCAGGACGGGCTGAACGTGGCCATCGAGGCCTGCAGGCTGCCGGTCAGCGTCATCGGCCAGGAGGCCATGGCCCTGAAGCCGGGGCCTTGGCTGTTGCCCCACGCGCTGGGCGCTGCAAAGCCCTGGCAGCGCGCCTACCTGCGGCAGGCGCTGGGCGGTGTGCCGCCCCGGCCGGCCGACAAGGCCTTCTGGCAACACGCGGGGGGCCCGCTCGTCACCCTGCCAGCCTGGGTGCGCTGGACCAAGCCGGCCGAGCTGGCCCTGGCCGCCCTGCTGGGCCGCTGCTATCGCCGTGCGTGATTCGAATCCCGAGGGCCCCAACATGATGACGACCGAACCGCACGAGCCCGCCGCAGTAGCCCTGCACCCCTCGGCAGCCCCACGGACCTTTGCGCCCGGCATCGCGCCCGGCAGCACGGCAGCCGAAGCGCCCACGCCTTCGGCAGCGGCTTACGGTTGGCAATCCAGCCAGGCGCCGCACGCCTGCCATTACGTCACCCCCAAGGTCTTGCAGCTGCTGCAAAGGCTGCGTGTGCGGCGTGTCGTCGACATCGGCGCCGGCAACGGCGCGCTGTGTGCCGCGCTGGTGCGTGCAGGCCACGAGGTGCTGGGGCTCGAACCCGACGCGCAGGGCGCGGCCTGGGCGCGGCGCACCGCGCCGGGCGCGCAGATCGAGACCCTCGGCGTGGAGGCCGACGCCGCCCTGCTGCGTGAGAGCCACGGCAGCTTCGACGCCGTGGTGTCCACCGAGGTCATCGAGCACCTGCACGCCCCGCACCGGCTGCCTGCACTGGCCGCGGGCCTGCTGGCGCCCGGAGGCTGGCTGATCGTCTCCACGCCCTACCACGGCTACTGGAAGAACCTCGCGCTGTCGCTGGCCGGCCGCTGGGACCACCACCACACCGCGCTCTGGTACGGCGGGCACGTCAAGTTCTGGAGTCGTCGCACCTTGGGTCTGCTGCTGCAGGACAACGGCTTCGAGGTGGTGGGTTTCCACGGCGTGGGCCGGCTGCCCGGCCTCTGGAAGAGCATGGTGCTGGTGGCGCGCCGCACCGATGCCGAGGTCGGCGCCGGGCACGCGCGCGGCGCCTGAACAGCCATGCACCTGGTCTTGCTCAGCCACCCCGGCTTCCTCGGCCTGCGCAGCCAGGACGCCTACGCGCGCCTGCTGATGCGCGGCTGCGCCGAGCGTGGCCACCACGTCGAATTGCGCAGCGCCGAACCTCTGTGCTGGCACTGGCTGCGGGGCACCGCCTGGGCCAAGTGGGGCGGCTACATCGATCAGTACCTGCTCTTTCCGCAGCGGCTGCGGCGGCTGATGAAGACCGACCCGCCCGACACGCTCTACGTCCTCTGCGACCAGGCCCTGGGGCCGTGGGTGCCCTCGGTGGTGAAGCGGCCCCACGTGGTGCACTGCCACGATCTGCTGGCGTTGAGTTCGGCCTTGGGCGAAGTGCCTGAGAACCCCACCCGGCCCACGGGCCGCCTGTACCAGCGCTACATCCGCCGCGGCTTTGCGCAGGCGCGGCACTTCATCAGCATCTCTGCCCACACCCGCAGCGAGTTGCACCGCATCGGCCTGCGCGGCCGCGCCGTGCAGACCTCGGCCGTGGTGCTCAACGGCTTGCACCACCCCTACACGCCCTTGCCACCGGCCGAGGCGGCGGCGGTGCTGGCGCGGGCTGGCCTGGTGCCGCCTGCGGCCGGCTGGCTGCTGCATGTGGGCGGTGGCCAGTGGTACAAGAACACGGCCGGGGTCGTGGCGCTGTACGGGCAACTGGTGCGCCGGCTGCAGCAGGCTGGCGAACCTGCGCCGGGCTTGCTGATGGTCAGCCCGGTGCCTGACGAGGCGGTACGGGCCCAGTTGCAGCAGTTGCCCGCCGGCGGGCTGGTGCAGTGGGCCCACCCGGTGCCGCCCGAGGTGCTGCAAGCGCTGTACACCACCGCGCGGGCGCTGCTCTTTCCCAGCCTGGCCGAGGGCTACGGCTGGCCCGTGGCCGAGGCGATGGCCTGCGGCTGCCCTGTCGTGTGCACGGGCGTTGCGCCGCTGACGGAAGTGGGCGGCGACGCGCCCCTGTACCTGCCTCGCCTGCCCGGCCCCCACGCGATGGCGGCTTGGGCGTGCGAAGTGGCCCGCGCGGTCGAGGGCTTGCTGAAGGAACCGCCGGCTGCGGCGGCCCTTCGACGTGCACAAGGCTTGCAACGCGCCGCGCAACTGCAGGCCGACATCGCCATCGACCGCTGCCTGGCGGTGTACGCCGAGGTGCTGAAGCTGGAGCGACTGGCGGGCCTGCCGGTCGCCGCCGCGGCCTCCGACCGCCAACCCTCCCATTGAACGCCTTCGCAAGCACACCATGCACAACGATCACCCCGATGCCGCGGCTGCGGCAGGCCCCTTGCCTCACCTGCCGGCGCCGGAACGCCGCGCTGCGCTGCTGCGCCTGGCGGCCTGGAGCAGTCTGGGGCTGACCGGGCAGATGTCAGCCTGCGGCGGCGGCAGTGGCAGCGGTGCCGGGCCCACGCCAGCACCGGCGGTTGCCGCGCCTGCGCCGCCGCCGCCCGTTTCGCCGGCCCCGCCGCCAGCCCTGGCCACGGTGCAGCGCCTGAAGACCGCGTTGCTCAGGCCGGCCCTGCAGGCCGCAGCGGGCGGCTACACGGTCACGCAGGGGCCGGGCAACGATGCCGGCTCGGCCTTCGGCAGCGCCGCGCGCTTCCTGCCGGCCTTCAGCAACAGCAATACCGCCAGCCTGGCCGACGCCGGCGATGTCTGGGGACACCGGCGCGAGACCTGGACGGCACCGGCCCCGGGTGTGGCCCGGATCTCGGGGGTCAACGTTTTCCCCGTGCAGCGTGTGCATCCAGCCGCCACGCTCGCCAGCGAAGGGGTGTGCGCGCTGCACTTCCGGCTGCAGGGGCAAGCCTTCGAAGTGCTGATGGCCGGTATCGCGGTCAACCTGACGGTGGTGGTCGACGGCGCGCTGCTCACCGGCGGCTGGTTCGACCGCAGTTGGGGGCCCGCCGGGGCAGGCACAGGCCTCACGGCACCGAATGCCATGCTGCGTTTCGACCTGGGCAGCCGGGCCACGCGCGAGATCTCGGTCTACGCCCGCAGTTCGCAAGGCCCCTGCGCGCTGGTCGTCGATGCACAGGACACCCTCTTGCCCTGGGACCGCAGCGCCGAGGCCGCCATGGGCGCCATGGCCGATTCCTACGGAGGCGCACCGGGCCAGGTGTTCAGCACGGGCGGTCCGCTGTGGGAGGCCGCCGCGCGCCTGGGCATCGCGCACATCGACATCAATGCCATCGGCGGCACCGGCTACGCGCCGAACTCGGTGCCCGGCCGCGGCAACCCGGGCGATGCCTTCGAGGCCCGCCTGCCCAGCTGCGTGCGCGCGTTGCCCGACCTCTTCATCACTGCCGGCGGCATCAACGACAACAACTCGCAGGCCCTGTTCCCCTATGCCAGTGCCCAGGCGGCCCGCGACGGCTTCGAGGCTGCCGTGCGCAGCTACTACCGCGCGCTGCGCAACGCCCTGCCGCAAGCGGTGCTGGTAGGTCTGGGGCCCTGGGCACCGCGCGAATCGGTGCCCCCCGTGGCGACCGCCCTGGCCAAGGCCGAGGCCGTGCGCAACGCGCTTTCCGAGGTGGGCGGACCCTGGATCTTTCTCGACAACCTGCGCGGCGGCTGGACCAGCAGCGCGGGCGCCGGCAGCGCCGGCGGCGGCCCCTGGCAGACCGGTACGGGCACCGTGGCCGCGCCCACCGGCCAAGGCAACGGCGACCTCTACATCAGCGCCGACGGCACCCACCCGACCACGGCAGGGGTGGTGCACCTGGGTGCACAGATCGCCGACGGCGTTCGCGCCGCTCTGGCAACGCTCTAGCCCGCGTGCTGGCCTACGGGGCCGTGGCCCCGTCGTGCAGCAAGGCCGCCAGCACCTGCGCCTGGTGTTCGGCCTGGTGCGGGTGATACCAGGCCAGGGCCTGTGCAGCCACGGCTTGCCAGTCGTCCGGATGGGCCAGACACGGCCTGCGCAGGACTGGCGTGGCCCCGGGCCGCTGGCCCGGCGCATCGACGAGGCTGAGGTAATGCTGGCCCGCCCGCAGGCCATCGGCATCGTGATCGTGAACGCGGGTGTTGAGCACGGGCACGCCATGGGCCGCCAGGGCCGCGAAAACGCTGCTCTTGGCCAGCAGGGACGCGGGGTAGTCGATCAGGCCCACGTGCACGCGCCGCAGCAGGGCGTGCAAGGCCGGGGCCTCCAGGCGGCCGAGGTACTGCACCGGCAGGCCTGCGGGCACTGCCGCAGGGCCGCCCGGGCCCACCTCCAGCAGCCGCTCGACACCGTGCCAGCGCAGTGCACCAGCCAGTGCGACCGTGGTGCGCAGCGCGCGGGCGCGTGTCAAGGCCGCGCCGAAGACCACCGCCACCGGCTCGCGGGCGGTTTGCAGCGGCTCGGCAGCCGGCGGCTCGGGTTCGCCAATTGCCGAAAACACCGGCAACACATGCACCTGACCGGCCAGGCGCTCGTGCGCCTGGAGCAGCCAGGCCGCATGCGCCTGCGCATTGGTGCAGACGCCGTCGGACATGCGGGCGAGCTGCAGGCCCAGGCGGCTCTGCAGGCCCGACAACCAGAAAGCCGAACTCCAGGGCGGCCCGTCGGCGTAGCTCTCGTGGAAGTAGCTCACCAGGCGCAGGCCTGCGCGCCACTGTTGGCGCAGATCGCGCAGCTGCCGCAGCAGCGACAGCGGCAGACCGCGGCGCTGGTAGCCATAACCCGAGTAGTGCAACAGCACGGCGGCAGGCGCGTGCGCCAGGCCTGCGGGTCGCAGGCTGCGGGGCAGCCCCTGGGCCGGATCCAGGGCGTGGATCTCGCAGGCCAGGCCCCGGCGGCGCCAGCACTGCTGCAGCACCTCCGCAAAGTCCCGCACGCCGCCCGGCCCCGCGGGCACCAGCTGCATCAGCACGGGCGGCATGCCGGCTTCCAGGGTTCGCATCACCTGGCGATCAGGGCTGGCGCGTCGTGTAGCGCAGGCTGTTGGCCGCCGCCGGGTCGAAGCTGAAGATGCGCGCGCCACTGGCCTGCACCACACCGCTGATCGAACGCGCCGCGAAGCCGCCGGCCGCAGCCGTGGGCCCCGCCAGCGCGTTGGCGAAGACCAGATCGACGCCGAACTCGGCATTGCCCGGCAGCTGGCCCACCCGCGTCGCCGCCCGCGAGGCGCTGTCGTAGGCGACCAGCGTGGCATCGCCGAAGAGCCGGCTGCCGTAGTTCTCGGCGAACAGGAAGCGGGTGCGCGACTCGCTGCGCCTGAAGTCGATGCGCCCGGCATCGGCCAGGCCCAGCGAGAAGCCGCCCGTGCCCGTGTACAGCACCGTGCCGCTCTCGTTGACCATCTGCACCGTGTAGACCGGGGTGCCGGTGTTCAGCCCGGTGATGCGCCACAGCAGGTGCACATCGGCCCCGCCGGTGATGACGGTGGCGAACTGCGCCGCCGGGTTGCCACTGTCCAGCGTGGTGGAGGCATTCGGCACCGCCTTGGACAGACGCAGCGTCTGCACGCTGCTGCTGCCCAGCACGGTGGCGTAAAGCACCTCCTGCCCCATCGAGGCCAGCGTCACCTGGCCGCTGGCACTGGCCAGCGTCGTGGCCGCAGGACTCGCCCGCGACACCCGCTGCACCGTCCAGTTCGGGCTCGCTTCCGTGCCGCCATTGCGGAAGGCGAAAAAGTGGGTGGCGTCGTAGCCCACGCCTTGCCAGCCCGTGCCGGCCATGGCAGGGATCGAAGTCTCGGTGACGCGCAGATCGGCAGCGACCTCGACGACGCTCACGCCGTTCGCAGACTCCACCAGCAAGGTGCGCGGCGCGGCTTGCAGCACCCGCTGCACGGGCTGGGCAGCGGAACGGAAGCTCACCGCGCCTTGGGCCGTCTCCCACGGCTGCACCTGTGTGGGCTGCAGCCAGGCAGTCGGCGCCAGCGTGCTGCTGTCGCGCAGCACGGCCAGCGGCGCATCGGTGCCCAGGGGCGTGAAGACCACGCCCAGCGTCGCGTCCAGCCGCACTTCGCCGCGGCCATCGTCGGCCGTGGCGCACCGGCCGTCCGCACCCGCCGTGGCGACGATGTAGCGCGACCGTTCTGGGTTCGCGTGGTCGACGGCGTCGATCACGAATCGGCACGCAGACCCCGTGCCCGCCCGGCTCACGCGCGATGACGGCGGCTGCCCGTTGGCACGCAAGGGCACCCGGCGCACATCGCCACCGACGATGTAGACCAGGGCGTAGGGCTCCAGCGCGCCAGACTGCTGGGTTGCGCCGTCGACGCTGCCCGTGGCCACCAGCCGGGCGTCCGTCACCGAGGCACTGGCCGCCTCGATGGGCACCTCGGTGGCGCTGTCCTGCGGGTGCACGAGCGACAGGGCGTAGCGCAGATCGTCGGTGCGGCCTTCGGCGCGCAGCACCCAGGCGTAGGTGCCACTGCTCGGGGTGGCTGGCGGTGTGACGCCCCCACCGCCGCCGGACGCCCCACCCCCCCCGCCACCGCAGGCTGTCAGCGCGAGCAGCGCGGCGATCGCGGCGAGGCCGGCTGTTCGAGGCCGTTGCGCAGCGGCGATCATGCCGCGGCCCCCAGATGGACCCTGCGCTTCACGCGCACACCGGTGGTCCCGGCGAGGCCCAGCAGGCCGGCCAGCATCAGCCAGGCAGCCGCAGGCAGGGGCACAGGCGCGGCCGGGCCCTCGGCCAGCTGCAGCAGCGAGGTGTTGGCCTCGAGGATGACAAATCGCTCGCCGCTCTGCTGGGCGCGCACCGTGGTGATGAAGGCCCAGAGGCTCAGCGTGGAGGCCGTGGGGCGCGTGCGCGAGCCTATGGCCAGGGCCGTGGCGTCCAGGCGGGCCGCGACGGGCGCGGTGGCCACGGCCAGGCGGTAGGCACGCTCGCCCGCAGCGGCCTGCGCACCATCGAGCACGGCCAAAGCCGCGTCGACGCCTTGCGCCGGGGCCGGCGCGCCGGCTGCATGCAGGTCATCGAGCACCTGCGCCACTGGCTCCAGGGCCGCTTGTGCTGCGCCCGGCAGCAGGCAAGAGACAGACAGGGCCGCTGCCGAGAAGAACACGGGGGTGTTGAGAAGGTTCATGGATTCGGGCCTTTTCGGTAGGGGTGCGTCAGCCATTGCCGCTGGGGGCCAGCGGCGGTGTGGCGGCCAGTGCCGAGGTCTGCGCTGCGTAGCCGCTCAGGGTCGCCAGGACATTGCGCCGCTGCGGGCTCTGGGTCTCCATCCGGTGCAGCAGGGCCTCCTCCAGCAAGGCGATGGCCTCCTGGTTGACCGAGCGATGGTTCAACGCAGCTTCGCGGGCAACCAGTTGTTTGATGACCACGGGCACACGCTTGATGAACAGGTCGTCGTTCAAACCTCACTCCTGGGCTGCTGTTGTGGTGCCATTGGAGCGCCGTCTCGTGAACGCCGTGCAGGCCTTGCGTAGCTACTTAGGTCTAGGCCGGCCGCGTCGAACCACCAGACCGCAGGTGACCGGCGCAACGCGCCCGGACCACCGAATGTCTGTTTGATGAATCGCACGCGCCGCTGTCACAAAAACTTCTTTCAAGCCTGGAGCGTGCGCGGTCGATAGCGCACCCATGAAACTTCTCGCCGCGGCTTCACTTTCCTGCGCGCGCCTGTGCTGAGCCCAGGCCCCTCGCTTGTCAGCTTTCGCAGCCCGGGCAAGCGCCCGCACGCACAAAATACGGTGGGCCAAGTGACCCACGGACCCGACGCATGAACGATCTGCTGGCCTACAACACGGGCGACCGCAGCGGCCCGCTCTCGCGGCTGCTGACAGAGGGCGCACTGTCGATGGTTCACCAGCCCATCGTTTCCTTGACGGGTGGCACCATCCACGCCCACGAAGCGCTGGTGCGCGGACCGCAGGGCATGCCCCTGCAGGCGCCTGATGCGCTGTTTGCCGCCGCCCGCCGCGAAGGGCTGGTGCAGGACTTTGAAGTGGCCTGCGTCGCGCGGGCCCTGCGCCAGTGGTCGCAGATGCGGCGGGCGGGCCGGCTCTTCGTGAACATCAGCGCTTCGGCCTTGGTGCGCTGCTTCGACGGCAAGCAAGCCGCCGAGCTTCGCGCGGCGCTGCTGCACCACGGCATCGACCCGGACCGCCTGGTCTTCGAGATCACGGAACACGAGCATGTCAGCGACATCCCGCGCCTGGCTCGTGTGGCCGAGCAGGTGCACGCCACGGGCGCGCGTTTTGCGCTCGACGACTTCGGCGACGGCCGCTCCAGCCTGCGCCTGTGGTCGGAACTGGCACCCGACTACGTGAAGATCGACAAGTACTTCACCGCCGAGATCGCGCACCATGCGCAACGGCTGAAGACCCTGCAGGCCTTGCTGCAGATCGCCGAGACCTTCGGCTCGGCCCTCATCGCCGAAGGCATCGAGACGGCCGACGACCTGCGTGTGCTGCGCGACCTGGGCGTCAGCTTCGGCCAGGGCTACTTCCTGGGTCGGCCGGTGCGTCAGCCCGCGGACGCCGTTGACGCGCCCGCGCTGGCGGTGGTGGGCAGCACACGCGTGGCGGTGTTGCCCTCGCTGCGGGTCGCCGCTTCGCCAGGGCGGGTGAGCCAGGGCCACGTGCTGCGGGCGCAGGGCGTGCCGGCAGAGACCACCTGCGATGAACTCGCGCGCCTCTTCGATGCCAACCCCAGCTGGCACGCAGCGGCCTTCGTTGACGACCGGGGCCGCCCCCTCGGCCTGCTGGGACGGCAGGATTTCCTGGACCGCCACGCCAAGCCCTTTTTCAAGGAAATCTACGGCCGCAAGCCGAGCCTGACTTTCGCCAACCCGCGGCCCACGATCGTTGACATCGAAGCCGATTTCGACGCCCTGGTGGCCGTGCTGATGAGCCCCGACCAGCGCTACCTGACCGAGGGCTTCATCTACGTGCAGAACGGCGTGTACGAAGGCCTCGGCACCGGCCATCAGCTGGTGCGCCAGGTCACTGAAAGCCGTCTCGAAGCCGCCCGCCATGCCAACCCGCTGACGCTGCTGCCAGGCAACATCCCCATCAGCGAACACATCGACCGCCTCTGCGCAGCCGGCGCGGAGTTCGTGGCGTGTTATGCCGACCTGTCGAACTTCAAGCCCTTCAATGACTATTACGGCTACTGGCGCGGAGACGAAGCGATCAAGCTGCTGTCGATGAAGATCCAGAGCCACAGCGACCCGCGCCGCGACTTCGTCGGGCATGTGGGCGGCGACGACTTCGTCATGCTCTTCCAGAGCCACGACTGGGAAGTGCGCTGCGAGCGCATCGTGGCCGAGTTCGACGACGCGGTGCGCCTGCTCTACGACGACGAGGCGCGCGCCCGCGGCGGCATCGAGGCTGAAGATCGGCATGGCACGCATCGCTTCTTTGGCTTCATCAGCCTGTACATGGGGGCCGTGCCCGTCACGCGCGGCGCGGGCCTGCAAAGGGCCTCGCAAATCGCCAACGCCGCTGCGCTGGCCAAACAACGGGCCAAACTGAGCGGGCTGGCCGTCTACGTCGAAGCCCACCCCGCGGACGCGCGGAACGCCGTCACCAGCTGAGCGCCGATCAGGCGCGCCGGACGGCCAGAACAAGCCCGCAGCGGGCGGTGGCATGCGCGGCCGCATGAGCCGCTTGGCGCTGGACTCCTGACATGCGGAGGTCACCGCGCTGCTCAAGCATGCGCGGCATGGGTCATGGTGCGTGCACGCCTTTGCGGGCGCGCAGTGCTTGGCCCATCACCCCCTTCACGACTTGAGGAGCCCAGCTTGAAACCTTACGTACTCCTGTGCGCCGCGCCGCTGTTGCTGGCCGCGATGACGCCGGCGCAGGCGCAGAGCGCCGCCTCTGCCACCCTGTCCTTTTCGGTGGTCGCCGGCAGCGGCTTCAGCTGGCTCGACGACCCCCTGTCGCCGTCCAGCAGCGTGAGCGAGGCCACGGCCGCCGGCTTCCAGGCCTGGGTGGCCGACGGCATCGGCGGCTTCGTGCCCCAGTTCGCCACGCCCAGCGACGCTGGCATGACCGAGACCGGCCTTGGCGTGCCGGCCAGCCAGGCCCTGAGCTTCAGCGGCAGCACCTTCAGCAGCGCCTCGGTGCTGGCCCAGGCCGGCAGCCAGGCAGCCACGCTGCAAGCCACGGGCATCGCCCCGGTGGCGGGCTACACAGCAGCCGGCGCATCGGCCCGGTCTTACTTCAGCCTGGAAGCCGGCAGCAGCGTCACCTTCCTGGGTGCGCTGAACCTCGGCCTCAGCGGCACCCAGCCCGTGCTGCCCGACAGCTACCTCACGACCGAACTCTTCAGCTATGCAACCGGCCTGCTTTCGGCAGGGGGCATGAGCGACGGGCGCGAGATCGGCAACGCCGCTTCGGCCTACACGCCGGGCGCCTACAGCTTCGGCGAAACAGCCTTGCTGAGCATCACCGTGAGCAACACCAGCAACACGGTCTACACGGGCTACCTCGACAGCGCCGTGGGCGTCTACGCCGTGAGCGCCGTGCCCGAGCCCTCGACGTACGCGCTGCTGCTGGCCGGCGTGCTGGTGGTGGGCTTCGTGGCCCGCCGCCGCGCCTGAACCCGACCGCAAACGCCGACGAATCCTGAACAACCCGGCCTGCGCTGACCTCTCCCGCGCTGGTCCCTACCGGATATCACCCCATGAACGCACCCCATCTGCCCGTGCCGCTCACGATCGAGCCGGACGACCTCGACAAGAACCCCAGCACCGCGCCCCACCTGCGTGACCTCGTCGCCGGGCGCCTGAACCGCCGCGACGTCCTGACCGGCGGCGTCTCGGCCATGGCCATGGCGGGCTTCGGTGCTGCCGGCCTGGTGGCCAGCGAGGACGCCGAGGCTTCCGTCCGCGCTGTGCCCCCGGGCGCCACCCCTGCCCGCAAGCTCGACTTCGAGGCCCTGGGACGCTTCCGCGACGACGCGGTCCATGTGCCGGCCGGTTACCAGGCAACGGTGGTGTACGCCACGGGCGACGCCCTCGACCCCAGCATCCCCGAGTACAGCGGCGACGGCTCCGAGAGCCGCTACGACCTGCGTGCCGGCGACCACCACGACGGCATGAACTGGTTCGGCCTGCACACCCGTGCCGACCTGCGCGACGACCGCAGCAGCACACGCGGCCTGCTGTGCGTGAACCACGAGAACATCTCCGGCACGGCGCAGTTCCTGCACACCACGGGCGGCAGCAACCTTGGCGGCACGGCACCGGCCCGGCCCGAAGAAGAGGTGATCAAGGAGATCGACGCCCACGGCGTTTCCGTCGTTGAGATGCGGCGCCAGGCCGGTGCGCTCAAGACGCACAAGCCTTCGCGCTTCAACCGCCGCATCACGGCACGCACGCCGGTCGAGCTGAGCGGCCCTGTGCGGGGCACGGCCTATGTGCGCACCAAGTTCTCGCCAACGGGCCTGCAGGCGCGCGGCACGCTGAACAACTGCGGCCATGGCGTCACGCCCTGGGGCACCTACCTGACCTGCGAAGAGAACTGGGCCAGCTACTTCTTCCGCAACGCCGGCGACGACAGCTTGCGCCCCGAGCGCGAGAACGCGCAACTGCGCCGCAACGGCATCTCGGCCGGCGCTGGCGGCTTCTCCTACCGCCGCTGGGACCGTGTGCTTGCCAACCAGTACGCCTCCAGCGAGTTCGAGCGCTGGAACTGCAGCGTCGTTGGGCAGAGCGCCACCGACGACTTCCGCAACGAGCCGAACACCTTTGGCTACGTGGTCGAGATCGACCCCTATGCACCGCTGTCGACCCCGAAGAAGCGCACCGCCCTGGGCCGCCGCGCGACGGAAGGCGCCTGGTGCTCCGTGCCCAAGCCCGGCCGGCCGCTGGCCTTCTACATCGGCTGCGATTCGCGCAACGAGTACGTCTACAAGTACGTCACCACCGAGCGCTGGAACCCCACCGACGCCCAGCGCGGCGGCCTGAACACGGGCGACAAGTACCTTGATCGCGGCACCATCTACGCGGCAGTCTTCAATGCCGACGGCACGGGGCGCTGGGAAGCGCTGTCGATGAACAACCCGAAGATCGTCGCGGGCTTGGCGCCGAGCACCCGCTTCCCCGAGGGCTACCGCTTCGAAGACCTCGCGGACATCTGCGTCAACACCCGCCTGGCCGGCAGTGCCGTCGGCGCCACGCGCATGGACCGCCCCGAGTGGACCGCCGTGAACCCGTTCAATGGCGAGGTCTACATCACGATGACCGAAAACCCCGATCGGGGCAATGTCGGTTTCTCGAGCAACAGCGTGCCGAACTCCGGCCTGGATGCGGCCAACCCGCGCTACTGGTTCGACACCAAGGCGGCCACCTCGCAGGGCGCGGCCTCTGCAGCCCAACGCGGCAACGTCAATGGTCACATCGTGCGCATCCGCGAAGACCGCGACGACCCCGGTGCGATGAGCTTCCGCTGGGACATCTTCCTGTTCGGCGCCCAGGCGCAGGCCGACGCGGGGTTGGACGACGTCAACTACCAGGCCAACGTCAACCTGTCCGGACTGACGGCGGCCAACGAGATCTCCAAGCCCGACGGCTGCTGGTTCAGCCCGACCACCGGCATCCTGTACATCCAGTCGGACGACAACACGATGACCGACCGCTGCAACGCCATGCTGCTGGCGGCGCTGCCCGGGCGCCTGGGCGACGGCGGGCCGGTGGACGTGGTCAACAAGGCTGCAGGTGCGCCAGACCCTGCCGTGCGCGCCTCGGGCGTTGACGTGGTGCAGCGCACCTACGCGGGCCGCAAGATGAGCGAGGTCACGCTCAAGCGTCTGTTTGTCGGCCCCCTTGGCGCCGAGATCACCGGCCTGACAGAAACGCCGGACGGCCGCGCGCTCTTCATCAACGTGCAACACCCGGGCGAAAACACGGGTCGTTCAGGTGCGGTGCCCCCCTCGGTGGCCATCACACCGACAACTCCGGCCGGTCCCTTCGAAAGCAACTGGCCGGGCAACGGTGGTTATGGCCCGGGCGGCGCCAGCGCGCGCCCGCGCTCGGCCACCGTGATCATCACGCGCACGGACGGCGGCATCATCGGCTACGACCCGGCACTGCCGATGTCCTGACCGCCAGGCCGGTTGACGCCGGCAAGCCTCCTCAGGATTTAAGGTATAAATGATTTACCTTATTTCCTGAGGAGATGTGCATGTCCCCCCTGAAAGATCCGGCTGCGGCCACCGACAGTCCCGTTGAAAGCACTTCAGCTGCCGCTGCCACGCAGCCCGCAGCCCGGGCCAGCCGCCAGAGGCCGGCAGCACCGAATCCCACGAGGAAGTCGGCACCCCGCAAGACCGCACCCGAGGCGGCAGCGCCGTCGAAGCGCGCCAAGACCAAGGCGGCCACCCAGGCCCAGCCTTTGGCTCAGCCCGAAGCCGCGGCTGACGCGCAGGTGGCAGAGAGCCCCCGCAAGCGGGCCAAGCTCGTTCGCGACAGCTTCACGATGCCGCAGTTCGACTTCGACCTCATCGACGCGATGAAGGCGCGCACACTGGCCTTGAAGCGCCCGACCAAGAAAAGCGAGTTGCTGCGCGCGGGCCTGCACGCGCTATCGGCCTTGAAGGACCGTCAGCTGCTGGCCGCACTGGAGAGCTTGCAGGCGCTCAAACCGGGGCGGCCGAAGAAGCTAGGCTGAAAACACTGCTCACGACGCGCTGCGCGTGGGCGGGTTGACGTGGACCGAGCGAAGTGGTGCAAGCCGGTCAACGGCGCCGGGCAGTGCCCAGCGCGCGCTGCAGCAATTCACCGCGGCGAGCTAGCTCGCCGTTTTGCCAGCGCCAGCGCAGCCAGGCCCACCAGGAAGAGGCTCACTGCTGCAGGCTCTGGCACCGGCGAGATGGCCAAGGCCACGAACTGGGTGAACTGAGCCGCGCCGAAATTGTTGTCGGACACCAGCACCAAGGTCTGGCGGTCATCATCGAGGACAGGACCAAGGGTGATGCCCTCGATGTTGTCCAGTGCCATCACGCTGCCGTCGTCATGGCGGAGGTCGGACATGTCCAGAAGCAGGGTTTTCGTCGCCGCGCTGTAGCTGGCACCGGCCAGGCTTTCGAGCGACGAGACGTCCGTGGCGCCACGGATGTCGACGTGGAAGAGGCGGATCGTGTTTCCAGTGGTTTGCCCGGCAGGGCCCACGCCCGGTGTGGCGGCGCCGATGGCGAAGGATCGTTCCACGGCGATGAACTCGCCAGGCGCGATGGCCAGCAGTTCCACGAGCCCGCTGGTGGCGAAAAGGCCGGGCGCCGAAGGCGGCAAGACCACCGGCGAGACCGGGTAGACGTACTCCGCGGTGGCTGAACCACTGCTCAAGTCGAAAGCCAGGATGCGCGAGTTCGAAGCTTGCCCCACGGCCGCCGCCGGGCCGTCTTGCACGAGCGCGTTTTCGGTGGCGGTGTAGAGCGTGCGCCCGTCGGTGCTGAGGGTCAGGCTCTCGAATGCCAGGTTGTTTTGCACACCGCGATCGCCAGGCTGGTTGCCGGCCACGCTGCCCGCAGGCTGGTACCAGCCGGGAACAGCGAAGTCACGCACATACACGCCTGAGGGCGTCATTTCACGGACCGTCGGATTCTGAAAGCCGGCCGCAGCCCGCTGACCCTCGTTGCTCCACAGGAGGTTGCCATTCGCGGGGTTCAGGCGCAGTCCTTCGGGGTCCACCTGGTTCAGCCCGAAGTAACTGCCGCCGGGCTGCTGCAGCGCGACGACCGACAGAAAGTCGACACCTGCCGAACCAGGGTTGGCCGTGCGTTGAAACTGGTTCAGGTCCAGCGAGAGCGTGTAGAAGCGCGCCGGCCCCGCGGCACTGCGGTCGTCACTGAGGGCCAGATAGCGTTGTGTGGTGCGGTCGAAGTCGATGCCCGACAAGCCTCCCACAGGCACGGACGCGCCAGCCAGGCTGCTGGCAGCAACACGACACTGCGCGTGCTGCAGGAGCTCTGGCGCTCTACCCAGGACGAGAAGTACCGCTGGGTGAACTGCATCTACCAACCCTTCGAGAGCGAGACGCGGCTGCTTGCTCAGCACCTCGGGGAGAACCTCAACCGCGGGGACATGCGTTTCTGGGAGGTGGCGAAAGGGATGGTGGATCTGCTTGCGGTCGGAGCCGACAGTCAGCCAGGGCGACCACACCCCTACCGCTGTGCCGCGCCGCCTGCGCGCCATCGCTGTGTCCACCCGGGTGATGAGCCTGGTGCGCGACACGGCTGCGGGCGTCCTTCTCTGCCAGCTCATTTACTGGACGCGTCGTGGTGTGGACGTCCAGGAGCGCGACGGCTGGATCTACAAGACTGCGTACGAGTGGCAACAGGAGACGGGCCTGAGCTGGAAGGTGCAGCGGCGTGCCCGCACGCACCTGCTGGAGCTCGACGTGCTCGAAGAGCGCAAACAGCTCATGCCCGCACGCCTGGAATTCCGCCTCAAGCTGAGCACGCTGGTTCCGATGTTGGCCGCGCGTGCTGAGCTTGCTGTGGAGACGGTCGACCTGGCTCACTTCCGTGACAGCCAGAGCACGACCGCCGATGAACTCATCGGCCGTGCTTTCCTCTTGCTGCCGTGATCTCACCGACGATGTCGGTGACACGTCCGATCGCCGCAAGAACATCAGTCATGGTAGAGCCGGCCTGCTCTGCAAGGGTAGCCGGGTGCCGACTTGCGCAAGGGTGGCTGTTCGGAAGACCAGAGGAAGCCGCGAGGATTGCTGAGAGGCTTCGCCAGAGTTCCGGCGAGTCGGCGCGTGCCGTGTGACTTCGTTGTACCGGACAGTACCTGCAGATCAGGGACCCTAAAGTTACCGTTCGTTGGTGTCAGCTGGTGGCCGGCAGTGTGAGTAGCTGCCGTGGCCAGAAAGCG
>LJHW01000025.1 GCA_001295865.1 beta proteobacterium AAP65
CGATGGCGATGGTGCGCAGCGCACCGCCCACCACCTCCCACGCCCAGCCCGCCCAGCACGCCCGAGACGCCGTAGCCCAGCATGGTGTACAGCGCCTGCCCGCGGCCGCGCAGGCGGCCCGGGAAGAGCTGGTGCACCAGCGCGATGCAGGCCGCGTGGTGGGCCGCAAAGGTGATGGCGTGCGTCAGCTGCGCCAGCACCAGCACCGGCGCCCAGGCACCGCCCCAGGCCGTGGCCACGAAACGCAGCGTGGTCACGGCGGCCGCCGCCTCCAGCCAGCGCCGCGGGCTCAGCCACGGGAACCAGCGGCCCTGGGTCCAGAAGAAGACGATCTCCACGCCCACGCTCACGGCCCACAGCGCGCCCACCGTCCACTTGCCGTAGCCCAGGCTCACGAGGTAGAGCGAGAAGAAGGCGTAGAGGCTGGTGTGCGCCAGCACGGTGAAGAAGATGGAGGCGAAAAACCACGCCACCTCGGGCCGGCGCAGCAGCGGCAGCACGGGCGGCGCGGGCTCGTCGTGCACCGCGGCGGTTTGCGTGGCGGGCAGTCGCAGCGCCGCCACCAGCAGCAGCGCGTTCATCACCGCCACGAAAGCCGGGAAGATGGCGATGCCCGTCCACTCCAGCAGCACGCCAAAGAGCGTGGCCGCGGCAATGAAACCGATGGAGCCCCACACGCGCACACGGCCGTAGCGGGCGCTGTCGATGCCGCCCCCGGGCGTGTGCAGCAGCTGCGAGAGCATGGCTTCAGACAGCGGCACCACGCCGCCGTTGGCCAGGAACATGCACAGCGTCACCAGCGCCACCGGCAGCGCCGCCTCCACCCCCAGCAGCGCCAGCGCCGAAAGCAGCGCGCCCGCGGCGGCCAGGCGGATGAGCTCGGTGCGGCGACCGCTGTGGTCGCCCGACCAGCTCCAGGCATAGGGCGCGAACAGGCGCGTCACCGACTGCAGCGCCGAGATGGCGCCGATCAGCAGCGTGGAGTAACCCAGGCTCTGGAACCACAGCGGCGCATACGGGTTGAAGAGCCCGATGGCTGCGAAGTAGCAGAACGAGAGCGTGCCGAAACGCACCAGCACGCCCGTGGCGGGCGGCGGCGGCGCCACGGCGCCGGCGGGCGCTGCGGTCAAGGCTGATGGGGCCGGGCGGCGGCGATGGGTGGCACCGCCAGGTGCACATCGCCGTTCTGCGCGCGGTGGCGCAGCGCGTGGTCCATCACCACCAGCGCCAGCATGGCCTCGGCGATGGGCGTGGCGCGGATGCCCACGCAGGGGTCGTGGCGGCCGTGGGTCTCCACCACCGTGGGCTGGCCCTGGCGGTCGATGCTGGGCTTGGGCAGGCGGATGGAGCTGGTGGGCTTGATGGCGATGCGCACGACCAGGTCCTGCCCGGTGCTGATGCCGCCCAGCACGCCGCCGGCGTGGTTGCTGGCGAAGCCTTCGGGCGCGAGCTCGTCGCCATGCTGGCTGCCGCGCTCTTGCACGGTGGCAAAGCCGCTGCCGATTTCCACGCCCTTGACGGCGTTGATGCCCATCATCGCGTAGGCGATGTCGGCGTCGAGCTTGTCGAAGAGGGGGGCGCCCAGGCCCACCGGCATCCCGCTGGCGCGCACCTCGATGCGTGCGCCGCAGCTGTCGCCGGCCTTGCGCAGCGCGTCCATGTGCGCTTCCAGCGTGGGCACGATCTCGGCGTTGGGCGCGAAAAAAGGGTTGTGCGGGATGTGCCCGGCGCTGTGGAAAGGAATCTCCACCTCGCCCAGGGCGCTCATCCAGCCCAGGAAGGTGGTGCCGTGCTGCTGCAGCAGCCACTTCTTGGCCACCGCGCCGGCGGCCACCATGGGTGCGGTGAGCCGCGCCGAAGACCGCCCGCCGCCACGCGGATCGCGCAGGCCGTACTTGCGCCAGTAGGTGTAGTCGGCGTGACCGGGGCGGAAGGTGTCAAGGATGTTGCCGTAGTCCTTGCTGCGCTGGTCGGTGTTGCGGATGAGCAGGCAGATCGGCGTGCCGGTGGTGTGGCCCTCGTAGACGCCGGAGAGGATCTCCACCGCATCGGGCTCGTTGCGCTGCGTCACGTGCCGGCTGGTGCCGGGGCGGCGGCGGTCGAGATCACCCTGGATGTCGGCCTCGGTCAAGGCCAGCCCGGGCGGGCAGCCGTCGATCACGCAGCCGATGGCCGGGCCGTGGCTCTCACCGAAGTTGGTGACGCAAAAGAGCTCGCCGAAGGTGCTGCCGGACATGTGCGGGGCTGGTCTGGAGGAAACCGCGAATTGTAGAGAGCGGGCTGTGGCGCCCGCGGTGCCTGCGGCTCAGGCCGACACTTCGCGCAGCGCGCGTTCGGCCAGCGCGGCAGCGTCGCCCGTTTTCTGCAGCACGGCACGCACCAACGCGCCTTCCAGCGCGGCGGCCTCGGTGTCGATGTCGGCCGTCATCGCCAGCAGCCAGGGCGCCGGGGCCGGCAGTTCGGCGCGCGCCCAGGCCAGCAACTCAGAGCCGCTGCCGTCGGGCAGGTGAAGATCGCTCAGCAGCAGGTCGATGCCGCCGGCGGCCAGCCGCAGGCGCGCCTGCGCCACGGTGGCGGCCACCTCCACGCGGTGGCCTCGCTGTTCGAAGGCCCGTGCCAGCAGCAGCGCCAGCACTTCGGCGTCTTCCACCACCAGCACGTGCAGCGCGCGCACCGGGGCCGGCGCGGGCGCTTCGGGCAGGGGCTCGGCCTGCAGGCTGATGCGCACCACCGTGCCGCCGCCCGGCCGGGCCTGCAGCGTGAGCTCACCGCCCATCAGGCGCATGAGTTCGCGGCTGATGGGCAGGCCCAGGCCGGCGCTGGCCGTGTCGCGGTGCGCCGCGCCATAGGGTTCGAAAAGCCCTGGCACATCGGCAGGGGCCACGCCACGCCCGCGGTCGCGCACCTCCATGACCACGGTGCCAGGGGCCAGCGGGTCGGCCGGCAGCACGGCCAGTTCCACCTCAGCCGGGGCGGTGCCCGGGGTGGCCGCGCCGTACTTCACGGCGTTGGAGAGCAGGTTGCGCAGCACCTGCTGCAGGCGCAGCGCATCGACCTGCCGCCGCGGGTCGGGCTGCGGCCCCTGCAGGCGCAGCTGCAGCCCGGCGAGCTCGGCCGCCGGTGCCATTTCACGCGCCACGGCCTGCAGCAGCGGCATCAGGCGCGTGGGCTCGGTGTGCAGGCGCAGGCGGCCGGCGTCCAGGCGGTCGCGGTCGATGAGGTTGTTCAGCAGGCGCAGGGTGCTGCGCGCAGCTTCGGCCAGGCGCGCAGCATTGCTCGGTGCGGGTGCCGATGCGGTGTTGGCCGCAGCGGCCCCCTGCGTCTCTTGAGCCAGTTCTGCCCCGGCAATGACGCTGTGCAGCGAGTTGCGAACCTCGTGCGCGAGAAAGGCCGCCAGCCGCGCCTTCTCGGTGCCCACGCGCTCGGCGGCCTGCTGCGCCGCTTGCGTGCGGCGCACCTCGGCCCACAGCCGGCGGCTGTGCAGCCACCACAAGGCCCCCAACAAGGCCAGCACCGCGGCCGCCCAGGGCCCGTAGCGGCGCAGCAGTGCTTTGTGCACGTCGGCCTGCACCGAGCGGCTGAACCATCGGTTCTTGAGCTGCGGCATGTCCTGGTCGATGGCGACATCGAGCGCACGCTTGAACAGCGGCACCATCGCCGCGTGGCGTTCAGGCAGGGCCAGGCTGTGGAAGCGGCGCAACTGCGCTTCGGCGCCGATGACCTGCAGGTCGGCCCGCGGCTGGCGCGCCATGGCCACCATGGTGCTCACGACATCGGCCAGCGTGGCGTCGGCCTCGTCCTGGCGCACGGCTGCCAGGCAGGCCTCCAAGGCCGGGCAATCGACGATGCGCACACCCGGGTAGCGCGATTCGACGTAAGGCCGCGCCGCGCTGCCCGGTGGCAGCGCCAGGCGCCGGCCGTACATCTGCACGAGGTCGAAGGCCCCGCTTTCGGGCCGGCCGATGAGCACCGTGGGGTACTCGATGAAGGGCCCGACAAACCGCAGCTGGCTGGCGCTTTCGGCGCCTTCGTCGGCCCCCACCAGCACGTCCACGCGGCCGGCAGCCAGCGCGGCGGGCACCTGCTCGGGGGTGAGGGCCAGCCAGGCCCTGGGCGCCTTGCCCAGGCGCTGCAACACACCGCGCAGCATGTCCACCGACAAGCCCTCGGGCTGGCCCTCGGCGTTGAGGCTGGCAAAGGGCGCGTCGCGGCCCACCAGGCCCACCACCGGCGCCGGCCAGGCGGCCAGCTGCGCGGTGTCTTCGGGGCTGAGCTGCAGCGCTTGCGGGCGGCTGTCGGGGGCCCTGACGCTCCAGGCCTCCACCAGGCTGTCCACACGCAGCGGCGGGTAGTTGCGCACGGCCTCGGCCAGGCGCTGCGCCAGGGCCGGCTGCGTGGCCGGCACCGCCAGGTGCAGGCGGCCGCTGGGCGCGTCGATGCGGCGCGCCACGGACAGGCCGCGGATCTGCTCACGCTCGATGATGTCCACCAGCACCGGCAGCGATTCGAGCAGCGTGTCGGCGCGCCCGGTGCGCACGGCCTCGATGCCCTCACGCGGGCTGCCCACCACCACGCGCGAGGCCAGCGGGAAAAGCCGGTCGGCCTGCGCCTGGCTGGCGTAGCCGTTGACCACCGCGATGCTGCGGCCGGCCAGGTCGGGCAGCAGCGCGCCCGAGGGCTGCTCGGCCCGCGTCAGCAGCGCCAGCTGGAACTGCGCGTAGGGCGGCGTGAAACGCAGCTGCAGCTCGCGTTCGGCACTGCGCGCCATCGAACTGGCCAGCTGGATGCGGCCGGCGGCCAGGTCGGCTTCGAGTTGGCGGTAATCGGTGTAGCGCACCGGCTGCAGCACGAGGCCGGCAGCGCGCGCCATCTCGCCGACGATCTCCAGGTCGGCGCCCCCGGGCACGCCGTCCTGCGGCCAGATCTGGAAGGGCGGGAAACTCGCCAGCACGCCGTAGCGCACTGGCTGGGGCACCGGCTGCTCGGACGCCGACGCTGCGGGCAACGCGGCCACCGCCGTGGCGCTGAGCAGCAGCCAAAGTGGCAGCAGCAGCGGGAGCAACGACAACAACAGGCGCATCGGCGGCAGCGCAGGGGCAGTCGGCGCGGGCCGGGCTCAGGACGCGGGGCTGTCCTTCTCGGGCCAGTCGCGGATGTAGGCCTTGAGCATGCGGTTCTCGAAGTCTTGCGCGTCGACCACGGTCTTGGCCACGTCGTAGAACGAGATCACGCCCATCAGCGTGCGGCGGTCGAGCACGGGCATGTAGCGCGCGTGGCGCTGCAGCATCATGCGGCGCACCTCATCCACGCCGGTCTCGGGCGTGCAGGTGAGTGGCGCGTCGTCCATCACGCTGCGCACCAGGCGCGTGCCCACGCTGCCGCCGCCGGCCACCACCGCGGCGATGACCTCGCGGAAGGTGAGCATGCCCACCACGTCGCCGTGTTCCATGACGACGAGCGAACCGATGTCGAGTTCGGCCATGGTCTGCACGGCCTCGGCCAGGGTTTGATCGGGCTGCACGGTGAAGAGCGTGTTGCCCTTGACGCGCAGGATGTCGGTGACTTTCATGGCTGCTGTGAACCCGGTTGACAGCCGCATTCGCGGCCCTGGAACGAGGTCAATATAGCCCACAATGCCCGCGCTGATGGGCGGCGATGGCGGCGTTTGCCCGCGCTGCCCGGCCCCACCCCACCCCGATCAAGGACTGCCATGCCCGGCTACGGCGATCCCGGTTTCGACACCCTGGCCCTGCACGCGGGCGCCGCGCCCGACCCCGCCACCGGCGCGCGCGCGGTGCCGCTGCACCTGAGCACGAGCTTCGTGTTCCAGAACAGCGAACACGCCGCCAGCCTTTTCAACCTGGAACGCAGCGGCCACGTCTACAGCCGCATCAGCAACCCGACCAACGCGGTGCTGGAAGAACGCATCGCGGCGCTGGAAGGCGGCGTGGGCGCCGTCGCCACGGCGAGCGGCCAGGCGGCACTCTTTCTCGCCATCAGCACGCTGGCCGGCGCGGGCTCGCACATCGTGGCGAGTTCGGCGCTCTACGGCGGCAGCCACAACCTGTTGCACTACACGCTGGCGCGTTTCGGCATCACCACCACCTTCGTGAAGCCGGGCAACATCGACGGCTGGCGCGCCGCCATCCGCCCCGAGACCAAGCTGCTCTTCGGCGAGACCCTGGGCAACCCCGGCCTGGACGTGCTGGACATCCCCACCGTCAGCGCCATCGCGCACGAGGCCGGCGTGCCGCTGCTGGTGGACAGCACCTTCACCACGCCCTGGCTGATGCAGCCTTTTGCGCATGGCGCCGATCTGGTCTTCCACAGCGCCACCAAGTTCCTCTGCGGCCACGGCACCGTGGTGGGCGGTTTGCTGGTGGACGGCGGGCGTTTCCCTTGGCATGCCGCCGGGCGTTTTCCGGAACTGAACCAGCCCTACGCCGGCTTCCACGGCATGGTGTTCAGCGAAGAAAGCACCGACGGCGCCTTCCTGCTGCGCGCGCGCCGCGAGGGCCTGCGCGATTTCGGCGCCTGCATGAGCCCGCACACGGCCTGGCTGATGCTGCAGGGCATCGAGACGCTGCCGCTGCGCATGGCGCGGCACGTGGAGAACACGCGCAAGGTGGTGGATTTCCTGAGCCGCCACGCACAGGTGGCGCGGGTGGGCTACCCCGAACTGGAAGACCACCCCAGCCATGCGTTGGCGCAGCGCCTGCTGCCGCGCGGCTGCGGCGCGGTGTTCAGCTTCGACCTGAAGGGCAGCCGCGCCCAGGGCCGCGCCTTCATCGAGGCGCTGAAGATCTTCAGCCACCTGGCCAACGTGGGCGATTGCCGCAGCCTCGTCATCCACCCGGCCAGCACCACGCACTTCCGCATGGACGACGCGGCGCTGGCCGCGGCCGGCATCACGGCTGGCACCATCCGCCTGAGTATCGGCCTGGAAGACCCCGACGATCTCATCGACGACCTGAAGCGGGCCTTCAAGGTGGCCGAGAAGGTGGCGGCATGAGGCTGAACGTCGACGGCCGCGAGGCCTACGCCTACACCGGCGGCAAGCCCTTCGACCCCACCCTGCCCTGCGTGGTGTTCGTGCACGGCGCGCTCAACGACCACAGCGTCTTCACGCTGCTGGCGCGGTGGTTCGCGCACCACGGCCACGGCGTGCTGGCGGTGGACCTGCCCGGCCACATGCGCAGCGCCGGCCCGGCGCTGACCTGCGTGGAAGACATGGCCGATTGGCTGTGGGCGCTGCTGGACGCCGCTGACGTGCAGCAGGCCGCGCTGGCCGGCCACAGCATGGGCTCGCTGGTGGCGCTGGAGGCGGCTGCGCGCCAGCCCGAACGCGCCACGCGCCTGGCGATGCTGGGCAGTTGCGTGCCCATGCCGGTGCCGCAGGCGCTGCTGGACCTCTCGCTCACCGACACTGCCGCGGCCATCCACCGCGTGGCGAGCTTTTCCATCTCCACCTGGGCCAGCAAACCCTCCTACCCCGGCCCGGGCGTGTGGCTGCACGGCGGCAGCCGCGCGCTGATGCACCAGGTGCTGGCCGCGCAAGGCGATGCACGGCTCTTCCACACCGACTTCTCGGCCTGCAACGCCTACACCGGCGGCCTGGCCGCGGCGGAGCGCGTGCGCTGTCCGGCCGCGCTGGTGCTGGGACAGGCCGACCAGATGACCCTGCCGCGCGGTGCGCGCGAAGTGGCGCAGCGGCTGAAGGCCCAGGTGCACACCGTCGCGGCCGGACATGCGCTGATGGCCGAAGCGCCCGACGCCGTGCTGACGGCCATGCGCGCCGCGCTGGGCTGAACTGCCTCAGCCCAGCGCGTCAGCCAGCATCACCTGTTCAAAACCCGCGCTGCGGCGGAAACCCGCGGCGGTGGCGCTGGGCGCCAGCAACGTGCGGTCGATCAGCGGCTGCAGCGGCGTGCGCGCCGGGTCGCACAGCAGCACGTGGCGCGCGCTGCCGCCTTCGTCCAGGCGCTGCACCCAATCGAGTTCGGCCAGCAGGTCCACCAGCGGCTCCAGCTGCAGCGGGTCGGCGCGCAGCGCTTCGCCCAGCGCGGCCAGCGAGAGGCCGCGCTGCGGCGCCTGCCGCGCGGCGTCGAGCAGGCGCAGCACGGCCAGTGCGAGTTCGAAGCGCCAGCCCGGCACGGCGGGCCGCGCGGCCACGCGCATCTGCAGGCTGGGCGCGTAGGCCGCGATCACCGCGCCCAGCAGCACGATGACCCAGCCGAGGTAGATCCACAGCAGCAGGATGGGCAAGGTCGCGAATGCGCCGTACACGGCCGAGAAGGTGGGCACGGCGTCCACGTACCAGGCCAGCGCCTTCTTCGCAAGTTCGAAGGCCGCCGCGACGAAAATGCCGCCGGCCCAGGCATGGCGCCAGCGCACCGAGGTGTTGGGCACGTAATGGAACATCGCGGCCGTGGCGCCCGCGAACAACAGGAACTGCACCGTTTCCAGCAGCAGGCCCACGCCGCCGGGTGCGCTGCCCACCAGCCCGCGTGAGGCCGTCACGGCGGAAGAGGTGAGCCAGACGCTGAAACCCAGCACCAGCGGCCCCAGCGTGAGCCCGGCCCAGTACACCAGCACCCGCTGCGCGAAGTGCCGCGGTCGGCGCACGCGCCAGATGGCGTTGAGCGTGCGGTCGATGGTCAGCGACATGGCCAGCGCCGTGGCCACCAGCAGCACCAGCCCGGCCGTGCCGATGCCGCGCGCCTTGGAGGCGAACATCGTCAGCGAGCGCAGCACCGGCCTCGCGATGCCATCGGGCACCAGGTTCTGCAGGAAGTACTTCTGCAAGGCCACCTCGATGCCCGCGAACATCGGGAAGGCCGTGAAGATGGCGAGCGTCACCGTGACCAGCGGCACCAGCGCGATCAAGGTGGTGAAGGTGAGGCTGCCGGCCGTGAGGCCGAGGCGGTCTTCGCTGAAACGCTGGCGCAAGGTGCGCAGGGTCTCGAACCAGGGCCAGGTGCGCAGGGTCTGCAACAACAGCGAGACCTGCATGCGGACCATCGCCACCAGGCCGGCCAGCGAGCGCCCCTGCGGGCGCGAGAGCATGTTCATGCTGGCTATGATGCCCCATGACCACTGCAACGCCCCCCGACGAAGCGCCCCCGCGCGCACCCGATGCCATCGTGCGCAGCACGCGCGCGGCCGCGCTGGCGGCCCTGCTGGCCCTCATCGCGCTGGGCCTGGCCTGGGAGCTGTGGCTGGCCCCCACCGGCAGCGGCACGCTGGCGCTGAAGGTGCTGCCGCTGGTGTTCTGCGTGGCCGGGCTGCTGCGCCACCGCATGTACACCTTCCGCTGGCTGAGCCTGCTGGTGTGGCTGTACTTCATGGAAGGCGTGGTGCGCGCCACCACCGAAAGCGGCGTGAGCCAGCTGATGGCGGTGCTGGAGATCGTGCTGAGCCTGGTGCTCTTTGTCGTCAGCGGCATCTACATCCGCTGGCGGCAGCGCAACGGCGCCGCCATCGCGGCCGCCGAGAAAGCCAAGGCCGCCGGCGGGGCGGCCGCATGACGGCGCTGCTGGCCACGCTGCGCGGCCTGGTCGGTGCCGCCAACGTGCTGCACGAAGGGGACCTCAGCGCCTGGGAACAGGACTGGCGCCGCCGCTGGCGCGGCAAGGCCCTGGCCGTGGTGCGGCCCGGCAGCACGGCCGAGGTGGCGGCAGTGCTGCGCGCCTGTGCCGCGGCCGGCGTGAGCGTGGTGCCGCAGGGCGGCAACACGGGCCTGGTGGGCGGCGGCGTGCCCGATGCCAGCGGCACCCAGGTGCTGCTGAGCCTGCAGCGCCTGAACCGTGTGCGCGAGATCGACGAGGCCAACCTCACGCTCACCGCCGAAGCCGGCTGCGTGCTGCAAGCCGTGCAGCAGGCCGCCGAGGCGCGCGGTCTGCTCTTTCCCTTGAGCCTGGCGGCCGAGGGCAGCTGCACGCTGGGCGGCAACCTCGCCACCAACGCCGGCGGCACGCAGGTGCTGCGCTGGGGCAATGCCCGCGAGCTCTGCCTGGGGCTGGAGGTGGTGACGGCCGAGGGCGAGGTGTGGAGCGGCCTTTCGGGCCTGCGCAAGGACAACACCGGCTACGACCTGCGCGATCTCTTCATCGGCAGCGAAGGCACGCTGGGCGTGATCACCGCGGCCACGATGAAACTCGCACCGCAGCCCGCCGCCACCGGCACCGCGCTGGCCGCCTGCAACAGCGTGGCCGATTGCGTGGCGCTGCTGCAGCTGGCGCGGGCGCGGCTGGGCGCGGGGCTCACCGGCTTCGAGATCATGGGCGCCTACGCACTGGCGCTGACCGCGAAACACTTCCCCGCCCTGCCCCGCCCACTGCCAGCAGCGGCTTGGACGGTGCTGCTGGAGCACAGCGACACCGAGAGCGAGGCCCACGCGCGCGATGCCTTCGAAGGTCTGCTCGGCGCGGCGCTGGAAGCCGGCATCGTGCAAGACGCCGTGGTCGCCGAAAGCCTGGCCCAGGGCCAGGCGCTGTGGCACGTGCGCGAGAGCATCCCGCTGGCACAGGCCGAAGAAGGCCCGAACATCAAGCACGACATCTCGGTGCCGGTCTCGCGCATCCCGGCCTTCGTCGAAGAGGCCGATGCGGCGCTGCAAGCGCAGTTTCCGGGCGTGCAGCTGGTGAACTTCGGCCACCTGGGCGACGGCAACCTGCACTACAACGTGCAGGCGCCGCGCGGTGAAGACGGCCGGCGCTTCCTGGCCGAACAAGAGCACGCGGTCAACACCGTGGTCTTCGATGCGATCGCGCGGCACGGTGGTTCGTTCAGCGCCGAACACGGCATCGGTGCACTCAAGCGTGACGAGCTGGCGCAGCGCAAATCCCCGGTGGCGCTGGCGCTGATGCGCCGCATCAAGGCAGCGCTGGACCCGCAGAACCTGCTGAACCCGGGCCGCGTGATCTGAGGCCCACGCCGCACGGCGGCGTTGTCAGCGCAGGCCGCGCAGCAGCGCTACTGCAGCGGGCCGTCGAGCGCGCGCGGCACCGCGATGGCCACGGTCTCGATGCCTTCTTCCTGCAGCGCCTCGCGCTCTTCGGGCGTGGCGTGGCCGCGGATGCCGCGGTTGGGCGCTTCACCGTAGTGGATGCGCCGGGCTTCTTCCGGGAAACGCGTGCCCACGTCTTCGGTGCGCGCCATGAGCTGGCGCACGCCCTGCAGCCAGGCGGCCTGCGCCTGCGGCGGCAAGCTCGTGGCCGGCGCGCCGGCAGGCTCGGGCGTGGCGGCGGGTGAGCCTGGCAAGGGCAGAACTTCGCGCGCGCCCGACAGGTTCAGCCGCGGTGCCGATGGCGTGCGGCTGATGGCGTGGTCTCCGCAGACGGGGCATTCAATCAGTGCGCGGCCGTTCTGGTCGAGGAAGTCGTCTTCAGAAGCAAACCAACCTTCGAAGGCGTGACCGTGGGAACAGCGCAGATCCAGCACTTTCATCGTGCGGACATCATAGGTCGCTGGGCCCGGGGCCGCTCCGCCAAGGTAATGACATCTTGCCGGCACGCCAGCGCAGCAACCAAAACAAACCGATCTGGGTTTTGACGTCGGGCAGCTCGCCGCGGTCGCTGAGCGCTTCGAGCGACGCCAGCGGCATCGTCACGGTCTCGACGAACTCGCCGGCATCGGGGCGCGGCGGGCCGGGCCGCAAGCCGCGCGCGAACCAGATCCAGATGCTCTCGGTGCTGTAGGCGGCGGCGTTGTGGATCTCGCCGCCGTAGGCCCATTCACGGGCGACGTAGCCCGTCTCTTCCTGCAGCTCGCGCATGGCGCAGGCCAGCGTGTCTTCGCCCGCTTCCAGCTTGCCGGCCGGGAACTCGAGCAACACCTTCTGCAGCGGGTAGCGGTACTGGCGCACCAGCACGAGCCGCGGCTCGGCACCGGGCTCAGCGGGTTCGTCATCCAGCAAGGGCACCACGGCCACGGCGCCGTTGTGGCGCAGGTACTCGCGCGTGGCGCGGCTGCCATCGGGCAGCTGCACCACGTCCTTGCGCAGCTCGATCCAGCCGCGGTGCAGCACCGTGCTTTCGCCGGTGCTGTGTTCGATCAGGTGTTTGTCGTCGTCGGCGGCCATGGGATGCTGCCGCCCGCGGTCAGCTGGCCAGGGCCTTGACGATGGCGTCACGGCACAGCGCCATCACGCCGCCGCTGAAGGGCCCGAAGAGCAGCACGGCCGCGCCGTTGATCGCCAGCAGCAGCGTCACGCCCTGCGGCTGCACCACGGCGGCGGTCTGCGAGGGCTCGTCGAACCACATCACCTTCACCACGCGCAGGTAGTAGTAGGCGCCGATCAGCGAGAACACCACCGCCACCACGGCCAGGCCGATGTAGAAGGGCACGTTGGTCGTGACCAGGGCCTGGATCACCGAGAGCTTGGCGAAAAAACCCACCATCGGCGGCACGCCGGCCAGCGAGAACATGAAGACCGTCATCACGCCCGCCACCCAGGGGCTGCGCTTGGCCAGGCCCGCGAAATCGCTGATCTCTTCGCTCTCGAAGCCCTGGCGGCTCAGGAACATGATCAGGCCGAAGGTGCCCAGCGTGGTGAGCACGTAGGCCACCAGGTAGAACATCGCCGAGCTGTAGGCGTTGCCTGCGCTCAGCGTGTTGCCACTGACGACACCGGCGCTCAGGCCCAGCACGATGAAGCCCATCTGCGAGATGGTGCTGTAGGCCAGCATGCGCTTCAAGTTGCTCTGCGCGATGGCCGCCAGGTTGCCGATGGCCAGCGAGGCCAAGGCCAGCACGATGAACATCTGCTGCCAGTCGACGGCCAGGCCCAGCATGCCTTCCACCAGCAGGCGGATGGTGATGGCGAAGGCCGCGAACTTGGGCGCGCCGCCGATCAGCAGCGTGACCGGCGTGGGGGCGCCCTGGTAGACGTCGGGCACCCACATGTGGAAAGGCGCGGCGCCCAGCTTGAAGGCCAGGCCGGCGACGACGAAGACAACGCCGAAGACCAGCACTTCCTTGTTGATGCCGCCGGTGGCGATGCGCTCGAAGACCTTGGGGATCTCCAGCGTGCCGGTGGCGCCGTACATCATGGACAGGCCGTAGAGCAGGAAGCCGCTGGCCAGTGCGCCGAGCACGAAGTACTTCATCGCGGCTTCGGTGCTGATGGCGTGGTCGCGGCGCAGCGCGGCCAGCGCGTACAGGCTCAGGCTCATCAGCTCGAGGCCGAGGTAGACGACGAGGAAGTTGTTGGCCGAGCACATCACGCTGATGCCCAGCAGCACGAAGAGCGCGAGCGTGAAGAACTCGCCCTTGAGCATGTCGCGCGAAGCGAGCGTGGGGCGGGCGTAGGCCAGCGTGACCATCACGCTCAGGCCCGCCAGCGCGGCCAGCAGCCGGCCCATGGGGTCGACCACCACCATGCCCTGCATGCCGTAGGCCGTGATGCCAGCGGCGTGGTCTTGCAGCTGCAGGAACACGAAGATGGCGGTGGAGGCCTGCGTCAGCCAGAAGGTGGGGCGGCGTTCCGGATCGTTGTTGAAGATGTCGACCAGCAGCACCACGCAGGCCGCCAGCAACAGCCACAACTCGGGGTGGACGACGTGCCAGTTCATCGAGCTCATGTTTCTTGTCTTCTTTCGGCCGTCAGTTCAGCTTGGAGCGCGCCACGTGCTGCAGCAGTTCGGCCACCGAGGTGTTCATCACGTCGGTGAAAGGCTTGGGGTAGAGGCCCATCCACAGCACCGCCAGCGCCAGCACGGCGAGCATCAGGAACTCGCGGCCGTTGATGTCTTGCAGTTGTTTGACGTCGTCGTTGGCGACATCGCCGAAGTACACGCGCTTCACCATCCACAGCGTGTAGGCCGCGCCGAAGATCAGCGTGGTGGCGGCCAGCAGCGCGATGAAGAAGTTGTATTCCACGGCGCCCAGGATGACCATCCATTCACCCACGAAACCTGCGGTGCCCGGCAGGCCGCAGTTGGCCATGGCGAAAAGCACCGCGAAGGCCGCGAACTTGGGCATGGTGTTGGCCACGCCGCCGTAGCTGGCGATCTCGCGGCTGTGCACGCGGTCGTAGAGCACGCCGATGCACAGGAACATCGCGCCCGACACGAAGCCGTGGCTGACCATCTGCACGATGCCGCCGGCCACGCCGAGCTCGTTGAACATGAAGAAGCCCAAGGTCACGAAGCCCATGTGCGCGATGGAGCTGTAGGCCACCAGCTTCTTCATGTCCTGCTGCACCAGGGCCACCAGGCCGATGTAGAGCACGGCCACGAGGCTGAGCGTGACGATGAACCAGTCGAACTCGCGCGCGGCGTCGGGCGCGATGGGCATCGAGAAGCGCAGGAAGCCGTAGGCGCCCAGCTTCAGCATGATGGCCGCCAGCACCACCGAACCGCCCGTGGGCGCCTCGACGTGGGCGTCAGGCAACCAGGTGTGCACCGGCCACATCGGCACCTTCACGGCGAAGGCGGCGAAGAAGGCGAAGAAGAGCAGTGTCTGCGCGTCCATCGGCAGCGGCAGTTTGTGCCAGGCCAGGATGTCGAAGCTGCCGCCGCTCTTGAAGTAGAGGTAGACCAGCGCCACCAGCATCAGCAGGCTGCCGGCCAGCGTGTAGAGGAAGAACTTGAAGGCCGCGTAGACGCGCTTCGGGCCGCCCCAGACGCCGATGATGATGTACATCGGGATCAGCGTGGCCTCGAAGAACACGTAGAACAGCATGCCGTCGAGCGCGCAGAACACGCCGATCATCAGGCCGCTGAGGATGAGGAAGGCGCCCATGTACTGGGCCACGCGTTCCTGGATGACTTCCCACGCCGCGATGACCACGATGACGGTGATGAAGGCCGTCAGCGGCACGAACCACATCGACAGGCCGTCCACGCCCAGGTGGTAGTGCAGGTTGAAGCGCTCGATCCACGAGAACTTCTCGACGAACTGCATCTTCGCGGTGCCGATCTCGAAGCGCGTGATGACCGGCAAGGTCACGAGGAAGGACGCGATGGCACCCACCAGCGCAATGCCGCGCACGGTGCCGGCGTTCTGGTCGCGGCCCACGGCGAGCAGCAGCACACCGAAGGCTATAGGCAACCAGATGGACAGGCTCAGCAGACCCATTACTTGTTCTCTCTGTCTTGTTCTGTCGGGTTCAGGCCGGACAACTCAGCCCAGGCTCAGCGGACGAGGCTGCCGAAGTAGGGCCACAGCTGCCAGGTGAGCAGGCCGAAGATGCCCAGCAGCATCACCAGCGCGTACTGGTAGAGGTGGCCGGTCTGCAGCTGGCGCACCAGCCCCGCAATGCGGCCCACGAGACCGGCCGAGCCATTGACCAGCGTGCCGTCGATGACAGCCTGGTCGCCGCCCTTCCAGAGGCCGGTGCCGATGAGGCGCGAGCCCTTGGCCAGCACGTGTTCGTTGAACCAGTCGAGGTAGTACTTGTTCTCCAGCACACGCACCAGCGGGCTCAGGGCCTTGCCGATGGCCGCGGGAATGGCCGGCTGCTTCAGGTAGAACCACCAGGCGGTGACCACGCCCGCCACGGCCAGCCAGAACGGCAGCGTCTGCAGCCCGTGCAGCGCCATGGCAGAGGCGCCGTGGAAATCCTTCGCCAGCGAGGCCATGGCCGGGTGCTTGGCACCGTCGACGAAGATGGCGTCCTTGAGGAATTCGCCGAAGAGCATGGGCTGGATAGCCATGAAGCCGATCAGCACCGAGGGGATGGCCAGCAGGATCAGCGGCGCCGTGACCACCCAGGGTGATTCGTGCGGCGTGTGGTCGTGGTGGTCGTCGTGCCCGTGGCTGTGGTCGTCTTCAGGCGGGAAGGGCTTGTGGTGGAAGCGTTCTTCGCCGTGGAAGACCAGGAAGTACATGCGGAAGGAATAGAAGGCCGTGACGAACACGCCCGCCACCACCGCCAGTTCCGCGAACCACTTGCCCGGCAGCGTGGTCGCATGCACCGCGAGGATGATGCTGTCCTTGCTGTAGAAGCCCGCGAACAGCGGCGTGCCGATCAGCGCCAGACTGCCCAGCAGCGAGGTGATCCACGTCACCGGCATGTGCTTGCGCAGGCCGCCCATGTTGCGGATGTCCTGGTCGTGGTGCATGCCGATGATCACGCTGCCGGCGGCCAGGAAGAGCAGCGCCTTGAAGAAGGCGTGCGTCATCAGGTGGAACACCGCCACGCTGTAGGCGCTGGCACCGAGCGCCACCGTCATGTAGCCCAGCTGGCTGAGCGTGGAGTAGGCCACCACGCGCTTGATGTCGTTCTGGATGATGCCCAGGAAGCCCATGAACAGCGCCGTGATGGCACCGATGACGAGCACGAAGTTCAGGGCCGTGTCGCTCAGCTCGAACAGCGGCGACATGCGCGCCACCATGAAGATGCCGGCCGTCACCATGGTGGCGGCGTGGATCAGCGCCGAGATGGGCGTCGGGCCTTCCATCGAATCGGGCAGCCACACGTGCAGCGGGAACTGCGCGCTCTTGCCCATCGCACCGATGAACAGGCAGATGCAGATCACGGTGATCAGCATCCAGTCGCCGCCGATGGTGGGGTATGGGAAGGTGACCTTGGCGAGTTCGGGCGCCTTGGCAAAGACCTCGGTGTAGTTCAGCGAGCCGGTGTAGGCCAGCACCAGGCCGATGCCCAGGATGAAGCCGAAGTCGCCCACGCGGTTGACCAGAAAGGCCTTCATGTTGGCGAACACCGCCGTGGGCTTCTTGAACCAGAAGCCGATCAGCAGGTAGCTCACCAGGCCCACCGCCTCCCAGCCGAAGAAGAGCTGCAGGAAGTTGTTGGCCATCACCAGCATCAGCATGCTGAAGGTGAAGAGGCTGATGTAGGAGAAGAAGCGCTGGTAGCCCGGGTCGCCTTCCATGTAACCGATGGTGTAGACGTGCACCATCAGGCTGACGAAGGTGACGACCACCATCATCATGGCGGTCAGGCCGTCGACCATGAAGCCGACTTCCATGACCGTGCGGCCGACCACGCTCCACTGGTAGAGCGTCTCGTTGAAACGTTCACCGCCGGCCACCTGCGAGAGCACCACGCAGGAGCCGATGAAGGCGATGAGCACGCCGAGGATGGTGAAAAAGTGGGCACCACGCTGGCCCACCCACTTGCCGGCCAGGCCGGCGATCATGGCGCCGGCCAGGGGGGCCAGCGCGACGGTCAGCAGCAGATTCTGAGAGATGGCCATGTCAGCCCTTGAGCTCGTCGAGCTCTTGAACGTTGATCGACGCGCGGTTGCGGAACAGCACCACCAGGATGGCCAGGCCGATGGCCGATTCGGCCGCCGCCACCGTGAGGATGAAGAACACGAACACCTGGCCGGCCATGCGGTCGGCCTCCAGCGGCAGATAGTGCGAGAAGGCGATGAAGTTCAGGTTCACGGCCAGCAGCATCAGCTCGATGGCCATCAACAGCACGATGAGGTTGCGCCGGTTCAGGAAGATGCCGATGACCGACAGCGCGAAGAGGATGCCGCCGAGGGACAGGTAGTGCCCCAGCGTGATCGGGCCCAGGCCGCTCATGCTGCACCGCCTTCCTGCTTGGGCGTGGAGGGCGCTTCAACCGTCGCGTCCATCTTCACCAGCCGCACACGGTCGGCCTTCTTCACGCGCACCTGTTCGCCCGGGTTCATGTGGCGGCTGTCCTTGCGCTCGCGCAGCGTCAAAGCGATGGCCGCGATGATGGCCACCAGCAGCAGCACCGCCGCCAGCTGCAGCGGGTAGAGGTAGTGTGTGTATATCTCGATGCCGAGCAGCTTGGTGTTGCCCATCTCCAGCGCCTTGGCGGTGGGGGCCGGCGCTTCGAGCTGGAAGCCGCGCATCAGCACCAGGGCCATCTGCAGCGCGATCAGCGCGCCCACCAGCCCCGCGATGGGCAGGTGGGTCCAGAAACCCTCACGGAACTTGTCGCTGTTGATGTCGAGCATCATCACGACGAAGAGGAAAAGCACCATGACCGCGCCCACGTACACGAGCACCAGCGTGATGGCCAGGAACTCGGCGCGCAGCAGCATCCAGATGCAACTCGCGCTGAAGAAGCTGAGCACGAGGAACAGCGCCGCGTGCACGGTGCTTCGCGCGGTGATGACCCGGAAGGCTGCAAACAGCAGCACGGCCGAGAACAGGTAGAAGAGACCGGTGATGGTGTTCATGGGTGCGGGGCTCTCAGGCCGAGGCCCTGGTTCTTCGTAGGCGGCGTCACACTCAGCGGTACTTGGCATCCGCCGCGCGGTTGGCGGCGATGTCTTTCTCGAAGCGGTCGCCCACCGCCAGCAGCATGTCCTTCGTGAAGTAGAGGTCGCCGCGCTTCTCGCCGTGGTACTCGAAGTGGTGCGTCTCGACGATGCTGTCCACCGGGCAGCTTTCTTCGCAGAAGCCGCAGAAGATGCACTTCGTGAGGTCGATGTCGTAGCGCGTGGTGCGGCGGCTGCCGTCCTGGCGCACGTCGCTCTCGATGGTGATGGCCATGGCCGGGCACACGGCCTCGCACAGCTTGCAGGCGATGCAGCGCTCTTCGCCGTTTTCATAACGGCGCAGCGCGTGCAGACCGCGGAAGCGCGGCGATAACGGTGTCTTCTCTTCGGGGAACTGCACCGTGATGGTCTTGCTCAGGAAGTGCTTGCCCGTGATGGCCATGCCCTTGAAGAGCTCGGTCAGGAAGAGGCTGGAGACGACGTCCTTGATGGCAGCGATGGTCGACATGGTCTTGCCTTCACTTCCAGATGTTGAAGGGCGACTGGATCCACAGGCCGACAACGACCAGCCAGATCAGCGTGAGGGGGATGAACACCTTCCAGCCCAGACGCATGATCTGGTCGTAGCGGAAGCGCGGGAAGGTGGCCCGCACCCACAGGAACATCGTGACGACCACGAAGACCTTGAGCGCCAGCCAAATCCAGCCCGGGATGAAGTCGAGGAAGGCCACCGGCGGCAGCCAGCCGCCCAGGAAGAGCAGCACGGTCAGCGTGCTCACCAGAATCATGTTGGCGTACTCGGCCAGGAAGAACATGGCGAAGCTCATGCCCGAGTACTCGATCATGTGGCCAGCCACGATCTCGGATTCACCCTCAACGACGTCGAAGGGATGGCGGTTGGTTTCGGCCAGGCCCGAGATGAAGAAGATCACGAAGATGGGCAGCAGCGGCAGCCAGTTCCAGCTGAGGAAGGTGAGGCCCATATCGGCCATCATCCCGCGGCCCTGCACGGCGACGATCTCGCTGAGGTTCATGCTCGCCGAGACCATCAGCACGACCACGAGGCAGAAGCCCATGGCGATCTCGTAGCTGACCATCTGTGCGCTGGCCCGCAGCGCGCCGAGGAAGGCGTACTTCGAGTTGCTGGCCCAGCCGGCGATGATGACGCCGTACACCTCCAGGCTGGTGATGGCCATCAGGAACAGCAGGCCGGCGTTGATGTTGGCCAGCGCGACTTCAGGGCCGAAGGGGATGACGGCCCAGGCGGCCAGCGCCGGCATGATGGTCATCACCGGGGCCAGGAAAAACAGGCCCTTGTTGGCGGCGGTGGGGCGGATGATCTCCTTGAAGATCAGCTTCACCGCGTCGGCGATGGGCGTCAGCAGGCCGTAGGGGCCCACGCGGTTCGGGCCGGGGCGGATCTGGCTCCAGCCGATGGCCTTGCGTTCCCACAACGTGAGGTAGGCGACACAGCCAAGCAGTGGCAGCACCACCGCGACGATCTTGATCAGGCTCCAGAGCACGAGCCAGAGGGTGGCGCCGAAGGTGGCGTTGCCGAACTGGTGCAGGGCGTCGAACATGGTGCTCAGGCCCTTTCCACGGTGATGGCGCCGAACATGGCGCCGAGAGAAGCCGTCGCCTGGTGACCTGCGGCCACCCGCAAGGCGTTGGCGGCCAGCGTGGCGTCTTCACGCGCGGCCAGCACGGCACTGGCTTCGCCTTGCGTCACGCGCACCTTGGCGCCGGGCGCGAGGCCCAACTGTTGCCACAGCGCGCTGGGCAGGCCCACGAGCGGTGCTTTCGCGTCGGCGGTGAACTGCAGCGAGACGGCGCGGCGCACGGTGGCGTCGCTGGCGTAGATGGGCACATCAGCCACGCGTTGCAAACCGCCGTCTGCTGTCGGCAGCGCCGCACTCAGCGCGCCGGCGTCGGCCTGGTTGTTCAGGCGCTGCGCCAGCGTGGCGGTGTCGCCCAGGGCGGCGGCGCGCACGTCTTCGGCGGTCTCGAAATCGAAGCCCGGCAGGCCCAGCAGGTTGCCCAACACCCGCAGCACCTTCCAGCCTGGGCGCGCATCGCCGGCGGGCTTGACGACGCCGTGGAAGCTTTGCACACGGCCTTCGGCGTTGACGAAGCAGCCAGCGGTTTCGGTGAAGGGCGCGATGGGCAGCAGCACGTCGGCCACGTCGGCCATGGTGTCCTTGAAGGCCGTGAGGCCCACCACCAGGCCCGAGCCACCCAGCGCCTGGCGCGCGGCTGCGGCGTTGGCGGCGTCCAGCACCGGCTCGGTGTTCAGCAGCAGCAGCGCCTTCATGGGCTGGCTCAGCATCTGGCCGGCGTTCAGGCCCCCGGGGCCGGGCAGTGCACCGACAAGCTGCGCGCCGACGGCATTGCCGCCCTCGCCCAGGTAGCCGACGGTGGCGCCGGTGTGCTCGGCAATCCAGCCGGCCAGCGCCAGCAGTTGCGAGGCCTGCGGGTGCTGCGCGGCGGCGTTGCCCAGCAGCAGGGCCTTGCGTTCACCGGCCAGCAGCGCGTTGGCCACGGCCTGGGCGTGTGCGCCCGGCGTGGCGGCCACGGGGGCTGCGACATCACGCGCCTGTGCGACGGCCGCGGCCACTTCGGCCAGTTGCTGCGCCCAGGCCGCAGGGGCGGCGGTCAGCGTGCCGGCGACGGGCATGGCCCAGTCGTCGTGCACGGCGTTCAGGCTGTAGACCTGCCCGCCGCGGCGCACGGCCTGGCGGAGGCGCTGCGCGAACAGCGGGTGGTCCTTGCGCAGGAAGCTGCCGATGACGAACACTCGCTCCAGCGTCGACAGCGACGCGACGCTCGTGCCCAGCCACCGCGCCAGGCCCGCAGGCGCGGCGCTGAAATCGGCGTGGCGCAGGCGGTGGTCGACGTTTTCGCTGCCCAGCCCGCGCACGATCTTGGCCAGCAGGTGCAGTTCTTCCACCGTGCTGCTCACGTGGCCCAAAGCGCCAATGCCGGCGGCACCGAACTCGGCCTTCACGCGCTTCAGCCCATCGGCCACGTAGCCCAGGGCGGTGTTCCAGTCCACCACCTGCCACTGGCCGCCCTGCTTGATCATGGGCTGCTTCAGGCGCGAATCACCGTTCAGCGCCTCGTAGCTGAAGCGGTCGCGGTCGGCGATCCAGCACTCGTTGACGGCCTCGTTTTCCAGCGGCACGACACGCATGACCTGGTTGGCCTTCACCTGCACGATGAGGTTGGCGCCGGTGCTGTCGTGGGGGCTCACGCTCTTGCGGCGAGAGAGCTCCCAGGTGCGCGCGCTGTAGCGGAAGGGCTTGCTGGTGAGCGCGCCGACCGGGCAGATGTCGATCATGTTGCCCGAGAGCTCGCTGTCCACCGTCTTGCCGGCCACGGTGGTGATCTCGCTGTGCTCGCCGCGGTGCACCATGCCCAGTTCCATGATGCCGGAGACCTCTTGGCCGAAGCGCACGCAGCGGGTGCAGTGGATGCACCGGCTCATCTCTTCCATGCTGATGAGCGGGCCCACGTCCTTGTGGAAGACGACGCGCTTTTCTTCCTCGTAGCGGCTGCTGCTCTTGCCGTAGCCCACGGCCAGGTCTTGCAGCTGGCACTCGCCGCCCTGGTCGCAGATGGGGCAGTCCAGCGGGTGGTTGATGAGCAGGAACTCCATCACCGACTGCTGCGCCTTCAGCGCCTTCTCGCTCTTCGTGCGCACCACCATGCCGTTGGTCACCGGCGTGGCGCAGGCGGGCATGGGCTTGGGCATCTTCTCGATGTCCACCAGGCACATGCGGCAGTTGGCCGCGATGCTCAGCTTCTTGTGATAGCAGAAGTGCGGGATGTAGGTGCCCGCAGCGTCGGCCGCATGCATGACCATGCTGCCGTCGGGAACGGTGACGGTCTTGCCGTCGAGTTGGATGTCGGCCATGGCGGGCGCTGCTCTTTTGCTGCTCAGGCAGGAACCGAGACCATGCAGGTCTTGTGTTCGATGTGGTGGGCGAACTCGTCGCGGAAGTGCTTCAGCATGCCTTCCACCGGCATGGCGGCGGCATCGCCCAGGGCGCAGATGGTGCGGCCCTTGATGTTGAAGGCCACGCTGTCCAGCAGCGCCAGGTCGTCGGGGCGGCCCTGGCCGTGTTCGATGCGGTGGATCACGCGCCACAGCCAGCCCGTGCCTTCACGGCAGGGCGTGCACTGGCCGCAGCTCTCGTGCTGGTAGAAGTAGCTCAGGCGCAGCAGGCTCTTGACCATGCAGCGGTGCTCGTTCATCACGATGACGGCACCCGAGCCCAGCATCGAGCCGGCCTTGGCGATGGCGTCGTAGTCCATCGTGATGTCCATCATGGTGGCGCCCGGCAGCACGGGGGCCGAACTGCCGCCAGGAATCACGGCCTTGAGCTTGCCACCTTTCACACCACCGGCCAGCTCCAGCAGCTTGCTGAAGGGCGTGCCCAGCGGGATCTCGAAGTTGCCGGGCTGGTTGACGTCGCCCACCACGCTGAAAATCTTGGTGCCGCCGTTGTTGGGCTTGCCGCACTCCAGGTACTTCTGGCCGCCGTTGTTGATGATCCACGGCACCGCGGCGAAGGTCTCGGTGTTGTTGATCGTGGTCGGCTTGCCGTAGAGGCCGAAGCTGGCCGGGAACGGCGGCTTGAAACGCGGCTGGCCCTTCTTGCCTTCGAGCGACTCCAGCAGCGCGGTTTCTTCACCGCAGATGTAGGCGCCGAAGCCGTGGAAGGCGTGCAGCTGGAAGCTGAAGTTGCTGCCCTGGATGTTGTCGCCCAGGAAGCCGGCGGCGCGCGCTTCTTCCAGCGCGGCTTCGAAGCGTTCGTAGACCTCGAAGATCTCGCCGTGGATGTAGTTGTAGCCCGTCTTGATGCCCATCGCGTAGGCGGCGATGGCCATGCCTTCGATGACGATGTGCGGGTTGTAGGCGAGGATGTCGCGGTCCTTGCAAGTGCCGGGCTCGCCTTCGTCGCTGTTGCACACGAGGTACTTCGGCCCCGGGAACATGCGCGGCATGAAGCTCCACTTCAGGCCCGTGGGGAAGCCCGCACCGCCGCGGCCGCGCAGCGCGCTGAGCTTCACTTCGGCAATGACCTGGTCTTGCGTCATGCCCTCGCCGCCATCGAGCCCGAGGATCTTGCGCAGCGCGCTGTAGCCGCCGCGGGCCACGTAGTCCTGCAGGTGCCAGTTGCTGCCGTTCAAACCGGCGTAGATCTGCGCGCCAATGTGGCGGTCGTGGAAGCAGGTTTCCGTGCCGCGTGCCTGGAACTTCGACAGGTCGAGCATCATTTCGCCACCTCGGCATTCGCCTTCAACAGGGCCAGCAATTCATCGAGCTTGCTGTTCGACATGAAGCTGAGCATCTGGCGGTCGTTCACCAGCATCACCGGCGCGTCGGCGCAGGCGCCCAGGCATTCGCTGGGCTGCACGGTGAACACTCCATCGGCCGTGGTGCCGTAAGGCTCGACGCCCAGCTTCTTGCAGACGTGATCGAGCGCCTGGTCGCCATCGCGCAGCGCGCAAGGCAGGTTGGTGCAGACGTTGAGCTTGAACTGGCCCACCGGCTGCGTGTTGTACATGTTGTAGAAGGTGCTGACCTCGTGCACCGCGATCGCCGGCATGCCCAGGTACGAGGCAATGCCGTCTTCGGCCGCGGCCGAGACGTGGCCCTGCTCCTGCTGCACGATGGCCAGGCAGGCCATCACGGCGCTCTGCTTCTGGTCGGCGGGGTACTTCGCCACTTCCTTCGCGAAGCGCGCGAGGGTCGATTCAGGGAACTGCATCGGGGTGTGCTCTTCAGGCGTTCAGCGATCGATCTCGCCGAACACGATGTCCATGGTGCCGATGATCGCCACGGCGTCGGCGATCATGTGGCCGCGCGCCATCTCGTCCAGCGCGGCCAAGTGCGGGAAGCCGGGGGCGCGGATCTTCAGGCGGTAGGGCTTGTTCGCGCCGTCGCTCACCAGGTAGATGCCGAATTCGCCCTTGGGGTGCTCCACCGCGGCGTAGGCCTCGCCCTCGGGGACGTGCATGCCTTCGGTGAAGAGCTTGAAGTGGTGGATCAGCTCTTCCATGTTGGACTTCATGTCCACGCGCGCGGGCGGCGCCACCTTGTGGTTGTCGGTGATCACCGGGCCGGGGTTGGCCTTCAACCACTTCACGCACTGCTGCACGATGCGGTTGCTCTGGCGCATTTCTTCCACGCGCACGAGGTAGCGGTCGTAGGTGTCGCCGTTGACGCCGATGGGCACGTCGAAGTCCATGCGGTCGTAGACGTCGTAGGGCTGCTTCTTGCGCAGGTCCCAGGCGATGCCGCTGCCGCGCAGCATGGCGCCGGTGAAGCCCAGGCTCAGCGCGCGCTCGGGGCTGACGACGCCCACGCCCACCGTGCGCTGCTTCCAGATGCGGTTGTCGGTGAGCAGGGTCTCGTAGTCGTCGACGTTCTTCGGGAAACGCGCGCAGAAGTCTTCGATGAAGTCGAGCAGGCTGCCCTGGCGGTTCTCGTTCAGGGCCTTGATGGCCTTCTCGTTCTTGATGCGCGAGACCTTGTACTGCGGCATCTGCTCGGGCAGGTCGCGGTACACACCACCCGGGCGGAAGTAGGCGGCGTGCATGCGCGCACCGCTCACGGCCTCGTACATGTCGAAGATGTCTTCGCGCTCGCGGAAGCAGTAGATGAGGATGTTCATCGCACCGCAGTCCAGCCCGTGGCAGCCCAACCACAGCAAGTGGTTCAGCAGGCGCGTGAGCTCGCTGAACATCACGCGGATGTACTGCGCACGTTCGGGCACCTCGATGCCCATCAGCTTCTCGATGGCCAGGCAGTAGGCGTGCTCGTTGCACATCATCGAGACGTAATCCAGCCGGTCCATGTAGGGCAGGCTCTGGATGTAGGTCTTCTGCTCGGCCAGCTTCTCGGTGGCGCGGTGCAGCAGGCCGATGTGCGGGTCGGCGCGCTGGATGACTTCGCCGTCGAGTTCGAGCACGAGGCGCAGCACGCCGTGCGCGGCCGGGTGCTGCGGGCCGAAGTTCAGGGTGTAGTTCTTGATCTCTGCCATGGTGCGTTCAGGGCCGGTCAGTGCGCCAAGCCACCGTAGTTGTCTTCACGCACCACGCGCGGCACAACCTCGCGGGGCTCCACCGTCACCGGCTGGTAGATGACGCGCTTCTTCTCGGCGTCGTAGCGCATCTCGACGTTGCCCGTGACGGGGAAGTCCTTGCGCATTGGGTGGCCGATGAATCCGTAGTCGGTGAGGATGCGGCGCAGGTCGAGGTGGCCCTCGAAAATGATGCCGTAGAGGTCGAAGGCCTCGCGCTCGAACCAGTTGGCCGAGCTCCAGATCTCGTTGACCGAAGGCAGCGCCGGCAGGTCGTCATCGGGCGCGAAGGCACGCACGCGCACACGCCAGTTGTGCGTGACCGAGAGCAAGTGCGACACCACCGCGTAACGCGGGCCGTCCCAGGGCTGGTTCTTGTAGTCGCTGTAGTCCAGGCCGCACAGGTCGATGAGCTGTTCGAACTTCAGCGAGGGCTCGTCGCGCAGGCGCTGCATGGTGGCCGCGTAGGCCGCAGCGGGCACGGTGATGGTGATCTCGCCCAAGGCGCGCACGGTGGACTTCAGCGTGTCGCCGAAAGCCGCCTGCAGCGCCGCCTCGAGGGTGTCGAGCTTCTGGGTCATGGACAACGGCCCCGGTTAGCGCATGTATGCAAGGGATCGCACGGTCAGCGTGCGATGGTGTTTTCGCGGCGGATCTTGGCCTGCAGCTGCAGGATGCCGTAGAGCAGCGCCTCGGCCGTGGGCGGGCAGCCCGGCACGTACACATCCACCGGCACGATGCGGTCGCAGCCACGCACCACGCTGTAGCTGTAGTGGTAGTAGCCACCCCCGTTGGCGCACGAGCCCATGCTCAGCACCCAGCGCGGCTCAGCCATCTGGTCGTAGACCTTGCGCAGCGCAGGCGCCATCTTGTTGCACAGCGTGCCGGCCACGATCATCAGGTCGCTCTGCCGCGGGCTGGGGCGGAAAAGCATGCCGAAACGGTCGATGTCGTAGCGGGCAGCACCCGCATGCATCATCTCCACGGCGCAACAGGCCAAGCCGAAAGTCATCGGCCACAGCGAGCCGGTTTTCGACCAGTTGATCAGCGTGTCGACCGAGGTGGTGACGAAGCCTTCCTTCAGAACGCCTTCGATACCCATGTGTTTACTGCTCCAGCAGGCGGCCCAGAACGGTCGCGTTCATTCCCAATCGAGCGCGCCTTTTTTCCACTCGTAGACAAAGCCCACGACGAGGATGGCGAGGAAGATCATCATGGCCCAAAAGCCTGACGCCCCGATGTCGCGCAGCGCCACCGCCCACGGGAACAGGAAGGCGATTTCGAGGTCGAACAGGATGAAGAGGATGGCCACCAGGTAGTAGCGCACGTCGAACTTCATGCGCGCGTCTTCGAAGGCTTCGAAGCCGCACTCGTAGGGGCTGTTCTTCTCGACGTCAGGCCGGTTGGGGCCGAAGATGAAACCGAGCACCTGAGGGGCCACCCCCACCGCCACACCCACCAGGATGAACAGGATGACGGGCAGGTAGGGTTGCAGTTCCATACAGCGGCGGCGGTGCTACGGGTCAGTGGCCGCGAGGCCACAAAAAAGCGCGCCTCGAAAGCCGCTGCAAAGCAACGGCGACGGGCGCGCCTGAGTCAGGTGTTCGATCCCATTCAAGCGCAGTGCACTGCCTTGGAACCGTTGGGGCAGCTCACCGGCACCGGGCCGGGAACCACCGCTTCGCTGATGTTGGTGCCGACGGCGAGACTCGAACTCGCACAGCTTTCGCCACTACCCCCTCAAGATAGCGTGTCTACCAATTTCACCACGTCGGCACGACGTCAAATCCAATTCGCAGTGGGCCCGAAACGCTGGAGGTCATTGCGTTCCGAACAGCCTCAGATTCTAGCCCCAAAACCAGGGGTTTCCGAGGAGAAACCTACTTGGATGCTGCGGCAGCCGGCACAGAAGCGGCCGCTTGTGCTGGCGCCGGGATCGCCGCCGGCGCTGCGGCAGGAATGGCACCGGTGGCAGGTGCGCTGGCAGCGCCCGCAGGGCGGTCCAGCACGCTGCTGCCGCCGCCGGCCGGACCCACGCCGCGCTGGCTGTTGCTGTTGCTCATGAAAGCCAGTGCCAGCGTGCAGACGAAAAACACCGTGGCCAGCGCGGCCGTGGAGCGCGACAAAAAGTTGGCGCTGCCGGTGGCGCCAAACAGGCTGCCCGAAGCGCCGCTGCCGAACGAAGCGCCCATGTCAGCGCCCTTGCCGTGCTGGATCAGCACCAGGCCGATCATGGCCAGCGCCGAAAGCAGCTGCACAGCCAGGGTCAGGGTCATCCAGATTTGCATGATGAAAAAACTCCAGGGATCGAATCAAGTTGCGCCGGCGGCGCGGCAGATGGCGACGAAATCGGCGGCCTTCAAGGCAGCACCGCCGATGAGCCCGCCGTCGATGTCGGGCTGGGCGAAGAGCGTGGCCGCGTTGTCGGGCTTGACACTGCCGCCGTAGAGGATCTTCATGGTGTCGGCACGGCCCGTGGCCGCCTGCAGCTGCGCCCGCAGCACGGCGTGCACGGCTTGCGCCTGCTCGGGGCTGGCGGTGCGGCCGGTGCCGATGGCCCACACGGGCTCGTAGGCCACCACCATCTCGGCCGCGCAGTGCGCCAGCTGGTGGATGACGACCGAGAGCTGACGCTTGACCACGGCCTCGGTCTGGCCGGCTTCGCGCTCGGCGAGTGTTTCGCCAACACAGACGATGGGCGTCACGCCCCGGGCCAGCGCGGCCTGGGCCTTCTGCGCCACGAGCATGTCGCTTTCGGCGTGGTAAGCGCGGCGCTCGCTGTGGCCGACGATGGCGTAGCGGCAGCCGCATTCATGCAGCATGCCGGCAGAGATTTCACCGGTGTAGGCGCCCTGCTCATGCGCCGAGACGTCTTGCGCGCCCCAGCGCAGCTCGCTGCCCGCCAGTGTGGCTGCGGTTTCGGTGAGGAACACGGCCGGCACGCACACCGCCACATCGGCGGTGTAGGGCCGCGCGGCCAGCAGGCCGGCCAGCAGTTCGGCATTCGCCGGGCGGCTGCCGTGCATCTTCCAGTTGCCCACCACGAGCTTGCGTCGCATGCGGCTGCTCCTTCAGGTCCAGGTGAGAACGATCTTGCCGACGTGCGTGCTCGACTCCATCAGCGCGTGCGCCTGCGCCGCTTGCGCGGCCGGGAACACCTGGTGGATGACGGACTTGACGCGGCCGCTCTCGATGAGGGGCCACACGCGGGCCTTCAGCGCCTGCGCGAGCTCGGTCTTGTAGGCCACCGAGCGCGGCCGCAGGGTCGAGCCCACCAGGCTCAGGCGCTTGCGCAACACGAGGCCGGCGTCGATGGAGCTCGCCGTGCCGCCCTGCACCGCGATCAGCGCCAGGCGGCCGTCATCGGCCATGCATTGCAGTTCGCGGCCGATGTACTCACCGGCCACCATGTCCAGCACCACGTCGGCGCCCTTGCCGCCCGTCAGGCGCTTCGTCTCGGCAACAAAATCCTGCGTGCGGTAGTTGATGGCATGGTCGGCGCCCAGCGCCACGCAGGCGGCGCATTTCTCGTCGCTGCCTGCGGTGACGATGACCTGGCAGCCCCAGGCCTTGGCCAGTTGCAGCGCCGTCACGCCGATGCCGCTGCTGCCGCCCTGCACCAGCAGCGTCTCGCCGGCCTGCAGCCGCGCGATGTGGAAAACGTTCTGCCAGACGGTGAAAAAGGTCTCGGGCAGGCTGGCGGCCTGCACCATCGTCAGGCCTTGCGGCACCGGCAGGCACTGGCCCACGGGCGCCACGCAGAACTCGGCATAACCGCCGCCGGCCACCAGCGCGCAGACGGCATCGCCCAGCGCCAGCCCGGCCTCAGCCAGATCCTCGGCCGAGCCGCCGGCCACCGTGCCGGCCACTTCCAGGCCAGGCAGATCGCTAACGCCCGGCGGCATGGGGTAGAGGCCTTTGCGCTGCAGCACATCGGGGCGGTTCACGCCCGATGCCTGCACGGCGATCAGCAATTCACCCGCCCGCGGCTCGGGTCTGGGCCGTTCGCACGGCACCAGTACCTCGGGCCCGCCGGGCTGGCGGATCTCGATCGCACGCATGGCATTCATCCCCAAGCTGCCGGATGCACTCACTCAGGCTGCTTCGGCGCTTCGTCGGCAACCGGCTGGGCCACCGGGGCGCCCTGCTCACCACCTTCGGCCGGGGCGGCGTCACGGCGGGGGCGGTCGTCACGGTCGCTGCGCTCGCGGCGGGGGCGGTCGTCACGGTCACGGCGGGGGCCGCGGTCGTTGCGGTCGCCACGGTCGCCGCGCGGCTCGTAGCGCGGCTCTTCCATGCCTTCGGGGCGCTCGATCAGCGCCTTCATGCTCAACTTGATGCGGCCCTTCTCGTCGGTCTCCAGCACCTTCACCTGCACGACCTGGCCTTCCTTGAGGAAGTCTTCGACGCGCTCCACGCGCTGGTGGGCGATCTGGCTGATGTGCAGCAGGCCGTCTTTGCCGGGCAGGATGTTGATGAGCGCGCCGAAATCAAGGATCTTCGTCACCGCGCCTTCGTAGACCTTGCCGATTTCCGCTTCGGCGGTGATCTCGCCGATGCGCTTGAGCGCAAAGGCCGCCTTCTCGGCGTCGGTGGAGGCCACGGTGATGGTGCCGTCTTCGCCGATGTCGATGGTGCAACCGGTTTCCTCGGTCAGCGCGCGGATGGTGGCACCACCCTTGCCGATGACGTCGCGGATCTTTTCCTGGTTGATCTTCATCGTGTAAAGGCGCGGGGCGAAGGGGCTCACCTCGGCCTTGGCGCCACCGACGGCTTCCACCATCTTGGCCAGGATGTGCAGGCGCGCTTCCTTGGCCTGCGCCAGCGCCACCTGCATGATTTCCTTGGTGATGCCCTGGATCTTGATGTCCATCTGCAGCGCGGTGATGCCACCGTTGGTGCCGGCCACCTTGAAGTCCATGTCACCCAGGTGATCTTCGTCGCCCAGGATGTCGGTCAGCACCGCAAAGCGGTTGCCTTCCTTGATCAGGCCCATGGCGATGCCGGCCACATGCGCCTTCAGCGGCACGCCGGCGTCCAGCATGCTCAGGCAGCCGCCGCACACGCTGGCCATCGACGAAGAGCCGTTGCTCTCGGTCACCTCAGAGACGATGCGAACCGTGTACGGGAAGTCTTCCTTCTTCGGCAGCACCGCCACCAGGGCACGCTTGGCCAGGCGGCCGTGGCCGATCTCGCGGCGCTTGGGCGTGCCGAAGCGGCCTGCTTCACCGGTGGCGAAGGGCGGCATGTTGTAGTGCAGCATGAAGCTGTCGGTGAACTCGCCCGACAGCGCATCGATGCGCTGCGCGTCGCGGTCGGTGCCCAGCGTGGCCACCACCAGCGCCTGCGTTTCGCCACGCGTGAACAGCGAAGAGCCGTGCGTGCGCGGCAGCACGCCGTTGCGGATCTCGATGGCGCGCACGGTGCGCGTGTCGCGGCCGTCGATGCGCGGCTCGCCCGAGAGGATCTGGCCACGCACGAGACGGGCTTCGATCTCGAACAGCAGCGCTTCCACCTTCACGCTGTCGAACTCCACGCCCTCGGCCTTCAGCGCGCTGAAGACGTTGGCATAGGCTTCACGCGTGGCCTGGGTGCGGGCCTGCTTGCTGCGGATCTGGTAGGCGGCGCGCAGGGGCTCTTCCGCCAGCGCAGCGATCTTGGCGATGAGCGCCTCGTCCTTGGCCGGCGGCTGCCAGTTCCAGGCCGGCTTGCCGGCGTCACGCACCAGCTCGTTGATGGCGTTGATGGCGATCTTGCCCTGGTCGTGGCCGTAGACCACGGCACCCAGCATCACTTCTTCGGTGAGCTGGTCGGCTTCAGATTCCACCATCAGCACGGCGGCCTCGGTGCCAGCCACCACCAGGTCGAGCTGGCTTTCGGTGAGTTGGGTCTTGCCCGGGTTCAGCACGTACTGGCCGTTGATGTAGCCCACGCGCGCAGCGCCGATGGGGCCGCTGAACGGAATGCCGCTGATGGACAGCGCGGCGCTGGTACCGATCATCGCGGCGATGTCGGCCTGCACTTCGGGGTTCAGGCTCACGACGTGCACGATGACCTGCACTTCGTTGTAGAAGCCATCGGGGAACAGCGGGCGGATGGGGCGGTCGATCAGGCGGCAGGTCAGGATTTCCTGCTCGCTGGGGCGGCCTTCGCGCTTGAAGAAGCTGCCGGGGATCTTGCCGGCGGCGTAGCTCTTCTCGGTGTAGTCCACCGTCAGCGGGAAGAAGTCTTGGCCGGCCTTGGCGTTTTTGCTCGCCACCACGGTGGCCAGCACCACGGTGCCGTCGATGTCGACCATCACGGCGCCACTGGCCTGGCGCGCGACTTCGCCGGTTTCCAGCGTGACGGTGTGTTGACCCCAGGCGAAGGTCTTGGTGACTTTGTTGAACATGCTCATGCGTTGTTTCCTTGCGTGAAGGTGGGCAGCGTCATGCCATTCCAGTGAAACCCGTCAGGGGCGCCGTTGGAATGACACAGCAAATGCGGCCCGGTGTTGGCTCAGGGGCGAGCGGATGGAACACGGGGCCGAACCGGTCGGCCCCGTGCAGAGGGAACTTACTTGCGCAGGCCGAGCTTGGCGATCAGCGCGGTGTAGCGGTCGGCGTCGCGGTCCTTCAGGTAGGCCAGCAGACGCTTGCGCGCATTGACCATCTTCAGCAGGCCGCGGCGGCCGTGGTGGTCTTTGGCGTGCAGCTTGAAGTGCGGCGTCAGTTCGTTGATGCGCGCGGTCAGCAGGGCAACTTGCACTTCGGGGCTGCCGGTGTCGGCGGCGCCGCGGGCGTTGGCCTTGACGATGTCGGCCTTCAGGGCGGTGGCGAGGGTCATGCGATTTCCTTGGTTTTTGCTTGGAAACCGCACAGTGGCGCCGATAGCAAGAGGCGCCTGCGGTTTCCGGGTTGGACTTGCGGACACCAGTGAAACCGACCGGTGCCGTGCTTTCCGCTTTGCCGGCATGCCGGCGCTGAGGAACCGCTGAGTATAGCTCGGCGGCGCAGCACCGCCCGCAGCGTCCTAGATCGCGTCCAGGGGCCAGCGCGGCCGCACGTCGAAGGCACCATCGGTCTGCAGATCCGCCAGCCCATGCTGCAGGCGCAGCGCTGCGGCCAGCGCGATCATGGCGCCGTTGTCGGTGCACAGCGCCAGCGGTGGGTAGTGCACCTGCGCGCGCAGCCGCGCCGCCCCGGCATTGAGCTGCTCGCGCAGGCGCCGGTTGGCGCCCACGCCGCCGGCGACCACCAGGCGCCGCGCGCCCGTGGCCTTCAAGGCCTTCAGCGCCTTGGCCACCAGCACGTCGACGATGGCCGCCTGCGTGCTGGCGGCCAGGTCGGCCAGAAGCTGCGCCCCCGGCGCCGGGCCCAGCTTGCGGTGCTGGGTCATCACGGCGGTCTTCAGGCCGGCGAAGCTGAAATCGAGGTCGCCGCTGTGCAGCAGCGGGCGGGGCAGCGCAAAGGCCGCCGGGTTGCCGCTTTCGGCCAGACGCGAGAGCGCCGGCCCGCCGGGGTAGCCCAGGCCCATCAGCTTGGCGCTCTTGTCAAAGGCCTCGCCAGCGGCGTCGTCGATGGTTTCACCCAGCAGCGTGTAGCGACCCACGCCTTCGACCTGCATCAGTTGCGTGTGGCCGCCAGAGACCAGCAGCGCGATGAAGGGGAACTCAGGCGCCCCGCCCTCTTCCGCCGTGGCCAGAAAGGGCGAGAGCAGGTGGCCTTCGAGGTGGTGGATGCCCAGCGCCGGCTTGCCCAGCGCCGCGGCCAGCGCCACCGCCACCCCCGCGCCGACGAGCAGCGCACCGGCCAAGCCCGGGCCGCGGGTGTAGGCGATCAGGTCGACTTCCGCCAGGCCGCAGCCGGCCTGCGCCATCACCTGCCGCGCCAGCGGCAGTACGCGGCGGATGTGGTCGCGCGAGGCCAGCTCGGGCACCACGCCGCCGTAGGCCGCGTGCATGTCGACCTGGCTGTACAGCGCCTCGGCCAGCAGCCGGGGCACACCGCCGGGGCGGGTTTCGACGAGGGCCACGCCCGTCTCGTCGCAAGAAGATTCGAAACCCAGGACTTTCATGGTGCGGGCACGCAGGCGCTCGGCGGACGGCAGGCACGCTGGCACAGGGCTTGCGTGAGTCTGCTCGGCACTTTCGAGTGTCTGTCTATCTCCTCAGCAGGGGCATGAGCCCTGGTCCAACCTCCTCGGCGCAAGCCGAGGGGGTTCTTTTTTTGGTGCAGCAGGCCGAGGCGCCGTACGGCCTTGGTGCGCCAGCGCGCCGTGGGCGGGCGCTCAGTGATTCTCGCGGGCGTGGTTGATCGTGTACTTCGGGATCTCGATCGTCACATCCTGGTTCGACAGGATGGCCTGGCAGCTCAGGCGCGAGGTCGGCGCCAGACCCCAGGCGCGGTCGAGCAGGTCTTCTTCGCTCTCGTCCATCTCGCCCAGCGAATTGAAGCCTTCTTTCACCACCACGTGGCAGGTGGTGCAGGCGCTGCTCATGTCGCAGGCGTGTTCGATGGCGATGCCGTTTTCAAGCAGGGCTTCGCACAGCGAGGTACCGGCGGGCGCCTGGATGCTGCCGCCTTGGGGGCAGAGCTCGGCATGGGGAAGGATGCGGATGACGGGCATGGCAGCGGCGGGCTCAGGTCAGATGTCGTCGAGGCTGCGCCCGGCCAGAGCCTGGCGTATGCCTTGGTTCATACGGGCGGCGGCGAAGGCTTCGGTGCCCTCGGCCAGGGCTTCGACCGCGGCTTCGATGGTGTCGGCGTTGTCGCCTTGGGCGGCTTGGGCGGTGGTGATGATCAGGGCTTCCACGGCCTGCCGCTCGGCCTCGCTCAGCAGCGCACCATCGGCGGCCAGCGCTGCGCGGGTGGCCAGCACCATGCGGTCGGCCTCCACACGCGCTTCGCGCAACTTGCGGGCGGCCATGTCGCCCTCGGCGTGGGCGAAGCCGTCTTTCAGCATCTGCGCGATCTGGTCGTCGGCCAGGCCGTAACTCGGCTTGACGGTGACGGCGGCTTCCACGCCGCTGGTGAGCTCGCGCGCGCTCACGCTCAGCAGCCCGTCGGCGTCCACCTGGAAAGTGACCCGGATGCGCGCTGCGCCCGCCACCATGGGTGGGATGCCACGCAGCTCGAAGCGCGCCAGGCTGCGGCATTCGCTCACCAGATCGCGTTCGCCTTGCAGCACGTGGATGGCCATCGCGGTCTGGCCGTCTTTGTAGGTGGTGAACTCCTGCGCCTTGGCCACGGGGATGGTGCTGTTGCGCTCGATCACGCGCTCGACCAGGCCGCCCATGGTCTCCAGCCCCAGGCTGAGCGCGATGACGTCGAGCAACAGAAGCTCGCCATCCTGCGCATTGCCAGCCAGCGCGTTGGCCTGGGTGGCGGCGCCGATGGCCACCACCTCGTCGGGGTTCACGTTGGTCAGCACTTCGCGGCCGAACAGCTCGCTCACGGCATGGCGCACGGCCGGCATGCGCGTGCTGCCGCCCACCATCACCACGCCCTGCACCTCGTCGCGCGGCACCTGGGCGTCGCGCAGCACTTTGCGCACGGCGGCCAGCGTGCGGTCGATCAGCGGGCGTGCCAGCGCTTCCAGCTGCGCGCGGCTCACGGCCACTTCGGCGGTGCCGCCGGCCAAGTCAGCGCGCCAGGGCTTGCTGTCGGCGCTGCTCAGCGCCTCTTTCACCGCGCGTGCGGCCACCAGTGCGGCGCGCTTGTCGTGCGGGCTGTCCGCGCGCACGCCGGCCTGGGCCAGGGCCCAGTCGGCCAGCGCATGGTCGATGTCGTCACCGCCCAGCGCAGCATCGCCGCCGGTGGCCACCACCTCGAAGACACCGCGCGTCAGGCGCAACAGGCTGATGTCGAAGGTGCCGCCGCCCAGGTCGTAGACGGCGTAAAGGCCTTCGCTGGCGTTGTCAAGCCCATAGGCCACCGCAGCGGCCGTGGGCTCGCTGATCAGCCGCAGCACGTTCAGGCCGGCCAGTTGCGCGGCGTCTTTCGTGGCCTGGCGCTGCGCGTCGTCGAAGTAGGCCGGCACGGTGATGACGGCGCCGAAGATCTCGTCGGTGTCGAAGGTGTCTTCCGCGCGCTGGCGGAGCGAGGCCAGGATCTCGGCGCTGACTTCCACCGGCGACTTGTCGCCCTCGCGCGTGCGGACGGCCAGCATGCCGGCGCCATCGACGAAGCGGTAGGGCAGCTTCTCGGTGCCGGCCACGTCGGCCAGCTTGCGGCCCATGAAACGCTTGACGGAGACGAGCGTGTTTTCCGGGTCTTCCGCCTGCGCAGCCAGCGCCTCCGCACCGATCTGCCGCCGGCCACCCGGCAGGTAACGCACGGCCGAAGGCAGCAGCAGCCGGCCCTGGGCATCGGGCAGGCACTCGGCAACGCCGTGGCGCACCGCCGCCACCAGCGAGTGCGTGGTGCCGAGGTCGATGCCCACGGCGATGCGGCGCTGGTGCGGGTCCGGCGCCTGGCCGGGTTCGGAGATCTGTAGCAAGGCCATCGGTGTTCTTCTTCTGGGGTGCGCGCAGCGCGCTCAGCGGGTCGGGTCCAGGGTGTCGAGGCGGCGGGCGATGTCCTGGCGGAAACGTGCCACGAACATCAGTGCGCGCACCTGCGCCGCGGCGGCCGGGGTGTCGTTCTTCTCGTCCAGCAGCACGGCCAGGGCTTCGAGATCGCGTTTCTGCTGCGCGGCCACTTCGGCGTCCAGGCGTTCGACGGCTGGCGCATCGGCAGCGTCGTCCAACGCTTCGCGCCAGGCCATCTGCTGCATCAGAAAGGCACCCGGCATCGCCGTGTTGCGCTCGGCATCGATGGCCACGCCGCGCAGTTCGCACAGGTAGGCGGCGCGGCTCAGCGGGTCTTTCAGGCGCGCGTGCGCCTCGTTCACGCGCACGGCCCACTGCATGGCCAGGCGCTGCGCGGCCGCGCCCTCGTGGGCGAAACGGTCGGGGTGCACCTGGGCCTGCAGCTCGCGGCGGCGTTCGTCCAGCGCGGCACGCTCCAGGGCCTGCCGCGGCGGCAGGCCGAAGAGCGTGAAGTCATCGTCGCTGAGGTGCATGGCTCGCATGAAACGGCAAGGCGCGGCTGGTCGGCCGCGCCCGGTGCCTGAAGATCGAGAAGGACTAGACCCGGAAGGACTCGCCGCAGCCGCAGCGGTCTTTCTCGCGCGGGTTGTAGAACTTGAAGCCTTCGTTCAGGCCTTCGCGCACGAAGTCGAGTTCGGTGCCATCAAGGTAAGGCAGGCTCTTCGGGTCGATCAGCACCTTCACGCCATGGTCTTCGAAGATCACGTCTTCAGGCGCCACGTCGTCGGCGTACTCGAGCTTGTAGGCCAGGCCCGAGCAGCCCGTGGTCTTCACGCCCAGGCGCACGCCCACGCCCTTGCCGCGCCGGCCCAGGTAGCGTGTGACGTGCCGCGCAGCGGCTTCGGTCAGGGTGACTGCCATCGCAAACCTGCTTCAGTGCGAGGCGGCTGCGCCCGTGGCCTGCCCGTGCCGCGACTTGTAGTCGTCCACGGCGGCCTTGATGGCGTCTTCGGCCAGGATGCTGCAGTGGATCTTCACCGGCGGCAGCGCCAGCTCTTCGGCGATCTGCGTGTTCTTGATCGCAACAGCCTCGTCCAGCGTCTTGCCTTTGACCCACTCGGTGACGAGCGAGCTCGAGGCGATGGCCGAACCGCAGCCGTAGGTCTTGAAGCGCGCGTCTTCGATCAGGCCGGTTTCGGGGTTGACCTTGATCTGCAGCTTCATCACGTCGCCGCAGGCCGGTGCGCCGACCATGCCGGTGCCGACGGTGTCGTCGCCCTTGTCGAAGCTGCCGACGTTGCGGGGGTTCTCGTAGTGCTCAACGACTTTTTCGCTGTAGGCCATGGTGTGTACTCCTTGTTGTTCTGCAGGCGGTTTTCAGTGCGCCGCCCACTGGATGGTGCTGAGGTCGACGCCGTCCTTGAACATCTCCCACAGGGGCGAGAGGTCGCGCAGCTTGCCCACGTTGGCCTGCAGCGTGCTGACGGCGTAATCGATCTCTTCGGCCGTGGTGAAACGGCCGATGGTCATGCGCAGGCTGCTGTGCGCCAGTTCATCGCTGCGGCCCAGGGCACGCAGCACGTAGCTGGGCTCCAGGCTGGCGCTGGTGCAGGCGCTGCCCGAGCTGACAGCGATGCCCTTCACGCCCATGATCAGGCTCTCGCCCTCCACGAAGTTGAAGCTCGCGTTCAGGTTGTGCGGCACCCGGCGCTCGAGGTCGCCGTTGATGAAGACCTGCTCGATGGTGCTGATGCCGTCCAGCAAGCGCTGCTGCAGGCCGCGGATGCGTTCCAACTCGGCCGGCATCTCGGCCTGCGCGATGGCGAAGGCTTCGCCCATGCCCACGATCTGGTGCGTGGGCAGCGTGCCGCTGCGCATGCCGCGCTCGTGGCCACCGCCGTGCATCTGCGCTTCCAGGCGCACACGCGGCTTGCGGCGCACGTAGAGCGCGCCCTGGCCCTTGGGCCCGTAGGTCTTGTGCGCCGACATGCTGAACAGGTCGATGGGCAGCGCGTTCATGTCGATGGCGACCTTGCCCGTGGCCTGGGCGCCGTCGACGTGGAAGACGATGCCGCGCTCGCGGCACATCGCGCCGATGGCGGGGATGTCCTGAATGACGCCGATCTCGTTGTTCACCATCAGCACCGAGACGAGGATGGTGTCCTTGCGCAGCGTGTCCTTGAACTTGTCGAGGTCGAGCAGGCCGTTCTCCTGCACGTCGAGGTAGCTGACCTCGAAGCCCTGGCGCTCCAGCTCGCGCATGGTGTCCAGCGTGGCCTTGTGCTCGGTCTTCAGCGTGATGAGGTGCTTGCCGCGGCTGGCGTAGAAGTTCGCCGCGCCCTTGATGGCGAGGTTGATGGACTCGGTGGCGCCGCTGGTCCAGACGATCTCGCGCGGGTCGGCGTTGATCAGGCTGGCCACCTGGCCGCGCGCCTTCTCGACGGCGGTCTCGGCCTCCCAGCCCCAGGCGTGGCTGCGGCTGGCGGGGTTGCCGAAGTGCTCACGCAACCAGGGAATCATGGCGTCGACGACGCGCGGGTCGCAGGGGGTGGTGGCGCCGTAATCGAGGTAGATCGGAAAATGCGGGGTCATCGCAGGGGCTCGTCGCTGGGTGTCGTCGGGATTTACTTCGTGAAAGCGCCACCGAGGGCGAACACCGAATTCGGCGCCGTCACCTTGATGGGCTTGACCACCGGGATGCTGCTGATGGCGCGCTTGATGGGCGCGGCATCGATGGACACACCCTTGGCCAGTTGCTCGTCAACCAGCTTCTGCAGCGAGATCGAATCGAGGTACTCGATCATCTTGGTGTTCAGGCTGGCCCAGAGGTCGTGCGTCATGCACTTGCCGCTGTCTTCGCCCATGCAGCCTTCTTTGCCGGCACAGCCGGTGGCGTCGATGGGCTCGTCGACGGCCACGATGATGTCGGCCACGGTGATTTCGCCGGCCGCGCGGCCCAGCGAATAACCGCCGCCGGGGCCGCGGGTGCTCTCCACGAGTTCGTGGCGGCGCAGCTTGCCAAAGAGCTGCTCCAGGTAGGACAGCGAGATCTGCTGGCGTTGGCTGATCGCGGCCAGCGCCACCGGGCCGGCGTTGGAACGCAGGGCCAGGTCGATCATGGCGGTGACGGCAAAACGGCCTTTGGTGGTGAGTCGCATCGGGGTTCTCCAGGCGCACGGGGCGCCAAGGCTGCGGTGTCGGTCGACCGGCGTACAGGGCAGCTGCCCGGGCGCTGGTCGGGCCGGGCCCCCCCAGAAAGAGGTGGTGCCCGACTGATTTGCTCAAGTTTAGCTGAACCTGAGCTTTTCAGTCAGGCATGGCCGCGCACCCCGCTGCCAAGGTGGTCTTGCACGCGGGCCACCAGCCCGTCGCAAGCGTCTTCCACCAAATCCAGCACGCGGTCGAAGCCGGCAGGGGCACCGTAGTAGGGGTCAGGCACCTCGGTCACACCGGCATGGCGGCGGCCGTGGGGCATCAGCAACTCGATGCGCGCGGTGCAGCCCGGTGGTGCCTTGCGGCGCAGCCAGCCCAGGTGGTCTTCGTCCATCGCGACAATCCAGTGGAAACGCTGGAAGTCGCCGGGCTGCACCGGCCGGGCGCGCAGGCCGCTCAGGTCATAACCGCGCGCCGCGGCGGCCTTCACCGCACGGGGATCGGGTGCCTCGCCCGTGTGGTAACCCTGGGTGCCGGCGGAATCAACCGCCACCCGCCCGCCCAGGCCGGCACGCGCCAGCCGCGCGCGCAGCACGCCTTCGGCCGTGGGCGAACGGCAGATGTTCCCGGTGCAGACCATCAGCACGCGCAGTTCGGCCGCCCGAGCCGGGTCTTCAGCGGGCGCAGCACCGCCCTGCAGCCAGCCCTTCAAGCGCCCCAGCATCAGGCGGCCCCCTTCAGGTTGGCGGCCGGGATCAGCGGCACCACGTCATGCCCGGCGCCGCCGAAGGCCTGCTCGCGCAGCAGCGCCAACTGGTCGCGCACACGGGCCGCCTTCTCGAACTCGAGGTTGCGTGCGTGCTCGAGCATCTGTTTCTCCAGCAGCTTGATGCGCTTGCCGAGGTCCTTCTCGCTCATCGATTCGACCTCGGCCGCGGCCTGCGCGGCCTTCAGGTCGTCCTTGGCACTCTTGTCGGAAACCGCGCCGTCGATCATGTCGCGGATGCGCGTGGACACGCCCTTGGGCGTGATGCCCATGGCCAGGTTGTGCGCGATCTGCTTCGTGCGCCGGCGTTCGGTCTCGCCGATGGCCGCCTTCATGCTGTCGGTCATCTTGTCGGCGTACAGGATGGCGCGGCCGTTGAGGTTGCGCGCCGCGCGGCCGATGGTCTGGATGAGGCTGCGCTCGGCGCGCAGGAAACCTTCCTTGTCGGCGTCGAGGATGGCCACCAGGCTCACCTCGGGCAGGTCGAGGCCCTCGCGCAGCAGGTTGATGCCCACCAGCACGTCGAAGGTGCCCAGGCGCAGGTCGCGCAGGATCTCCACGCGCTCCACCGTGTCGACGTCGCTGTGCAGGTAACGCACCTTCACGCCGTTGTCGGAGAGGTACTCGGTGAGCTGCTCGGCCATGCGCTTGGTGAGCGTGGTGACGAGCACGCGCTCGTTGATCTTCACGCGCTCGCGGATCTCTTGCAGCACGTCGTCCACCTGCGTGCCGGCAGGGCGCACCTCCACCTCGGGGTCGACCAGGCCCGTGGGGCGCACCACCTGCTCCACCACGGCGCCAGTGTGTTCCTTCTCCCAGTTGCCCGGGGTCGCGCTGACAAAGATGCTCTGGCGCATCTTGCCCTCGAACTCCTCGAACTTCAGCGGCCGGTTGTCCAGCGCACTCGGCAGCCGGAAGCCGTACTCCACCAGCGTGGTCTTGCGCGCACGGTCCCCGTTGTACATGCCGCCGAACTGGCCGATGAGCACGTGGCTCTCGTCCAGGAACATCAGCGCGTCGCGGGCCAGGTAATCGATCAGCGTCGGCGGCGGGTCGCCCGGGTTGGCGCCGCTGAGGTGGCGCGTGTAGTTCTCGATGCCCTTGCAGTGGCCCACCTCCTGCAACATCTCCAGGTCGAAACGCGTGCGCTGCTCCAGGCGCTGCGCTTCCACCAGCTTGCCGCTCTTCACCAGTTCGTCGAGCCGCGTGCGCAGCTCGGTCTTGATGCTCTCGATGGCGTCGACCACACGCTCGCGCGGCGTCACGTAATGGCTGCTCGGGTAGACCGTGAAGCGCGGGATCTTCTGCCGCACGCGGCCCGTCAGCGGGTCCAGCAGCTGCAGGGTTTCGACCTCGTCGTCGAAGAGCTCGATGCGCAGCGCGAGCTCGCTGTGCTCGGCCGGGAAGACATCGATGGTGTCGCCACGCACGCGGAAGGCGCCGCGGCTGAAATCGACCTCGTTGCGCTTGTATTGCATGCGGATCAGCTGCTGGATCACGTCACGCTGGCTCATCTTGTCGCCCACACGCAGCGTCATCACCATCTGGTGGTAATCGGCCGGGTTGCCGATGCCGTAGATGGCGCTGACGCTGGCCACGATGATCACGTCGCGCCGTTCCAGCAAGCTTTTGGTGGCGCTCAGGCGCATCTGCTCGATGTGCTCGTTGATCGCGCTGTCCTTCTCGATGAACAGGTCGCGCTGCGGCACGTAGGCCTCGGGCTGGTAGTAGTCGTAGTAGCTGACGAAGTACTCGACGGCGTTCTTCGGAAAAAAATCGCGGAACTCGCTGTACAGCTGCGCGGCCAGCGTCTTGTTGGGCGCGAAGACGATGGCGGGCCGGCCCATGCGTGCGATGACGTTGGCCATGGTGAAGGTCTTGCCCGAGCCCGTGACGCCCAGCAGCGTCTGGTAACTCAAGCCGTCCTGGATGCCTTCGACCAGCTGCGCGATGGCGGTGGGCTGGTCGCCAGCGGGCGCGAACTGCTGAAGCAGCTGGAAGGGCGAATCGGGGAAGCTGATGAACTCGCCCGTCACTTCGTCTGCCGAGGGCTGCGTGGCGTCGCTGGGGCGGGCGGCGGCAGCGGTGGCAATGGCGGTCATGGCAGTTCCTTCGGATGCGGCACGTAGAATTCACCGGCTCGCCATGGGGGTCTTCCCGCGGCGGGCAACCCTTGAGCGTAGCGCAGCCCGCGCCGGCCTGCTCAAGCCTCTGCCCGCCCTCCGTCTCCTGAAAGACTTCGCATGTCCGCATCGCTCTTCGCCGCCGTCGAGATGGCGCCCCGCGACCCCATCCTGGGTCTGAACGAGCAGTTCAACGCCGACCCCAACCCCGCCAAGGTGAACCTGGGCGTGGGCGTGTACTTCGACGACGCCGGCAAGCTGCCCGTGCTGCGCTGCGTGGCCGCAGCCGAGAAACAGCTGCTGGAAAGCCCAAAGGCCAAGGGCTACCTGCCCATCGACGGCATCGCGGCCTACGACCAGGCCGTGCAGGGCCTGGTTTTCGGCACCGAGAGCGACGCCATCAGCAGCGGCCGCGTGGCCACCGTGCAGGCCCTGGGCGGCACCGGCGGCCTGAAGGTGGGGGCCGATTTCCTGAAGCGCCTGCGCCCTGAGGCCACCGTGCTGATCAGCGACCCGAGCTGGGAAAACCACCGCGCGCTGTTCACCAACGCCGGCTTCCCGGTCGACACCTACCCCTACTACGACGCCGCTACACGCGGCATCCGCTTCGACGCGCTGATCGCCAAGCTGCAGGCCGCCGCGGCCGGCACCTTGGTGGTGCTGCACGCCTGCTGCCACAACCCCACGGGCTGCGACCTCAGCCCGGCGCAGTGGCAGCAGATCGCCGCCACCTGCGCCGAGCGCGGCCTGGTGCCCTTCCTCGACATGGCCTACCAGGGCTTCGGCAAGGGCATCGCCGAAGACGGCGCGGCGGTGCAGTGTTTCCTGGCCACGGGGCAGCAGTTTTTCGTCAGCACCTCCTTCAGCAAGAGCTTCTCGCTGTACGGCGAGCGCGTGGGCGCGCTCAGCGTGGTGTGCGCCAGCCAGGAAGAGTGCGCGCGCGTGCTCTCTCAGCTGAAGATCGTCATCCGCACCAACTACAGCAACCCGCCCACCTTTGGCGCCCAGGTGGTGGCCACGGTGCTGACCACGCCCGCGCTGCGCGCGATGTGGGAAGAAGAACTCGCCGGCATGCGCGAGCGCATCAAGGCCATGCGCGTGGCGCTGGTGCAGCAACTGCAAGCCGCCGGCGTGCAGGGCGACCTGAGCTACATCACCACGCAGATGGGCATGTTCAGCTACTCCGGCCTGGGCAAGGAGCAGATGCAGCGCCTGCGCAGCGAGTTCGGCGTCTACGGCGTCGATTCGGGCCGTATCTGCGTAGCGGCGCTCAACAGCCGCAACCTCGGCCCGGTGGCGGCGGCGCTGGCAAAGGTGATGGCGGGCTGAAAGCGGGCACAGCCCTGTCACCAGGGTGACAGGATCACCCCGGAATGACCCGTCTCCTACGTGTTTTCCGGGCTTTGAACGCCGGCGGCCAGCGGCAAGATGCGTGCAGCGTCAATAGATTGCTGCACTGCAACATTTGCAGTGCGATTGACGTTACATTCGGTCCATCGCCCGCCCGGCGCACCCTGCCCCCGGCGTTGCGAGCCGAACAGCGCATTGGAGCGGATTGATGCTTTACCAGATCTACGAGAGCCAGCGCGCCTTGATGGCGCCCTTCGCCGAGTTCGCCAGCGCCTCGGCCAAGCTCTACGACCACCCGCTGTCGCCCTTCGCGCAGTTGCCGCTCTCGCAGCGCATCTCGGCCGGCTTTGACCTGCTGCACCGCCTGGCGAAGGAATACGAAAAGCCGCCCTTCGGCATCACCAGCGTCACCGCGGGCGGTGCCGAGGTGGCGGTGCAGGAACAGGTGGCGCTGCACAAGCCCTTCTGCCGCCTGCTGCGCTTCAAGCGGTTCACCGACGATCTTCAGGCGCTGGCGGCGATCAAGGCCCAGCCCAAGGTGCTGGTGGTGGCGCCGCTGTCGGGCCACCACTCCACGCTGCTGCGCGACACGGTCAAGAGCCTGCTGCAAGACCACAAGGTCTACATCACCGACTGGACCGACGCGCGCATGGTGCCACTGGCCCACGGCGCCTTCCACCTCGACGACTACATCGAGTACGTGCAGGAATTCATCCGCCTGGTGGGCCCCGATGTGCACGTGATCTCGGTCTGCCAGCCCACCGTCCCGGTGCTGGCGGCGGTGTCGCTGATGGCCAGCCGCGGCGAAACCACGCCGCTGAGCATGACGATGATGGGCGGCCCCATCGATGCCCGCAAGAGCCCCACCGCCGTCAACAACCTGGCGATGAACAAGAGCCACAGCTGGTTCGAGAACAACGTGATCTTCCGCGTGCCGCAGAACTTCCCGGGCGCGGGCCGTGCGGTCTACCCCGGCTTCCTGCAGCACACCGGCTTCGTGGCGATGAACCCCGACCGCCACCTCAGCAGCCACTACGACTACTTCGCCGACCTCATCAAGGGCGACGACGACAGCGCCGAGAGCCACCGTCAGTTCTACGACGAGTACAACGCCGTGCTCGACATGCCGGCCGAGTACTACCTCGACACCATCAAGACCGTGTTCCAGGATTTCGCCTTGGTGCACGGCACCTGGCAGGTGCACGGCGAGCTGGTGCGCCCGCAAGACATCGGCAGCACCGCGCTGCTGACCATCGAAGGCGAACTCGACGACATCTCCGGTGCCGGCCAGACGCGCGCCGCGCACGACCTGTGCACCGGCGTGCCCACCTCGCGCAAGTTCCACTACGACGCGGTGGGTGCCGGCCACTACGGCATCTTCTCTGGCCGCCGCTGGCGCGAGAAGGTCTACCCCGAGGTGCGCCGCTTCATCGCGCGCTTCAACCAGACGTCCTCCGAGTCCACCGAGGCCGCCACCGGCACCGACAGTGGCAAGGTGACGCGCCTGCCGCGAGCCAAGCGCAGCCGATAGGCCACAACCGATAATCGCGGGGTGCCGTTCCCCGCCAACGAAACCCGCTCCCAGGCCGCCGACACCGCGGCACTGGCCGAACGCCTGAACGCGGCGCTGCCGCAGACGCAGTGCACCCGCTGCGGCTATCCCGATTGCCGCAGCTACGCGCTGGCCATCGCCGGCGGCGAAGCGCCGATCAACCGCTGCCCCCCGGGCGGCGCCGAGGGCATCACCCGGCTGGCACAGATCACCAGCGGCCCTGCTTTGCCGCTGGACACCACCCACGGCACCGAAGGCCCGCGCCAGCTGGCCGTCATCGACGAAGCCTGGTGCATAGGCTGCACGCTGTGCATCAAGGCCTGCCCGGTGGACTGCATCGTCGGCGCCTCCAAGCTGATGCACACCGTGATCGACGCGCAATGCACAGGCTGCGAACTGTGCATCCCGGTGTGCCCGGTCGATTGCATTTCGCTGGTGCCGGTGACCGGCGAGCAGACCGGCTGGCTGGCCTGGAGCCAGCCGCAGGCCGACGAAGCGCGTGAGCGTTACGAGTTCCGTCAGCAGCGCCTTCAACGCGAGGAGCGCGAGAACGACGAACGCCTGGCCGCCAAGGCCCGCGCCAAGCTCGCCGACCTCGCCGCACACAGCAAGCTCACCGAGCCCGCCGCGCTGGATGCCAAACGCGCCGTCATCGAAGCCGCCTTGCGCCGCGCCGCCGAAAAGCGCCAGGCCGCCACCGCCCCGCCCACCGCTCCTGTCGCGCCCACCGATGAAGCCTGAAGCCGCCGAGATCTTCTTTGCCACGCTGGCTGCTGCCAACCCGCGGCCGCAGACCGAGCTGGAGTACACCAGCGTCTTCGAGTTGCTGGCCGCCGTGCTGCTCTCGGCCCAGGCCACCGACGTGGGCGTCAACAAGGCCACCAAACGCCTGTTTGCGCTGGCGCCCACGCCACAGAAGATGGTGGCACTCGGGGTCGAGCGCGTCACCGAGCTCATCCGCACCATCGGCCTCTTTCGCAACAAGGCCAAGAACCTGGTGGCCACCTGCGAGATCCTGATCCAGCAGCACGGCGGTGAAGTGCCGCGCTCGCGCGAGGCCCTGGAAGCCCTGCCCGGCGTGGGCCGCAAAACCGCCAACGTGGTGCTGAACGTCGCTTTCGGCGAACCGACGATGGCGGTGGACACGCACGTCTACCGCGTCAGCCGCCGCGCCGGCCTGGCGCGCAGCGAGAGCGTGCGCGGCGTTGAAGACGAGCTGATGCGCCGCGTGCCCCCGGCCTACCTGGTGGACGCCCACCACTGGCTCATCCTGCACGGCCGCTATGTCTGCACGGCGCGCGCGCCGCGCTGCGATGTGTGCACCGTGCGCAGCGTCTGCGACCATGGGCGCCGCCTGCCGCCTCCTACAATGCCCGCCAAGGGGAAGCCTTGAGATGGCCAAGCTGGAAGACCTTGCCGAACGTGTCGACCGCCTGGTGCTGCGGCACCAGGAACTCAAGCGCACCAGCGCCTTGATCGAGCAGCAGCTCGCGGCCGTCACAGCCGAACGCGACAGCCTGCGCTCGCGCCTGGCGGCTGCACGGGGCCGCATCGACGCGCTGCTCGAACGCCTGCCGGCCGAGCCTGCCGCGGCCCCCGCGCGTGAGCCCGAGGCCGGCGCATGAAGCAGCTCGAAGTCTCCATCCTCGGCCAGGTCTACATGCTGGGCTGTCCCGAAGGCGGCGAGGCCCTGCTGCAAGCCGCCGTGGCTGCTGTCGACCGCGAAATGAGCTCGATCCGCGACTCTGGCAAGGTCAAGGCACGCGAGCGCATCGCCGTGCTGGCGGCGCTGAACCTGGCCTACCAGCTGGCCGAGCGGCAGACCGCTCCGCAGCCCCCGGCCGCACCCGCGGTGATGAGCGCCAACGACGACAGCGACGAGCTGGCGGCCCTGATGCGCCGCGTCGACGCAGCCCTGGGCGAAGACGGCCAGCTTCTGTGAGTTCCGGCGCGGCCCTGCGCTGCACGTGCGGCGGGGCCGAGGTCTAGAATGAATTTGTCCGTCGTGGATGTGTGAGCCTTTCATGTCCTTGAGCCGATGGTCTATGACCAAGGGCTTGGAACATCGCCACGCAGGCGTGATCGTCTCGCGTCAGATGAACCCAATGCATGGCTGACCTCGCCCACCTGAACTCCCCCTTTGGTTCAGGCACCCGGGTTCACACCTTTCACGGCGGACACCCCACCCCTGCCGCCCGCTCATCGCACCGTTGTTCAGCCCGATGCCCAGTTACTGGCTGATGAAGAGCGAGCCCGACGAGGCCTCGATCGAGCACCTCGCGCAGGCACCCCGCCAGACCCTGCCCTGGACCGGCGTGCGCAACTACCAGGCGCGCAACTTCATGCGCGATGCCATGCAGCCCGGCGATGGCGTTCTTTTCTACCACTCGTCCTGCCCGCAGCCGGGCATCGCCGGCTTGGCGCAGGTGGTGGGCGAGGTGCAGCCCGACCCGACACAGTTCGACCCCGCCAGCCCCTATTTCGACCCCAAATCGTCGCGTGAGGCCCCACGCTGGCTGCTGCGCGATGTGAAGCTGCTGCGCAAGACCCGCCTGCTCACCCTGCCCGAGATGCGGGCGGCACCGGCCCTGGCCACCATGCAGGTGCTGCAACGCGGCAACCGCCTTTCCATCACACCCGTGACGCTGGCCGAGTGGCAGGCGGTGCTGGCCCTGCTCGGCCCCTGAATGGACCTCGGCTTCACGCTGGTGGCCGAGCTGCTGGCCCTGGGCACCTTCGCGGGTTTCCTGGCCGGCCTGCTGGGCATAGGCGGCGGCATGCTGATGGTGCCGGTGATGACGTGGCTGCTCACACAGCGCGGTGTCGACAGCGGCCTGGCAGTGAAGATGGCCATCGCCACCTCCATGGCCACCATCCTCTTCACCTCGCTGTCCAGCGTGCGCGCGCACCACCGGCTGGGCGCGGTGCGCTGGCCCATCGCGCGGCGCATGGCACCGGGCATCGTGTTCGGCGGGCTGCTGGCCGGCGCCGGGGCATTTGCCGTGCTCAAGGGCCAGGGCCTGGCGCTGCTGTTCGCGGCCTTCATCGGCTACACGGCCGTGCAGATGGCGCTGGACCGCAAACCCAGCCCCGGGCGCGAGATGCCCGGCGCCTGGGGCCAGGCCGGCGTGGGCACGGGCATCGGCTTCATCTCGGGTCTGCTGGGCGCCGGCGGCGCGTTCCTGTCGGTGCCGTTCATGACCTGGTGCAACGTACCGCCGCGGCACGCCGTGGGCACGAGTTCGGCGCTGGGTTTCCCCATCGCAGCGGCCAGCACGCTGGGCTATGTGATCAGCGGCTGGCAGCTGCCGCCAGCCCTGCCGGGCGCGGTGGGCTACCTCTACCTGCCGGCGCTGGCCATCGTGGCAGCGGCCAGCGTGCTGGTGGCGCCGCTCGGCGCGCGTGTCGCGCAGCGCATCAACGTGAAGGTGCTCAAGCGCCTGTTCGCGGTGCTGCTGATGGTGCTGGCGCTGAGCATGTTGCACCGCGGCCTGACAGGCTGAGGCGCGGCGCGCCTGGGTTCAGGCGTTCTCGAAGCGGATGGCGGCGAGCGTGACGTGGTTGCCGCCGCGGCGGCGCGCCTCCAGCAGCGCGGCTTCGCAGGCCGCCACCAGTTCGTCCTGGCCTTGCGCCGTGTGCGGGAAGCTGGCCACGCCCATCGAGACCGTGAAGCCCAGGTCCTGGCCCTCGTGCACGACGATCTGCGCCGCACATTTGCGGCGCAGGCCCTCCATGCGCGCGTGCGCCGTGGCCAGGCCCACGCCCGACAGCAACACGGCAAAACGGCCTTCGTCGTAGACGCAGGAGGCATCCATCGCACGCGTGCCGCCGCGCAGCAGGCGCCCGATGGCCTCGAAGACACGCTGGCGCCCCGGCGCGCCCAAGGCCTGGGCTTGCACGGTGGGCGGGTCGATCTCCAGAAAGACGATGGCGAACTCGCGGTGCTCGCGCGTGGAGAGGTCCACCTCGCGGCGCAGCTGGTCGTCAAAGTGCGCGCGGCGGTACAGCCCCGAGGCCGGGTCGCGCAGCGCCTGGTCGGCGAGTTCACGCTGCAGCAGTTCGTTGGCGCGCTGTTGCTGCTCGATCTGCTCGAGCGCCGCCCGCAACTGGGCCTCGCGCTGGCGTTCTGGCGCCAGGTCTTGCCAGACGCTGCAGATCCAGCGCTGGCCGTCGGCTTGAGGTGGGCTCACCCACCGCATCACCGAAAACTCGCGCCGCGAGCCGCGGATCTCGAAACGGTGTTCGCTGGTCAGCGGTTCACCATGGGCCAGGGCCGTGTGTTCAGCGGCGCGCAACACGGTGGCCACGGCGGGCTCGAAGATGTCGGCATCGGTGCGGCCCGCCAGGTCGTGCAGCGGCAGGCCGAGCATGGCCGCCATGGCCTCGTTGGCATGCAGCCAGACGCCTGTGCGCAGCTCTTTGACTGCGAGCAGCTCGCCGTGGCGCTGCAAGACCCAGGGCAACAACGCGGCCAGCACCGGGGGCAGCTCGGTGGGGGCGTTGAAGGCCGTGGTTGGCGCGTCGAGCATCGTGGTCATGTCGGAAAGGTGAGACCCTCGAAGGCCGGGCCTGTCGCTGCACCAAACTGCGGCCCGTGCCCTATCTTGGTGGGGCCCCAGGTCCAGAGCAAGCGTCGTGGCGATTCTGGCCCCTAGTTTGTCGCTGGCACCGCCACAAATGCGGGGTAAACACCGGGCTCACAGGCCCACCGGCGCCGGGGCTCGCCCGGTACGGCGTGCCCCGGGCTCCTGGCCTGGCACCGTGCTGGCACCAGCGGGCGGCCCGGAACTTGCGATCTCGCGCTGCAGGGCCTCCGAGCCTGCCCTCAGCACCCTTGCGCGCCCTCGGCCGCTTGCCGAGCCACCCCTCCATGAGCATCGCCCCTTACCTGAAGGACATCGGCCGCGGCGCCGCCGGCGCCCGCGATCTGGGCCTGTCCGCGGCCGAGGCGCTGATGGGCGCCGTGCTCGACGGCGAGGCCAGCCCCGCCGAGTGCGGCGCCTTCGTGATGGCCATGCGCATGAAGGGCGAGACGCTGGACGAACTGGCCGGCTTCCTCCAGGCCGTGCAGGCGCGTTGCATCGCCGTGCCCAGCACACGGCCGGTGGTGCTGCTGCCGTCGTACAACGGCTCGCGGCGCCTGCCCAACCTGACGCCCCTGCTGGCGATGTCGCTGGCGCGAGAAGGCCTCAACGTGCTGGTGCACGGCCCGCTGGCCCAGCCGCAGCGGGTGTGCACGGCCGCCATCCTGGCCGACCTGGGCTTGGCACCGGCGCAGCAGGTGCAGGACATCGAAGACGCCTGGGCGCGACGCGAGCCGGCATTTGTGCCCACGGCCGTGCTGTGCCCGCCGCTGCAAGCCTTGCTCGATCTGCGTGCGCTCATCGGCTTGCGCGGGCCCGGCCATACCGTGGCCAAGATGATCAACCCCGTGCAGGGGGCGCCAGCTATGCGGGTGGTGAACCACACCCACCCGGAGTTCGGGGCGCTGATGGCGACCTGGGCACAGCGCCACGCCATCGATGCCCAACTGCTGCGCGGCACCGAAGGTGAACCCGTGGCCGACCCGCGTCGGCTGCCGCGCATCGACACCTGGCTGGGCGGCGCCCACCGCCCCGAACACTCAGCCGCCGCGCAGGACGGCGTGCTGAGCGAGTTGCCCGTGCTGCCGCGCAGCACCGATGCCGCCTGCACGGCGGTGTATGTGCAAGAGGTGCTCAGCGGCTCGCGGCCGGCGCCCGCGCCGCTGGCCCGCCAGGTGGCCCTGCTGGTGGGTGCCGTGGCGGCGCTGCAGGCCCGGGGCGCCGGCCGGGCCCTGTCAGCCTGAGGGGCTGAGCGGCTTGACGGGCCTGTGCAACAGGTCGGTGTTGGGCGCGGCCATTTCCCGGTCTATAATCTTCGGCTTTGCTGGCAAACCTGCGTGTCGATCTGCAAGCGGTTTCGTTCGGTGTCGGGCTCCAAACCCCAGGGTTGACGAGTGCGGTGCCGTCGGGGCCGTTCCGGAACATGGCCCCCGTGACCGCCCTTGCAGACACCGAGCGCGAAACTTCAGGATTCCTGACCCCATGACCACCATCCGCGTCAAAGAGAACGAGCCGTTCGACGTTGCCCTGCGCCGTTTCAAGCGCACCATCGAGAAGATCGGCCTGCTGACCGAACTGCGCGCCCGCGAGTTCTACGAAAAGCCCACCGCCGAGCGCAAGCGCAAGAAGGCTGCGGCCGTCAAGCGCCACTTCAAGCGCGTGCGCAGCATGCAGCTGCCGAAGAAGCTCTACTGAGCCTCTTCACCCGCGTACACCTACAAGCCCGCGCGGGACGCCGCAGCGGGCTTGTTTCATTCCGGAGCCCGAGATGTCGAGCCTCAAAGACCGCATCACCGAAGACATGAAGACCGCGATGCGGGCCAAGGACAGCGAGCGCCTGGGCACCATCCGCATGCTGCTGGCCGCCTGCAAGCAGCGCGAGGTGGACGAGCGCATCGTGCTCGACGACACCGCCGTGGTGGCCATCGTCGACAAGCTGGTCAAGCAGCGCAAGGACAGCATCACCGCCTTCCAGCAAGGCGGGCGCGAAGACCTGGTCGCCAAGGAAAGCGCCGAGCTGAGCGTGCTGGAGGGCTACCTGCCGCAGCGCCTGTCGGCCGACGAAGTGGCGACCGAGATCGCGGCCCTGGTGGCCGAGCTCGGCGCGGCCGGCCCCGGCGACATGGGCAAGGTGATGGGTGCGGCCAAGGCCCGCCTGGCCGGCAAGGCCGACATGGGTGCGGTGTCTGCCGCTGTCAAACAAGCTCTCGCAAAGTGAAAGTCATGAGTCAACTGCCCCTGCGCCAAATCGCCGCCGATGTCTGCGTGGCCCCGCAACTCACACCTGATGCGATGGCCGAGGCCGCCTCGATGGGCTTCAAGAGCGTGGTGAACAACCGCCCCGATTTTGAACACGGCCCTGACCAGCCCACCAGCGCGGCGATCGAAGCCGCCGCGCGCGCCGCCGGCCTGGAATACCGCCACCTGCCGGTGGACGGTGGCTACCAATCGCCCGAGGAAATCGCCGCCATGGCTGCGCTGCTGGCCGAACTGCCGCGGCCGCTGCTGGCCTTCTGCCGCTCGGGCGCCCGTTCCACCAACCTGTACATGCAGGCGCTGGGCCAGTAAAACCGGCCAGCCCGGGCCCCTGCCCTGCCACCGGCAGCGCCGCCAGGGCGCGCGGGCCGCAAGGAGATCAGATGCGTGTGTTGCTGAAGCTGTCGGCCGGGATCGATGCACTCAACGAGCTCATCGGCAAACTCGTGATGTGGCTGGTGCTGGCCGCCGTGCTCATCAGCGCCGGCAACGCCGTGATGCGCAAGGCTTTCGACATCGGCTCGAACGCCTTCCTCGAGATCCAGTGGTACCTGTTCTCGGCCGTTTTCCTGCTGGGCTCGGGCTACGTCTGGCTGCGCAACGCCCACGTGCGCATCGACTTCATCGCCAGCAAGCTGAGCAAGCGCACCAACACGCTGATCGACGTCGCGGGGATGCTGCTCTTCACCATCCCGCTGTGCCTCATCCTCATCAAACTTTCGTGGCCGGTGTTCGAGCGCGCCTGGGTCTCGGGCGAGATGAGCCAGAACGCCGGCGGGCTGATCCGCTGGCCGGCGCTGCTGCTGATACCTGCGGGCTTCGCGGTGCTGCTGTTGCAATGCCTGTCTGAGCTGATCAAGCGTGTGGCCTTCCTCACCGGCCACCGCAGCGAGCCGATGAGCGAAGGGCAGGCCCAGACCGAAGAAGAGCGGCTGGCCGAGGCCCTGGCGCTGAAGGCGCAGAGCTCCGCGCCGGAGGCCCGCTGACATGAGCGCCTTCATCGCCCAGAACTTCGTCCCGCTGATGTTCGCGGGGCTGTTCCTGTTCCTGCTCACCGGCATCCCGGTGGCTTTCGGCCTGGCCGCCACGGGCCTGCTGTTCGGCTTCATCGGCATGGAAGCGGGGCTGTTCCCGCTGAACATGTTCCAGGCGCTGCCGCTGCGGGTGTTCGGCATCATGCAGAACGACACGCTGCTGGCCATACCCTTCTTCACGCTGATGGGCATCGTGCTCGAACGCTCGGGCATGGCCGAAGACCTGCTGGAGACCGTGGGCCAGGTGTTCGGCCCGCTGCGCGGCGGGCTGGCGGTGGCTGTCATCCTGGTGGGCGCGCTGCTGGCCGCCACCACCGGCGTGGTGGCCGCGGCGGTCATCAGCATGGGCCTGATCTCGCTGCCCATCATGCTGCGCTACGGCTACAACCGCAGCATCGCCACGGGCACCATCACGGCCAGCGGCACGCTGGCGCAGGCGATACCGCCTTCGCTGGTGCTCATCGTGCTGGCCGACCAACTGGGCCGTTCGGTGGGCGACATGTACGCGGGCGCGCTGATCCCCGGCTTGTTGCTGGTGGGCCTGTACCTGCTGTTCATCGCCGGCGTGGCATTGGTCAAGCCGGAGTGGGTGCCTGCGCTGCCGCCCGAAGCGCGCATCTACCGCGAGAGCACCGGCGCCAGCGGCCACCGTTCGCTGCTGGCCTTGCTGGTGGTGTGCGCGGTTGCGGGCTACGCGTGGTCGCAGGTGCACGAGCCGCTGATCAACGCTTGGACCGAACGCAGCACGCCCGCGCCCGGCGACGAGGTGGTCATCCTCTCGATGACCGTGGCATCGCTGCTGGCGCTGCTGCTGGCGCTGGGCAACCGCGTGCTGCGCCTGGGCCTGCTGTCGAGGCTGGCCGAGCAGGTGACCTTCGTGCTCATCCCGCCGCTGGTGCTGATCTTCCTGGTGCTGGGCACCATCTTCCTGGGCGTGGCCACGCCCACGGAAGGCGGCGCCTTGGGTGCCGTCGGCGCGCTCGTGATGGCCTTCGCGCGGCGCCAGCTCACGATGAAGCTGATGCGCCAGGCGCTGGACAGCACGGCCCGGCTCTCGACCTTCGTGCTCTTCATCCTCGTCGGCTCCACCGTCTTCAGCTTCACCTTCAACGCGGCCGACGGCCACATCTGGGTGGAGCACCTCTTCGACAAGCTGCCCGGCGGCGAGCTCGGTTTCATGCTGGTGGTGAACCTGCTGGTCTTCGTGCTGGGCATGTTCATCGACTTCTTCGAAATCGCCTTCATCGTCGTGCCCATCCTGGCGCCCGTGGCCGACAAGATGGGCATCGACCTGATCTGGTTTGGCGTCATCCTGGCGCTGAACCTGCAGACGAGTTTCCTCACGCCGCCCTTTGGCTTTGCGCTCTTCTACCTGCGCAGCGTGGCCGCGAAGAAGGACTACCAGGACCGCGTGACAGGCCAGACGATCCCGGGCGTGAGCACGGCACAGATCTACAAGGGCAGCATCGCCTTCATCGTGCTGCAGCTTTGCATGGTGGCGGCGGTCATCGCCTTCCCGGGCCTGGTCACGGGCGGCCTGCAGAAGACCGAGACCATCGACGCCGACAAGGCGCTGGAGACTATGGGCCTGCCCGAGCCGATGGCCGAGCCCGAAGCCGAGGCGGCCGACCCCGCTGCCAGCGCCACCGAAGAAGGTCTGCCGGCGCCCGAACCAGCGGCCAGCGAACCTGCCGAAGACGACCCGATGAAGGCGCTGGAAGAAGCGATGAAGAAGGACGCGAAGAAGTAACGCCGAGGCGGCCGGCAACCATCGCCCGCAGAAAGCAGAAGGCCCCGCACGCGGGGCCTTCTTGCTTGCGAGGCTGCGGCCGGCGCCTTACAGCTTCACGCTCTGCATGTAGCTGTCAAAACGCGCCTCGGTGAAGCGGAACCACAGGTTGGCTTCACGGCGGAAAGCCGCCATGTCGGTGTAGATCTTCTTGAAGGCCGGGTTGCTGGCGCTGACCTCGCTGTACAGCGCCATGGCTTCTTTGTAGGCGGCGTCGAGCACCGGCTTCGGGAAGGCCACCAGGCGCGTCTTGTTGGCCACCAGCGTCTTGAGCGCTGCCGGGTTGCGCGCGTCGTACTTGGCCTGCATCTCGGTGTGCGCAAAAGCCGCCGCGCTTTCGATGATGGCCTTGTACTCGCCGCTCAGGCTGTCGAAAGCCTTCTGGTTGACATACAGGTCAAGCTGCGGGCCACCTTCCCACCAGCCGGGGTAGTGGTAGATGGGCGCCACCTTGTTGAAGCCCAGCTTCAGGTCGTCGTAGGGGCCTACCCATTCGGCGGCGTCGATGGTGCCTTTCTCCAGCGCCTGGTAGATCTCGCCGCCGGCGATGTTCTGCGACACCGTGCCCAGGCGCGAAGTCACCTTGCCGGCAAAGCCGCCCACGCGGAACTTCAGGCCCTTCATGTCGGCGACGGTCTTGATCTCCTTGCGGTACCAGCCGCCCATCTGTGCGCCGGTGTTGCCCATGGGGAAACTGGTGAAGCCGTAGCCGCTGTAGAACTCGCGCATCAGCTTGAGGCCGTTGCCGTCGTACATCCAGGCCGTCATCTGGCGGCTGTTCAGGCCGAAGGGCACGGCGCAGCCCAGGGCGAAGGTGTCGTTCTTGCCGAAGTAGTAGTAAGGCGCGGTGTGGCCCATCTCGACGGTGCCGTTCTGCACCGCGTCCACCAGGCCGGGCATGGGCACCAGTTCACCGGCGGCGTGCACCGAGATCTCGAACTTGCCGCCGGTCATGTCCTTCACCTTGCGGGCGAAAGATTCGGCGGCGCCGTAAATGGTGTCCAGCGACTTCGGGAAGCCCGAGGTCAGGCGCCAGCGCAGGTTGGCCTGGGCGTGCACGATGGCCGGCGCGGTGCCAGCGGCGATCACGCCGGCCAGGCCGGCGCCCTGAACGAAGGAACGACGTTCCATGCAGATCTCCTGTGAAATCGGTGGCGGGGGGTCCCCAACGCGCCGGGATTCTAGGAGGGGCCCCGCGGGGCCCTGGGTGGGTTTTCCCGCTGCGCCGCGGCGCTCAGGCGCCAGCCATCTTCATGCGCCCGACGAGCACCGAACCCACCGCCTTGCTGCCCGAGTTGTACACGTCGGCGCCGATGGCCACGATGTCCTTGAACATGTGCTTCAGGTTGCCGGCGATGGTGACCTCGTGCACCGGGTGCACGATGCGCCCGCCTTCCACCCAGAAGCCGGCGGCGCCGCGCGAATAGTCGCCCGTCACGTAGTTCACGCCCTGGCCCATCAACTCGGTGACGAAGAGACCGCGGCCCAGCTTGCGCAACATGGCGTCGAGGTCGTCGCCGGGCTGGGTGTGGCGGCTGGTCATGGCCAGGTTCTGCGAACCGCCGGCGTGGCCGGTGGTCTTCATGCCCAGCTTGCGGGCCGAGTAGCTGCTGAGGAAGTAGCCCTGCACCACGCCGGCCTTCACCACCTGGCGCGCGCGCGTGCGCACGCCCTCGTCGTCAAAAGGCGCGCTGCCCTTGCCCTTGAGCTCGTGCGGGTTCTCGTGGATGTGGATGTGCGGCGCCAGCACCCGCTTGCCGAGGCTGTCGACGAGGAAGGTGGTCTTGCGGTAGATCGCCCCGCCCGAGGTGGCCTGCACGAAGGCGCCCAGCAGCCCGGCGGCCACCGTGCTTTCGAAGAGCACCGGCACCTCGGCCGTGGCCACGCTGCGCGACTTCAGGCGCGAGAGCGTGCGTTCGGCGGCGTAGCGGCCCACGGCCTCGGGCGTGGCCAGATCGCTGGCGTCGCGCATGCTGGTGTACCAGCCGTCGCGCTGCATGTTCTTGCCGCGGCCGGCGATGGCCGAGACCGAGAGGTAATGGCGTGAACTGGCATACCCCCCGCGAAAACCGCGCGAATTGCCGGCCCAGAAGTGCGCCTGCTGCGCCGAGACCCCGGCGCCTTCGCTGTTGGTGATGAGCTTGTGCGTCTTCAGCGCCGCGTCTTCGCAGCGCCGCGCGAGTTCGGCCGCGGCCGCGGCGTCGATGGCCCAGGGGTGGAAAAGGTCGAGATCACGCGCCACTTCCTCGGGCGTGGCCAGGTCTTCGGCATCGGGCAGGCCGGCGGCCGGGTCTTCGGCGGTGAAACGGGCGATGTCGTAGGCCGCCTGCACGGTCTGCTTCAGCGCCGCGGCCGAAAAATCGCTGGTGCTGGCGTTGCCGCGCCGCTGGCCCAGGTAGACGCTCACGCCCAGGCTCTTGTCGCGGTTGCGCTCGACGTTTTCGATCTCGCCCTTGCGCACGCTGACGCTCAGGCCCACGCCTTCTGAAACTTCAGCGCCAGCATCGCTGGCCCCCAGGCTCTGAGCCAGGGCCAGCGTGTCTTCGACGATCTGCTGGAACTGTTCCTGGCGGTAGGCGAAGCCGGTGTCGGCGCGGTCGTTGCTCATCGGCGTGGGGCCTCATCAAGTCCACACTTATGATACCGACCCCCTACCCCAGCGAGCCCGGGCCCCGAGCCCGCGCCTCCCACCATGGCACGACGCGCCGCCCCGCACCGCGGCATCGACGTTCACTACGGCGACGCCGAAGAAGCCGATACCGACGATCGCCCGAGCAAGACCCAGCTCAAGCAGCAATCGCACGCGCTGCAAGACCTCGGCAAGGCCCTGGCCGAGCTTTCGCCGCAGGCCTTCAAGGCCATCGAGATGCCCGAGTCGCTGCGCGACGCCATCGAGCTCTACCGCCGCACCACCGCCCACGAGGGCAAGCGCCGGCAACTGCAGTACGTGGGCAAGCTGATGCGCAACGCCGACGAAGACGCGCTGCGCCAGGCCGTGGCCGCGGCCACGCTGGGCACGGCGGAAAACGCGCTGGAGCTGCACGAAGCCGAACGCTGGCGCGCCGAGTTGATCGCCAGTGACGACGCGATGACACGCTGGCTGCACGAGCACCCTGAGACCGACACGCAACAGTTGCGCAGCCTGGTGCGCCAGGCGCGCAAGGATGCCGCCGGCCTGGTGGCCGAAGACCGCCAGCCCAAGAGTTTTCGCGAGCTCTTCCAGTACATCAAACCCATGCTGGCCGGCTGACGGTCGGCACGCTGCCCTCACCTCCGCTTCCTGCCGCCCATGAGTGCTCTCGATCCCGTCCGCATCGGCGTCGTCTCCATCAGCGACCGCGCATCCAGCGGCGTCTACGAAGACAAGGGCATCCCGGCCCTGCAAGACTGGCTGGGCCGCGCGGTGAAGAACCCCATCGAGTGGCACACGCGGCTCATCCCTGACGAGCAAGCCGGCATCAGCGCCGCGCTGCGCGAGCTGGTGGACGAGGTGCACTGCCACCTCGTGCTCACCACCGGCGGCACCGGCCCCGCGCCGCGCGACGTGACGCCCGAGGCCACGCTGGCCGTGGCCGACAAGGTGATGCCGGGCTTCGGCGAGCAGATGCGCCAGATCAGCCTGGCCTTCGTGCCCACGGCCATCCTCTCGCGCCAGGTGGCGGTGGTGCGCGGGCAGGCGCTGATCATCAACCTGCCCGGCCAGCCCAAGAGCATCGCCGAGACGCTGCAAGGCCTGCCCACGCGCACGCCGCCCGTGCACGGCATCTTCGCGGCCGTGCCTTATTGCGTCGACCTGATCGGCGGGCCCTACATCGAAACCGATGCCGAGGTCTGCGCCGCCTTCCGGCCCAAGTCGGCGCAGCGGCCGCCCGCGGCGGCCTGAAACCGGCGCCGGCACCGGCGCCTCGTGCCCCAGCGGCTCAAGCCGCGCCCGCCGCGGCCGAAAACCCGCTTTGAGCCCTCTCAAGCCGCCTTCGCGCCCCGCCGATGCCCCTCGATCCGTCCCCGCCGGTGCGCCTGCTGCCCACCGTGTCCATCGTCGAAGAAACGATGCGCCAGGCCCGCAGGGCCGTCGCGCTGGCCCTGATCGGCGCGGCTGTGCTGGCGGCCCTGCTGCTGGGCCAGCACCAGTGGTCGTCGGTGGCGCTGCAACAGGCGGCCGACCGCCACGCCATGGCGCACAAGCTCGTGGGTGAGGTGCGTGTGGCCGACCAGCAGCTCGCCCTGGCCGCGCAGATGGCCGCGATCACCGGCGAAGCGCACTGGGTCGACCGCTTCGACAAGCTCGTGCCCGAACTCGCGCTGGCCATCGAACACGCCAGCCTGCTCGCGCCGCAGGCGGTGGCAGAAAGCTACCGTGCACGCACCGCCGAGGCCTCGGGCCTGCTGGCGCGCATGAACGCCTCGGCGGCCGAGGCGCTGCAGTCGGGCGCGTTCGATTCCGCCCGCGCCCTTTTCGACAGCCCGCGTTACGTCGCGCAGACGCAACTGCTGCGCGCGGCCACCGAAGAGCTCACGCGCGCCTCGCTCGCGGCCACCGAGCAGGAGGTGCGGTCGCAGCGCCATGCCGCCTTGATCAGCACGGCCGTCGTGCTGTCGCTCAGCGTGGCCTTGGGCGTTGTGCTGTGGCGCCGCCTGAGCAGCGGCCTGGGCCGCTCGCGCGGTTCGCTGCTCGAAGCCGAAGAACGGGTGCAGCGCCTGGCCGCCAGCGACCTGCTGACGGGCCTGGACAACCGCGCCGCGCTGCACGACGCCATGCAGTCGCTGATGGGCCGCGCGCGCCGCCACAAGGAAGGCCTGGCGGTGCTGATGGTCGACCTCGACCGCTTCAAGCCCGTGAACGACCGCCACGGCCACATGGTGGGCGACCTCGTGCTCAAGGAAGTGGCACGGCGCCTCTCGCGCTGCCTGCGCGCCAGCGACCTGCGCGCGCGCTACGGCGGCGACGAGTTCGTGGTGGTGGTCGACGAGAGCGAAGGCCCGGGCAGCGCCCAGGGCGCGGCCGAACGCATCGTCGAGCGCCTGAGCTGGCCCATGCAGTTCGGCGAGATCGCGGTGAACATCGGCGCCAGCGTGGGCATCGCGCGTTTTCCGCAGGACGCCGACAGCGACGACGAACTGCTGCGCAAGGCCGACAGCGCGCTCTACCGCGCCAAGCAGGCCGGCCGCGGCACGGTGTGCCTGTACGACGCGCGGCTCGACGAAGCCCTGGCCGAACGCCACACGCTGGAAACCGCGCTGCGCGAAGGCATCGCTGCAGGTCAGCTGGTGCCCTACTACCAGCCCATCGTCGACCTGCACACGCGCCAGGTGCGCTCGGTGGAGCTGCTGTGCCGCTGGAAACACCCCGAGCGTGGCCTGCTCGGCCCCGACCGTTTCATCCAGCTCGCTGAAGACACCGGCCTCATCGGCCCGCTGACCATGAGCCTGCTGCGGCAAGCCTGCAAGGACCTCGCGCGTTTTCCGCCGCACTGGCGCCTTTCGTTCAACGTGGCTCCGCAGCAGATCCAGGACGAGACCCTGGTGCCGGCGCTGCTGGCCCAGCTGCGCGAGGCCGGTGTGCCGCCGCAGCGCCTGGACGTCGAGCTCACCGAGACCGCGCTCGTCAACGACACCGCGCGTGCGCGTGAGGTGATCCTGGCCCTCAAGCGTGCCGGCATGACGGTGACGCTGGACGATTTCGGCACCGGCTACAGCAGCCTCAGCTACCTGGCCGAAATGACCTTCGACAAGATCAAGATCGACCGCAGCTTCGTGCGCACGCTGCGCAGCCGGCCCGAAAGCGCCAAGATCGTGGCGGCCATCGTGGGCCTGTCACGCAGCCTGGCGGTGGACACCGTGGCCGAAGGCGTGGAAACCGAAGACGAGGCCGAGATGCTGAAGGACCTGGGCTGCAAAAACGGCCAGGGCTACCTCTTCGGCCGCCCGGGCCTGGCCAAGGACGTGGGCCCGCTGGAACGGGTGCCCGATGCCGACGCCTGGGCGCTGGTGAGCTAGGCGCCCTGGCGCCTCACTTCACCAGGCGGTTCAGGCGCTCGGCGTCGAAGGTTTCGGTGGTGTTGGCGTCCTGCGGCACGCAGTCGCCGGCGGGCAACTCGCGCGCGCGAGCCGAGAGCTTCTCGATGGCCGCCCACAGCAGCGCGATCTGGTGTTCGTGGCCCGAGGCGTTGTCGATCAGCCCCTTCATCGCCTGCGAAACCGGGTCGTCGCCCTGCGTCACGCCATAGGCGCTGAAACCCATCTTCGCGGCGGCCGCCTCACGCGCGGCTTCGGCATCGTGCTGGATGATGCGCGCCGGGTTGCCCACGGCCGTGGCACCCGGCGGCACCGGCTTGACCACCACCGCGCTGCTGCCGATGCGCGCACCATCGCCCACCGTGAAGCCGCCCAGCACTTGCGAATTGGCGCCGACGATCACATCACGCCCGAGCGTCGGGTGGCGCTTGGCGCCCTTGCTCAGCGAAGTGCCGCCCAGCGTGACGCCCTGGTAGATGGTGCAGCCGTCGCCGATCTCGGCCGTTTCGCCGATGACGACGCCCATGCCGTGGTCGATGAACACCCGCCGGCCGATGGTGGCGCCGGGGTGGATCTCAATGCCGGTGAGGAAGCGCCCGAGGTGCGAGGTGAAACGCGCCAGCCAGCGGAAGCCGTGGCCCCAGAACCAGTGCGCGCGGCGGTGCAGCACCAGCGCATGCAGGCCGGGATAACACGTGAGCACCTCCCAGCGCGAACGCGCCGCGGGGTCGCGTTCCAGGATGCAGGCGATGTCTTCACGCAGGCGGGCAAACATGCGCTGCAGTGTAGCGGCGGGGGTGCTTGCGCGCTTCAGGCCCGCGACTTGTCCACGGCGCGGGCGATGCCACGCAGGATGTGCAGCTCTTCCTGCGTCAGCTGCGCGCGGTTCAGCGCCTGCTGCAGGCGCGGCATCAGCTTCTTGGGCGCGGCGGGGTCGAGAAAGCCGATGTCCTGCAGCACCTGCTGCCAGTGCTGCAACAGGCCTTCCAGCGCGGTGCCGTCGGCCAGGGCCGCGTCCACGGTGCGCGGCGCAACCTCGTAGCCGCCCAGCGCCTGCCGCCATTCGTAGGCCAGCACCTGCACGGCCTGCGCGAGGTTCAGCGAGCCGTAGCCGGGCGCGCTGGGGATGCTCAGGCAGGCGTGGCAGCGGTAGACGTCTTCGTTGAGCAGCCCGGTGCGCTCGGGGCCGAAGACGAAGGCCACGCGGTGGGGGCCGGCCGCCAGCGTGGCGAAGTGTTCACGCGGGGTGTGCGTGGGCGGGCCGAAGTCACGCGGCGTCATCGCGGTGGCACAGGCCCAGGTGATGCCGTCCAGCGCCTCGGCCAGGCTGGGCACGATGCGCGCGCGCGTCAGCACGTCGGCCGCGCCGCTGGCCATGGCCACGGTTTCTTCCTGGCTCAGCACGTCGGCAAAACGCGGCGCCACCAGCACCAGGTCGGCAAAACCCATCACCTTCATCGCACGCGCCGTGGCGCCCACATTGCCGGCGTGGCTGGGCCGCACGAGCACAAAACGTGTCGGGTCTGGCACGGCGGACGCGGTGCTGGCGGCGGGGGTCGGGCTGGGCGGGGCGTTCACGGCCGTAAAATGAGCTGCATCGGTGCACGGCATTGTCGGCGCACCCCGCTCTTTATCCCGTCCACGCCCGTCTTCCCTCTTCTGCCCGCAGGCCGCCCCATGTCGCAAGCGCTCCACCCCATGCTGAACATCGCCGTCAAGGCGGCCCGCACAGCAGGTTCCATCATCAACCGCGCAGCGCTCGATCTTGAAGTGCTGAAGGTGGGCAGCAAGGGCCCCAACGACTTCGTCTCCGAAGTCGACCAGGCGGCAGAGCAGGCCATCATCGGCACGCTGCTGGAGGCCTACCCCGGCCACGGCATCCTCGCCGAAGAGAGCGGGCGCACCCACGGCGCCAAGCACAGCGATTACGTTTGGATCATCGACCCGCTCGATGGCACCACCAACTTCCTGCACGGCTTTCCGGTCTACGCCGTCAGCATCGCGCTGGCCTACCGCGGCCAGGTGCAGCAGGCCGTGGTCTACGACCCCACGCGCAACGACCTGTTCTATGCCAGCAAGGGCCGCGGCGCCTTCCTGAACGACCGCCGCCTGCGCGTGAGCAAGCGCACGCGCCTGAGCGATGCGCTGGTGGGCACGGGCTTCCCCTTCCGCAAGGGCGACAACTTCAAGCGCTACGTGAAGATGTTCGAGGAGGTGATGCAGAGCTGCGCCGGCCTGCGCCGCCCTGGCGCCGCGGCGCTCGACCTCTGCTACGTGGCCGCCGGCTACTACGACGGCTTCTTCGAAACCGGCCTGAACCCCTGGGACGCCGCCGCCGGCGCGCTCATCATCACCGAGGCCGGGGGCCTGGTGGGCAACTTCACGGGCGAGAGCGATTTCCTCTACCAGCGCGAGATCGTGGCGGGCAACCCCAAGGTCTACGGCCAGATGGTGCAGATCCTGGCGCCCTACACCCGCGTGATCAAGGAAGACGCGGCGGCCGAAGGCCCGCTGTCGGCCGCGGCTGCGGGCCTGGCGGCTGCCGATGCCACGGCGGCTGTGTTGGAGGCCGGTGGCGAGAGCCCGGCCGCGCCTGCGGCCCCTGCCGCTGCTGCCAAGAAGGCCGTGCGCATCCGCAAGGCCGCCGCCACGCCCGAAGGCGACGACGCGCCGATGTAAATCGCCGCGGGCCGCAGCGCGGCCCGGTCTCAGAACAAACCGGTCAGCGCCCGCACCAGGCCGGCACGCAAGGCCGGCACGGCCTCTTCGAACTCCAGGTTCACCTTGTTCGCGGTGGAGACGATGCGCGTCTGGTAGGTCTTCATGTCCACGCGGTCGGTGTAGCTGACGGTATCGCCGCCGCTCGTGCCCTGGCGGTTGTTGAGGGCCGAGTTCTGCGTGGCGACGCGGCCTTCGGGCAGGCGCTCCTTGATCTGCACGTCGGTGACGATGGAGAAGTACACGTCCTTCACCAGCGAGCCGATCACCACCTCGCCAAAGCCCCCGGTGGCCGCCCCGGTGGCCACCGCGCGACCCGTCGGCCCCAGCGCACCGGCCGCTGCGGTGGCCGCGACGATGCCCGAGGCCCCGCCCGACACGCCCGCACCGAAGCCGCCACCCACCACCTGGCGGATGGCCGAGGGGTCGCTCTTGCCCACCGCCAGCACATTGGCCTGCAGGTAGAACTTGGCCTGCCGCGGGTCGGTGACGACGCGGTAGCCCTTGGCCTGCATCGCCGCGGCCACCTCGGGCGCGAGGTCGAGCTCGGGCTTGTCGGAGGTGTTGCGGATCTGCACGAACACCGTCTGCTCTTCCACCGGCACCGGGTCGAGGAAGATCGTGGCCGACATGCGCGTCTGCACGTCGAGGTTGCGTTTCTCGATGGCCACCTGCGTGGCGGCACAGCCGCCCAGCAGCAGGGCGGCTGCGAGCAAGGCCGGTGCGCGGTGCCAGTGGCGGAAGGGGGTTGCAGGCATGCGGGCTCCTGAGGCGATCTCGCGGTAGCCCCCGATTGTTCCAGCCCCTGGTGCGGGCCGCCGCCGGCGGGGCCAGAATGGGCCGCTTGTCGACCACGCAGGACACCGCCGTGCCCCGTTTCATCCAGCGTTTCATCAAGCTCGCGCCACTCGCGCTGTGCGCCGCCAGCATCGCGGCCCTGGCCCAAGCGCCCGCCCCGGCATCGCCCACACCGGCGGCACTGGTCGCCCCCGCTGCCAAGCCCAAGTGGGACGTGAACAAGCCGCCCGGCGTGGCCCGCACCGTCAAGATCGACACGCGCACCGGCACCTGGATGAGCGTGGACGTCAGCCCCGACGGCCAGACCCTGGTCTTCGACCTGCTGGGCGATCTGTACCTCGTGCCCATCACCGGCGGCGACGCCAAGCCCCTGACCACCAGCATCGCCTGGGACCACCAGGCCCGCTTCTCGCCTGACGGCAAACGCATCGCCTATGTCACCGACGCCGGCGGCGGTGACAACGTCTGGGTGATGAACACCGACGGCAGCGGCGCGCGCGCGGTGACCACCGAGGACTACCGGCTGCTCAACAACCCCGTGTGGCACCCGAACGGCCAGTACATCGCCGCGCGCAAGCACTACACCGGCACGCGCAGCGCCGGCAGCGGCGAGGTCTGGCTTTACCACCTCGACGGTGGCAAGGGCGTGCAGCTCAACGAAAAGCCGAACTGGCAGAAAGACCTCGGCGAGCCCGCGCTTTCGCCCGACGGCCAGTGGCTCTACTACTCGCGCGACACCACGCCGGGCACCACCTTCGAGTACAACAAAGACTCGAACAAGGAGATCTTCCGCATCTTCCGCCAGAGCCTGGTGGACGGCAGCGTGGAGCCCTTCGTCACCGGCCCCGGCGGCGCCATCCGGCCGGTGCCTTCGCCCGACGGCAAACACCTCGCTTTCGTGCGCCGCGTGCGCAACCAGAGCACGCTTTTCCTGAAGAACCTGCAGACCGGCGAAGAAAAACCGGCCTGGGGCAAGCTGGAACGCGACCTGCAGGAAGCCTGGTCGGTCTACGGCGTCTACCCCAGCTTCGCGTGGACGCCCGACAGCCGCCACGTCGTGGTGTGGGCGCAAGGCAAGCTGTGGAAGGTGGAGCCCTTCGCCGGCACGGCCAGCGAGATCCCGTTCCGCGTGCAGCACACGCGCGAGGTGCGCGAGGCGCTGCGTGTGCCGCAGACCGTGTCACCCGACCGTTTCGACGTGAAGCAGTTGCGCTGGGCCACGGTGTCGCCCGATGGCGCGCAGGTGGTGTATTCGGCCCTCGGCCAGCTCTATCTCAAGAACTTGAAGGACAGCAGTGCGCCGCGCCGCTTGAACCCGCAGGCCGACAGCTTCGAGTTTTTCCCGAGCTTCAGCCGCGACGGCAAAAGCGTGGTCTACGTGCGCTGGCACGACCAGCGCCTGGGCCGCGTGGTGGTGCAAGACCTGGCCAGCGGGCGCGAAACCATCGTCACGCCGCAGCCCGGCAAGTACCTGAACCCGCGCCTGAGCCCCGACGGCCTGAGCGTGGCCTACGTGAAGTCGCGCGGCAGTTTCCTCACCTCGCCCTGGCAGGGGCTGGATACCGGCGTCTACCTCGCCAGCGCCGATGGCAGCGGCGAGCCGGTGCGCTTGAGCAAAACCGGCGACGCACCGATCTTCGGCGCGCGCAGCGACGAGGTCTACATCACGCGCACCAGCCAGCCCAGCGAGGTGGACGTGCGCCGCGCGCTGTGGCGCATCCACACCGGCACGCGGCAAGAAACCGAAGTGGCGCGCGGTGAATTCGTCAGCGAATACGCGCTCTCGCCCGACGGCCGCTGGATAGGTTGGGTGGAGCGTTTCCACGCCTACGCCGCGCCGATGCCGGCCACCGGCAAACCGCTGACGGTGGGCCCGCGCATGGACGCCGTGCCCGTGCGCCAGCTCAGCTTCAACACCGGCACGCACCTGCACTTCAGCGGCGACAGCCAGCGTGTGCACTTCAGCGCCGGCGACGAGCTCTTCACCACGGCGCTGGCCGAGGCCTTCCCGCCCGTGAACGCGGGCGAGAAGCCGGCGGCCTTCAAGGCCGCGGGCAGCGGCACCAAGATCGGCTTCGCACAAGCCAGCGACCGGCCCACGGGCCGCATCGCGCTGGTGGGCGCGCGCGTGGCCACCATGCGCGGTGCGAAGATGGACGAGGTCATCGACAACGCCGTCATCGTGGTGGACGGCCACCGCATCGCGGCCATCGGCCCGGCCTCGCGCGTGAGCATCCCCACCGACGCACGCCGCGTCGACGTGCGGGGCAAGACCATCGTGCCGGGCTTCATCGACGCGCATTGGCACGGCGGCATGGGCGAAGACGGCCTGGTGCCGCAGCAGAGCTGGGTGAACCTGGCTTCGCTGGCTTTTGGCGTGACGGCCTTCCACGACCCCAGCAACCAGAACGGCCACATCTTCACGCAGGCCGAACTGCAGCGCGCCGGGCAGGTGCTGGGCCCGCGGATCTACAGCACCGGCAACATCCTCTACGGTGCCAAAGGCGGGGCCACGGCCACCGTCAACAACCTGGAAGACGCGCTCACGCACCTGAAACGCCAGCAGGGTGCCGGCGCCATCAGCGTGAAGAGCTACAACCAGCCGCGCCGCGAGCAGCGCCAGATGGTGCTGGAGGCCGCGCGCCAGACCGGCATGATGGTGGTGCCCGAAGGCGGCTCGGTCTTCCAGGCCAACATGAGCATGGTGGTCGACGGCCACACCGGCCTGGAGCACGCGCTGCCCATCGCCGAGGTCTACGACGACGTCGTGCAGCTGTGGCAGCAGACGAAGGTGGGCTACACGCCGACGCTGAACGTGGCCTACGGCGGCCTGGACGGCGAGCACTACTGGTACGCGCGCACCGAGGTCTGGAAGCACCCGCTGCTGAGCAAGTTCGTGCCCGCGGGCAACCTGCAGGCGCGCGCGGTGCGCCGGCCCACGGCGCCGGAGGAAGACTTCAACGTCATCCGCGTCGCGCGCACGGCCACGCTGCTGCAGCGCGCCGGCGTGCCGGCCATGATCGGCGCGCACGGCCAGCGCGAGGGCCTGGGCACACACTGGGAGATGTGGATGTTCGCCCTGGGCGGCATGACGCCGCTGGAAGCGCTGCGCACCGCCACCATCAACCCGGCGCGCCACTTCGGCCTGGACGCTGACCTCGGCAGCCTGGACGTGGGCAAGCTCGCCGACCTCGTGGTGATCGAAGGCGATGTGCTGAAAGACATCCGCCAGAGCGACCGCATCACGCACGTGATGCAGAACGGCCGGCTGTACGAAGCCGGCACGCTCAACGAGGTGGTGTCGCGCACACGGCCGCGCACGCCGCTGTACTTCGAGAACGCCATGGGCCGCCACTTGGCCACCGACAGCCACGCCTTCTGCGTGGGCCACGGCGACAACTGAGCTGGCGCGGGGGCGGGGCCCGGCGGGGGTGGCCCCGTGTTCGCGGGCCTTGGTGCTGCAGCGCACAGAAGGCCGGGGAGCGGAAGCGCAGTCTGCGAGGTGTCGGGCCAGCCTGGAAGAACAGGCAGGCCCGCACCCCGCGTGCCCTACCCCCACCCCACGAAAGCCCCCGCCATGAAGCGTCCTGCCGTCCGCCTGTCCCTGCGTCACCTGGCCCTGCTTGCCCCGCTGCTGCTGCCGCTGTCGGCCACGGCCAACATCATCCCGTCGGTGCAGTCCGTCGTCGGCACCGGCCCCTACACCTGGACCTACCGGCTGGATCTTTCGGCCGACCAGGACGTGCGCAGCGGCCCGCTGCCCGCGGGACCCACGGTCTCCAGCAGCAACCTGAGCTACGGCTCCTTCCTCACCATCTTCGATTTTCAGGGTTACGTCGACGGCAGCTGCAGCAGCCCCACCGGCTGGGTCTGCCTCGTGCAGAACCTGGGCTACACACCCTCGGACGTGGCGCCCGACGACGACGCCGATGTGGTCAACCTGACCTGGCTCTACGCCAGCGGGCCCGACATCACCGGCCTGCCCAACGGCGTGGACCTGGGCATCTTCTCGGCGCAGTCGATCTGGGGCGACGAAGGCCTGGTCAGCTACGCCGGCCGCGGCATCAAGAACAGCGGCCTGTCGGCCGGCACCGTGGCGGCCAACGTCGGCAAGGTGAGCGGCCCGCAAGGCCAGGCCGTGCCCGAGCCGGGTTCGCTGGCCCTGGCCGGGCTGGCCCTCATGGCGCTGGTGGGCTTGCGCAAGCCGGCGCAGCGCCAGACCCAGGCCGTCTGATCACCCGGCCTGGCCGTGTCAACGCTCGCGGGGCCCGACCCCGCGGCGTTGCTGCCGCTGCGGGCGCGAGAGCAAGGCGCCTTCCCAGGCGCAGGCGCTCGCGGCGCAGCGGTAGCGTTTGAGCGGTGCACCCCAGCCAAGCAGGCGGTCAAACCAGCGGCGCGCCACGCGTTCGATGCCCCGGCCGCACCGCGGGCAGCCGCGCTGGCGCTGCGCCGCCCCGGGCGGTGTGGCGGCGGTGGCGGTGGCGGCGATGGGGGCTTTGCGGGTGGCCAGGAACTTCATGCAGCCGCACTTTGTGAGCCGCTGCCGGGGCCGTCGGTTCGGCAGCGCACCCTCGGCACCGGGGCCTGCGGGCCCCGAGCTTGTAGGACGCGGCCCACGCCGCTTGCAGTGTCCCGCCGATGGCAGGCCGCCCGGCCGCGCGGCCACACTGCCAGCGCCCACCGGCCGCGCATGCACACGCTGCACACCTACCTCGTTGAAGACCACCCCCTCATCCACGCCAAGCTCGCGGCCACGCTGCAAGAGCTGCCGGGTGTCAGCGTGGTGGGCTGGGCGCGCAGCGAAGCCCAGGCCCGCGCCTGGCTGGCCGAGGCCGCGCAGCGCCCCGACCTGCTCATCGTCGACCTCTTTCTCAGCGGCGGCTCGGGCCTGGGCGTGCTGCGCCTGGCCCAGGCCTGCACGCCGCCGCTGCGCTGCGTGGTGTTCAGCAACTACATCACGCCCGAGGTGCGCCAGCGTTGCCTGGCGCTGGGCGCCGAGCGGGTGTTCGACAAGTCGGCCGACATCGAAGCCCTGCTGCAGCTGTGCCGCAAGGCCACGCTGGGCCCGGCCGCAGCCGACCTCAACGGATGAGCCCGTGGCGCAAGGCGTAGTGCGTCAGCTCGCTGTTGCTCGACAGGCCCATCTTCAGCATCACCCGGCTGCGGTAGGTGCTGACGGTCTTCACGCTCAGCGAGAGCCCCAGCGCCAGCTGCCCCACGGTCTGCCCGCCGGCCAGGCGCAGCAGCACCTGCAGCTCCCGTTCAGAGAGCTGTTCGTGCGCCGCCCCCACATGCCCGCTGGCCAGCCCATCGGCCAGGCGCAGCGCGGTTTCGGCGCTCACGTAACGCCGGCCGCTGGCCAGCGCGCGCACCGCGGCCACGATCTCGGCCGGGTCGCCTTCCTTGTTGAGGTAGGCGCTGGCGCCCAGGCGCAGCAGCGTGGTGGCGTAGTGCGCCTCGGGGTGGGCGCTGAGCATCAGCACCGGCAGCGCCGGCGCGCGGGCGCGGATGGCCGCCAGCGTGTCCACGCCGTTCTGGCCCGGCATGGCGATGTCGAGCACGATGACGTCGGCCAACTCGCCGCGCACGATCTCCAGCGCCTGGCGGCCGTCGGCGGCTTCGGCCACGACCTTGAAGTCCGCCTGCTCGGCGAAAAACTGGCGCAGCCCGGCGCGTACCAGCGCGTGGTCGTCGATGATGGCGATGCGTATCAAACCCGGCCTCCTGCGGCACAGCGGCCATGAAGCTGCGACAACAAGGCCGACGCCGCGGCCGCCCCGGCCCGGCGCGGCAACTGCAGGCGCACAACCGGCGCCTGGCGCGGGAAGTGCAGCAGCGCACGCGCGAGCTCACGGCGCTGGCGCTGCACCTGCAGACCGCGCGCGAAGACGAACGCGCCCGCCTCGCGCGCGACCTGCACGACGAACTGGGCGCCTTGCTCACCGCCACCAAGCTCGACGCCGCACGCCTGCGCGCGCGCCTGCAGGCCGCAGCGCCACCGGCGGCCGAAGCGTTGGCCTGCCTGGCTTCGCTGGTGGCCTCGCTGGACGGCGTGATCACGCTCAAGCGCCGCATCACCGAAGAGCTCTGCCCCTCGTCGCTGGCCCACCTGGGCCTGGCCGTGACGCTGCAGACGCTGGCGCGCGAGTTCGCCACGCGCAGCGGCCTGCAGGTGCACCTGGCGCTGGCCGAAGGCGTGGGGCCGCTGGCACCACCGGCCGCACTGGCGGCCTACCGCATCGTGCAAGAGGCGCTGAGCAACATCGCCCAGCACGCGCAGGCCGGGCAGCTGTGGCTCAAGCTGCGCACGCACGGCGCGCAGGTGCTGCTGGAGGTGCGCGACGACGGCCGCGGCTTCGTGCCCGCCGCGGTGCCGCCCTGCCGCCACGGCCTGGTGGGCATGCGCTTTCGCGCCGAGGCCGCGGGCGGCACGCTGACGCTGCAGTCGGCCCCCGGTCTGGGCACGCGGGTGGCGCTCAGCCTGCCGGTGCAGGCGGCAGCACCCGCGCCGGCCTGAGCGCCGCGGCGCGGTGGGCCGGCCGCGCTGCGGTGATGTCCTACAGCGTTGCAGCGCCGGCACTGGCGGTGCAGGCACCCGGCCGCCGATGGCCGCACCTGGGCGCAGCGCGCAGACTGCAGGCAACCGCGCGCCGCGTGTGTCTGCCCCTGCTGGAAAGCCCGCCCCATGACCCCTGAAAACACCACACCGCGCCTGATCGACCGCGCCCTCACCGGTGCCGAAACCGCCGCCCACAACGCGCAGACCGCCATCGACGGCGCGCTGCACGGCGCCGTCGACAGCGCCCACCGCGGCGCTGCCGCGCTGCGCGAAGGCTCGCACCAGCTGATGGACCGCGCGCAGCACATGCGCACCGACACCGTCACCTACATCCGCGACGAGCCCGTGAAATCGATGCTCATCGCCGCGGCCGCCGGTGCGGCGCTGATGGCGCTGGCCAGCCTGCTCTCGCGCCGCCACTGACCGACCCCGGCGCCCGCATCGCCCGCCCCGCGCCGCACCAGCCCTGTGCTGAACCCGCTCTTGCAGTTGCTGGCCCTGCGCCCTGCGGCCCTGGCCGAACACGCCCAGGCTTATGCACAACTGGCGGCGGCCGAAGCGGGTGATGCCCTGGCCGCAGCGCTGCGGCGCGCGCTGCTCGGCCTGGCCGCGCTGTGCGCGCTGGCCGTGGCCGCGGTGCTGGCCGGCGTGGCGCTGATGCTGGGCGCCTTGCACCCCACCGCGCCTGTGCCCTGGGTGTTGTGGGCCGTGCCCGCAGTACCGCTGGTGCTGGCCTTGCTGGCCGGCTGGCAAGCGCAACGGCCCGCTGGCGCCGGACCGGCACCTTTTGAGGTGCTGCGTGCGCAGTGGCAGATCGACAGCGCCTGGCTGCGCGGTGTTCGGACGCCAGCCGCGGCCGCAGCGCCGGCCCCTGCAGAAAAAACTGGCGCATCCGCATGACACCCCACACGCCCCCACCTGCTGGCACGCCGGCCCAACAACGTGCAGCCCAACGCCAGGCCGCCGTGGCACGGCTGGCGGTTTCACGCTTGCATCTGCAGACACCCGCCGCCAGCGCCCGGCCCTGGGTGCAACACCTGCTGAGCTTGCGCCTCGTGGTGACGACGCTGGTGCAAGAGCACCCTTGGGCCAGCGCTGCCGCGGCCGCCGGCCTGGGTGCGGTGCTCGCGCGGCTGCAGCCCTGGCGCTGGTTGTCGGCGCTGGGTGCACTGGCCGGGCCGGCGGTGGTGGCCGTGTGCACGCGGCAACTGGCCGTCTGGCTGGCCGCACTGCAGCCGGTGGCACCGGGCCCGCCGGCCGCGGCCCCGGCCGATCAGGCATCCAACCGCGCATCGAAAAACGCATAGCCCAGCTGGCGCCGCTTGGCGCGGTACATCGCGGCATCGGCGCGTTGCAGCAGGCGCTGCGCGGTGTCGCCATGGTGCGGGCACATGGCAATGCCGATGCTGGGCCGCACCGTCAGCACCACCTTGTCCACCTGCAAGGGGGCCGAAACGGCATCGAAGAGCTTGGCCGCCACCTGCACCAGCTGCTCGCGGCCCATGGGCGTGGGCAGCAGGCAGATGAACTCATCGCCGCCCACGCGGCAGACCATGTCCTGCGCGCGCACGGCGCGGCGCAGGCGCTGCGCCACGATGCGCAGCAACTCGTCGCCCACGGCATGGCCGTGGCGGTCGTTGACGGGCTTGAAGTCGTCGAGGTCCAGGAACATCACCGCCAGCACCGGGGCCGCAGCGGCGCTGCCGTTCTGCACGGTGGCCTGCACGCCGGCGAGCGCCCCTTCCAGGCGCGCCTGCAGCGCGCTGCGCCGGGGCAAGGCGGTCAGCTCGTCGTGCGTGGCCAGGTGGCGCGCCTGCTGTTCGGCCACGCGGGTGCCGGCCAGTTCCAGCCGGGCCGCGGCCAGCTTGGCGCGCAGCGCGCCGAGGTCGAGCGCAACGCGCTCGCGCTGCTGGCGTTCATGCGCCAGCGCGGGGCGCAGGCGGTCGAGCGCGTGGGCGCACTCGCACAAACCGGCGTGGCCCGTGGGCTCGCAGCCCGAGGCTGTGCTGGCGCAGGCACGCAGGCGCTGGGCCAGGGCCGACAACAACAACTCGTGGTCGGGCACCGAGACATCGTTGCCTGCATCCGGCGGTGGCACCAGCGCCAGGCCGCGCAGCGCGCCAGCGGCTCGTGCCGGCGCAGTGTGTTGCAGCGGCTGCGTAGACATCACAAACGCCCGGTGAGCAGCAGCACGATCAGCACGATGACGATGACGCCCAGCACGCCGCTCGGGCCGTAGCCCCAGCTGGCGCTGTGCGGCCACAGCGGCACCACGCCCAGCAGCATCAGCACGAGCACGATCAGCAAAATGGTGGTCAGACTCATCGAAGGCTCCTGCCCGCAGGGTGCGGGGTGTCGTGCTCAGAGCTTAGGCAGACGGCAGCGGCCTTTCGGTGCGCTGGCGTACCCAGGGCAGCGTGTGCCGCCGCACTGACGGCACCGCCCCCGCCCCGCAAGCTCTGGGCATGCCCACCCACCCCGAGCCACCAGCGCCCCCCGCAACCACCGTGGCGCCAGCCGGGGCGTTGCCTTGCCCGGCCTGCGGCCACGCGCTGCAGCGGCGCCCACGCCATGCGCCTGAGCGCCTGCTGTCCTGGGTGTGGCCCCAGCGGCGCTACCGCCGCTACGCCTGCCCGCAACACACCTGCGGCTGGCGCGGCCTGCTGCCCGGCGGGCCGGCGCGGCCGGCAGGCTATGTGCCGGCGCGCACGCTCGACGCCGCGCGCGGCGCGGCAGGCCCGGCCGCGCCGCCCAGCTGATCGGCATACACCGCCCGGTCGGCCGCGTAACAGCTGCAGGCCGCGGCTTCCAGGCCCGGCCGGTCGGTGACGGTGAGTTCACCGCGCTGGTACTGGATGAGGCCGCGGCGCTGCAATTCACCGGCGGCCACCGTCACGCCCACACGCCGCACGCCCAGCATGTAGGCCAGGAACTCGTGCGTCACGTGGAACTGCGTGCGGTGGGCGCGGTCCTGGCTCATCAGCAGCCAGCGCGCCAGACGCTGCCCGACGTGGTGGAAACGCAGGCAGCCGGCCGAAGACACCGCCTGCGCCATCAGCACATAAACATAACGGGCCAACTGCTGGCGCAGCGCGGCGCTGGCTTGCAGCTCTTCGGTGAAGGCAGCGGCCTCGATGCGCCACGAAGCGCCCGCGCCCTGCACCAGCGCACGCGCCGGCACCCGCGCCACACCCAGCACCAGCGGCGTGCCGACCATGCCCTCGCGGCCGACCATGCCCACCTCCAGCCCCGGGTGTTCGTCCACGCGCGACACCAGCGAGATGAAACCCTCGGTCGGGAAGTAGACGTGCTGCGCCGCGGCACCGGCCTCTTGCAAGGCTTCGCTCAAGACCAGGTGCACCGGCTCGCACAGGGCCAGCAGGCGGCCCCGCTCGCGCGCGGGCAGCAGTTCGATGAGATGGTTCTGGGCGGGCGTTGCGGCAGAGGTGGGTTGCATGCACACAGTCTGTGGCTGCCGCCGCGCCTGCTCTGTGCTGCGGCGCACGCAAGGGCGGGTGCATCGCGCAAGATCGGCGGGCCTGGGCCCTACTTGGCCGGCTCGTCGGGCAGCAGGCGGTCGTACTCTTTTTTCACCACCTGGTAACACTCGCAGCTGCCGGCTTCGAGGCCGGGCCGGTCGAGCACGGTGATGTGCCCGCGCGCGTAGCGGATGAGCCCACGGCGCTGCAGCTTCAGCGCCGCCTCGGTCACGCCCTCGCGGCGCACGCCCAGCATGTTGGCGATGAGCTCCTGCGTCATCACGAGCTCGTTGCCCTTCAGGCGGTCCAGGCTCAGCAGCAGCCAGCGGCAGAGCTGCTGGTCCAGGCTGTGGTGGCGGTTGCATACCGCCGTCTGTGCCATCTGCGTGATGAGCGCCTGCGTGTAGCGCAGCAGCAGGTGCATCACCGGGCCGGGCCGGCGCTCGAACTCTTCTTTCACCACGCGCGCGCGCATGCGCCAGCCCTCGCCGGCGCTCTGCACCACGGCGCGGCTGGGCGTGCTTTCGCCACCCATGAACAGCGAGATGCCCACCACACCCTCGTTGCCGACCACGGCGATCTCGGCCGAGGCGCCGTCTTCCATCACGTACAGCAGCGAGACGATGGCGGTGCAGGGGAAGTAGACATGGCTCAGCGGCCGGCCCGATTCGTACATCACCTGGCCCAGGGGCATGGACACCCACTCCAGCTCACCGCGCCAGCGCTGGTAGTCAGCGTCGGGCAGGCAGCCGATGAGGCGGTTGGTGCGGGGGTCGGCCCGGGCCGGAACTTCGGGCGCGGCTCGGGCGCCGCCAGGTTTCGAAGGTGCGGTGTTGTCGGTCATGGGGCTTCCTGTCACGTCAGATGAAGGGGCACCCAACGGAACGACACAGCGCTGGGTGCGCAGGCACTGTAGGCAGCGCACCAGAGCCCATCTGTGCGCTAGCGAACATAGCAGGCAGCGGTGCGCCAACGCACCGACGCGGCCCACCTCCGCGGCCTACAAGGGCGCATGAACGCAGGCCACCCCCCCTTCCCCAAGCAAGACCCCGCGCCCGAGGCCGCCGCCCGGGCCCCGCTGTACACCGGGCCCGTCAGTGCGGCGGCGCTGAACACGGCGCCGCTGTGGGCCACCTCGGCCGAAGGCCTGGGCCCCGACACCCGCCCGGCCGAGCTGGACGGCCTGGGCCTGCACCTGCGCCAATGCACCGCGGTGCACGCGCGGCTGGACGCGCTGCAGTGCAGCCTGCTGCGGCTGGGGGCCTGGGTGCAGGGGCGCCGGGTCTCCAGCGTGGCGGTGCTGGCGCTGCTGGCCACCGCGGCCCTGGTGCTGCTGGCGCCCGGGGCGCCTTGAGCGCCTTGGGGGCTGAAAAACGCTGGGCCGGGGCCCGACCCGAAGGGCCCGCCCCGCGGCCGCTGACGCTGGCCGCCCTGCCCGCAGCGCTGGGGCGGCTGCTCGATCCGGCCGCTGGGCCCTTGCTGCCGCCGGTGCGGGCCGAGGTCTTCGGCGCGCAGCGTTTTGCGCTGCACGGCCACAGCCTCGGGCTCACGCACGCGGCCGAGCGCGCCGGCTGGCGCGGCAGCGCCTTCTTCCCGCGGCTGCGCGACAACATCCGCATGCTGCGCCTGGCCCAGGGTGTGCTGGGCGCACCGCTGGCCGGTGACGAAGAGCCCGGCCCGGCAGCGCAGTGGCTGCTCGACAACTTCGCACTGATCGACGCACAACTGCTCGCCATCCACGAAGGCCTGCCGCGCGGCTACTTCCGCAGCCTGCCGGTGCTGCAGGCCGAGCCGCTGGCCGGGCTGCCGCGTGTCTACGGCGTGGCCTGGGCCTTCGTGGCCCACGCCGACAGCGCCTTCGATGAAGACCTGCTCGTGCACTACCTCGGCGGTTACCAGGGCGCGCGGGCGCTCGGCCTGGCCGAGTTGTGGGCGCTGCCCACCACCTTGCGCGTGGTGCTGGTGGAGAACCTGCGCCGCCTGGCCGAACGCCTGGCCACGCGCCAGGCCGCACGCGAGCTGGCACGCCTGTGCTGCGAAGGCCCGGTGCCCTGCAGCCTGGCCACGCTGCAGGCGCTGTGCGTGCCGCTGGCGCAGCGCGGCGTGGAAGACGTGTTTCTTGAACAGCTGGGCCAGCGCTTGCTCGACCCCCTGGCCAGCGGCGCCGCCAGCGGCCCGCGGCCCGAAAACGCCGAAACCGCCGAGCCCGCCAATGCCAGCGCGGACCCGCGTGCCGCACCGCCCGCGCTGCGCCTGTGGCTGGCCGGCCGCCTGCCCGCCGCCGGCTTGCTGCCCACGCGCCAGAACGCCGAGCAGACCGCCGACAACCTGAGCGTGAGCAACGCCGTCAATGCGCTGCGCGCGCTGAACGACGCCGATTGGCCCGAGATCGTGGCGCGCAGCAGCCCGCTGACGCAGTGGATGCTGGCCGACCCGCTGTTCGCCGCCGAACACCACCGCAGCCGCGACCAGACGCTGCACGGCATCGAGGCCCTGGCCCGCCGCAGCGGCCGGCCCGAGCTGGAAGTGGCGCAGGCCCTGCGCGCGCTCATCGACGAAGCCAGCGGCCCGCTGCGCGCCGCCCAGCCCGGTGCCGCGCCCAGCGCCCTGCCCCACACCGCCGCCGCCGGCCACTGGCTGCGCGGGCCGGGCCAGGCCGCGCTGCACCGCGCCTTGGGCCTGCGCCAGCCCGGCGCGCTGGCACTGCAGGCCCTGGCGCGCCACGCGGCGCTGCCGCTCTACCTGGCCGCGGTGATGGCCGGCACGGCGGCGCTGGTGCTGGCGGTGCTGGGCGCGGCCCTGGGCATCGCGCCCGCCGCCACGCTGCACACCTGGGCCTGGGCGCTGCTGCTGGCCGCACCCGCGGCCGAGGCCGTGATCGCGCTGCTGCACCGCGTGGTGGGTGAAAGCACACAGCCGCGGCCGCTGGCAAGGCTGGCGCTGCCGCTGGGCATACCGCCCGCGCAACGGGTGCTGGTGGTCATCCCGGCGATGCTGAGCGACCGCGACGCCATCGACGAGCTCGTGCACCGCTTGCACCTGCACCAGCTCGCCAACCCCGAGCCGTTTGCCCAATTCGCGCTGCTCACCGACTGGGCCGATGCCGACACCGCCGGCGCCAGCGCCGACGCCGCGCTGCTGGCCCACGCCAGCGTGGGCGTGGCGGCCTTGAACGAAGGCGCCGCGCGCCACGGCGCCACCGCCAGCGCCACGCCGCGTTTTCTGCTGCTGCACCGTGAACGCCGCTACAGCCGCAGCGAAAGCCGCTGGATAGGCTGGGAACGCAAACGCGGCAAGCTCGAAGAGCTGGTGGCGCTGCTGATGCAGCCGGCGCCGGAGGCCAGCTTCCGCGGCCTTGCACCGGCCTCGCCTTTTGTCGACCTGGGCGCGCTCTCGCGCCCGGCCGCCGGCACGCGCTACCTCGTCACCCTGGACAGCGACACCCAGCTGCCCCCCGGCCGCCTGCGTGAGCTGGTGGGCGTGGCCGCGCACCCGGCGCAGCGCCCGCGCCTGTCGGCCAACGGCCGCCGCGTGGTGGGCGGCTACGGCATCCTGCAGCCGCGCCTGGTGACGCCGCTGCCGCAGCCGCACGAAGACACCTTCTTCCACCGTCTCTTCGCCGGGCACAGCGGCATCGACCCCTATGGCGCGGCCAGCGCCGAGGTCTACCAAGACCTCTTCGAAGAAGCCAGCTACAACGGCAAGGGCCTGCTCGACGTGGCCGCCATGCATGCCGTGCTGGGCGGCCACCTGCCCGAAGGCCAGGTGCTCAGCCACGACCTGCTCGAAGGCGCGCTGGCGCGCTGCGCCGCCGTCACCGACATCACGCTGGTGGAAGACGCGCCTTTCCACGCCGAGGTGGCCGCCTCGCGCGTGCACCGCTGGACCCGCGGTGACTGGCAGCTGCTGCCCATCCTGCTGCGCTCTTTGCTGCAGCCCGCGCGTTACCCGCTGGGTGGGCTGAACCGCTGGAAGATGGCCGACAACCTGCGCCGCTCGCTGGTGGCGCCGGCCGCACTGGCCGCGCTGCTGCTCTCGCTGGCCGGGCTGGGGCCGGCGCCGGGCGCGGTGCTGGCGCTGGTGTTCGCGGCCTTCGCCGCCGGGCCGCTGATGGGCGCGCTGGCCGACGCGCTGCCCACGCGCGATGACGTGGCCTGGCGCCACTTCCTGCACGGCGCCGCGGCCGATGTGCTGCGCGCCTTTGGCGGCGGGCTGTGGCAGCTGGCGATGCTGCTGCCGCAGGCGCTGGCGGCGCTGGACGCCATCGCGCTGGCGCTGTGGCGCCTGGTCTTCAGCCACCGCCTGCTGCTGCAGTGGACCACCGCGGCCGCCGCGCAGGCCGCCGCCAGCCAGAGCCTGCCCGCGGCCCTGCGCCGCCATGCCGCCGTGCCGCTGCTGGCCGCGCTGCTGGCGGCCACGCTGCTGGCCGTGGGCACACCGTGGCCGGCGTGGACGCTGCTGCTCTGCGCGCTGTGGGGCGCCGCACCGCTGTGGAGCTGGGCCGCCAGCCGCCGCGGCCTGCTGCCGCAGCAGGCCACCTGCCCCGACGAAGACCGCGCCTACCTGCGCAGCGTGGCGCGCGACACCTGGCGCAGCTTCGAACGCACCGTCAGCGCGGCCGACCGCCACCTGCCGCCCGACAACCTGCAGACCGACCCGCACGAGATGCTGGCCCACCGCACCTCGCCCACCAACATCGGCCTGTACCTGCTGAGCGTGGCCTGCGCGCGCGAATTCGGCTGGATAGACACGCCCGAGATGCTGCAGCGCCTGCAGGCCACGCTGGACAGCGTGGACACGCTGCCGCGCCACCGCGGCCACCTGCTGAACTGGTACGACACGCAAACCGGCCAGGCGCTGCCGCCGATGTACGTGAGCACCGTGGACAGCGGCAACCTCTGCGGCCACCTGCTGGCCGTGGCGCAGGCCTGCCTGGCGCACGCCCGCGGCCTGGCGCGGCTGCAGGCGCAAGGGCCGGTGACGATGGCAGCGCAGACGCACATCACCGCGCAGCAGCTCGCGCAGCTGCACACGCTGGCCGCACGCTGCCAGGCCCTGGCCTGGGCGCCAGACTTCCATTTTCTCTACCACCCGCGGCGCCACCTGCTGCACATCGGCTGGCGCGTGGCCGAGCAGCAGCTCGACGCCGGCTTCTACGACCTGCTGGCCAGCGAATCGCGCCTGACCAGCCTGTGGGCCATCGCCAAGGGTGACGTGCCGGTGCAGCACTGGGCCGCGCTCGGCCGGCCCTTCTACGCCGTGGGGACCACGGCGGGGCTGCGTTCGTGGTCGGGCTCGATGTTCGAGTACCTGATGCCCACGCTGGTGCTGAGCGAGCCCACCGGCAGCGTGCTGCACGCCGCCGGCTGTGCCGCGCTGGCCGAACAGCGCAGCTACGCCGCGGCGCTGGGCGTGCCCTGGGGCATCTCGGAATCGGCCCACGCCGGGCGCGACTACACGCTGGCCTACCAGTACGCGCCGCAAGGCGTGCCGCGGCTGGCGCTGCGCCGCACACCGCCCGACGAGCTGGTGATCGCGCCCTACGCCACCGCGCTGGCGGCGCAGCTGGCGCCGCACGCGGCCAGCGTGAACTACGCCGTGCTGCAGGGCCTGGGCGCGCGCGGGCCCATGGGTTTCATCGAGGCGCTGGACTACAGCCCGGCGCGCCAGAGCGGCCCGCAGCCCTGCACCGCCGTGCACACCGTGATGGCCCACCACCAGGGCATGAGCCTGGTGGCGCTGGCCAATGTGCTGCTGGGCGGCGTGGTGCAGCGCTGGGGCGGGGCCGACCCCCACCTGGAGGCCGTGGCCTCGCTGCTGCACGAACGCACGCCGCGCGAGGTGTCGCGCCTGGTCACGCCGCTGGCCGCGCCGCCACCGGCGCTGCAACGCCAGCGTGCGCCCACGCTGGCACGCGCACTGCTGCCGGGCCGGCTGGCCATCGAGCCCACGCAGCTGCTCGGCCACGGGCGTTACGCGGTGGCGCTGCGCGCCAACGGTGCCGGGCGCAGCAGCCTGCTCGGGCGTAATCTCGGCCGCTGGCGCGATGACGCGCTGCGCGACGCGCACGGCCACTTCTTCTGGCTGCGCCGCGCGGGCGAGGTGCCCGTCACGCTGAGCCAGCACCCGGCGCCCTGCCCGCAGGCCGCCTACCGCGCGCACTTCCACCCCGACCGCGTGGTGCTGCTGGCCGAATGGCCCACGCTGCGCACGCAGCTGACGGTGTGGGTCAGCCCGGAAGACGACATCGAGTTCCGCCAGGTCGAGCTGCAGCACACCGGCACCGAGGTGCTGGAGATCGAGCTCATCTCCGCCTTCGAGCCCACGCTGGCCGAGGCACGCGCCGACGAGGCCCACCCGGCCTTCAGCCAGATGTTCCTGCAGGCGCGCGGCCACGCGGCGCAGCGCGCACTCTTCTTCGAACGCCGGCCGCGCCTGGCCGGTGAAGCCGGCCTGCACCTGGCGCACTTTCTCGCCGAGAGTGCGCCCGAGGTGCAGGGCCTGCAGCAGCAGACGCAACGCGCCGCCTGGGCCGGCCGCAACCGCAGCGCGGCGCGGCCGCTGGGCCTGCTGCAAGACCTGGGCGCCGCCGAGGTCGACGCCGAAGGCTTCGAGGCGCTGGACACCGGCCTCGACCCCGTGTGCGTGCTGGCCGTGAAGCTGGTTCTCGCGCCCGGCGCACAGGTGCGCCTGTGTTTTGCCACCGCCGCGGCGGCCGATGCCGCCACGCTGCAATCGGTGGTCGACAAACACCGGCAGGCCAGCGCGCTGGAACGCAGCTCGCTGATGTCGGCCACGCTGGCGGGCATACGCCTGCGCACGCTGCGCATCGGCGCCGACAGCTACGCCGCGCTGCAGACGCTGAACACCGCAATGCTGCTGAGCCTGGCGCGCCCGCAGCGCGGCGCCGCCCTGCGCGCGGCGGCACCGGCCAGTGCGCCGCCGCTGCACGACCGCCGCGAGCTCTGGCGCCTGGGCCTCTCGGGCGACCGCCCGCTGCTGCTGGTGGCCGCCGCCGGGCTGCAAGGCCTGCCGCTGCTGCGCGCGCTGAACCCGGCGCTGGCGCTGTGGCAATGGGGCGGCGTGGCTTGCGACCTGGTGGTGGTGAACGCAGAGCCGGCGTCTTACGAGATGCCGCTGCAGCGTGAACTCACGGCGCTGCGCGACCGCCACGAGGCCGATGCCGCCGGCCACCCCGGCCGCTTGCGCTGCGGCTGGCACCTGCTGCGGCACGACGACCTCAGCGCCACCGAACACGCCACGCTGCACGCGCTGGCGCGGCTGCGCCTGCAGGCCGACGGCCGCCCGCTGGCCGCGCAGGTGGCCGAGTGGACGGCGCTGCACGACGCCGCGCACGAGAGCCGCGTTGCGCAGCGCCACACCGTGCTGCCCGGCGGCTGGGGCGCGGTGCTGCCCGACGCGGCCGCGGCGCGCGCCGTGGGCCACTTCGGCGCGGCCGGCAGCGCGGCCGACGGCCGCTACACCTTTGAGGCCGGCCCGCAGGCGCGGCCGCAGCGGCCGTGGCTGAACGTGCTGGCCAACGAAGGTTTCGGCAGCCTGATGACGGAAGCCGGCGCCGGCAGCAGCTGGGCGTTGAACAGCCGCCTGAACCAGCTGACGGCCTGGCAGAACGACGCCGTGGCCGACCCGCCTTCGGAATGGCTGCTGCTGCAAGACCTGGACAGCGGCGAAGCCTGGAGCTGCACCGCCAGCGCCGAAAGCGCGCCGGGCGCGAACTGCACCGTGCAGCACAGCGCCGGCAGCACCGCCATCGCCCACCGGCACGCCGGCCTGGCGGTGCAGGCGCGCTGGTGTGTCGATGCCGGCAGCGCCGTGCGCCAGCTGCAGCTGCGCGTGGTGAACCTCGGGCCCACGCCGCGCCAGCTGCGCGTGGTGGCGGTGTGTGCCTGGATGCTGGGCCAGCAGCGCGGCGACCGCGCCAGCGTGCACACGCATGCCGAGCTGCAGGGCGGCCCGGCTGCCGGCGCGCCCAGCCTCACCGCGCTGTATGCCACGCAGACCGAGGCCGCAGGCGGCTTCGGCGGCGGCACGGCCTTCCTGGCCTGGCGCCCGGCCGCGCCCACCGGCGGCGACGACCTCCCCGACTGGACCTGCGACCGCCGCGAGTTTTTCAACGCCGCCGGCCAGCCCGTGCTGCCCACACCCCTGGGCCGCCGGCAAGGCAGCGGCGCCGACCCCTGCGCGGCCACCGGTCTCACGCTGCAGCTCGCACCCGGCGGCGCGGCCGAACGCACGCTGCTGCTGGGCTGGGCGCCCAGCCCGGCGGCGGCGCGCACGCTGCTGCACGAGGCCCTGGCGTCTTCACCCGAAGCGCGCCGCGAAGCCGTGCGCAGGCACTGGGCGCGGCTGCTCGGCGCGGCCACCGTGGCCACGCCCGACCCGCTCTTCGACGCCCTCGTCAACCACTGGCTGCTCTACCAGGCCGTGGCCTGCCGGCTCTGGGCCAAGGCCGGCTTCTACCAAGCGGGCGGCGCCACGGGCTTCCGCGACCAGCTGCAGGACAGCCTGGCCCTGGCCTGGGCCGCGCCCGAGATGCTGCGCGCGCAGATCGTGCGCTGCGCCGGCCGCCAGTTCGCCGAAGGCGATGTGCAGCACTGGTGGCACGCGCCCGGCGGCGCGGGCGTGCGCACGCACTTTTCCGACGACCTGCTGTGGCTGCCCTACGCGCTGGCGCTCTACCTGGCGCGCGTGGGTGACGCCAGCGTGCTCGACGAGCAGCAGCCCTTCCTGGAAGGCCAGACCATCGCCCCCGGCGCCGAAGACGCCTACGGCACGCCTGCCACCAGCGCCGAGACCGCCAGCGTCTACGAACACGCCGCGCGCGCCATCGACCGCAGCCTGCGCACCGGCGCCCACGGCCTGCCGCTGATGGGCAGCGGCGACTGGAACGACGGCATGAACCGCGTGGGCCACGGCGGCCAGGGTGAATCGGTGTGGCTGGCCTGGTTCCTGTGCCGCGTGGTGGCCGACTTCGCGCCGCTGGCCAGCGCACGCGGCGAGCCGCAGCGCGCGCAGCGCTGGCTGGAAGCCGCCACGGGCTGGCGCGCCGCGCTGCAGGGCCCGGCCTGGGACGGCGCCTGGTACCGCCGCGCCTTCTTCGACGACGGCAGCCCGCTGGGCGCCAACAGCAACAGCGAGGCGCGCATCGACCTCATCGCGCAGGCCTGGGCCGTGCTCAGCGGCGTGGCGCCGGCCGCGCGCCAGCAGCAGGCACTGCTCTCGGCGCAAACGCAGCTGGTGGATGCCGAGCACGGCCTCGTGCGCCTGCTGCACCCGCCGCTGGTGGCGCAGCAGCCCAGCGCCGGCTACATCCAGGCCTACCCGCCGGGCGTGCGCGAAAACGGCGGCCAGTACACGCACGCCGGCGTGTGGTGGCTGATGGCGCAGGCGGCGCACGCGCACACGCTGCCGGCGCCGCAGGCCGGCTTCGACGCCGCCTGGCGCACCTGGTGCCAGCTCAGCCCCGCGCACCGCAGCGCCGAGCCCACGCAGGCCGCGGCCTATGGGCTGGAGCCTTACGCCGTGGCGGCCGATGTCTACACCGCGGCGCCCTTCATCGGCCGTGGCGGCTGGAGCTGGTACACGGGTGCGGCCGCCTGGCTGCACCGCGCGGCGCTGGAAACTGTGTTCGGCCTGCAGTTCGGGCCGCAGACGCTGCAGCTGCGGCCCGCGCTGCCCAGTCACTGGCCGCAGGCCACGCTGACGCTGCGCCGCGAAGGCCGCACGCTGCACTTCACGCTGCAACGCGGCACGCCGCCGCCCGGGGCGGTGCTGCTGCTGCCGGGCGCGCCGCTGCACTGGCCCGCGCTGCAGGGTGAACACCGCTTCGTGGTGCCGCTGCCGGCTTGAGGCCCCGCCAAAAAAAGAGGCTGCACGCCTTGCACACGTGCAGCCCCGCAAAGCGAGAACTGGTCAGGAAAGGCGCGCCGGTTCAGCGCCCCTTGACGGCCCCGCTCTCGTCCGAGAGAACGATCTCCACACGGCGGTTGGCCTGGCGGCCGGCGGCGCTGTCGTTGCCGGCCACCGGGCTGCCTTCGCCATAACCCTGGGCCGCCAGCTGCTCACGCGCCACGCCCATGGCCAGCAGCGAGCCCATCACCGTCTGGGCGCGCTCGGCCGAGAGCGTCTGGTTCATCAGCTCGGCACCCACGCTGTCGGTGTGGCCCTCGATCAGCGCCTTGCGCTGCGGGTACTCCTTGAGAAAGCTGCCCAGGCGCTGCAGGTTCTGCGCGGCACCGGGGCGCAGGCGGGCGCGGCCGGTGTCGAAGAGCACGTCGCCCAGCGTGATGACGAGGCCGCGCTCGGTCTGCTGTGCGTTCAGCTCGCGCAGCTGCGTGGCCAGCAGCGCGTTGCGGCGCTCGGCGTCACCGGCCTGCTGCTGCGACAGGTTGGCGTTGCGCTGCGAGGTGGCGGCCTGGCGTTGCGCGGCTTCGGCCTGGCGCTGCGAAGCGGCCGCGTCACGTTGCGAGGACGCGGCGTCGCGCTGCGAAGCGGCGGCTTCCTGCGTGGCAACGGCGGCGGCGGCCGTGGCGCTGTCGGCCTGCCGCGTGCGCGCAGCCAGGCGCATGCGGTCGGTCTCGGCGCCGGCCTGGGCGATGCGCGCCTCGGCGGCCTTGCGCGCGCCGGTTTCACGCGCGATGCCGGTGCGCTGGCGCGCGATGTAGGCCAGCTGGTCGACTTCGACCAGGCTGTCGCCACGCTGGCGCGCCGCTTCGGCCTGGGCCAGCGCTTCGCCGGCCAGGCGCAGCTCGTTCGGGGCCAGGGCTTGCGTGTCGGCATCGGCCAGCGCGGCGCGCTGTTCGCTGCGGGCCTGGCTGAGCAGCACGGTGTCGTCGCTGACGGTGCTGCAGGCGCTGGCCAGGGCCAGCACGGCCAGGGCGATCAGCGTAGGGGCCGGGCGCAGGGTGCGCGGGGTGGAGTCGTTCGGCTTGCGTTGCATGGAGGGTGCTTTCGTGAAGGGTTGCTGGGGGGCCGGGCTGGCGGTGCGCCGCGCCGGTGTCATCGCGGCTGGCGCGCCATCTCTTCGCGCAGCACGCGGCCGGCTTCCTGCAGCGCCTGGGCCGAGCGGCGGGCCTTCTCGGCCTGGGCCTTGGCTTCGGCCAGCTGCGCATCGGCCTGCGCCTGCTGCGACAGGCGCAGCGCGCCGGCGTGGTCTTCGGTGGCCATCGCGGCCTGGGCGCGGCGCAGCTTCTCGCGGGCCAGCGCGGTTTCGGTGGGGGCCATCTCCACACCGCCGGCGGCCACGGCGCTGTTGACGGCGGCGTTGGCCAGCGCCATCTGCGCCGTGGGCGCCGGCACGCTGGCACAGCCGGCCAGGGCCAGCAGGGCGGCGGCCGTCAGCAGCAGCTGGCGCGGGATGCGGTGGCCCGGCTTGCGCAGGTGCAGCGCCGGCTCAAAAGCAGCGCCCGCCTGGCAGGCAGGAAGAGACGTGACGGTGGGTTCAGGATGCATGGGGTTCTTTCTTCCGTGGGCAGCGTGCTGCGGGGGCGTGAGTCGGTGGGGTGCCCGGCACTACAGCCGAACCCGGCCCGCGCCGAAGCGGCTCAGCATGGGCGCAGCGCTGGCAGGCGTCGGTGCGCCTTCGCACATGGCGGGGCTGGGGCGCACAAAGGGCCTGCCGTCCTACAGCAGGCGACGGCTGCCGCTGCTCGCGGCCGCGGGGGCGGCTGCCTAGAGTGGCCGCAGGGTCGATGGCCGGGCTGCAACAGCCCGCCACGCCCCGCCCGCACCCGCACCGGAGCCCCCATGTCGCACCCCTCAGAACCGCCCCGCATCACCCCGCTGGCCCTGGCCGAAGCCACGCCGCCGGCGCTGGACACCGCGGCGCTGGAGCGTGTGCGCCGCCAGCCGCTGCAGCACCGCCACAGCGCGGCCGAGTTGCAATGGCGCAGCGGCCTGGTCAAGCTGCTCAACGACGCGCTGGCCACCGAGCTGGTGTGCGTGCTGCGCTACAAGCGCCACCACTACACCGCGCACGGCCTGGCCTCGCCGCGCATCGCCGAAGAATTCGCCGTGCACGCGGCCGAAGAGATGACGCACGCCGACCGCCTGGCGCGGCGCATCGTGCAGCTCGGCGGCGAGCCCGATTTCGCGCCCGAAACCCTGCTGCAGCGCAGCCACGCGCCCTACGACGCCTCGGCCGAGCTGAACACCATGATCCGCGTGAACCTCGTCGCCGAGCGTGTGGCGGTGGAGAGCTACAGCCAGCTCGTGCGTGTGGTGGGCGACCGCGACCCGAGCACACGCCGCCTGCTCGAGGACCTGCTCGCCGACGAGCAGCGCCACGCCGAAGAACTGCAGGGCTGGCTGGCCCTGTGAAGGCCGCAACCGCATCACCGCCACGCCTGCGCCTCCATCCGATTTTGTCTTTCCCCCTGTTTTCAACCCACCGGAGATCTGCATGAACAAGACCAACCCCGCAAGCCGCCCCCTGGCCGTGCTGTTGACGGCCCTGGCCGCCACCACCGTGCTGGCCACCACCACGGGCTGCGCGGTCTCGCGCGGCCAGGAATCGGTGGGCGCCTACATCGACGACACCGCCATCACCACCGCGGTGAAGGCCCGTTTCATCGACAACAAGACCGTCGACGCTTCGGCCATCAGCGTGGAAACGCTCAAGGGCACCGTGATGCTCTCGGGCTTCGCCAAGAGCGACAGCGAGAAGCGCGTGGCCGAAAGCGTGGCCTGGAAGGTGGAGGGCGTGAAGTCGGTGAAGAACGAAATCACGGTGCGCCCGTGACCGTGACGTGCCCCCGCACCAGGCGGGCACACCCATGAGCCAGCCCGAGACCCAAGGCAAGCGCAAGCCGATCGCGGCACGGCAGCGCCAGACCAGCGACCCGTGGTTCAAGCACACCCCGCCGAAAGACTGAAGCCGGCCGCGGCCCACCGCGGCTGGCTCTGGCTGGCCGCGGTGGCCGCACTGGCCTTGCTGCTGAGCTACGGCCGTGCGGTGCAGTTGGTGCAGACCCAGGGCGCCGACCGCCGCGCGGCCACGCTGCAGCGCGCCCAGGCGCTGTGGTTGTGCAGCAGCATGGCGGGTGAAAGGGCGCGGCGCGAATGCCGCGCCAAGTTGCCCTGAGGCTCGGCCGCCACGGCAACCGTGATGGTGGCCACAAGGGCCGCGCAAGGGCCGCGCAAGGGCCGCGCAAGGGCCGCCGGCCCTCACGCCCCTGAGTTCACACGCGCGGCTCGCCCTGCCGGTTGACGGTGACCGTAGCCCCCGGCGGCTGCGCCAGCTGCACGTGGTGTTCACGCCCGCGGTAGACGTAGCTCACATCCCAGAAGCTCGGCGTGGCCGGCCCCGGCACATTGCGGCAGCGTTCGATCTCGCCGTTGTTGCGGCTGTTGCCGTTGGCATCGCGGTCGTTGCGCGCGTTGCCGATGCGCGAGCCCACCGCCGCGCCCGCCACCACGCCGCCGATGGTGGCCAGATCACGCCCGCTGCCGCCGCCCACCTGGTGGCCGAGGATGCCGCCCAGCACCGCGCCCAGCAGCGCGCCTGGCACGCGGCTGTTGCGCTCGGGCGCGGCGCTGCTTTCCATCCAGCAGCGCTGCTCGGGCGCGCCATAGACCGCGCGTGAACCGGTGACACGCGCCTCGTACAGGCGCTCGTTGCCGCGGCGCCTGTAATCTGCCGCCACCACCGGCGGCGGTGCGACGCGCGCTTCTTCGGGCCGCACGTTGCGGCCGAGTTCGCGCACCGACGACACGCGGTCGTTCAGCCCCATGGCGCCGAGCGAGGCGTACTGCCCCGGGCGCAGCACGCGGCAGCTGCCGCCATAGCCCGCGTTTTCGCAGATCTCCCAGCGCGCGCCCACCACCACGGCCGACGAGCCGCGGTCGTTGAAGCCGCGCTGGCGCAGGTCCTCGATGGCCTGCCGGGTGGTGATGCTGCGGCCCTGGAAACCGTCGTGTTCGTAGACCGTGATCTGCGCCGCGGCCGGGCCGGCCAGCGCCAGGGCAAAAACAGCCATCACGCAGCGGCTGGCGCCCTGCGGCGGGGTGGGATGTGGGTGCATGGTGCAGCTCCTGGAAACAGTGAAGGAAGAAAAAGGCCCGGGGCCTTGCAGCACCGGGCCGGCAGCAGCGCTGAGCGGCCCAGGGCCGCAGCACTCAGCGCGAGCCGCTGACCTCGATCTCGACGCGGCGGTCGGGCTGCAGGCAGGCGATGACGGGTGCGCTCATCTCGCCCTTGCAGGCATCGGGCAGCGTCACCGGCTCGCTTTCGCTGCGGCCGGTGGCGATCACGCGGCTGGCTTCGATGCGGCCGTTCTGCACGAGGTAGGTCTTCACAGCTTCGGCGCGCGCTCTCGACAAGGTCTGGTTGTAGTCGGTGCTGCCCAGGCGGTCGGCATGGCCTTGCACCGTCAGCATTTCGTAGCGCGTGTTGCCGAGCTCGGCGATGAAGGTGTCGAGCACCACCTTGCCTTCAGGCCGCAGCTCGGTGCTGTCGAAGCTGAAGAAGGACTCGGCGGCATAGCTCACGCGGCGTGACGTGGGCATGGCAGCGGGCAGGGGCATGGCCTGCACGGGCGGCGCCACCAGCACCGGCGCCGGGGCGGCGGCCATCGGCACGGCCGGCGCCATGGCCTGCGGCGCGGGCTCGGCCTGGCGTTGCATCATCGGCATGGCCTGCGCGCTGCGCTGCATGCCGCTGCGGCCGCCGAAGGGGAAGACCAGGCTCACCGAGTACATCGCCACACGCGGGTGGTTGCCCACGGCGTCGCTGACACGGAAACGCTCCACCTCCGCACGCATCAGCACCGAGGGGCTGAAGGCGTACTGCAGGCCCAGGCCCAGCTTGACGTTGGTCTTGCGGTCGGAGGGGCGGCCGTCGGCCACCACCACCGCGCCGCTGCCAGTGAGCGAGCCGCGGCTGCGCGCGTACTGGCCGCCCACACGCGCCAGCAGCGCGAAGTTGTCGGTCATCGGCAGCGTGCCCACGACGCCGAGGTTGCCGCCCTGCACGCGGAAGCTGCTGGACAGGCTGCCCGTCGGGGTGGTGCTCGCCGTGTAGCCGAACTTGCCGAGGTCGAAGAAGCCGAGTTCGCCTGCGAGGTAGCGGTTGAACTGGTAGCCGACGAAGGCCTTGTAGCCGACGTGGCGCTCGTCGTGCGCGATGTTGGTGGTGGCGAAGCCGCGTGCGGCCAGGTCTTCGGTGACACGGCGGTCGTCGATGCGCAGGCGCGACTGGCCCACGCCCAGGCCCCAGTAGTACTCGCCGCCCTGCAGCGCTTGCGCCTGCACCGCGCCCGGGCCCAGGAGACCCCAGGCCCCCAGCATCAGCCAGGCAGCGTGGGTGAGAAAGGTGGTGCGGTGCGGACAGTTCATGGCTGACTTTCGAAACGTGGACAGGCAAACAAACCCTTGCAGCACGCGGGCGCCGGTGGGGGCTGCGCACTGCGAAGAGACATGCGCCGTTGTAGGCGGCGCCGCGCCGCAGGTCTGTGCGCTGACGAACCACGCCGGCAGGGCTTGCGCTGGCCGTTGCCGAATACCATCCGGGCATGCGACGCCCGCCCCCACCCGCC
>LJHW01000026.1 GCA_001295865.1 beta proteobacterium AAP65
GGTGTGGGCGTGAGGCATGTGAGGATCGAGCCCCCCCCCTCATCCCCCCCCCCATCCGACCCAGCCAGAATGCAGCCATGAAGCACCTCATGCCCCTTTGCCTGCTGGCCCTCAGCCTCACTGCCCATGCCCAACGCATCGGTGAGGTCGACACGGTGTTCAAGTTCATCGGCCCCGATCACAAGATCGTGGTCGAGGCCTACGACGATCCCGAGGTCAAGGGCATCACCTGCTACGTGTCGCGGGCCAAAACCGGCGGTATCAGGGGGGGCCTGGGTCTGGCGGAAGACAAGGCCGAAGCGTCCATCGCCTGCAGGCAAACCGGCCCCATCTCCTTCCCCAAGCCGCTCCCACAGCAAGACGAGATGTTCAGTGAACGCATCTCGCTCGTCTTCAAACGCCTGCGTGTGGTGCGCATGGTGGATGCCACGCGCAACACGCTCGTGTACCTCACCTACTCAGACCGTGTCATCGAGGGCTCGCCGCAGAACAGCGTCACCGCCGTGCCCGTGGACCGGGCGACGCCGATTCCCGTGCGCTGACAGCCGCGCGCGTCGCAGCTGCCCGCCCAGCAATGCCGTGAGCCGGCCGCGCAAGCACCACCACCACGTCTACGTGGTGCAGCTCTCGGACCGGGTGTGGAACGAGCCCGCCTTCCGCAAGGCCAACCCGGGCTACCAGCTCAGCAAGCCGCTGGTCTACGTGGGCATGACGGGGCTCGACCCCGACCTGCGCTTCGACCGCCACAAGGCCGGCATCCAGGCCAACCGCTTTGTGCTGGCCTATGGCGAGCGGCTGTTGCCGCAGCTGTACGAGGTCTACAACCCCATGCCCTACGAGGCCGCGCGCGAGATGGAGGTCGAACTGGCCATCGGCCTGCGCGAGGCCGGTTACGGCGTCTGGCAAGCCTGAAGGGCCGTCGGGCCGCCCGGTCCCAAGGCGCCACATCACCGCCGGAACGCGGCACCCAGCTGCAGAGATGAAGTGGTGAAGGGCTTCAGCCCTTCGTCGCACCCATCGTCAGCCCCGCCACGAACTGTTTCTGCAGCACAAAAAACAGCAGCACCGGCGGCAGCGCCGCGACGATGGAGCCGGCCGACACCAGATGCCATTGCGAAACCCAGGCACCGTTCAGCGCCTTCAGGCCACCCGTCACCGGCATGGCGTGTTCACCCTGGATGAGCACCGTGGCCCAGAAGTAGTCGTTCCAGACGAAGGTGAACACCAGCACGGCCAGCGCTGCCAATGCCGGGCGCACCAGCGGCAGCACCACGCGGCGGAAGATCTGCCATTCGGTGGCGCCCTCCAGCCGCGCGGCTTCCACCAGCTCCATGGGCAATTCACGGATGAAATTGCGCATGAAGAAGGTGCAGAAGCCGCTTTGGAAGGCGATGTGAAACAGCACCAGGCCGGTGATGCTGTCGTACAGGCCCAATTGCAGGCTCAGATCACGCACCGGCACCATCAAGATCTGGAAAGGCACGAAATTGCCGCCCACGAAAATGAAGAAGACCAGCAGGTTGGCCTTGAAGCGGTAAACGCCTAAAGCAAAACCCGCCAGGCAGGCCAGGCCCACCGCGCCGATGACGGTGGGCACCGTGACGAGAAAGCTGTTGGCGATGTACCGCAGCACCGGCGTTTGCGTGAAGACCTCGGTGTAATTGGCCACCGTCTGCCATTGAGAGGGCCAGCCCCAGTAATTGCCGGCCACGATGTCGGCCGGCCCGCGCACCGAGGTGAGGGCCACCGCGATCAGCGGCAGCAGCCACACCACCAGGGCCAGGGGCAGCGCCACGCGGTAGAGGGTGCGCACGGGCAGGCCCGTGCGTTCGATGGGCGTGGGGAACATCAGGCGAGGTCCTTCTCCTGGCGCCAGATGCGCCAGAGCACGAAGAGGATGTAGACCAGCATCAGCGCGAACAGCACCGTGGCAATGGCCGTGCCGTAACCCATGCGGTAGCCGTACTCCGACAGCGCCTGCTCGTACATGTAATACGCCAGCACGCGTGAAGAGCCGTAAGGCCCGCCGGCCGTCATGATGGACACCATGTCGAAGCTGCGCAGCGAGCCCACCACCGTCACCACCACGGCAATGAAGGTGGCCGGCCGCAATTGCGGCAGCACCACGCGCCACAGCATCTGCCAGCCCTGCGCTCCTTCGAGCCGCGCGGCCTCGATGAGGTCGGGGCGGATGCTGTTCAGGCCCGTGAGATAAAGAATCATGCAATACGCCACCTGCGGGTACAGGCCCGCAGCGACGATGGCATACGTCACCCAGTCTTCATCGGCCAGCACGGCCAGGTCGGGCTGGCCGATGAGCCCGAAGACGTGGTTCACGATGCCCAGTTGCGGGTTGTAGAACCAGGTGAACACCAGGCCGATGACGACCTGCGAAATCACGAAAGGAAAGAAGAACAGCGACTTGATGGCGCGGATGCCGAACACCGTCTGGTTCAGGAAGAGCGCCAGCGCCAGGCCCAGGGGCACGGCGAGCATGAAGCCCACCAGCCAGAGCACGTTGTTCCACAGCGCGGTGCGGAAATCGGCGTCGTGCAGCAGTTCGGCGTAGTTGCCCAGGCCTATCCAGCGCGGCGTGCCCAGGCCATCCCAGTCGTAAAAGCTCAGGCGTATCGACTGGCCGATGGGCCACACCACATACAGCAGAAACAGCACCAGGGCCGGCGCCAGAAACAACCAGGGCGCGAGCTGGCGCTGGTGTTGGACCCACCAGCTGTCGACCAAGGGCGCTTCTTTCATCGCGGCGGCTTTCACTTGTAGGCGCGCTGGCGCACGCTTTCCAGGCGCTTCAGGATCTCGCCGCGCATCTCGGGCTTGACCATGTAGCGCTGGAAACCTTCCATGCCGGCCTTGGCCATTTCAGCCGGCGCGTCGCGGTCGTAGAACTGGCCCAGGCCCTGCGCGTTGTTCAGCAGCGCGAAGCCGTCACGCAGGTAGGGGTCGGCGGGCACGGGGGCGTCTTTGTTCACCGGCAGTTGGCGCAGCGTGGCGTTCATCTGTGCCTGTATGTCGGCGCGCGCCAGGTAGGCCAGGAAACGCCGCGCATCAACCTTGTTCTTGGCGCGCGCGGGGATGTGCGCGGTGTCGGTGGGCGCGTCTTCGGCCTGCGGCACCTCGTTGATCTTCGGGAAGGGCATGAAACCCAGCTGCGCTTCGGTGAGGCCGCCTTTTTTCATCAGGTCGATGGCGAAGTTGCCCATCAGGTACATCGCGGCCTGGCCTTTCACGAAGGCGGGCACGGCGTCTTGCCAGTCCATGGCGGCGTGGTTGGCGAGGAAGTAGCCGGGCTTGACCAGTTCGTCCCAGCGGTCGAAGACGGCGTTGACGCGCGGGTCGGTGTAGGGCACCTGGCCGTTGGTCAGCTGCATGTGGAAGGCGTGGCCGTTGACGCGCATGTTCAGGTAATCGAACCAGCCCGCCGTGGGCCACAGCGCCTTGCTGCCGATGGCAAACGGCGTGATGCCTGCGGCCTTGAGCTTGGCGCTGGCCGCCAGCAGCTCGGGCCAGGTGCGCGGCATGGCGATGCCGTGGCGCGCGAAGAGGTCTTTGCGGTAGTAGATGCCCCAGGGGTAGTAGGTGTAGGGCACGCCCCACTGCTTGCCGTCCAGCGTCATCGCGCCGTGGGCCGATTTGAGTTTGACGGCCAGCCCTTCTTTCGCCCAGAGGTCCGACACATCTTCGAAGAGCCCGGCCTTCACGAAGGGCGCCATGCGGTTGCCGGCGTACCAGGTCACGACATCGGGCGCTTCGGCGGTAAGGAAGTTGCGGATGCTGGTCTTGAAGCCTTCGTGGTCGAAGGTGTTGATCTTCACCGTGACGTCGGGGTTGGCCTTCATGAAGCTCTTGGCCACCTGGTCCCAGGCGGCGCGCGGCGCGGGGTCGGAGGCGTCGGTGTTGATCACCAGCGTGCCGGCCTGGGCCAGGGTGGCCAGGGCCAGGGTGGCGGCGGCCAGCAGCGTGCGGGCCAGGGGTGCGGTTTTCATCGGGTGTCTCCTTCGGGGGTTCAGGGGGCGGGCTGCGGTTCGCGTGCCAGCACGCGCTGCAGCCAGCGTTCGGCCATCTCGGGCCAGTGGGCGTGGGTGCCGCTTTGGTCGCGCAGCGCGTAGCCGTGCGGGGCTTGCGGAAAGATGTGCGCTTCGACATCACCGCCGGTCTGCTGCAGGCCGCGCACGAGGTTCAGGGTGTGCTCCACCGGCACGGCCGTGTCGTGCAGCGCGCAGCTGATGAACACGGGCAGCGGCGGCAGGCCGTGCGGCTCTTGCGCCAGACCGATGGGCCAGGCGTCGTAGAAGGCTTGTTTTTCGGGCGGCGGGTAATCGGGCTTGCCGGCGGGGGCCTTGTAGTCGCGGTGGTTGGCGTTCATTGGCGCGTAGCCGATGAGCAGGCCGCGTGTGTTCGCGGCCTGCACGGGCGCGCCCTGGCAAGCCAGCGTGCCTGCGAGATGGCCCCCTGAGGACAGGCCCAGCAGCAACAAGGGCAGGGCGGGTTCGGTGGCCAGCTGCTGCAGCGCGCGCAAGCCGTCTTGCAGGGCGATGTCGAAGGGCCACACGGCGCCGTCGCCGCCGTGCTGGCGGGGCTGGCCCGGCAGGCGGTGCACCAGCACGTGGGCATCCAGGCCCAGGCTGTTGAGCCAGTGCGCCACTTCCACGCCTTCCTTGTCGTGCACCAGCTGCAGGTAGCCGCCCCCGGCGCAGAGCAACGCACGGCCGCGCGCCGGGCCGGCGGCGAGGTAGCTGTGCAGCTCGGGGCGCAGCACCTGCGTGTAGACGCGTTCGGGCCAGGCGCCGGCCAGGGTGTTGGCGGGCCCTTCGGCCAGGGGCAGCACGCGGTCGGCTTCGGGTTGGAACGTCATGGTCGGTGTCGGGCGTGGCTCAGCGCAGCTGCAGCGTGTATTCGGGCACCAGGCGCACGCTTTTCAAGCGCAGGGCCTGGCCTTGTTCAAAGGTGGGTGCGGCACCGGGCTCGAAGTGCACCTTGGCGTCTTCGCGCAGCGGCAGCACACCCAGCGTCAGCGCCGAGGCGGGCTGGCCGGCCGCGGCCAGGTGGCTGGCATGGCGGCGCAAGCCCACGCGCCAGGGCTGGCCGATGGCGTAGCTGTCGTCCAGCAGCTCGGTGCCCTTGAAGAGCCGGGCGATGTCGCCTTCAAACTCGATGTCGAGGTAGAGCTCGCTCAGGCCCGCGGGCAGGCCCGCGGGCAGTTGCAGCGTCCAGCCGGCGGCGGCGGCCCAGGTTTCAGGCAGCGGCATCACCACGGTGTTGCGCGGGCCGTGGAACATCGGCGCCGGCAGGCGGCCGGCGGCGCGCAGCGGCTGCACCTGCACCGTGGGCGCCACGGCCTGGGCTTGCGCGCTGTAGATCTCGAAGAGGCCCTCGCGCGCGCCGCGCTGCAGCGGCAGGCTGCCTTGCAGCGCCGGCCGCGCCGCGGGGTAGAGGCCGAAGCGCCAGGCCGGCGCCGTCTGCCGCAGCACCACCGCGCCGCTGGCGTTGTTGTGCACGTGGGCGCCCTCGCTCCACACCAGGTGGGTGCGGCCTTGCAGCGCCACACGCGCCACACGCTCGGCCACCGCCTGCGGCAGCCACACCAGTCGCGCGCGGCGGCCTTCGGCGCTGGTGATGTGCAGCACCTCGCCAGCCGCGGGCCGGTACACGCGCAAGCCCTCGTGGGCCGTGGCCTCGGCGCGGCGCCCGCCGATGAACGCACGCCGCGCGGCCTGCGGCGTGAAGGCGAACTCGGGCGCGATGTCGCCGCTGGCCATGAAGACCTGAAGCTCGCCGTCGGCCGCACTTTCGCCATCGGCGATGCGTGTCAGCGGCTGCGCGCTGGCCCAGGCCAGTTCCACCCCGCCCAGGTCCAGGCGCAGCGGCCAGACAAAGGCTGCGCCCGGCGCCACCGTCACGCCGCGGCTGGGCAGCGTGAGCGTGCCGCCCTGCAGCTGCACCGCGAACTGCGTGTTCGCATGCGCGGGCGTGGTGTGCTGGCGCACGTGGTTGTTGACGAAGACAAAGCCGCGCTGGCCGTCGCTGCGCACCGCCCAGCGCAGGGTCTGCAGGTCGTCGCTGCCCGTGGGGCGCTGGGCCGGTGCGTGCACCACCATCGGTGCCAGAACCTCGCCCCAGCCCTGCAGAAAGTGGTGCAGCGGCAGCAGCTTGAAGAGCACGGGCTGCGCCTGCCCGTACTGGCCCAGCGGCGCCTGGAAGTCGTAGTTCAGGCGCGGCACGTCGTTCCAGCCGCCGCTGGCGATGGTTTCTTCGCGCGGTGGCCAGGCCGGCGGGTTCTGGCCGCCGTGGAACATGTAGTAGCCCAGCAGGTTCACGCCCGAACCCAGCTTGGTGAGCACCATGGCCGCGATGTCCTGCGGCGCAATCAGCGGCCGGCGGCGGTACATCTGCGGCACGCCCGCGCCGTACTCGGCGCCGAAGAAGGGCGTGATGTCGAGGTCGCGTTCGCCGTCGTCGTCGCTGGAGGTGCGGCCCTGCGCGCCCAGGCCCTGCTCGTTGCGCACGCCGAACTGGAAGACGTAGCTGGTGCGCGGTGGCAGCACGCCGCTGCGGGCCGACCAGGGCTCGTCGACATAACTGCCGAAGACCGGGATGACCTCACCGCGCGGAAAGACCGCGCGGTCCCAGCCGGTGGCGGTGTACAGCGGCACGTCCAGCCCCTGCGCACGCAGCAGCTGCTTGAGTTGTGCGATGTGCTCGCGGCCCTGCAGCGGGCCGCTGCGGTTGTATTCGTTCTCGATCTGCAGGCCGATGACGGGCCCGCCTTCTTTCCACAGCAGCCCGCGCAGCTGCTGCGCCACCTGCGCAAACCAGGTCTCGGTGTGGGCCAGGTATTGCGCGTCGTTGCGGCGCGTGGGCACGCTGTCCACCAGCCAATCGGGCAGGCCGCCGAAACGCAGCTCGGCGTGCACCCAGGGCCCGGGCCGCAGAAACACCAGCAGCCCGTGCCGCTGCGCCAGCTGCACGAAACGCCGCAGGTCACGCTGGCCCTCGAAGCTGGCCGCGGGGGAGGTGGGCGCGTGGTGGGCCCACACTACGTAGCTGGCCACCACGCCCACGCCGGCGGCCTTCATCTTCAGCAGCTGCTCTTCCCAATCGGCCGCCGGGTAGCGGCTGTAGTGGAACTCGCCCATCACCGGGAACCAAGGGCGGCCGTTCAGCGTGAGGTAGCGGTCGTTGACGGCGATGTGGCCCTGCGGCCCGCGGCCTTCGCCCATCTGCAGCAGGCCCTCGCGCGGCGCGGCGGGCACGGCGCTGGCATCGGCCTGCAGCGGCTGGGCTGCGGCCATGCCGGCAGCGGCAGCGGCCAGCACCGCCGGCATCAGCAGGCGGTGGCAGATCAAGGCCAGGTGCACAGCGCGCATGCCGCTCACGCCGGCTTGGGCGTGGGCTTGGCCGGCTGTTGCGCCAGCCAGGCGCGTGCGGCGTCCAGCACCGTGTCGCGCCCCTGCACCATGGCCGCCGGGTCGGCGAACACGGGCTCGTCCGGCACCACGCCCACACCTTCGATGCGTTTGCTGCCGTCGATCAGCATGTCCACCTCGCTGAACAGCAGCAGCCCGCCACCGGGCAGATCGCGGCCCTTGCGCACGGCCAGCAGGCAGCCGCAGCTGGTGCTGCCGAACACCCGCGCCCGGCCGCGGCTTTGCAGCACGGCGCTGGCGAGTTCGGCAGCGCTGGCGCTGCCTTCGTCCACCAGCACGGCCAGGGGTTGTTCCAGGCGCAGCGGCTGGGCCGTGATCTCCAGCGTCGGCGTCACGTCCAGCAGGCCGGCGAGCACGGTGATGCGCTTGTTGTCGCGCGTGACCACCTTGCCGGCCGTGCCCGGCGGCAGCAGCCAGCCCAGCAGCTGCAGCGTCATCTTCAGCTGGCCGCCGCCGTTGCCGCGCAGGTCGAGCACGAGGCGGTCGCTGGTCGAGAGGCGGCGCAGGGCCAGCGCGATCTCACCCGCGGCTGCCGGCTGAAAGCCCGCGAAGCGCAGGTAGCCCGTGCCATCGGCCAGCTGGTGGCTGCGCACCAGCAGGTGTTGCAGCACGTCTTGCCGCAGCGTGAACTCACGCTCGCCGCCGTCGGCGCCGCGCACGCGCAGCACACGCTGGCTGCCCACGGCGCCGGCGTTCAGCGCCTGGTTGATCAGGCCTTGCTGCGAACGTTCGGTGCTGCTGCCGCGCACCTCGGCGGCCTGCTGCGCCCACCACTCGGCGGCGGGTTTGCCGTCCACGGCCAGCAGCTCGCTGCCCGGGCGCAGGCCCAGCAGCGCGGCCTGGCTGTTGCCGTTCACGCCCATCACCAGGTAACGGCCCTGGTGCGCCTGCACGCGCAGGCCGTGGCTGCCACGCTGGTCGCGCGTGGCCTTGGCCTCCATCGGCGAGACCACGCGCGAGTGCGCGTCGCGCAACTCGCCCACCATGCGGTTGAGCTCTTTCCAGTAGGCCTCGTCGTCGGCCGCGTTCAGCGCCTTGCTGCGGTAGCGCGTGGTGATCTCGGCCCAGTCGGCGCCGTTCAGGCGCGGGTCGACGTACTCCTCGCGGATGAGCTTGGCCACTTCTTCGAAAGCCGCGCTGCGTTTTTCAGGCACCAGGGCTTCGGGCACAAAAGGCGGGGGCGGCACCGGCGGCGTGCTCGCGCAGGCGCCCAGCAGCAGGGCGGCCAGCAGCACGGGCGCGAGGGCGCGGTGGCGGTGGGCGGGGGTGGGTCGTTGCGACATGGCGCGTCTCTCAGGAAAGGGGTTTCAGACGCCGCGACATTGCCAGACTTCGAAGCTGCGCAGCTGCAGCCGGCTGGCCGTGGTGCGCAGCGCGAACCAGCCGCGTTGCAGGGGCGGCGGCCCACCGGCTTCGGTGCTCAGCGTGAAGAGGGTCTGCCCGTCTTTCACCAGGCGCCCGTGCACCGGGTCGGCGGGGGTGGGCGCGCGTGACAGCAGTTGCAGCTGCAGCGGCTGCCCGGCCACCAGGCGCGTGGCCGGCGTCATGGCGCCGCGGCGGTCTGCGGGCGTGGCTTCGGCGCCATCGGCCCAGCCGTCGAGCAGCGTGCGCGCACCGCGGCCGTTGTAGTGGCGCAGGCGCGTGGTGGTGTTGCCGTTGGCGCCGATGCCGGCGTAGTGCAGGCGCAGACCGTCGTAGCTGGCGAAGGCGCCGCTGCGCGGCGCGGGCTCGCGGCCGTCGGGCTCGGTGGCATGCCAGAAGAGGTTGAGGTCGCTGATGCGGCCCGCCAGCGCGCCCGCGGTGGCCGGGGCGGGCAGGGCGGTGGCGGTGAAGCGCAGCTCGAAGTCGCCCTGCAGTTCCTGGCGCCACCACAGGCTCAGGCCGGCGGGGGTTTGCACGTCCAGCACGCCTGCTTGCACTTGCACCTGGGCGCGCAGGTCTTGTGCTTCCAGGCGCCAGCGGGCCAGGCCCTGCGTGAAGCTGTCGCCATCCACCCGCTGTGCCGCCTGGCCGGCGGGGCAGGTGAGCAGCGAGGGCGCGGCATGGGCCATGGCGCTGCCCAGCAGCGCTGCAGCCAAGGCGCCCAAGCGCAGCAGAGGCGGCGTGTTCACGGAGGTGCGCATCGGCGTCTTCAGGCCAGGTGGAACATCGCCGGCAGCGGCCACTGCAGCGGCTTGTTGCCCGGCTCCACCAGCATCAGCGGGGCCATGTGGTCCCACCAGCGGCGCATCACGGGCAGCGTGTCCAGCGCGGCGAAGTTCGCGTCGGCCGTGGCGTCGCCGGGCCGGCGTTTCAGCACCGCAAAGAGCGTGAGCGTGGCTTCGTCGAGAAAGATCCAGTAGTCGAAGATGCCAGCTTCGCGCAGCGCCGTGGCGAGTTCGGGCCAGATCTCGTCGTGGCGCTTTTTGTACTCGGCCACCACGCCGGGCACTTCGGTGCGCAGCTGCATCTTGAAGGCCAGGGTGCTGGTGTTGGGGGTGGTGTTCATCGGTGTCTTGGTGGGATCGGAAAAAGGGTTCACTGCACGTCCTGCACTTCGTGCGCCAGGGCCGAGACATCGCGGCGCGGCTGCGCCGGGTTGATGCGCTGCAGCGCCGCCGGCAGCCCCTGGGCCACGCCCGCGTGGTGCAGCACCACGGGCGTGCCCAGCTGCAGATGGCAGCCTTCAAAACGCACGGCCTGCACGTCGAGCAGATGCCCGCCCTGCGCGGCGGCGATGGCGCAGTGCTGCAGCTGCAGCGTGCCGATGGGCGCCTGGGCATCCGCATCCACCTCGAAGGCGGTTGTTGCGCCGCTGGCGTGCAGGCGCTGCAGCGTCAAGTCATGCAGGCGCATCAGGCCTTGCGCGGGCGGCACGGGCGCAGCCAGCGTGTGCCAGTGGGCGGGCGCGTTCGGCGCTTCGGCAGGCGGCAGCACGGCGCGGCTGTAGGCGGGGTTCCAGTCCAGCGTGATGCGCAGCGGCACGGCCACGCCGTCCAGGCGCACATCGGTCACGCGGATGTCGCGCGCCCAGCCGCCGCGCGTGCGGGCGCTCTTCACCAGCACACCCACGGGCACGGGCGCGCGCACACGCAGCCGGCGCACCCGCACACGCTCGAAACCGCCCGAGGTTTCGCTGCCGAAGGCCACGCCGGTGGCGCCGTCGTGCACGTCGATGTCGGCCACCAGCACGTTGCGCGTGGCGCGTGCCACGCGCTGGCCGTCGGCGTCACGCCCGGCCTTGAAGGCGATGGCGTCGTCGTTCACGGCGATGCGCACACGCCGTACCAGCACACGCTCTGAAGAATCGATGTCGATGCCGTCGGTGGAAGGGCCGCGGCCGTCGTCGTTGTTGCGGATGTCGAGGTCTTGCACCCGCACCTGGCGGCTGTAGCAGAGGTGCAGCGTCCAGAAGCCCGAGCGGCGCAGCTGCAGGCCGCCGCCGATGAAGACGTCTTGCGCGTCTTGCACCAGCACCAGGCGCGGGCGCTGCGCGTCGTAATCGCTGGCCCAGCGCAGGCCGCGCGGGGCGTATTGCTCGCGCAAGGCCCAGTAACTCGCCCAGAAGCCGGCGCCGTCGCCGTCGATGGTGCCGGCGCCGCGCACGGCGCAGTGCTGCACGCCGATGAGGTTGATGAGCGCGGCGGGCCAAGGCATCTCGATGCCGGCCACGCGGGTGTTGATCGGCGGGTAGTCGGCCAGCTGCGTGCTGCCGCGCAGCGTGGCGCCTGCGGCGATCTCCAGCGCCATGCCGCTGTGCAGGAAGAGCGCGCCGCTGCGCCACAGGCCCGGGCCCAGGCGCAGCACACCGCCCACGGCCGCGGCGGCGTTGATGCCGGCCTGCAGCGCCGCCGTGCACAGGCCGGTGCCGTCCGGTTGCGCGCCGAAGTCTTGCGGCGTGAAAACGCGCCGTTCAGCCATGGGCCGCCCCCAGGCGCGCGCCGTGCGCAGAAAAACACCGCCGATGAGCGTTATGCGCGTGTTTGCTGATTGTTCCTGCGCGCGGCTGCGCATACGCTGCGCGCTCACCCTTGCAGGCCGCGCCATGACCAACCACAAACGCCACAAGAAACTGCTCAAGCTGCTCGACGAACACGGGCAGGCCAGCACCGAAGAGCTGATGGCCTGGCTGAGCGCCTCGGCCGCCACGGTGCGGCGTGATCTGGCCTGGCTGGCCACGCACCAGCAGCTGGTGCGGCTGCGTGGGGGCGCGCAGCGCCTGCCGCAGGCCGGCGGCGGGCTGCTGCGCAGCCAGACCTTCCGCCACAACATCGGCCAGCGTGCGGCCGAGAAGCGCGCGATTGCGCGTTACGCCGCGGGCCTGTGCCTGCCGGACGAGACCGTCATCATCAACGGCGGCACCACCACGTTCATGATGGCCGAGTTCCTGGCGACAAGGCGGCTGCGCATCCTGACCAACAGCTTCCTGCTCGCCGAGCGTTTGCTGAACACCAGCGAGAACCAGGTCATCCTGCCCGGCGGCAGCATCTACCGCGAGCAGAACGTCATCGTCAGCCCCTTCGAGAACGACATCGCGCAGCACCATTACGCCGCGCGCATGTTCATGGGCGTGCACGGCATCTCGGCCGCTGGCCTGGTGGAAGCGGACCCGCTGCTGGTGCAGGCCGAACGCCGTTTGATGCAGCAGGCCGAGCAGCTGTACGTGCTGGTGGACAGCAGCAAGTTCGAAGGCCGCAGCGGCCTGCTGCTGTGCGGCCTGGACCGCGTGAGCACCGTCATCACCGACACCGGCGCGCCCGACGCCGCCGTGCAGTGGCTGGAGCGCCAGGGCGTGCGCGTGGTGGCCGTGGCGCCCGAGGCGCTGCCGGCGCACCCGTTGCCCGGTGCTGAGCTTGAGGCGGCCGTTCATCACAGCGAGGGCCAACCGTCAGCGCCCCAGCGCAGCACGGCGCGGCGCAGCCGCGGCTGGCCGGCGGCTTCGGCGTCATAGGCGTGCCACACCATCTCGGTGCCGGCCGGGGTGGTGATCACGTCCTGGTGGCCCGGGCCCTTGAAGCGCGCGCCACCGGCCAGCAGCAGCGTGCCGCCGCCTTCTGTCAGCAGGCGGCCTTCACGGTCCACGAACGGGCCCTGCACCGTGGGCGCGCGGCCCACGCGGATCTCGTAGGTGCTGTCCACGCCCTTGCAGCACAGCCCCCAGCTCATGAAGAGCCACACGTGGCCGCCGTGGCGCAGCAGCGTGGGCGCCTCGATGCCGCCGCGGCGGCGCGCGAGCTTGGTGATGGGCCCGCGCGGGCGCAGCGTGTCGGGGTCGAGTTCGGTGAGCTGCAGGCCCTGCCACCACGAGCCCCAGGCCATCCAGACGCGGCCGTTTTCGTCGGCGTAGAAGTCGGGGTCGATGGCGTTGAAGCCTTCGTCGCTGCGGGCTTCGTTGCTGGTGATGAGCACACCGTCATCGCGCCAGACGGCAGCGCCTGGGCCATCGGCCAACGCCACGCTGGCCAGACCGATGGCCGAGGTGCGTTTGCCGAAGGTGGAGATCGAATACATCACCCACAGCCGGCCGCGGTGCGCAAAGAGCTTGGGCGCCCACACGTCCAGGCCTTGGTGGGCGGGCACGTGCTGCGCCCACCAGGCGGGTTTGCTGGCGTTGGTGAAGACGGGCGCGCGCCGTTCCCAGTGTTGGCCGTCGCGGCTGTGCAAGCGCGCCAGGCCCTCGCCGGTGGCGAAGACCCATTGCGTGCCATCGGCCGCCAGCCACAGCGTGGGGTCGTGCGCGGCCAGTTCACCGCTGAGTTTGCCCGTGACGCCGCCGCCGGCTTCGGGGGCCGGCGGGGTGGCGGTTGTGTGGGTGGCGCTCGCCGCGCCGGCCGCGGCTGCAGCGGCCCAGGCGCTGCCCGGGCCGGCGCTGCCGCCGGCCCCCACGAGCAGGCCCAGGCCTTGCACCCAAAGCCGGCGCTGCGTGTTCACGCAGCGCTGCTTTCGCGGCGGCGCAGCCCGGCCACCAGGCCCAGGCCGCCCAGCGCCAGGGCCAGCGTACCCGGCAGCGGCACGGCAAAACCGCGCACGCTGTCGATGGCCGCGGCGCTGTAGCCGCTGTTGTCGCTGGCGCTGTCGAAGGCGTAGACACGCACCTCGTTGAAGCCCGCCGTATCGCGCAGCCCCACCACCCCGCCCACGCCGCTGGCGCCGAGCGAGACCTTGCCCTGGCCGGTGCGTGTGCCGCCAAGCCAGGTTTCCCACAGCAGGTGGATGCTGGCGTAGCCCGAATCGGCGGCGAACTCGATGGCCGTCAGCGCCGTGTCGCCGCTGCTGATGCGCAGGTAGGCGTTCTGGCCGGCAGTGGCGAAGTAGTTGCCGTCGAAGGCTTCGCTGTACTTCTCGCCCGCGCCGAGATCCACACAGAACTCGCCGGCATAACCGCAGCCCCCGTTGTCGTCGGCGAAGCCGGTGTGCGAGAACACCAGCCCCCCTTCGCTGTAGGGGCTGGCCAGCGTGGTGTTGGCGCTGAAGTCGGCGCTGAACTGCACGGCCGTGACGGCCGAGCCGATGCCGAGGGTCTGCACCACGGCAGCGCCGCTGCTCAGGGCGGCCAGCGGGCCGAGGGCGAGGGCGGCGACGGCCGCGCGCAGGAAGTCGTTGGTTTTCATCGTTGTGCTTTCTTTCAAGGCTCGGGTCAGGGCAGGCGCACCAGGTCGATGGCGTCGAAGGCCAGGCCGGGGCTCAGGAAGCGGGTGCCGGCGGTGCCGCTGGCCACGTTGATGAACAGCGTGTTGGTGCCCACCACCAGCTGGCTGGCCGGGATGTCGTAGCTGAAGACGCGGTTGAAGCCGCGGTAGGTGCCCACCGTGAGGTTGCGTGTGACCTTGGGCGGTGCCGCGGGCACGCCCGAGAGCCAGCTGTTCACCTGCACCTGCGGGCGCGCGCTGTTGAAATCGGCCGAGGTGCCGATGCGCAGGCGCAGCGGCGCGGTGTTCTGGCCGCGGCGCAGCGTGAAACGCACCACCAGGCCGTTGTTCACGTCTTTCCACTGGTAGGCCGGCCATTGCGTGGCGGGGTTGCCCTGGCCCACGACGAAGGGCGCCACCGTCCACGGCGCCATGCGCACGTCGATGGGGTGCATCTCGGTGAGCTTGTCGCCGTTGATGAACTCCTTCGGCGTGCCGTCCCAGGTGCCGATGCGCCACAGCGCCGGCGTGCTGGCCGGGTCGTTGTTGATGGCCACGGTGTCCAGCGCGAAGCTGGTGTTGGCCGTCACGGTGACGGGCAGCGTCTGCACGGCCAGCTCGTCCTTGTAGACGGTGAGCGTGTAGTTGCCGGGCAAGGCGCCACCGATCTGCACCGCGCCGGTGACGGGGTCGGGCTCGGCCCAGTACTGCGCCTGCGCGTTGTGCAGCGCCACGGTGTAGGGCACGCCGGGCACGCGGCCCGCGAGGCCGGCCACCGTCACGCCGCCGCGGCCTTCGGGCGGCACGTAGCCCACCAGGCCCATCACGCGGTGCCAGTCGGTGGCCGGCGCGGCTGTGGGCGCGGCGCCGTTGGTGAACATCAGCGTGTAGGTGTTCAGCACACCCAGGCGGAAAGGCTCGGTCTGCGCTTCGCCGTAATTGACCATGTAGGTCAATTCGTTGTGCGTGCTGGTGATCTGCTGCAGCAGGCAGCGGTAGAAAGGCCCGCCCGAATTGCCTTCGTTGTTGCCGCGCCAGAACCACATGCCCACCCCAGGGCCGGTGCCGCCGAAGAACTGCCAGTCTTTCAGGCGCATGTTCGCGTAGTGTTTGCTGCGGCTCTGCCCCGCGTAGGCGTGGCCGGCCGGGAAGCCGAAGACGTCGCTGGCTTCGATGGCGTAGCTGGTGCCGCGGATGTCTTCGGGCCAGGTACCCTGGCTCGTCAGCCCGCCGGGGGTGCCGGCCGGGCCGCCGTTGGGCAGCTTGGCGATGGGCACACGCGCGATGAAACGCACCTGGCCGTGCACCGTGGGCTGCTCGGTGAAGTGCGTGCCCATGTGGATGTGCGGCTCACCGCGCTTGACCAGGTAGTAGTGCGTGAACTTGCCGCCCCGCGTGCTGTTGATGGTGAGCGTGACCTTGATGTAGTCGCTGCCCGTGACCACGCCGCCGTTGTTGGTGGCGGCGGGCGTGGTGTTGCCGGCGGCATCCACCAGCTCGGCCTTCACGGCCACGGCCGACACGCCGGTGTACAGCCAGTCAGCGCCCGAGTTGAGCTGCGTGCCGCGCGACGGGTCGGCGTACTCCACGCCTTGGTAGACGAGGCTGGAGATGTCGCCGGCCGAGGTGGTGCTGCCGCCGTTGTCGTAGCCGCGCACCTTGAAGACGAGGCCGGCGTCGGTGTCGATGATGTATTGCGGGCGCGCGGCGTTGTTGCCGTCGTGCACCGTGGTGATGCTGAAGGCGGCCCAGGCGGCGGGCGTGAGTGCGGTGAGTGCCGTGAGGGCCAGCGCCGTGGCGGCGCGGCGCAGCGGCGGGGTCAGGTTCTGCATGAAGTCTCCGAAAGGTTCTTGGTGTGGGAAGCCGCTGCACGCCGTCAGGGTGTGAAGCTGAGTGCGGGTGTGCGTCAGGCACGTCCACGCCAGAAGGCCTGCGGCACGCTCAGGGCGGCCGCAGGCTTGCCGGGTTCGGGGGGCGGGGCTGCATGGCCGGGTTCCTCAATCGGCCAGCGCCTGGCGGGCCAGCACCTTCACGCGCTGGTTGATCGTGCTGTCGCCCGCGGGGCGCAGCTGCGCCAGGAAGATGAAGACGCTCTTCGTCTCGGGGTCGACCATGTATTGCGGCACGTAGGCGCTGCCCCAGCCGTACGTGCCCGGGCTGGCGAGTTCGCTGCGCGTGCCGGGGTTGCTGGCCACCCAGAAGCCGAAGCCCGCGCCTTCGGCATCACCCGTGAACTTCGCGCCCAGGTGGTCGCGCGTCATCATCGCCACGGTGGCCGGGTTGAGCAGGCGCACGCCGTCGAGCACGCCGCCGTTGAGCAGCATCTGCAGGAAACGCGCGTAGTCGGGCGCGCTGCTGATCAGCCCCGCGCCGCCCGAGGCGAGCTTGCGCGGGCCGCGCAGGAAATCGCTGTTGGCCGGCGTTTCCTTCAGCACCAGGCGCCCGGCTTCCAGCGCATACACATGCGCCAGGCGTGGCGCCTTCTCAGGCGGCAGGAAAAAGTGCGTGTCGGGCATGCGCAGCGGCTGCGTGATGCGCTGTTCGACAAAACGCTCCAGCGGCAGGCCCGACCAGATCTCGATCAAACGGCCCAGCACGTCGGTGGCGTAGCCGTACTGGAAGGCCTCACCCGGGTGGCCTTGCAGCGGCAGCTTGGCGAGGCGTTCGGTCCACTGGCCGACGGTCTCGTCCAGGTGCAGCAGGTACCAGTCGTTGAAGCCGGCGCGCTTCCATTCTTCTGCCGCGGGGCCGCTGCCGTAAGTGAGGCCGGCGGTGTGCAGCAGCAGGTCGCGCACGGTGATGGCGCGTTTGGGCTTTTCCAGCCGAGGTGGCGTGCCTGGGGCCGAGCCTGCTGGCGGTGCCACGGCCACCTGCACGTTCGCGAACGCCGGCAGCCACTTGTGGATGGGGTCGCGCAGCAGGAAGTGGCCTTCTTCGTAGAGCATCATCGCCGCCACCGTGGTGACGGCCTTGCTCATGCTGGCCAGGCGGAAGAGCGTGTCGGGGCGCATGGCCTCCTTCTCTTCCACACGCGCCAGGCCCTGGGCCTGGAAAAACACCGGCTGACCGTGCCGCGCCAGGAAGGTGACAGCACCGGCCAGGCGGCCCCGGTCGATTTCGCGCTGCACCGCGGCCTGCAGGCGTGTGATGCGTTCAGGGTAGACGGGCGCAGCGCCTGCGCCGGTGGGCGGGCGCGGGCCGGTGTTCGCTGCCGTGTCGGTGTCGCCCGCGGGCCGCTGCTGCGTGGTCAGCGGGCTCGGTGCGATCCCGATGTCGGCCAGCGCGGGTGGCCGTGCCGCGTAGACCACGGGCGCATCAGGCCGCAGCTGGGCGGCGATCGGCAGCTTCAGGTCTTGCAGGCCCTGCGCCACCAGGCCGGCCAGCAGCCAGGCGCCGGGGTTGTTGTGGTGCGTGGGGTCCACGCGGCCGTCGGCGCCGGTGGCGAAGAGGCCGGGCGCTTGCGCCGGGCCGTAGGCGGCATACAGCGTGCGGCTCGCGGCATTCAGATCGAGCAGCGGCACCTGGGCCTCGGTGGCCACGGCGCGCATCGCGGCCACATGGTCGGCCAGCGTGGCGCGCAGCGAGCCGTCGGCCTCGAAAAAACGGCGCTCCACCGGCGTCACCAGCACCGGCTGCAGGCGCGCGGCCTGCAGCGCAGCGAGGTGCTGGCGGATCTCGGCCTGGTAGCTGGCCACGTTGCCGCTGCCGTCGCGCAGCTGCTTCTGGTCGTTGTGGCCGTACTGCATGAGCACGGTGTCGCCGGGGCGGGCCAGCGCCAGGATCTTGTCGAGGCGGCGGCGCTGCAGGCTGTCGCGGAAGGTCTCGCCGCTCTGCGCCAGGCTCACCACCGCGGCGCCCGGGCCGAACCATCGCGGCAGCATCTGGCCCCAGCTGGCATAAGGCTCGCGCGACTGGTCGGCCACGGTGCTGTCGCCCAGCACGAAGAGCAGGGGCACCTGCACCGGCTCGATGCGCAAGGCCCGTAGCACGCCAGGCGCGCCGTGGACTTCCAGCGTGAGCTTGCCGTCCCAGTTCCAGGCCTCGTCGACGCTTTCGCGCGGCACGCGCAAGGCCACCTGGCCGGCGGCGCGGTTGGGGCCGGCGCTGAACTGGGCGTTGCGCACGTGCACGGTGAAACTGGCCTCGGCCGTGCGGCGCGGCGCGGTGGCCACGTTCTGCAGCACCAGGCGGCGCAGCTCGGCCTTGACGGTGGTGCCACCCGCTTCTGGCGTGCCGCGCAGCGTGGCGGTGACGCGGTAGCTGCCTTCGGGCAAGGCCACCGAGAAGTAGCGTGCGGGGCCGCTGCTGGCGGTCAGCGGCTCGAAGCCGTGGCCGCGCTCGGTGCTGTAGGGCGTGTCGGCAGCCACGCGCACGGCGCCGGCCGGGACCGGGCCACTGCCGAAGTGGAAACGCTGCACAGCCGCGGCGGGCTGCACCAGCGCGGCTGACTTGGCGGCTGACGTGGCGGCCGCCTGCGCCTGCGCGCCAGACGCCGCAGGCAGCAGCAAAAGCGCCGCCAGGGCCAGCGCGGTGGTGGTGAACAGCGGGCGCATCGTGCTCATGCCTTGGGCAGGTGCTGGCCCACCCAGGCCAGGTTCTGCATCGCCGCCAGGCTCCACTGCGCGGCGTCGTTGGTGCTGATCCACGGCGCCACGTCCACCGGGCGCAGCACGGCCGGGCCTTCGATGCGCGTGGTGGCCAGCGGGCGGTTGCCGAAACGCCGGTCGCCCAGCATCTCGGCCCAGGCGCGGCGCGCCAGCGCGGGGTCGTTCAAACGCATCGCGGCGTAGGCCGTCAGGCGCGAATGGCCCACCGTCAGCGCGTTGGTGCCGCCGTGCGGCATGCCGAGTTCACGCCGCTGCTCCGCCACCGGCGCGTTGTAGAGGCGGCAGTACTGCAGCCAGGCTTTTTCGAAGCCCGGCACCTCGATGAGCTCGATCAGCTCGGCCAGCATTTCCACCAGGCCAAACACCGCGCTCAGGTGGCTGGCGGCCACACGGTCACCGATCAGGCTGCGCAGCTCGCCGGTTTCGGGGTCGTAGCCGGCGCCGGCGGCGCTGAAGAAACCGTGTTTCATGCCGGCCACCGAGACCATGCCGCGGCGTATCTTGTCGCGCCAGCGCACGTCACCCGTGCGCTCCCATGCGGTGAGCCAGTTCGCGAGCATCGAGCCCCAGTCGGTGCCCACGCCCATCACGGCCTGCCCGGCTGGCAGCTTGGGCGCGTCTTTGACCTTGCGCGTGGGGTTCAGCGCGATCAGCTGGCGGTCGGCGGTGGTCAGCATCTGCAGCACGTCGCCCACACGCTCGTCGGCGGTGAGGTAGTGGTACTGGCGGCGGTAGGCCGCGGTGCTGATGCGCAGCTGCTTGGCGCTGTCGCTCCAGTGCAGCACGCCGTGGCGTGTGCCCAGGCCTTTGAAGCGGCCGAGGTGGTAGGTGTCCACCTCGGTGGTGTGGCGCACCATGGCTTCGGCAAAGCGGAAGACATCGGCGCGGCCGCTGCGGAAGAACATGCTCCACAGCCAGAGATCGGGCGAGAGCTCGCTGTTGGCCCAGGCGTAACCGCCGACGTCGTAACGCCACTCGTGGCGGTCGGCGTCGAAGGTGTGGTGCACGTCGCCGTAATCCCAGAAGCCGGTCCAGCGGCGCTGCTCGGCCTGGCCCTGGTAGAACTTGACCAGGAAATCGAGCCGGTCTTCCAGCGCCGCTTTCAACGGGGTGCTGCGGTCGGGCAGCGTCCACAGCGTGCCGAAGACGCGGGTGCTCAGGTAGCGCTGCGGTGCGGCCACCAGCAGCGGCGGCGTCTGCACCAGGCCGGCGAGCTGCACCAGCCGTTCACGCGTCGGCGTGCCGGCCAAAGCGAAGAGCGTGAGCTCGTGGCTGCGGCCCGCGCCCACGGCGGTGTCGAAGCCCGGTTCCCAGTCTTCGTAGGTGACTTCCAGGCCTTCGAGCTGTTTTTCGAAGGTGTCTTGCCCCAGGCCGTCGTGGTAAGGCCGCAGGTCCATGGCCGGGGCTTCGGGTGCCCAGAACCAGCACGTCACTTGCGTGGTGGGGGTGTGCGCGTTGCGGATGTCGAACTGCGCCGGGTGGCGCTGCCAGAAATCGCGCAGGCCGAAGGCCACGCCACCGCGGGTGTCGCCCACGTAACCCAGGCCCGCGGCGCGGCCGCCCCAGGCGCTGTGCACCCAGGTGTGGCCGGCTTGCGTGCGCTTCTTGATCTGGAAGCTGTCGGGGCCCAGCTGCGAGAGCGTGACATCGCCCCAGGCCGGGATGCGTTCGAGGAACTTGCGCACCGAGGGGTGCCAGGTGTCGCTGGGCGGGCAGGGCTGGCCGGCCAGCTGCGCGGCACGCACGGCAGCGCCGGGGTCGCGGCGCAGGCCGGTGAGGCCGCGCACGGCTTCGGCCCACAAGCCGTAGGCGGCTTTGCCGTTCGGGCCCTGGCCTTCACCGGCAAAACGCACATGCCGATCGTGCGGCGCATCGCGCAGCGGCACCTCGAACTGCAGGCCCAGGCCGCGGATGAAATCCTGCTGCGGCGCGCCGTCGAAGACCCAGCTGTGCATCACACGCAGCGCGTCGCCGCCGGCGTAGAAATACAGGCGCAGGTCGAAGGGCAGCCAGGCCCGTGCAGCGCCAGGTGCCGTGTTGCGGTGTTGGCCTTGCAGGCGCAGCACGGCGCGCTGCGGGCCGCGCTGTTCCACCGTCACTTGTTCGAGCTGACTCTCGAAATGAGCGGTGGCCGTCGTTTTGCCTAGGGCTGGACCCTCGCTCTGCGCCACCAGCTTCACGCCGCGCATCACCTCCACACCGGCCCGCGTGACGCTGCGCACCAGCAGCGGGCCGCGTCGGGGCACCACGGCGACGACGGTGCCGGTGTCGACGGTGAAGGCTTCTGCGCTGTCGGCCACCGTCACCACCACGCCGGGCGTGGACGGTGCGGCTTGCCCTGCGGCCAGCGGCTGCACCTGCCAGCCCTCGCCGACGCTGACGCCGGGGGCGATGGCGTGGGCCGTCCACTTCAGCGAGCCATCGGGCCAAAAGGCCAGCGGCCAGCTCTGCAGCGGGTGGGCCTGGCCTTGGGCATCGCGCAGCACCAACGCCTGCTGGCGCTGCACCTGGCCACGCGCCCAGGGCAGGCCCCAGGTGAGGCCGGCGTGCAGCGCGGGTGCGCTGCCGTCCAGCCAGCGCAGGGCCAGCGGGTCGGCGGGGGCGGCAGCGGGCGCAGCGGCAGTTGCGGCCGTGGGTACAACCGCCGCGGCGCCGCCTGCAGCGGCCAGCCCGAAGGCAGCACCACCGCCGACAAACTGGCGCCGGTTGAAACGGGGAGAGGGCTCGGTCATCGCGGCTTCAGTCGTAGTGCTTTTCAGGCGGGCGGCGGTTCTTGCCACCGCGGCCCCACAGGTCTTCAAAACGCCAGCCCGTCAGCTCTTCGACGATGCGCTTGCTGGCCGGGCTCTCGGCCTCGGTGGCGCCCTGGCGCAGGCGTTCCACCTCGTTGACCAGCACCCAGTGCGAAGCCGCGTTCAGGCGGAAGCTGCGCGCCGCCCACAGGCCCAGCAGCATGGCCGTGATGGGGCCGAGGATCATCACCAGCGTCACGGCCTGGATGGCCTCGGCCGTTTGCACCACCACCTCGCCGGGGCGGCTCTTGGGCGAGACATAACCGCCCAGGTCGATGAGCCAGCCCGTGGCCACGATGGCCGCGCTTTGTGCGACCTTGCGCACCATGGTCATCACGCCGGCAAAGATGCCTTCGCGGCGCTGTCCCGTCACGGCCTCGTCCACATCGGGCAGGTAGTTGTAGACCGACCAGGGCACGAAGTTCAGCGTGCCGCGGCCCAGGCCGGCCAGGATGATGGGCGCGAACAGCCACAGCGCCGAGGGCGGCGCCGCGTTGCCACCGCGCTGCTGCAGGTAGAGCCAGCCGTAGAGCAGGGTGGCGCTGATGAACAGCGTGATGGCCACGCGGTAGGCGTACAGCGGCCCCACCTTGATGACCACGCGGATGGCGATCATCACGCTGACCAGCTGCGCGATGTACATCACCGTCATCAGCTGCGAGATGGCCAGCGTGGCGCCCAGCGTGCCCAGCAAGACCGTCGCCACGAAGATGGGGAAGGCGGTGTTGAAGATGTCCTGCGAGAGGTAGCCGCCGAGATACAGCGAAAGATGCTGGCGGAAGGCGCGGATGCGCAGCGTCGAGAACAGATCGCGGAACATCTTGAACGGGATCTGCGCCGCCTCGGCCCAGCTCAGTGTGGACACCGGTTGGCGCAGCTCTTCTTCGGTGTAGGGCCGCTCCCACGAGGACAGCAGCACGATCAGCACCACCAGGCTGAAGAGGATGCCGAAGATCACCGCCATCCAGAAGAAGGGCTCGGCCGAATCCTTGCCGCCGAACTGCGCGATCAGCAGCGTGGGCAGGTAGCTTGCCAGGATGGCCGAGCCTTGGGCCACCAGCATGCGCGCGCCGGCGAACTTGGCCTTCTCGGCGTAGTCCTTGCTCATCTCGGCGGCCATGGTTTCCCAGGGGATCAGGAAGGCCGTGTAGAGCAGCTCGAAGAAGATGAAGACCGCGAGGTAGTACCAGAAGCTCTGGCCCGTGACGAAGAGCAGCGCAAAGCAGGGCAGCAGCGGCAGCACCACGATGAGGAAGATGCGGCGCCGCCCGATGCGCCGGCCGATGCGGCTGTGGCGCATGTTGTCGGACATGTAGCCGATCAGCGGGCAGCTGATGGCTTCGATCAGGCGCGGCAGGCCCAGGATGAGGCCGGCCTCCACCGCCGTGAGGCCGCAGAAGGTGACGAAGAAGTAGAACAGCCAGCCGGTGATGACGGCCTGCGCGCCGGCGCCGAGCATGTCGCCCGAGCCCCAGCCCCAGTAGCTGCGCCAGGTGGGTTGGCGCGCGGGCGCGCCGAGATTGCTTGCAGCGCCCATGGTCACAGGAAGCGGTAGTTGAATTCGACGAGCGCCAGCAGCGCCATGCTCTGCCCGAAGGGCATGCTGGTCAGCGGGATGTCCTTGTATTCCTGCAGCGTGTTGAACACCGGCGTGCCGAAGGACACCTGCGTGAGTTCACCCGCGTGATTGATGTGCCGGCGCACGGCCAGCGCGGCACGGCGGCCCACGGCCTCGTACTCGGCCGGCAGCAGGCCCAGGCGCACGCCCTTCAAGATGCCGTAGGCAAAGCCCGCGGTGGCGGCGGCTTCTTCATAAGAACTGGGGTCGTCCAGCAGCGTGCGGAACATGCCGCTCTCGGTCTGCAGCGGCGCCAGAGCCTTCACCTGCGCGAGCAGCGTCTCGGTGAGGAACATCCGCAGCGCATCGCCCTCGGGCAGGGCCAGCATCTCGATGAACTCGGGGATGGCGATGGTCACCCACGAGTTGCCGCGCGCCCAGCGGGCGCGCGCGAAGTGGTGGCGGCCCTCGAAGGTCCAGCCGTGGAACCACAGGCCGGTGGCGGGGTCGGCCAGGTACTTCACGTGCACCATGAACTGGCGCTTGGCTTCTTCGATGTAGTGCGGGCGCTTGAGCACCTGGCCGATGCGGGCCAGCGGCAGCACGCTCATCATCAGCGTGTCGTCCCACAGCTGCTGGTGGTTCACGCTGTTGTAGACGATGTGCTGCAGGCCGCCTTCTTCGGTGCGCGGCATCTGCTTGTAGACCCACTCACCCCACACGTCGAGGTAGGGCTGGTAACCCGGCGTGCCGGTGCGCTCGTACAGGTTGGCCAGCGTGAGAAACGGCGCCACCGTGTTGATGTTGCGCGAGGGCGAGCCTTCGGCGAAGCGGTCGGTGAACCATTGCGTCATGGTGGTCCAGGCGGCCTCGTCGCCCGTCATCTGCCACACCTTCCACAGGCCGTAGAGGCCGATGCCCTGCGTCCATTCGAAGCCGTGCCAGCTCTTGGTGTCGATGACACGCCCGTCTTCCAGCTTGAGCAGGAAGCTGCCGTCCACGTCCTTGATGTTGACCAGGTTGTGGATGACGCGGCGGATGGTGTCTTGCCAGTCGGCGCGGTCGGCGCCGAGGCCGGCGACGTGGTGGCCCAGTAGCGGGTGGATGCGCTCGGGGTGGGTGGGGATCAGGACCTGGTTGTTCATCGCAAGACTCGGGAAAAAAGGGTTCAAAGCGCCAGCTCGGCCGCGGCCAGCCCCGGCGCGCTGACACGCACACGCGCCGGCAGGGCGGCGGCTGCGCCGGCCGCGGGCGCCGTGCGCCGCAGCACCAGCAGGCCGCGGCCCTGGTGGGCGGCGTGTTCGTTATCGCGCGGGTTGTCGACATCGGCCAGGTGGCCGTTGCCGATGCCCAGGATTTCAACAGGCCCCTGCAGCGTGAACTGAAGGCGCGTCTGCGCCTCGGGCACACGCACGCCGGCACTGTCGGTGATGTGGAACTCGAATTGCAGCACCTCGCCTTCGCCCAGCGCCTGGGCCAGCGGCGCGGCCACGGCGGGGGCCGGGCGCGGGCGCAGTTCGATGCGCGCCGCTTCACCGGCGGTTTGCAGCACCGTGCTGGCCACGGGCTGGCCGCCTTGCAGCCCCACGGCGCGGAGCTCGCCGGGCTCGAAGGGCAGCGCAAAACTCAGCACACCTTCCACGGCGGCGCTGGCCGGCAGCGTCGCCAGCAGGCGGCCGTTGAGCCAGAGCTGCACCGCCTCGGTGTTGGCGTAGGCGCTCACCACCATCGCGGTGCCGGCGGGCCAGTTCCAGTGCTGTTCGACGCGGGCGCGTTTCTGCTGGTCGAGCAGCGGCGTGCCCTGGCCCGAGGTGGAGGCGTGCTGCACGGCATCGGCCGTGGCCGCGGCGAGTTCCACCACCGGCTGCGGCGCCCACAGGCTCGCGCGGAAGGCGCCACGTGGCTTCAGGTAGCCGGCCAGGTCGAAAAGACCGAAATCGGCGGCGCGCAGCGGGTAGCGGCCGGCTTCGCCGAGGTAGTCAAAACCCGTCCAGAGAAACTGGGCCGAGATGGCCGGCGTGTCGCGCACCACGGTCCAGGCGCGGTGGTCGTGCCGGTTTTCGCTGCCGTAGATCACGCGCTGCGGGTGGCGGGCGCGGTCGTCGGCGTAGCGCTGTTCCTGGTAGTTGTAGCCCACCACGTCCAGCAGCTCGGGCAGGCCCACGGCCTCGCTCATCGCCAGCGAGGCCAGCGCGGCCGTCACCGGGCGCGTGGGGTCCAGGCGCTTGACGGCCTGCACCAGCGGGCGCGCCAGGCGTGTCAGCTCGCTGGCCGGCGGGTTCTGCGGGCGGTAGCGTGCGCCCAGCACGGGGTGCGAAAACGGGTCGTTGGGGTAGTCGACCTCGTTGCCGATGCTCCACATCACCACGCTGGCGTGGTTGCGGTCGCGGCGCACCAGGTCTTCGAGGTCGCGCACGCCGTCGCGCAGGAAGTCTTCGGCGTAGCCATGCCGGCTGGGCACGCCCACGTTCCAGCCTTCCACCCATTTGTTCTTGGCCGGCGTGAATTCGTCGAAGGCTTCCACCTGCACCAGCAGGCCCAGGCGGTCGGTGAGCTGCAGCAGCTCGGGCGCAGCCGGGTTGTGGCTCGTGCGGATGGCGTTCACGCCCAGGGCCTGCAAGGCCTGCAGGCGCTGCGCCAGCACGGCCACGGGCACGGCGGCGCCCAGGCTGCCGGCGTCGTGGTGGAGAGCCACGCCACGCAGCTTCAGCGGCTGGCCGTTGAGGAAAAAGCCGCGGTCGGGCGTGAAGCGGAACTCGCGCACGCCAAACGGCGTGTGCAGCTCGTCGGTGAGGCCTTCGCTGCGCGGCTCACCGCTCAGCACGCGGCTGCGCAGCGTGTAGAGCACGGGCGTGGCCGGGCCCCAGCGCTGCGGCGTGGCCAGCTGCAGCGCCTGCGGCACCTCGCGGCTTTCGCCGGGCTCCAGCATCGCGCGGTGGTCGGCGCGCGCCAGCACGGCCTGGCCGTCGGGCGAGAGCAGTTCCGAGCGCAGCACGTAAGCGCGGCGTTCGCGGCCGCTGTTGTGCAGCGTGGTCTGCACCTGCACACGGGCGCGCGTTTCGCTGACCTCGGGCGTCTGCACGAACACGCCCCAGGGCGCGATGTGCAGGGTGTCGGTGAAGCGCAGGCGCACCGCGCGGTACAGGCCCGAACCGGTGAACCAGCGGCTGTCGGTCTGGCGCGAGCGGTCCACGCGCACCGCCAGCACGTTGGGCTTGTCGGTGAAGAGGTGGGGCGTGAGCTCGAAGCCGAAGCCGATGTAGCCGTTGGCCCGGCCGCCCAGCAGGTGGCCGTTGATCCACACCTGGGCGTGGCTGTAGACGCCGTCGAAATCGACGCGCACGCGCCGGCCCTGCTGTGCCGGCGTGAGCGTGAAGCGGTGGCGGTACCAGCCCACACCGCCGGCGGCATAACCGTTGCCGCTTCCGTAGGCGGGGCTGAAGGGCTCGTCCATGCTCCAGTCGTGCGGCACGCGCACGGCGCGCCAGGCGCTGTCGTCGAAGGCCGGCTGCATGGCGGTGCTGGGGTCGCCCTTGTGGAAACGCCAGCTTTCGGCCAGCGGCTGCACCTCACGCGGTGGCGTGGGCGCGCCTGCTGTTGCCGGGCCGGCCGCAGCGCACACCGGCAGGGCCAGCGCTGCGAGCAGGGCGAACACGCCCGCCAGGGCGGTGGAGCAGCGCACCGGGCTCACCGCTGCAGGTAACGCGCGGGCGGCAGCACCTGCAGCGGCACACCGCCGCGGGCGCTGCGCAGCTGCACGAGCTTCACGTCTTCCAGCGCGTTGGCGCTGTGGCCGTCGCTGGTGACGACCAGGGCCAGCGTGTTCTCGCCGCGCGGGTTGACGATGCCCGGTGGCAGCACGAACACGCGCTGCGGGCCGATGTGGGCGATGAACTGGCCCAGGTGCCAGCCGTTGACGAAGATCAGCACGCGGTATTGCGCGTTCGGTGAGCGCGGCACGGTGGTGTCGCCGAAGGCCAGGCCGAGCTGCACGTCGTGGTCTTCGGGCAGGTTCAGCGTGAACTGCGTGCGCAGCCAGTAGGGTCCGGGCGCGGGCGGTGCGGCTTGCGGGCTCACGCGCTGCCAGCCGGTGCTCAAGTCGCGGTCGGGCGCGCTGGGCAAATGCCAGCCGAGGAACTCGCCACCCAGGCCACCGTTGTTGTACGGGCCACGGGCAAGATCGCCTATGGCCTCGGGCGCACCGCGCAGCTTCCAGCTGATGGGCAGGCTGTGGCGGCGGCCGGCGCGCGGCGCGAGTGATGCGGCGATGAGGCCGCGCGCTTCCTTGTGCGCGTCGTCGGCGAAGAGGTCCCAGTTGTGGCCGTTGTTGCGCACCTTCACCGCCAGCACGTGCTCCCCCGTCGGCAGCGCGGGCAGCAGCAGGCGGAAGGTGTCGGTGGTTTCGGGGAAGGGGCGGCCGGCGTCCAGCTCGTGCTGGCCGATGAACTTGCCGTTGAGCCACACCTGGATGAGGCCCGCGCCGCCAGCGCCGTAGTACAGCTGCAGTTCCAGCGGCGTGCCGGCGGTGGTGGTGGTGCCGGTGGTCTTGAAGCGGCCGCGGTACCAGATGTCGCCGCGGTGGAAACCGTAGTCGCTCATCGCCAGCACGGGCGCGCCACGTTCGCTGGCGCTCCACACCTGCGCGGCCGAGCCGGCGGCGTCGGCAGCGCGCCAGCGGCTGTCGTCGAAACCGGGCTCGGCTTCGTTGCTGTCGCTGCGGCGTTGCCAAGGCAGGGCGGCAAGGTCGGGCAGCGTGTAGTCACGCCCGGCTTGCAGCGGGCCGGCCAGCGGGCTGCGGGCGGCCAGGCTGGCGCCGGCCGCGGTGGCCACGGCCACCGGCTGGCCGTTCCAGCGCAGGGCCTTCACTTCAGGGGCGGCCCACACGCGCAGGGCGCTGGGGCTTTCGGTGTCGCCTTGCAGGGCCAGCGTGGCGCCTTCCAGGCGCGCCTGGCGCGGCAGCGCGGGGCTTTGCACCAGCACCGTGTCGGCACCGGCCTGCAACTGCCAGAACTGCGCGATGGCGCCGTCGTCAGCGATCAGCAGGCGCAGCGGCGCGCGGCCGCCGCCTTCGATCTCCAACTCGATCAGGCCCTGGTGCGCGTAGTTCAAGCGCAGGTCGCCGCGCGCGGCGTCCCAGGTCTGTTGCACGCTGCCGGCCAGCACCTTCACACGCGGGCGGCTGGCGTAACGCAGCACGGTCTCGCCGTCTTCGCCCTGGCGGCCGTGCAGCACCAGCAGGTCGTGCGCGCCTTGGCGCAGGTGGCTCCAGAGTTCAGACGTGCTGTAGGCCAGGCGCTGGCGCTGCAGGTCCACGGCCGCCAGCATGAACTTCGCGTCTTGCCCGCTGATCTGCAGCGTGCCGGCCTGCGGCACGCGGTAGCGGCCGTCGGCGGTGTCGATGTCGAAGCTGAAGGCTTCGGTGCCGGTGTTCGAGCTCGGGTTGTGCACCGCGAAGAACACATGGCTCTTCAGTGCCGTGTTGACGTTGTGATAAAGCTTGATGCGCGGGTTGCTGGGTGCCACCACGGGCCCGATGTCCATCTGCGCCAGCACCGGCTGCGCCGCCTGGATGAAACGGCCCAGGGCCTTCAAGCCGTAGGCCTTGTCACGCAGCCCGCGCGCTTCGGTGATGGGCGCGCCGTAGTCGTAGCTGGTGAAGACCACCGGCGCCGTCTGCCAGCCCCAGGTGGTGCCGCCGAACCCCATGTAGATGGAGTGGATGACGATGCGGTTGATCAGGTTGCTGCCGTAGAACACACGCTGGTATCCCACGCCCTGGCGCACGGCGGTGCAGTTGTAGGTGCCGTTGCTGCCCCAGTAGTCGAACCAGCCGGCGCCGATCTCGGCGCCGAAGCCGGGCGTGTTCGGCGAGGCCAGCGAGCCCACACGCGGGAAGTTCTTGCCGTAGATGCCCCAGTCGGGCGCGGCCACGGGGTTGCCGGGCTGGCCGTGCACATCGCACACACCGCCGGGGTAGCCGTCGAAGGCGTACAGGTCCGTCGGCCCGGGGTTGGCGAAAGGCGCGGTGCTGTTCTTCGGCGTCCAGTCGGGCAGGCGCGAAGCGGCGTTGTGGAAGAGCGGCACGGTGATGCCGTCGGCCCGCGCCTTGTCGGCCAGGAACTGCATGTGGCGCGCGTTCTTGGGCTGCACCGAGAACTGCTCGTTTTCCAGCTGGTAGGCGATGACGGTGCCGCCGCCCGTGGTGAGCTGGTAGCGCGCGATGATGGCGTTGATCTGCGTGAGCCACTCACCCGCGGCGGCCTGGTAGTCGGGCGCGTCGGTGCGCGCTTCGCCGCGCTGGCGCGTCACCCAGCCCGGGAAGCCGCCCATGCTGAGCTCGGCGTTGACGTAGGGCCCGGGCCGCACCATCACGTAGAGGCCTTCTTCCTTGGCGATCTGCAGCAGCTTCTCGAGGTTGCGCACGCCGGTGAAGTCGTAATGGCCCAGGTGCGGCGAGTGGTAGCCCCAGGCGAAGTAGAGCGACACCCCATTCAGGCCGATGGCCTTGTACTTCTGCAGCACGTCGCGCCACAGGCTGGGGCTGGGCAGGCGGAAGGGCTGGAATTCGGCGGCCCAGATCATCTGGCGCTGGCCGTCGATCTTCAGCGAGTACTGGTCCCAGCTGATCTGGCGCGGCGTGCCGGTGGGCGCAGTGGCCTTGTCCAGGCGCGCGGCATCTTCGGCCAGCACCGTGAAGTGCCGCGCCGAGCCCGAAGCGCCGACGATCTCGCGCCGCGCCGTCCAGGTGTTCAGGCCGTCGAAGCTGTCGCTGTAGTAGTAGCGCTTGTCCATGTAGCTGTCGGCGTGCAGCCGCCAGCCGGGGCGCCCTTGTGCGTCGACGATGCGCACCAGCGCCTGGCCTTCCAGCGGGCCGCCGAAGCCGGCCCAGTTGTCGGTGCGGTCGTAGGTCCAGGGGCCGTCGATCTTCTCGGCCCAGGCCCGTTCGATCAGCTTGGTCGTCTCGTGTTTGGTGAAGGCGACGTAGCGGCCGCCTTCCTTGACGATGAAGGTGTCGATGGGGTTGCGCACTTCCAGGCCGCGCAGCAGCTGCGGTGCGCCGAAGGCGCTGAGGTCAGGCTTGCTGGGCTGCAGGCGGTAGGCCGCAAAAGGCCCGCCGGTGCCGTTCTTCGACAGCGAGACGATGACGCTCAGGCTGCCGTCGTCGTCGCGGAACCACTCCGGCGCCCAGACATTGCTGACGCCGGGCAGCGTGACGGGCACGTCGGCCACGTGCTGCCAATCGCCCAGCTTGCACGAGCGTGCCACGCCGAAGGTGCTGCCCGACCAGCCCGTGGTGTAGACGATGGCCCAGCAGCCATCGGCCGTGCGCGTGATGCTGGGGTCGCGCAGCAGGCCTTGCGGCGGCTGCCACACCTCGGAGTGCAGCGAGATGTAGGTGCTGCCGTCTTTCGAGCTGAAGAGGCTGAGCTGGTTCTGCGAGGTGGCGGCAAAAGCCGAGATCAGGAAACGCTGGCCCGGCGCCGGCCCGGCCACACGCGGGGCGGCCTGCACCGGCGCGGTGGTGTTGCCGACAGCGCCGTGCGCGCTGGTCTGGCCCGGCAGGTCTTGCGCGAACACGGTGACGGCGGCCAGCGTGAGCACCAGGCCCAGAGAGAGGCTGAACAGGCCGAGTTGCGAGGCGAGGTTGGCGCTGAAAAAACGGCGCCAGGTGCGGGGGGGAGGCGGGGCAGGGTTCACGGCAGCAGCAGGCGGGGTCGGGCCGGCGCGGCCATGCCGGCGCCGAGGAAGTAGGAGGGGTGGGGCGGTTGGTTGTAGCCGGCGTTCTGCGCCGCCACCTGCACGCGGTACTGCGCGTCGTGCATCAGCGTCACCAGGCGGTGCGGCGTGGGGTGGGGCGTGGTGAAGACCAGCAGCGCGCTGTTGTCGGCGCTGCGCCAGACCACCTCTTCACGCCAGTCGCCCAGGATGTCGGCGCTGAACACCGGCGTGGCTTTGGTGCCGTTGTTGCTGGCGGCGCCTGCGGGCCGGCCCTGCAGCAGGGGCTGCAGCTGCCCGCTCTCGGGCAGCCACTTGGCCACCGTGGTGCCGTCCAGCGTTTCGCGCAGCAGGTCGCCGTCCCACCACAGGCCGAAGTTCATCGCGCGGGGCTTGGCGCTGCCGATGAGAACGCCGCGTGCGCTGTACAGGCCGCCCACCGAGGCCCAGCACTCCACACCGGCGTGCGCGGCGTCGATGTCCAGGCACAGGCCGCGGCCGATGTCGGTGTTGTTGCCGGGCGCGCTCCACAGCAGCGCGCCGGTGGCGGCGTCGTGCATCTCGATGGCGTGTTCGCCGTAGCTTCTGGGGCTCTCGTGCACCATGAACACCTGGCGGCCGGCGCGAGTGGGGTCGAGCTGGCCGACGTGCAGCGCGTCGCCGTGGCCCAGGCCGGTGCTGTAGAGCAGCTGGCCGCCGCTGGCGATGGTGGCGGCGCCGTAGACGATGTCGTCGCGGCCGTCGCCGTCCACGTCGCTCACGGCGAACCAGTGCGCACCCTGGCCGAAGGCGCTGCGGCCTTGGGTATCGCGGCTGCCGGGTGTGTCAACGGCGCTGTCGTGCACCCAGCGCTGCGTGAGTTGGCCGCCGCGCCAGTCCCACGCGGCGATGACGGCGCGTGTGTAGTAGCCGCGGCTGAACACCGCGCTCGGGCGCTGGCCGTCGAGGTAGGCCACGCCGGCCAGGAAACGGTCGACACGGTTGCCGTAGGTGTCGCCCCAGGCGCCGAGCTCACCGCGCGGCGGGGTGTAGGGTGCGCTGGCCAAAAGCGCGCCGCTGCGGCCGTCGAAGACGCTGATGAACTCGTCGCCGCGCAGCACGTAGCCGCGCTCGTTGCGGTGGTCCACGCCGGCCTGGCCGAGCACGCGGCCTTGGCCGTCCACGGTGCCGTCGGCGGTGCGGATCATCAGCTCGGCGCGGCCGTCGCCGTCGAAATCGAACACGGCGTAGGGCGTGTAGTGCGCGCCCGAGCGGATGTTGGGGCCGAGGTTGATGCGCCACAGGCGCGTGCCGTCGAGCTTGTAGGCGTCGATCAGCGTGGGCGCGGTGTGCCCGGCCTGCGAGTTGTCTTTGGCGTTCGTGGGCTGCCACTTCAGCACGATCTCGTAGCGGCCGTCGCCGTCCAGATCGGCCGGCGCGCCGTCGTTGGCTTCATACGGCACGGCCACGCCGTCGGCGCCCACATGCGGCGCGGGCAGCTGCAGCGGCAGGCGCAGCGCGGCTTCGGGCAGCCACAGCGCGCGCTCTGCAGCCTGCGCGCGGCCGTCTTCGCCGACGGGGGTGATGCGGTAGTGCGGTGCGCTGCCGGCCGGCAGCGCACGCGTGTCGAGCCACTGCGTCAGCGCCTGCGGCTGCGCCGTGAGGCGTTCACCGTCGCGCTCGACATGGAAGCGCAGGCCCGGGGCATCGCTGCCCAGGGCCCGCCAGGTGATGAGCTGCCCGCCGGCCGTGGGCAGGGCCACGGCGCCGCGGTCCAGGCGTTCGGCCTGGCGTGCGCTCTGCGCGGCACGGGTGCCGTCAGCGGCCGGCACCGCGGCCGGCGGCTGGGCCGCCGGCGGTGCCCCACAACCGGCCGCCCCCGCCAGCACCGCGGCCGCGACCAGCCGCAGCCACCCGCTGCGGCCCGGGTGGGCGGCAGGGGCGGTGTCACGGGCAGCGGCATGTTTCACGGCGGGGTCGGCGTTCGGCGCCCGTTCAGAGCTTGTAGGACACGCTCACGTAGTAGCGGCGGCCCGACCAGGCCAGCTCGTTGGGCCGGCTCAGGTCACCGGCGTAGGTCAGTTCGGCCTGGTCGGTGAGGTTCTTGCCTTCGAAGGACAGCGTGAAGTTCTTCGTCAGGCGCAGCTGCAGCTTGGCATCCAGGTAGCCCGTGGCATCGCGGAAGTTGGGGTTGCCCGAGATGTCGTTGCCGCCGGTGTAGTACTTGTCGCGGTGGTGGTAGGCCACACGCGCGTTGACCATGCCCTGGTCGTACCACAGGCCCACGTTGTACGCGTTGCGCGAGAGGCCGGGGTAAGGCAGCTCGCTGTCGTCCAGCGGGTTCACCAACTGGCGGCCCTCGGCGTACTTGTAGTTCATGCGCGTGAAGTTCATGTCCACGCCAAAACCCTTCATCCAGCCCGGCAGGAAGGTGAAGGCCGTGCGGCCCGCGATCTCCAGGCCCGTGGTCTGTGCACCTTCGCCGTTGATGGGCTGCGTCACGTCGAAGAGACGGCCATCGTTGAAGAAGTCGACACCGGCACGGCGGATGCCGGTGCGCACATAGGTGTCGATGTCGGTGCGGAAAAGCGCGGCGCTGAGCTGCGTGTCGCGGCTCGGGTAGAACTCCAGGCTCAGGTCGTACTTGGTGGCGCGGTAGGGCTTGAGGTCGGGGTTGCCGGCCGAGCAGTCGTCGGTGCCGTCGCCGCCGGCGAACTGCGGGTTGCCGCTGTTCTCGATGCAGTTGACGTTGGGCGCCAGCAGGTTCAGCGCCGGGCGGGCCATCACCTTGGCATAACCGCCGCGCAGCAGCAGCCGTCCATTCATCATCTGCAGCGTGCCGTTCAGGCTGGGCAGGATGTCGCTGTAGGTGTTGTCGATGGCGACGATGGTGTTGGCGCGGATGCGGTCGGTGAAGTTGGTGCTGCCTGGCGAGCTCTCTTCACGGATGCGGTCGGTGAACAGGCCCGAGCTGGTGACGTTGGTGCGCGTGTAGCGCACGCCCACGTTGCCGTCCAGCGGCAGGCCGGCGATCTCGGTGCCCCAGTCCAGGCGCACGTAACCTGCTTCGATGCGCTCACGGATGTCGAAGGCCGGGATCTGCGGGTAACGGTTGCCGTCGCTGCCCAGCGCGCTGTAGACGTTGTCGTAGTTGAAGGCGCTGGTGTCGAAGTTGCCCGAGTTGACCGCGGCGTTGTAGCTCGGTGCCGTCCAGCCCGAAGGCAGGCCGCCGATGCCGTTGTAGCCGCCGAAGAAGGTGCCCGGCGAACGTGTGCGCACCGATTCGATCAGCTGGCGCATGGTGGCGCCGTTGACGTAACTCGTGCGGAAGTTGCCGTTGATGAAACTCTGGGCGTCGTTGGGGCGTTGTGCCGTGCCGGTGTACAGCGGGTCGTAAACCACGGTCTGGTTGACGTTGGCGCCGCGCACGTTCACGTCGTCGGCGGTCGAGGCCAGGTTGGCGCCGCCGCTGGCCAGGTAGCCGCCACCGTTGTACTGGGCCGAGCTGCCCTTGCGGCCCTGGGCGCCGAACCAGAGGCGGTTGAAGAAGCCTTCACCCATGGCGTACTGGAAGTCCAGCTTGCCCTGGCGCTCGGTGTTGGCGGTGGAGCTCGGGCGCCACTGCAGTTGGGCCTGCACGTAGGAGCTGGCGTCGTCGGGGCTGTAGCCGGCGGGGAAGGTGAAACGCGGCAGGCGCTGGCTGTCGAGCTCGACGATCAGGCCGGGCGCGTTCTGCGTCAGCACGATGTTGTTGCTCTGGGCCACGTAGTCCGACTTCGAATCGACCAGCAAGCCTTCGATGCGCCAGCGGTCCTTGCGGTAGTTGAAGCCGGCGGTGGTGTAGCTGGAGTCGATGTCGAGCGCGAAGTTGCGCGCTGCGGTGCTGAAGGCCGATTGGCCGCCGCGGTTGGCCAGGCCCAGGCAGTTGCCCACCACGTAGCGGGTGACGTGGTGGTTCTCCACCACCATGCCCGCCGGCGTGGCCGTGGCGCTGGTGCCGTTGCAGGTGGCGCCCGAAGGCACGCCGCTGGCGTTGTAGGTGGGTGCACGGCCGGCGGTGTCCAGGCGGGTCAGGGCCACCAGGTCGGTGCCGAAGTTCATGTCGTTCAGGCGCTGCTTCTGCGTGTTCACCTGGTGGCTGATGTAAGCATCGAAGCCCTTGGCGAATTCGTACTGCAGCGTCAGCTCGGCCGACGAGCGCTTGTGGTCACGTTCCCAGATGCCGTAACGCGCGATGCGGGGCGCGTAGTCGAACCACTGGCGCTGGCAGTTGGTGCGGTCGGTGGCGTTGGTGAAGGCGGTGGCGCAGCCGGCGGGCGTCTGCACCGCGGCCATGGCCGGGTTCAGGCTGACCACGGTCTTCTCGGCAGAGAAGTCCCAGTCGCGCAGGAAGGTCCACGAGGTGTTGCGCGAGTAGTCGTTGCGGGTGTGCACCTCGTCGTAGACGATGTTGGCCATCACGCCGAGCTTGTTGCCGAAGAAGCGGTCGGCCAGCAGCAGCGTGGCGCGCGGTTGCGTGCCGCCGCGCGAGCTGCTCTGTTCGGCCGCCAGGCTCATGGCCACGGTGCGCTTGTTGAAATCCAGCGGCTTGCGCGTGTTGATGCGCACGGTGCCGCCGATGCCACCTTCGGTGAGGTTGGCGGTGCTGCCCTTGACGACGTCGATGGACTTGATCAGTTCGGCAGCCAGTTCACGCAGCTCGGCACCGCGGCCGGCGCTGCCGTTGGTGGACAGCACCGAGGCGCCGTTGATTTCCACGCGGTTCAGGTCGGGCTCGACACCGCGGATCGAGACCTGCGAGCCTTCGCCGAATTCACGGGTGAGCTGCACGCCAGAGACACGCGACAAGGCCTCGCCGACGTTCTTGTCCGGGAACTGGTCGATGTCTTCGGCGACGATGCTGTCGCTCACCGTGTCGGCATTGCGTTTGCGCGAAATCGAACCCTGGATCGAGGCGCGGGTGCCCGTGATCACGATCTGCTGCGGGGCGGCGGCGGCGGGCGCTGCGGCGGCCGGGCGGTTGGCGGCCGGGGTGGCCGCCGGGGCCGAAGCCGCGGCCGCAGGCCGGGGGGCGGCGGCCGGTGCGGCCGTCTGGGCGAAGGCCGTGCCGCCGATGAGCAGGCTGCTCACCGCCAAGGCGATGCAATGGGGCCGCGGGGTGCGCACAGCGCTGGCGTGGTGGTGCATGAACTTGTCTCCGATGCGGTCGCGGCGGTGGGCTCCGCCGGTGGTGGATGAATCGCTGTCCCGCCGGCACGGCGTCAGGCCGCGGCGTCCGGTGTGGGGGGTGTCGACGCTCGCTGGGCGTCGCCCTCTCGTCGCCTGGAAATGTTCGTTCAGGGGCGCCGTTTTCACGAAGCGGACATGCCCGCGGTGTGGCCCTGCTTGCTGCACCGCGACAAGAGGTGCCCCCGCCGGCCCACCCTAGGGGTTTGCCTGCAGGCACGCGGCCCTGGCCGGGCCAACTTGCACACGCAGCGCCGGTCTCGGCCCTGGGTGCACGGGGCTGGCCCGGGCTTCGATAAGCAAAGCTAATCCTGCGAAGTAGCCGGCGCGGATTGTGATGATGGGTGCCGGTGCCTACAGTCGCCTCGGCAACACCGGCTGTCGCACCTTCCAGGGTGCGCCGCGTTGTTCGCCCTCCAGCCCCTGCAGCCGGCTTCGCGCCGCCCCCCGAACATGACCGACCACCGCCCCTTCCCCCTCTGGAATGCCGAACACGCCGCCGGCCTCGACGAGCCCGGCCTGCTGCTCTACCGCAGCAACCTGCTCGGCTCCGACCTGCGCATCACCAACTACGGCGGCGGCAACACCTCGGCCAAGGTGAAGCAGCAAGACCCGCTCAGCGGCCAGATGGTGGACGTGCTCTGGGTCAAGGGCTCGGGTGGCGACATCGGCTCGATGAAGCGCGACGGCTTTTCCACGCTCTACCTCGACAAGCTGCACGCGCTGCAGGGTCTGTACCGCGGGCTCGAGCACGAAGACGAGATGGTGGGCTACCTGCCGCACTGCACCTTCAACCTGAACCCGCGCGCTGCCAGCATCGACACGCCGCTGCACTCGCAGCTGCCCTATGCGCACGTTGACCACATGCACCCCGATGCGGTGATCGCGATTGCCGCGATGGCCAACTCCGAAGAGATCACGAAGAAGGTCTTCGAAGGCACCGTGGGCTGGATGCCCTGGATGCGCCCCGGCTACGAGCTGGGCTGCCGTCTGAAGGCCTACAACGAAGCCCACCCGGGCCTGCGCGGCATCGTGCTGGGCGGCCACGGCCTGTTCAGCTGGGGCGAAACCTCGCAGAGCTGCTACGAGAACACCGTGGCCTTGATCGAACGTGCCCAGGCTTGGCTGGCGCAAGAGCGCGCCGCGAAGAAGGCCGTGGTTTTCGGTGGCACGCGTTTCGAGGCGCTGGCCGACGAAGAGCGCCGCAGCGTGCTGGCCCGTGTGCTGCCGGTCATCCGCGGCGTGGCTTCGGCGGGCAAGCCCAAGCTGCTGCACGTCAACACCTCACCGGAGGTGATGGAGTTCGTCAACTCGGCCGACCTGGAGCCGCTGGCGGCCCTGGGCACCAGCTGCCCCGACCACTTCCTGCGCACCAAGATCCGCCCGCTGGTCGTCTCCGAGGACGCCTGGCGCCTGGACGGCGACGCGCTGAAGGCCAAGCTCGACGAGCTGCTGGCCGCCTACCGCGCCGACTACGCCGCTTATTACGACCGCTGCAAACGCGCCAACAGCCCGGCGCTGCGCGACCCCAACCCGGTGGTGCTGCTGCTGCCGCGCATCGGCATGGTGACGGTGGCCGCCGACAAGGCCACGGCGCGCATCGCCGGCGAGTTCTACGTCAACGCCATCAACGTGATGCGCGAGGCCAATGCGGTTGACCAGTACATCGGCCTGCCCGAACAGGAAGCCTTCGACATCGAATACTGGCTGCTCGAAGAAGCCAAGCTGCAGCGCATGCCCAAGCCCAAGCCCCTGGTGGGCAAGGTGGCGCTGGTGACGGGCGGTGCCGGCGGCATTGGCCAGGCCATCGTGCGCCGTTTCCTGGCCGAAGGCGCCTGCGTGGTGCTGGCCGACATCGACGCCGAGGCCTTGGCCAGCGTGAGCGCCGAGCTCGCCAAGACCTACGGCAAGGACCACGTGCGCGGCGTGAAGTGCGACGTGACCGATGAAGCCAGCGTCATCGCGGCTTTCGACACCACCAGCCTGGAGTTCGGCGGTGTCGACATCCTCGTCAGCAACGCCGGCATTGCCAGCGCCGCGCCGCTGGAAGACACGAGCCTGGCGCTGTGGAACCGCAACCAGAGCATCCTGGCCACGGGCTACTTCCTGGTGGGCCGCGAGGCCTTCCGCGTCATGAAGCGCCAGCGCACCGGCGGCAACATCATCGTCGTGGCCAGCAAAAACGGCATGGTGGCCAGCAACCAGGCCACGGCCTATTGCGCGGCCAAGGCGGCCGAGATCCAGCTCAGCCGCAGCTTCGCGTTGGAAGGCGCGCCCATGGGCATCCGCAGCAACGTGGTGAACCCCGACGCCGTCATCCGCGGCAGCAAGATCTGGACGGGCCAGTGGAGCGCCGAGCGCGCCGCCGCCAACAAGATCGACGAAGGCGACCTCGAAACCTTCTACCGCGAGCGCAGCATGCTCAAGCGCAGCGTGTTCCCCGAAGACATCGCCGAAGGCGTGTACTTCTTTGCTGCCGAGCAGTTGTCGGGCAAGTGCACCGGCAACATCCTCAACGTCGACGCCGGCAACCTGCCCGCGTTCACGAGGTAAGCCCCATGAGCCCAGCATTGCCTATCGACAGCCAGCTCATCGCAGAGCAGAACGCGCGCCTGGAACGCCATGTGCGCAACGACTACGAGCACCTGGGCGAACAACTCGCCCGGCGCGACATCGACATTGAAACCGTGGCCGCGCAAGTAGCGACTTTCGGCGTGGCCATCCCGAGCTGGGGCGTGGGCACGGGTGGAACGCGTTTTGCGCGTTTCCCGGGCGCGGGCGAGCCGCGTGACGTGTTCGACAAGCTGCAGGATTGCGCCGTCATCCACCAGCTGGGCCGCGCCACGCCCACGGTGAGCCTGCACATCCCCTGGGACAAGTGCAGCGACTACAGCGAGCTCAAGGGCCTGGCGCAGGCCTACGGCCTGGGCTTCGACGCCATCAACAGCAACACCTTCAGCGACCAGGCCGCACAGGCGCACAGCTACAAGTTCGGCAGCCTCACGCACACCGACGCCGGCACGCGCGCGCAGGCCGTGGCGCACAACATCGAGTGCATCGAGATCGGCAAGGCGCTGGGCAGCCAGGCGCTGACGGTGTGGGTGGGCGACGGCAGCAACTTCCCCGGCCAGCAGCATTTCCGCCGTGCTTTCGACCGTTACCTCGACAGCACCCGCCAGATCGTGGCCGCGCTGCCGGGTGACTGGCGCATGTTCCTGGAACACAAGATCTGCGAGCCGGCTTTCTACAGCACCGTCATCCAAGACTGGGGCAGCAGCTACCTCGCCGCCACTGCGCTGGGCCCACAGGTGCAGTGCCTGGTGGACTTGGGCCACCACGCGCCCAATGTCAACATCGAGCTCATCGTGGCGCGTTTGATCGCGGCCAACAAGCTCGCCGGCTTCCACTTCAACGACAGCAAGTACGGTGATGACGACCTCGATGCCGGCAGCGTCAGCCCCTACCGCCTCTTCCTCGTGTTCAACGAACTCGTGGCCGCGGCGCACGAAGGTGTGGCCGGTTTCAACCCGGCCTACATGCTGGACCAGAGCCACAACGTCACCGACCCCATCGAGAGCCTGATCGACAGCGCCGAGCAGGTGCAGCGCACCTACGCGCAGGCCCTGCTGGTCGACCGCGCCGCGCTCGACGCCGCGCAACAGGCCAACGACGCGCTGGCCGCCACCAAGCTGCTCAAGCGCGCCTTCCAGACCGATGTGCAGCCGCTGCTGCAGCAGGTGCGCCTGCGCGCCGGCGCCGCGGTGGACCCCATCGCCACCTACCGCGTCAGCGGCTACCGCGCGCGCATGGGCGCCGCACGCCCGGCGCGTGCCGGCGGTGGGGGCGGCATTGTCTAGACAGGCTGCCGGCATGGCGGGGGGCGAGGGTCTGCTCGACCTGGTGCTCGACATCGGCAAGACCCGCAGCAAGCTGCTGGTGCTGAACCGCGCCGGCGAGGTGCTGGCCCAGGCCGACCACGCCAGCGGCGCGCTGCCCGCCACGGCCGCCTGCCCCTGGGGCGCGCTGGACACCGCCGGCATCGAGGCCTGGCTGTGCGAGGCGCTGGTGGCCCTGGGCCCGCTGCGCCAGCGCTTGGCGCGCGCCGTCACCAGCGCACACGGCGCGGCCTTTGCCGCCGTCGATGAACAGGGCCTGTGCTGGCCCGTGCCCGACTACGAGTTCGAGGGTTTCGACGAGCGCACGGCCGACTGGCCGCAGCAGATCGGCGCCTTCGCAGAAACCCAGAGCCCCGACCTGCCGCGCGGCCTGAACGCTGCCACGCAGTTCGATTGGCTGGAGCGCCACGCCCCCGAGGCATTTGCGCGCGGCCAGTTGCTGCCTTATGCGCAGTACTGGGCCTGGTGGCTCAGCGGCGTGGCTGCCAGCGAAACGAGCTCGCTCGGCTGCCACACCCACTTGTGGAACCCCACACGCGGCCAGCCTTCGCGGCTGGCGCAGCAACGCGGCTGGGCCGAGCGCCTGGCGCCGGTGCGCCGCGCCTGGGAGGTGCTGGGCCCGGTGCGCCCGGCGCTGGCGCAGCGTCTGGGCCTGCCCCCTTCGCTGCGCGTACACGCCGGCGCGCACGACAGCAACGCCTGCCTGGCGCGTTACCTGCGCAGCCACCCGCGCCTGACGCTGGTGACCACCGGCACCTGGATCGTGGTGATGGCCCCGGGTGCGCCCGAGCGCCGGCTGGATGCCGAGCTCGACCTGCTGGGCAACGTCTCGGTGCGCCACGAACGTGTGCCCACCGGCCGTTTCATGGGCGGGCGTGAGCTCCAGCAGCTCTGCGCCGGTGCCGAACCCGAACTTGCCAACGCGGCCGATCTGCAGCGCCTGCTGCAGCGTGGCGTGATGGCGCTGCCGGGTTTTGAAACCCAGGGCGGGCCCTTCCGCCGGCAGGCCGGCACGGTGGTGGACGCGCAGGGCGACATCGACCTGCTGAGCTTGAGCGCCGCCGAACGCGCCACGCTGGCCGCGATGTACGCCGCACAGGTGACGGCCTGGATCATCGAACGCCTGGGCGGCCTGGGCCCCACCATCGTGGAAGGCCCGTTTTCGCGCAACCCGGTCTACACCGGCGTGCTGGCCACGCTGCTGCCGCGCGAGGCGCTGATGGTCAGCGCCGACCCGCTGGAAGGCACGGCCCGCGGCGCCTGGATGCTGGTGCACTGGACCGAACCTGCCGTCACCAGCCCGGCCACGCAAGCGGCGCTGCCCCTGGGCGGCGCGGCGCTGGAAACGCTGCACGCGCGCTGGTGCGCGCATGCGCAGGGCCTGGTGGCAGAGGCCGTGGGCTGAAAGGTCCGCGGCCGCGGCATTGCCCGGGCGGGCCGCTTCGAGGGGCGCAGCGCGAGCGTGGTGATCGCGCTGCGGCCGGGCCCGCTGGTGTTCAGAAGCCCGTGCCGCCGTTCGCGTACAGCACGAGGGCGCGCCAGGCCGTGCTGTGGGCCGGCGTGGGCACGCCCAGCTGCTGCCCCAGCGCATGAACCCGGCCTGACAACCATTGCAGTTCCAGCGGCTTGCCGCGGGCCAGGTCTTCCGACATCGATGAGCGGAAACTTGCGGGCATGTTGGCCAGCCGCGCCATCACCTCGTCAACCAGGCCGGCGCGTTGGGGCACGCCTGCGGCCCCGGCCACCGCCACCGCCTCCTCGATCAGCTGGCGCTGCAGGGCGCGGGTCTCGGGGTGGCCGAGGATGGCGCCCATGGGCGCACGCAGCAGCGAGGTGGTGGCCGAGAGTGAAGTCAGCGCGATGAACTTCTCCCACAACGCCGAGCGGATGTCGTCCGTCGGCTTGGCCTGCAGCGCCGTGGCACGGCCGCAGGCAGCGAAGAAGTCCGCCATCGTGGGGTCGCCGCCGGCGGCGTCGGCCACGATGACGTGCAAGCCGCCGGGGCTGCGGATCACGCCCGGCCGGTCGATCACGGCCGAGACGTAGATGACGCCACCGCGCACCGCCGTCGTGCCGACGCGGGCCCGGATGAGGTCGACGCTGTCGATGCCGTTCTGCAGCGTCAGGATGCGGGTCTGCGGGCCGAGCACCGGGCCGAGCGCGCGCGCCGCGGCCTCGGTGTCGCCGAGCTTGACGGCGAAGACGACCAGATCGGCCGGGCCGCTGCGGGCCAGCGCCGCCGCGTCGGCACTCGCCTGCACCTGGGGCAGGTGCAGCGGGTGCTGCGGGTGTTCCAGGCGCAGACCCTCGGTCTGCAGGGCCTGGAGGTGGGCGCCACGGGCGATGAAGGCCACGTCTTCGCCAGCCGCCTGCAGCCGCGCCCCCACGTAGGCGCCCACGCCGCCGCTGCCCATGATCACGATACGCATCAGATGTCTCCGCAGTTCAGTGCACCCTGCCACGGGCCGCCCCGTCGGGCCAAGACCCTGGCGACTGTGTCAGGGCCTGCGTCGCGCGCCATCGTGGGGAGACTCAGGCGCCGCTGCAGCGGCCGGCACTTGGCCTTCGATCGGCGTCAAAGGCGCATGGCACATCTTTTCGCCGTCCCACTGCTGGCCACACCAGCACCGGCCTGCCGCGTCAATGATGCAGGTGCCACTGCCGCAGCAGCGCGGGTCTTCTGTCACCGGAAACTCCCAGGTGTTGGCGTTGCGGCATTCTGCACCGCCGCGCCTTTCTCAGGCGCGGCAGGGCCACGCTGCTGTGCCGCGACACGCGGGAGCGGTCATGGGGCCGGACCTTGCCGCCGCGTGGCAGGCGCCGCCGGCTTCACCAGCCGCGCGATCTCACCACCGCATGCACTGAAGTTCTTGGCATATTCCTCGGGGCTGTCGAACAGCACCTGGGCCTGCATCAGTCGGTCGAGTTCCTGTTTCGCGTAGGCCAGGATGGCGGCGTTGCTGCCGCCCGAACGCCATGGATAGTGCAGTTCGCGGAACTGGCGCGCGATGTCGCGGTGTATGCGCACATGCGTCTGCTCATGGTTCATCACCCGCGCATAGGCACAGCTGCCCGGCGGGATCTCGCTGGCCACGCGCAGCACGGGGTTGATGTAGTCGAGCTGTACGACCACACCTTGGCAGCTGGTCTGCGGCTTCACGGACAACTTGGTCTCGACAACGACGTGACCGAGCTGGGTACCGCTGCGCCCGGCGCCCGCCCCGATCTTCGTCAGTTCGGCGGCCGGCTTGGCGTTGTCCACCACGGGATCGGCGAACCACGCCGCAACGAAACGCACGGCCTTGTCGCAGGCGGGCAGTTGGGCCGCCTGCGCCTGGAAGCAGGCGCAGGCCAGCATCAGAGCGGGCATGTGTTTCATCGTGGCCTGCTGGTTATCGGCAACGACGCTTTCGTGCTGAAGCGGCGGCGGTATGGCCGCACGGGTCAGGACCGGGTCTGCCGTGTCTTAATCGAGACACGGGCGCGCATCGCCCCCCGTGCAATCTTCAAACCCGCAACCCCACCCTTCTGAAGCGACTGCCATGCGCTACGTCAACATCAAACTCCACGGCGAAACCTTGTCTGCAGAGCGCAAGCAGCGGCTGATGTTGGCCATTCAAGCGGCGCTGGTGGCCGCAACGGGCAATGCCGATGTGCCTGCGTGTATCAGCATCGACGAAGTGGCTGCCGCCAATTGGGGCCTGCTGGGCTTGCAAGAAGAGCATCAAGACACCGAAGGCAAGTCCGACGGCGTGATCACGGCACCCCAGCCTGCATTGGTGCGTTTGGGCACCTTCGTTCACCGCGCTGATTTTGATGACAACGGCATCGTGGCGCATCTGGCCGGGCGCCCCAAGCAGGCCTACAGCAACCCTGCGGAAGCGGGGCTGGTGGGCGTCAGCAGTTCACCTCTGCTCGAAAACTCTGAGCCTGCATCGGCCATTGTTGGCAACCGAGTGGTGCGATGCAGCACCAAGCCAGCCCTGAATTCCTGGTTTGAGATCGACTTCAAGCAGCACCGTGTGGCACCCACCCACTATTCTCTGCGCCATTACGCCACCTGGGATACAGAGGCGCTGCGCCATTGGACGCTGGAGGGCTCGGAAGATGGCGCGCAATGGCATCTGCTGAGTACGCATGAGGATGACAAGGCCTTGGCTGCCAAGGGTGCTACGCACACGTGGCGTGTGAATGGCTTGTGGCCCAGCATGTTCTTTCGCTTCCTGCGAATTACGCAACGTGGCCGCAATTCAAACGGGCACCATTACTTGGCTTTGTCGGGTTTTGAGGTGTACGGTCAGTTGGCCAGGCTGGCCAGCACGCAGCCGCCGGCACTGGTAGCCAACCAATACAACAAGGTCCTGTTGAACCCAGCGCTGCTGTCACGCTTGCGCGACAGCATGGTGCAACCCGTGCCCGCCGGTTCGGAGCAGCCCGGCGCCGGTGCGCGTGCTCTCACGTGGGATCCGAACAAGATGGATCCCCTGCTGCAACTGGATGAAAGCACGGGCGTTGTGTCCAACCGCGGCACGGGTGACAAGTGGCAGAGCGTCATGTCGGCGCGCGCATTTTCCAAAGGTGTTTGCCGCGTGACGATCGAAATCACGGCAGCGCCGCCAACCGCGAACAACTGGGCCTTTGTGGTGGGCCTGGTGCCCCCCAGCTTCCCACTCACCACGGTCGGCTTGTCGAACAGCTGGGGCTACATCGCCGGCACGGGTGGCAAGTGCTTCAACGTCGCCTCGTCCACCCCTTACGGCCGAAACTACGGCAAGCAGGGTGACCGCATCACCATGATCATCAACTTCGACAAGGGCACGCTCAGCTACGAGCTCAATGGTGTGAACCAGGGCATTGCCTTCGTGGGCGTGGTGGGTCCGGTCCACGCTGCCGTTTCGATGACGGCCACGGGCGCCGCCGCGCGTCTCATCCTCGAGGGCTAGCAGCTCGTTGGAAGTGCCGGGCGATATCCGGCAGCACGCCGCACGGCAGGCCCTTGCAGTGGCGCCATGGCAGGCGATGCGTGAGCTTTTTGGGCCGTTCGTCCCGCGTGACCAGGGTAGATCGTCGCGCCAATGGCGGTGCGACGGCACACAACCTTGTCGGCCAAGCATGCACCAGCCCCTGAACACCCACGAGCTTCTGCCGATGGCGCACGACCCACGGCCCGTTGGCCGGCGGTCGACGATCGGCGCGTTTTGTCTGAGCCTGGGTGTGCTGATGGGCGGCGTCGCCCACGCGCAAAGCCAGCCACCGGCTGCCGCAGCCAGCGCAGCCGCGGGCCTGCCCGTGGTGGCGGTTTCGTCTGCCGCCGCCGTCCAGCCCGCGCCGGACTTCCTGGCGACCGTGGTCCCCTACAAGGACTACCCCTTCCCACCCGTGCCCCGTGGCGAGATGTGGCGGCCGGTGCTGCCGAAGCTCGAGCTCAGCACCTTCGTGCCCACGGGCGACGACGCCTTGTTTCCGCAGGCCGCCAAGGATCTGCTGGCCCAGGCGCAGGCCCGGGTCGCTGCGGGCAATGGGCGTGGCGCGATCGAGCTGCTGACCAGCCAGCTCGACGCCATCCCCGACGGCGCCGCGCAAGAGGCGATCGGCAACATCTACCTTGCTGGCAGCGGCGGCGTCGAGAAGAACACCGCCCTCGGCCGCGAGTGGGTGGAGAAGGCCGCGGAGTTCGACCCGCACCTGTTCCAGTGGCTGGGCCGGACGCTGGGCAACGGCGAAGAAGACATCGCGCTGAAGATTCACTTCTGGAGCAAGGGCCTGGCCAGGGGCTGCGCCGGCTGCTTCGGCGGCCTCGAGGGGCTTTCTCGCAGCAAGGAAGTGGAGGGAGAGTTCAGCTTCGATGCCTTCTTCGCCACCGGCAAGGGGCGCCAGACCCGCGTGGAGCGCGAGCAGATCCTGTCCGACGAGCTGTTGCTGCACTACGCGCTGTACGCCGCCGACATGGGCGACCTGTATGCATTGCAGCGCGCCGGCACCTGGGTGAGCCGGTTTGCCGTCGGCATCGGTTTGAAAGAACCGTCCGCCGATGGCACCGGGCGGGCCGTCTTCGACACCGCCCTTGCCCACGCGGGCAAAGACACCAAGGGATCGCTGGCGTCGGCCTGGGGAGCCGCGATCGGCGAGCACCTGCGGACCGGGCTCGTCCCGGGCAACCTGCAGCTCGCCCTGGTACGCCTGGAGCAGCGCAACCTTGTCGCGGCCGTGAACGCCCTGGTGAGGTACTCCCGGGCGGGGCGCCACTACCCCGAGGTGGCCAACGCCGTGATGTCGCAGCTGCCACCGGGCACGGTGACCGACGCGGAGATCAATATGGTCATCCTGCGGGCCGCCAATGCCGGCGATGTGGCCCACGCAGCGGCGGCGGCGCTCGTGCTGAAGGAGGGCTATCCCCTGGTGCGCTGGAACCAGCAGCGCTGGGAAATCTACCGTCCCGGCCCCGCCACCGAGCGGACCCAAGCGCTCTGGCAGGGCTACGTCAAACACGCCACGCGAGCGGGGCGCATGCCGGTGGAAGTGCTGCACACCATCAACAACGCGCAAGGGCAGGTCTCGGCCGGCAAGGCCGCGGCCGATGCCAAGGCCTGCGTGGCCAAGGCCGCGGCGGCGAAACCCGCCACCGTGTTGACCTGGCTGAACTGCCGCAGCGACACCGAACGCGCCTGGTACCTGACCGACGAGGTGGACTTCGGCCACCTCAACGATCGGCTTTTCGAGCGGCTGCTCGCCGTGGCCACGGCCGACCACCAGGCTGAATACGACCGCCGCCTGCGGGCAGCGTCCGACCAGATCACGCGCAACCAGGTGGCTCGCGCCGACGCGAGGCGGGACTTGAGCAACCAGCGCATCACCTCGGCCGGCAGCTTGCGCGAACAGAACGACAACTTTGCCCGCCTGAACAGCGACAACTTCCGCAACATGCCCAACCACCACGGGCAGGTGGAGCAATGGTGGCGCTCGTTCAAGGCGCAAACGGCGCGCGTCGCCGAGGGCCGCGCGCGCGATCGGCGCGACGCCACCACCGTGCGCGGCAGCGCCCAGACCTGCGCGCAGTGGTCGATGAAGACGATGCCGTTTTGCAAGCAGCCCGCCGGTTGAATCGGCAGGCGGGTCAGCGCCGGGCTGCCACCCGGCTCGAAACCGCGTCCCGGTTCATTCGGCAGGCTCTTGCGTCCGGCGTGCGATGTCGGACAGCGCTTCCCGCAGGCCGCTTTCGGCACCATCCACCGCCCCGGCGAGATAGCCCGGGAACTGCTGGGACCATTCGCTGCCAATGCCGACGAGGCGGCCTTGCCATGCGCCCGCATCGGCGCTGCGGGGAGGCGCTGCGGCATGGTGGCCCGCAGCGTCCTGGTCGTCGGCGGTCGCAGTCAGCGGGTCGCTGGCCCAATCTTTCAAGGCTTCGCCGACGGGTGCACGGGCGCGCAGGCCGAACAGGCGGACGAGCTGCGCGCGGCAGTGGGTGCGCAGCACCTCGTCGGGGGTCTGGCGACGCAACCGCGCAGGCACACCGAGGAAGCCGAACAGCGCGGCGTGGCCTCCGGGCATGGAGACGTCGTGGATCTCGCCCATCGGGCCGACGCTGCTGCGCGCACTGCCAGACAGGCCCTGCTCGCGCCAGAACGGCGTGTCGTACACCGCCACATACTTCGCGTGCGGCGCCATCCAGGTCGGTGTGGCCTGCCAGCGGCGCGAGAGCTCGGGGGGCAGCGCAGGCTCGAACTGCAGGCTGCTGACCGCGAGCCGCGGGGGCAAGGCCAGCAGTACATGCTCAACGTGCCAGACGGTGGCCTTGCCGGCTGCATCGGCAACCGTCAGCTCGACACGCTGGGCCTCTCGGCGCAGCCGCCTCACCGTCTGGCCGGTGCGCAGGAGGACGGGATCGAGTCGAGCCTGCAAGCTTGTGACGAGCGCGCCCGTGCCACCTGCCAGCCGCATCGAAGGCGGCTCGCTGCCATAAGCCTGCGCGCGAAGCGGCGGCGTCTGCATCGAGCGCTCAACCAGCAGGTCGCCGTCTTCGAATGGGCCAAAGCGCTGGAGCCCCAGTTCGCTGATCAGCCGGTCGAGTTGCGGCTGCGCCGCCGGCCAGAACCAGCTCGGCCCGAGGTCGAAGCGGTCGAGCGCCAACGTTGCCAGGTCCACGCCCAAGCCGGTGGCGTCGACGGAGAGGATGCGGCCGCCCAGGGTGGTGCGCGCCTCGAACAGCACGATGTCGCGCACGCCTTGCTGCACGAGCCGCCACGCCGCCACCAGGCCGGCCAGACCCCCGCCGACGATGGCGATGCGGGCATGGCCTGGCGTCATGTCGCGGGCCTGGTCAGGTGCGGCACCCATCGCTCCACGCGCGGCCGTGGCGGGGCCGCCGAGCGGCGCCCAGCCACCGTTGCGGTGGCGCGGAGCCAGAAGCAGGGATGTGTGCGCATGGTGAGCTGCGACTGTAGCCACGTCCTTCAGCTTCGCAGCGGTTGCGGCCCTGAACTCGTCGCCGCGTAGCGGTCGGTCGGGCCGGTACGCGGGCCCTGGCGGGAGCCCGATGGCGCCCCGGCCTTTGTCGAGGCGCAAGCACCCTCCGACGACGAGTTGCACGCACTGCTACAGACGATCATCAGCCGGCTCATGAAGATGCGCACGCGCCGGGGCGTGCTGGTGAAGGACAGGGGCCAGGCCTGCGTGGACGGGCCCGATGCGGATGGGGACGAGACGCGGACCTTGCGTCCGCTGCAGGCCGCGGCGGGGCAGCTGATCACGCCGCGGTGAGGACTTCCGGGGACCGGCGGGCTTCAATGGGGCTCCCGTCCGCCACATCCACCAGGAGCCCTCCCATGACCGGTTGCAAGCCCGCACGTCACCTCTGCCTTGGCAGCATCGCTGTCGCGGTGCTCACGCTCGCCGCCTGCGGCGGTGGCGACATCGTTGAACCGGAGACCTCCTCTGCCGGCCTCGCCGCGGCAGACGATCCGGCCGGCCGCGCCGGCGCCCTGGCCGCCAGCGGCCTGCCGGCGGGGGCCATCGAGCTGGTCACCAGCGTCGCCGGCCGCGCGTCCACCACCAGCAGCCAGACCTGCGGCGTCTCCGCCAACGGCCGCTTGGTGCTCTTTGCCAGCGACGGCGCCGCCTTCGTGCCCGGCGACACCAATGGCCGCACCGATGTCTTCCTGAAGAACCTGGACAGCGGCGACATCCAGCGCGTCACGACCCAGAGCAACGGCGCGCAGCTCGCCGAAGGCGGCAGCTGCCTGTCGATGACACCCGACGGCCGCTTCGTGGCCTTTGGCTCGGGCACGGCGGTGTTCGTGAAGGACACGCAGACCGGCCAGCTCACGCAGGCCTCGCCCGCCGCAGGCACGGTGCCGCAGGTGGACGGTTACTTCGGCGGCGCGCTGTCGGAGGATGGCCGCCGGATCGTGTTCGTGACGGTGCCAGCGACGAGGGCTGGCGTGCGCTTCGACCGCATCAACCTCGTGCCCCGGCGCATCATGCTGCGCGACCTGCAGACCGGCAGCCTGCAGACCTTGCCCACCGACAACGGCATCGTCGCGGACGGCGAGGTGCTGGGCCTCGGCGCCGCGATCTCCCGCGATGGCGCGCGCGTGGGCTTCGTCTCCTCGTCCGCTGCCCTGGTGCCAGGCGACAACAACAGCCGGGCCGACGTGTTCGTGCACGACCTCGACACCGGCGGCAACACGCTGGTGTCCAGCACCTCCGAGGGCCTGGCGTCGACCGCCGGTCAATACCAAGGCCTGAGCGTGAGGGCCGACAACACCGTGATCTTCGGCACCGCCGGGCTCAGCAACCTGGGGCCACGCGGCCTGTACCAGAAGGACCTGGCCACGGGCAGCCTGACGCTCTTGCTGGGCAGCCCCGACGGCGATGCCACGGCGCTGTCGGACGATGGCCGCCACGTGCTGTTCACGCGCATCTACAGCAACTTCGACCGGCGGGTGTTCCTGCGCGACCGCACCACGGGCCAGGACAAGCTGGTGAGCGCCAGCGCCAGCGGCACGGCCAGCAACGGCAACAGCACAGGGCCCCGGCTGTCGCGCGACGGCTCGACAGTGGTCTTCGGCTCGAGCGCGCGCAACCTGGTCTCGTCGCGGCCGCCGGCCGGGGTGTTCCAGGTCTACGCCAAGACCATCACCCCCACCGCCGCGAACTGAGCAGCCCGGGCGGCCCCACAGGCCAGGCAGGCCCCACGGGCAGCGCGTGCGCCAGACACGGCGCGAAGTTGGCACCCTTGGCCGCCGCGAGGTCGGCATGCCAGATGTCGATGGTGATGGACAGCACCGCCTCGCCTTCGAACCAGGTCTTCAGCACCGACAGTTCCACCAGCGCCGCGCCCGGTACACGGTCGTCCGTTGTGCCTCGGACCCTGAGGGTCGACGTTGGCGGGGCACGCAGGTGGTCATCAGGTCGACGTCGATGTTCCGCCGACGACTGCTCCCGCTGGCCGCGAACTGGGACTTTCGACCCATCGGCGACATTCCTGACGGTCATCTGCCGACATCGGCAGGGCCGCGCCGGCATCAGCGGAACCCGCCAACGCCCGTGCCCGCAGCAGAGGACAGTTCGGCTCGGGCCGAAACATCTCGGCCCGCTCCTGCCGCACATTCCTGGTCGAAGCCAACCCACCGAGAGCCGACACCATGACCGTGACTTGCTTCATTCATTACCAGATCGATCCTTTCCAGCGCGACGCCTTCAAGCGTTACGCCGAGGCATGGGGTCGAATCATTCCACGCTGCGGCGGCAATCTGATCGGCTACTTCCTGCCGCACGAGGGCAGCAACGATGTGGCGTGGGGCCTGATCGGCTTTGACAGCATGGCAGCCTACGAGCGCTACCGACTGACACTCAAGACCGACGCCGAGGGACGTGCCAACTTCGAGTTGGCGCAGTCCCAGCGCTTCATCCTTCGCGAGGAGCGAACCTGGCTGGAGGATGTCAGCGCAACGCGAAATGTGGCGCGGCAGGTCACGCCGTGATCGCGGTCATATTCGAAGTAGAGCCGAACTGTGGCGCGGCAAATCGTTACTTCGAAATCGCAGTTGCCCTGAAAGCCGAACTGGAGTCCATCGACGGCTTCATGTCAGTGGAGCGGTTCGAGAGTCTTGCGAAGCCCGGGCGATTCCTGTCCTTGAGTTTCTGGCGCGACGAAGCCTCTGTACGTGCCTGGCGCTGCCATGGCATGCACCGCCGCGCTCAGCAGGAAGGCCGCAGTGACGTGCTCGCCGGCTACCGGCTCCGGGTTGCGACCGTGGTGCGCGACTATGGGCTGCAAGAGCGCGATGAGGCGCCCTCAGACTCGCGAAGCGCGTTAATCTGACACCGGTGAACACCTCCCATGAACCTCGGATGGCCCGCGTTGCAGCCATCGTGGCCGACCCGGCGCGCTCACGGATGCTGGCCTACCTGCTGTCCGGTGAATACGCCAGCGCCGGCGAGCTGGCGAAGACGGCATCGGTCACGCCGGCTACGGCCAGCGGCCATCTGGCCAAGCTATTGGACGCGGCGTTTGTCGTGTGTGAGCCGAGGGGGCGTCACAGGTACTACCGCCTGGCCGACGCCGAAGTTGCGCATGCGCTGGAGGCGTTGGCCCTTGTTGCCGAGCGAGATGATCATGACGCCGCTTGGGCGCATCCGCAAAGAGCTCGTCTGCGCATGGCGCGATGCTGTTACGGCCACTTGGCCGGTCAACTCGGGGTTTTGGTCTTCACTGCCCTTCAGCGGGGAGCTTGCCTGGCATCCACCTCCAGCGATTTCGAACTCACGGCTGCGGGTCAGGCGTGGCTTGAAGGGTGGGGCATGAACCCCAGTCAGCCCAGCAGCCGGCGTCGCTTTGCGTACCGATGCCTCGACTGGTCCGAACGTCGCGATCACCTCGCTGGACAGCTTGCAGACGAGATCTACCAACACTTCACCGCAAGAGGCTGGTTACGCCGCGCCACGGGCAGGGCCGTGGAGGTCACGGTCAGCGGTCACCAGGAACTGTTACCTCGTCTGAAGGAAGCTGCGGCCTGAAGCCGCGCGAGCCGCTCTGGTCTGCGGGGTTGCTTGTACTGGTGATCCCCAGGCTTCGACACGACCGGTTGTCGGCTTGTTGGTTTTGCCTTGAAGGTCAGCTGATGGCCGAAAGCAGCCCCTCGAGAACCGCGAATGGCCCCGCTGCGCGCTCAGCGCGGCAATCTTCACGCGCTCGCGGCTTTGCAGGGCCCAGGGCGCAGCCCTCACAATGCAGCCGATTGACTGCGAGGTGCCGCGCATGATCGACCTTTACACCTGGACCACGCCCAACGGCCGCAAGGTTTCGATCGCGCTGGAGGAATTGGGCTTGCCCTACCGGGCGGTGCCTGTGGACATCGGCAAGGACGAACAGTTCAAGCCAGAGTTTCTGGCCATAGCGCCGAACAACCGCATACCGGCGATCGTTGACCACGACAACGGTGGCTTCGCGCTGATGGAGTCGGGGGCGATCTTGATTTACCTCGCCGAAAAGACCGGCCGCTTGCTTGCGCATGACAGCACCGCGCGGATGCGCACGATCGAGTGGCTGATGTGGCAGATGGGCGGGCTCGGGCCCATGATCGGCCAGGCGCACCATTTCCTGCGTGCCAAGCCCGGGGCCAGCGAATACGCCGCCCAGCGTTATCGCGCCGAGGCACAGCGACTGTATGGCGTGCTGGATCGCCAACTGGCCGGGCGCTCATTCGTCGTGGACGATTATTCGATTGCGGACATTGCCATCTGGCCGTGGATTTCACGCTTCGAGTGGCACGAGGTCGACATCCGCCAGTTCTCGAACGTCTGCCGCTGGTACGAGCGCATCGCCGAGCGTCCGGCGGTGCAGCGGGGCTACCAGGTGCCTGCCTACACCGCGCCGGTGCCGCTGCCGGCGGTTTGATGCGCAGCGATGCGCCCGGCATGCTTCGTTCTCCGGCCCCGCACACGATCGCGCCACAGGCGGAATGACCCTCGCTTCAATTGCTGACGCATCAGCGCGATGACGGCAGCTTCGTCCAGCCCGAACTGCGTCTTGATCGCCTCGAAGGGGGTGCGATCCTCCCAAGCCATCTCGATGACCTTGGACATGTCGGCGGCCTCGAGAGCGATGGTCGTGTTTGGCATGTCGCATGGTAAGCACCCGCCGGGCCGCCGACGACCCGAGCCCGATTTCCCATACAGTCGAATCGATGAGTCACAACGCAGGATTGCGCGCCCCGGCCCAGCCTGGCGATCCCGTGGCCGCCATCGACACGCCAGCGCTCGTCATCGATCTCGACGCGATGGCGCGCAATCTGGCAGCGATGGCGGCTTTCGCCAGTGAGCGAGGTTTTCGCCTGCGTCCGCACGCCAAGACGCACAAGAGCGCGGCGATCGCAAAACTTCAGATGGCCGCGGGTGCGGTTGGCGTCTGCGTTCAGAAGCTGAGCGAAGCCGAAGTGCTGGCGGAACATGGCGTGCCCGACATCTACATCAGCAACGAGATCGTCGATGAAGCCAAGCTCGCGCGGGTGGCCGCGCTCGCAGGCCGCATTCGGCTCGCGATCGCTGTCGATTCGCGCACGGGCATCGACCGCCTGGCTGCGGCGCTGAAGGCTGCAGGCACCCGGGCTGATGTCTTTGTCGAGATCGATGTCGGTCAAGGTCGATGCGGCACGTCGCCGGCTGCAGCCGGCGAACTCGCGCTCCGCGTCCTGTCGAACGGGCTGCACTTCGCCGGCCTGCAGGCCTACCACGGCGGCGCGCAGCACCTGCGCTCTTCCGCAGAACGCCAGGTGGCAATCGAACATGCCGCAGCGTTGGTGCGCACCGCCCTGGCCAACCTGGCAGAGGCCGGCATTCAGTGCCCGCTGGTCACTGGCGCGGGGACCGGAACCTTTGCGCTCGAAGCCGCCAGCGGCGTCTGGGGTGAACTGCAGTGCGGCAGTTATGTCTTCATGGACCGCGACTACGCCGACAACCATCTGGCAGGGTCAGCGCCCGGCATGGGTCAGGTGGCTTTCGAGCATGCGCTCTTCGTGAAGTCGCAGGTGATGAGCGTTGGCGCGGCGCATGCCGTTGTCGACGCAGGGCACAAATCCCATGCCATCGATTCCGGCATGCCCGGGGTCTGGCAGGGCGGTTTTGAGTTTCGCAACGGCGGCGATGAACACGGCATCCTCAGCCCGGTCACGCAGGCGGATGGCCGCACTGCAGCCCTGCCGGCCATCGGTGACACCGTCTGGCTGATTCCCGGCCATTGCGACCCGACCGTCAACCTGCACGACCGCTACATCGGTGTGCGGGGTGGGCTGGCGCACGGTGTGGTCGAGTCCACCTGGGCGGTCGATGCGCGCGGCTGCCTGACCTGACTTCGTGGTGCTGCGGGTTGTCGAGCCTGAGCCGCCATCGGCGCGCCTCGATTCGATCGAACTGGAAGCCGTGCATGCCAAGCAGGTGAATCTGCTGCACTGGCGTGGACTGACCGACCCCAGCCTCTGGTGCCCAGGCTGGGTCTGACGCGAGCCTGTCAGAGTGTCTGCCAGTGGCACTGACTGGGTTCAGTCGTTCGCGCCAACGTCGGCTCTTGAACGCCCTTTGCCGGGCAGGCCCACATTGGCCTTGAACCACTGGCGGTCGTGGTCGATCAGGCTTACCAGCGAGATCGGAACGCCGCACACCATGGCAGCCGTTGCCACCAGCGCGTCGAACTCGCGCTCAGGCGCGGAGTCGAGCACGCCCAGCCATTCAAGCGCCCGCAAGCGCTCCTGTTCATCCGACGGCACCGGTGCAGACAGCATGAGACGGACTCGTTCCTTGGAATCTCCGGCATTGTCTGGCAGCGGTACACCTTGGAGGGCATGAACTGGGCTGGCATTCACGCCCTCATCGGTGGTCAAGCGCTGAACTGGCGCGGGCGCCACCCCGTCTTCAGCGCGCACCCTTGCCGCGCAGCCCCGCGTGCAGCCCGGACGACAATCACCGCCCTGAACCGCCCCAGCCCGGCTGAACAGCCCGACCCCTTTCCTGCCGCTGCCGCCAGCCTCCTCATGACCGACACCCCTTCAACGACCTTGCCGCCCTGGCCCAACGCCTACCCCCTCAGCGGCGCCAGCGCCACCCTCAAACAGCTCAACGAAGATTTCGTCGTCACCGAGCTGCCGCTGCAGCTGCCCGCCGGTGAGGGTGAACACGTCTGGCTGGAGGTCGAAAAGAACGGCGCCAACACCAACTTCGTCGCGCAGCAGCTGGCCGCGGCTGCGGGCGTAGAAGAACGAGACGTGGGTTACGCCGGCCTCAAAGACCGCCACGCGCTCACGCGCCAGTGGTTCAGCATCTACTTGCCCAAGGGTGAAACGCCCGACCTGACGCAGCTTCAGCACCCCGAGTTCAAGGTGCTGGCGCAGAGCCGCCACGTGAAGAAGCTGCGCCCCGGCGACCTGCAGGGCAACCGCTTCCGCATCGTGCTGCGCGATGTGAAGGGCGACCGCGCCGCCGTGGAGGCCAACCTCCAGGCCGTGGCGGCGCAGGGTGTGCCCAACTACTTCGGCGCCCAGCGTTTCGGTTTTGACGGCGGCAACGTCGAGCAGGGCCGGGCCATGCTGGCGCGCGAAATCCGCGTGCGCAACCCGAAGAAGAAGGGCCTGTACCTGTCGGCGGTGCGCTCCTTCGTTTTCAACGAGGTGCTGGCGCAGCGCATCCAGCAGGGCCTCTGGGGCCAGACGCTGCCCGGCGATGTGCTGGACGAAGCCGGCCGCCCCACCGGGCCGCTGTGGGGGCGCGGCCGCGTGTCCACCACCGATCACGCGCAGGCCCTGGAAAACGCCGTGGCCGAGCGGCACGCCACCTTGTGCAACGGCCTGGAACACGCGGGTCTGGACCAAGAGCGCCGCGCGCTGGTGACGAGCCCGGCAGACCTGTCCTGGGCCTGGCCGCAGGCCGATCAGCTCGTGCTCAGCTTTGCATTGCCGGCCGGGGCCTATGCCACGGTGGTGCTCGACGAGATCCTGCGCACTGCCGAGCCTGAGCGGCGCACAGAAGCCGAGCCTGTCACGCTCGATTGAGCGGCCCCGGTGCGGCACAGCGGCCCGCGCCGCACCGGCGTTATTCCTTGCGGGCACACTGCGGTGCTGTTTTCTTCAGGCCCCGCCCATGCCCGCCTTCGCCTTCGACAACACCTACGCCCGCGAACTGCCCGGCCTCTACACCGCGTGGCAGCCCGCGCGTGTGCCGGCGCCGCAGCTGCTCTACTTCAACGCCGCACTGGCGGCCGAGCTGGGCCTGGAGCTCGCCGCGCTGCAAGGTGAGGCTGGCGCCGCGGTGTTTGCCGGCAACGTGCTGCCCGAAGGCGCCGAGCCGCTGGCGCAGGCCTACGCCGGCCACCAGTTCGGCGGCTTTTCGCCGCGCCTGGGCGACGGCCGCGCGCTGCTGCTCGGTGAGGTGGTGGACCCCCGAGGCCAGCGCCGCGACATCGCGCTGAAGGGCTCGGGCCGCACGCCGTACTCACGCGGTGGCGACGGCAAGGCCGCGGTGGGCCCGATGCTGCGCGAGGTGCTCATCGGCGAAGCCATGCACGCCTTGGGCATCCCCACCACACGCGCGCTGGCCGTGGCCGCCACGGGCGAGCGGGTGCTGCGTGAGAGGCCCTGGCCCGGCGCCGTGCTCACGCGCGCGGCCGCGAGCCACCTGCGCGTGGGCACCTTCCAGTTTTTCCTGGCCGAGGGCGAGCTGGTCAAGCTGCGCCAACTGCTCGACTACGCCATCGCGCGCCACGACCCGGCCCTGGCCGGCACGCCGGGCCGCGAGATGGCCTTCCTGCGCGCCGTCGCACAGCGCCAAGCCCAGTTGATCGCGCAGTGGATGAACGTCGGCTTCATCCACGGCGTGATGAACACCGACAACATGACGATCTCGGGCGAGACCATCGATTACGGCCCCTGCGCCTTCATGGAGGCCTACAGCCCCGACACCGTCTTCAGCAGCATCGACCACGGCGGCCGCTACGCCTACGGCAACCAGCCCGGCATCGCACGCTGGAACCTCGCGCGCCTGGCCGAGACGTTGCTGCCGCTGGTGGCCGACGAGAACGACGAAGCCGCCGTGCAGCGCGTGGTGGCCGAGGCCACGGCGGTGATCGATGGTTTTCCGGTCTGGTACGCGCAAGCGCTGCTGCAAGGCCAGCGCGCCAAGCTCGGCCTGCTGGCCACGGCGGATGACGAAGAAGACGGCCGTCTGGTCGATGCATGGCTCGCGCTGCTGCAAAACCAGGCCGTGGATTTCACGCTCGCGTGGCGGCTGCTGGCCGATGTGGCCGAGGGCCAGCCGGAGCCCTTGTTTGCGCTGTTTGGCGACCTGTTCCGCGACCGCGCCGCCCTGGACGCCTGGCTGCAGCAGTGGCAGGCGCGGTTGGCGCAGGACAACGCCGCATCGCCCCTGCCGCCCGCCGAACGCGCCGCGGCGATGCGCCGCGTGAACCCCTGGGTCATCCCGCGCAACCACCAAGTGGAGGCGGCGCTGGCCGCCGCCACCGACGGCGACATGGCGCCCTTCCACACGCTGCTGGCCGCGCTGCAGCGGCCTTTCGACAGCGACCCGGCACTCGCGCCCTACGCCGTGCCCGCGCCGCCGGCCGAGACTGCGGCCTACCAAACCTTCTGCGGCACCTGAGCTGCGGTCTCGGCCGCGATCGGCCCGGCCATCGACAGCGCGCGCGCAACTGCTGCGCGCGCTGCCGTTGATCCATCGCGCCGGCTCGCCGTTCGTCGCCAGCCACCCGGCGCCACCACCCGGCCGGGGCACGATGGCGCCATGAACACACCCACCCGCCTCCCCTTCCGCGTTTTGTCGTCCCTGGCCCTTGCCGCTGCCTGTGCGGCCGCGGCGCCGGCCTGGGCGCAGAGCTTTGTCGTCACCCCCGGGGCCGAGTTCCTGGCCGGCGAGCCGGTGCGCATCGCCGTCGAGGGCCTGGCCCCCGGCGCCGAGCTGCGGCTGCGCGCGCAGCGTGTCGTGTCTGAGTGGACCGGCGGCCGCCGTCCTTACGCGGCCGAAGCGCGTTTCCGCGCCGATGCGCAGGGCCGGGTCGACCTCGCCACGGCGGTGCCCCTGCCAGGGGGCAGCTACGAAGGCGCCGATCTGCGTGGCCTGTTCTGGAGCATGGTGCCCACCCGCCCTGCGCCCGCGCTGACGCTGGGCGAAGGCGAGGTGCAGCTCGAAGCCCAGGTGGAAGGCGGCACCGCCGCACCGGTGCAGCAGCTGCTGCGCTTGCGCAGCGCGCTGCCCGATGTGCAGACGCGCGAGGCCACGCCCTTCCCGGGCGCACGCTTCTTTCACCGGCCGGGGGCGGCCAAACGCCCGGCGCTCATCCTGCTGGGCGGCAGCGAAGGTGGCAGCCTGGTCACGCGGGCCGGCCCCGACTGGGCCAGCCGCGGTTATGCCGTGCTGGCGCTGCCCTACTACTCGCCCCCGGGCTGGGGCGCCACCGGCCCCACGCCGCCGGAACTGCCGGGTTTGCCGGCGGCCTTCGCCGACATCCCGGTGGAGCGGCTCGAACAGGCGCGCGCCTGGCTGGCCGCGCAGCCCGAGGTGGACGCCACGCGCATCGGCGTGATGGGCACCAGCAAGGGCGCCGAGTTCGCGCTGCTGGCGGGCACCAAGATGCCGTGGATCAGCGCCATCGTGGCCGTGGTGCCCACCGATGTGGTCTGGGAAGGCTGGGGCATGGGCGTGGCCGGTGGCACGCGCAGCAGCTTCAGCTGGAAGGGCGAGCCGCTGCCCTTCGTGCCCTACAAAGACTTCATGAAGGAGATGGCGGGCTTCCAGACCGGCGCCGAGGTGCGCATCCGCCGCCCGCAAGACGCCGGCCGCGCCGCCAACCCCGAGCGGGTGCCGGCCGCGCGCATCCCGGTGGAGAAGATCGCCGCGCCGGTGCTGGTGATCGGCGGGCACGACGACCAGATCTGGGACAGCGGTGGCATGGCCGAGGCCATCGTCAAGGCCCGCGCTGCGGCCGGCCTGCCCACCGAGGCGGTGATCGAGCGCGACGCGGGCCATTTCCTCGGCGGCACCGGCTGGGGGCCCACCACGCAGTACAACGCCGGGCCCTCGAAGAGCGGCGGCACGCCGGCTGCGAATGCACGCACGCAGGCGCGGGCCTGGGCCGCGACGCAAGACTTCCTGGCGCGCACGCTGCGGCCGATGCCCTGAGCGCGGGGGCCGGACGAGCATCACCGCCTGGCGGCGCAGGGCTCCGAATCTCCCCGGCTGAACACCATCCGCCAGCTATGGAGGCTGCACCGCCTGGGTGCCGCTGAGCTGGCGGCCGGCCGTGGCAGACGCTCCCTGGAACGACACGCGTGCCATGAAGTGTGCGCCTTCGCGCCCACATGCGAAGGCCCAGCCCTGCCGCTCGCAGATGCGCGAGACGATCTGCAGCCCGTACCCCGTCGACGAAGAAGCGCGCGGTTGTTCCGGCACATCGTTCTCGATCTCGATGGCATGCGCGTCGGCCCGCACCACGATCCAGCGGTCGGCATGCGCGACGGCGTTGCGCAGCAGGTTGTCGATCAGGACCGGGCCCAGGCCCGGGGCGGCCCACACACGCGCGTGCGCATCGAGCTGCCGTTCGATCTGCAGCCCTTTCTGCGTGGCCAAGGGCACGAGTCTGTCGAGCAGGTCTTTGGTGATCAGGGCGACGTGCAGCTCCTGGACGTCGCGGTGGCCCGGGTCTTCAGGGCCGCGGCCCAGCGCAAGGAGCGTTGCAACCAGATCGGCCATGTCCTTGGCGCTCTGCTCCATGCGCGCCAGCGCCCGTTCGCGCACGGGCTCTTCGCTGGTGGCGCGCAGCACGGCCAGACTGCTCTTGAAGACGGCCACCGGCGTGCGCAGCTCATGGCTGGCGAAGCGCGTGAATTCCCGTTCACGCTGCAGAAAGTCGCTGAGCCTGGCCACCAGTGCCGCAAAGCCGCGGCTGAGCGCGCCGACTTCGTCACTCCGTTGGGCCCCTGAAAACGCCACCGGTCCTTCCCGGTGCTCGTTCACCTCGCGCGTCAAGGTGGTCAGCGGCAGCGCGAGCTGGCGTGCGAGCACGGCGCCGACGGCGCCGCTCAGGGCCGTCACCGCCACGCCGATGAGCAGCAGCGTGAGCAGCACGTAGGGCTCGATGTCGTCGATGTCGAGAACCCCATCGCCCGCGATGACCGCATACAGCGTGTCGCTGCCGCCCATGATGGGCGCGACCCGAACCATGCTTCCGTCGTCAAGGTGGCGGTGCGTGCCCGGCCCGTAGGCGGCTGCCCAGGCCGGCAGGTCTGGCGAGGCGCGCACATACAGGCGCACAACTTCAGCGCCCGGCGCAAGAAGTGCATCGTGACGCGGGGGCTGCGCGAGGGCTTGAACCCGCTGCAGCGTGCTCGGCAGGGTGCCGTCTGTGCTTGGGCGCTCGACCTGCGCGATCGCCTGTTCGACCACCGCGCCGAGGTAACGGCGCACCAGGAACTCTTCGGTCCCGAGTGAGACCAGGTAAGTCAGCAAGCCATAGAGCAGCGCGGTCGCCCCGGCGAAGCGCATGAATGCGCCGCGCAAGCGGCGCTGAAAGGTGCTGTCAGCCGACAAAGCGCCACCCCTTGCCGTGCACCGTTTCGATCAACTCTCGCTCCCCGGGCGTGGTCAGCGCATTGCGCAGGCGGTAGATGTGGGTGCGCAGCGCATCGCTGTCGGGCATGTTGTCGCCCCACAGTTCTTTTTCGAGAACGGCGCGCTCCACGGTCAGCGGTGAACGGGCCGCCAGTATCTTGAGGATGCGCAACTGCAATTCGTGCAGCCGAATGCGCCGGCCGTTGCGCACCACGATGCCGGCACCGTGGTCGAGCATCACTTCGCCCAGCACCTGGGTCGACACCAGGGGCCGTCGCCCTCGGGCCGTTAGCGCCTGCAGACGGAAGAAGAGTTCTTCCATCTCGAAGGGCTTCACGAGATAGTCGTCCGCGCCGCGTGCAAAACCTGCCTTCTTGTCTTGCAGCGTATCGCGTGCGGTCAGAAAGATCACGGGAGTTTCGTCGTGCATTTGGGTGCGCAGGCGTTCGCAGACGTCCAGCCCGTCGATGCCCGGCACTGCCACGTCGAGCACGTAGACATCGAATTCGGCCGCGTTCGCCAGATCAAGAAACGCCTGTCCATGGAAGGCCAATTCGACTGCACAGCCCCGCACCTCCAGGTAGTCAGAAACGGCACCGGCGAGCGCAAGACTGTCTTCGAGCAAAAGTACCCGCATGGTGATGCCGCGTGGCCAAGGAGGGCGCGATGGTAAAGCCGCGGTGTGCGGTGCGAAGGCTGCGCCATGTCACGTTTGGTTCACGGGCGGCCTCCTAGGATCGTGCGCATCGACCCACTCCTGCTTGCCACCCATGGTCTCGAACTTCGTCAAACACAAACGCACCGCCTTCTGCTTCACACCACGCTCGGCGCAATGAGGAGACCGCGATGAAAAGAATCGTTCGGTTCTTCGCAGGCTGGCTGCTCGTCTGCGCGGCATCGGTTGCTTGGGCGCAAAGTGCCGATGGCGGGATGCGCATTTCAGTGGCCAGCAAGGAGACACAGCGACCGCTCGCGGGCGTGTCTGTGACCGTGACCGACCGCGTCGGCCAGGTCATTGCCCGTCGCACCGAGGCCAACGGAATTGTCGACTTGACGGGCCTGAACGCGGGGCTCTATGCCGTAACGGCCGAAGGCCCTGGCTTGTTTGCCATCAGCGAGCCCAGCGTGCGTGTCGTCGCCCGCAAGGTCACGCCGCTGAACCTGGAGATGCTCGCCCGCACGGAGGCGGCCCAGCAAGTGGTGGTGGTGGGCCGCGCGCAGACGGCCGATCGGTACGGCTCGGTCAGCAATGCCTTGCTGAACCGGGAGGAACTGCGCAGTGCCCCAGGCACAGGCAGTGATGTCCTGCGCGCGCTCGACAGCCTGCCAGGGCTGATACCCGACGGTGAGTTCGCCAGTTTCTCCGTGCGCGGCCGCGGGCCCCGCGACAACCTGATTCTGGTTGACGGGCTGCCCCTGGATCGTGTGGTGCACTTCGACCAGACCGTCGGCGAAGAGGAGGACATCGGGGGTGGCGGTCGTTATTCGATTTTCGCGCCAAGCTCCATCGCGAGTGCGGAGTTTTCGCCCGGCGGTTGGAGCGCTGCGTACGGAGGGCGCTCGGGCTCCTTGCTCAAGCTCAACGTCGCTGGTGGCAGCCCGACGCCGAGTGCCAGTTTGCGGCTGGACATCGCAGGGCTCGAATTCAGCTACGAAGGGCCCAGTGGCATACACAAGGGCACCACTCTGTATTTCACGGCACGCCAGTTCGACTTCGGCCGCGTTTTCGAAACGATCGAGGAGTTGGACATCGGCCAACCCAAACTGACCGACATCGTGCTCAAGACGGTGACCTCTCTCGATCCTGACAACAAGCTGGAGTTTCTCGGCATTTACGCGCCGGAGAAATACACACGCAATATCGCCAACGTCTTGGCCTCCCCGAATTTTGAAGACGTGTCGCTGATCGACACGAAACAAGACCTGTCCCTGGTGGGGCTGACCTGGCGCCGCCGCGTGGGCGCCGACGGCATGTGGACCCATCAGATCTACCGCCGCGCGAACAAAAAGACCTCGGCGGAAGGCGAGGCTTATCCAGACCTCGTGCCCAAGGGCACGCCGGCCCCGGCTGTCCCGGTGCGCGAACGTTTGCTGACGGTCACCGAAAACGAAACCGAGAGCGGCTGGCACAGCGATTACGTGACCCGCAATCGTTTCGGTCAGGCATCGGCCGGGCTGCGCGTTTGGCGGGCCGATGTTGAATACGCGACCTTGCTCCGTGAGGACTGGGACCGCTTCGTTTATCGAACGACCGACCCCCGTCCGCCCGGCCGGCAATACATCACCTGGACACCGGACAGCCTCAATTCGGTTTACAAAGCCAACAAGACCAATTACGCCGCCTATGGCGAGCAAGTGTTCAAGTTCAACAACTGGGATCTGAGAGCAGGGCTTCGTTACGACCGTGATGGTTTTTCGGACGAATCGCTCGTGTCGCCACGGCTTGCAGCGAACTGGCTCCTGGCCTCAGGCCTGCGCGTGTCGGCCACTGCGGGTGTGTTCTACCAGTCGCCACGTTTTCTGGTCCGCGCTGCCAGCCCCGAGAACTTCGGCATCAAGAACGAGCGCGTCACCCACGCCAGTGTGGGCTTCGAGCAGTACTTCGACCGCAATTGGTCATTGCTGGTCGAGCCCTACTACCAGCGGCTGAACCGGCTCGTGGTGGAGCAGGAACGCACCAGTGGCCGGGTCAGCAACGACGGGACAGGCACGAATCTCGGTTTGGATGTCGTGTTGTCACGGCGCTATGCGGGTGGCTGGTCCGGCAGTGCCGTCTACGCCTACAACAAGGCCCGCATCAATGACAAGGATGGACTCGGGGACCATGACGCCGACTTCAACCGCAAGCACTTCTTCTCCATCGGCGGCAACTGGCAGATCAATGAACGCTGGAAACTGGGTGCGCGCTGGAAATGGGCGAGCGGGCGACCCACGGACGACTTCACCATCAACAGTGGCGTGCTTGGGCCAGGGCAGCCTGTGCGCTACTCGAAAGAACTGACGCGGCGCAATGCGCTTCGGCTGGACCATCTCCACTCGCTGAATGTGCGGGTGGACTACCGGCGCAATCTCGGGCCGGTGGACCTTGTCGGGTTCCTGGACGTGATCAACGTCTACGGCGGCCCCAGCGGTGGCTCGCGGGAATTCGATCCGCGGCGGGGTGTGAATGTTGCAGACCAGGGCGAAGCGCTTCCCATCATCGGCCTCATCCTTGAACGCTCGTGGTGACGGACCTGCCTGCAGCAGACTGTCGGTCCCCCGCGCCCACGTGGACATCAGGTCCATCAGTGCCACCAGCGCCAGCCTCGCCAAAAGGGGGATGCCGGTTTCGCGCATGTCGAACAGCCCCGCGTAGAAGCTGAGCATCCGGCCTAACCCGCCGCCCGCCACGCCCAGCCCCGGGCGTTTGAGCTTCGGCGCCGCTACTTCTCGCGTACTTCAGCGTGGGCCTGGCCCACCGCGCCCTGACCCTGTCGGCGGGCGCGCCATCCCGGCCGTGTGCCGAGGCGGACCCCTCCGCCCGGCCCCGGCCCCACCGGAGCTGTTTGTGCGTGATTCGATCTCGACCCACCGTCGCCAACTCATCGCCTCGACGCTGGCGGCCACGGCCGCCGGCCTGGCCGGCTGGATGCTGCCGGGCGTGGCCGCAGCGCAGCCCAAGCTGCGCACGAGCGGCCGGGCTGCCCTGGCGGGCAGCAAGCGTGTGGTGCTGGGCAGCGTGGCCCTGGCCTGCCTGACTGAGCGCCAGCGCCAGATTTCGGTGGGCGGTGGCTTCCGCCGCGGCGCAGCCGGGTCCAACTTCGTGAAGACCACGTTGGCCGGCCTGAGCGATGCCGATTTCCAGGCGGCTGCCGATGCCGCACACGCCGCCGCCGTCGAGGGCCTGCAGGCCCGCGGCTTCGAGGTGGTGGACCCGGCGGCGCTGGTGGCCCTGCTGAAGGCCGACGGGCTGGTGCAGGCCCAAGGCAGCAGCCACAGTTTCCCCGAAGGCAACCAGCAAAGCAGCAAAGCCGCGATGTGGGGCGCCAGCGTCTACGGCGGCTACGTGCCCATGCCCAACTGGACACCCGCCGCGGGCGGGCTGGCGGGCCTGTCGTCCATGGGCCTGGTGGTCGCCGGGCGCAAGGTCGACACGCTGTTCCGCAAGCACGCCGCCGAAGCCGGCATCGGCATCGTCGGCCTGCTGATCGGCGTGAGCCCGGTGCGCATCGAAGCCAGCTTCGGCAGCGACTGGCGCGTGCCCGACGCCTTTGGCCGCGGCGGGCAGACGCAGACCGGTACCCTGACGACGGAAACCGGCCTGTCTTCACACCCGCTGCTGACCCGCATGGCGCTGTACCCGGTGAGTGGTGATGAGGCCGGCGAGATCGCGCTGGAAGACGAGATCGGCATCCAGGGCGGCATCGGCACGCTGTCGGACACCACCTCGGGCGTGACCCAGGGCGCGCAGGCGGTGGGCAACTTCCTGTCGATGTTCGGTGGCAGCGGCCGCAGCAACAGCACCGCCAACTACACGCTGCAGGGCGATGCCGCGGCTTATGTGGCCGGCACGCGGGCGCTCAGCGTGGATGTGGTGGGTGCGCTGGCGGGCGGTTTGTCGTGAGGCAGGGCGCGGCGGGGCCGCGTCCTAGAATGCCAGCGGATGTCGGAGCCCCGTAACCACCAGCCCGTGTCCTTGTCCCACTTCCGCCGCGATTGGCTCTCCAACGTGCGCGGTGACCTGCTTGCAGGGCTGGTGGTGGCCCTGGCACTCATCCCCGAGGCCATCGCCTTTTCCATCATCGCCGGCGTCGACCCGCGGGTCGGCCTCTACGCCTCGTTCAGCATCGCGGTGATCATCGCCTTCACCGGCGGACGCCCGGGCATGATTTCGGCGGCCACCGGGGCCATGGCGCTGGTGATGGTGCTGCTGGTCAAGGAGCACGGCCTGCAATACCTGCTGGCCGCCACCGTGCTGACCGGGGTGTTCCAGATCCTCGCCGGCCTGCTGCGCCTGGGCGCGCTGATGCGTTTTGTCTCGCGCTCGGTGATCACGGGTTTCGTCAACGCGCTGGCCATCCTCATCTTCATGGCGCAACTGCCCGAGCTCACGAACGTGAGCTGGGTGGTCTACGCGATGACGGCGGCCGGCCTGGCCATCATCTATGGCCTGCCCCGCCTGACGAAGGCCGTGCCTTCGCCCCTGGTCACCATCGTTGTGCTCACCGCGGTGAGCCTGGCGCTGGGGCTGGACATCCGCACCGTGGGCGACATGGGCGAGCTGCCCGACAGCCTGCCCGTCTTCTTGCTGCCCGATGTGCCGCTGAACTGGGCCACGCTGGCCATCATCACGCCTTACGCGCTCACGCTGGCGGTGGTGGGGCTGCTCGAATCGATGATGACGGCGGCCATCGTCGACGAGCTCACCGACACGCCCAGCAACAAGAACCGCGAGTGCGTGGGCCAGGGCGTGGCCAACATCGCCACCGGTTTCATCGGCGGCATGGCCGGCTGCGCCATGATCGGCCAGAGCGTCATCAACGTGAAATCGGGCGGGCGGGGGCGGCTGTCGACCCTGGTGGCCGGGCTCTTCCTGCTGGTGCTGGTGGTGTTTCTCGGTGACTGGGTGGCCAAGATTCCCATGGCCGCGCTGGTGGCCGTGATGATCATGGTGAGCATCGGCACCTTCAACTGGGATTCGCTGCGCAAGCTGCGCGAGCACCCACCGAGTTCTTCCATCGTGATGGTGGCCACCGTGGCCGTGACGGTGGGCACGCACGATCTCGCGCAGGGCGTGTTCGTCGGCGTGCTGCTCTCGGGCTTGTTTTTCGCGCACAAGGTGGGCCGTGTGCTGCGCGTCGACCGCCAGCTCAGCGCCGATGGCCGCACCCGCACCTACGGCGTGGTGGGCCAGGTGTTTTTTGCGTCGTCAGAGGCGCTGATGGGTGCCTTTGATTTCAAGGAAGTGATCGACCGCGTGGTGATCGACGTGAGCCGGGCCCACTTCTGGGACATCACGGCCGTCAGCGCGCTCGACAAGGTGGTGCTGAAGTTCAAGCGCGAAGGTGCGCAGGTCGAGCTCGTCGGTCTGAACGAAGCCAGCGCCACGCTCGTCGACCGCTTCGCCGTGCATGACAAGCCGGGTGCTGTTGAACAACTCATGCACTGAGCCCCAGGCCCCCCGTGCACTAGATCCTGGCCTGCATCGACACCCGCGGCAACACCGACACCGTCATCGATTGGGCGGCCTGAGCCGCCGTGCGCTTGCAGGCGCCGCTGGAGTTCTTGCACTTGCTCGAGCGGCATCCCGGGCGTGAGCTGCTGGTCCACGCGCAGCCTGCTGCCGCTCAGCGCCGCGCCACCAGCCCGATCAAGGCCGAGCGGCCGCTGTGGCCACTGCCTTCCTGCACCTCGGCTTCGTAGTCGCGCAGCGTCTCGATGCGCAGCGTGGCAAAGGCCTCGCGCAGCATCGGCTCGGTGTAAAGGTGCGAGAGCAGCGGCGGCCCACCCGTGCGGTAGACCAGTTGCTGCGGGGTGTAGCCCTGCAGGATGAGCACACCGCCAGGCTTGAGCGCACGCACCATGCGCGCGAAGAGGCGCTCGCGCAGCGCCGGGTCTGCGAACTGGATGAAGATGGCCACCACGCCATCGAAGGCCGCCTCGGGCCAGGCATAGCCGTCGCCATCGGCCACCTCAAACTGCACCTGCACGCCTTGCTGCTGCGCGAGCCCGCGCGCTTTCTCCACGGCGCGCTCGGCGATGTCGAAGGCTTCCACGGTATGGCCCTGCTGCGCCAGCCAAACGCTGTTGCGGCCCTCGCCATCGGCCACGCAGAGCACGCGTCCGCCGGCAGGCAAGGCGTGGGCGTGTTCACGCAGCCAGGCGTTGGGTTCGGTGCCGAAAAGAAAATCACTGCCGGCGTAGCGGCGGTTCCAGGTGCCGGCGGGGTCGTCGAAGCCAGGGGTGTTGCTCATGGTGTGAAAACCTCTCGAATCGTTCAAGCGTGTGAGGGTGCCGTGCTCAGCCGGTGACGGCGATGACCACGCCGGCTTCATCCACAGCGGCCATCGCGAACTGCCCCGCGCGCAGGCCCGTGGGCGCGCGGCTGAAGCCGACCAGGCTCAGCGGCCCGGGCAGTTGCAGCGCCACCTCGCCTCCTGCTGCGGCGCGGGATGCGCGCAGCACCGTGCCCTGCAGCAGGTTGCGGCCCCCGGCGGCGGCCAGTCTGGGCGCCACCTGCACCGCGGTGGCCTTGCACAGCGCCAGCGCGGCCAGGCCAGGGGCCAGCTGCAGCAACTGGGCGCTCTCGCGTGTGATGCGGGCGTGCAGCGTTTGCCCGCCCGGCAAGGCCAGCGCCACACGCACGGTGCCGGCGCTTGTGCCGCGGGCTGGGCCCAGGGACTGCACGGTGCACGGGAACTGGTTGCGCATGCTGGTGCGCAAGGCCATCGCGGCCAGGCCGGGCTGCTGGCGCCCCGGCGCAGGTGCAGGGCCGGCCAGCGTGGCCAGCACCGCCGAGCGCGCGGCCTCCAGTTGCGCGGCGGCGCGCAGCACCTCGTCACCCGCCGGTGTGAGCTGCGCGCCGCCGCCGCCGCTGCCGCCCACGGCCTTGGCCACCAGCGGCGTGCCGGCCAGGTTGGACAGCGTCTCCAGCGCCTGCCACGCGGCCTTGTAGCTCACGCCGGCCTGCCGCGCGGCCTCGCTGATGGAGCCGCACTCGCCCAGGCGGCGCAGGATGTCGATGCGCTTGTCGGTGCTGGCCTGGCCCAGCACTTCGGCCAGGGCAGGGGCACGGCGGCGGACGGCTGTGGCTCTCGTGGGCATGGGCCGATGCTAAGCAGAAGATGGTGGGCGCGGTCTACACTTTCGCTATTCTTTGAATGAATAGCGGGGGTGAAGATGTGCATGGGCGCTCGTGGCCTGTTGCGGTCAGCGGCCGCGGCGCTGGCCCTGGTGTCGGCGGCCTCGGGGCCGGCGCTGGCCGCCGAAGTTCACGTGGCCGTGGCCTCCAACTTCAGCGCGCCCATGCAGAAGATCGCAGCCCAGTTCGAGCGCGACACCGGCCACCGCGCGGTGCTGTCCTTCGGCGCCACGGGCAAGTTCTACGCGCAGATCAGGAACGGTGCGCCCTTCCAGGTGCTGCTGTCGGCCGATGACGACACGCCCACGCGGCTGGTGCGTGAGGGTGCGGGTGTGGCCGCCTCGCAGTTCACCTACGCCATCGGCCGGCTGGTGCTGTGGAGCCGTGACGCAGGCCGTGTCGATGCCCAGGGCGCGGTGCTGAAGGCCGGCAGCTTCCAGCGTCTGGCCGTGGCCGACCCCAAGCTCGCGCCTTATGGCGCCGCGGCCATGGAGGTGCTCAAGAGCCTGGGCTTGGCCGAGACGCTGGCCCCGAAGCTCGTGCAAGGCGAGAACATCTCGCAGACCTTCCAGTTTGCTGCCAGCGGCAATGCCGAACTCGGCTTCGTGGCAATGGCGCAGGTTTTCGCTGAAGGCAAGCTCACGCGCGGCTCCGCATGGTTGGTGCCGGCCGCGATGCACACGCCGATCAAGCAGGATGCCCTGTTGCTCATCGCCGGCCAAAGCAACCCTGCAGCCACCGCGCTGCTGGCCTACCTGAAGGGCGACAAGGCACGCGGCATCATCCTCAGCTTCGGCTACGACTTGTGACGCAAGCGCTTCACGCCCCCGCTGCATGCCCCTGAGCTCTGAGGCCGCGCAGGCCATCCGGCTGACGCTGGAGTTGGCTACCGCCACCACGCTGCTGCTGTTGCTGATCGCCACGCCGCTGGCCTGGTGGCTGGCGAACACAGCTTCGCGCTGGCGCGCACCGGTGAGCGCGCTCGTCACGCTGCCGCTGGTGCTGCCGCCCACGGTGCTGGGCTTTTACCTGCTGGTGCTCATGGGGCCCGATGGCGCCGTGGGCCGGCTCACCACGGCGCTGGGTTGGGGCACGCTGAACTTCAGCTTCACAGGCCTGCTGATCGGCTCCATCATTTTTTCGCTGCCTTTCGCCGTGCAGCCCATCCAGCACGCATTCGAGGCCATCGGCCCACGCCCCATGGAGGTGGCGGCCACGCTGCGCGCGCGGCCGCTCGACGCCTTCTTCAGCGTCGCGCTGCCTTTGGCGCGGCCGGGGCTGCTCACCGCCTCCATCCTGAGCTTCGCGCACACCGTGGGCGAGTTCGGCGTGGTGCTGATGATCGGCGGCAACATTCCCGGGCAGACGCGTGTGGTCTCCACGCAGATCTACGGCCATGTGGAAGCGATGGAGTACGCGCAGGCCCACGTGCTGGCCGCGGGCATGGTGCTGTTGTCCTTCGTGGTGTTGCTGTTGCTGGCGCTGATGAAGCGTCGCGTGGGCCGGGTGATGCCATGAGCGCGGCGGCCGAAGACGCGCTGCACATCCGCCTGCAACTGCGGCGCGCCGCCTTCACGTTGGACGTGGACCTGCAGCTGCCCGGCCGCGGCATCAGCGTGCTTTTCGGCGCTTCGGGTTCGGGCAAGACCACGGTGCTGCGCTGCGTGGCGGGGCTGGAGCGTGCGCCCTTGGGCCGGGTGCAGATCGGCCCCGAGCGCTGGCAGGACAGCGCCACGCGCCGCTGGCTGCCCACCTGGCAAAGGCCGTTGGGGTACGTGTTCCAGGAGGCCTCGCTCTTCGAACACCTGAACGTGCAGCAGAACCTGCAGTTCGGCCTGCGCCGCAGCGGCGCGCCCGAAGGCGCGCGGGTGCTGGCCGAGGCCGTGCGCCTGCTCGGCATCGAGCCGCTGCTCGGCCGCGCGCCGGCGCAGCTGTCCGGCGGTGAACGCCAGCGTGTGGCCATCGCCCGCGCGCTGGCCACCCAACCCCGCCTGCTGCTGCTGGACGAGCCGCTGGCCGCGCTGGACCACGCGCGCAAGCGCGAGATCCTGCCCTGGCTGGAGCGCCTGCGCGACGAGCTGCGCACACCGATGCTCTACGTCACGCACTCGGCCGACGAACTGGCCCGCCTGGCCGACCACGTGGTGGTGCTGCAGGCCGGGCGCGTGCAGGCCCAGGGCCCCGCCGCGGCCGTGCTGGCGGCGCTGGACAGCCCAGTGCTGACCGGCGACGAAACCAGCGCGCTGCTGCCGGGTGAAGTGACCGAGCGCGACGAGCGCTGGCACCTGGCCCGCGTGGCCTTTGCCGGGGGCAGCCTGTGGCTGCGTGATGCCGGCCTGCCCGTGGGCCGGCGTGTGCGGCTGCGGGTGCTGGCGCGCGACGTCAGCCTGGCCACCGAGCCGCCGCAGGGCACCAGCATCCAGAACCAGCTGCCTTGCGTGATCGCCGCCATCGGCCCTGACAGCCACCCGTCGCAAGTGCTGGTGCAAGCGCAGGTGGGCGCGGGTGGCGCTCAAAGCTTGCTGCTGGCCCGCGTGACCGCGCGCGCGGCCGACGCGCTGGGCCTCCGGGTCGGGCAGCGCGCGTGGCTGCAGGTGAAGTCGGTGGCCTTGCTGCAGTAGCGGCGCTTCACCCTTCTTGGGGTCACGACCGGGCCAGGATCGATGGCGCGGCCTTGCTATCGTTTCGATGCACCCGAAGCAGCCGCGTAGGCGGCCCACAACAACGCCGGAGGAGATTGCCTTGCCCCACCCCGCACGCCCTGCCGTGGCCGCCCGCCGCGCCTTGCTCGTCACCCTCGGCCTGGCTTGGGGTGTGCCCGGCGCCCTGCGGCCCGCCGTGGCCGCTGGCATCGAACCCACGGCCATGGTGGGCGGCACCGCGCTGCCGCTGCACGGCCGCGGCCTGCGCACGCGCTTCGGATTCAAGGTCTACGAGATGGCGCTGTACGCGCCGCAGAAGGTGGCCACGCCCGAAGCCCTGCTCGCGCTGCCCGGCCCCAAGCGCCTGTTTTTCATCGCGCGGCGTGAGTTGCCTGGCACCGAACTCGGCCGCCTCTTCCTGCGCGGCATGAGCGACAACGCCACACCGCAGCAGATGAACCGCCACACGCTGGCCAGCACGCGCCTGATCGACGTGTTTTCGGGCCGACCGAAGATGCTGCCCGGCGAAACCTTCGCGATGGACTTCGAACCCGGCAAGGGCACCACCTTCTACATCCAGGGCGAAGCCCAGGGTGCGGCGGTGGGCGACGACGAGTTCTTCCGCCTCGTGCTGGGCATCTGGTTCGGCAAGCAGCCGGTGGACAGCGGCCTGCGCGACGCGCTGCTCGGGCGCGGCCGCGACTGAGCGGTCCGGCGCCGGCCGCAGCGGCAGGCGCGTCAGCGCGCCGCGGTGCGCTTGAGCGCCTGCTCGCGCACGTAGACGCGGCCCACCAGCGTGGGCGCCGGCTGCCCCGCCAGTTGCGCCCAGGCCGTGAGCTGCTCTTGCGTGCTGTCCCAATCCTTGCCGAAGAGCGCCGGACCGTTGAGGTACATCCACAAGGCCAGCTGCGCAGACGGCGCGTGCCCGGCATCGGCCAGGCCGATGAAACGGCCGTAGGCCTCGGAAAAGCGGGCCTGGCGGAAGGCTTCGACCGCGCCCGCGTGCAGGCGCTCGGCGGAGTGATAGACCGGCGCCGGCCCGGCGGCCTGGGCTGCTCCCGCGAGGGTGGACACACCCGCGATGGCGATGGCGATGGCGATGGCGATGGTGGTGGTGGCGATGGCGCTGGCGCTGAGGCTGCGGTGCGGCTGGCTGGACATGGCGAGGTTTCCTGAAGGGGCGCGCACCGGTGAGCGGCTGGCCGCGCGGCGCGCAGCTGCTGCTTGCTTGGGTGCCTGTTGCCGAAGCGGTTTGCCGCGGTGCCGCCATGGTCGGCGCGCCGGGCCCGCGGGCGCCGGCCGCGTTCAAAAGTGAACGGTGGCGGGCGGCCGGTCTTCGGCGGTCTGGGCCAGCGCTGCGGCCACGTCGCGGTGCCAGGGCAGCACGCTGCAGACGCGGGCGCGCACGGCCGGATCGGTGTGGGCGTTCAGCGCTTGTGCCAGCTCTTCGGCGGCCAGCGCCCGCTGCTGCGCCGCCGCCGGGTGCCCCGCACGGTGCAGCACGCGCCAGGCGGCCAGCCTGGCGGCCAGGCCGAAGGGCGCGGTGGCCAAGGCCTGGGCTTGCTGCAGGAAAGGCAGCTCCGCCAGCACCGACCGCAGCGCGGCGGCCGTGGTGGCGCTGGTGTCGGGCTCGCCGCCCACGTGTGCGCTGGTGGGGGCTGCGGCATCGGCCAGGCGCAGCCGCAGCGCACGCGCGCTGACCTCGTCGCCACGCTGCTGCAAGGTGGCCGCGTCCTCGCGCCAGAGCTGTATCGCGGCGTCGCTCATCCCGCTGCGCCACAGGGCTTCGGCCTGCAGTTGCTGGCACTTCAAGGCGCCGTCGATGTTGTTGCAGGCCCGGTGACGCTGCGCGGCGTCAGCGGCGGTGTGGGCCGCCTGGCGCAGATCGCCAGCCAACAGTTCGCAGCGCGCACGCAGCGATTGCGCGATGGCCTGCTGCACCGGCAGGCCGAAATCGGCCGCCAGCCGAGCCGCTTCGTTGATGTGGACGGTGGCCGTGGCGGCGTCGGCGCTGTCGAGCGCACTTTCGACGACGAACTCCAGGCAGGTGCAGGTGAGCCGCGGGTTGTTCATCGGCCGGGCCAGGGCCAGTGCGTGCGCCAGCACCTCGCTGCGCGGGCCTTCTTCGGCCAAAGCGCCGTGCAGATGGGCCTGCACCAGCAAGGCCTGCACTTCGAAGATGTCGTCGCGCTCTTCGCGCATGCGCTGGCGGGCCAGCACGGCCCAGTGCAAGGCCGCGGCGGCCCCGCGCCGCGCGGCTTCGAACGAGCGCTGTTCCACGGCCATGAAGGCCAGTGTGATGTGCGACAGCGTCGCGTTCTTGGCGTCGTCGATGCGTTCTGCCACCTCCACCCCGCGGCGCGCGGCGGCTTCGGCCAGCGGCAGCCGCCCGGTGCGGTAGGCCAGCATCGAGCGCGACGCCAGCGCCTCGGCCACCCAGTGGTCTTGGCCCTCGGCCTCGCCCAGGGCCAGCAGGCGGTCGATGGCCACTTCCTGCTGCTCGCGCAAGGCCAGGCTGTCGCAGATGAGCACCCGCCGGTTGAGCAGTTCGTGCTGCAGCTCGGGCGGGCTGAGCCCCGTGGTCTGGGCTGCCAGAGCGGCCTGGGCCTCGGCCTGGTCGATGTACTGCAGCGCCGCGGTGTAGGCAAAACGCGCCTTCGCGCGGCGCGAGGCGCGCAAGAACCACTCGGCCGCCAACCGGTGCTCGCCCGCACGCGCGCAGTGTTCGCCGGTGATGGCCAGGTATTCATCGCCGCGGTCGCCCACGCGCTGCGTCAGCCAGGCCGCGGCGCGTGCATGCGCTTCACGCTTTTGCGGTTTGAGCACAGTGCTGTAGGTCACCTGGTGCAGCAGGTGGTGCTGGAAGGCGGCCTCTGCGGTGCCCTCGAAGGTGCTCACGGCGCGCGCCTGCACCAGCGCCTTGCTGTGCAGGGCGGGCAGCGCCTTTGGGCTCTGCGCATCCAGCGCGCCCAGCGCCTCGTCCCAGAACACCGGGCCCACCACGCTGGCCAGCTGCAGCGCGCGGCGGTCGTTGGCGTCCAGCGCGTCCAGGCGGGCCTGCAGCACGCCGGTGATGGTGGTGGGCAGGCGCTGGGGGTCCAGGCGCGCGGCGTCGAAGAACCAGGCCGCATCGGGGCTGCTGCCCCGGCGCAGCACACCCTGGTCGAGCAGCATGCCCACCAGTTCTTCTGCGTAGAAGGGGTTGCCCTCGGCGCGGCCCTCGATCAACGCCGCCAGCGCAGCCGGCAAGGGCTGCACCTGGTGCAGCAGGGCCTGCGTCAGTGCGCGGCCTTCTTCGGCGCCGAGGGCCTGCAAGTCCAGGCGCTCGTGCTGCAGCAGCGCCTGGCCCCAGCCGGGTTGCTGCTCCAGCAGCGCCGGGCGCGCGCCCAGCAAGGCCAGCAGCGCGCCGCTGCCCTTGTTCAGCACGGTGTGCAGGGTGTCGAGCGAGGCCTCGTCGGCCCAGTGCAGATCGTCGAGCAGCAGCACCACGGGCGCGCCGTGGTGGGCGGCCAGGCGCTGCAGCCACAGGCGCAGGGCCAGCACGGCGCGGTCGCGCAGCAGCCGGGCGTCGCTGCCCAGGCGCTGCACGGCGGGGCTGGCCGAGAAGTCCAGGCCGACCAGGTGGCCCAGCGCTTCGGGCGGTGGGTCGTCAGGCTGGGCTAGCCAAGGCGCCAGGCCCTGCAGCAGCTTGTGGCGCGCCAGGTCGGCGCTGTCGCCGTCGGCGATGGCCAGTTGCCGCAGCAGCAGGTCGCGCCACAGGCCGTAGGGCTGCAGGTGCCCCGAGGGTTGGCTGCGCGCCGCGAGCAGGCAGCCCGGCGGGCACTGGGCGGCGCAGTTGCGCTGGAACTCGGCGAGCAGCCGGCTCTTGCCCACGCCGGCGTTGGCGATCAGCGTCACCGCCTGCGGCCGGCCTTCGGCCTGCACGCGGGCCAGCGCCTGCGCGAGCAGCGCGCGCTCGGCCTGGCGGCCGATGAGCGGTGTTTCGGCGCCGGGCAGGCCGCGCGCACGCGGCGCCTGTGAAGCCGGCCTCGCGGCCTGCACCTGCCAGCAGGTCAGCGGCGCCGCGACGCCCTTGGCCGCCAGCGGCGGCTGCAGCATGGCCTCGAAGCCGCCGCGCACCAGCGCCCAGGTGTCCTGGCTGATCAGCAGCGCGCCGGGTGCGGCGGCCTGCTCCAGGCGCGCGGCGATGTTGACGGTCAGGCCGCTGAGGCTGTTGTCGTTTTCCACGCCGCCACCACGCACCGCGGGGCCGGTGTGGATGCCGATGCGCGCGCTGAAGCCGCCGTGGCCCTGCGTGCGCTGCACCGCGTCGCCACGGCGCGCTGCTTCGGCCAGCAAGGCCAGGCCGCAGTGCACGGCGCGCTCGGCGTCGTCTTCGCGCGTGCCCAGTGTTCCGTGCGCGCCGAAGGCCGCCTTGAGGTTGTCGCCGGCGTAACGCAGCACCTCGCCCCCATGCCGGGTGACGATGGCCGTGAAGGCGGCCAGCGCGCCGTCGAACACCGCCTGCACCTCTTCAGGGTCGAGGTGCTGGATCAGCTGTGTGGAGCCGACGATGTCGAGGAAGAGCACGCTGACCTGGCGCAGCCGGCGGCCGGACGTTGCCGGCGCTGCCAACGTGCCGGGCTCGGCTTCGGGCGGCGCGTCGTTCAGCGCGGCCAGGCGCTCCTGCAGGGGCGCCAGCGCGGCGTCGACCACGGCGTCGCCGAGCATGGCGCGGTGGGACTGCAGCGCCGCGATGGCGGTGGCAAGGTGTTGGCGCAAGGGCTGCTCGGGCATTGCGGCCAGTCTAGGCGCAGCGCGGCGTGCCGGGTTCCCGACAGAGGATGACGCGCAGCGGCCTGGGCCTTCGGGCGTGCGGGGGCTGTGCGCGCCGGCCGTGTGGGCCGCAGCGGGCGCCGGCCTGCGCCAGGGGCGGCGCCAACATCGCTGGGCAGGCGCCCGGCCACGGCCTGCGGCGGCGTGCCCGGGGCCGCGGTCTGCAGCACCGCGGGGTGGGCGAGGGCCGGCGCGGCAGCGCGGTGGCCCCGGGCAGCCCACTGTCGCGCGAGGTGCCAAGTGTTCAGCGGTGCCAGCAGCAGGTGCAGCACCAGCACCGGTGCCAGCCCCGCGAGGCTGCCGTAGGTGATGAAGGCGAGGTTGGCCGTGAGGGCCAGCGCGCGCAGCCGCAGCATGCGGGTGCAGGCAAAGCAGCAGGCGGTGAGCGCGGCGGCCACCCAGCCGGCGGCGTCGATCGTCAAGGTGTCCATGCCGGCCATGCTCAGGGCGCCGACCGGGGCCAGGGCGCCGCGGTTCAATAGTGAACGGCGGTGCTGCGCCCACGCACGTGCGCCCTGTAGGCTACGCGCCTGCAGGGCCGGCCGGTGCTGCCGCCACCCCCAGCCTGGAGCCCCGATGGAGCCGACCGAGGAGATCCTCACTGCGCTGAGCCAGCTGGGCGACACGCGCAACTGGGAGCCGGGCTCCGTTGTCGTGGGCGAAGGTGAGGTGGCCGACAGCCTTTTTGTCGTGCACGCCGGCCTGCTGCGAGCCGTGGTGGCCGGCCAGGGCGGGCGCACGGTGGAGCTGAACACGCTGGGGCCGGGCGAGATCTTCGGTGAGCTCATGCTCGGCGGCGGTGCGCGCGCGGCCACCGTGGCCGTGGTGGAGCGCGCCAGGCTCACGCGCGTGGCGCGGCCCGACGTTGAGCGTCTGCTGGCCGCCCGGCCTGATCTCGCGCTGCACCTCATCCAGCGTCTGGCGCAGCGTGTGCGCACGCTCACCAGCACCGTGCGGCAGCTGGCCTCGGTGGACGTCTACGGCCGCCTGGTGGGCCTCTTCGATGCGCTGGCGCAAGAGCGCCACAGCCAGCGCGTGGTGCCCGGCCCGCTGAGCCAGGCCCGCATCGCCGAGCGGCTGGGTGCCTCCAAGGCCATGGTCAACCGCCTGCTGCAAGACCTGGCCGCGGGCGGCTACATCGAGGTCACGCGCGAGCAGATCGTGCTGCTCAAGCCGCTGCCCGCGCGGTGGTGAGCGGACCGCACGGGCGACGGGTGCCTCCGCGCGTCAGTGCGGCGCGTGGACGCATCGGGCAGACCGTGCCTATGGGGCGCATGCGGGGCCTCGGCAGGACCCAGCCGAAGTTCCCACCGCCGGTGCTGCGCCGCAACCACACGGCCTGGGGATGGCAAGGCGCTCACCCGCCACCCATGCTCGCCGGCCTGGCCCTGGTTCGGGGCCGCACGCAACCAGGCCAACGATGATCCCAGCCTCTCACCACGGCCGTTTTGCCGGCCCCAACCGCCTCTGGTTCATGCCGGGCACACCGGCCTTTGTCTCCGACGGGGTGCTGGTCGTGGCCGCCGACCGTGTCTCGGTGCAGTGGTCGCATGACGGTGCGCCGAAGTCGGGCGAGATCGTGCTCCGCGGCCCGGCGCTTTCGTGCCGGGGCGATTTCACCGACAGCTTCCACGCCAGCGCCGGGCTGGTGCTGCACGGCCATGTACAAGGCAGCGGGCTGCTGCTCTTCGGCACCTACCCGGCCGGCGAGGGCGCGCCCGAGTGGGGCTGGCGCATCACGCTCGACTGGTGCGACCCCGATCATTTCACCCTGCGCATGTTCAACGTGCTGCCCGATGGGCAGGACGTGCTGGCCGTGGATCTGCACGGTGCGCGCAGCGCCTGAACAGCGTTGCGCCGCACCCGGCGGCGGCCGGCCTGCTGGCTCAGGCCTTGGGCAGTCGGTACATCGCGCAGAGTTTGTGGCCGTCGAGGTCGCGCAGGTAGGCAAGGTACAGCTTGCCGGCCGTGCCTTCGCGCACGCCGGGCGGGTCTTCACAAGGTGTGCCGCCAGCGGCCACGCCTGCTGCGTGCCAGGCCAACACTTCGGCTTCTGACTTCGCGGCAAAACCGATGGTGCTGCCGTTGGCCGCGGTGGCCGGTTCGCCGTTGATCGGCAACGTCACCGAGAAGATGCCCGTGGGCGTGCGCCAGAACACACGGTGGCGGTCTTGAAAGCCGGCCGGCACGCCCAGGCTGCCGAGCAGGCTGTCGTAGAAGGCCTTGGCCTTGGGCAGGTCGTTGGTGCCGATCATCAGGTGCGAAAACATCGTTGGTCGTCTCCAGGGTGTTGGCGCGGGTGCGCCTGGGTCAAAAGATCTTCAGGCCGTGCAGGGCCCGAGCTGGCAGGCCGCGGCTTGTGTGCCGTGGGCGAGCACGTGGTCACGCAGCAGGCGCTGCGTGGCCGACAGCGGTGTGTCGCGGCGCGTGAGCACGCACCAGTCGAGCTGCTTGGGCGTTTCCAGCACGTCCAGCACCACCAGGCGGCCGGCGGCAAGTTCGCTCTGGAAGGTGTGGGCCGAAGCGAAGCTGATGCCCATGCCGGCCATGACCGCGGCCTTGATGGCCTCGGGGCCTTGCAGCTCCACGTCGGCGCGCACCTGCAGGCGCTGCATCTGCAGCAGGTGTTCGAGGAAGGCGCGTGTGGCCGAGCCGGCTTCGCGCAGGATGAAGGTGTCGTCGCGCAGCGCGGCCCAGGGCAGGGCGTGCTGGCCGGCCAGGCGGTGGTCGGGCGCGGCGATGACGCAATGCGGGTGGCGCGCAAAAACCTCGGCCTCCACCTCCGCTTCGGCCGGTGGGTAGCCGCCGATCAGCAGGTCGATCTGGCGTTCGGCCAGCAGCATCAGCAGGTGGTCGCGCCGGCCCTGGCTGAGCTTCAGGCGCAGCTCGGGGTGCTGGCGGCGGAAGGCGGCCAAGAGCCGCGGCACGAAGTACTGGCCAGGCGAGACCACGCCCACGTGCAGCTGGCCGCGGAACTGGCCCTGCAGCGTGCTCAGCGCGTCTTCGGCCACGCTCACCTGCGCCAGGATCACGCGGCAATGGCGCAGCAACTCGGCGCCGGCGTCGCTCAGGCGGATGGGGCGGGCCTGGGTGTCGAAGAGCCGCGTGCCGAGCTCGTCTTCGAGCTGGCGGATCTGCTGCGACACCGCACTCTGCGTCATGCCCATCAGTTCACCGGCACGCGAAAAACTGCCGGTGGTGGCGGCGGCCTCGAAGACGCGCAGGCCGCGCAGCGTGAGGTTGCGCATCGGGGGGTTACTGCTCTCGGGATGGGTGGAAGCGGCGCGCAGGATAGCCGCTCGGGCCGAGCACGCCCGCCGGGTGCGGGCAAGCGGGTTCAGGCCGCCGCTTCGCGCACCTGGAAGACGTTGCCTTCGGGGTCGTGCCCGTCGCAGGCGCGGAAGCCGCGGGCCGTCCATTCGGCGCGCGGCGCCTTCACGCCGCCGCCCAGCGCGGTGGCGTAGGCGCGTGCTGCAGAGATGCTCTCCACAGGCAGGCAGATCTTCAGCGCCGTCTCTTCACGCAGTTCCGGCGGGCTGCTGATCTCGATCTGCCGCGCGATGGCCGCCGGGATGCCGTGCACCACGAGCTGGAAACCCTCGGCGCCCAGCACCACGTGGTGGGCGTCGCTGGCCACCTCTTGCATGCCGACAACCTGGGCGTAAAAAGCGGCCAGGCGTGGCACGTCTTTCGCGAAGACAACGGCGCTGGGCAGGGGGCGGCTGGGCATGGCGGTGTTCTCCGGGCGATGGGGGGGCGGGCGCTGGACCTGTCGATGGCGGTGGCCGGGCGTGCCCACCGGCCCGCATTCTGCGCCGCGCCCTAGGCCTTGCCCGGGCGCGGCGCGGGCTTCTGCAGCAACGCCAGCACCAAGGCCGCCGGCACGCCGTGCAGGGCGACGACGGCGACAAAAAAGCCCTCGAATTCAGGCTGCAGCCACAGCATGCCGAGCGCGACCCCCAGCGTGCCGCCCAAGCCGGCCAGGGCCCCCACGGTGGCCCGCCACGGCCAGGTGGGCACGCGGCCCGGCATGCCGTGGTACCAGGCCGCGAACAAGAGGCCCGCCACGGCCGCAGGCAGCGCGCCGATGGCGTAGGCGAAGGGCAGGCTGACCACCATCCACAGGTAGGGCAGACCGCCGATGAGCGGGCCCGCCCACACGAAGCGCCACACCGTGCGCCAGGTAGCGCGCTGGCGCAGCACGGCCGGCAGCCAGCCCAGGCCGGGGCCGCGCAGGCGGGGCACGGTCAGGGCGGTGTTCATGCGGCCTCGCTGGCACTGCCGGCCGCGGCGGTGCCGCCGGCCGGCAGGCTGCGCCACACGCTGCTGGCCACCAGCACCACCGTGACGAAGACGCCCGTGAGGGCCAGGCCCAGCACCAGGCGCAGCTGCTGCACCCAGTCGGCCCCGGGCAGCACACCGCCGAAGGCCAGCACCAGCGTCAGCGAGCCGGCCAGCGCCAGCACGTCGGCCGAGCGCAGCCAGAACTCGGCGCCGATGTCGGTGCCGCACCGCGCCACCAGCACACGCCGCGTGATGCCACGCAGGTACAGAGAAGCCGCACCGACGGTGCCGACGGTGAGGGCCAGGGAAACGAGGAAGAGTTCGAGGTTCATGGCAGTTTCCTGAGGGGGTGACAAGAGGTGTGGTTCACGCGCGTGTTTGCGTGCTGTCGAGGCGGCAGCTGCCGTGCGCGCAGTGCGGCACGTGGCGCTGCTGGTGGCGCCGCGCAAACAGGCGCAGCAGCCGCGGTGCCAGCACACCCAGGCCCAGGCGCGACAGCGTGTGCCGGTGCGCCACCACCCAGGGGTACAGGCGCCGCGTGAACGGCCGCGTGAGCGGGTGGGCCCAGGCGCGCGCCAGCCAGGGCGCGCCCACGCTGGCGTAGAGCAGGGCGATGGCGTCCACGCCGCGGTGCCAGTCGCCCAGCACATCACGCACGTGCAGGGCCCCGAGCAGGTCTTCGCGGGTGAGGCCGGCGCCGCGCACGGCCTCGTCGGTGAAGCCGGGCGCCGAGCAGTCCACCAGCGTGATGTCGCCCGCGGCGTCCAGCGCGTGGATTTCCTGCATCTCGGCGCTGCACAGGCCGCATTGGCCGTCGTAGTAGGCCGTCAGCAGGGGCGGCAGGTTCAGGCGCATGTTCATGTTTCGTTCCTTTCTTTCCTTCCGTTATTTCTGTCAAGACAGAAATGAATGCGCAAAAAAAGGGGTCAAGGTTTGGCCCCACCGCGCAGCAGGCTCTGGATCTTCACGCCCAGCTTCATGATCTTCACCAGCGTTTCCGGGGGCAGGCGCAGCATCTCGTCCACCCACACCGAGGTGGTTTCCATCAGCACCAGCGTTTCGTTGATGCGCTGGCGGCTCACGGCGCTTTCGCGGGCCAGCTCCGGGTGCGCCAGGCACTCGCGCAGGGCCACGATGGTGGGGTCGAACTCACGCTGCTTGCGGCCGCGCACGATGGTGCGCAGCAGGTCCCACACGTCGCCAGAGGTCTCGAAGTGATCGCGCCGGTCTCCCAGCAGATGCACGACCTTCACCAGGCCCCAGCCCTGCAGCTCGCGCAGCGAGTTGCTGACGTTGGAGCGCGCCACACCGAGCTGTTCGCACAGCTCGTCGGCGTTCATGGGCCGGCCGGTGACGAACAAGAGCGCGTGGATCTGCGACATCGTGCGGTTCACGCCCCAGCGCGAGCCCATCTCGCCCCAGTGCAGCACGAAGCGTTCGGTCACCGCGGGCAGGCGGGGTGCGGCGGGCGCTTCGTGCTGGGGGCTGCTGTTCGGGGTGTCCATGGGGCGGAAGATACGCCTTCCTTAATTTCTGTCAAGACAGAAATTGCGTTGGCAGCTTCGCTGCGCCTGGCGGCCGCCAGGCTGCGGGACCACCTCACTCCGCGCGGTAACGCAGCAGCGCCTGCCCGGTGCGGCTTTGTGCGTCGAAACGCGCGTAGACCGTGGCCACGCCGGCGCCCAGCACCAGCTCACCGCCATGCCGGCCATCAGCCCGTGCGGGCAGCTGGGTGTAGGTCTGGTTGCCGTGGATGAGGAAGACCTCCACCGCCTCGGGCACCCGCAGATCAAAGCGCACCGGCTGGGTCGCGGGCAGCACGCCTTGCAGGGGCGCTTGCAATTCCACCTCGCGCTGGCCGTACTCGCGGAATGTGGTCGCGAATCCCTGCGCGTAGGGCCCCGGGCCGGTGAGGGCCACGCGGTATTCGAGCAGCTGCTCCAGCACCGTGTCGGCCGGCTGGCGCGGCGCAAACACCGTCAGCTCGTACGCGCCGGCTTCGGGCGCGGCCACCAGCAGGCGCGGGCCTTCGGGGCCGCGCTGCAGCAGCGTCCAGGCGCCTTCGAGGCGGCGGCCGTCGCGGGCCATGTAGGCCGTGAGGTGCTGCACTGCCGGGCCGAAATCGAAGGCCAGCGGCGCCGTGCCGCCGCCCTGCGCACGCTCGCGGTGGGCGCGCACGTCGAAGGCGAAAGCGCCGATGTCGGGGCGGATCTTGGCCAGCGCAAGGAAGCGGCCGAAGTCCATGGGCTCACGCTGCAGCTGCCAGCGTGTTTCGGCCGGAAAGTGGCTGGTGCTGAAGTACTCGGGGTCGGCCAGGAAGTAGCGGAAGCCCTTGTCGTTGCGCACGAACTGGCGCGTGCTGGCGTTGACGCTGCCGGCGTCCCAGGTGGCGTCCATCAGGTACCAGCGGCCGCCCAGCTGCACGGCGTTCCAGGCGTGGTTGGTCTGTGCGGGCATGCGGCTGCCGTCGCTGTGGCTCAGGCCCTTGCCATAACCCACCACCTTCTCCAGCTTCAGGCCGACGGCGCGGGCCATCACCTGCAGCAGCTCGGCGTAACCGTCGCACACCGCCTGGCCGCGGCTGAAGGCGTTGGCCGAACCGGCAGCGTTGCGCAGGTCGCCAGCGAAGTAGGCGGCCGTGTCGTAGCGGATGTGCCGTGTCACCCAGCGGTACAGCGCGTAGAGCTTTTCGACGTCTTGCGTCAGCCCTTCGGTGAGCGCCAGCGCCAGGGCCTCGGGCGTGGCGTGGTGGCCCGGCGGCGTGGCTTCGGCGCGCGCGTCGATCAGCGGGGCGGTGGCCGGCCAGCGCGGCGAGGCCGGCGCGCTGGCCGGCAGGGCGACAGGTTTGGCGCGTGCGCCCTGCGCCTGCAGCGTGGCGCTCGGCAGCAGGCCCGCGAACAGCAGCAGGCCGGCGTTCAGGCAGAGCCTGCGCCAGTGGCGGTGGGGTGTCTGCACGTGGGCGGGCAGGGCGCGGCGCATCGCCGGATTCTGCGCCCCGCGAAGCGCGCCGGCTCAGGCCCCCGCGGTCTGCGGCGGGGCCCGGCGCAGCTGGCTGATGTCGCGCGCCGGCGGCGCGCCGAAATGGCGGCTGTACTCGCGGCTGAACTGCGAAGGGCTTTCGTAGCCCACGCGGTAGGCGGCGGTGGCGGCATCGAGGTCGTCCATCAGCATCAGCCGGCGCGCTTCGGTCAGGCGGATCTGCTTCTGGTATTGCAGCGGGCTCATCGCCGTCAGCGCCTTGAACTGGTGGTGGAAGGTCGACACCGCCATGCGCACCTCACGCGCCAGCTCTTCCACGCGCAGCGGCTCGGCGTAGTGGCGCTTCAGCCAGTCGATGGCGCGTGCGATCTGCTGCCCCTGGCTGCCCACCGCAGCGATCTGCCGCAGCCGGTGGCCCTGCTCGCCCACCAGCAGCCGGTAGTGGATCTCGCGCAGCACCAGCGGCGCCAGCACGGGGGCGTGCGCGGGTTGCTCGGCGATGTCGAGCAGGCGGTCGAAGGCCTGCAGCAGCGGCAGGCTGAGCGCGCCCGTGCCCATGGCGCGGTGCTCGTCGGCGGCATGCGGGCCGAGGTGCGGCGTCGGCGGCACGGGTGGCACGGTGCCGCTGAGCAGCAGCGTGGCGACCTCGCGCAGGTCGAGCTTCAAAGCCATGGCCAGGTAGGGCCGCGCGGGGCTGGCCTCCAGGATGGTGGCCACCGTGGGCAGGTCGAGTGAGGTGACGAGGTAACGCGTGCTGTCGTAGACCAGGGTGTCGCTGCCCAGCACGACGCGTTTGCTGCCTTGCACGATCAGCGCCACGCAGGGCTCGTACACCGCGCAGACGCTGCCTTGCAGCTGGTCGGCGCGGTAGCAGATCAGGCTGGGCAGGGCCGGCAGCGTGTGCACACCTTCGGCCGGTGCGTGGCCCAGCAGGCGGGCGGCCAGCGCGGCGCGCGCGGTGTCCAGCGCCGGCGCGGGCGTGCCTGCGGGTGCTGACGGAAGGGTGGGGGCTGTCATGGCCGGCATGCTAGCCAAGGCCTGCCGCCAGAAACGGGCGCGCGGCAGGATCGGGCAAGCAAAGCGCACTTTCAGGCTAACGCCGGGCGGCCGGCGGGCGCCACACTCCCGTGCCGCCGGGCTCCAGGCCGGGCGCCGCACTTCGCCCCACCGCCTCAAGATCTGGAAAGCCCCCAACACCGCCATGAACACCTTGAACGTGAACGGCCGCAACCAGGCCCTGGATGCCGACCCCGGCACGCCCATCCTCTGGGCCCTGCGTGACAACCTCGGCCTCACCGGCACCAAGTTCGGCTGCGGCGTGGCGCAGTGCGGCGCCTGCACCGTGCACCTGAACGGCCAGGCCATCCGCTCCTGCGTGACGCCGATCTCGGCCGCCGCGGGCCAGAAGATCACCACCATCGAGGCCGTGACCGCCGGGCAAGACCGCGTCGGCAAGGCCGTGCATGCCGCCTGGGTGAAACACGACGTGGCCCAGTGCGGCTACTGCCAGAGCGGCCAGATCATGAGCGCCACGGCCTTCCTGAAGGGCCTGCAGAAATCGCAACCAGGCAAACAGCCCACCGCCGCCGAGATCGACGCCGCCATGGCCGGCAACATCTGCCGCTGTGGCACCTATGCCCGCATCCGCGCTGCCGTGGCCGATGCCGCGCGCGCCCTGGCCTGAAGGAGCCGACATGCTGCCCCACTACACCCCCACCCCCGACGAACTGCCGCGCGCGCTGCAGAAGATGCTGCAGCGCGATGACGATGCCGCCACCAGCGCGGCGCTGCCGCGCCGCAGCTTCCTGAAGCTGGCCGGCGCCGGCACGCTGGGCGGCTTTGCGCTCGGCGCCTTCCCGGCCGCTGCGCTGGCCCAGGGCGCGCCCGCCGCGGCCGCCGGCCTGAAGCCGACACAGCAGCCGCTGGCCTTCGTGCAGATCGCCAAGAACGGCGAAGTCACCGTGGTCATCAACCGGCTCGATTTCGGGCAAGGCGTGCAGACCGCGCTGCCCATGATCCTGGCCGAAGAACTCGATGCCGACTGGGCCCTGGTGCGCAGCCGCCACGGCAGCAACGACGGTGCCTACGCCGACCCGCTGTGGGGCATGCACCTCACCGGCGGCAGCACCGCCATCAAGCACAGCTACACGCAGTACCGCGAGCTCGGCGCCCGCGCGCGCGCGATGCTGGTGAGCGCCGCCGCCACGCAATGGAAGCTGGAGCCCGCGGCGCTGCGCACGCAGGCCGGCTTCGTGATCGCGCGCGACGGTCGCAAGCTGGGCTACGGCGCGCTGGCCGAAGCCGCGATGGCGCTGCCGGTGCCCGAGCAGGTGACCCTGAAAGACCCGAAGAACTTCCGCATCATCGGCAAGGCCACGGGCCGGCTCGACGCCAAGGCCAAGAGCAGCGGCCAGCAGCGCTTCGGCATCGACATGGCGCTGCCCGGCCAGCTGACGGCGCTGGTGGCGCGCCCGCCGGTTTTCGGCGCGAAGCTGGCTTCGGTGGACGACAGCGCGGCGCGCGCCATCCCCGGCGTGAAGGCCGTGCTGCGTGTGCCGCTGGACCGCGGTGCCGAAGGCGTGGCCGTGGTGGCCACCGGCTACTGGCCGGCGCGCCAGGGCCGCGAGGCGCTGAAGCTGCAGTGGGCCACCGATGCGGTGGAGAAGGTCGACAGCGTCAAGCAGCTGGCCGCTTACCGTGAACTGGCCGCGAAGCCCGGCGCGCGCCACTTCGACGCCGACATGGCGCCGCTTGCCGCTGCGCCTTTGAAGATCGAAGCCGAGTTCGTCTTCCCTTATCTCGCGCACGCGCCGATGGAGCCGCTGAACTGCACGGTGCAGATCGGTGCCGACGGGGCCCAGCTGTGGGTCGGCTCGCAGATGCCGGGCCTGGACGGCATGGCCGCCGCCGGCGTGCTGGGCCTCAAGCCCGAGCAGGTGAAGGTGCACGTGCAGATGGCCGGTGGCGGCTTCGGCCGCCGCGCCATCCCCAGCAGCGATTACGTGGTGGAGGCCTGCGGCATCGCCAAGGCCGCACGCGCGGCCGGCCTGAACGCGCCGGTGCGCACGGTGTGGAGCCGGGAAGACGACATCGCCGGCGGTTACTACCGCCCCATGCACCTGCACACCGCACGCATCGGTTTCGATGCGCAGGGCCAGGTGCTGGCCTGGGACCACAGCATCGTGGGCCAGTCCATCGTCACCGGCTCGCCTTTTGAAGGCGGCATGGTGAAAAACGGTGTCGACCAGACCGCGGTGGAAGGCATGCGCACGCCTTACCCGCTGCCCATGCGCCTGACCGTGCACCACCCCAAGCAGAACGTGCCGGTGCTGTGGTGGCGCAGCGTGGGCAGCACGCACACGGCCTACGTGATGGAGACGCTGATCGACGACATCGCACGGGCCACGAAACAAGACCCGGTGGCCTACCGCATGAAGCTCATCGGCGACAAGCACCCGCGCCACCGCGCCGCGCTGCAGCTGGCCGTGGACCAGAGCGGCTACGGCAAGAAGAAGCTGCCGGCCGGCCGCGCCTGGGGCGTGGCGGTGCACGAGAGCTTCGACAGCGTGGTGGCCTATGTGGTGGAAGCCTCGTTGACGGACGGTCAGCCGGTGCTGCACCGCGTGACGGCCGGTGTGCATTGCAACCTGGTGGTGAACCCCAAGACCGTGGAAGCCCAGGTGCAGGGCGCGGCCTTGATGGGCCTGGCCACCTGTCTGCCCGGCCACGCCATCACGCTGAAGGACGGCGTGGTGGAGCAGCGCAACTTCGGTGACTTCGCGCTGCCGCGCATCCACCAGATGCCGCAGATCAGCGTGCACACCGTGCCCAGCGCCGAGCCGCCCACCGGCATGGGCGAACCCGGCCTGCCGCCGCTGGCGCCGGCGTTTGCCAACGCGTTGGCGCAGCTGACGGGCAAGCCGCTGCGGCAGCTGCCTTTCCAGCTGGCTTGATCGACAGCGTGCCGCGCGGGCTGGGCCTCAGCCTGCGCGGGCCCGCTGCCACTGCCGCCAGCGCGGCCACAGCAAGTTCAGCGCCAGCGCGCCCAGCACCAGGGCGGCGGCCAGCAGCTTCCAGGCGGGCAGCGGCTCGCCCAGCCACCAGGCCGCGCTGGTGAGGCCGAACACCGGCACCAGCAACGCCATGGGCGTGATGGTCGCGGCCGGGTGGCGCGCCAGCAGCCAGCCCCAGGCGGCATAGCCGAAGAGCGTGTTGCCCACGGCCTGCCACAGCACCGCGCCCCAGGCCACGGCATCGGCCTGGGTCAGCGCCTGGCCGATGCGTGCCGGACCTTCGAGCAGCAGCGACATCAGCAGCAGCGGGGGTATCGCAAAGGCGCTGGCCCACACCACGTAGGCCAGCATGTCCACACGGCCGGCTGCGCGGCTGGTCATGTTGCCGGCGGCCCAGCTGAAGGCAGCCATCAGCACCAGCGCAAGGCCGAGCACCGTGGTGCTGCCATCCGTGTGCGTGGCGATGATGCCCAGGCCCACCGCCGCGACAGCCAGCGCCACCCACTGCACCGGCTGCAGTTTTTCACCGGCGCTGCGCATGGCCAGGCCGATGGTGAAGAAGACCTGCGTCTGGATGACCAGCGAGGCCAGCCCGGGCGAGATGTGGCCGTTCATCGCGATGAAGAGCAGCCCGAACTGGCCGGCGCCGATGAGCACGCCGTAGGTGGCCAGGTTGCGCCAGGGCACCGCCGGCCGGCGCAGGAAGAACACGGCGGGCAGCAGGGCAAAGGTGTAGCGCAGCGTGGCCAGCAGCAGCGGCGGCAGCTGCGCGAGCGCGAGCTTGATGACGACGAAGTTGCTGCCCCAGATGGCCACCACCGCGACGGCCAGCAAAAAGTGGCGCCAGGGGAGGGAGACGGGCATGGGCGGATTCTCGCTGCCGGGCAGCGGGCCGATGTTTCGAACGTACGGTGTCGCTGACACAGCAGAAAATGAACTAACGCCAATCTCGAAAGGAGACCCTCCGCCTGGGGGCGTGGTGGTGTGCTGATGCGGCGAGTCGTAAGTGGGTAAGCTTCGTCAATGGCGTTAGTTCATTTTTAAGGTCGTCGTGACTTCAACCGCTGCCCGTTGGGCCGACTACCAATCGGCCTTCACCCGCTGGCTGGCCGAGGCCCGCCAGGCCGGCCGCATCCGCCGTGCCACCACGGCCCAGGTCTACCAGCACATGTGGGAAGCTCTGGCCACCTGGGCCGTGGGGCAGGGCATCGCGCTGCCACGCCTGCAGGCCACCGATCTCGACGCGTACTTGCAAAGCCGCAGCGGCGCCGCAGAGGCGCTCACGCCGCGCTACGCCTGGCGCCTGCTGGCGCTGGTCGACCGTGTGCTGGCCAGCCACGCACGCCAGCGGCAACGCAGCCGCAACACGGCCGTGCCCGCCTTGCTGGACACCCACGCCGACATCCGCCACGCCAATGCCGTGCAGCGCGACGACCTGCCCGCCTACCTGCTGCCGGCCGATGCCGCACGGCTGGTGGCCCACCTCTCGGCCCTCCGGCCGCGGCGGGGCAGCGCGGGACGTGGCGCGCTGCCGCCCTGGCAGGAAGTGCGCAACCGCGCCTCGGTTGCCTTGATGCTGGGCGCCGGCCTGGCCCCCGGCGAGGTCCGCAACTTGCGCTGCAGCGATGTGCTGCTGGACGCAGGCGCCGCCGCGGCACAGGCCGACAACGCGCCCGGCCTGCCCTGGAAGCTGCACGTGCCCAGCGACGGCCTCACGCCCGAACGCGAAACCCCGCTGGCCCCGTGGGCCGCCCAGGTGCTGCGCCACTGGCTGCAGGTGCGCCATGAAGCGGGTGTCACGGGGGCCGTCCTTTTTCCCAGCACGCGGCAAGGCGGCAAGGTCTGGAGCAAGGTTTCGCACTACCAGGCCACGGCCGCGGTCTTGTCGGCCGCCGGCATCGACACCGCGGGTGAAGGCAGCGCCAGTGGCGGCAGCTACCGCCTGCGCCACACCTTCGCCCTGCGCCAGCTGCGCCGCGGCACGGCCGAGGCCGAGCTCGAACGCTGGCTGGGCGTGAGCGACCCTTCGGTGATGGCGCGCTACCGGCGCATCCTGCTGCGTCCGCCCGCCATGGCCTGAGGGCTATCGCAGGGGCGTGTAACCATAGTGCCCGATCACCGACTCAGCCTGAGCCCCGGAACAAGCAGCCCCCCATGACCCCCACACCCGTCCCGAATCGCCCCCGCTGGTTGTGGCCGCTCTTGGCCTTGCTGCTGGTGGCCGCCGTGCTGCTGTACCGGCATTACGACCTGGGCAGCCTGCTGACTTTCGAGAAGCTGAAAGCCAGCCGTGACGCCCTGGTCGGCGCCTACCAGGCGCAGCCGCTGGCCACTGTGGGGCTGTTCTTCGTGGTCTACGTGGCGGCCGCGGCGCTCTCCATCCCCGGCGCGCTCATCCTCACCTTGGCCGGCGGGGCGATGTTCGGCCTCGGCGTGGGTTTGCTGATCGTCTCGTTCGCGTCCAGCCTGGGCGCGCTGCTGGCCTTCCTGGCCTCGCGCTACCTGCTGCGTGATGGCATCCAGCGCCGCTTCGGCCAGCGCCTGGCGCCCATCAACGAAGGTGTGCAGAAAGACGGCGTCTTCTACCTGCTCACATTGCGCCTCGTGCCCGTTTTTCCCTTCTGGCTGGTCAACCTGCTGATGGGCCTCACGCCCATCGGCGCCCTGCGCTTTTATGTCGTCAGCCAGATCGGCATGCTGGCCGGCACCGCGGTGTATGTGAACGCGGGCACGCAACTGGCGGCCATCCAGTCGCCCGGCGACATCGTCTCGCCGGGCTTGCTGGGCAGCTTCGTGCTGCTGGGCCTGTTCCCGCTGCTGGCCAAGGCCGGCGTGGGCTGGCTGCAGCGGCGCAAGGTCTACGCGAAGTGGCCGCAGCCGGCCCGCTTCGACCGCAACCTGGTCGTCATCGGCGCCGGTGCGGGCGGGCTGGTCTCGGCCTACATCGCCGCGGCGGTGAAGGCCAAGGTCACGCTGATCGAAGGCCACAAGATGGGCGGCGATTGCCTGAATTACGGCTGCGTGCCCAGCAAGGCGCTCATCCGCTCGGCCAAGATGGCCAAGCAGTTGAAGCACGCCCACACCCTGGGTTTCAGCCAAGCCAGTGGCGAGCTTGATTTCGCTGCCGTGATGGACCGCATCCACCGCGTCATCGCCGACATCGAGCCGCACGATTCGGTGGAGCGCTACAGCGGCCTGGGCGTGGAGGTGCTGCAGGGCCATGCGCGCATCACCAGCCCCTTCCACGTGGAAGTCACGCTGCACGGCGGCGAAAAACGCACGCTGAGCACGCGCAACATCGTCATCGCTGCGGGGGCCAGCCCCTTCGTGCCGCCCATCCCGGGTCTGAAGGAGGTGGGCTGCCTCACCAGCGACACCGTGTGGGGCCTGCGCACACTGCCGCGCCGCCTGGTGGTGCTGGGCGGCGGGCCCATCGGCAGCGAACTGGCGCAGAGCTTCGCGCGCCTGGGCAGCGAGGTCACGCAGGTGGAGATGGGCCCGCGCGTGATGTCGCGTGAAGACCCGGAAGTGTCGGAACTCGTCGCGGCCTCGCTGCGCGCCGATGGCGTGACGCTGCTCACCGGGCACCAGGCGGTGCGTGTGGAGCAGCGCGACGGCGAAAAGCGCCTCGTCGTCAAACACGCGGGCGCCGAGATCGCGCTGCCCTTCGACGAACTGCTCTGCGCCGTGGGCCGCAGCCCGCGCGTCACCGGCTACGGGCTGGAAGAACTCGGCATCCCGCTCACCCCGCGCAAGACCATCGAGACCAACGCCTACCTGCAGACGCTCTATCCCAACATCTACGCCGTGGGCGATGTGGCCGGGCCTTTCCAGTTCACCCACACCGCGGCCCACCAGGCCTGGTACGCGGCCGTCAACGCCCTCTTCGGCCGCTTCAAGAAGTTCAAGGCCGACTACACCGTCATCCCGTGGGCCACCTTCACCGATCCCGAGGTGGCGCGGGTCGGCCTGAGCGAGACCGAAGCGAAGGAGCAGGGCATCCCGGTGGAGGTCACGCGCTACGGCATCGACGACCTCGACCGCGCCATCGCCGACGGCACCGCGCACGGCTTCGTGAAGGTGCTCACCGTGCCGGGCAAGGACAAGATCCTCGGCGTCACCATCGTCGGTGAACACGCCGGCGACCTGCTGGCCGAGTACGTGCTGGCAATGAAACACGGCCTGGGCCTGAACAAGATCCTCGGCACCATCCACACCTACCCCACGCTGGCCGAGGCCAACAAGTACGCGGCCGGTGAGTGGAAACGGGCGCACGCGCCGCAAGGCCTGCTGCGCTGGGTGGCCAAGTTCCACGCCTGGGAGCGTGGATGACGGGCTTGGCCGCACGCCTGATCGTCTTTGCGAAGGCCCCCGTGGCCGGGCAGGCCAAGACACGGCTCATCCCGGCGCTGGGCGCAGCGGGCGCCGCCGCGCTCGCCGCGCGCCTGCTGCAGCACACGCTGGCCACGGCCGAAGCGGCGGGCTTTCCGGCGCTGGAGCTCTGCGTCAGCCCCGATACCATGCACCCGGCTTTCCAGGCGGTGGCGCAGCAGCCCCAGGCGATGTGGACGCTGACGCTGCAAGGCGAAGGTGAGCTCGGCGCCCGCATGCAGCGCCGTCTGCACGCCGCTCTGGCCTCGGCCGGCCCGGCGCTCTTGATCGGCACCGACGCGCCTGCGCTCGATGCCGCCCTGCTGCAAGCGGCCAGCGCCGCGTTGGCCGAGCACGACGCCGTCTTCGTGCCCGCGCTCGACGGCGGTTATGCGCTGGTGGGTCTGTCGCGACCCGCGCCGCAGCTCTTCGAGGGCATCGCCTGGAGCACAGACGCCGTGATGGCCCAGACCCGTGAACGCGCCCGCACCACCGGCCTGCGCTGGGCCGAGCTGCCGCCCGTGCAAGACATCGACCTGCCGGAAGACCTGGTGCACCTGCCCGCCGGCTGGCCGGAACGAGCGCAGCGCGCATGAAGCAACTGGTGCTCATGGGCGCCGGCCACGCCCACGCGCAGGTGCTGCTGGATTGGGCGCGTGCGCCCGTGCCCGGCGTACAGGTGGTGGTGGTGTCGCCGCAGGCGCTGGCGCCTTACTCGGGCATGGTGCCGGGCTGGCTGGCCGGGGCCTACCGCTTCGAAGAGATCGTCATCAACTTCCCCGCGCTGTGCGCCCGCGCCGGCGCGCGCTGGGTGGCGGCCGAGCTGCAAAGCCTGGATGCACCGCGCCGCCGCGTGCGCTTGAGCACCGGTGAAGAGCTGCCCTACGACCTGCTCTCGCTGAACGTGGGCTCCACGCTCGACGAGCCCGTGTGCCCTGGCGCCACGGTGCTACCGCTGCGGCCGCTGTCAGCACTGCACACGCGTTATGGCGCGCTGCTGCAGACCTGGGCCGACAGCGCCGCGCCGGCCGCCGGCACCGCGCTTCAGGTCACCGCTGTGGGCGGCGGCGCCGCGGGCTTTGAATCGCTGCTGGCCGTGCTGGCGCGCCTGCGCAGCCTGCAACCAGGCCGCGAGATCACCGCCCGGCTCGTCAGCCGCGGCGCGCAGCTGCTGCCGGGCATCGCCCCCGCGGCGCGGCGCGCGGCTTGGGCCGCGCTGCAGCGTGCCGGCGTGCAAGTGCAGCTGGGCCAGGGCTGGCCCTTGGGCGAAGCCGACGCGCGCACCGACCTGCTGCTCTGGGCCACCGGCGCACAGGCGCAAGCCTGGCAGCGCGACCCCCAGCGCCGCGGCGCGCTGGCCGTAGACGAGGCCGGCTTCGTGCGTGTGGATGCCCAGCTGCGCTCGGTGTCACACCCGCAGGTGCTGGCCGTGGGCGACTGCGCCGCCTGGGGCCAGCCCTTGCCCAAGGCCGGCGTGTACGCCGTGCGCATGGGCCCGGTGCTCACGCAGAACCTGCGCGCCGCCCTCGGCCAGGGCGAGCCCCGCCGCTACACGCCGCAGCACCACTTCCTGGCGCTGCTGGCCACGGCCGATGGCCGCGCCATCGCCTCGCGCGGGCGCTTTGGCCTGGAAGGCGCCTGGGCCTGGCGCTGGAAAGACCGCATCGACCGCGGCTTCATCCGCCGCTTCGCCGCCACCGGGCCCGCCTCAACACCGCTTGTTCACCCTGGAGACCCCGCATGAAGTTCACACGCCGCCAGCTGCTGACCCACACCGCCGTCACCGCCGGCACCGGCCTCATCGCCGGCACGCTCGGCGCTCCCGCCGTGCACGCACAAGGCGCCACGCTGAACTTCGGCGTCGGCATGTTCCAGCCCGACCGCGAGAAGAACGACGCCACCTACCGCCCGCTGGCCCAGCACCTGCAGCAGCGCCTGGGCCGCCCCGTGGCGCTGCGCACCGTGGACAGCTGGGAAGGCCTGGCCAAGAGCCTGGCCAACGGCGAAACCGACATCGCGCTGATGGGCCCCTGGGGCTACGTGCTCGCCAACCACCACGCCGGCGCGCAGGCCGTGGCCACCATCCTCTACCAGGGCAAGCCCGAGTACTTCGCGATGATCGTCACGCACCCGGGCTCGGGGCTGGAGACCATCGACGACCTGCTCGGCGCCAAGGGCCGCGGCCGCAGCTTCGCCTTCGGCGACAAGGGCTCGACCTCGGGCTACCTCATTCCCTTCCACCTCTTCCAGCAGCGCGGCATCGACCCCGAAAAGCACTTCGCCCGTGTGCTTTACACCAAGCACCAGGCCATACAGACGCAGGTGACGGCGGGCCAGCTCGACGCCGGTGCCGACTACAACCGCAACCGCACGGCGATGATCGAGCAGGGCCTGATCAAGGCCGAGCGCAGCAAGATCATCTGGCAGTCGGCCCCGCTGCCCAACGACGCCGTGGCCGTGCGCGAGGCGCTGTTCAAGGACACGGCCTTCGTGCAGCGCCTGCAGGCCGCGCTGGTGGAAGTAGGCCCGCTGCTGAAAACTCAGCCCGCGCTGCTGCCCGCCAATTACACCGGCTTCGTGGCCGCGGGCAACAACTTCTACAAGCCCATCCGCGACGCCGGCCTGGCCACCGGCAAGCTCGCGGCCAAGTGAACAGCGTCACCGCCCCCAGCCTGCAGGGCCTGCGCGTGCTGAGCCAGGGCCGCCGCGGCTTTGCGGCGCTGGTGGCGGCCTACGCGCTGTTGGTGGCGGCCTGCCTCTTCACGCTGCTGGCCGCGGGCGACCTGAGCTTCGGCCGCAACCCCTGGGAAAACCTGCTGAAGTCGCTGGGAGAATTTTCGCGGCCGAGTTTCCTGGACGTGTGGTTCGGCCCCGAACGCCTGGAATACCGCAGCGACGACGGCACGCTGCTGCGCGTGGAGAACCGCCGCGAGGTGGAAGCCAACTTCCTCGCCGCCCTGGGGCGCGCCACCTGGGTGACCTTCCAGATCGCCACGCTGGGCTCTTTGCTGGCCGCGCTGCTGGCGCTGCCGCTGGGCGTGCTGACGGCGCGCAACCTGCGCGCGCCGCGCCCGCTGGCCTGGGCCGCCAAGGGCGTGCTGGACGTGGCGCGCGCCGTGCACACGCTGGTATTCGGGCTGGTGCTGGTGGGCATCGTCGGCCTCGGGCCCACCGCGGGCATCCTGGCCATCGCGCTGCATTCCATGGGCACTTACGGCAAGCTCTATGCCGAAAGCATCGAGACCCTGGACATGTCGGCGGTGGAGGCCGTGCGCGCTACCGGCGCCACGCCCACGCAGGTGTTTTTCCACGCGGTGTGGCCCTCGGTGCTGCCGCAGTTCGTCAGCAACCACCTCTACGTGTGGGAGTTCAACATCCGCGATTCCACCATCCTCGGCCTCATCGGCGCCGGCGGGCTGGGCCTCTTGATCAGCGAAGCGGTGAGCCTGTTCCAGTGGAGCCGGCTGGCCACGCTGTTGCTGGTGGTGATTGCGCTGGTGATGGCTTTTGATGCGCTCTCGCGGCGCATTCGCGCGGCTTTGCTGTGATGAAGACACCCGTGCCGCTCGTGCAGGCGCAGGGCCTGGCCGTGACGGCCGGCCCACGCACGCTGCTGCAGGTGAAGGCGCTGCAGATCGCGGCCGGCGAACGTGTGGCCATCGTCGGCCCCAACGGCGCCGGCAAGAGCACGCTGCTGCGTGTGCTGGCCGGGCTGCCGGGGCCGGTGCAGGTGGCCGGGCAGGTGCAGGTGCTGGGGCGCGAGATCGTGAGCCGAGGCGAAGCCCCGGCGACCGCGCCGCTCACGCGCGGCCAGTGGCGCAGGCTGCGCAGCGAGATCGGCCTGGTCATGCAGGGCCTGCACCTCGTGCCGCGCCTGAGCGCGCGCGAGAACGTGCTCATCGGCGCGCTGGCTCGGCTGCAGGGCAGCGCCGCGCTGCTGAGTTGGGCGCGTGTGTTTCCAAAGGCGCTCCAAGCCGAGGCCGATGCGGCGCTGGCAGCACTCGGCCTGCAAGACCTGGCCGACACACGGGCCGACCGACTCTCTGGCGGCGAACGCCAGAAGGTCAGCCTGGCGCGCCTGCGCCTGCAACGCCCGCGCTTGGTGCTGGCCGACGAGCCCACCTCGGCCCTGGACCCCAGCGCCACGCAGCAGGCCTGCGCCGCGCTGTGCGCCGCAGCGGCCGGCCCGGGGCAGGCGCTGGTGACGGTGGTGCACGACCTTCAGCTGCTGCCCGCATTGGCCACCCGCGTGCTGGGCCTGGCCCAAGGCCGGCTGCAGTGGGACCTGCCGCTCGCCGCCGTGAGCGACAACACCCTGCAAGCGCTGTACACCACACCGCCCAGCACCGCGGCCGGGCCGGCCGCGCACAGCCCACTTCACCCCACACCGCACCCCCTGGCCCATGCACAGCCCTGAACCCCACGCCGCAGCCGACGACCCGGCCCCCGGCCGCAGCTGCCCGCTGCACTACCGCTACGCGCCCGAGGTCTTCCGCGCGCCGCCACCGGCCGCGCTGCAGGGCCTGGAAGTGCTGTACGTGGTGGGCGGCCTCTACGGCAACCTGCAGGCGCTGCAGCGGGTGCTGGCGATGTTCGAGGCCGAGCGCGGGCGCAAGCGCCTGGTCTTCAACGGTGACTTCCACTGGTTCGACGCCGACCCCGCTGTCTTCGCCGCCGTGCAGCAGGGCGTGCTGGCGCACACCGCCTTGCGCGGCAATGTCGAAACCGAGCTGGCCGCCGAAGTGAGCGGCGACGAAGAAGACGCGGGCTGCGGCTGCGCCTACCCCGATTGGGTGGGCGACGAGGTGGTGAGCCGCAGCAACCGCATCCTGGCCACGCTGCGCCGCGCCACCACGGCCGCGCAGCGCGCCGAACTGGCGGCCTTGCCGATGTGGCAACGCGCCGAAGTGGGCGGGCTGCAGCTCGGCATCGTGCACGGCGACGCCTGCTCGCTGGCCGGCTGGGGTTTTGCGCAAGAGCACCTGCAAGACGCCGCGCATCGCGAAACGGTGCGCGGCTGGTTTGCGCGCGCGGGTGTCGACGCCTTCGCCTGCACACACACCTGCCTGCCGGTCTTCCAGGGCTTGCAGGCTTCCGACGGCGCGGCGCATTGGGTCTTCAACAACGGCGCCACCGGCATGCCCAACTTCGCGGGCGATGGCGCCGGCTTGCTCACGCGTGTGGCGCTGACACCTTGTGCGCCCGGCCTGCTCCGTTTCGGCACCCAGTTGCAGGCAGCCACCGGCACCGTGTACGCCGATGCGCTGGCGGTGGAAACCGACGCCGCCGCGGTGCAAGCCGAGTTTCTGCGCCAGTGGCCCGCAGGCAGTGACGCGCACGCGTCCTACTTCTCACGCATCCAGCGCGGCCCCGGCTACACGGTGGCGCAGGCGTTGCGCCCGCCATCAGCCTTGCCCCAGGCTCAAGCCAGCGTCTTGTAGAAAAAACGCGTGTCGCACAGCCCGCCCTGCGGCAGCAGCGCGTAGCCCGGCACCACGCCGGCCGACACCCAGCCGCCGCGGGTGTACAGGCGCTCGGCCTCGGGGCTGGCGGTGTCCAGCACCAAGAGCGTTTTGCCCTCGGCGCGGGCCACGCTTTCGGCCTCGGCCAGCAGCAAGGCGCCCAGGCCCAGCCGGCGCGCTTCGCGGTGCACCAGCATCTTGGCCAGGTCGGCGCGGTGCGGCTGGTTGGGTGGCTGTGCCAGCACCAGCTGCACCGTGCCGCGGAGCCGGCCGTCCACCTCGGCGACGATCAGCGCACGCTCGCCACGCGCCACACCGGCGGCCACGCCGCGCCAGAAGGCCAGCGCCTCGTCCACCGAAAACGGCAGCATGAAGCTCACCGAGGCGCCGCCCTGCACGCAGCTGTGCAGCACCTCGGCCAGGTCTTCGAGCTGCGCCGCGTTCACGGCACCCAGCCGTTGCAAACGCACCGTCATGCCGCACCCCCTGGCGTGCCCAGCACCACGGCATAACGCGCCGGCCTGCGGCTGGGGTTGTGGAAGGCCACGGGCTGGTCGAGCTGCAAGGCCAGGCAATCCCCCGCGTCCAGGCGGTGCTGCGCGGTGCCCACCGTGATGTCGATGCGCCCTTCGATCACCCACACCTGCTGGTGCACCGGCGGCGTGCGTGCCGCGGTTTCGTAGGCCACGCGGGCACGCGGCGGGAAGTGCACGTCCACGATCTGGAAGGGCGCCGGCCAGCCCGCCGGCGACACGTTGCGCCGCACATAAGCCGAGCCCGGGTCTTGCCACGGCGGCTGCGCCGCGGCGCGCGCCAGCGGGCCGGGCGGCGTGCCACGGCCGATGGGGGCGTCGAACAGCGAGGCCAGCGTCACGCCCAGCGCCGTGGCCAGCTTCTCCAGCACCACGGCGGTGGCGCTGCTTTCGCTGCGTTCGATCAGCGAGATCATCGAGCGGCTGACCCCCGAGCGCTGCGCCAGCGCTTCGAGCGACAGGCCGGCGGCGGCGCGCAGCGTGCGCACACGGGTGGCGATGCGCTCGTCCAGCGGCATCTTGGCGTCGTCCTTCATAGTAGATTGATGTTCCACTTTAATGGATGCATCGTCAAGGCAGCGCGGGGCGGGGCGGCCCGCACGGCCCGCCCGGGCTCCGGACACAGCAGGCCGCGCCAGAATGGTGCTCCTCCCAGGAGACCCCGCCCATGTCCGCCCCCGCCTACCTGATCGTCGCTATGCACATCACCGACCCGGTGCAGTACCAGCAGTACATGGCCGCTGCACCGGCCTGCGTGAAGGCGCACGGCGGTGAGTACCTCGTGCGCGGTGGCCGCCACGAAACGCTGGAAGGCGACTGGCAGCCGCACCGCGTGGCGATGCTGCGTTTTCCGAGCTACGAGCAGGCCAAGACCTTCTACGACAGCGAGTACGCGCAGAAGGTCATGCCGCTGCGCGCCGGCGCCACGGCCTACTTCAACATGGTGCTGGTGGAAGGCGTGGCCGCGCCGGTGGCCTGAGCCGGCCCCGGGCAGCGTGCAGCGGCGCTCAGCCGCCAACTGGCGTGCACAGCTCAACGAGACAGCCGTCGGGCGTGCGCACGTAGGACACCACCTGCCCCCAGGGCTGGGCCTTGGGCGCCATGAGCTCGCGCGCGCCGTGCTGCAGCGCCTGCGCATGTGCCGCCGGCACATCGGCCGTGACCAGCGCGACCTCCATGCCCAGCGGCTGGGCCGAATCGCTGGCGCGCACAAAACCATCGGGGAAATGGCTGGCGCCGAGCTCGTGCGCCGCAAAGGACAAGGTGGTCTCGCCGGTATCGAGCTCGCCATAGGTGCCCGAAGGGTGCAGGAAACGCGTCTGCAACCCGAAAGCCCGGCCGAAAAACGACAGGGATGCAGCCACATCGGGCACGTAGACGATGGTGTAGCCAAGCTTCATGGCGGTGGTCTTTGGGTGGGGCAAGGGTGGCAGCCCGTTCAAGCCAGGTAAAACTGGAGTGCGGGTCTTCAGCGCGTGCGCGGCTTGGATGCGGCGTCCAGCACCTCGGCCTGCCCTTGCCGGTATCGCGCCAAGTGGGCGAGCATCTGCGCTTCCATGCGCTGCATGCGGGGCGAGCCGCAACCCTCTTCGTCGAAGCGCCGCATCATCAGGCGCGTACCCTTGAGCAGATCGCTCACGCCCACCCGGCCCTGGCTGCGAAAACTGTTGTCCACCAGTTGGCCCAGCGCCGAATCAGGTGTGGACAGGCCCACCTCCTCGAACGCAGGCGCAAGCCGCCGGGGCACCTTGAAGTACGCCACCCTGTCGGGGTTGGGCACGCTGTACTTGAAATTGCCCCAGCCATCGCGGTAGACGGTCTCACTGCTGCGCGTGACCTTGAAGCTGGCCGCATCGGGGCCCAGGCAAGGTCCCAGCCGACCTTCGAACTCGACCAGGTAGAGCGCCATCAGAGGCACCACCAGGCTGATGTTGTCCAGCGCCTTGGCCATCATCGCGCCCGTGTTCACGCTCACGCCATTGGCCCGACCTATCAAGTCCATCAGCGGGGCGATCTGCTGCAGGCTGGCACCCAGCATCGCCTTGTAGGGCCTGCTGAATGCAGCGTCCAGCGCCCGCAGCCGCTCGACGTCGCCCCCGTACAGCGCGTTCAGATAGTCTTCGGCCGGCAGCCCGACCCAGGGTGCGACTTGCTGCTCGCGCGCCTGCACCGCCGCCGCGAACGCCTGCGCGGCGGGCAGGTTCTCTTCGCCAGCCAGCAGGTACCGGGCGCGCAAGGTGCGCAAGGCGCTGAGGTGGGGCGCCTCGCTGGCCAGGGCCACCAGGGCCGGGGTGGCCGCCGCCAGGTCGCGCGCGCGGCGCGCGGCGCGGTGCTCGGCCAAGGGCCGCAGCGCCGGCCAAGCCAGCACTGCCGGTGACAGCGCCCGCAGGCGGCTCTCCAGGGCCACACCGGCAGCCAAGGCTTCTGCGCCCGGCGGCAAGGCGTCCACCTGGTGGTGGAACTCTTGCTGCCAAGCAGCCACCCGCTCATCGGCCAGGACCTGCTGACGCGCGTCGACCACCGCCTGCGCAGCCGCCTGCGCGTCGGCGCTGGCCCGCGCCAGCAGCTCGGCCAGCTGGCTGCGCCAGCCTTGCAGCTGCTGCCAGCCTGGCAGGCCCTGCAAGCCATTCGCCCACTGCTGCACCGCGGCCGGCAGAAGCGCATTGACACGTTCAACCACCACCTGCTGGACGCTTTCGCTGGCGCTCACGGTGCCCTCCGGGCCGCGCCGGGCCATGCGCAGCAGCTTCACGAGCTCGATCAGGTCAGCCGGCACGTCTTCGGCACGCGCCAGCACCGCGCGGTCGGCCCGGGCGGCGGCTGCCCGGCTGTCCAGGGCCTCCAGCCCGGCCAGCAGAGCCTGGCCCTGCGACGGCAGCCCAGAGCCGGGGCCGAACTGCTGCACAGCAGCCCGGGCCGCGCGCAAGTCACCGGGGTCCAGGGTTTCCGGCGCCTCGCCCGCCCAGGCGTCCAACCGCAACTGCAGCGCCTGCGCCCAATGCGCCTGCAGGTCCAGGGCGACGAGGTCCAGCGCCAGCGCCCGGCGGCTGTGCTGCGGCGCGTCGACCAGCGGCAGGGCCAGGGCCTGCACGGTGCGGCCGGCCAAAGCCCGCTGCTCAGGTGACCCGTTGCACTGAGAGCTGCTCTGCACCACAGCCGCGAGTTGTTGCAGCTCCACCGGGCCCATGTCGGCCAGCGTCTTGCCGAATGCCCGCTGGAACACAGCGTCGGCGTACATGGCCGCCACGGCGGCCCGCAAGGCCGGGGGTCGCAGCATGCGCGCATCCGGGCCCAAGCGGTTCAGGAAAATCTGGATCCACGCCAGGGCGTCGACGTCGCAGGCCTCGCGTCGCGAAAAACGGCCGATGAGACGTTCCATCGCACTGGGCGGGCGCGCCGCGCGCAGGGTGTCTGGCGGCTCGGGCAGGCGCTCGGCCAGAACGGCGGCGGCATCGGGCCGCAGCACCACCAAGCTGCCGCACCGGGCCCAGGCCGGCCCCTGCAACTGGCCGGCCCAGCCTTGCGAGGTGCGCACCGCGTGGATGGCGGTGCCCCGTCCGCCACCCAGCATCAGCCACTCAGCGCCTGGGCTGTAGGCCAGGCGCCAAGATGCACCCGTCCACGGATCAGGCGCCGGGCGCCCACGTTGGTGCAGGCCGGCCTGGGCCTCGGACGCGATGGGCACCCGGCCGTCGGCCTGCACTTCGATCTGCAAAAGGTGGTCTACACCAGCGCAGTCCACACGCCCTGACCAGCGGCCCTGCAACTCCGCCGGTGGCGCCCTGAGTTCCGCCGCTGACAGGCCCGGTTCGAACCCCAGATCGAAGGCGCCGCGCTGGGCCGGCGCCGTTGTCGGCAAGGCTGCCAGGACCGGCAGGGCCATCAAGCCCCAAAGGCGGGAGACGAGGGCACGAGCAAGATGGCGGCTGCAGGGGGTCGGCATGCGGGGCGGCGGTGGGCTGTCCAGGTGGCGCCGATGTTAGAAGTCAACTCCAGGTCCTTGCCACCCTTCGGGCAGGCGGTGTGGCGTTGGGCAAGCTGCGCCGGCCCGCGCCGCACTTGGCAGCCGGAGGCCCGCGCGGCCGGACCTGCAACTCAACGCGGTGGCCCGCCGCGGGCTGCAACCCAGCCTGCGCGAGACCGTGGCGGCGCTGGGCAACACACGCCTGTTGATATCAGCCAGCGCCAGTGCGGCCCTGCCCGCCGCGCCGCGCAGCGCTGACGCGGCTCAGGGCGCGGGCCCCTGCCAGCACCAGCAGCCCCAGAGCCAGCTGGGCGTACACCGCCGGCTCGGGCACGGCCACGAGCGAGACGCGGTCGATGTTCAGGTCGGACACCGTGCCGTTGACGGCAGGCGTCTAGTCTTTCAGCCACAGGATGGTCGGCGTGTTCAGTGGGAAAGACGGCACCTGCGGAACGGTGAACGACCCCGTGGAAGTGCCGTAGTCGGCCGGGATGGCGCTCGTCGGAAAAACTTCGGCATTGAGGATGGAGCGGTAGCCGTTGACCGTGGTGTTGCACAGGCTCACGTTGATCAACAAGCGGTGCTGCGTCGGCGCGCCCCAACCCCAGCAGTCGAGCGCCAGGGTGTAAGGGGTGCTGGGGGTCAGCGTGAGCGCTTGTGTCACCTCGCTGCCCAACCGGCCCACGCCGTAGTCGAACACCAGCGACGAGGCGCCGTCGCGGTCAGCGCCCACAGCGCTGCACATGAACCACAGCGCTGCACATGAAGCCAGGGTCCGTTTCAGGAGCTGCTCGCCAAAGTGTGTGGAGCTTGACCGTAGGCGGCGGCTCACCATCGGCAAGGCCCCGCATCAGGGGGTGGGAGGGTGTGCCGAAGCTCGGCCGGCCAAGCCGGCCGCCAGATGGTCGACCAGGGCCCGGATGCGCAGCGGCATGAAGCGCTGGCTGGGCATCAGGGCATGCAGGGGCATCGGGCGGCCCACCCACTCGGGCAGCACATCCACCAGCGCACCGCTGGCCAGGCTCTCGCGCACGTCGAGCTCGCTCTTGCAGGTCAGGCCCCGGCCCTCCAGCGCCCAGCGGTGCGCGATGCCGCCGTCATCCGCGCTGCGGCGCCCTTGCACCACCACGTCCACTGCAGCGCCCTGCAACTGGCCGCGCCGCCAGAAGCGCCACTGCCGCTCCAGCCGGTCGCCGATCTTGAAGCGGATGCACTCGTGGCCCGACGCCAGGTCGCCCGGGTGCACAGGCCGGCCCTGCCGGCGCAGGTAGTCGGGCGAGGCCACCAGCAGGCGCCGCCCCTCGAAGAGCTTGCGCGCCACCAGCCTGGAGTCGGCCAGCTCGCCGTAACGCAGGGCGATGTCGACCTCGTCCCGCACCACGTCCTGCAGCCCGTCGCCGACGTTGAGGTGCAGCTCCACGCCAGGGTGCAGTTCCAGAAAGCCGTCCAGCAGCGGCAGGATCACGCGCCGCGTCAGATCGCTGGAGGCACTGACGCGGATGCGCCCGCGCAGCACCTGCCCCGAAGGCCGGGCCAGGCCCGCCTCGCCCTCCTGCAACTGCGCCAAGCCTTCGTCCAGCAGTTCCAGCGCACGCTGCGCGCAGTCTCGAAAACGTTCGCCCGCGGCTGTCAGGCGCAGCGCGCGCGTGCTGCGTTCTGCCAGCCGCACGCCCAGCCGCGTTTCCAGCTTCTTCAGCAGGGCACTGGCCGCCGCTGGCGTGATGTTCATGACCTTGGAGGCGGCCGTGAGACTGCCGCCCCGGGCACATTCGACGAGCAGGCGCAGCTCGGCGGTATTTTCAATTTCCATTTGAAACTGATTGCGATTTGACAGGCTTCATTGATTGTCGCCAAACCCGCACGATGCCGGCAGTTCCTGTGTGAACCCCTGACCCCTTGTTGATTGCTGGAGCCCTGGATGAAAGCCGTTGGATTGATCAAGAACCTGCCCATCACCGACACCGAAGCGCTGGTCGACCTGGATCTGCCCATGCCGGTGGCGGGTGCGAACGACCTGCTGGTGGAGGTCTGCGCCGTGGCTGTGAACCCGGTCGACACCAAGGTGCGCAAGAGCCGCCCGGCCACGGCCGATGCGCCCGCGGTGCTGGGCTGGGACGCGGTCGGCCGTGTGCGGGCGCTCGGGCCGCAGGTGCAGGGCTTCGCGGTGGGCGACCGCGTCTGGTACGCCGGTGATCTGACACGGCAGGGCAGCAACGCCCAGTTCCAGGCGGTGGACCACCGCATCGTGGCCCTGGCCCCCGCGTCGTTGAGCGATGCGGAAGCCGCCGCACTGCCGCTGACCGCCATCACCGCCTGGGAGCTGCTGCACGACCGGCTGCGGGTGAACCGCGACACGCGCCCGGTCAGCCTGCTCGTCACGGGCGCGGCGGGGGGCGTGGGCTCCATCCTCGTGCAGCTGGCGCGGCAGTCGGCCCACCTCACCGTCATCGGCACCAGTTCCGATCCGGCGGGCGCCGGCGGCGACTGGCTGCGCGCGCTGGGCGCGCACCATGTGATCGACCACAGCCAGCCCCTGGCGCCCCAGGTGGCCGCTTTGCAGGCCCAGGGTGTGGCACCGGTGCGGCACGTGGCCAGCCTCACCCACACGCCAGCGCACTTCAAAGACCTGGTGGAACTGCTCGAACCCCAGGGCCAGCTGGCGCTGATCGACGACTTCGGCCCGGGCGACATCGACGTCATGGCCCTCAAGCGCAAGGCGCTCTCGCTGCACTGGGAGCTGATGTTCACGCGCAGCCTCTTCACCACGCACGACATCGCCGAACAGGGCCGCCTGCTGGCCGAGGTGGCGCGCAAGGTGGATGCGGGCGAGCTGCGCACCACCCTGGCCGAGGTGCTGGGCCCCATCGACGCCGCCACGCTGCGCCGCGCGCATGCGCTGCAAGAAACCCAGCGGCAGCGCGGCAAGCTGGTGCTTCAGGGCTTCTGAGCGCCCCTGGCTGAGGGCCGCCCCGGCAGCTTCCTGAAGGCTGCCGGCGGCCGCCCCAGCAGCCGCTGGAACGAGCGCCGCATGCGCTCGGTGCCGCCGAAGCCGCAGCCCGTGGCCACACGCTGCACCGAAGGCTCGCCACCTTCCAGCGCCGCACGCGCGGCCTCCACGCGCAGGCGTTCGATGGCGTGGGCCGGCGTGGTGCCGGTTTCGGCGCGGAAGCAGCGCGCGAAGTGCCGCGGGCTCATGCAGGCCACAGCGGCCAGCGCTTCGACGCTGTGGTCTTCGTGCAGGTGGCGGCGCACATGCTCCAGCAAGGGGCCGAAACGGCCCTCGGGCCGCTGCAGGTCAAGCAGCGGCGAAAACTGCGATTGCCCGCCCGGCCGCCGGCGTTCCACCACCAGCTGCTGCGCGGCTTCACGCGCGAGGGCTTCGCCGTGGTCGTGCGCCAGCAGCGCCAGGCAGAGGTCGATGCCGGCCGTCATGCCGGCGCTGGTCCAGATCTCGGGCAGGGCGGGCACCGCGGCGCCCCGGCCGCGGCGGGCGGGCTCGCGCACGTAGACACGGTCGGGCTGCAGCTGCACCGCCGGGTACTCGCTGGCGAACTGCCGGCTGCGCGACCAGTGCGTGGTGGCACCGCGGTGGTCGAGCAGGCCCGCGGCCGCCAGCACCAGGCTGCCGCTGCAGATGCTGGCGATGCGCGCGCCCGAACGGCCGGCGCGCCGCAGCCAGGCCAGCAGGCGTGCATCGGCGCTGGCGGCGTCCACGCCATCACCGCCGATCACCATCACCAGGTCGCCCTCGCCCAGCTCGCGCGGCAGGCCCTGCACCGGCCACGGCACCCCGGCCGAGCTGCGCGCCTGCGGCGGTGCACTGGCCACCAGGCGCCAGCGGTAGCTGCCGGGGCGCTGCAGCGCGGCCACCTCGAACACGGCCATGGGCCCGGCCAGATCGAGCTGCTGGAAACCAGGGAAAAGCACGAAGGTGATGCGGCAGGCCATCCGCCGATGATGCCCGCAAGCCGCTTTGGCTGCCATGGCAGAAAAGGTGGCAACTGCGTCATGGCCGCCAAATTTTTAAAACGGCAAAGTGCCGCATGGGCCGGATGCACCGGCCTGCAAGGAGCGCGTTGATGCACATCGGCATCGTCTTGTTCGACGACGTGGAACTGCTGGACATGGCCGGCCCCTACGAGGTCTTCACCACCGCAGCGCGCATGCACGCCCGCGAAGCCGGGCCCGGCGCGCCGCCGCTGTTCACCGTCAGCACCCTGGCTTGCAACACAGCACCGGTGCGCGCCCGCGCCGGCCTGCGCCTGCAGCCCGACCACACGCTGGCCAGCCACCCGCCCCTGGCCTGCGCCCTGGTGCCCGGCGGTGTGGTGGACGCCGAGCTGCACAACACAGCCCTGCTCGCATGGATACAGGCGCAGGCCGGCAGCGCACGGATCCTGGCCTCGGTGTGCACCGGCTCGCTGCTGCTGGCCCAGGCGGGCGTGCTGGACGGTCGCGCCGCCACCACGCACTGGGAAGACCTCGACGTCCTGCGCGCGCTGCGCCCGGCGGTGGCGGTGCGCGAGGGCGTGCGCTGGGTCGACGAAGGCGCCCTCGTCACCTCGGCCGGCATCTCGGCCGGCATCGACATGGCCTTGCACCTCGTGCAGCGCCTGCACAGCCGCGCGCTGGCAGAACGCACCGCGCGGCAGATGGATTTCGACTGGAGCGAACACGCATGAACACCACCGTGCAAGACCCGGGGCAGGCCCTGCTCACCATCACGCAGCGGCCGCCGGCCGTGTTTGTGGAAGGGCAGGGCTCGTGGCTGGTGGACGAGAGCGGGCGCCGCTACCTCGATCTGGTGCAGGGCTGGGCCGTCAACAGCCTGGGCCACAGCCCGGCGCTGGTGGCGCAGGCGCTGGCCGCGCAGGCGCAGCGCCTGGTGAACCCCGGCCCGGCCTTCTACAACCGGCCGATGCTCGACCTCGCGGCGCGGCTGGTCGAGGCGAGTTGCTTCAGCCGCGTCTTCCTGGCCAGCTCAGGCGCCGAGGCCAACGAAGGCGCCGTGAAACTGGCGCGCCGCTGGGGCCAGAAGATGCGCGGCGGCGCGCACGAGATCGTCGGCTTCGACGGTGGTTTCCACGGCCGCACGCTGGCGATGATGGCCGCCTCGGGCAAACCCGGCTGGGGCACGCTCTACCCGCCCATGCCCACGGGTTTTGCGAAGGCACGGTTCAACGACCTGCGCTCGGTGGAAGCCGCCCTCACACCGGCCAGCGTGGCCGTGATGATCGAGCTCGTGCAGGGCGAAGCCGGCATCAACATCGCCGACCCCGGCTTCGTGCGCGAGCTGCGTGCACTCACGCACGAGCGCGGGCTGCTGCTCATCGTGGACGAGGTGCAGACCGGCATCGGCCGCTGCGGCGCGGCTTTTGCACACGAGCTCTACGACATCAAGCCCGATGTGATGACGCTGGGCAAGGGCCTGGGCGGCGGCGTGCCGCTGGCGGCGCTGCTTTGCACCGAGCGCCTGAACTGCTTCGAGCCCGGCGACCAGGGCGGCACCTACTGCGGCAACCCGCTGATGGCCGCCGTGGGCCTGGCGGTGGTGAACGAGGTCTGCCGCGAGGACTTCCTGGCGCAGGTGCGTGCGCGCGCCCAGCAGCTGAGCACGGGCTTGCAGGCCCTGGTGCAGGCCCACGGCCTGGTGGGCGAACGCGGCGTGGGCCTGCTGCGCGCCTTGGAGCTGCCCAGCGCACGCGCAGAAGCCGTGGTGGCGGCTGCGCGTGGGCTGCAGCCGCACGGCCTGCTGCTCAACGCACCACGCCCCACGCTGCTGCGCCTGATGCCGGCGCTGAACATCGGTGAAGACGAGGTGGCGCTGGCCTTACAGCTGCTGGACCGGGCCTTGCACGCCGCGCTGCACGACGCGACAGAATCAAGCCCCGCCCACCCCCAACCAAGGCTGCTGCCATGCTGAAGTTCTACTTTTCGCTCGCCCCCAACCCGATGAAGGTGGCGCTCTTCCTCGAAGAAGCCGGTCTGCCCTACGAGGCCATCCCGGTGGACACGCGCAAAGGCGAGCAGCACCTGCCCGCCTTCACGGCGCTGAACCCCAACGCCAAGGTGCCCGTCATCGTCGATGGCGAGACCACGGTCTTCGACAGCTCGGCCATCCTGCTCTACCTGGCCGACAAGACCGGCCAGTTCCTGCCCGCGGCATCGGACCGCGGCGCGCTGCTGTCGTGGATGATGTTCGTGGCCTCGGGCATCGGCCCCTTCACGGGCCAGTGTGTGCACTTCAAGCACTACGCCCCCGAGAAGCTGCCCTACGCGCTGCAGCGCTACGAGTTCGAGGCCTGGCGGCACTGGAAGATCCTCGAGGCCCACCTCGCCAGCCGCACCTGGATGCTGGGCGACACCTACGGCGTGCTCGACATGGCCGTGTGGGGCTGGGCCCGCGCCGTGCCCTTTGCGCTGGGGCCGGAAGCCTGGGCGCAGCTGCCGAACGTCAAGCGCCTGCTGGATGCCGTGAACGAGCGCCCCGCGGCACAGCGCGCGGCGGCCCTGAAAGACAAACACGTCTTCAAGGCCGAGATGGACGACGAGGCGCGCCGCGCGATGTTCCCGCACCTCGCAGCCCCGCTGTAACGACGGTTTCGCCAGCGCGGCGTCAAGCCGCCGTCGGCACCGGCGCTGGCAGGCGCGGGTAGTCGGTGTATCCCGCTGCACCCAGGCCGTAATAGGTCTTGGGTTCGGGTTCGTTCAGCGGGGCGCCGGTGCGCAGGCGTTCCACCAGGTCGGGGTTGGCGATGTAGGCGCGGCCGAAGGCGATGGCATCGGCGCTGCCTTCGGCCAGCGCGGCCTGCGCCGTCTCGGCGGTGTAGCCGCCGTTGCGCAAGAGCACGCCGTGGAAGTGTTCCCGCGCCACGGCGGCGACGCGGCGCTCGCTCTCCAGCGCCGGGTCCATGTGGCGCAGCTCCAGGCAGGCGACGCGCCGCTGCTGCAGCTGCTGCGCCACGTGCGCCACCAGGGCTTCGGGGTCGCTGTCCTTCAGGTCGTTGCTGCCGGCCAGCGGCGACAGGCGCACGCCCACGCGCCCGGCGCCCGCTTCCGCGATGGCGGCGTCGGCGCACTCCAGCAGCAGCCGCGCGCGGTTGTCGATGCTGCCGCCGTAACGCTCAAAACCCGGGCCGCTGCGGTCGTTGACGCCGTCGCGCAAGAACTGGTCGAGCAAATAGCCGTGGGCGCCGTGCAGCTGCACGCCGTCGAAGCCGGCCTGCAGCGCGCGGCGTGTGGCCAGGCGGAAAAGCTCGACGATGCCCGGCAGCTCGTCGTCACGCAGGCGGCGCGGGGTTTCGTAGGGCTGTTTGCCGTCGGGCGTGTTGATGAGGCCCTGGATGGCACGCTCACCGCTGCTGATGGGCTGCACGCTGCCGTTCAGGCTGCTGTGCGCCGAACGGCCCGGGTGCCAGATCTGCAGCTGGATGCGGCCGCCCGCCGCGTGCACGGCGTCGGTCACCAGGCGCCAGCCCTGCACACAAGCGTCGTCGAAGATGCCCGGCTCGCCGGTGAATGCGCAGCCATCGGCCGCCACCATGGTGGCCTCGGCGATCAGCAGGCCGGCGCTGGCACGCTGCGCGTAGTGCTCGGCCATCAAGGCGTTGGCGATGTGGCTGCGGCCGGCGCGGGTGCGCGTCAACGGGGCCATCACGATGCGGTTGGGCAGCGTCAGCGCGCCGAAGGGCAGGGGGTCGAACAGGGAAGGCATGCGGGGGACGACCAAGCGTGGGTGAACGAAGCCGCGCATTGTCCCGAAGCCGGCAGCGCGGCGCTGGCCGGCGCATGATGGGCCCATGCCCGAAGCCACCGACCGCCCCGCCCCCGCACGCAAGAACCCGCTGAGCCCGAAAAAACTGCTGCTGACGAAGTGGACGGCCGTGGCACCCACGCGGCGCGAAAAACACTTCGTCGTGGTGCGCGTGATCGAGCCCGAGCCGCCCGCGGTGCGCATCGAGCAGGTGGAGCTGGAGGCCGTGCACTCGCGCCGCGTGATGCTGCTGCACTGGCGCGAGCTGACCGACGCCAGCCAGTGGCGCCAGGGCTGGGTCTGAGCCGGCCGGCGGCCGCCCTCAGGCGGGCTGCGCCACCGTCGCCAGCAGCCGCTGCGCGTTGGCCATCGCCGGCGCCATGCACTGGCGCAGTTCGCCCAGCACCGCCATCTTCTCGGCATCGTCACGGCCCACCTCGGCGGCCAGCTGGCCAAAGCCGTCGAGGCGCGTGCCGCGCATCCAGTCGCGCAGGGCCTTGTCCTGGTTCCAGGCGTGCTGGTTCATCTGGCTCACCAGCGTGGCGGCGATGTAGCCCGAAACCTCACGCGGGAAGGGCACCGGCCGGCACAGCGCGTTGCGGGTGGCATCGTCGGGGTAATGTGCCTCGACATAGGCACACACCGCGGCGCTGAAAGTGACCAGCGGCACCCGCACCAGCTGCGGCACGATGCGGCCGGGCTGGAAGATCGGCTCATTGCCACGCTGCCGCACCGCCGAAGCCGTGCAGTTCACGTAGACCAGGCCCGGCGGCATCGCCACGCGGCCGGCTTCCATCACCAGCGCGTCGGGCTCGATGGCCAACACGCGCCCGCGGCGGATCACCTGCGTGATCTGCCGCAGCAAGCGCACCTCGGCCTCGGCCAGGGTGGCGTAATGGAACATGCGCGGCGTCTGCGTGGGGTCGATGCGGCACATCTGGCCGCTGGCCTCCAGCCGCAGGAAGAGGTCTTGCACGTCGCGCGCGGCGGTGAAGGCGCGCATCTGCTCGAGCATGCCGCCCATCGAGTGCATGAAAAACTCGGCCCCGGGCTGCGTGGTCTCGCGCCTGACCAGCCACGAATCGCGCGGCACCACCCAGTGGATGCGTTCGGGCGGCACGCCCTGCGACAGCAGCCACACGCCCGCGTCCATGGCCGTCTTGCCGGCACCCACGATGCAATAACCGGCCGGGGGCTCGGCCGCTGTTGTTGGCCCCAGCTGCGCCAGCTGCGTGGGCGTGAGCAGGCGCACGCCCGCGGCCACCCGGTAGGCCGGTGGTGTGGTGGCGGGCACCTCGGGCATGAAGTGCGAGGCATCCACCACACGCCGGCGCACCGTGATCTCGGTGACGGCGCCGCTGAGCAGCGACACGGCCTGGGCCGTGCCGGCGTCCGCGGCACGCGCCTCGTGCAGCGGCAGGAAATGCACGCGGCCGCTGGGCAGCAGCTGGCGCTGCATCACCTGCTGGAAATAGCTGCAGACCTCGGCGCCTGTGGCCAGCTCGTACAGGCCGGCGTTGGAGCCCAGCGTGTCTTTGCGGCCGCTGCCCAGCGGCAGCGAGTTCACACCGTAAAAGGCCGAAGGCTGGTGCAGCGTGACGAAGGGATAGGCGTCGTTCCAGTGTCCGCCAGGCAGGGCGCGGCGGTCGACGAAGGTGATGTGCGCATCGCGGTCGTGCGCCAGCAGCGTGTCGGCGAAGGCCAGGCCGGTGGCACCGGCGCCGATGACGAGGTAGTCGGTCAACAAGGCGGGCATGCAGGCTCCAGGCAATGGTTGCCCGCATGCTAAGCGCGCACGACAGGCCGCTAGCGGCCCGGCTGCACCGCCTTGGCCGCGGCGCTCAGCCCGGCGCCGCCGCAACGCTGATCGGCACCGTCTCGGCCACCAGCAGGCTGCCGCTGCGCAGCCCCTTGACGGTGGCCAGGCTGAGCGCGGCCACCAGCAGCGAGGTGAGCGCCAGCAAGGCCAGGCCCAGCATCTGCAGCGGGCCGCCGTGCGTGAGCTGCAGCGTCAGCACCGTGAAGGCGGCCAGCGGGAAGCTCATCGCCCAATGCGGCACGGCAAAAGGCAGGCGCCCGATGCGCGGCAGCAGCGCGCCCACCCACATCAGCGAAAACAGCGCCACGCCCCACAGCGCCCACACCACCAGCAGCGGCGCGCCGAAACGCAGCAGGCCCACGCCCACCACCGCCGGCGGCGCGATGAAGATGAAGGCCGTGGGCAGCAGGCGTTCGGCCCACAAGCCCTGCTGCGCCATGCGCACGGCCAGCAGCACCAGCACCACCGGCCAGAAGAGCACGCCCACGCCGAACTGCGCCGCCGACCACGCCGCCTGCCCCAGCGGCAAGCCGGCCAGGGGCACGACCACATTGCCAACGATAGGAATGAAGAGCGCCGGCGTCAGCCCCGGCCAGGCCAGGCCGCCGGCCGTCTGCCCGCGCCACCAGCGCGAGAGCACCCACACCGTGACGCACCACTGCGCCCCCGCGCCGAGCGCCCAGAGGCCCAGCACCAGCGGCCCGCGTGCGCCCGCGGCCACGGCGGCCGTCACCACCAGCAGCAGCGCGATGGGCAGCGCAGCGATGAACACGTGGCGCACCGGGTGGCGCAGGTCTTCGGCCCAGGCCTGCGGGTGGCGCACGAGGCGTACCACGCTGGCGCTGGCCAGCAGCAGCAGCACCGCCGCGGCCAGCGCCGTGATCACCAATGCAGCGGCGGCGGCGCTTGCACCCAGCAGCGGCGAGGCCGCGTGCCAGGCCAGCGCCAGGCCGGCCAGGCCCATGACGGTGGCGAACCAGCCCGGCCCCAGGTGCTGAAGGGGGGCGTGTGCTTGTGGTGTGTTCATCGCGTTGCGGCCGGGCTCGTCAGGCTTCAGGCGCCGGCGCGCACGCCCAGCTTGCGCAGGATGCTTTCCATCAGGCACCAGCGCGTGAGCGCGCTCTGCAGCAGGTTGGCGCCGACGAAAGCCGTGAAGGCCAGCCACCAGATGCTGAGGAAGACCGGGCTGCCCGGCACACCGAAGGCGAGCGAGAGCAGGATGAAGGTGCCGGCGATGAGGCGGACGAGTTGCCAGGAAGTCATGCGTTTTCTCCTTGTGACGAGGTGGAAGGTGTTGAAACCGGGGGCGGCGGTTCTTCGCCGCGCAGCAGGTGCAGGCGGTGGCGCCAGGCCATGAAGTACAGCACCGGGATGACCACCAGCGTGAGCACGGTGGACACCGAGATGCCGAAGATCAGCGAGATGGCCAGGCCGTTGAAGATGGGGTCGTCGAGGATGAAAAAGGCGCCCAGCATGGCCGCCAGGCCCGTCAGCACGATGGGCTGGGCGCGGGTGATGGCGGCTTGCACGATGCTGGTCTTGAAGTCGTGCCCTTCGCGCACCTGCAGGTTGATGAAGTCGACCAGCAGGATGGAGTTGCGCACGATGATCCCGGCCAGCGCGATCATCCCGATCATGCTGGTGGCCGTGAACTGCGCGCCCAGCAAGGCGTGGCCCGGCATCACGCCGATCAGCGTGAGCGGTATCGGCGCCATGATGATCAGCGGCGTGAGGTAGCTGCCGAACTGCGCCACCACCAGCAGGTAGATCAGCACCAGGCCCACGGCGTAGGCGGCGCCCATGTCGCGGAAGGTTTCGTAGGTGATCTGCGATTCACCGTCCCACTTCAGCGCGTAGCCGCGGTAGGCGTCGGCGGGCTGGTTGATGAAGTATTCCTGCAGCGTGCCGCCGTCGGGCGTGGTGATGCGCTGGATCTCGCTGCGCATCGCGAACACGCCATAGAGCGGGCTGTCGAGCGCACCGGCCATGTCGGCCACCACGTAGTGCACGGGCAGCAGGTCTTTGTGGAAGACGGGCTGCTCGCGCAGCGTGTCGCTCACCTGCACCAGCTCGCGGATGGGCACCAGCTGGCCGGCGGCGTTGCGCACCGTGAGCTGCAGCAGGGTGTTCAGGTCGCCGTGCTGTTCGGGCGGCAGCTGCAGCATCGCGGGTGCCGGGTACTTACTCTCGTCGTGCAGGTAGGCGGCCGCTTCGCCGGCCAGGCCGGCGCGCAGCGTGCTCACGATGGCCTGCTGCGGCACGCCCAGGCGCGCGGCTTTCTGGCGGTCCACCAGCAGCAGCGTGCGCGGGGCGTTGGCGATGCCGCTGTCGTCGACATCCACGATGCCCGGCGTCTTCTCGAAAACACGCCGTACCGCCTGCGCCACCTGGCGCCGGCCTTCGGCCTCGGGGCCGTAGATCTCGGCGACGATGGGCGAGAGCACCGGCGGGCCCGGTGGCACTTCCACCACCTTCACGTTGGCGCCGAATCGCCGGCCTATCTTCTGCAGTTCGGGCCGCAGGCGTGTGGCGATGGCGTGGCTCTGCTCCTTGCGCGCACCCTTGTCCACCAGGTTGACCTGCAGGTCGCCCACCTCGCCGCCGCTGCGCCCGTCGTACTGGCGCACGAGGCCGTTGAAGTTGATGGGCGCCGCCGTGCCGGCGTAGGCCTGGTAATGCGTGAGCTCGGGCACGGTGGCCAGAAAGTCGCCCATCTCGCGCAAGGCAGCGGCGGTTTTTTCCACCGGCGTGCCGGCGGGCATGTCCACGATGACCTGGAACTCCGACTTGTTGTCGAAAGGCAGCATCTTCAGCAGCACCAGGCCCGTGGCCGGCAGCGCCAGCGACACCGCGATCAGCGCCGCCACGCCCAGGCCCAGCAGCCCGCGGTTGCGGCGGCCCCGCGTCTCGTCGAGCAAGGGGCGGAAAACACGCTGGAAAAACGGCGCGATGCGCGCGGCCATGCCGTGCGGCTGGTCAGCGATATGGGGCTCGTTTGCATCGCCCTCGGCCTGCACCGGCAGCGCCTTCATCCACAACCGCGCCAGCCAGGGCGTGACCACGAAGGCGATGGCCAGCGAGAGCACCATGCCCAGGCTCGCGTTGATGGGGATGGGGCTCATGTAGGGCCCCATCAGCCCAGAGACGAAGGCCATGGGCAGCAGCGCGGCGATCACCGTCAGCGTGGCCAGGATGGTGGGGCCGCCCACCTCGTCCACCGCGCCGGGAATGATGTCCTTCAGGCTGCGCCCGGGGTAGAGCGCCTGGTGGCGGTGGATGTTCTCCACCACCACGATGGCGTCGTCGACGAGGATGCCGATGGAGAAGATCAGCGCGAACAGCGAGACGCGGTTGAGCGTGAAGCCCCAGGCCCACGAGGCGAAGAGCGTCACCGTCAGCGTCAGGATGACGGCGCTGCCGACGATGGCCGCCTCGCGTCGGCCCAGCGCGATGAAGACCAGCGCCACCACGCTGGCGGTGGCGAACAGCAGCTTCTGGATGAGCTTGCGCGCCTTGTCGTCGGCGCTGGCGCCGTAGTTGCGTGTTTCCACCACCTGCACGTCGGCGGGAATGACGGTGTTGCGCAAGGCCTCCACGCGCGCCATCACCGCATCGGCCACGTCGATGGCGTTTTCGCCGGCTTTCTTGGTGATGGCCAGCGTCACCGCCGGGTGGCTCTGCCCGCCGGGCAGGCCGTGCCACACGTAGCGGCTGGCTGGCGGCGGGCCGTCGCGCAGCGTGGCCACGTCGCGCAGGAACACCGGCTTGCCGGCGTGCACGCCCACCACGAGCTCGCCCACGTCTTCGGCGTCGCGCAGGAAGGGGCCGGCCTCCACCGCCACGCTGCGGTTGCCGGCCAGCAGTTCACCCACCGGCAGCCCGAGGTTGGCCGATTGCAGCGCCTGGCGCAGGTCGGCCACCGTCACGCCGCGCGCGGCCATCAGCGGGGGCATCATTTCCACCATCACCGCACGGCCCGGGCCGCCCACCGAGACCACGGTGCGTGTGCCAGGCACGCGCTTCAACTCGGCCTCGATGCTGTGGGCCACACGTTCCAGATCGTAGGGGCCGCTGTCGGGGCGCGTGCTGTAGAGCGTGAGCGTGACGATGGGCACGTCGTCGATGCCCTTGGGCTTGACCACCGGCGGCAGCACGCCCAGGCCGGCGGGCAGCCAGTCGCTGTTGGCCTGCAGCGTGTCGTGCAGGCGCACCAGGGCCTCGGTGCGCGGCACGCCCACCTTGAACTGCACGGTCACCACCGCCAAGCCGGGGCGCGAGACCGAGACCACGTGCTCGATGTCCGCGATCTGCGACAACACCTGCTCGGCGGGGCCAGCCACCATCTGCTCGACATCACGCACGGCCGCCCCGGGGAAGGGGATGAGCACGTTGGCCATGGTCACGTTGATCTGCGGCTCTTCTTCGCGCGGCGTCACGGCCACGGCGAAGAAGCCGAGCAGCAGCGCCACCAGCGCCAGCAGCGGCGTGATCTGCGCGCTCTGGAAGAAGGCGGCGATGCGGCCCGAGACGCCGAGCGCGGGGCGTTCTTGGGCGGGGTGCGGGGTGCTCATGGCGGCGGGCTCCAAGGGCTTCAGCGTTGGGCCGGGGCAGGCGAGGGCGAGAGCGAAGGCGCCGGGCTGCGCGTGGCCGCCTGCGCGTCGATCACCACCCGCTCACCGGCGCTCAGGCCGGACAGCACTTCCACCCGCTCGCCCTGGCGGCGGCCCAGGCGCACCTGGCGCAGCAGCGGCTGGCCGTCGGCCTTCAGCACGTAGACGGCGTTGAGCTCGGCGCGGCGCACCACAGCGCTGGCGGGCACGCTGAGCGCCGCGCTGGCGGCGGCGTTGCCCGCCGGCGTCGGCAACCACAGGCGGGCCGCGAGCCCCGGCACCAGGCCCGGCACGCGGGCGGCCGCACCGGCCGGCAGGTCGGCCCGCAGCAGCACGGTGTGGGTGCCGGGGTCGATGGCCGGCAGCAGCTGCGCGCGTGTGGCCTGCAACGCTTGCAGCGCGGCCGGCGCGCCAGGGAATTCCAGCCGCGGCAGGAAGCCGGGCGCCAGCCCGGTGGCCGCGGTCTGTGGCACCGCGGCGACCACGCGCAAGGCGCTGGGGTCGTAGACGGTCAGCAGCGCGCGGCCGGGCAGGGCCATGTCGCCCAAGGACACCGGCACGTCTGTCACGACACCCGCAAAGGGCGCTCGCACGGTGTGCAGGCTGCTCTGCGTGCGCGCGCCGGCGGCCTGCGCCAGCTGCGCGTTGACTTGCGCCTGCGTGGCCTTGAAGGCCGATTCGGCCTGGTCCAGCGCGGCCTGGCTGATGAAGCGCTGCGCGAAGAGCTGGCGCTGGCGCGCCAGCTCTTGCGTGGCCAGCTGCAGCTGCGCGCGCGCGGCCTGCACCTGCGCGTCACTGGCTGCGGCGCCCTGTTCGGCGGCGCGCGCGTCCAGGCGCATCAGCACCTGGCCGGCGCTGACGCGGTCACCGGCCTTCACCGACAGCTGCACCACGGCGCCGGCCACCTGCGCCGACACCACGGCCTGGCGCACGGCCTCCACCACGCCATCGAAAGCCAGGCCGGCGCCAGCACGCGAGGCCTCCACCGGCACCGTGGCCAGCGTGGCGGGCGGCTCGGCCGCGCAGGCCGGCAGTGCCACGCTGGCCGCTGCCAGCGCCAGCGCACAAGCGCTCACGCAGCGGCCGGCCCAGCCCGGTGCCGGGCGGCGGGCAGGAGACGACGGCAGGGCGGTTGAAAGCATGGCGCACTCCCTCGGCGGCAACACAGGCAGGACGGACAGTCGTTCTGAAGTCATGATCACATTATTTGCGCACTTAGTTAAATAGTCAAGTACGATATTGCTCATGCAGCAGCCCTCCAACCCGGCGCAAGGCATCATGTCGACCCACACACCTTTCCATTGCCCCGTCATGCAAGGCCTTCCCGACACGGCGCTCGTCCAGGTGGCTGCCTATTTCCAGGCGCTGTCCGAGCCCACGCGCCTGCAGATCCTCAACCTGCTGCGCCAGCAAGAGCGCAGCGTGGGCGAGCTCGCGCAGCTGTGCGGTTACAGCTCGGCCAACATCTCGCGCCACCTCACGCTGCTGCAGCAGCACGGCCTGGTGGCGCGCGAGAGCCGAGGCAACAGCGCCATCTACAGCATTGCGGACGAATCGGTCTATGCGCTGTGCGACCTGGTGTGCGGCAGCATTGCACGGCAGTTCGACCGCTTGGCCGCCGGGCGGGCCGCCTTCGTGCAAGCCCCGGCGGCGCCGGCCGGTGCCGCGCGCAAGCGCAGCGCTCGTTGACGCCCAGCAGGCTGCCCCGCAAGAATCCGCCGCCAGCGGCGTCCGGCGCCGCGCCCTCGGAGCCGCAAGGCCACGCGACCAGGAGACCCTTGTGATGCAGCACCGACACCCTTCCCGCGTCCTCACCGGCTTCATCGCTGCGGCGCTGTGCCTCCCTTCAGCCAGCGTCTGGGCCGGGCCCGCTGACGAATTGCGCGATCTGGTCGGTGCCAAGGGCGCCGGTGGCGAGGCCGAACTGGAGCGCCGCGGCTACACCCACATCGACACCAGCAAGTCGAGCAACGCCGCCTTCAGCTACTGGTGGCACAACGACAAGCGCAGCTGCATCCGCGTGACCACGCGCGAGGGTCGCTACCAGGCCCTGGCCGACGCCGACGCATCGGACTGCGGGCAGACCAAGAAGGAGAGCGGCATCTCCGACGGCGCCAAGGTGGCCGTGGGCGCGGCCGCGCTGCTGGGCATCGCCGCGCTGGCGCACAAATCGCACCACCGCGACGACCGCAACTACAACGAGCAGCAGACCGCCGATTTTGAACGCGGCTACCGCGACGGGCTCTACAACCACAGCTACAACAGCCGTGGCAGCGGCAACGAGTACACCGACGGCTACAACAAGGGCGTGGACGAACGCCGGCAGCAATCGAGCTACCGCCAGTTCAACGACGCCGCAGGCTGGACACGCTGCGCCAGCGAAGACCAGTACTGCAAGGTGGGCGGCACGGCGCGGGTGCGCTACGGCGCGGACAACCGCTACGAGTACCGCAACGTCACCGGCGGCATCCAGTGTTCTTACAAGGTCTTCGGCGACCCGGCCTACGGCGTGCACAAGACCTGCGAGTACATGCCCACCGGCGGCTACGGCAACGTCAACCACGGCAGCGGCTGGGAGTACTGCGGCTCCGAAGGCGGCTACTGCAGCTTCAACGGCCCCGGCGAGGTGCGCTACGGCGTCAACGGCAAGTTCATCGTGCGCCGCGCCATCAACGGCCTGCCCTGCGATGTGAATACGTTCGGCGACGACCCGGCCTTCGGGCAGAAGAAAAGCTGCTTCGTGCGCCGCAGCGGGCGCTGAGGCAGCTCCGCTACAGCAAGCCCGGCAGAAAGCGCCGCGTGCGGCGGCGGTAGTCGGCATAGGCCGGGTGCAGCTCGGCCATCCAGCGCTCTTCCAGCCCCGCCTTCACCCACAGCACCGGCAGCAGTGACAGCGCTGCAGCCGCCGCCAGCCCCGTGCCCGCGGCGAGCGCGCAGGCGGCGCCGAAGGCCAGCACCGCGGTGTACATCGGGTGGCGCACCCAGCGGTAGGGCCCGTGCTGCACCAGCACACCGCCGGCGCGCGGCAGCGGCTGGATGTTGAAGTTGCCGGGCCGGTTGGCCGCCATCGCCCACAGACCCAGGCCTGCCGACAAGCCCAGCAGCGCCCAGGCCCCCCAATGCACCAAGCCATGCGCCGCCCCGCTGCGCCAGGCACCCACCGCGGCCCAGCCCAGGCCCGCCAGCAGGCCGAACTGCAGCGCCACCAGCCCGCGGCCCTGCCAGCGGCGCGCCGCTGCGGCGTCGGTGCCCATCAGCGCTGGAAGTACATCTTGGCCTTGTCGAGCTTGTAGCTCCAGGGCAGGTTCGCGTTTTTCCAGCCGTTGACGCTGCGTCGGCCTTCCTTGGACATGTCGCCCTCGAAACCGTCGACCACCGTGTACACCCGCGTGTAGCCGTCTTCCAGCAGGCGGTTGGCGCCGCGGCTGCTGCGGTCGCCCGATCGGCACATCAGCACCACCACGTCGGTCTTGCCGAGGCCCTTGTCGCGCAGGCGGCGGGCCACCTCGGGCACGAAGTCCTGCAGCGGCTCCAGGCGGTAGATCTGGCGCCTGTCGTCCCAGTCGGTCATCAGTTCCTGGTGTTCGACGTAGGGCACCAGGGCGTCCACCGGGCCGGCCATGCCGACGTACATGGCTTCGGCGCGTGTGCGCAGGTCGAGAAAGAGCACGCGGCCGGCACCGCCCTGGGCCTCGATGAAAGCCGGCACCTCGCGGGCTTCCAGGTACAGGCCGCTGCGCGTGCGCTTCACCTCGGGCAGGGTGGCGGCGTCCACCGCCGCGCGGGCCGGAGCAGCCAGCGCCAGCAGCAGGCTCAGCAGCAGCGCCAGCAGCAACACGGGTGGCCGGCGCAGGGCCGAAGCGCCAGGGCGCCTGTTCAGGGTGGGCAGCATCGGGTGTCTCCTGGGCCCGGTGCCGGGCCGCGTGTATGGCCCATGACGCAGGGCCTTTATATCAGTATGCCCGAATACGACGATTGTCTGCAGCCCGATCCGCGGGAACATCGAAACGGTGGGCCAGCGCTCCGACGGGCCGCGTCAGCGCAGCGGCAGCGCGCCAAGCCGCGCACGCAGGGCGGCGGCATTCAGTCCACCCACGTGGGCATGCACACGTCGGCCCGCAGCGTCGAAGAACACAGTGGTGGGCAAGCCGCCCGAGCCCAGTGCCGGGCCGGCGGCCGACGCGGGGTCCAGCAGCACCTCGCGCAGCACCAGGCCTTCGGCCGCGAGGTAACGCTGCACGGTGGCCGCGCTCTCGCCCTGGTTGACAAAGACAAAGCGCACACCCGGGTGTTCGGCCTGCGCCTGTGCCAACACGGGCATCTCGCGCCGACAGGGGCCGCACCAGGTGGCCCAGAGGTTCACCACCAGCGGCGTGCCGGCGGCCAGGGTGCGCAGGTCCACGCTGCGGCCGCTGGCGAGCGCAGTCAAGGCCAACGTGGGCAATTGTTGGGGCGCCTGCCGCTGCAGCAGCGTGCCGCCCGCGCCCCACACCAGCAAGCCCAGCGTTGCACCGGCTGCCAGCGCGCGGCGCCATGCCACCTGCCGCCAGGCTTGCCAGGCCACCCAGGCCGCGCCCACCAGCCAGCCGGCCGGCGCGAACCAGCCGCCATCGCGGATGTCCAGGGCCGTCCAGGGCTCGGCCAGGTAGCCGGGCGCATGCAGCAGCAGATGCGCAGCCCGCGCGGCGAGCAGGCCGTAGAGCAGGGCATCGAACAGCACCGTGCCGGCCCGGCGCGCCAGGCCATGGGCCAAGGCCGCCGCCAAGGCGGTGGCCACCACCATCAACAAGGGCAGGGTCGGCAAGGCCAAAGGGCCCAGGGCCACGGTCAGCACAGCCGCACCCCTGGCCGACATCCGCGGCCGGGTCCATGATGTTCGTCAATCGAGAGATACATCTTCATTGATGGCCACGATGACCAAATGCAAACCACATCCTTATATCCGTATTCGCTGATGCGTCCACGGTGATCCCACCGCCCCACCGTGGCAACGGCCACACCACCACCCAAGGACAGACCCATGAGCACCAGCAACTTTCCCCGCCTGAACGAACCCGCCCCCGATTTCAAGGCCCTCACCACGCACGGCGAGCGCAGCCTGGCCGACTACCGCGGCAAATGGCTGGTGCTGTTTTCTCACCCGGCCGACTTCACCCCCGTGTGCACCACCGAGTTCATCGGCTTCGCCAAGGCGGCGCCGGCTTTCGCAGCGATGAATTGCGAGCTGCTCGGCCTGTCCATCGACAGCGTGTTCTCACACCTGGCCTGGACGCAGAACATCCAGGAGAAGTTCGGCGTCGAGATCCCCTTCCCCATCATCGAAGACATCAAGATGGACGTGGCCGGGGCCTACGGCATGGTGCACCCCGGCGCTGCCGACACGCAGGCCGTGCGCGCCACCTTCTTCATCGACCCCAACGGCGTGCTGCGCGCGATGGTGTACTACCCCATGAGCAACGGCCGCTCCATCGAAGAGTTCCTGCGCCTGCTGCGCGCCATGCAGACCAGCGACGCCCAAAAGGTGGCCACCCCCGAGGGCTGGACACCGGGCTGCGACGTCATCGTGCCCGCACCCAAGACGCCGGCGGCCATTGCGCAGCGGCGGGCCGAGGGTCTGAACACGGTGGACTGGTACTTCACCACCAAGCCGCTCTGAACGTCAGCGGGCCGGGCCGCCAGGCCCGGGCTGCCGGCGCAAGGCCAGCCTGCGCTCAAGCCGCTGCGGCGCCGCGCGGCGCGCAGCCGCCCAGGTGACGAACCAAGAACGCCACCAGCGCAGGCGCGTGAGGCTGCAAGGCCTCGCGCAAATCGTGCGGGCCCGCCACCACCAGGGTCTCGCCCGCCGGCAGCACGGCCTGCAGCCGGTGGGCACCGGCCAGCGGCACGGTACTGTCTTGCGCCCCATGCACCAGCAGCACCGGGCAAGCCACACGCGGAAGTGTGTGCAAGGGCGCGATGTCGTCGAAGCTTTCGCCGATCACCGCCTGCACGTGCGCCAGGATGGCCTCGCCGGGCCAGCGCTGGGGCAGGTGGTGGGCGCGCAACCAGGCCTGCATCACCTCTCGGGGATGCGCAAAGGCCGAGAGGCTGAGCACGGCCCGCACGCCACCGCAGCGCGCTGCGTGCAGCAGCACCGCCGCAGCACCCACCGAATGCCCGAGCAAGGCCACACGGCCGCTGTCGATGGCGGGCTCGTCGCGCAGCACTGCCAGCACCTCGGCCAGGTCTTCGGCGAAGCGCGGCATGGAACTGAAGGTCTCGCGTGTGCTGCTGCCATGGTTGGCGGCGTCGAACAGCACCACCGCACAGCCGGCACCGGTGAGCGGCGCCACCAGCGGCCACAGCGTGGCCGCATTGGCGCCCCAGCCGTGCACGCAGGCCACCAGCGGCACGGGCCGGGCGGCGCTGGCCTGCGGCGGCAAGGCCAGCCACACCGCCAAGCTCTGGCCGCGCCGGCCCTGCACGTGCAAGGCCTGCACCGCGGCAGCACCGGCGCCCCGGCTCGTCCAGCCCGGCACGTGCGGCAAGTGCGGCGGGCGCAGGCCGCGCAGCAGCAACCGGTGCAAGAGTGCACCCACCCAGCGGCCCGGCTGGCCGGCCGGCGGCGTGGGGTCGCTCAGGCGCGCAGGCGCGGGGCCAGCTTTCAACGCGACCGGCGGCGCATGGCAGCCAGCGGCCACATCCAGGCCAGCGCCACAGCGCCGAAGCCGCCCGCCAGGGCCAGCAGGTTGGCCCAGTCGACCCAGTAGCCCATCTCGCTCAGGCTCGACTGCGTCCAGCCCGGCACCAGCACCAAGGCCAACGCCGCCACCCCGGCGCCCACGCCCAGCGCTAGCGGCAGGCCGGCACGCCAGCGTGTGCCCGGCCGGCGCCAGGCCGTGGCCACCAGCACCCCCCACAGCAGCCCGCCCGCCAGCAGCACCGGCCACAGGCCGAGCGCGATCTCCCAGACGATGTTCATCACCAACCAGATTTCGTACATGTGCAGTTGCTCCTTTTTCAGATGCGGCCCTTGAGCACCGACAGGTAGGCGGGCTTGAGCATGCGGATCTTCATCAGCCACGCGAAGTAGCTGTCCTGCAGCGGTTCGATCATCGGCAGGCTGGGCGTGAGCCGGCCTTCGTAGTCGAACTCGATCAGCATCGCGGAGCCCTCGCGCGTGATCAGCGGGCACGAGGTGTAGCCGTCGAAGGTCTCGTCGGCCGGCTGGCCCTGCATCACCCGCAGCAGGTTGTGCACCACCAGCGGCGCGCTCTTCTTCACCGTGGCCGCGGTCTTGCCGCGCGGTGTGCCGTTGATGTCGCCGATGCCGAAGACGTTCGCAAAGCGGCGGTGCTGCAGCGTGGCCTTGTCAACTTCCAGCCAGCCGCCGGCGGCCATCGGGCCTGCCTGCCAGGCCAGGGGGCTGGTCTTCACGGCGTCGGGCGCACGCATGGGCGGCACCACGTGCAGGAAGTCGTAGGGCTTCTCGACCTTCTCGCCCTCGGGCGTGGTGAAGGTGGCGCGCCGCGCGCCGATGTCCACAGCCGTCAGCTTGTGGCTGAATTCGACGCCGATGCCCAGGTCCTTCCAGCGCGCGAGCACGTTGTCGTTGACCTTGGGCACACCGAACACCGTGCCCAGCGCCGACATGAACTGCACCTGGCTCTTGCCGGCCGTGCCGGCGCGCTGCAGGCGGTCGCGCAGCATGAAGGTCATCTTCAGCGGCGCCCCGGCGCACTTCAGCGGCGTGGCCGGCAGCGTCATCAGCGCCTGGCCCCCGCGCTCGGCGAAGGTCTGCATCGCGGCCCAGGTGGCCTGCGCCGCCTGCGGGCTGGGGTAGACACTCGCCAGCCCCTCGCGCCCGATGGCCGCGACATCCATGCCTTCGATCTGCGCGTAGTCGAGCTGCACCCCCGTGGCCACGACCAGGAAGTCGTAGCGGATGCGTTCACCGCCGGCGGTGAGCACGGTGTTGGCCGCGGGGTCGAAGCCGCTCACCATGTCCTTCACCCAGTTCACGCCAGCGGGCATGAAATCGGCATTGCGGTCGCGCACCTTCTCCACCGGCCACACGCCACTGGCCACCAGCGTGTAGCCAGGCTGGTAGTTGTGTTCTTCCTTGCGGTCGATGACGGTGATGCGGGCGCCTTCGAGTTCACGCGCCAGGCGGTTGGCCACGGCCAGGCCGCCCAGGCCGCTGCCGGCGATGACGATGTGGGCCGCCGTCTTCAGGCGCGCCTGCGCCGCTGGCGCGGTGCCGGTCAGGGCCGCGAAGGAGGCCGCGCCCAGCAGCGCGCGGCGGGTGGGGGAAGGGTGCATGGGCTTGTCTCCGGTGCTGTTGTTTTGTGCGAAAGGACCGGGCAGCGCCCGGTCGGCCGGGCCCTCAGAAGGCCAGCGTCTTCACACCCGGTTTGAGCAGGTGCGCGGCCACGTCGGCGGGCTTGGCGGGGGTCACGCCGGGCAGCAGGTCGTTGGCCTGCTTGCCGCTGTTGGGCAGGAAGAGCGCGCACACCTCCACCTTGGCGCCGGCCTTGATCACGCCTTGCAGCATCTGCTGCGGCGTGACGTTGCGCGGCTTCAGCGCCGGCGTCTCCTTGCCCACCAGCGCGATCTCGGCGGCCGCGTCGCACAGCAGCACGCGCACGGCTGCCTTCTGCTCCAGCGCCTGGCCGGCCAGCACGAGGCCGGCACCCTGCGCCATGGCCTGGCCGGAATGGATGTTGACGAACAGTTCTTCGGCCTGCGCGGTGGCGGCAGTGGCGAACAGGGCGGCGGCGATGAGCAAAGACTTCTTCATGGTTCAAGACTCCAGGGTTGAAAAGCGGAAAACGGCATCAGGGGCGGCCCGTCGGGGCCGGCAGGACGGGGACGGCAGGCAGGCCGAGCAGCGCGCGCAGCGCCGCGGCATCGGCCACGCTGTGCACCTGGGCGACACGGCCTTCCTGCAGACGCAGCACGGTGGCCTGCCCGGGCCGGCGCGGCAGGTCGGCCAACTGCGCCTGCTGCGCGCTGTCGCGCACCAGGGCCAGCGCAAACGGCAGCTCACGCAAGCGCGGCAGCGCCACCAGGCGCGTCACCAGCGAGGGCATGGCGCTGATGTCGGCCACGGCGTAGAGGTGCAGCGGCGCCAGTGCGGCAGGGCCGGCCTCGGTGAGCACGGCAGCGACCATGTCGCTCACGCGCTTCTCGGCCGAAAACACGATCCAGCGCGTGGCCGGGCCGGGCACGGCCGGGCGGTCGTGCTGGTCTTGCAGCGCCCAGTCGGGCGCTGGCGCGCCCGGCACCATTTCGGCCGCCAGCACCTGCAGCGGCCATGTCAGCACTGCGGCTGCGCTCACCGCCATGGCAGCGGCCACGGCGCGCCAAGGGCCCCTCACTGGGCCGCTCACTGGGCCTCTCCGGTGGTACGCAACAGCCGCGTCACCACGCGCTGCAGCGCCTCGGCCGCCTCGGTGCAGGCCGCCTGCACCTGCGGGTGGGTGCTGGCCGCGGCGATGAACATCGGGTCTTGCAGCACGAGGCGGGTGCGCCCCGGGCTGTGCTCGGTAGCGCCGCCGCCACAGGGCAGCAGCGCGGCGATGTCGGGCTCGGCCTGCAGCAGGGCGTGCGCCACCCGCGGGCTGCAAATGCCCAGCAGTTTCTGCGGCGGGTTGTCCAGGCCGAGCTTGTTCTTCAGCGTGGCCTGCACGTCGACTTCGCTGACGATGCCCATCTGTTCGGCGGCCAGCGCTGCGCGCAAGGTCTCGATGGCGGGGCCGAGGGCCAGGGGCAGCTCGATGGCGTGGGCGTAGGTCGTTTTCATGAGGAAGGGCTTTCAGGCGAAGGGGGTGACGGGGGCCGCCAGGGGCGCGGCAGCCGGTGGTGCTTCACGCGCACCGTCGCGCACGCGGGCGAGGAACTCGTCGCGCGAGGCGCTGCGGAACCAGGGGTGCCAGCGGCGCTGCTCCAGCACCGTGCTCACCAGCCGCGCCTGCTGGGCATGGCTGGCGAAAAGCAGGGTTTCGGGCGGCCGCGTGAAGACACGCTGCATCACGCTGTGCCACAGCGCGTCGGGCGAGGCAGGGCGGGGCTGGAAGGGGCAGCTGTCCACCCCCAGCAGGCCGCCGCAGAAGAGGCGGTCGCGCCACAGGAAGCTCAGGCAACCGGTGGTGTGGCCGGGCGTGGCCAGCACTTCCACGTGTTCACCGCCGAAGCCGAGCACGGGCGCCGCCTCCGGCGCCCGTGGCCGCATGGCCGCATGGCCGTGCTGCACCAGCGGCGCGCCCAGATGCGCGAGCGCTGCGGCCTCGCCGGGCAGCTGCGCGTCGTGCTCGTGGGTGCGCAAGGTCCAGCGCAGGCGCAGGCGGTGTTCGGCCAGCATCGCGGCCAGCACCGGCACGTCGGCCGCGCGCGGGTCGACCAGCACGGCCTCGGCGGCGTCCAGGTCGGCCAGCAAATAGCTGACCGCCCCGGTGTGTTCGTCGTGCAGCAGGCGAAAGTACATGGTTGTTCGCGGTTCGCTTTCAGTGCTGGAGCTTCAGATAAGCAGCCAGCAGCAGCGCAGCGCTGCAGGCCCAGCCCGAGAACAGCCAGCGCCACACGAAGTGGCGCGGCACGAAGCCGACCCCGCGCACGAAGCCCGCGCTCATGGCCCAGAACAGCGCCATCGCCAGGCGGTGGTCGGCATGGCCGGCGGCGTCGGCCATCACGGGCGGGTAGAGCGTGCCGACGACCATGATCAGCAAGGCCGCAGCGAGGCTCGGGAGGTGCACCCTCGCGGCCCCGGCGCCCAGCGCGGCCGCAGTGGCAGCACCGGCCTTCACGGCCGGGCCCCCGGCAGCGGGCCGGGGCTGGACCCTTCATCGAGGCCGGCCTGCGCGCGGGCAGCCTCGTTCTCGCCCCACATCGCGTTCATCACGGCCAGCAGGACTGCAAAGCCGACCCCCAGCATCCAGGCGAAGTACCACATGCTTGTTGTCCTTCAGGCGGCGTCTTCGCCGATGAGCAGGCGTGTCTCACCGGCATAACGGTGCGGCGGCACTTCCAGGTTGGTGGGAGCAGGCTTGTTCTTGAACACACGCCCGGCACCATCGAAGGTGGAACCGTGGCAGGGGCAGAAAAAGCCGCCGGCCCAGTCGGCCGGCAGGCTGGGGTTGGCCGTGCCCTGCGGCACGCTGCTGGGCGAGCAGCCCAGGTGCGTGCAGATGCCCACCGCCACGAAGAGCTCGGGCTTGATCGAACGCGCCACGTTGCGTGCATAGGCCGGCTGCTGGTCTTTCAGTGACTGCGGGTCGGCGAGCTCGGCATCGTGGCCCTGCAGCGCCGCCAGCATCTCGGGCGTGCGGCGCATCACCCACACCGGCTTGCCGCGCCATTCCACGGTCTTGGCGCCGCCGGGCGGGATGTCGCTCAAGTCCACCTCCACCGGGCCGCCGGCGGCACGGGCGCGTTCGCTCGGTGCGAAGGTGGAGACCAGCGGCACGGCCGTGGCCAGCACCGCAGCGCCGCCGGCGGCCCCGGTGGCGATCAACCAGCGCCGCTTGTCGGGGTCGTTGGCCGTGGCGTGGACCGAAGCGCAGTCGGCAGGGCAGCTCAGGGGCAGGCTGGAGTTCATGGCGGTTTCCTTGTGCGGGCCCGCAGGCCCTGGGAGAGACAACAGGCCCGTGTGGGATCAGTACGCGGTGTGTTCGTTCGCGCGGATGTGCGCCACCGTGACCTTGCCGCGCATCACGCGGTAGGCCCACGAGGTGTAGGCCACGATCAGCGGCATGAAGATCAGCGTGGCCCAGAACATCAGGCCCAGGGTGAGGTGGCTGGAGACGCTGTCCCACACCGTGAGGCTGGCGTTGGGCTGCGTGGAAGAGGGCATGACGAAGGGGAACATCGCCGCACCCGCGGTGCCGATGACACCCACCACCGCCAGCGACGAAGCCACGAAGGCGCTGAGCGTGTGGCGGGCGGCCACCAGCGCGGCGGCGGCCAGCGCTGCCGCCACGCCCAGGGCCGGCAGCAGCCACAGCAGCGGCTGGCGCTGGTAGTTCAGCCACCAGGCGTCGGCGCTGCGCGCCACGGTCTTGGCCAGCGGGTCGGGCAGTGCGGCTGGGTCGATGGCCGAGGTGATGACGAAGCCTTCGATGCCGCCGAACTTCAGCCAGAAGCCCGCCCCCACGAAAGCCAGCACCATCACCAGCGCCGCACCCACCGCGCCGCGCACGGCGCGCTGCTGGATCGCGCCTTCGGTGCGGTGCGCGAGGTAGGTGCCGCCCTGCAGCGTGATCATCGCGCTGCTCACCACGCCGGCCAGCAGTGCAAAGGGGTTCAGCAGCTGCCAGAAGCTGCCGGTGTAGGTGCTGATGAGGTAGTCGTTGAAGCCGAAGGGCACACCCTGCAGCAGGTTGCCGAAGGCCACGCCGAAGATCACCGGCGGCACGAAACCGCCCACGAAGAGGCCCCAGTCCCACGTGCTGCGCCAGGTGGCGTTGTGGATCTTGCTGCGGTAGTCGAAACCCACCGGCCGGAAGAACAGCGCCCACAGCACCGCCAGCATGGCCCAGTAGAAGCCGCTGAAGGCGGTGGCGTAGACCAGCGGCCAGGCCGCGAAGATGGCACCGCCACCGGTGATGAACCAGACCTGGTTGCCGTCCCAGTGCGGGCCCACGGTGTTGATGACGACGCGGCGTTCTTCATCGCCCCGGCCGACGAAGGGCAGCAGCGTGCCCACGCCCATGTCGTGGCCGTCCATGATGGCGAAGCCCACCAGCAGCACGCCGACGAGCAGCCACCAGATGATCTTGAGGGTCGGGTAGTCGATCATGGTGCTGGCCTCAAGCGTGCTGCGGTTCGAATTGATAGCGGCCCGTGCCGAGTGATCCCGGACCCTGCCGCGCGAACTTCTGCATCAGGTAGATCTCGACGACCAGCAGCACGGTGTAGAAGCCGATGAAGCCGGCGAGCGAGCCGTACAGGCTGTTGACGCTGAGCGTGGACACGCTCATGTGCGTGGGCAGCACGCCGTAGATCGTCCAGGGCTGGCGGCCGTACTCGGCCACCACCCAGCCCAGTTCGCTGGCGATCCAGGGCGCCGGCAGCATCAGCACCGCCGCGCGCAGCAGCCAGGGGTGGGCGCGGCACTGGCTCTTCAGCGTGCTCCAGAAGGCCAGGCCGAAGAGCAGCAGCATCGCCACGCCCAGGCCGACCATGATGCGGAAGCTCCAGAACATCGGTGCCACCTTGGGCACGGTGTCGTGCATGGCGCGGTCGATCATCTCGGGCGTGGCCTGGCGCACGTCGCTCGTGTACTTCTTCAACAGCAGGCCGAAGCCAAGATCGCCCTTGGTGGCTTCCAGCACCTGGCGGGCCACGGGGTCGTCCCGGTGCTGGCGCAGGGTTTCCAGCGCGATCACCGCGGTGATGCCATTGACGATGCGCTCGCGGTTCTTGGCCTTGATCTCGTGGATGCCCGGGATCTGCTTGCTCACCGAGCGTGTGCCGATGAGGCCCATGACGTAGGGGATCTCGATCTCCCAGTCGTTCTTCTGCGCCTTTTCGTTGATGCCGGCGATGAGCTTCAGGCCGGCGGGGGCGGGCTCGGTCTCCCACATCGCTTCCAGCGCGGCCATCTTGGTCTGCTGCGCCTCGCCCACCGTGTAGCCACTTTCGTCGCCCAGCACGATGACGCTGCACACGCTGGCCAGGCCGAAGGCCGCCGCCACGCGGAAGCTGCGCTTGGCGAACTCGACGTCGCGGCCCTTGAGCAGGTACCAGCTGCTGATGGACAGCACGAACATCGCGCCCGTCACGTAGCCGGCCGACACCGTGTGCACGAACTTGGCCTGGGCATCGGGGTTGAAGACCACGGCCCAGAAGTCCGTCATCTCCATGCGCATGGTCTGGTAGCTGAACTCGGCGCCCACGGGGTTCTGCATCCAGCCGTTGGCGATCAGGATCCACAGCGCACTGAGGTTGGTGCCCACCGCCATCAGCGTGGTCACCATCAGGTGCTGTGTCTTGGTGAGTCGGTCCCAGCCGAAGAAGAACAGCCCGATGAAGGTGCTCTCCAGGAAGAAGGCCATCAAGCCCTCGATGGCCAGCGGCGCGCCGAAGATGTCGCCGACGTAGTGCGAGTAGTAGGCCCAGTTAGTGCCGAACTGGAACTCGAGCGTGATGCCGGTGGTCACGCCCAGCGCGAAGTTGATGCCGAAGAGCTTGCCCCAGAAGCGGGTCATGTCCTTCCAGATGACCTTGCCCGTCATCACGTAGACGCTCTCCATGATGACCAGCAGCCACACCATGCCCAGCGTCAGCGGCACGAGGAGGAAGTGGTACATCGCCGTGGCCGCGAACTGCAGGCGCGACAGGTCGACGAGTTGCTCAGGAATCAAGGCTGCTCTCCGGTGGGGGCCACGGCGCCGATGTGGCGCGCTGCGGTGTCGACGTCGACCGGCACGCGGGTGTCGCGCACAAAGCCCCACCACAGCAGCACCAGCACCGCCAGCTTCACAGCCACGGCGAGCACCAGGTGCCGCAGCAGACGGGTGTCGGCATGGCGGGCGTTGTCGGTCTTCATGCCCCAAGGTGTTATCAAGCGCCGTGCCACGCGGGGCCGCGCCGGAAAACGCCGTCAAATCAGGCACTTGGCCTAGGCTGCCCGCTCGTGCTGCCAGGGCAGCCCCCGCCAAAACTGCCATCCAGGCAGAAAAGCTGCCAAGCTGGCAGGCGGCGCGGCGCCTCCTGGCAGACCCTGAGGCCTGCACGCCAGCGATGTGGATAATTGATTTCGCCTGTTCTTATATTTCGTGAGACTGATATAAGAAGCTCCCGCCCGCCCATGAGAAGCGCCGTGAAGCCCGAGCCCCCCCGCACCACCACGCCCGAGACGCCCGCCGCGACGCCCGACGAAAGCACGCCCGCAGCGCGCCGTGGTGCGCTGCGCACGGCCGCGAAGTTCGCTGCCCTGGCCCTGGGCAGCAGCCTGGCGGCCTGCGCGCCGGCCGGCGCCTCGGCCGATGCCGTGACGCTGGAGCAGGCGCGCACCGAGCACGAAGCCGGGCGTGCCCTGCTCGTCGACATCCGCGAGCCCGCTGAACACGCCACTGGCGTGGCCGCCGGTGCGAAGCTCATCCCCATGAGCCAGCTCGGGCGCCGGCTGGCCGAGCTGCCCACCGACCCGGCCCAGCCGGTGCTGCTGATCTGTAACACGCAGAACCGTTCCAGCGCCACGCTGAAGGCGCTGCGCGAGCGCGGTTATGGGCACGTGCGGTATGTCGATGGCGGCATGAGCGCCTGGGCGCGCCGCGGCTGGCCGGTGGTGAAGCCGGCCCCAACGCCCTGAGCCAAACCCCGCCCAGCCGTCATGCCGCCACTGCCCGTCATCGCGCTGTACCGCCAGGGTGAACGCCACCCCCAGGCCCAGGCCTGCGCGGCTTGCGAGGTGCGCAGCACGGCGCTGTTCGGGGCGCTGGACGACGCGGCGCTGGACCGCATCCACACCCACATCGCCAGCCTCACGCTGGAGCCCGAAACGACGGTCTACGACCGCGGCACCGCCGGCCTGGCCGTCTACACGTTGCGTTCGGGCGTGGTGCGCTTCGAGCGCAGCAACGCGCGCGGCGACCGCCGCATCGTGCGCCTGGCCGGCCGGGGCGACCTGATCGGGCAAGAAGCGCTGCTGCAGCGGCCCTACACCGACGAGGCTGTGGCCTGCACACCGGTGCAGCTGTGCCGCATACCGCGCACGCTGATCGACGAACTGACCCGGGGCGAGAACACGCTGCCGCGCGCGCTGATGATGCGCTGGCAGTCGGCGCTGGACGCCGCCGAGGCCTGGGTCTTCGATCTTTCCACCGGCCCGGCGCGGCTGCGCCTGCTGCGGCTCTTGCGCCGACTGGCCGAGCACACCGACGAGGCCGGCTTGATCTGGCTGCCGCGGCGCGAAGACATCGGCGCCATGCTCGACATGACGGTGGAGACGGCCAGCCGCCTGGTCAGCACGCTGCGACGCGAGGGCGTGCTCGAACTGCTGCCGCCGCGCCATGCGCGCCTGGACCTGGCGGCGCTCGAAGCCGCCACACGCCGGGCCGACGAGGGCTGAACACCATGGCCACGCCGCTGCCCGAACTGGTGTCCTACCTGGAAGGGCTGCCCGAGCCGCACATCCTCTTCGACGGCCAGTACCGCATCCTGGCCGCCAACGCGGCTTACCGGCGCCAGTTCAGCCCGCAAGCCTCGGTCATCGGCCGCACCTGCTACGAGGTCTCGCACCACTTCAGCGTGCCTTGCGATCAGGCCGGCGAGCAGTGCCCGCTGGCGCAGGCGCGTGTTTCGGGCCAACGCGAGAAGGTGCTGCACCTGCACCACACGCCGCAGGGCGAGGCCTACGTCAACATCGAGCTCGTGCCGCTGAAAAACGCGCAGGGGCAGCAGGCCTACTTCATCGAGAAGATGGAGGCCCTTCGCGTGGCCCAGGGCCAGCCGCAGGCGCAGGGGCTGATCGGCCGCTCGCCGGCCTTCCAGCAGATGCTCGCGCTGGTGGCGCGCGTGGGGCCTTCGACGGCCAGCGTACTGCTGCAGGGTGAATCGGGCACCGGCAAGGAACTGGTGGCGCAGGCCGTGCACGAGGCCAGCCCGCGCGCCGCCCACCCGCTGGTGGTGGTGGACTGCGCCAGCCTGCCCGAGAACCTGTTCGAAAGCGAGCTCTTCGGCCACGAGCGCGGCGCCTTCACCGGCGCCAGCAGCAGCAAGCCCGGCCTGGTGGAAGCCGCCAGCGGCGGCACGCTCTTCCTCGACGAGGTGGGCGACATCCCGCTGCCCATGCAGGTGAAGCTGCTGCGCCTGCTGGAAAGCGGCACCTACCGGCGCGTGGGCAGCACCGAGCTGCGCCGCACCGATGTGCGCGTGGTTTCGGCCACGCACCGCGACCTGCAGGCCCTGACGGCCAGTGGCCAGTTCCGCGAAGACCTGTACTACCGCCTCAGCACCTTCCCCATCCGCCTGCCGGCGCTGCGCGAACGCACCGAAGACATCCCGCTGCTGGCCGTGGCCCTGCTGGCCCGCGTGGCGCCCCAGCGGCGCCTGGCGCTCTCGGCCGCGGCGCTGCAGGCCCTGCAGGCGCAGCGTTTCCCGGGCAATGTGCGCGAGCTGCGCAACGTGCTGGAACGCGCCGCGCTGCTGTGTGACGGCCACACCATCGAAGCCGCCCAGGTGCAGCAGGCGCTGGCCACGGCCGGTGTGCACGGCGCTGCCGCTGCGGCTGCCGCGGTGGCAGAACCCGCCCCCGCCCCGGGCCCCGGCGTCAAGCTGTCGCTGCGCGCCCAGGCCGACGCCGAGCTGCGCGCGCAGCTGCAGGCCCACCGCGGCAGCCGCGCTGAACTGGCACGCCAGCTCGGCATCAGCGAACGCTCGCTGTACCGCCGCCTGCGCGAGATCGACAGCGCAGGCTGAGCACCCGCCCGCCAGCCCCGGCGGCCCCCGCCCGCGGGGCCGCTAAAGTCGCCCCATGGTCCTGAACATCATCTGGGTGGGCTTCATCCTCGTCGGCTTTCTCGTGGCCCTGGTCAAGCTGGCCCAGGGCGACATGCTGATCTTCACGAAGATCATGACCGGCCTGTTCGACACCGCGAAGACCGGTTTCGACATCTCGCTCGGCCTGGTGGGCGTGATGAGCCTGTGGCTGGGCATCATGAAGATCGGCGAGCACGCCCGGATGATCACGCTCTTCGCCAAGGGCCTGGACCCGCTGTTCCGCCGCATCTTCCCCGAGATCCCGCGTGCGCACCCGGCCGGCGGCAGCATCGTGATGAACTTCAGCGCCAACATGCTGGGCCTGGACAACGCGGCCACGCCGCTGGGCCTGAAGGCCATGCGCGAGTTGCAAGAGATCAACCCGGACAAGGAAGTCGCCAGCAACCCGATGATCATGTTCCTGGTGCTCAACACCGCGGGCATCACGCTGATACCAACCTCGGTGATCGCCATCCGGCAGAGCATGGCCACCAGCCAGGGGCTGACGAACTTCAACGCGGCCGACATCTTCCTGCCGACACTGATCGGCACCTTCATCTCTTTCGCGGCGGGGCTGATCGCGGTGGCCTACGTGCAGCGCATCAAGCTGCTGCAGTGGCCCATCCTGGCCTTCTTCGGCGGCTTCGCGGCGCTGATGGGGCTGATGTACCTGGGCCTGCGCGGCCTGCCGCCGGCGGAGATGAGCGCCACCATCGGGCTCATCGGCAGCCTGGTGATCTTCGGCGTGATCGTGCTCTTCGTGGCCGTGGGCGCGGCGCGGCGCATCAACGTCTACGAGTCTTTCGTCGAAGGCGCGAAAGAGGGCTTCGGTGTCGCCATCACCATCATTCCCTACCTCATCGCCATCCTGGTGGCGATCTCGGTCTTCCGCACGACGGGCTGCATGGACTTCATCGTCGGCGGCATCGGCGCGGCCGTGGTGGCCCTGGGCCTGAACGCCGACTTCGTGCCGGCGCTGCCGGTGGGCCTGATGAAAACGCTGTCGGGCAGCGGCGCCCGCGGCCTGATGGTGGACGTGATGACGACCTACGGCGTCGATTCGTTCCAGGGCAAGCTGGCGGCCATCATCCAGGGCTCCACCGAGACCACCTTCTACGTGCTGGCGGTGTACTTCGGCAGCGTCAACATCCGCAAGACGCGCTACGCGCTGGGCTGCGGGCTCTTTGCCGATTTCGTGGGCGTGGTGGGCGCCATCTTCGTGGGTTACGCCTTCTTCCACTGAAGCTCGGCATGCCGCCCGCCACCGCCCCCAGCCCCGCGCCCCTGGCCGCGCTCGTGCTGGAACACCTGGCCGACGCGGTCTACCTGCTCGACCCCGTCAGCTCGGACATCGTGTGGTGCAACCGCCCCGGCTGGGAGAGCCTGGGCCTGGGCCGCGAAGAGGTCTTGAACCACAGCGTGCTGAGCCTGCAGATGGACGTCAGCGGCGCGCCGCACTGGAACGAGATCGCGGCCGTCATCCGCAGCGCGCCCTGCTACACCTTCATCGGGCGCCACCGCCATGCGCTGGGGCACGAGGTGTCGGTGGAAGTGAACACCACACGCTTCTTCGAAGGCGGGCGCGAGTACTTTCTTTCGGTGGCGCGCGACATCACGCGCCGCACCGCGCTGGAGGCCGACCTGCGCAAGCGCGAGAACCAGCTCTGGTTCGCGCTGAACGAGGCCATGGACGGCCTGTGGGACTGGAACGTCAGCACCGGCGAGGTCTTCTTCAGCCCGCAGCTCAAGCGCATGCTCGGCTACGGCCCCGACGAGATGACACCAACGCTGTCGAGCTGGAGCGACAACGTCCACCCTGAGGACGCCGCCGCTGTGCAGCGCCTGCTGACCGAGCACGTGCAAGGGCGCCGCGCCCGCTACGAGGCGCGCTACCGCCTGCGCAACCGCAGCGGGCAGTGGCTGTGGGTGGTGGACCGCGGCCGTGTCTGCGAACGCGACGCCCGTGGCGCGGCCACGCGTGTGGTCGGCATGGTGCAGGACATCACGCAGGAGCGCGCCGCCCAGGAGGCGCTGGCCCGCAGCGAAGCCGAGCAGCGTGCCCTGATCGCCGCGCTGCCCGACATCGTGATGCGCCTGGACCGGCAGGGCCGCCACCTCTACGTGTCGGAGCGCATCGGTACGCTGAGCTCGATACCGGTGGCGCAGATGATCGGGCGCACGCATCGCCAGCTCGGCTTGCCGGCAGCGCTGTGCGACGAGCTTGATGCCGTCGTGCACGGCGTCTTCAGCACCGGCTTGCCGCGCGAATCGGAGTTCGAGGTCGACACGCCGCTGGGCCACCGCACGATCAGCTGGCGCGTCGTGGCCGAGCAGGAAGGCCCGCCAGAGGCGCTGCAGTCGGTGCTGGCGGTGTGCCGCGACATCACCGAACAGCGGCAGGCCGCCAACGAGCTCGCGCGCCACCGGCTGCGGCTCGAAGAACTGGTGGCCGAACGCACCGAGGCCCTGAACGTGGCGAAGACCCAGGCCGAGGCCGCCAACCGCGCCAAGAGCCGCTTTCTCGCCAACATGAGCCACGAGTTGCGCACGCCGCTGGGCGCCATCATCGGCATGACCGGGCTGGCCCGGCAACGCGCAGCCGACACCACCCAGAGCGACCAGCTCGACAAGGCGGCGCAGGCTTCGCAACACCTGCTGCAACTGATCAACGACATCCTCGATCTCTCGAAGATCGAGGCCGAACGCATGGCGCTCGAAGCCGGCGCCTTCCAGCTCGGGCCCCTGCTGGAAGGGGTGTCGCAGCTGGCTGCACACCGCGCGCAGGAGAAGGGCCTGTGTTTTGCCGTCATGCTGCCCCCCGCGCTGGCGCAGCAAGGCCTGATGGGCGACGCCCTGCGGCTCAAGCAGGTGCTGCTGAACCTGATCGACAACGCCATCAAGTTCACGCAAGAGGGCGAGGTGCGCGTGGAGGTGGGCACCACCGACACAGCGCCGCCGGGCTGCCAGGGGCTGCGCCTGGCCGTGCACGACAGCGGCATCGGCATCGACGAGGCCAGCTGCGAGCGGCTCTTCAAGCCCTTCGAGCAGGCCGACAACTCCACCACACGCCGCTACGGTGGCACCGGCCTGGGCCTGGCTATCAGCCGCGAACTCGTGCGCATGATGGGGGGCGACATCCAGGTGCACAGCCAGCCTGGGCAGGGCAGCGTGTTCGAGGTGCAGCTGGCCCTGCCCACCACGCAACCGGCGCCGGTGGCCCGCGGCCCGGCCCGGGCCGAAGGGCTGCGCGCGCAACTGGCACAGGCCCACGCCGGGCGCCCGGTGCTGGTGGCCGACGACGACCCCGTCAGCCGCGAAGTGGCCGCGGCCCTGCTGCGCCGCGCCGAGCTGGCGGTGCACCTGGCGGCCGACGGCGAAGAAGCCGTGGCACTGGCTGCGCGGCAGCGTTTTGCGCTGGTGCTGATGGACATGCAGATGCCGCGCCTGAACGGCCTGGACGCTGCACGGCGCCTGCGCGAAGACGGCCTGAACCGCCACACGCCCATCGTCGCGCTGACGGCCAATGCCTTCGACGACGACCGCAAGCGCTGCCTGGAAGCTGGCATGGACGAGCACCTCACCAAGCCCATCGACATGGCCGCGCTGTACGAGAAGCTGCTCGCCCTGCTGCCCCGCGGCTGAGGGCACGGCCGGGGGGGCCGGCTGTCATGAAGCCGTCACGGCTGCGGTTTATATTTCGATGAAACTGGAAACATCAAATTGCACAGCCACCACACACCAGGGACACCCGCATGAAAGTTGGCATCAACGGCATGGGCCGCATCGGCCGCCTGGCGCTGCGCGCCGCCATGGGCGCGGCCGAGCGCCCGCACGACGACCCGCGCGGTGGCAACCGCCTGGAGGTGGTGCACTGCAACGAGATCAAGGGCGGCGCCGCGGCCACCGCGCACCTGCTGCAGTTCGACAGCGTGCAGGGCCGCTGGCACGCCGACATCGGCGCCACGGGTGACGACGGCCTGCAGATCAACGGCCGCGCTTTGGGTGTCAGCGCGCATGCGCAGCCGGCCGACATCCCCTGGGGCGAGCTGGGCGTGGACGTGGTGCTCGAGTGCACCGGCAAGTTCCTCACGCCCGAGGTGCTGCAAGGCCACCTCGACCGTGGCGCGAAGCGCGTGATCGTGGCCGCGCCGGTGAAAACCGGCGGTGTGCTCAACGTGGTGGTGGGCATCAACGAACACCTCTACGAGCCGGCGCGCGACCGCATCGTCACCGCCGCCAGCTGCACCACCAACTGCCTGGCGCCGGTGGTGAAGGTGGTGCACGAGGCCCTGGGCATCCGCCACGGCCAGATCACCACGCTGCACGACCCCACCAACACCAACCTGGTGGTCGACGCGCCGCACAAAGACCTGCGCCGCGCCCGCAGCGCGCTGCTGAGCCTGGCGCCCACCACCACGGGCAGCGCCACGGCCATCGCGCTGATCTACCCCGAGCTCAAGGGCAAGCTCAACGGCCACGCGGTACGTGTGCCGGTGCTCAATGCATCGTTGACCGACTGCGTGTTCGAGCTCAAGCGCGAGACGACGGTGGAAGAAGTGAACGCGCTGTTCGAGGCGGCGGCACAGGGCCCGCTGGCCGGCATCCTGGGCTACGAGAAACGCCCGCTGGTGAGCGCCGATTACGCCCGCGACACACGCAGCAGCATCGTCGATGCGCTGTCGACGATGGTGACCGACGGCACGATGCTGAAGGTCTACGCCTGGTACGACAACGAGATGGGCTACGCCTGCCGCATGGTCGATCTGGCCTGCCACATGGAAGCCCAAGGCATCTGAGGGCAGGGCGCACGCGATGAACACCGGCACGCGCAACTACGCCATCGTCACGGCGGCCTACTGGGGCTTCACGCTCAGCGACGGCGCCTTGCGCATGCTGGTGCTGCTGCACTTCTACCGGCTGGGTTATTCGCCCTTCACGCTGGCCTTCCTGTTCCTGTTGTACGAGGCCATGGGCATCGTGGCCAACCTCGTGGGCGGCTGGCTGGCCACGCGCTACGGCATCCAGCGCATGCTGGTGGTGGGGCTGGCCACGCAGATCACGGGCTTTTTGCTGCTCTCGGCCTTGTCACCCAGCTGGACAGCGGTGATGTCCGTGGCCTGGGTGGTGCTGGCGCAGGGTGTGTGCGGGGTGGCGAAAGACCTCACCAAGACGGCCAGCAAATCGGCCATCAAGCTGACGGCAGGCACGGCCTCGGGCCAGCTCTTCAAGTGGGTGGCGTTTTTCACCGGCAGCAAGAACGCGATGAAGGGCGTGGGCTTTTTCCTCGGCGGGGTGCTGCTGCAAGGCCTGGGTTTCCAGCACTCGCTGTGGCTGATGGCCGGGCTGCTGGCGCTGGTGCTGGCGGGCGTGCTCTTCTTCGTGCCGCCGCTGATGGGCAAGGCGAAAGCCTCGAAGTCAGCGAAAGAGCTGTTCGCCAAGAACCGCGGCATCAACCTGCTGGCTGCGGCGCGCGTGATGCTCTTCGGCGCGCGCGACGTGTGGTTCGTGGTCGGCGTGCCGGTGTTCCTTTATTCGGTGGGCTGGACCTTCACGATGGTGGGCGCCTTCCTCGCGCTGTGGACCATCGGCTACGGCGTGGTGCAGGGCTTCGCACCGCAGCTCGTGCGCCGCAGTGACGACGGCCTCAGCACCGAAGTACCGGCAGCGCGCGCCTGGTCGGCCGCGCTGGCGCTGGTGCCGCTGGTGCTGGGCGGCCTGGTGCTGGCCGAGGTGCCCCAGCTGGAGTGGGTGGTGGTGGGTGGTCTGGCGGTCTTCGGCATCGCGTTTGCCATCAACTCTTCGGTGCACAGCTACCTCATCCTGGCCTACGCCGGCAGCGAGAAAGCGGCCGAAGACGTGGGCTTCTACTACGCGGCCAACGCGCTGGGCCGCTTCTTCGGCACGCTGATGTCGGGTCTGCTGTACCAGGCCTATGGCCTCAGTGGTGCGCTCATCGGCTCGGGCCTGATGCTGGTGCTGTGCTGGGCTTTGACCTTGAACCTGCCCACGCGCCGCGCGCTGGAAGCACCCGTGGCGCAAGCCTGAAGGACACCATGGACGAAATCACCGCCGTCACCGCACTGGCCGCGCTCGCCCAGGGCATGCGCCTGCGGGTCTTCCGCGCGCTGGTGGGCGCCGGGCCGCAAGGCCTCACGCCCGGCGTGCTGGCCGCCACGCTGGGCGTGAGCAGTTCCACGCTGTCTTTCCACTTGAAAGAACTGGTGCACGCGGGCCTGGTGACGCAGCAGCGCGATGGCCGCCACCTCATCTACCGGCCCGAGCTGGCGCAGATGAACGCGCTCACCGATTACCTCGTGGCGCACTGCTGCGGCGGCCAGCCTTGCGGCGTGGAGGCTGCCCCCGCTGCGGGCGCCTGCACGAACTGCTGAACACCCCCGAACACCCGACCGACACGGAGCCCCCGCCATGAGCCTGCATCACGTGCTTTTCATCTGCACCCACAACTCGGCCCGTTCCATCATGGCCGAGGCCTTGATGAACCACCTCGGCCGCGGCCGCTTCGTCGCGCACTCGGCCGGCAGCCAGCCCAGCGGGCAGGTGCACCCGCTGGCCCTGGCCACGCTGGCGCAGTGGCACCTGCCCACCGAGGGCTACCGCAGCAAGGACTGGGCCGAATTCGCGCAGCCCGGCGCGCCGGCCATGGACTTCGTCTTCACCGTCTGCGACAACGCCGCCGGCGAGGTCTGCCCCGTGTGGCCCGGCCAGCCGATGACGGCGCACTGGGGCGTGCCCGACCCCGGCGCGGGCGCGGCCAGCGAAGAGGACAAGGCGCGCACCTTCCTCGCCGTGGCCACCACGCTCAAGCGCCGCATCGAACTGATGCTCGCGCTGCCCATGGCCACACTCGACCGCCTGTCGCTGCAACGCGAGGTGCGCGAGATCGGCACCCGCTGAAGCGCCCGGCCACCACACTGCACATGGGCGTTTTCGAGCGTTACCTCACCCTCTGGGTCGGCCTGGGCATGGCCGCCGGTGTGCTGCTCGGCTTGGCGGCGCCGGGGCTCTTCCAGGCCGTGGCGGCGCTGGAGTTCGCGCACGTCAACCTCGTGGTGGCCGTTTTCATCTGGGTGATGATCGTGCCGATGATGGTGCAGATCGACTTCGCGTCGGTGCGCCGTGTCGGCCAGCGCCCGCGCGGGCTGGTGCTGACACTGGTGGTCAACTGGCTCATCAAACCTTTCACGATGGCGGCGTTGGCGGTGCTGTTTTTCGAGCACGTTTTTGCGCCCTGGGTCGACCCCAAGACCGCCAGCGAATACATCGCGGGGATGATCCTGCTGGGCGTGGCGCCCTGCACGGCGATGGTGTTCGTCTGGAGCCAGCTCACCAAGGGCGACGCCGCCTACACGCTGGTGCAGGTGTCGGTGAACGACCTCGTGATGGTGCTGGCCTTTGCACCGATCGCGGCCTTCCTGCTCGGTGTCACCGACGTCACCGTGCCCTGGTCGACACTGCTGCTGTCCACGGGCCTGTACGTGGTGCTGCCACTGGCGGCCGGCGCCCTGTTGCGCCGGCTGTGGCTGGGGCAGGGCGGGGCGGCGCTGCTGGCGCAGCGGGTGGCCGCACTGAAACCCGCCGCGGTGGCCGGCCTGATAGCCACCGTGGTGCTGCTTTTCGGGCTGCAGGCGCCCACGCTCGTGAGCCGGCCGCTGCACATCGCGCTGATCGCGGTGCCGCTGGTGCTGCAGAGCTACGGCATCTTCGCGCTCACCTACTTCGCGGCGAGGCGCCTGCGCCTGCCCTACAACGTGGCGGCGCCGGCCAGCCTCATCGGCACCTCCAACTTCTTCGAGCTGGCCGTGGCCGTGGCCATCTCGCTGTTCGGCCTGCAATCGGGCGCGGCCCTGGCCACCGTGGTGGGCGTGCTGGTGGAAGTGCCGGTGATGCTCTCGCTGGTGGCGCTGGCCAACCGCACGCAACACTGGTTCGGCGCCGCCGAGCCCACAGCCCCATGAACCTCGACGACCTGCCGAACCTCGACCCCGCACACTTCGAGCCACCCGACCTGGCCGCGCTGCGCCCGCCCCTGGCAGCCCCGCACGCGCCGCGTTTCCTGCTGCTCTACGGCTCGCTGCGTGAACGCAGCTACAGCCGTTTTCTCACGCTGGAAGCCGCACGCCTGCTCACGGCCCTGGGCGGCGAAGTACGCGTCTTCCACCCCGACGGCCTGCCGCTGCCCGACGGCGCGCCGGACACCCACCCCAAGGTGCAAGAGCTGCGCGAGGCCTGCACCTGGGCCGAGGGCATGGTGTGGACCTCGCCCGAGCGCCACGGCGCGATGACGGCCATCCTGAAAGCGCAGATCGACTGGCTGCCGCTGAACATCGGCGCCATCCGCCCCACGCAGGGCAAGACGCTGGCGGTGATGCAGGTCAGCGGCGGCTCGCAGTCCTTCAACGCCGTCAACCAGATGCGGGTGCTGGGGCGCTGGATGCGCATGCTGACCATCCCCAACCAGTCGTCGGTGGCCAAGGCCTACGACGAGTTCGACGAGGCCGGGCGCATGAAGCCCTCGGCCTACTACGAGCGTGTGGTCGACGTGATGGAAGAGCTGGTGAAGTTCACGCTGCTCACGCGCGAAGTGGCGCCCTACCTGGTGGACCGCTACAGCGAAAGGCGTGAACACGCCGAGAAACTGGCCGCGCGCATGGCGCAGTCAAGGCTTTGAAGGAGGTGCTGCCGGGGGCAGCAGGGCCGCCACCGGCAGCATCGCCGCCAGCTCCTGGTACATCGGTTTGGTGACCAGGCGCGCCACGCCGCTGGACAGCAGCGCGCAGGCCATCAGGCTCAGCACCATGGCCTGGCCCGAGACCATCTCCATCACGATGATGAAGGCCGTGATGGGCCCGCCCGTGGTGGCCGCCAGAAAACCCGCCATGCCCATGGCGATGAGCGGGATGGCGGCTTCGCGGCTCATGCCCATGAACAGCGCCACGTCGTGCCCAATGCCGGCGCCTATGGCCAGCGAAGGCGCAAACACACCCGCCGGCACGCCCGACCAGGCCGAGATCCAGGTGGCGCAGAACTTCAGCAGCGTGTACACGCCGGGCAGCTCGGCCTGGCCTTCCAGCAAAGCGCGTGTGGGCGCGTAACCGGCGCCGGCGGTGGCGCCCTGCGTGGCCAGGCCGATGACGGCCACCACGAAGCCGCAGCCGGCGGCAAAACGCAGCGGATGTTCACGCCGCCAGCGGCTGAAACGATCGGGCAGCCCGCGCACCGAAACCACGATCAGCCGCGCAAACAGACCACCGGCCAGGCCCGCCACCAGCGCCACCACCAGGCCCGGCAGCAGCAGCGCCCAGTCCATCACCTGCACACGCAGCCGGCCGAAGTAGGTTTCATTGCCGAACACGGCCACGGCCACCAGGCCGGCCAGCACGATGGCCGCGATCACCAGCGAGCTGTGCGCGATGTGCCGACGCCGCGTGAGTTGCTCCAGCGCGAAGACGATGCCGCCCAGCGGCGTGTTGAAGGCCGCGGCGATGCCGGCGGCGGCGCCGGCCACCATGAGGTCGTGCGCGTCGATGCCCGATTGCGGCGACAGCCAGCGCTTGGCACTGACCATCACACCCGCACCCACCTGCACCGTGGGGCCCTCGCGGCCGATGGACAGGCCGGCCAGCATGCCGCCCGACACCAGCCCCACCTTGTGCAGCGCCACACGCAGAGAAACGCCCCAGGCGCGCTGCGCATCGGGCGGGTCGTCGTCGAGAGCACGCACCACCTGCGGGATGCCCGAGCCCAAGGCGCCCGGCACAAAACGCCGCGCCCACCACAGCACGGCCACGGTGAGCAGCGGTGTCCACAGCAGCGTCAGCCAGCGCCCGTGTTCGCCCCAGCCGTAGAGCAGGCCGAAACCGTGCGAGGCGGCCTCGGCCAGCAGCGTGAAGCCCACCACCAGCGCCCCGGTGGCCGCCGCGAAGGCGAGCACGATGGCGCGGTCGACCCAGGGGCGCGCGGCCAGCACTTCGCGCTGCAGATGGGCCCAGAACTCGGGCTCGATGTCGCGCGCGGCGCGCCAGCCGCCATCGGCCCAGGCCCGCAGCACCTGCCGCAGGGTGTGCAGCCAGGCGCGAAACGCGGGCCCCGAAAAACGGCGCGGGCGGGGGTTCGGGTCGGCAGCGGGGTCGGGCATGAAGGAGGGCAGGGCGTGCGGCGCAGCCCCACTTCTAACCCATGCGCGGGCTCAGGCCGCGCTGCCGTGCAGGAAAAGGCCCTCCACCGCCGCCGCCACGCTGGCGCGGGCCACACGGCCGCGGCGCTCGGCGTCGACCAGGCCCGTGAGCAGGGCGATCAGCGCCTCGGCCTGGGCCTGCGCGCTGATGTCGATGCGGAAGACCCCTTCGCGCTGACCGCGCAGGATGAAACGGTCGAGCGCGCCGAGGTACACATCGCAGCTGCCGCCGCAGCGTTCGCTCTGGATGCTTTCCGGCTGCCAGTGGTAGACGAGAAAGGCCGCCATCTCGCGCTGCTCGAGCTGGGCGTTGACGAAGCGTGACAGCGCCTCGCGCGCCGGGCCTTCTTCCAGCCGCGCTTCTTCCAGCGCGCGCTGCATGCAGCCGGTGGCGTGCTGCGTGAGGCGGTCGATGAGCTCCTCGCGGGTGCGCGAGTGGCGGTAGAGCGTGGCCTTGCTGACGCCCACGGCCTGCGCCAGCTCCAGCAGGGTGGCGCGCGGGTTGTCCACCAGCGCCAGGGCCAGCGCGGCAAGCAGGTGTTCGTCTTCGTTGCGCTCGGTGGCCGGGCCAGCGTCGGGGTCGGTGTCGGGGTGGGTCGGAATGGGGGGGTCCAGGCTCATGAGAGGCAGAGGGGCGGATGTGCGCAGGCTTCCCTGGATTTTGCAAGCAGGCTGCATTTTCACCCACACAAGCTCATGTGAATCAAAAAAGATTCACAAGAGTCTCTAGAATCTAGGGTTTTCACGCAAACTACGGTCTGCCTGCCACCCCCGGGCCCCGCCCGAACCCACCGGCCGACGGCCCCCATGGAGCCCCCATGCCCACCCACACCCCCGACACCCTGCCCCTGTACCGCGTGCTTGCCCTGGTTCTGTTGAGCCTGGGCAGCGCTGCCCTCCTGTCCGCCTGCGGCGGCCCGGCCGATGCCCAGGGCGGCCCGCCACCGGCCATGCCCGTGAGCGTGGCTCCGGCGGTGCAGCGCAGCGTCACCGACCTGGAAACCTTCAGCGGCCGCATCGAAGCGGCCGAGTTCGTCGAGCTGCGCCCGCGTGTGGCCGGCACGGTGGACAAGGTGCACTTCGCCGATGGCGCCAGCGTCGCCCGCGGCCAGCTGCTCTTCACCATCGACCCGCGGCCTTTCGAAGCCGAGGTGGCGCGTGCCACGGCCCAGCTGGCCGCCGCCCGCGCCCGCAGTGAACTGGCAGGCGCCGAACTCGCGCGTGCCGAGAAGCTGCTGCAGAGCCAGGCCATCTCCAGACAAGAAGCCGACCAGCTGGCCGCCGGCGCCCGCACCAGCAGCGCCGACATCGAAGCCGCCGAAGCCGCGCTGAAAGTGGCGCGCCTGAACCTCGCGCACACCGCCGTGCGGGCCCCCATCGCAGGGCGCCTGTCGCGCGCCGCGGTGACGGCCGGCAACCTGGTGAACGAGCAGGTGGTGCTCACCACGCTTGCTGCCAGCAGCCGCGTGCACGCCTACTTCGATGGCAGCGAGCAGACCTACCTGCGTGTGCGTGCGGCTGGCGGCCAGCCGGTGGTGCGCCTGGGTTTGTCCAACGAAAGCGGCTACCCGCACCAGGGCAAGCTCGATTTCATCGACAACCGCCTGAACCCGCAGACCGGCGCCATCCGCCTGCGCGCCAGCTTCGACAACCGCGACGGCCGCTTCGTGCCGGGCCTCTCGGCCCGCATCAGCATGGGCACGAGTGCCGCCTACACCGCCACGCTGGTGCCCGAGCGCGCCGTGGGCACCGACCAGGACCGCAAGGTGGTGGTGGTGGTCGGCGCCGACGGCCAGCCGCAGTTCCGCGCCGTGCGCCTGGGCGCGCTGCAGGGCGGCATGCGCGTGGTGCTGGGCGATGGCGTCAAGCCGGGCGAGAACGTCGTCGTTGAAGGCCTGCAGCGCATCATGCCCGGCATGCCGGTGGCACCGCAGGTGCTGAAGGTGGATGCGAGCGGCATGCCCATCTTCCCGGCCGCTGGCGCCCCCGGTGCGCCTGCCGCCTCGGCCGCCGCCGGCAACTGAAGCGGAGCGGTTCCATGGACATCTCACGCTTCTTCATCGACCGGCCGCGCTTCGCGGCCGTGCTCTCCATCTTCATCTTCCTCGTCGGCGCGCTGGCCATCTTCCAGCTGCCGCTGTCGGAGTACCCCGAGGTCTCGCCGCCGCAGATCGTGGTGCGCGCGCAGTTCCCGGGCGCCAACCCGCGGGTCATCAGCGAAACCGTGGCCACGCCGCTGGAAGAGCAGATCAGCGGCATCGAGAACCTGCTGTACTTCGATTCGCAGGCCACGGCAGACGGCGGCATGACGCTGACCGTCACCTTCAAGATCGGCACCAGCCCCGAGGCCGCCGAAACCGCGGTGCAGAACCGCATCAACCGCGCGCTGCCGCGGCTGCCGGAGATCGTGCGCCAGATCGGTGTGACCACCGAAAAGAGCAGCCCGAACCTGACCATGGTGGTGCACCTGGTCAGCCCCGACAACAGCCGTGACGCGCTCTACCTGCGCAACTACGGCCAGCTCAACGTGCGCGACGACCTGCTGCGCATTCCCGGCATGGGCTCGGTGCAGATGTTCGGCGCCGGCGACTACGCCATGCGCATCTGGCTCGACCCCGGCAAGCTGGCCGCACGCAAGCTCACCACCGCCGAGGTGGTGGGCGCCATCCGCGAACAGAACGCGCAGGTGGCCGCCGGCACCGTGGGTGCCCCGCCGGCGCCGGCGGGCACCGAGTTCCAGCTCGCCGTCAACACGCAGGGCCGGCTGACGACGGAAGAAGAGTTCGCCGACATCATCGTGCGCGCCGACTCGGCCACCGGCGGTTTGGTCCGCATCCGCGACATCGGCCGTGTCGAGCTCTCGGCCGGCAGCTACGCGCTGCGCAGCCTGCTCAACAACAAGGAAGCGGCGGCCATCGCCGTCTTCCAGGCCCCGGGCTCGAACGCGCTGGCGCTCTCGGGCAATGTGCGCGAGACCATGGACAGGCTCAGCAAGGGCTTCCCGCCCGGCGTGAGCTACGACATCGTCTACGACCCCACACGTTTTGTGCAGACCTCCATCGAGAAGGTGGTGGTCACGCTGCTGGAAGCCATCGCGCTGGTGGTGATCGTCGTCATCGTCTTCCTGCAGACCTGGCGCGCTTCCATCATCCCGCTGCTGGCGGTGCCGGTGTCGGTGGTGGGCACCTTTGCCTTCCTGCTGATGCTGGGTTATTCGATCAACACGCTCACGCTCTTCGGCCTGGTGCTGGCCATCGGCATCGTGGTCGACGACGCCATCGTCGTGGTGGAAAACGTCGAGCGCAACATCGAAGCCGGCCTGCACCCGCGCGAGGCCACCATCAAGGCCATGCGCGAGGTCTCCGGGCCCATCATCGCCATCGCTCTGGTGCTGTGCGCGGTGTTCGTGCCACTGGCCTTCGTGCCCGGGCTCACCGGCCAGTTCTACAAGCAGTTCGCGGTGACCATCGCCATCAGCACCGTGATCTCGGCCTTCAACTCGCTGACGCTCAGCCCCGCGCTCTCGGCGCTGCTGCTGCGCCCGCACGACGCGCCGAAAGACCGCCTCACCCGCGGCATCGACGCGGTCTTCGGCCGCTTCTTCGGCTGGTTCAACCGCGTTTTCGGCCGCGCCAGCACGCGCTACGGCCAGCAGGTGGGTGGCCTCGTGCGGCGCAAGTCCGTTGCGCTGGTGGTCTATGCGCTGCTGCTGGGCGCAACGGCGCTGCTGTTCGCGCGGCTGCCCGGCGGTTTTGTGCCGGCGCCTGACAAGCAGTACCTGATCGGCATTGCGCAGCTGCCGGCCGGCGCCTCGATCGACCGCACGGAAGCCGTGATCCGCGAGATGAGCGAGATCGCACTGAAGGTGCCGGGCATCGTTGATTCGGTGGCCTTCCCGGGCCTCTCGATCGCCGGTTTCTCGGCAGCACCCAACGAGGGCATCGTGTTCTTCGGCCTCGCGCCCTTCGAGGAACGCACCTCGCCGGGCCTGAGCAAAAACGCCATCCTCGGCCAGGTCAACGGCGCCATCCAGGCCATCCAGGGCGCGCGCATGTTCGTCGTGCCGCCGCCCGCGGTGGACGGCCTGGGCAACGCCGGTGGCTTCAAGATCCAGGTGCAAGACCGCGGCGGCCTCGGTGAACAGGCGCTGTACGGCGCGGTGTGGGGCACGCTGGGCCAGGTCTATGGCAACCCGAAGTCGAGCGTCGGCACGCCTTACTCGGGCTACGACATCAACGTGCCGCAGCTCTTTGCCGACGTCGACCGCACCAAGGCCAAGCAGATGGGCATTGCGCTGGGCGACATCTACGACACCATGCAGGTGAACCTGGGTTCGCTCTACGTCAACGACTTCAGCCGCTTCGGCAAGACCTACCAGGTGGTGGTGCAGGCCGACGCGCCCTTCCGCGGTGACGCTTCGGCCATCACCACGCTGCAGACGCGCAACGCCGCCGGCGAGATGGTGCCGCTGGGTTCGCTGATGACGGTGGAGCCGACCTTCGGCCCCACGCGTGTGACGCGCTACAACGGCTTTCCGTCGGCCGACATCAACGGCGCGCCCAACCCGGGCTTCTCGTCGAGCCAGGCCGAAGCCGAGATCGAAGCGCTGCTGCAGCGCACGCTGCCGCGCGGCATGAGCTACGAGTGGACCGAACTCGCCTACCAAGACCGCCTGACGCGCGACATCACGGTGCCCGGCACCACGGTGAAGCTGCCGGTGCTGGCCGCGGTGCTGGCCATCTCGGTGCTGCTGGTCATCCTGGTGCTGGCCGCGCAGTACGAGAGCTGGAGCCTGCCGCTGGTGATCGTGCTCATCGTGCCCATGGGCATCTTGTCGGCGCTGTTCGGCGTGTGGGTCTCCAGCTTCCCGCCCTTCATGCAACCGGGCGACCTGAACATCTTCACGCAGATTGCGCTGGTGGTGCTGGTGGGCCTGGCCTGCAAGAACGCCATCCTGATCGTGGAGTTCGCGAAGGAGCTGGAAGACCACGGCGAGGCGCTGTTCGACGCCATCGTGCACGCCTGCCGCATGCGGCTGCGCCCCATCCTGATGACCTCCATCGCCTTCTGCGCGGGCGTGGTGCCGCTGATCATCGGCAGCGGTGCGGGCAGCGAGATGCGCCAGGCCATGGGCATCGCAGTCTTCTCCGGCATGCTGGGCGTCACCGCCTTCGGCATCTTCCTCACCCCGGTGTTCTACGTGCTGCTGCGTTCGCGCGGCGCCAAGAAGCGTGCCGCCGCTGCGGCCTCGAACACCGCCCTCACCGAAGGAGGCTCGCATGGTTGAGTCGCCCATCCTGTTCCGTCTGTCTGCGCTGGGTGCAGCGCTGGTCCTGGCCGGCTGCGCCGCCGTCGGCCCCGACCACCAGCGCCCCAAGCCGGCGCTGGACGCCAGCTTCATCCAGCCCGGCAGCAGCTCCACCAACAGCAGCGCGGTGTCGGCCGACATCGCCACCTTCTGGCGTGGCTTCAACGATGCGCAACTCACCGCGCTGGTGGAGCGTGCCCTGGCCGCCAATGGCGATGTGCGCATCGCCCAGGCGCGGCTGCAGGAAGCACGCGCCGGCCTGGGCGAGGCCGAAGCGGCCGGCCGGCCCGGCGCCGGCTTCAGCGGCAGCGCCGAACGGGCCGTGCAGCCGCTCACGCAGCGGCCGGGCACCAGCCGCGACGAACGCACCGGCAACACCTTCGACGCCAGCTTCATCGCCAACTGGGAGATCGATCTCTTCGGCGGCATCCGCCGCGGCCGCGAAGGTGCCGCTGCGCGTGTGAGCGCCAGCGAAGCCGGCATTGCCGCCGCCCACACCGCGGTGGCGGCCGAGGTGGCGCGCAACTATCTCGAACTGCGGGGGCTGCAGCAGCGCCGGCTCGTCACCGAGCAGGCGCTGGAGAAACAGCGTGAGGCGTTGCGCATCACCCAGGCCCGCGCCGATGCCGGCCGCGCTACGGAACTGGACCTGGCCCGCGCCCGCGGCCTGGTGGCCAGCACCGAGGCCGCGCTGCCCGCGCTGGACAGCGCTACCGAGCGCACGCTGCTGCGCCTGGCCACGCTGAGCGCACAAGCCCCGCGTGCGCTGATGGCCACGCTGGCCGCGCCAGCGCCGCTGCCCAGCCTGCCCGTCACCGACCTGGCCGCACTGCCCGTGGGCACGCCGCAGGCCTGGCTGCAGCGCCGGCCCGATCTGATGGTGGCCGAGCGTGAGCTGGCCGCAGCCACGGCCGACATTGGCGTGGCGCGCGCCGCGCTCTACCCGCGCCTGTCGCTCTCGGGCCTGCTGGGCTTCAACGCCGCGCGTGGCGGCAGCCTGCTGGAGGCCGCCGCCGGCCGCTGGGCCCTGGGCGCCGGCCTCACCTGGACGCCGCTGGACGGCGGCGCGCTGCGCGCCCGCGTGCAGGGCAGCGAAGCGCGTGCGCAGCAGAGCCTGGCGCGCTTCGAGCAGACGCTGGCGCTGGCGCTGGAAGAAACCGAAGGCGCCTTCAGCAGCTACACGCGCGAAACCCAGCGCGCCGCCAAGCTGGACGAAGCCGCACGCCAGGCCGAAGCCGCCGCGCAATTGGCGCGTGTGCGTTTTGAAGCCGGGGTCACCGACTTCCTGGCCGTGCTGGACGCCGAGCGTGAAGCCTTGCAGCAGCGCGACGCACTGGTGCAGGCCCAGGTGGGCACGGCCGGCGCGCTGGTGGCGGTGTACCGCAGCCTGGGCGGCGGCTGGGCAGCGCCGGCGGCCGAGGCATCGGCCGTGAGGTCTTCCGCACGCTGAAGCCTGGCTGGGCCGCAGGGCGCCAGACTGGTTGCGACTGGAGCGCAATAGCTGTTGCGACTGACCTCGCCAGGCATGCCGGGCGGGGTCGGAGAGCGCGGCGGCAATCAGGTCGGGTGTGATCCCAGCGATTCACCTCGGCCCGCCAGCTTGTGAAGCTGCGGCACGCGCTACGACAGCTTCGCGGCAAGCGAACGGCGTTGTCCTACGCGTGCTATCGACCCAGAACTGCCGTCTACGACCCTGATTTCGATGCTCCGAAGCGGTCGGTCGTTGCCTACATCAAGACCCGCAGCGACTCAGAGCGGTCGCACTGCACAAGGTTCAATCGACAGCTTCCTCACTTGAGGATCTCGATCAGCAGACCTGCGGTCAAGTCCTCGTGCGCCCACCATCAGTACTCAGCGCTTCAGCTCATCGGCCACTCAACCCGCACGATGGCCCGTGCATCCTCTGCCGAGCGGCTGAAAACGACGCAGCCCCCCAGTCGCGAAGCCACGCGCTGCACGATCGCCAACCCTAGGCCCAGGCCCGGATGGCCGCGACTGGTATCGCCCCGCGCGAAGGCTTGCAGCATCGCTTGCTGGTCCTCGACCGCGATGCCAGCGCCGCAGTCCTCGACCTCGATGCGCAAGCGGTGATCCACGGCGGCCACGGCTAGTCGCACGGGCGGCCGGCCGTGGGTAAAGGCGTTGTCGAGCAGGTTGCCGATGACACGTTCGATCAGCACCTCGTTGACATGGCGCACCGGAAGCGACGCGGGTGCTTCGACCGTCAGCTCGCTCGTGGTGCACTGACGATGGGCCGCCACGCTGCGTGCCACCATCGCCACATCAACCGTCTCGTTCAAGGGAAGTTCGCCGCTGCGAACATGGTCGAGAAAGCTGCCAACAAGCCGATCGGCTGTCTGCGCGTTGCGCAAGATGGTCTCGCGCCTTGGCGCGATGTCCTTGCCATCGGGCAACAGCTCGGCAGCCATGTGTATGCGGGCGAGTGGGCTGCGAAGGTCGTGCGACACACCCGCGAGCAGTAACGCGCGCTCGCCCTCCTGTTGCTCGAGCGACTGACGCAGCGCCCGCCATGCTTCGTCGATCGCCTGGACCTCGGCACTGGCGTGAGGCAGCGGCCCGCCCGACGCGTCGTCAGCGGCAATGCGGGCGCGCAGTGCCTCCAGGGGACGCGCGAGCCAACGGGCGACAAGGGCGCTGGCCGCCACCGCGATGCCCGAGAGCAGCAGGAGTGCCAGCACGAGCCGCTCGCGGAAGTGAGGATCGATGGCCCCGCTTTCGAAGCCGGCCCAGCGTGTGGCACCGTCGGTGCTGGTCAACGCCAGCCACAGCACCGGGATGGACTGGCCGCTCACGGTTTCGGGCGCCAACACCACGTCGCCCACCGGCACACCTTCATCGGCGAAGGCCTCGCGCACCATCGCCACCCGCGGCGTGAGCGACGCCAGTTCGAAGGCCCGGCCAGGCCGCCCTGGCGAGGTGTAGATCCTGCCCGGTGCGCTGGCGCCGACGACGTCAAGCGGTGCGCCTTCGATCACCTGCTGCAGAGCCGGCTTCCATCGTGCCGCGACGAGTTGCGCGACGGTGCGGTTGCGTTCGAGATCGAACAGCAGCACCAGGGTCGCGGTGAGCAAGACCGTCAGCATGACCTGCGCCAACAGCAGGCGCACGAAGAGGCTGCCCGCTCGACTCATGGCTGCTGCGCGCCAGTGTCACGGCTGGCGGCGTGACCGCGTGGTACGAACACATAGCCCTCACCGCGCACGGTGTCGACCCACTCGGCGCCGGGGCTCGCGTCCTTGAGTTTTCGCCGCAGTCGGGCGATCTGCACATCCACCGTGCGTTCCTGCGGCTGGTAGCCGCCGGCCTGTACGGCCTGAGACAGCTCATGGCGGTTGACCGCAACCCCGGGCCGCCGCGCCAGCGCGACCAACAGCTTGAACTCCACGCTGGTCAGGGCGACCACGCGAACGCCGGCTGTGACCTCGCGTTTGGCCAGGTCGATGGACAGCCCGGCAAAGCGCATCACCGCGGTGTCACCGCGGCCGGGCGCGGTGCGCCGCAACAACGCACGCAGGCGCGCCACCAATTCGCGCGACTCGAAGGGCTTGGACAGGTAGTCGTCGGCACCGATCTCAAGGCCGAGCACGCGATCCATCGGCTCACCTCGCGCCGTGAGCATCACCAGGCCAAGGGCAGGATGTGCGGCACGCCAACGTCGAGCCAGGTCGAAGCCGTTGCCATCGGGAAGCATTGCGTCGAGCAGGACGATGTCCGGCTGGTGCGACACCAGGGCGCGTTCGCCGTCGCCGGCGGTCAGCACGGTGTGCGTGGCCCAGCCTTCGCGCGCCAGCAGCTCCACGAGCATGGTGGACAGCTCGGCGTCGTCGTCCACGATCAGGATCAGCGGCTGCATCAGTGACATGGTCCAGCAGTTTAGGGATGCGACAGGCCAGGCCGGCCCATGCGACAGCGTTGTCGCAATTCGTCGTGTTTCGTCAGCGTGCGACGGAAACAGTCAGCTTGCAATGGCGGATCAGCTTTTTGGGTGCTGCATCGCTTCTGCCACCCGTCGCCACCGGATCCCACCATGCATGGACCACCCACAACGCCACGCATCGCGGTCGCTTGTGCCCTTGCCATGGCGCACTGGTCCAAGAGAGCGGCGAGCCCGTCGGCCAGCACCTGCTCAAGACGTCATCTGGGCGTCCTGTGCGCGGGCCTGCTCAGCGGGTGTCAGCTGCTCACCCCCGTCGGGCCCGACTTCCGCGCCCCCGCGACGCCCTTGCCCCTCACGTGGTCCGCTGCCGATGCGCAGAGCCCGGCGCCGATCGGCGAAGCAGCCTTCTGGGCGCAGTTTCAAGACCCCTTGCTGCAGAGCCTGCTGGCCGAGGCCGATGCCAACAACCTCGACCTGGCCAGCGCCGGCGCGCAGCTGGCCGCCGCGCAGGGCGTGCTGCGCGCCACGCGAGGCGGCACGCTGCCGGCCGTGGCGCTGGGCGCCGACAGCACTTATACGGAGCCGGATCTGGCCAGCAAGCTGCGCGGTCAGACGACGGGCAGCACCACGAACCAGGTGCTGGCGCAGAGCAGCTGGGAACTGGACTTCTGGGGCCGGCAGCGCCGGGCGGTGGAGGCCGATGCAGCCTCGCTGCAAGCCGCCGAAGAGCGCCTGGCCTGGGCGCGGCTGTCGGTGCGCGCTTCGGTCGCGAGCGTGTACGTGCAATGGCGTTTGGCAGAAACGCGGCTTGCCGTAGCGCAGTCCAACCTGGTGCAGCAAGAGGAAAACGCGCGCATTGCGCGCGCTCGGTTCCAGGCCGGGGCCAGCAGTGAACTGGACTGGCGCCAGGCCCAGACCCAGCTGGCGCAGACCGCCGCGCAGGTGCCAGGCCTGCAGATCGCGATGGCGCAGAACAGCCACGCGCTGGCGGTGTTGCTGGGCCAGAGCCCGGCCGCGATGGTGGCGCGGCTGCAGGCCAGCGTTGCCCCCAAGGCCTTGCCGGCGCAGCCCACACGCTGGCCGCTGTCGGCCCCCGCCGACTGGCTGCGCCGCCGGCCCGATGTGAGCCAGGCCCTGTGGGCTGCGGCGTCGCAGTCGGCGCGCATCGGGCAAGCCGAAGCGGCGCTCTATCCCAGTTTCTCGCTGAGTGGCGCGCTGGGGGTCTCGGGCAGTGGCTCGGCCAAGGAGCTCTTCAGCTGGGACAGCCGATTGGTGAACGCCGGGTTGAACTTTTCTCTGCCGCTGTTCGATCGGGGCCGGCTGAAGGCCCAGGTTCAGGTGCAAGACCAGGTGTTTCGCCAATCATTGGCGGCCTACCAGAACCAGGTGCTCAAGGCACAGCAGGAAGTGGAGGATGCCCTCACCCAGCTGCACCACAGCCGCGAGCAGGCCCGCCTGACACAGGAAGCCGAGGCAGCGGCGAGCCGCGCTGCCGACCTGGCCATGAGCCGGTACCGCGCGGGACAGGTGGACTACCTGAGCGTGAGCAGTGCCGAGCAGAGCCGCTTGCAAACGGCCGATGCCGCGGCGCAGGCGCGCGCCGCCGTGCTGCAAGCGGTGATTGCCGCGTACCGCGCCATGGGCGGCGCCTGGCCCGAAGCGGGCTGAGGCACACCGCCCAACGGGCCTGTTCAGCGCCACCTCCACACCTCTGCGCAAAGCCTTCCACCATGCAAGTCTTCCAGCCCATCGCGCCGCCGCGTCGTGCGCGGTTAGCCACCCTGGCGCTTTGTGGCGCCGCCGTGCTGCTGGCCACCGGCTGCAAACCCAGGGGCGCACCGGTCCCGCCCAGCGGCCCGGTGGCGGTGCAGAGCTTGACGTTGCAAACCCAAACCGTGCGCGACACCCTGGCGCTGGACGGCACCGTGCAGCCTTCGCAGCAGGCGCAACTCACCGCCCGTGTGCCGGGCGTGCTGCAGGCCATCCATTTCCAGGACGGCATGCCCGTGCGGAAGGGCCAGCTGCTGTTCAGCATCGAGCGCACCAGCTACGAGGAGCAGGTGAACCTGAACCAGGCGCGGCTGCTGCAGGCGGCGTCGGAGTTCGAGCGCCAGCGCAAGCTGGTGCTGGACAACGCCACCTCGCAGGCCAGCGTGGACAACGCGCAGTCCAACCTGCAACAGGCCCAGGCCAACCTGCGCCTGGCCCAACTCAACCTGGAGTACACGGAGGTGCGGGCCCCTTTTGACGGCGTCATGGGCCGCCGCGCCGTGGACGTGGGCAACCTGGTCGGGGCCACCGGGCCTTCCGTGCTGGGCACGCTGATGCAGCTGTCGCCCGCGTACGTGACCGCGACCGTGAACGAGCGCGAGGCCCTGCGCCTGCGCAGCACGTTTGCGGCCTACAAGGCTGACCAGCCGAAGAAGTTGCTGGGCATGAGCGCCAGTGCCACCTTGCAGGGGCAGGCCGCAGCCGCCGATGCCGGCGTCGTGGACTTCATCGACCACGTGGTCAATGCCAGCACGGGCAGCGTGCCGGTGCGGGCGCGCTTCGACAACCGCGAACGCCGCCTGCTGCCTGGTTTCTACGCCCGCCTGGTGATCGACCTCGGCCGCGACCGCCAGGCCCTGGTGCTGAAGAAGAGCTGGTTGCTCAACGACCAGGAAGGCAGCTACGTGCTGACCCTGGGCGCCGGACAGAAGGCGCAGCGCGTGAACCTGAAGGTGAGCCCCTTGGGCAGTGGCGAGCGCGTGGAGGTGCTGGAAGGTTTGAAAGGCGGCGAAGCCCTGATCGTGGAAGGCCACACGCGGGTGAAGCCAGGGCAGGAAGTGAAGGTCCAAGCAGCCAGCGCCAGGGCCACCCCATGATCGCGCAGTTCTTCATCGAACGGCCGGTGCTGGCCAATGTCATCGCCTGGCTCATGCTCTTGCTCGGCGCCGTCGCCTTGCTGGGGCTGCCGGTCGGGCAATATCCGCCGCTCACGCCGCCCACCATCCAGGTCACGGCGAGCTACCCCGGGGCCAACGCGCGCACGGTGCAAGAGGTGGTGGCGCGCACCATCGAGCAGCAGGTCAATGGCGTCGAGGGCATGATCTACATGCAGTCCTACGCCTCCAACGACGGGCGCTACGCGCTCACCGTGAGCTTCGCCGTGGGCACGAACGCCGAGCAGGCCCAGGTGGCGGTGCAGAACCGCGTGGCTGCCGCCTTGCCGATGCTGCCGCAACCGGTGCAGCAGCAAGGCGTGGTGACGAAGAAGCGGTCCACCGCCATCCTGCAGATCGCCACGGTGTCGTCGGCCCAACCGCAGCACGATGCGCTCTTCCTGAGCAACTTCGCCAACCTGCAGCTGCGCGACCGCCTGGTGCGACTGCCGGGTGTGGCCGAAGTCAACGTGTTCGGCGTGGGCAGCTACAGCATGCGCGTTTGGCTGGACCCCGCACAGCTGCGCCAGCGGCGTCTGAATCCGTCGCAGGTGGTGGCAGTCATCAGCAAGCAGAACCAGCGTGTCAGCGCAGGCCAGTTGGGCGCGCCGCCGGTGAGCGCTGACAGCACGGCGCCCGACCAGCAGCTCACGCTCACCGTGGACAGCCCGCTGAGCACACCCGAGGACTTTGGGCAACTGGTCGTGGCCACGGCCAGCGACGGCAGCGTGACCCGCCTGGCCGACATCGCCCGCATCGAGCTGGGCAGCCAGAACTACGGCCAGGGTTTCACCTTCGACGGCAAGCCCGCGGGCGGCCTGGCCATCTTCCAGCTGCCGGACGCCAATGCGCTGGACACCGCCCGCGCCGTGCGCGCAGCCATGGCCGAAGCGGCCAAGACTTTCCCGGAGGGCATGGGCTACGACATCCCCTTCGACACCACCCTCTTCGTCACCGCCGCGGTGAACGAGGTCTACAAGACACTGATCGAGGCCGGCGTGCTGGTGCTGCTGGTCATCCTCGCATTCCTGCAGAGCTGGCGCGCCACCCTGGTGCCGGCCACCACGGTGCCGATCACGGTGGTCGGTGCGTTTGCCGCCATGGCGGTGATGGGTTTCACCGTCAACCTGCTCACGCTTTTTGCCATCGTGCTGTGCATCGGCATCGTGGTGGACGACGCCATCGTGGTCGTGGAAGGTGTGGCCCAGAAGATGGAACAGGGGCTGTCCCCCCGGCCCGCCGCCGTTGCGGCCATGAAGGAGTTGCTGGGCCCCATCATCGGCATCACCCTGGTG
>LJHW01000027.1 GCA_001295865.1 beta proteobacterium AAP65
ATTGTGCCGGCAGCCGGCATTGGCAAGCGGGCCGGCACAATGCGCCGCCATGAAGCGACTGGCCCTGCCCCAGGTGACCCTGTGCATCGTGGACACACGGGCACCGGCGCTGGCCGCGCAATCGCTGCGGCATTCGATGGCCGGCATCGACTTCGGCCGTGTGCTGCTGTTCACGCGCGGCTGGCAGCCAGCGGCGCCGCTGCCGGGCATCGAGGTCGTGGAGATCGCCGAGATCAGCTCGGGCGCCGACTACTCGCACTTCGTGCTGCGTGAACTGCCCTCGCACATCCACACCCCCTTCGTGCTGGTGACGCAGTGGGACGGCTTCGTGCGCCAGCCCGAGGCCTGGACCGACGAATTCCTGCAGTACGACTACATCGGCGCCGTGTGGCCCGACCAGCCCGCAGGCCGCAACGTCGGCAATGGCGGCTTCTCGCTGCGTTCGCAGAAGCTGCTGCAGGCCGGGCGCGATGCCCGCATCACCGAACTTCACCCCGAAGACCTGGTGCTCGGCACCACGCACCGCGCGATGCTGGAGGCCGAACACGGCGTGCGTTTCTCGCCGCCCGAGCTGGCGCATCGTTTCGCCTTCGAGAACCGCCCGCCGCGCGGGCCGGTGTTCGGCTTCCACGGCCCCTACAACCTGCCGCGTGTGCTGAACGAAACCACGCTGCTGGCCTGGCTGCCGCAGCTGCCCGACGCCTTCTTCCGCAGCCGCGATGCGCGCCGCCTGGCGCGTGCGCTGCTGGCCCAGCGCATGCCACGCGCCGCCACCGAGCTGCTGCGCCGCCGCCGTGCGGCCGGCCGGCGCGACATCAACACCCGCGCGCTGGGCTGGCTGGCCGCAGCGCAAACGCTTGTCACCCCCGGGGCCCGCCCACGATGACCACCCGCCACCTCGACCTGGGCTGCGGCCCCATCCCGCGCAACCCCTACGGGCGCGACGAACTCTGCGGCGTTGATCTTTCCGGCAAAGACAGCGGCCCCATCCGCTGCGCCAACCTGGCCACGCAGCCCATCCCCTTCGAGAGCAACAGCTTCGATTCGGCCTCGGCCTACGACTTTCTCGAACACATCCCGCGGGTGCTGCCCACAGCCGATGGCCAGGGCACACGATTCCCCTTCATCGAGCTGATGAACGAGGTCTGGCGCGTGCTGAAGCCGGGCGGTCTGCTCTACGCCATCACGCCGGTGTACCCCAGCGCGGCCGCCTTCATGGACCCGACGCACGTGAACATCATGACCAAGGACACCCACACCTACTTCACGCGGCCGCAGCGGCTGGCGGCGATGTACGGTTTCCAGGGTGACTTCGAGGTGCGGCGTGTGCAGCTGACCAAGCCCGATGCACAGCGCGCCTTCATCCCGCCGCCCGAAGGCTGGTGGGAGCGTGTGCGCCTGGCGCACCGCATCCGCCGCGGGGCCTGCGGGCACCTGATCTGGGAGTTCGAGGCGAAGAAGTGAAGCTGCTCGCGCTGGCAGGCGACATCACGGCCCTGGTTGCGCAGATCCGTGTGGCCTCGCCGCTGCAGGCGCTGGCCGATGCCGACGGGCACACGCTGGTGCAACGCAGCTTCCACGACTGCACGCGCGCCGATCTGGCGGCCGCCGACGTGCTGGTGGTGCAGCGCGGCTTGAGCGCGCGCGCCTGGCGGCTGCAGCGCTGGATGCGCCAGCGCGGCGGCGCGGTGGTCTACGACATCGACGACCTGCTGACCGAAATGCCACCGCACATCAGCAACCGGGCCGCGGTGGCCGCACAACTGCGCTGGTTGCCGCGCTGCCTGGCCGAGAGCGACACGCTGAGCGTGAGCACCGCGCGGCTGCAGCAGATGCTGGCCGACAGCCTGACATTGCCTCCGGCCGTGGTGGTACCCAACCATGCGCTGCCGCCGGATGGGCGGCCCCTTCCGGCGCAGACGGCCGGGCCGGTGAGCCTGCTCTTTGCGTCCACCGAGAACCTGGCGGTGGATGCGCTTTTCCCTGCGCTGCGCGCGGTTCAGCAGGCGCAGCCCGAGTTGCAGATCGTCGTGGTGGGCCCGCCCGGCGCGGCCTTTGAAGCCGCCGGCTTTCAGGTGCAGCGCCACCCCTTGATGCCGCGCGCAGCCTTCCTCGATTTCGCCGGCAGCCTGCCCAACCCGGTGGGCGTGGTGCCGCTGGAAGACAGCCGCTTTGCCGCCGGCAAGAGTGCGGTGAAGTGGCTCTACTACGCCGGCATCGGTGTGCCGACGCTGTGCTCGGCCGTCAGCCCGTACGCCGAGGTGCTGGCCCACGGCCACAACGGCTGGCTGGTACCCAACACCGCGGCAGCCTGGGAAGCCGCGTTGCGCGAGGTGCTGACCGACCCCGCCGCCCGGCAGCGCGTGGCTCAAACCGCGCGTGACGAGGTGCAGCAGCGGCATGGCCTGGGCCTGACCCTTGCGGCCTGGCGCCAAGTGATCGCGCTGGCCCGGCAGCAGCGTGATGAGTTGCCGCCGCGCGCGCCAACGCCCGGCGAACGGCTGCAAGACTGGGGCGCGGCGCTGGCCGAAACCAGCCTGGGCCGCTTGCGTGCCTTCAACCGTGCGCGGCTGGCGCAGCGCAAGCTGAAAAAGCAGGGTCGCTCTAGGGCGCCTTGACCGGGGCCGGCGCCTTCACCGGCACGGGCAGTGCGCCCGCATCCACCCAGGCCCATTGCCCGGGCGCCAGCGTCTCGGGCAGCACCCAGGGCCCGAAACGGCTGCGGTGCAGGCGCTCCACGCGGTTGCTCACCGCGGCCAGCATGCGCTTGACCTGGTGGTACTTGCCTTCGCCCAGGGTCAGCCGCAGGTGGCGCTCGGCCACGGTCTCTGCCGCCACGGCCCGCACCGGGGCCGGGTCGTCGTCGAGCACCACGCCTTCGCGCAGGCGCTGCAACTGCACCTCCTCCAGCGGGTGCTTGGTGAACACCTCGTAGACCTTGTCGACGTGGTGTTTGGGGCTGGTGAGCCGGTGGATGAGCGCACCGTCGTCGGTGAAGAGCAGCAGCCCCGTGGTGTCTTCGTCCAGCCGGCCCACGGGCTGCACGCCGCGGGTTCGCAGGGGCGCGGGCAGCAGGCTCATCACGCTGGGGTGGTGGCGGGGTTTCTGGCTGCACTCGTAGCCGGCGGGCTTGTGCAGCATCAGCAGGGCCTGGGCGTGAAAGGCCCAAGGCTGGCCGTCGACCTCGAAGACCAGGCCAGCGGTGTCGAAGGCCTCGGTCGGGTCGTCGAGCACGCGCCCGGCCACGCGCACGTGCCCGAACTGCACCAGGCCCGCGCAGACGCGTCGGTTGCCGAAGCCCTGGCTGAAGAGGATCTGCGCGATGCTGGGCTGGGCCATGGGTCAAAAATCGAAGTCAATGGCCGCGGGCACGGCGGGCGAGCCGCCCTGCGCGGGCCAGGCACGCGCCGCCAGCACGGCATTGCGGATGGCGCGGGCCACGGCCTCGGCGGCCAGCATGCCCAGCGCATTGAGGTCGCCTGGCGTGCCGCTGCCGCCCGTGGCCACGGCAAAGAGCGTGTCGCCGTCGTGCGCGGTGACCGGGTTGAGGGCGCGCGAGAGCCCGTGGTGCGCCAGCCCGGCCAACGCCGTGGCCTGGGCTTTGCTAAGCGCCGCATCGGTGGCCACGATGCCCAGCGTGGTGGCCATGCCGGTCATCATCGCGGCGGGGCCGGCGCCGGCCAGCACCGCGGCCGTGCTGCCGACCAGGCGCATGCCGTCTTCGCTGCGCGCACCGGCGATCACGCGGCCGTGTTCGTCGACCACATCGCCCAAGGCATTCACCGCCACCAGCGCGCCCACGGTGTGGCGGCCCAGCTTCAGCGAGGCGGTGCCGATGCCGCCCTTCATGGCGCGTGTGATGCCGAAGAGCTTGCCAACGGTGGCGCCCAGGCCGGCGCCGGCGTTGCCCTGGGCGGGTGCCGCTGCACTCGCGGCTTCACAGGCCGCATAGCCGGTGTCGGCGCCGGGCCGGATGCGTGGATCGCCCAGCCACAGATCGAAGAGCACCGCAGCCGGCACGATGGGCACACGCGCCACGTCCCCCACCGGGAAGCCATGGCCGCGTTCTTCCAGCCAGCGCATCACGCCGCCGGCGGCGTCCAGCCCGAAGGCGCTGCCACCCGTCAGCAGCAAGGCGTGCACCTGCTGCACGGTGTTCTCGGGGCGCAGCAGGTCGGTTTCGCGCGTGCCGGGCGCGCCGCCACGCTGGGCCACGCCCGCCACCGCGCCTTCGGGGCACAGCAGCACGGTGCAGCCTGTCTCGCGGCCCACGGCCGCGGCATGGCCGACGCTCAGGCCGGCGACATCGGTGATGGCGCCGGGAGCCAGCGTCACGTCGAGGTCAGGCGAAGACGCCCGCGGTGTCTTGCATGCGCGCCGAGACTTCGCCCAGGTGGTGCAGCGTGTCGCCGTAGCTCATCTCCAGCACCGTCAGGCGCTTGAAATAGTGGCTGGCGATGTACTCGTCGGTGCAACCGATGCCACCGTGCAGCTGGATGCACTGCTGGCCCACAAAACGCATGCTCTGGCCCAGTTGCACCCGCGCCTGGCTGAGGGCGCGGCGGCGCTGGGCTGGCGCTTCGCCAAGCTTGAGGCTGGCGTAGTAGCTCATCGAGCGGCCCAGCTCCAGCTGCATCTTCACGTCGGCAATGCGGTGGCGCAGCGCCTGGAAGCTGGCCAGCGTGGTGCCGAACTGCTTGCGCGTGTTCATGTAGTCGACGGTGATGGCCACCAAACGGTCCATCAGGCCCACACCTTCGGCGCACTGCGCGGCCAGACCGGCGTCGACCGCGGTTTCCAGCACGGCGTGGCCGTCGGTGGTGATCAACTGCGCCGCCGCCGCGTTCAGGGTGATGTCGCCTGCTCGCGCGCCGTCCTGTGTGGGGTAGGGCGCCACGGTGGCAGCGGCCTTCTCCACCAGGAAGAGTCCGATGCCGGCCGGGTCGCCATCGGCGCCGCTGAGGCGTGCCGGCACGATGAAGGCATCGGCTTCGTCGGCCGCAGGCACCACCAGTTTCTGGCCCGTGACCTGCCAATGGCCGCCCACCTGCTGCGCGGTGGTCGTGATCTTCGTCAGGCGGTAACGCGCAGCACGCTCGTGCAGCGCCGGCACCACCAGCGCCTCACCACCGGCGATGCGCGGCAGCCAGTCGGCCTGCAGCGCCTCGGGCGCAGCCGACAGCAGGGCCGGCGCCATGAGTGCGGCTTCGGCATAAGGCGCGTTCACCAGGCCGCGGCCCAGCTCTTCGCACACCACCATCGCGTCCACCGGGCCCTGGCCCAGGCCGCCGTGGGCCTCGGGAATCACCAGTCCGGCCAGACCCAGCTCGGCCAGTTCACCATACACGGCGCGGCTCGCGCCCCCGGCCTTGGCCAGGCCGTGACGGCGGTCGAAGGCAAAGCCCTTGTCGACCCAGCGGCGCACGGCGTCGCGCAGCGATTCCTGGTCTTCGGTGAAGTCGAAATCCATGGTTGTGTCTCCTTAAGCGCCGAGCACGGTTTGCGCAACGATGTTGCGCTGAACTTCGTTGCTGCCGCCATAGATGGTGGTCTTGCGCATGTTGAAGAAGGTGCCGGCCAGCGGCAGGATGTCGCCCGGCACGGCGATCTGGTCGCCCTGCCAACCGGCTTCCATGGCCTCATAGATGTAGGCGCGGCTCAGCGGGCCGGCCGCCAGCATCATCAGTTCGGCATAACGCTGCTGGATCTCGCTGCCGCGGATCTTCAAGAGGCCCGCCACGTCCAGGCTCTGCTTGCCGCTTTTCTCGGCGCTCAGCACGCGCAACACCATCATCTCCAGCGCCACCACGTCCACTTCCAGCAGCGCGATCTGGTCGCGGAAGCGGGCGTCTTCGTACACACCTTCGGCCCTGGCCACGCGCTTCACACGCTCCAGCTCGCGCTTGGCGCGGTTGACATCGGCGATGTTGGTGCGCTCGTGGCTGAGCAGGTGCTTGGCGTAGGTCCAGCCCTTGTTCTCTTCACCGATCAGGTTCTCGGCCGGCACCTCGACGTTGTCGAACCAGACCTCGTTGACCTCGGGCTCGCCGTCCATCAGCACGATGGGACGCACGGTGATGCCGGGGCTCTTCATGTCGATCAGCAGGAAGCTGATGCCCGTCTGCGGTTTGCCTTCGTTGCTGGTGCGCACCAGGCAGAAGATCCACTCGCCGTACTGGCCCAGGGTCGTCCAGGTCTTCTGGCCGTTGACGATGTATTTGTCACCGCGGCGTTCGGCCTTGCACTTCAGGCTGGCCAGGTCGCTGCCCGAACCCGGCTCGCTGTAGCCCTGGCTCCACCAGACCTCGCCGCTGGCGATGCCGGGCAGGAAACGTTGGTGCTGCTCGGCGCTGCCGAAGGCCATGATCACGGGCGCCACCATCACCGGGCCGAAGGGGATGACACGCGGCGCGCAGGCCAGGGCCAGCTCTTCTTCGAACAGGTGTTTCTGGATCGCGTTCCAGCCCGGGCCGCCGAAGGCTTTCGGCCAACCCCAGCCGAGCCAGCCTTTCTTGCCCAGGATCTGGGCCCAGCGCTGGTGGTCTTCGCGGCTCAGGCGCAGCGAGTGGCGCACCTTGTGGGCGATGTCGGCGGGCAGGTTCTCGGCCACCCAGGCACGGATCTCGTGCCGGAAGGCGAGTTCGTCGGGGGTGAAGTTCAGATCCATGGGCAGGGCACTCCTGGGTTCACGACGCACTTCGCGCGCAGTCCACGCGGACAGCCGATGGTTTTAGCACGACCGTTCGAAAACATCTTGTCGCTGGCGGGACAAGCCCCGCCCGGTGGAGAGCTCAGCGCAGTTCCAGCCGCATCACGTCGTTTTCGCGCTTCATCTGCAGGCGCGAGAGGAAGCTGTTGCCCAGCAGCACCATGGGCATGGGTTGCGGCACCACGGCCGCGCCCACGTTGGCAAGTTCCACCTCGCCCACACGCACGGTGTTCAGCGTCACCAGCCACACCGGCACCGGGCCGTTGGCGGTTTGTGTGGTGCCGCGGCGGGCGCTGCTGAGGTCGATGCCCAGGCGGTCGGCGTCGTCCTTGCCCAGGCTCACCAGCGTGGCGCCGGTGTCGACCATGAACCGCACCTGCTTGCCGTTGATGCTGCCGCCGGCCGTGAAGTGCCCGCCCGAGCCGGCCGTGAGCACGATCTCGCGCCCCGCGGTGCGCGGCGGCGCCACACCCAGCAGCACGGGCGTTTCGCCCACACGCATGGGGTAGCTGCGGCCGGCGCGCTCCACCTGGGCCACCTCGCCGTCCCAGCGCAGCAGCTTCACGCCGGCCACGGTCTGGCCCACGGCCACGGTGTAGGGCTGGCCGTCCACCACCAGCAGGGCCCGCTCGCCCATGCGGCCTGACAGCACCACCAGCTGCGCCTGCGCCACGCCGGTCAGCACCAGCAGCAGCGCGGCTGCCGCCGTGCGCAGCGGCTTCATTCCCTGAAGTTGTTGAAGGTCAGCGGCCATTCGTTCAGCTCCTTGCGCAGCAGCGCGATGGCTTCCTGCAGGGTGTCGCGTTTGGCCCCGGTGACACGCAAGGCGTCACCCTGGAAAGCCGCCTGCACCTTCAGCTTGCTGGCCTTCAGTGCCCCTTGCATCTTTTTCGCGGTTTCGGCGTCGACGCCGCTCTTCACGGGCACGGCGAGCTTGAGCTTGTCGTGGCTCATTTTCTGCGGCGTGGCGCTGAAGTCGAGCAGGCGGATGTCGACGTTGCGTTTGGTGAGCTTGGCGATCAGCACGTCTTTCACCTGGCCGAGTTGGAAATCGCTGTCGGCCCAGAGCGTGAGTTCACGCGTTTTGGGCGTGGGCGAGCTCAGCTCCACCTGGGCGCTGCTGCCCTTGAAGTCAAAACGTGTGCCGATCTCCTTCTGCGCCTGTTCCACGGCGTTGCGGAGTTCCACGAGATCGGGTTCGATGACGGCGTCAAAGCTGGGCATGAGAGCGGTTCAGGGGCAGGAAAAAAGGCAGGTGCTGCGGGGGCGCGGGGCGCGCCGGAATATGCACGAAAATTGTGGCATGACCCTCCCCCCGGCGCCCGCGGCGCAACCCTCGCTGGACGTGCAAGCGCGTGCCAGCCTGCGCGAACACAACACCTTCGGCCTGCCGGCCGTGGCCCGCACGCTGGTGCGCATCAAGACCGAGGCCGACGTGCGCCGGGTCGTCGACCACCCCGAGTACGGCGTGGCGCGCAAGTTCGTGCTCGGCGGTGGCAGCAACGTGGTGCTCACGCACGACCTCGAAGAGGTGGTGCTGAAGGTCGAGATCCCCGGCCTGCGCCTGGTGGAAGAAACGCCCGAGGCCTGGGTGGTCGAAGCCGGTGCCGGTGAATCCTGGCATGCCGTGGTGGCCTGGACGCTGCAGCAGGGCTGGCCGGGGCTGGAGAACCTGGCGCTCATCCCGGGCAGCACGGGCGCGGCACCGGTGCAGAACATCGGCGCTTACGGCGTGGAGCTGAAAGACCGTTTCCACAGCCTCGACGCCATCGACCTGGTCACCGGCCGCAGCGTCACGCTGGGGCCGGCCGATTGCCGCTTCGGCTACCGCGACAGCGTCTTCAAGCACACGGGTTTCGGCGGACTGGCGGGCAAGAGTGTCATCACACGCGTGCGTTTCCGCCTGCCCAAACCCTGGCAGCCGCTGCTGGGCTACCTGGATCTGGAACGCAAGATGGCCGAGACCGGCAACCACGCGCCCGATGCGCAGACCGTCTTCGACTGGGTTTGCGCCATCCGCCGCGCCAAGCTGCCCGACCCGGCCGTCATCGGCAATGCCGGGAGCTTCTTCAAGAACCCGGTGGTCACCGAGGAGCAGTGCCGCGACATCATCGGCCGCGACCCGGAAATCGTGCACTACCCCCTGCCCGATGGCACGGTGAAGCTGGCCGCCGGCTGGCTGATCGACGCCTGCGGCTGGAAGGGCAAGAGCGTGGGCCGCGCCGGTGTCTACGAGAAGCAGGCGCTGGTGCTCGTGAACCGCGGTGGCGCCAGCGGCGCCGAGGTGGTGACGCTGGCACGCGCCATCCAGGAGAGTGTCTACGGGCGCTTCGGCATCCGGCTGGAGCCGGAACCCATCATCGTGTGAGGCGCGCGCCGCGCGAACTCAGGCCGAGGGTTTGCCGGCCGGCTCGCCGCCCTGCAGCATGTCGCCCAGGTCCAGCCCCGTCAGCGCCTTGGCGCCGCGGGCCAGCCAGAACATCAGGCCCATCATCATCAACATGCTCGGGATGGCGATGACGGGGTAGCTCAACAGCGTGAGCTTGCCCAACTGCTCGTTGAAGGCCTCGGTGCCGGCTGGCGCGCTTACCACCAGCCGCGCCAGCACGTAGTTGGCCAGGGCCGAGAAGAAGAAGGTGGCGGCCAGCAGGAAGGTGCCGGTGCGCAGCCGCAGTTCGAAGGGCACGGTGTTGCCGCGCGCCGCCAAGGCGGCGTTGACCCGGGGCAGGTCGAAAAGATCGGCGTTGAAGACCAGCACGCGGATCAGCGGCGACTTCGTGAAGTTCGACACCAGCACGGCCAGGCCGATCAACCCCGGCACCAACGCCTCTTTCACCGCCAGCCACTGCGCATCGAGCTTCAACAGGCCGATGCCACCGGTGAGCAGCGTGCTCACCACGCCCAGCACGCTGAACCAGTTCAGCTTGCGGCGGCGCAGGCCGTCCCACACGCCCCAGCCCACCGGGAAAGCCAGGGCCAGCAGCAAGGCGCCCAGGGTGCCCAGGCGCTCGGGGCTGCTCAGCTTCATCAGGATGAAGGCCGGCAGCAGCACGGTGATGCCGATCTCCAGCAGGGGGTTCGGCTTCTTGTTCGCGTTTGTCATGGGCGCGCAGCGTAACCGTTTCGGCCATGCATCCGGCGTTGCTGGCCGGGCGGCCGCATCAGGCGTCAGGCAAAAGGTCGGGCAAGAGGCAGCGTCGCAGCCGCGCCGCCGCGGCGCGCAGCGGGGCATGGGGCAGGCCGGCCGCGGTGTCCAGCGTCTGCCGGGCATACTCGTGGTCGCTCTGCAGGCGCTCGACGTGAAGGTCGACGCCATGGCCACGCAGCAGCCACTTGAGCTCGATGATTTCCACCAGGCAACTCGGCGTGGTGGGCAGGAGGGGGAGGGTGGGGCGCATGGTCGGCAAGCACCTTAACGCCGCGGGCCCCCGCTTTGCCGACATCCGATTGGAGAGCTGCCTCCAATCGCGACAAGGCCAGCGCGGCTTGCAGGCCCTACTGCCACGCTTCTCCCTCGACGCCAGCCCGGCCGACGACCTTCCAGCGCATGCATCCTCCGCCCCCCCTCACCGCGCTGGCCGATGTGCCGGCGCAACTCTCCACCGCCGGCTGGGCCGTGCTGGATGCGGCCACCCTGGCCCGCCTGTGCAGCGCGGCGCTGCCGGCCTGGCTGGCCTGGCAGCCGCTGTGGCCGGCCTTGCCGCCCGACCCGCACCTGCGCGATGGCGGCCGCTACCGCAAACGCCGCCACGGCTGTTTCCGCGTCACGGCGCAGACGCTGCAGCCCGTGCCCCACCGCGCGCACTGGCAGCCGGTGGAATACAACGCGCTGCACGGCGGCTACGAGCGCTGGTTCGAGCCGCTGCCGCCCGAGTTGCAGCAAGACCCGGCCTGGGCCTTGCTGCTGCAGGGCCTGGCAGGCGTGGCCGACGGCCTGCGCGCCGATGTCGGCAACGCCGGCGAGTGGTTCGTCGAGGCCCACCCCTTCCGCATCGACACCGAAGGCGGCATCGGCCGGCCCACGCCCGAAGGCGCCCACCGCGATGGTGTCGACCTCGTGGCCGTGCTCATCGTCGACCGCCACAACGTCAAGGGCGGCGAAACCCGCGTCTTCGATGCGCGCGGCCCGCAAGGTGTGCGCTTCACCTTGCGTGAGCCCTTCAGCGTGCTGCTGCTCGACGACGAGCGTGTGATCCACGAAACCACGCCCATCCAGCCTGTCGATGCCAGCCAGCCGGCCTGGCGCGACACCCTCGTGCTCACCTACCGCCGCGGGGGCTTCCAGGGCCCGGGCGCGGCCTGAACCGAACCATGACGACCGACCCCACCGCTGCGCTTGCGATCAACGCCGCCGACGTCGAAGCTGCCGCCGCGCGGCTGCAAGGCGTGGCCCACCGCACGCCCGTCATCACCTCGCGCACCGTGGATGAAGCCACCGGCGCGCAGGTTTTCTTCAAGGCCGAGAACCTGCAGCGCATGGGCGCCTTCAAGTTCCGCGGCGCCTACAACGCGCTGGCGCAGTTCACGCCGCAGCAGCGCGAAGCCGGGGTCATCGCCTTCAGCTCGGGCAACCACGCGCAAGCCATCGCGCTCTCGGCGCGGCTCCTGGGCATGCCTTCGGTCATCGTGATGCCGCAAGACTCGCCCGCGGCCAAACTCACCGCCACCCGCGGCTACCAGCAGGGCCAGCGCGGCAGCGAGGTGGTGCTCTACGACCGCTACACCGAAGACCGCGAAGCCATCGGCCGCCGCCTGGCGCAGGAGCGCGGCATGACGCTGATCCCGCCCTACGACCACCCGCACGTGATGGCCGGGCAGGGCACCGCCGCATGGGAGCTGTTGCAGGACACCGGCCCGCTGGACCTGCTGCTGGTGTGCGTGGGCGGTGGCGGCCTCATCAGCGGCTGCGCCGTGGCCGCGCACCACCTCAGCCCCGGCATCGAGGTGATCGGCATCGAGCCCGAGGCCGGCAACGACACGCAGCAGAGCCTGGCCCTGGGCCGCATCGTGCACATCGACACCCCCAAGACCATCGCCGACGGCGCGCAGACGCAGCACAGCGGCACGCTGACTTTCCCGGTCATCCAGCGCCTGGTGAGCCGCATCGAGACGGTGAGCGACGCGCAACTGGTCGAGACGATGCGATTTTTCGCCGAGCGCTTGAAGCTGGTGCTCGAACCCACAGGTGTGCTGGGCGCGGCCGCGCTGATGCACGGTGTGGTGCCCGCACGCGGCCGCCGCGTGGGCGTCATCCTCAGCGGCGGCAACGTCGACATCACGCGCTACGGCGCGCTGCTCGCCGGCACCGGCGTCTGATCGGCGCGGCTGTCCTATCCTTCTTCACATCCACCCCCAACCCGAACACCCCGACCATGGCCGACGCGAACCCCGCCACCCCCGCCGCCCCCGATGACGACGCCCAGCGCCTGAAGGCCCTGGTCGACAAGCTGCTGGCCCGCCCCGCGGCGGAAAGCACGGCGCAGATCACCCTGGGCGGGCAGGTGCTCGATTACCGCGTCAGCGCCGCCTTCATGCCGGTGCTGCCGGGTGGCTTGGCGGGCGCGGCCGGCGAGCCCGAAGCTGCGGTGATGACCACCGCCTACCTGCTGCAGGGCGCCGATGCGAAGACGCGCCCGGTGTGTTTCGCCTTCAACGGCGGCCCGGGCTCGGCCAGCATCTGGCTGCAGTTCGGCGCCCTCGGGCCAAAGCGTGTGGTGGTGCCCGACGACGGCAGCATGCCGCTGCCGCCCTATGCGGTGGAAGACAACCCGCACAGCTGGTTCGAACACTTCGATCTCGTCTTCATCGACCCGCCGCACACCGGCTGGTCGCTGAGCGCGAGCGAAAAAGCGCGCAAGAAGCACCTCTCGGTGGACGGCGACATCGAAGCCCTGGCCGAGGTGATGCGCGGCTGGCTCACGCGCCACCAGCGCTGGGGCTCGCCGCTGTACATCGCCGGTGAAAGCTACGGCACCACGCGCGGCGCGGGCCTGGCCGACAAGATGCAGAGCCTGGGCGCGGTGCTCAGCGGCGTGATCCTGGTGTCTTGCGCGATGGACCTGCAAAGCATCGCGTTTGCGCCGGGCAACGACCTGCCTTACAGCCTCTTCCTGCCGGCTTTTGCCAACGTCTCGCAGTACCACGGCCTGCTGAGCGGCCCGCAGGCCGCCAGCCCCGAAGCAGCGCGTGCCGCGGCCGAAGCTTTTGTGCAGGACGACTACGTCAGCGCGCTGCAGGCCGGCGCCCGCCTGAGCGACAAACGCCGCAGCGCCGTGGCGCGCCGCGTGGCCGAACTCACGGGCCTGCCGCGCACGCTGGTGGAAGAGCAGAACCTGCGCATCAGCGACAGCTGCTACTTCACCGAAGCGCTGCGCGCGCGCGGCCAGGTGGTGGGCCGGCTGGAAGCGCGCGGCACCGGGCCGGCGGCGGCCAGCCGGGTCAGCGAGATGGAGTTCGACCCCGGCATCGAGGCCATCGCCGGCCCTTACACCATGGCCGCGCTGGCCTACTACCGCGGCACGCTGGGCATCGACCTGGAGCACCGTTACAACGTGCTGAGCTACGAGGTCAACGGCGGCTGGCAGTGGGCCCGCGGCGCCGAAGGCGGTGGCCGCAGCAGCATGGGTTTCTGCAGCACCAGCCCCGACCTCGCCCGCGCGCTGCGCCGCAACCCGCACCTGAAGGTGCTGGCCGCCAGCGGCCGCTACGACCTGGGCACGCCCTACAGCGCCAGCGACTGGAGCCTGGCGCAGCTGAACGTGCCGGCCAGCGTGCTGGCCCGCGTGACGCACCGCTACTACGACGCCGGCCACATGATGTACACGCGCCAGGCCGATCTGCGCCAGCTCAAGGCCGACCTCGCCGCCTGGCTGGGTTGAGGCGCGGGGGCCCATCGCCATGCACGTGGGCATCCTCACCGGCGGTGGCGACTGCCCCGGCCTGAACGCCGTCATCCGCGCGGTGACGCTGGCCCTGCACCACGAATGCGGCGCCCGCGTCACCGGCATCGAACGCGGTTTCCACGGGCTGCTGGCGCGGCGTTCACGCCCGCTGGCGCCGGCCGATGTGGCTGGCATCCTGGCCGAGGGCGGCACCATCCTCGGCACGCACAACACCTGCGACCCCTTCCGCGTGCAAGACGGCCAAGACCAGGCCGATGCCGCGCTGGCCTACGCCCGTGAGCTGGGCCTGGACGTGCTGGTGGCCGTGGGCGGCGACGGCACCATGGCCATCGCCCACCGCTTCGGCCAGCGCGGGCTGCCGGTGGTGGGCGTGCCCAAGACCATCGACAACGACCTGCCGCACACCGAGCGCACCTTCGGCTTCGACAGCGCCGTGGCCGTGGTGGCCGAGGCGCTGGACCGCCTGGCCACCACCGCGCGCAGCCACGGCCGCGTGATGATCGCCGAGACCATGGGCCGCTATGCCGGCTGGATTGCGCTGGAAGGTGGCCTGGCCGGCGGCGCCGACATCATCCTGCTGCCCGAACTGCCTTACGACGTGCAGGCCGTGGCCGCACGCTGCCGCGAGCGGGAAGCTGCGGGCCTGCCGACGCTGGTCTGCATCGCCGAAGGTGCGCATGCGCAAGGTGAGGGCCTGACGGTGCGCGAGACCCTGGCCCACAGCCCCGACCCGCTGCGCCTGGGCGGCGTGGGGCAACGGCTGCAGCAGCAACTGCAGCCGCTGCTGCAGAGCGAGGTGCGCACCACGGTGCTGGGCCACACCCAGCGCGGTGGCACGCCCACGGCCTTCGACCGCGTGCTGGCCACCCGCTTCGGCTACGAGGCCGCCCAGCTGGTGAAAACGGGCCAGCACGGGCGCATGGTGGCTTTGCAGAGCGGCGCCTGCACCAGCGTGCCGCTGAACGAGGTGGCCGGCCGCACACGGCGGGTGTCGCTCGACCACCCGCTGCTGCAGACGGCGCGCGGCCTGGGCGTGGGCCTGGGCGCGGCCTAGAGCAGGCGGGTCAGGGCCGGCGCCAGGGTCTGCACGGCGGCACCGAAGCGCGGGTCTGCGCGGCCGAAGCTGAAATCGGCGAAGTCGAAACCCGGGCCGACGGTGGCGCCGACATAGGCTCCGCCGCCGAGCGGCTCGGCCGCCTGCCACCAGCCGGCCGGCACCACGTGGCGCGGCCGGCGTGCGCCAGCCACGGACCCGAGGTCGACGTGCGTGAACGCCGAAAGATCGGCCGGCGCCAGCCACAGCCGCAGCCCCGCCCCTTCGAGCAGGTGCCACACCTCGTCAGACGCCACACGGTGCCAGGCCGAACACTGGCCGGGCTGCAGCAGGAAATCGATGGTGGTCAGGGCCACGCGGCCCTGGCGGGCATCGGCCGGCTGCACCGGCAGCGCGGAGCGGAAGACCTCGCCATAGTGGCCGCCTTCGGGGTGCGGCTGCAGCGTGAGCGTGGCGATGAGTTCGGCGCAGCGTTCGGGGCTCATGCGAGTTCCCGCACGTCGCTCACGGGCTGTTCGCCGTAGTCGGCGCGGTCCAGCGCGCGCAGCAGCTTGGCGGCAGCCTCGGTCGGGCTGTCGAGGTGGCCGCCATCCTTCAGGCCACGGAAACGCACCACCTCCGGGAACAGCGCGGCATCGGCACCGCGCAGCTGCACCTGCATGTCGGTGTCGATGACCCCGGGCGCGAGCGAGACCACACGCGCGCCATTGGGCACCAGCGCCTCTTCCAGCGCGAGCGCCCGCGCCAGGTGGTCCATGCCGGCCTTGGCGGCGCAGTAGCTCGCACTGCCGGCCATCGCGCGACGGCCCAGGCCGGACGACACCAGCATCAGCTTGCGCGGGCAGGCCCAGCCGGCGGTGGCGCGCAGGAAGGCCGCGCTCAGCAGCAGCGGTGCTTCCAGGCCCACGCGCAGGGCGTTCTGCAGCTCTGACGCATCACTCTGCGACAGGGGCGCGGGCGTGGAGACGACCCCGGCGTTGTTGATCAGGTTCACGGCGCTGATCTGCGCCGGGTCCAAGGCCTGCAGCCAGACGGCCAGGCGTTCGGCCAAGGGCCGGGGTTCGGCCAGGTCGGCCTGCCAGGCGATCAATTCGGCGCCGGGCGGCACCGGCATCGCCGTGGGCCCGCGTGCAATGGCCAGCACGCGGTCGCCGCGCGCCAGCAGTTGTTCCACCACCGCGCGGCCGAGGCCGCGGGAACTGCCAGTGACGATGTTCAGGGCTTGGGGCATGGGGAGGCTTTCGTAAAAAAATGCAGTAGTGTCAGAACGGGGCTGCGCTGGCGAAATGCACCGTGGCGCCGCTGGCCGGGTGCGCGAAGCTGATGTCGGCAGCGTGCAGCAGCAGCCGATCGGCACGCAGCGGCAGCGGCGCGTACAACTCGTCGCCCCGGATCGGGTGGCCGATGTGCTGCAGGTGCACACGCAGTTGGTGCGAGCGGCCGGTGACGGGCTTGAGCGAGAGCCGCGTGGTCTCGGCCGTGCGCGCCAGCACCTGCCAGTAGGTCAAGGATGGTTTGCCGTTATCGACGTCGACCTTCTGTCGCGGGCGGTTCGGCCAGTCGGCCATCAAAGGCGCGGCAATACGGCCTTCTTCGGCTTCGATCACGCCTTCGACCACGGCCTCGTAGCGCTTGCCTACCGCGCGCTGCTCGAAGGCGGCACTGAGCTTGCGCTGCGCCTCCAGGCCGCGCGCCAGCAGCATCAGGCCCGAGGTGCCCATGTCCAGCCGGTGCACCACCAGCGCGTCGGGCCACATCGCCTGCAGGTGGCTGGCCAGGTTCACCAGACCCGCCTCGCCGCGACCGGGCACCGAGAGCAGGCCGGCCGGCTTTTCGGCCACGATGAGCTGGGCGTCGACGTGCAGCACACGCACGCCCTCGGCACTGGCGGCGGGGGCCGGGCGCCTGGGGTCGGGCAGGGGGGTGGGTGGGCTCACGCTGGACAACATGCAGGCAGCATATCGGGCGCGGGCGCCTGATCCAGGGCTGCACACCACCCAGTGCCCGCTGCGCAGGGGCCAACGAAGCCGGCCTGCTCGGCCAGGGCCGCGTCCGCCGCGTTGTGCGGCCCGAGAACAAAAGCTTGACGACCGCAGGCCGCGAGGCGCACAGTCGCGCACCCCGCGGTGCTCACCGCCACAACCCTCAGGAGGCCCCCATGGTGAAGCTTGATCACACCCCCCGGTCGCTCCTGCAGGCCCGCGCACGCCACACCGGCTGAACGCGCACACCTGAGGCTCCAACGGGCCCCAGGCCGGATCGAACTGATCCACCCCTGCACTTGAGCCTGAGGCGCCCCGCGCCTCGCCGTGGCGTCTGCCCGCGGCCTGCAGCCAGCGACCCCCGAACGACCTCAGCGGCCCCGAGCCGCCGTGTGCGCCAACGCGCACGCGGCCCCGGGCCAGGTTTTCTCTTGCACGGGACGCACTGCAAGCCATGTTCAGCATCTCCGATCTCGGCCGCCTGCGCGGCATCGGTCTCTCACCGGCCTTGATGGCTGGTTTTGTTCAAGAACTTCAACGCACCGCGCTGCCCTGCGCCGAACCCGCGCTGCTGCGCGTGACGGAGGTGCAGCGCGAGGGCCTCACCCTGCACGATGGCCTGCAGCCGCTGCCCGCCCGGCTGCTGCCCGCCGTGCGCGCGATGCTGGCCGCCGAGGGCGATGCCATCGCCTGCGGCGACTGGGTGCTGGCCGAGCGCAACACCCTGGGCGAATGGTGGGTGGCGCACCGCCTGCAGCCCGTGAACCAGCTCGCGCGGCGCCTGCATGACGGCCGCGACAAGGTGGAGCGTGTGGTCATCGTCAGCAATGTCGACACGGCCTTGCTCGTGATGGGCCTTGACCTCGACTACAGCCCGCGCCGGCTGGAGCGTTACCTGGCGCTGGTGCGTCTGGCCGGCGTGGCGCCGGTGGTGGTGCTGACGAAGAAAGACCTGTGCCCAGTGGCCGACGAACGCCTGCGCGAAGTGCAGGCCTTGCTGCCGCCTGGTGGCGTGGCCGTGGCCGTCAACGCGCTGGGCGAAGAGCCGCGGCAAGCGCTGGCGCCGTGGCTGCAAGCGGGCCAGACGCTCGTGCTGCTGGGCAGCAGTGGCGCCGGCAAGAGCACGCTGACCAACGCATTGCTGGCCGCAGAAGTGCAGGACACCGGCGCCAACCGCACCGGCGACAACCGCGGCCGCCACACCACCACGGTGCGCTCGTTGCACGCCACGGCGGAAGGCGCCTGCATCATCGACACACCGGGCCTGCGCACGCTGCGCCTGGATGGTGATGCGTTGGCCTTGGGCGCGGTGTTCGAGGACATCGCGCGGCTGGCGCCGCTGTGCCGCTTCCGCGATTGCCGGCACGAGGCCGAGCCCGGCTGCGCGGTGCGCGAGGGCGTGGAAGCGCAGCGCCTGCGCAACTTCCACAAGCTCGAACGCGAGGCCCGGCGCGACACGCTCACGGCGCTGGAACGCCGCGCCCAGCTGCAGACCTGGAAGCAGCACGGCCGCGCTGGCCGTGCACGCGCGCAAGACAAACGCGGCGGCTGAAGCCCTGCCCATGCAACTGCCACCGTTCTCCGCACCGCCGCGCACCGTGCCCGGGCCCCGCCGCCCGCCGTGCCGTGGCCGTGGTGTTTTCTGCAACCTCAGGCCCGTGCCCGACCTCTGGGTTCCGCCGTGCCGGCCTGCACGAGGGCGTCGCGTTGCGCGAGCGCCGGGAAGAGCCGCAGCCAGAGGCCCGCCACCACCAGCGTGCCCACGCCGCCCAGCAGCACCGAGCCCACCGGGCCCATCAGCGCCGCGGTGGCGCCCGATTCGAACTCGCCGAGCTGGTTGGAAGCGCCGATGAACACCGAGTTCACGGCGCTCACGCGGCCGCGCATCTCGTCGGGCGTTTCCAGCTGCACCAGGGTCTGGCGGATGACGACGCTGACCATGTCGGCCGCGCCGCTGACGGCCAGTGCGGCCATCGACAACGCAAAACTCGTCGACAGCCCGAACACCAGCATCGCCACGCCGAACACCGCCACCGCGGCCAGCAGCGTGCGCCCGGTGCGCCGCCGCACCGGCCAGCGTGTGAGCGCCAGCGACATGCCCAGCGCGCCCACGGCCGGCGCGCTGCGCAGCAGGCCCAGGCCCCAGGGGCCGACGTGCAGGATGTCTTTCGCAAAGATGGGCAGCAGCGCCGTGGCGCCGCCGAAGAGCACGGCGAAGAGGTCCAGCGAGATCGCGCCCAGCACCACCTTGTGGTGCCAGACGTGGCGCACGCCGGCCAGCAGCGTGTGCCAGGTGGCGGGCTCGGCAGACGCAGCGCCGTGGGCGTACCGCAGCCACAGGCAGAGCGATGCGGCCACGGCGAAGAGGCCGGTGCAGACGAAGTAGGTGACAGGCGCGCCCAGGGCGTAGAGCAGGCCGCCGAGGGCCGGCGCACCGATCACCGCGCCCTGCAGGCCCACCGCGCTGAAGGCCAGTGCGCGCGGCAGCACCTCGCGGGGCACCAGCAGTGGCGTCAGCGCCTGCTGCGTGGGCATCTGGAAAGCCCGCACCGCGCCCAGCACCACCGAGACGGCCAGCAGCGCCTCACGCGTGGCCGCGCCGTGCTGGCTGGCCGCGGCGAGGGCCAGCGCACACAGCGCCTGCACGGCCATGCAGGCCGCCAGCAAGCGGCCGCGGTGCAGGCGGTCGATGAGGTGCCCGGCCGGCAGCGTGAGCAGCAGCGAAGGCGCGAACTGCAGCAGCCCCACCAGGCCCAGGTCCCAGGCCGAGTTGGTGAGGTCGTACATCTGCCAGGCCACGGCCACCATCAGCATCTGGCTGGCGGAGACGCCCGCCACACGCGCGAACCACAGCTTCATGTAGGCCGGGTAGGCCCACAGGCTGGCGGTTTCCGGCCTCACAGGCAGGCGGCCCAGGCTGCGTGGCGCCTCTGTGTCCCCATGCCTGGGGGCATGGGCTGTGGCAGGCCTGCGAACCGGGGCTCGCAGGGCGGGGTGCAGCGCTGATAATGGTCTTGTTTCATGTCCACACAAATGCCCCGCATCGCCAGCGACAACCCCAGCGCCCTGCCGCCGGGCACACGCCTGGGCGAGTTCGAGCTGCTCAGCCTGCTGGGCGTGGGCGGCTTCGGCATTGTCTACCTCGCCTTCGACCACGCGCTCGAGCGCGAGGTGGCGGTGAAGGAGTACATGCCGGCCTCGCTGGCCGGCCGCACCGAGACCATGCACGTCTCGCTGCGTTCGCAGAGCGATGCCGAAACCTTTGCGCTGGGGCTGAAGAGCTTCGTCAACGAGGCCAAGATGCTGGCCCGCTTCGACCACCCTTCGCTGCTGAAGGTGCACCGCTTCTGGGAGGCCAACGGCACCGCCTACATGGCCATGCCGGTGATGCGCGGGCGCACGCTGAAAGAAGTGCGCGCGCAGCTCGGCGTGGCACCCGACGAAGCCTGGCTGCGGGCGCTGCTGACACCGCTGCTTGGCGCCATCGAGCGCCTGCACAGCGAAGGTGTCTACCACCGCGACATTGCGCCCGACAACATCCAGATCGACAGCGAAGGCCAGCCCGTGCTGCTGGATTTCGGCGCGGCGCGGCGTGTCATTGGCGACAAGAGCCAGACGCTCACTGCCATCCTGAAGCCGGCCTACGCACCCATCGAGCAGTACGCCGAGGCCGGCAGCGTGAAGCAGGGCCCCTGGACCGACCTGTATGCCCTGGGCGCCACGCTGCACTACCTGCTGCTGAACCGCCCACCGCCCCCGGCCACAGCGCGTGCCGTGCACGACGAAGCCTCGGCGCTGAGCCCCGAGGCCTGCCCGGGCTGCAGTGCCGACTTCCTGCACACCATCGACTGGATGCTGGCGCCGCGCCCGGCCGACCGGCCGCAGAACGTGGCCGCGCTGCGTGAGGTGCTCGACGGCCACCAGGCACCGCCACTGCGGCGCAGCGAAGCCGCCAGTGCCTCGCAGTGGGACCGCACCGTGATCGCGGGCGCCCGCCCGACAGCAGCTGCGGCACCGGCGCAGTTCCCGACCGCCGCCGATGTCGAGATCGATTTCGATGCCACGCGTGTGATGCCGGTTGCCGCACACCCGGTCACCAAGCCTGGCGCAGAACCCGCCATGCCGCCGTCGAGCACCGATTTCGACCTGCCGCTCGAAGCCGCGCCCAGTTCGCCCGCGCCGAGCCCGCTGAACTTCGCGGCACCGCCAGTGGCCGCCGCGCTGGCTGCGCCACCGGCAGCCGCGGCTCGGCGGCCGAAGTGGTGGCCGGTCGCCCTGGGGCTGGGCGTGGTGGTGCTGGCGGGCGCAGCCTTTGCGCTCTGGCCGCGGGGCGGGGCGCTGCCCGCCGCCGAACTCGCGGCCTCGGCCGCTGCCGAGAGCAGCGTTCCGGCCGCGAGCCAGCCCGCGGCGGCGCCGGTGCCGGCGCCGGCGCCGGCATCGGCGGCGGTGCCGGAGTCCAAGATCACTACGGTGGTGGTGCCCGCCCGCCCCGGGCCCGCGGCCGGCCCCGCGGCGGCGGGCGGCCCGCCGGCCACATCACCGCCAGCGCCGGACAAGCCGCGTGCCGCCACGGCGGCGCCCAGCCCCGCACCCCGACCTGCTGCCGCCGCGGTCAACACCCCGCCTGCACGCAACGGCAATGCCCCGCCGAGCGCAGCGCCAACGGCCGGTGCGGTGGCGCCGGCGGTGCCGGCCGCAGTGGTGGCCACGCCTGCGGCACAAGGGGCTGCACCCGCCGTGGCACCGCCGCCCTTGCAGGCAGCGCCCGTGGTGGCGCCCGCCGCGTCGCAGGCGGCCAAGCCGGCGGTGGCCAGCGGCCCCGAGGCCATCTGCGACGGCCGCAATCCTTTGATGTACTTCGTCTGCATGGAGCGCGAGTGCCTGCGCTCGAAGTTCAGCGAGCACGCCGATTGCCTGAAGTGGCGCAAGGAAGCGCGGCGCGAAGTGAACTGAGCGCGCGGCGGCACCGACAGGGCCCGCCGTCACCGAGGTGACAAGCTCTGCGGGAATAGCAGGATTGCGGGGCCGCCCCCCCGGCGGCAACCTCGCCGGTCTCAGACGGAGACCAACTTGTCGCTTGCCACTGCCCCCGCCACTGCGCCCGTACTTGCGCCCGTTCCCGCGCCCGACGCCCGCCCCCACGCTGCCGCCTGGCCGGCCCGTCTGCCGCGCGAGCTGCTGGTGCCCGACACCACCCTGTGGTTCAACCTCGAGGTGAGCGCGCGGCGCTACCCGCACAAGCCGGTCTGCATCTACCTCGGCCGCGAGCTGAGCTACGCCGAGCTGCACCGCCAGGCCGAAACGCTGGCGGGCTGGCTGCAGGCCCAGGGCGTCAAGCGCGGCGACCGTGTGCTCGTCTACATGCAGAACTGCCCGCAGTACCTCGTGGCCTTCTACGCCGTGCAGCGGGCCGATGCGGTGGTGGTGCCGGTCAACCCGATGAACCGCGCCGACGAGTTCGGCCACTACATCACCGACCCGGCGGCCCAGGTGGCCATCACCACGGCCGACCTCGCGGCCACGGTGGCCGAAGCCAACGCGCGGCTGCCCGCGCCGCAGCAGCTGCGGCACCTGCTGGTGACCCGTTTTGCCGATGCCATGCCCGAGACGCTGGCCCCGGAAGACACCCCACCGCCGGCCATGCTGGCCTGGCTGACCGGCGAACACGCGCTGCCGGCCGGCCCGCTGCCGGCCACACGCTGGGCCGATGCGCTGGCCGCCGGCCACCGCCCCGGCCCGACGCTGGCCCAGCCCGACGACATGGCGCTGCTGCCCTACACCAGCGGCACCACGGGCCTGCCCAAGGGCTGCGTGCACACGCACCGCACGCTGATGCCCAACGCCGTGGGCGGCGGCCTCTGGAGCCACGCCAGCGCCGAGACGGTGAGCCTGGCGGTGGTGCCCATGTTCCACATCACCGGCATGATGTACGGCGTGCTGGGCAGCGTGTACCTGGGCAGCACCGTGGTCATCCTGCCGCGCTGGGACCGTGAACTCGCCGGCCGCACCTTCAGCCGCTACGGCGTGACGCACTGGACCTGCATCCCGACGATGATCATCGATCTCTTCGGCAGCCCCAACTACCAGAGCTTCGACCTCAGCAGCCTGCGTTACCTCAGCGGCGGCGGTGCGGCCATGCCGCAGGCCGTGGCCGAGCGCCTGCAGCAGGCCTACGGCCTGACCTTCGCCGAAGGTTACGGCCTCACCGAGACCGCCGCGCCCAGCCACGCCAACCCGCCCGAGCGGGCCAAGCTGCAGTGCCTGGGCATCCCCATCTTCGGCGTGGACAGCCGCATCATCGACCCCGACACCCTGCGTGAACTGCCCGCTGGCGAGGTGGGCGAGATCGTCACCCACGGGCCCATGGTCTTCCAGGGCTACTGGGGCCACCCCGAGGCCACGCAGGCGGCTTTCATCGAGATCGACGGCAAGCGCTTCTTCCGCACCGGCGACCTCGGCCGGCGCGACGAAGACGGCTACTTCTTCATCACCGACCGCCTCAAGCGCATGATCAACGCCAGCGGCTTCAAGGTGTGGCCGAGCGAGGTGGAACTGCTGCTCTTCAAGTGCCCCTGGGTGCAGGAAGCCTGTGTCATCGCCACGCGCGACGCCTACCGTGGCGAAAGCGTCAAAGCCGTGGTGGTGCTGCGCGCCGAGGCCAAGGGCCAGGTGAGCGAGCAGCAGGTCATCGACTGGGCGCGCGAGCACATGGCCGTGTACAAAGCGCCCAAGGTGGTGAGCTTTGCCGACAGCCTGCCCAAGAGCGGTGCGGGCAAGGTGATGTGGCGGCTGCTGCAGGAAAAAGAAGCCGCCGCGGCCTGAGCCCTCAGTGCGCCAGGGTGCGGCCGATCACCGCACCCAAAGCGCGTTGCAGGGCGCGCGCATCGTTGCTGGCGCGGTGGCGCTGCAGGCCGAGTTCGGCCACGGCCTGCCGGCGTGCAGCGTCGAGCTGGTGCAGGTGCGCTTCGTTCAGCAGCGCGCCAACCGACTCCAGCTTGAACTGCGGGCTCAAACCCGCCTCTTCGAACAGGGCGGCGAGCCAGGTGTAGTCGTGCGCCCAGCCGTCGCAGTAGACGGTGAGGCCGGCGAGATCGCGGTTCAGTGCCAAGGCGACGTCACGTGCGCTGCGGCCGTGTGCACACAGCGTGCTGCGCGTGATGCCGTGCACCTGCTCGGCGCTGGCATCCCAGTGGGTCCAGCCCTCGGCCGGGCGCACCAGCATGCATGCGGCGCGGCCGTCGGGCAGCACATAGCCCACCTCGATGGGGTAGCTGGCGCGGCCGAAGCCCGAGGCCTCGATGTCCAGCACGCAGGGCAGGGGCGTCGCAAACAGTGCTGGCTGATCGGCTGGCATGCACCGACGCTAGCAAGCCCTGCGCCCACGACAATCCAGGGATGTCCGAAGAGAACCAGTTCCAGTTCACGGTGCCGCCGTCTTTCATCGCCCTGTTCGTGCCACCAGGGCGCAGCAAGCCCACCGAAACGCGCGAGCACATCGCCCAGCGCTACGAACTCTGCGAAGACCTGGCGCAGATGCTCACCGAGCAGGCGAACACGAAGAAGTGGGAACTGGGCGTGACCGAGGCCGACGTGCTGGAACGCATGGAACGCGGCCTGCGGGGCGCAGGCTCGGTGGTGGCCGAGCCCGAAGCGCGCTGGGTGGTGCGGCGCCTGGCCGAGTTGCTCGAATGGCCCGACCCGGGGCCGGGCCCCTGAGTGCGCCGCCGCGCTTTCAAAGGCGGAACGGCGCGCTGCTGAAGATGCGGGCGTCCATCTCGCGCAGATCGGCCGCCACGGCCACGGGCGCGCCGCAGACATCGAGCACGTCGCGCTGCAGGTCCAGGCCCGGCGCGATTTCAATCAGCGTCAGCCTCGGCGCGCTGCCCGGCGCGGCTTGCGGGTCGGGCCGCATCTCGAACACCGCGCGCTCGGTGATGTAGCGCACAAGCTGGCCGCGCGCGGCCATGTAGGCGGCGTTGTAGCTGAGGTGGGCCACCGCCGGCACCAGCTTCTTCAGCCGGCCTTCCTGCACGATGCGCAGCCGGCCGCCCTCGGCCTGCACCTGCAGCCCGCCGGCCGTGAGCGTGCCCACGAAGACCAGCGCCTTGGCGCCCTGCGTGATGTTGATGAAGCCGCCCACCCCGGCGATCAGCGCCTGCTCGCCGCTGCCGAAACGGCTGACGTTGACATTGCCTGCCGCGTCGAGTTCGGCCATGCCCAGCACGGCGAGATCGATGCCGCCGCCGTCGTAGAAGTCGAACTGCGCGGGCTGGTCGACCACGGCCTCGGGCCAGGCGCTGGCGCCGAAGCTCAGGCCGTCGGCCGGCGTGCCGCCGATGGGGCCGGCCTCCACGCTGAGCGTGTAGCCGCCCACGCCCGCCGCCTGCGCCATCGCGCCCACGGCGGCGGGCATGCCCACGCCGAGGTTCACGACGCGGTGCGCGCCGGTGCCGCCCGCGGCCAGCTCCAGCACGGCGCGGCGTTGCACCAGGGTGCGGGCGTCCAAAGGCCCTTCTAGCGCGGCCGGTGCGGCCGCCGCGGTGTCGCCACGCCACGGGTGCAGGTAGGCCTCGTTCTCCTGCTCGCCGAAGGTGATGCTGTGCAACTCCGGGTCGGTGTTGTGCACCACCACGTCCACCAGGTGGCCGGGCACGCGGATGGGCGCCAGCGCGGCGTGGTGGGGCACGCGCTCGCGCACCTGCGCGATGACGAGCCCCCCGCTGTTGCGCGTGGCCTGGGCCAGGGCCAGCAACTCGTGGTGGAAGGCCTCGCCGTGCGCGCTGAGGTTGCCGCGGGCGTCGGCCGCGGTGGCGCGCAACACCGCGCAGTGGATGGGGAAGCTCGGGTAGAAAAGAAAGTCTTCGCCGCGCAGCGTGAGGGCCTCCACCCAGTGCCGGCCGCCTGCGGCCGCTGGCAGGGCCATCGCCGCCAGCGCGCGCTGGTTGAGCGCACCACCCTGGTAACGCGCATCCAGCGCCGTGCGCGGGTCGACGAAGGTGTGCAGGCCCACGCGGCTCAGCAGCCCGGGCTGGCCGGCAGCGATGGCGCGGTACAGGTGCGTGATCACGCCCTGCGGCAGGTTCCAGGCCGCGCAGCCCTCGGCCAGCGCGAGCGCCGACAACCGCGTGGCCGAACGCCAGTGCCCGCCGCACACGGCCTTCACCATGCCGGGGTTGCCGAAGTGGTTCACGCCACGCTGGCTGCGGTCGCCCTGGCCGGCGCTGTAGACCAGGGTCAGGTCGCGCGGCGCGCCAGTGGCGAGGTAACGCCGCTCCAGCGCCTCGGTCACGGCTTCGGCATGGCCGGCGCCGACGAAGCCGGCGCTGGCCACCGTCCAGCCGGGCTGCACCAGGGCGGCTGCTTCATCGGCGCTCAGCCAGCGCGGGCCGGGCGCCTTCATTCGATGCGGTGGCCGCGCACGCGCAGCAGCAGCAGGCACAGCACGAAGCCGATCGCGGCCGAGTAGAAAAACAGGCCCGTGCCCCAGCGCTGCAGCGGCACCGCCAGACCGCCGCTGGCCGTCACGAAAACGCTGCCCGTCACGGCACCGAAGGCCGCCAGCAGCTGCAGCGGCCGCACGGTGTGCACGAAGCGGTTGTAGGTGCCGGGCGCGAAACGCTCGTCGACCGGCTTGCGGATCTGCTGCATGTCCAGCGGGTGGCCGCGCATCCACAAGGGCGCCGTGGCGAAGAAGAAGGCCGGCAGCGCGAGGGTGACGTAACCCTGCAGGTTGAGCTGGAAAGCGCCGGTAGGCGGCAGGCTGGCGAGCGACTGGCCGAGGCGGGCCGCCAGCCAGAGCAGGCCGGCCCAGAGCACGAGGGCGAAGATGCGGATGGGCGTCATGGGGCGCAGGGTGACGGGACGGCTCGCATTCTCGGGGTGCGCCGGGGGTCTGCGCCTCAGGGGATCAACGCATGGCCTTCGCCCTGCCGATGTCACGGGGCCGGTGTAAGGTCAGCCCGCCCGACGCCGACCCACAGGCAGCCCCATGCCACCGACCTTGCAGCCTCGACTCCTACAACGCCCGCTTGCCAGCGCCGCCACCCAGGCCGCCGAGGCCGCACAAGGCCTGCTGGCCACACCGGCCCGTGTTTCGCCGAAGTTCTTCTACGACACGCTGGGCTCGCGGCTCTTCGAGGCCATCACCGCGCTCGACGAGTACTACCCCACACGCACCGAGGCCGCCATCCACAGCGCCCATGGCGAGGCCATCGCGCAGGCCGCGCTGGCCCTCACCGGCCCGGCGCCGGTGCTGGTGGATCTGGGCGCGGGCAGCTGTGTGAAGGCCGCGCGCCTCTTCCCGGCGCTGCAGCCGCGGCGCTATGTGGCGGTGGACATCGCGGTCGACTACCTGCAAGACGCACTGCAGGCCCTGCAGCGCCTGCACCCGCAGCTGGACATCGTGGGCCTGGGCGACGACTTCTCGGCGCACCTGCGCCTGCCGCCCGGGCTGGTGGACGGCCCGGCGCTCGTGCTCTACCCGGGCTCCAGCATCGGCAACTTCGAGCCCGAAGCCGCGTGTGCCCTGCTGACGCAGGCGCGTGAGGCGGCCCCGGGCGGCGCGCTGCTGATCGGGGTGGACCTGGTCAAGCCCGTGCCGCTGCTGGAAGCCGCTTACGACGACGCACTCGGCCTCACCGCGGCCTTCAACCTCAACCTGCTGCGCCACCTGAACCGGCTGATGGGCAGCGATTTCGAACCGCGCCAGTGGCGCCACCTGGCGCGCTGGAACGCCGAGGCCTCGCGCGTGGAGATGCACCTGCAGGCGCGCGAGCCGCTGCGCGTGCGCTGGCCCGGCGGCGAGCGGGCTTTCGCTGCCGGCGAGACCCTGCACACCGAAAACGCCTGCAAATGGACCCCCGATGCCTTTGCCGCGCTGCTGCAACGCGCCGGCTGGCGCCCGCAGCAGCACTGGACCGACGCACAAGGCTGGTTCGCCGTTTTCCTGGCCGCGGCCTGAGGCCGGTGCCGGCAGGTCGGGCGAGCGGCTATGCTGCCGGCCCGCGAAGACGCGGCTGCACTGGCCCGCGTTGACCCTCCCCGCATCGACATGACACCCGCCCCGACGCCCAGCACGCCTGCGGCCATTTCCACCCCGGCGTCTAGCCCCTGGCGCCTGAGCGTGGCGCCCATGATGGACTGGACCGACCGCCACTGCCGCTTCCTGCACCGGCAGCTGAGCCGCCACACGCGCCTGTACACCGAGATGGTGACCACCGGCGCGCTGCTGCACGGCGACGTACCTCGCCACCTCGATTTCAACGACGAAGAGCACCCCGTGGCGCTGCAGCTCGGCGGCAGCGAGCCGGCCGACCTGGCCGCCTGCGCCAAGCTGGCCGAGCGCTGGGGTTATGACGAGGTCAACCTCAATTGCGGCTGCCCCAGCGAGCGTGTGCAGCGCGGCGCTTTCGGCGCCTGCCTGATGGCCGAGGCTGAGCTGGTGGCCGATGGCGTGAAGGCCATGCAGGACGCCTGCAGCCTGCCGGTGACGGTGAAACACCGCATCGGCATTGACCGCAACGAGAGCTACGACTTCGTGCGCGATTTTGTCGGCACGCTGCACCAGCGCGGCGGCTGCACGGTCTTCATCGTGCACGCGCGCAACGCCTGGCTGCAGGGCTTGAGCCCGAAAGAAAACCGCGAGATCCCGCCGCTGCGTTACGAGCTCGTGCACCGGCTGAAGGCCGAGTTTCCGCAGCTCACCATCGTCATCAACGGCGGCCTGCAGACCGACGCGCAGATCGCCGAGCAGCTGCTGCATGTCGACGGCGTGATGGTGGGCCGCCACGCCTACCACGAGCCCTGGGCGTTGGCCGGCTGGGACAGCGCCTTCTTCGGCGCTGCGGCTGCGCCCGTGGCCGACCGCGAGGCCGCCGAAGACCTGTACGTGAGCTATCTCGAAAGCCTGGCCGCCCGCGGCACACCCTGGCCGCTGGCCGCACGCCACATGCTGGGCCTGCACAACGGCCTGCCCGGCGCGCGCCGCTGGCGCCAGGTGTGGAGCGACCACCGGCTGAAGACCCGCGCCCCGCGCGAGGTGGCCGCGCTGGCGCGCGCGGCGATGGCCGGGCGCGGTGCCGCGCTGGCAGCCTGAGACCGCCAGAACTTCGACCAACCCCGGAGCCCGCCATGGCCGCCAGCAGCCCCAAGACGCAGGCCACCACCGCCAGCGTGTCCGACTTCATCGCCGCCGTGCCCGAGCCCGAACGCCGCGCCGACTGCACCACCCTGGCCGCGCTGATGCAGGCCGTGGTGGGCGAGCCGCCGGTGCTGTGGGGCAGCGCCATCGTGGGCTTCGGCGCCTACCGCTACCAGTACGCCAGCGGCACCCAAGGCGACTGGCCGCTGGTGGCCTTCTCGCCGCGCAAGGGCGACCTCAGCGTCTACCTGATGCCCGGCTTCGAGACGCTGGCGCCGCAGTTGCAGAAGCTGGGCCGCCACAAGACGGGCAAGGCCTGCCTCTACCTGCGCAAGCTGGGCGATGTCGACCTGGCCGTGCTGCGCGAGATGATCGAGATCAGCGTGGCCAGCCTTGCATCGCAACGCGTGAAACCTGGCACCAAAACTTGAGCCCAACACCCATGAGCACCCCTCTCCTGGCCATCATCGGCGGCAGCGGTCTGTACGACCTGCCGGGCCTGACCGACACCCGCTGGGAAACCGTGAACACGCCCTGGGGCGCGCCCTCGGACCAGATCTTCCGCGGCCGCCTCGGCAAGGCCGAACTCGCCTTCCTGCCGCGCCACGGCCGCGGGCACCGCATCCCGCCGTCGGAGGTGAACTACCGTGCCAACATCGCCGCGCTGAAGCAGCTGGGCGCCACCGACGTGCTCAGCCTCTCGGCCGTGGGCAGCCTACGCGCCGACCTGCCGCCGGGCAGCTTCGTCGTCGTCGACCAGTTCATCGACCGCACCACGCAGCGCGCCAGCAGCTTCTTCGGCACCGGCCTCGTGGCGCATGTTTCGCTCGCGCACCCGGTCTGCCCGCGCCTGGGCGACCATGTCACCGCCGCATTGCAGGCGCAGGGCGTGCCACACGTGCGCGGCGGCACCTACCTCGCCATCGAAGGGCCGCAGTTCAGCACGCTGGCCGAATCGCAGCTCTACCGCAGCTGGAACTGCAGCGTCATCGGCATGACCAACATGCCCGAGGCGCGCCTGGCCCGCGAGGCCGAGCTCTGCTACGCCAGCGTGGGCATGGTCACCGATTTCGACTGCTGGCACCCCGCGCACGACGCGGTGACGGTGGACGCCGTGATCCAGGTGCTGCTGGGCAACGCGCAGACCGCGCGCACGCTGGTGGCGAGCCTGGCCGAAACCATCACGCAAGACGCCAGCGCCGATGCTTGCTCGTGCCGCCATGCGCTGGACCACGCGCTCATCACATCCCCCGAAGCGCGCGACCCGGCCGTGGTGGATCGGCTGCGCGCCATCGCCGGCCGCGTGCTGGGCTGAAGGGCAGGGCGCGGCGATGCAAGTCAACGGTCAAGCGCTGCGGCCCTTGCGCGAACTGCCGGGCGGCGAGCGCATCGAGGTCATCGACCAGCGCGGCCTGCCGCACCGGCTGCAGATGCGGCCCTTGAACAGCCCGCGCGAGGTCTTCGTGGCCATCCGCGAGATGTGGGTGCGCGGCGCGCCGCTCATCGGCGCCGTGGCCGCCTACGGGCTGGCGATGCAGGCGCGGCGCGATGCGGCCGACGACGCGCTGCGCAACACCGCGCACTTCCTCAAGGGCGCGCGCCCCACGGCCGTGAACCTGGCCTGGGCGCTGGACCGCCTGCTGGCCGAAGTGCTGCCGCTGCCGGTGGCCGCGCGGGGCGACGCCGCCTGGGCCGCCGCCGCCGCGCTGGCCGAAGAAGACGTGGCGGTGAATGCCGCCATCGGCCGCCACGGGCTGGCGCTGATCGAGGCCATCGCTGCGCGCAAGCGCGAGCGTGGCGACAGCGACCCGGTGAACGTGCTGACGCACTGCAACGCCGGCTGGCTGGCCACGGTCGATTGGGGCACCGCCACCGCGCCCATCTACCAGGCCCACGCCGCCGGCCTGCCCGTGCACGTGTGGGTGGACGAAACCCGCCCGCGCAACCAGGGCGCCAGTCTCACAGCCTGGGAACTGGGCCAGGCCGGCGTGCCGCACACGGTGATTGCCGACAACGCCGGCGGCCACCTGATGCAGCACGGCCGCGTGGACCTGTGTTTTGTCGGCTGCGACCGCGTGGCCGCCAACGGCGACGCCTGCAACAAGATCGGCACCTACCTCAAGGCCCTGGCCGCGCACGACAACGGCGTGCCTTTCTACGTGTGCATGCCCACCAGCACGCTGGACCTGAGCCTGCCCGAAGGCGTGCACGGCATCCCCATCGAAGAACGCAGCGGCCGCGAAGTCACCCACATCAGCGGCCGCACTGCCGCCGGCGAGGTGGTGGAAGTGCAGCTCACGCCCGACGGCAGCGCCGCGGCCAACCCGGGTTTCGACGTCACACCGGCGCGGCTGGTGACAGCCCTCATCACCGAACACGGCCTCGTCGCCGCCGAAGAAAAGGCGCTGCGTGCGCTGATGGAAACCCGACCATGAGCGCCACCGCCTTGCCGCAGAACCCCGAGTTCGCCCACGAGACCAGCGCACGCGAAGCCGCCGTGGCCGCCGTGCGCCGGCTGGATGCCAGCGGCATGAACCGCGGCAGCACCGGCAACCTGAGCCTGCGCTGGGTGCGGCTGGAAGAAGGCAGGGCCCACGACGGCATGCTCATCACACCCACCGGGATGGGCGCCGACGACCTGCGCGCGCAAGACCTGGTGTGGGTGGCGATCGAAGGCGAGGGCGACACGCCGCAGGTGGTGGGCGATTGGCAGCCGTCTTCCGAGTGGCACTTCCACCGCGCCGCCTACCGCGCGCGGCCGGACGTGCAGGCCGTGGTGCACACCCACGCGCCCAATGCCACCGCGCTGGCCTGCCTGGACCGGCCGCTGCCGGCCTTCCACTACATGGTGGCCATCGCGGGCGGCGTTGATGTGCCGCTGGTGCCCTACAACACCTTCGGCACCGAGGCCCTGTCGCAGGGCGTGGGCCAGGCGCTGGGCGAGCGCGATGCCTGCCTGCTGGCGCACCACGGCCTGGTCTCGGCCTCGCGCACGCTGGCCCAGGCCATGAAGGTGATGCAGGAGATCGAGACCCTGTGCGAGGTCTACCTCAAGGCCTTGGCGGTGGGCGAGCCGGCGCTGCTGAGCGAGGCGCAGATGGCCGAGGTGATCGGCAAGTTCCGCGGCTACGGGAAGAGCGCGCGGCGCTGAGGGCCCGCCCGATCGGTTCAGGCCGCGCGTTCGGGCCAGGTCGCCAGCAGCAGCCCCGCCATCGCCAGCCCGAAGGCCGCCACATGCACGGCGCCGAAGTTTTCGCCCAGCACCACGATGCCCACCAGCGCCGCACTCACCGGCAGCAGCACGGTGAAGACCCCGGCCCGCGATGAAGGCACGTGGCGCAGGCCCTGCATCCACAGCCACACCGTCACCATGCTGGCGGCGATCGCATAGAAGACCAGCAGGCCCCAGGTGGGCAGCGCCACGGCGCTGAAATCGAAGCTCAACGCCTGCCAGATGCCGAAGGGCGTGACGAGTGCCAGGCCCCACAGGTTGATGAGCGCGCTGATTCGTCGGGGCGAAACGTTGCCGGTGAGCCGCTTGCCGATGACCACGTAGCTGGCCTCGCACAGCACGCCGGCCAGCAGCAGCCCGTAGCCCAGCAACTCGCCGCTGGACGCGGCCGCGGCGCCCGCAGCGCCATCGCCCGTGCGGGCCAAGGCCAGCAGCGCGATGCCGGCCATGGCGCACGCGATGGCCACCGCCACACGCGGGCGGATCAGCTCGCCCAGGAACACGCGCGAGAGCACGGCCACCGCGGCCGGAATGGCGGCCATCGTCACGCCCGCGGCCAGGGCCGAGGTGAGTTGCACGCCGTAGAGCATGCAGATGCTGAAGAGAAAGTTGCCGAGGAAACTCTCCCAGAACATCAGCACGCGGTTGCGCGGCGATAGCGGCTCTTCACCGGGCTGGCGCCGCACCCAGTGCGCCATGGCCACCGCGGCAATGCCGAAACGCAGCCAGGCCAGCAGCAGCACTGGGAACACGGCCACCAGCAGCTTGCTCAGGCCGACATAACTGCCCACCAGCGCCATGCTGGCGGCCAGGCTCAGGTAGGCCCAGGGGGGCGGTGCGGTGTTCGGCATCGGGGCGGGAGAAGCAGGGCGGGGCTCAGAAGAACGCGGCGTAGCGCTCCAGCTCCCAGGCGCTGACGTGGCGCGCGTAGGCCAGGGCCTCGTCGCGCTTCAGGCGCAGGAACTCGTCGGTCAAGGTTTCGCCCAGGGCTTCGCAGACCACGTCGTCGGCTTCCAGCGCGTCCAGCGCCTCGCCCAGGGTCTGGGGCAGCAGGCCGATGCCATGGGTGCGCAGCTGCGGCAGGCTCCAGGTGAACAGGTCGGCCGTCATCGCGGGCGGTGGTTCTTGCCGGCGCTGAATGCCGTCCAGCCCCGCGGCCAGCATCGCGGCGGTGGCGAGGTAGGGGTTGGCGCTGGCGTCGGGCATGCGCCACTCGAAGCGGCCGGGCAGGGTGCGCACGGCCGCGGTGCGGTTGTTGGGGCCGTGGGCGATGACGGCTGGTGCCCAGGTGGTGCCACTGAGCGATTCGCCCACCGTCAGGCGTTTGTAGCTGTTGACGGTGGGGGCGGAGAGCGCACACAGCGCCGGCGCGTGGGCCAGCACGCCGGCGATGAAGTGGCGGCCCATTTCCGAAAGATCGGCTTGCTCGCCGGCGGCGGGCGCGAAGAGGTTTTGCGCGCCCTGCCACAGCGAGACGTGGAAATGCAGCCCGCTGCCCGGCTGGTTGGCAAAGGGCTTGGGCATCATCGAGAAGACCAGCCCGCGCGCTTCGGCCGCGGCCTGCGCGGCCAGCTTGAAGAGCATCAACCGGTCGGCGCTGAGCAGGGCCTCGCCGTGCGCGAAATTCAGCTCGTACTGGCCGTGCGCGTCTTCGTGGTCGATCTGCTGCACGTCCAGCCCGCAGGCCGAAAGGTGCTGCGCCAACTCGTGCAGCAGCGGCCACTGGCGCGGCAGGCTGTGCAGGTCGTAGCTGGGTTTGTCCAGGCGGTCCAAGGCATCGGCCGGCGCCCAGCCGCCATCGGGCGTACGGCGGAGCAGGAAAAACTCTGGCTCCAGCCCCGTCTGCAGGTGCCAGCCGCGCACAGCCAGGCGCGCCGTCTGGCGCTTCAGCACCTGGCGCGGGCAGGCCTCGAAGGGCTGGCCGTCGACAAAGCCATCACCCACGATGCGCGCCACGCCCGGCAGCCAGGGCAGGGGCTGCAGCGTGGCCGCATCACCGCGCGCGTAGAACTCCGAGCGCGGCCCGGTGCGCGGCAGGCCCGTGCCCACGATGGAAGGCCCCGCAAAACCCGCGCCGCTGCCCAGCACCGTGTCCAGGTGGGCCAGCGGCACGAACTTGCCCTTGGCGCAGCCGTTGAGGTCGGTGAACTGCACCAGCAGCGTGTGGATGCCCTGGTCCCGCAACTGACGCTGCAACGCGGCGATTTCCTGTTTGGTGTGCATGGGCCCGCCTCGTTTCAGCCGGCATTGATGCGCAGCCAGGTCGTCTTCAGCTCGGTGTACTTGTCGAAGGCGTGCAGGCTCTTGTCGCGGCCGTTCCCGCTTTGTTTGTAGCCGCCGAAGGGCACGGTGATGTCGTCTTCGTCGTACTGGTTCACGTGCACGGTGCCGGCGCGCAGTGCACGTGCCACGCGGTGCGCGCGGTGGATGTTGTCGCTCCACACGCTGGCCTGCAGGCCGTAGGGGCTGTCGTTGGCCATGCGCACGGCCTCGGCCTCGTCCTTGAAGCGCAGCAAGCTCACCACCGGGCCGAAGATCTCTTCCCGCGCGATGCGCATGCCGGGGCGCACGCCGGCAAACACCGTGGGCTGCACGTAGCAGCCGCCGGTCTCGGTGCGCGCTTGGGCGCCGCCGGCCAGCAGCTGCGCGCCTTCATCGCGACCGGCCTGGATATAGCCCAGCACGGTCTGCAATTGCGTGGTGTCGACGATGGCACCCATCACCGTGCTGGCATCCAGCGGGTCGGCCGGCTGGTAGTGCGGGGCCTGCGCCGCCACCATGGCCGCAAAGTCGTCCGCGATGCTTTCGTGCACCAGCACGCGCGAGGGCGCGTTGCAGCTCTCGCCCTGGTTGAAGAAGATGCTGCCGGCCACGGTTTCGGCGGCGCGCTGCAGTTCGCTGCAATCGTCGAACACCAGGAAGGCGCTCTTGCCGCCGAGTTCGTTGAACACACGCTTGAGGTTGCTGCGGCCGGCGTACGCCAGCATGCGGCGGCCGGTGCGTGTGCTGCCGGTGAAACCCAGGGCGTCCACGTCCATGTGCAGCGCCAGCGCCTCGCCGGCCTCTTGGCCATAACCCGGCACCACGTTGAACACGCCCAGCGGCAAGCCGGCTTCCACGGCCAACTCCGCCAGGCGCAAGGCGGTGAGCGGGCTCTTCTCGCTGGGTTTGAGCACCACCGAGTTGCCGGCCGCCAGCGCCGGGCCCAGCTTCCAGGCGGCCATGATCATCGGGTAGTTCCAGGGCACGATGGCGCCGACCACGCCCACCGCCTCGCGCGTGATGAGCGCCAGCGCGTTGCGGCCCGTGGGCGCGATTTCGTCGTAGACCTTGTCCACGGCCTCGGCATACCAGGCGATGCAGCGCGCGGTGCTGGCCACGTCCACCGCCAGCGCGTGCGCGATGGGCTTGCCCATGTCCAGCGTTTCCAGCAGCGCGAGTTCTTCCTTCGCCGCGAGGATTGTTTCGGCAAAACGCAGCAGCACACGCTTGCGCGCGGCCGGGCTCTGGCCGGCCCAGCAACCGCTGTCGAAAGCGGCGCGTGCGCTGGCCACGGCCAGGTCGATGTCGGCCGTGGTGCCACGCGCCACCGCGCCGAGCACGCGGCCGTCGATGGGCGAGATGCATCCGAAGGTCTCGCCGCTGGCCGCCTCACGGCGTTGGCCGTCGATGACGAGGCGGCCGTCGATCCGGATGTCGCGGGCGCGGGTGTGCCAGTCGAGGGCAGGCTGGTTCATGGGGTCGTCTCCTGTCGTTGTCGTGCGGCCGGGCAAAACAAAGGCGGGCCAGGGTTGCCCCCGCCCGCCCGTGGGCCCGTGTCAGGCAGCGGGGTTCAGAAGCTCACCACCATCGAGGCGCCGAGCAGGTGGTTGGTCTTGCTCACGCTGGTGCCGGCGGCGTTGAAGAACACCGGCTGGCTGGCGCCGTCCAGGCGGTACTCCACCTTGAACAGCGAGTTCTCGTCGACGCGGTAGTTCATGCCCAGCGTCAGCGCGTAGCGGTTGGCGCCCACCGCCTCGCCCTTGTTGAAGCTGCCGTCGGCGTTCAGCCCGCGGCCGATGCCGTTGATGCCGTCGTCGAAGCTGTAGCCCAGCAGGCCCCCGCCGTTGCGTTTGTTGTCGATGTAGTCGGCCCGGATCACACCCTCCAGCCGCGGCGTGAACATGTAGCCCATCGTGCCGGACACGCCCCACCACTTCGCGTTGCGCAGCTGGCCGTCGCTGTTGAAGATGGCCGCGCCTTTTTGTTGGCCGTAGCTGAACTGACCGAAGAGCGAGAGGTCGCCGCGGATGTAGTAGGCGTCGATCTCGAAGAGATGGATGCTGGTGTTCTTGCCCGCGCCGTCGAAGCCCGTTTCTTCGAAGATCGGGTCGCCGTTGGCGTCCACCGTGCCGGTGTCGCGCTGCCAGGTGCCATCGGCGGCGAAGTTGGCGGCCTTGCCGTGCAGGCCGGTGAAGCCGAAGCCGTCGAACTCACCCTTGGAGTAATCGACGCGGTAGATCAGCACCGGCGATTTGTTGCCCGGCGTGCCGCGCGCTCCGTTCAGGTTGGCCAGGCCCACACGCGTCCACCACTTGCCGCTGGTGACGTCGAGCACCGCGCCGGTGTAGGCCGTGGGCGCCATGAAGTCGAACAACAGGTTGTGCGTGATGAGCTTGTTGCCAGCGGGCAGCGTGAGCTCGTAGCCCGTCCAGTCGGGGATCTGGCCCAGCCACAGGCGGGTCTGCAAGTCATTCAGCGGCAACGACACCGAGGCTTCATGGACGATGCTGCCACCGTTCACCAGCGCGCCCGTGCCGCGCTCGGGCGCCAGCGTCAGCTTCCATTTCGTGCCACTCTCGGTTTCCTTGTCAAAGTCGAGCACCAGCATGCCGAAGTAGCTGTTGTCGTAGGTGTAGCGCGCACCGCCGCCGTTCAGGAAGACGAAGCCAGCGTCGTTCTGGCGCTTGTTGTAGATGTAGGTCGGGTCCATCTGGCCCGAGATCTTCAGGCCCTTGTAGCCCTGGTCGCTGAAGTTGTCCTGCATCGCCTCGGCCTTGGTGGCCACGCGGGCGAGTTCGCGCGCCTGCTCGGGCGTCATGCCCCACTGGCCGGCGGGCACGGGGGCTGCGGCGGGCGCCTGCTGCTGTTGCAGCTTCTGCTCGAGCTGGTTCACGCGGTCGCGCAAGGCGCGCAGTTCCTTGAGCAGTTCTTCGTTGCTCTGCGCCTGGGCCGGGAAAGCCGCTGCCAGGGCCAGCATCACTGCGGTGGTGGCGTAACTCTTGTGCATGGGTTCTCTCCTTTTTTGACGGGCTTCAGCCGCGGTTCGCCGCTGCCATTTCCTGTTGACGCCGGCGCTCCTGCCGCGCGATGACGTAGCTGGCCAGCACCACGCCCACTGCCACTACCACGACGATGAGGGTGGCCACAGCGTTGACGCTGGGGTTCAAGCCCAGGCGGGCGCGCGAGAAGATCACCAGCGGCATGGTGGTGCTGCCCGGGCCCGAGAGGAAGGCCGAGAGCACCACGTCGTCCAGGCTGATGGTGAAGGTCAGCAGCCAGGCCGAGACCAGGCTCTGCGCGATCATGGGCAGCGTCACCAGCCAGAACACCTGGTGCGGGCGCGCGCCCAGGTCCATGGCGGCTTCTTCCAGTTGCGGGTTCAGGTCTTGCAGCCGGCTCTGCACCACCACGGCCGCATAGGCCATGCCCAGCAGCAGGTGGCCCAGCCAGATGGTCATCATGCCGCGCTCGGGGAAGCCCAGAGCGCGCTGCACGCTCACCAGCATCAGCAGCAGGCTCAAGCCCACCACCACCTCGGGCATCACCAGCGGCGCATTCACCATGCCGCTGAACACCGTGCGGCCGGTGAAACGTTTGTACTTCACCAGTGCAAACGCGGCCAGCGTGCCCAGCACCACCGAGCCGCAGGCCGTCATGAAAGCGATCTTCAGGCTCAGCCACAGGCCCTGCTGCATCTCGGTGTCCTGCGCCAGGGCCTCGTACCACTTGAGCGTGAAGCCGCGCCAGACGTTGGGGATGGGCGAGTCGTTGAACGAAAAGACCACCAGCGCCACGATGGGCAGGTAGAGAAAGACGAAAACGGCGGCCAGCCAGCCTCGGCCGAACCAGCGGTTGACGTTGGAGGCCTTCATTTCCGCGCCTCCTGTGCTTCAGCCTGGTATTTGTTGAAGATGGCCAGCGGCACGATGATCAACAGCACCATCACCACGGCCACGCTGCTGGCCATGGGCCAGTCGTTGTTGCTGAAGAACTCGTCCCACAGCACGCGGCCGATCATCAGCGTCTCGGGCCCGCCCAGCAGTTCGGGAATGACGAACTCGCCGACGCAGGGAATGAAGACCAGCATGCTGCCGGCGATGATGCCGGCCTTGCTCAGCGGCACGGTGATCTTCCAGAAGGCCGTCCACGGCGTGGCGCCCAGGTCGGCGGCGGCTTCCAGCAGGCGCAGGTCCATCTTCGCCAGGTTGCCGTACAGCGGCAGGATCATGAAGGGCAGGTAGGTGTAGGTCATGCCCAGCACCAGCGAAAAAGGCGTGTGCATCAGCGTGCCCGGCGTGGCGATGAGCCCCAGCGCGTAGAGCACGCGGTCCAGGCCCAGGCCGATGATCGCGTCTGACACCCAGCCGCCTTCGGTGAGCAGGCCGCGCCAGGCGTAGACGCGCAGCAGGAAGCTCGTCCAGAAGGGCAGCATCACCAGCATCAGCAGCACGGGCTGCACCGTGCTCTTGGCCCGCGCCATGAAGTAGGCGAAGGGGTAGCCGATGAAGAGGCACAGCACCGTGGTGGCCGCGGCGTACTGCAGGCTGGCCAGGTAGGTCTTGAAGTACAGCGAGTCTTCGGTGATGAAGATGTAGTTGCTGAGCTTGAGGCTGAACTGCAGCACGCCTTCGTTGTAGGTGACGATGTCCTTGAAGGTGACCGTCTCCATCTCTGACACGCTGATCTTCCCCACGATGAGGAAGGGCGCGAGGAAGAAGACGATCAGGAACAGGAAAGGCGCCGCGATCACCAGGACGCGGCCGCTGAAAAAACTGCGCAGGGCTTGCATGGCGGCTGCGCGCGCTCAGGCCGTGAGCACCACGTGGGCCGAGGGCGACCAGTGCGCCCAAACGGTGTCGCCCCAGGTGTAGGTCTCGTCGGCGTGGCGCTGCGTGTTGGCCTGGCTGACCTTCAGCACCGCACCGCTGGCCAGCTTGAGGTGGAAGACGGTGAAGCTGCCGAAGTAGCTCATCTCCTTCACCGTGCCCTGCACCATGTTGAAGTCGCCTGCCTTGCCCGGCACGCCCTCGGGCTTGTCGCGCTGCAGGGCGATCTTCTCGGGGCGCAGGGCCACCGACACCGGCATGCCTTCGGTGCCCGTGATGCCATGGCCCACGTAGTGCTTGCAGTCGGCGCAGCCGATGATGCAGTGGTCGGTATCGTCGTGGTCGAGCGTGCCGTCCATCAGGTTCACGTTGCCGATGAAGTCGGCGACGAAACGCGTGGCCGGCGTCTCGTAAATGTCGCCCGGCGCACCCACCTGCAGGAAGCGGCCCTCGCTCATGATGGCGATGCGGCTGGCCATGGTCATGGCCTCTTCCTGGTCGTGCGTGACCATCACGCAGGTCACGCCGACCTGCTCGATGATGTTCACGAGCTCGATCTGGGTCTGCTCGCGCAGCTTCTTGTCCAGCGCGCCCAGCGGTTCATCGAGCAGCAGCATCTGCGGCTGCTTGGCCAGGCTGCGCGCCAGCGCCACACGCTGCTGCTGGCCGCCCGAGAGCTGGTGCGGCTTGCGCTGCGCCAGCTTGGCCAGTTGCACCAGCTTGAGCATGGCCTCCACACGTTCGGCAATCTGCGCGCGCGGCAGGCCTTCGCGCTTCAGGCCGAAAGCGATGTTCTCCCACACCGTCAGGTGCGGGAAGAGCGCGTAGCTCTGGAACATCATGTTCATCGGCCGCTGGTAAGGCGGCAGCGTGGCGAGGTCTTGCCCATTGAGCACGATGCGCCCGGAGGTGGGCGTCTCGAAGCCCGCCAGCATGCGCAGCAGCGTGCTCTTGCCGCAGCCGCTGCTGCCCAGCAAGGCAAAGATTTCGCCCTTGGCGATGTCGAGGCTGACGTTGTTGACGGCCTTGAAGCCGCCGAAGTCCTTGACGACGTTCTGGATCTGCAGAAACGCCGGCTGCGCTGGTGCCATCACAAGCCTGTCTTGAACGAGGTGAAGGTGCGCGTCATCAGGCGGCGCAGGTCGTTGTTGAGTGAATCGGGCGGGATCATCTTCGCCATGTCGGCCGCCGACAGGAACACCGTCGGGTTGTTCGCCACCTCGGGCTTGACCTGCGCCTTCGAGGCCGCGTTCGGGTTGGCGTAGAACACCTTGTTCGTCAGGCCGGCGTGCACTTCGGGGCGCATGATGTAGTTGATGAACTTGTGCGCGTTGCCCGGGCGCGGTGCGTCGGCCGGGATCACCATCACGTCGAAGAAGAGCAGGCCGCCGGTCTTGGGGATCAGCGCCTCGATCTTCTGGCCGGTCTTGTTGTCGATGGCGCGCTGGCGGGCGATGTTGATGTCACCGCTCCAGCCCAGGGCCAGGCAGATGCTGCCACCGGCCATGTCGTTGATGTAGCCGCTGCTGGAGAACAGCGTCACGTGCGGGCGCACGCGCTTGAGCAGCTGCGCCGCGGCCGCGTAATCGCTGGGGTTCTTGCTGAAGCTGGGTTTGCCCAGGTAGTGCAGCGCGGCGGGCACCACCTCGCTGGCGCTGTCGAGCATGCTCACGCCGCAGCTCTTGAGCTTGCTGATGTACTCGGGCTTGAAGACGAGGTCCCACACGTTCTCGGGCATGGGCATGCTGCCCAGCGTGGCCTTGACCTTGTCGACGTTGATGCCCACCGTGGTGTAGCCCCAGAGCCAGTTCACCATGTACTCGTTGCCCGGGTCCATGCGCGCCAGCTGCGCCTGCACGGCGGGGTCGAGGTTCTTCAGGTTGGGCAGCTGGCCCTTGTCCAGCTTGCGCAGCAGGCCACCGTCCATCTGCAGCTTGGCCCAGTTGGAGCTGGGGATGACGATGTCATAGCCCGTTTTGCCCGCCACCAGCTTGGCGTGCACGATCTCGTTGTTGTCGAAGTTGTCGTAGCGAACCTTGATGCCGGTTTCCTTCTCGAAATTCCGGATCGTGTCTTCCGCGATGTAGTCCGACCAGTTGTAGATGTTCAGGACCTTCTCTTCCTCTTGCGCCTGCGCCGCGGTGGCGCCCAGCGCCAGGGCAGCGGCCAGAGACATGGCAAGGGCACGGACAGGCAGTTTCGGCGTCATGCGGTCAAGCTCCAAAGGTGGGGTGGTCCGGTGGGCAGGGGGCAGGGCGAAATTCAAGGCGGGCGCGAGTCTAGCAACGGGGCGGGCGCTGCACCGCTTCAGTGCAGCCAGCCGTGCTTCACGGCGTCGGCCAGTGTCAGATCGAGGCAACGGCGGATCAGCGCGACCATCTCGTCAACCTGCGCGCGCGTGATCACCAGCGGCGGCGCGATGATCATGCGGTCACCCACGGCGCGCATGATCACGCCTTCGCGGAAGCAGTGGCCGCGGCACACCATGCCCATCGCCAGCGCCTCGGGGAAAGCGGTTCCGCGGGCCTTGTCTTTCACGAGCAGCAGCGCTCCCATCAAGCCGCAGGTCTGCGCCTCACCCACGAGCGGGTGTTCGGCCAGCTGCGCATAGGCTTGTGCAAGATACGGGCCCACGTCTTCGCGCACGTGCTCCACGAGCTTCAGCTCCTGGATCAGCCCGATGTTGGCCAGCGCCACCGCGCAGGCCACCGGGTGGCCGCTGTAGGTGTAGCCGTGGTTGAACTCGCCGCCTTGTTCGATGAGCACCCGTGCCACGCGCTCGCCCACCATCACCCCGCCCAAGGGCACGTAGCCGCTGGTCACGCCCTTGGCGAAGGTCATGAGGTCGGGCTCGTAACCCAGGGTCTCGCAGCCGAACCACTGCCCGGTGCGGCCGAAGCCGCAGATGACCTCGTCGCTGACCAGCAGCACGCCGTACTTGCGGCAGATGCGCTGCACCTCGGGCCAGTAGGTGCTGGGTGGGATGATCACGCCGCCGGCGCCCTGGATGGGCTCGCCGATGAAGGCCGCCACGTTCTCGGGGCCCATGTCGAGGATCATCTCTTCCAGCCAGTGCGCCGCCTGCAGGCCGAAGGCCTCGCGCGTGAGGCCTTGTTCGCGGCCGTGCTCCCACCAATAGGGCTGCTGGATGTGCACGATGCCGGGAATGGGCAGCCCGCCCTGCGCATGCATGCCGCTCATGCCGCCCAGCGAGGCGCCAGCCATGGTGCTGCCGTGGTAGGCGTTGTGGCGGCTGATGATGACGCTGCGGTGGGGCTCGCCCAGCACGTCCCAGTAGCGGCGCACCATGCGCACGATGGTGTCGTTGCTCTCGCTGCCGCTGCTGCTGAAAAACACGTGCTGGAACTGCGGCGGTGTCACCTGCGCCAGGCGTTCGGCCAGTTCGATGGCGGGTACCGTGGCCGTCTGGAAAAACGCGTTGTAGAAGGGCAGCTGCTGCATCTGCTGCGCGGCGGCTTCCACGAGCGCCTGCTGGCCGTAGCCCACGTTCACGCACCACAGGCCGCTCATCGCGTCCAGGATCTTGTGGCCCTCGGTGTCCCAGAGGTAGATGTTCTCGGCGCGTTCGATGATGCGCGCGCCCTTGCGGGCCAGGCCCTGGAAATCGGTGAAGGGGTGCAGGAAGTGCGCGCTGTCGGCGGCCTGCAATTCGGCGGTGGTGCGGGGGGCGTTCATGGGCAGGCTTTCAGACGTGGAGCAGGAGGTGTTCACGTTCCCAAGGCGAGATCACCTTCATGAACTCGGCGTACTCGATCTCCTTGACCTCGGTGTAGACGGTGATGAACTCCTTGCCCAGCACCGCGGCGAGGTCCTTCTCATCGCGCAGCAGCGAGAGCGCTTCGCCCAGGCTGCGCGGCAGTTGGAAGTCACCGAGGTAGGCGTCGCCCTTGCACTCGGGGCTGGGCTCGATCTTGTTCATCATGCCCAGGTAGCCGCAGGCCAACGTGGCGGCCAGGGCCACATAGGGGTTGGCATCGGCGCCGATGACGCGGTTCTCCACGCGCCGGGCCGCCGCACCCGCCACCGGGCTGCGGATGCCCACGGTGCGGTTGTCGGTGCCCCACTGGATGTTGATGGGCGCGGCATTGCTGCGCACCAGGCGGCGATAGCTGTTGACGTAGGGCGCAAACAGCGCCATCGCCGCTGGGATGTATTTCTGCAGCCCGCCGATGTACCAGTAGAACTCCTTGCTGGCCGTGAAATCGGGGTTGCTGAAGATGTTCTGGCCCGTGGCCTTGCTGACGATGCTCTGGTGGATGTGCATCGCGCTGCCCGGCTCACCGGCGATGGGCTTGGCCATGAAGGTGGCGAACATGCCGTGGCGCAGCGCGGCTTCGCGCACCGTGCGCTTGAAGAGAAACACTTCGTCGGCCAGGCCCAGCGGGTGGGCGTGGAAGAAGTTGATCTCCATCTGCCCCGCGCCCACCTCGTGGATGAGCGTGTCGACGTTGAGCTCCATCTTCTCGCAGTAGGCGTAGACGTCTTCGAAGAGCGGGTCGAACTCGTTGACGGCGTCGATGCTGTAGGCCTGCCGGCTGGTCTCGCTGCGGCCGCTGCGGCCCACGGGCGGCTTCAGCGGCACGTCGGGGTCGGTGTTGCGCGCCACGAGATAAAACTCGAGCTCGGGCGCGACCACGGGCGCCCAGCCCTGGGCGTCGAAGAGGTTGCACACATGGCGCAGCACGCTGCGCGGCGCGAAGGGCACGAGCATGCCCTCGCGGTCGTAACAGTCGTGGATGACCTGCGCCGTGGGGTCGGTGGCCCAGGGCACGATGCGCACCGTGCTCGGGTCGGGCCGCAGGTGCATGTCGCGGTCGGTGGGGTTGATGACCTCGTAGTACGGGCCTTCTTCCGGGAACTCGCCCGTCACGCCCATGGCCACCACGGCCTCGGGCAGGCGCATGCCGCGGTCTTCGGTGAACTTCTGGCGCGGCAGGATCTTGCCGCGCGCCACGCCGGTGAGGTCGGGCACCAGGCACTCGATCTCGGTGACGCGGTTCTGGTCGAGCCACTGTTCGAGCTCGCTGAAGGTGAAATGGTCTCTGGCGATCATGGGGCGGTCCTCAGGGCACTGCGTGTGCGGTCTCGGTAGCGGGTGGCAGCGGCGCCGAAAGCGCGCAGGATCTGCATCGACACCGGGTTCTCGGCGGCCTGCCATTCGGGGTGCCATTGCAGGCAGAGGTTGAAGCCCGGCGCGTCGGGCACCGAGAAGGCTTCCACCAGGCCGTCGGGCGCCACGGCCTCCACGCGCAGGCCGGCGGCCAGTTGCTTGACGCCCTGGCCGTGCACCGAGTTCACCTCGAAGCTGGCGCGGCCGGTGATGCTGGCCAGCAGGCCGCCGGGCACCACGTCCACCGGGTGCGCCGGGCCGTACTGCACGGCCGCGGGCTGGCTGTCGTCGGCACGGTGGTCGTTCAGGCCCGCCTGCTCTTGCACCGCCTGGTGCAGCGTGCCGCCGAGTGCGACGTTGGTTTCCTGCGTGCCGCGGCAGATGGCCAGCAGCGGCAGGCCGCGCGCCAGCGCCAGGCGGATGAGCGGCAGCGTCCAGGCGTCGCGCTCGGGGTCCAGGGGCAGGCTCTCGTCGTGCACCGCTTCGCCGAAGTGCGAGGGGTGCACGTTGCTGGGCGAGCCGGTGAGCAGCACGCCGTGCACCGCGTCCAGCAAGGCCGGGAGCTCGTCTTCGGCAAAAGGCGGTGCGATCAGTGGCAGCGCGCCAGCCAGTCGCACCGCGTCGACGTACTTGCGCCCGGCGATATGGAAGGGGTGTTCGCCGAGCGTGCGGTTGCAGCTGCTGACGAGGACGATGGGGGCCATGGGAGATCTCATGAAGAAGGTTCAGCCCAGCAGATCACGCAGCCGGTACCAGGCCATGCCCAGCACCAGGGCCGGCGTGCGCAGCAGCGCCCCGCCCGGGAAGGGCTGGTGGCGCAGCTTGGCGAAGACGTCGAAACGGCTGCTGTCGCCGCACATGGCCTCGGCCAACAGCCGCCCGGCCAGCCCGGTGAGTGCCAGGCCGTGGCCGGAGAAGCCTTGCAGGTAGTAGACGTTCTGCGGCGCACCCGTGCTGGCGGCGGGCAGGCGGCCGAAATCGGGCGCGCGGTTCATGCTGATGTCGACGAAGCCGCCCCAGGCGTACTCCACCCGGTGCGGCGCCAGCTGCGGAAAGCTGGCCAGCAGGCGCTGCCGCATGCTGTGCGCCAGGTCGGCCGGCGGCACGGTGCTGTAGCTCACGCGGCCGCCGTAAAGCAAACGGTGGTCGGGGGTGGGGCGGAAGTAGTCGAGCACGAAGTTGGTGTCGCAAACGGCCGCTTGGGATGGCACGAGGCTGCGCGCCAGGCTTTCAGGCAGCACCGCGGTGCACGCAATGTACGTGCCGACGGGCATCACCCGCGGTGCCAGCCCTGGGGCGAGCAGGGGCGCGCCGGGGGCGGCGGGTGTGTGCAGGTAGACGTTGCCGGCCAGCAGCACCTGGCTGGCGCGCACCTGCCCCTGCGCCGTGCGCAGCACAGGGGCCGCACCCGGTTCCAGCGCCAGCACCGGGCTGTGTTCGTGGATCTGCACGCCCGCCTGCAGCGCCGCAGCGGCCAGGCCGCGCGTGTACTTCAGCGGATGCAGGTGGCCCGAACGCGGGTCGTAGACGCCGCTGTGGAAACGCTCGCTCGCGATCCAGCGGCCCACCTCGGCGTGCGGCACGTCCTGCAGCGCATAGCCATACACCTGGCGCGTGCGCTCGGCGCTGGCGGCCAGCGCGGCGCCCTTGCGCGCCGTGGTGGCCAGGCCCAGGTAGCCGTCTTGCCAGTCGCAGGCGATGCCGTGTTCATCGATGCGCTCGCGCAGCAGGTCCAACGCTTCGATGGACATCGCCCAGACGCGGCGTGCTTCGTCCAGGCCCAGCTGAGCTTCGATGGTCTCGGGCTCGCAGGCCAGGCCATGGATGGCCTGCCCACCGTTGCGGCCGCTGGCGCCGAATCCGATCTCGCGCGCTTCCAGCAGCACCACGCGCCGGCCGCGCCGCTGCAGGTCGATGGCGGCACTGAGACCCGCGAGGCCGCCGCCCACGATGGCGACATCGGCCACCACCTCGCCCTGCAGCGGCGGGCAGGCCGGACCCGGCGCCGCGGTGGCGGCGTAGTAGCTGTGCTTGGCGAGGCTGAGGTCGGTATCCAGCAGGGGCATCAGGTGGCGGCGGGGAGCCTGCGGGCTGCAGCGATGGGCCTCAGGCAGCGCGCCGCAGGGCCGTGCGGATGGTCTCGACGATGCGGTCGACGTGGCCGCGCTCGATGATCAGCGGCGGCGAGAGCGCGATGGTGTCGCCCGTGGTACGGATCAGCACGCCCTGCGCCCAGCAGTCGAGAAAGACCGAGAAGGCACGTTTGGTCGGCTCGCCCGCGATGCCCTGCAGCTCGATGCCGCCCACCAGCCCGTAATTGCGCACGTCGATGACGTGCGGTTCGCCCTTGAGCGAATGCACGCCCTGCGCAAAGTAGGCCGCGATGCCATCGCCTTGCGGCCCGGCACGCGTGAGCAGGCCCTCTTCGGCATAGGTGTCCAGCGTGCCCAGGCCGGCGGCGCAGGCCAGCGGGTGGCCCGAGTAGGTGTAGCCGTGCAGGAACTCGATCATGTGTTCCGGACCCTGCATGAAGGTCTCGTAGATCTCGTCCTTGGCGATCACCGCGCCCATGGGCACGGCGCCGTTGGTCAGGCCCTTGGCGCAGGTGATGAGGTCGGGCGTGACACCGAAGGTCTGCGCCGCGAACGGCGCGCCCGTGCGGCCGAAGCCGGTGATGACCTCGTCGAAGATCAGCAGGATGCCGTGCTTGGTGCAGAGCTCGCGCAGCTTCTGCAGGTAGCCGAGGGGCGGCACCAGCACGCCGGTGCTGCCGGCGATGGGCTCCACGATGACGGCGGCGATGTTGCTGGCGTCGTGCATGGCCACCAGCTTCTCCAGATCTTCGGCGAACTCGGCGCCGTGCGCGGGTTGGCCGTTGCTGTAGGCGTTGCGGGCCGGGTCGTGGGTGTGGCGCAGGTGGTCCACGCCGGCCACCGCCAGACCGAAGTGCTTGCGGTTGCCCACCATGCCACCCACCGAGATGCCGCCGAAGTTCACGCCGTGGTAGCCGCGATCGCGCCCCAGCAGCCGGGTGCGGGTGCCTTCGCCGCGCACGCGGTGGTAGGCCAGGGCCATCTTCAACGCGGTGTCCACGGCTTCGCTGCCGCTGTTGGCGAAGAAGACCTTGCCCATGCCGGCCGGCGCGATCTGCGCGATGCGCGAGGCCAGCTCGAAAGCCTTGGGGTGGCCCATCTGGAAGGGCGGCGCGAAGTCCATCTCGGCCGCCTGTTGCTGGATGGCGGCGGTGATGCGCGGGCGGTTGTGGCCAGCGTTCACGCACCACAGGCCGGCCACGCCGTCGAGCACCTCGCGGCCCTGCACGTCCCAGTAGTGCATGCCGCTGGCGCGGGCCAGCAGGCGGGGAGCCTGCTTGAACTGGCGGTTGGCCGTGAAGGGCATCCAGTAGGCACCCAGGTCGGGCGCGCCGGTGTTGGAGCCGATGGCCTCGGCGGCTTGCATCAGAGCGGGGTCGAGGGCCTTGTTCATGGCGATCTCCTGGGCGAGGGCGGGGCAGGGAGGGTGCAGGCAGTCTAGACGAGCGTCAAGTCGGCGCCTTGGCGCCGCGCTGCGCCAGCCGGCCGCAGAGGTAGGTCCAGACGAAGTGCGCGGCGGCCTGGCTGGTGAGCTCGGCATGGTCGTAAGGCGGCGATACCTCCACGCAGTCCATGCCGACGAAGGGCAGGTCGGCCAGTTCTTCCAGGATCGTCAGCACCTGGTTGCTGCTCAGGCCGCCGGGCTCGGGCGTGCCCGTGCCGGGGGCGAAAGCGGGGTCGAGACAGTCGATGTCCAGGCTCAGGTAGACCGGCGGGTAACCGTGCTCGGCCAGGCGCTGGCGGATGGCCTGCAGCACCGGCGCCAGTTGCGCCGGGTTCTCCAGGCCGCGCAGCGCACGCGCGGTGAAGATCTGGCCGCCGCGCGTGGCCACGTACTCGCGCGCCTCGCGCTCACCGGCCGAGCGGATGCCGATCTGCGTGAAACAGGCGTCCACCACCAGACCTTCCTGCAGGGCCTCGTACACCCAGGTGCCGTGGCCGCTGGGCTCGCCGAAGTGGTCGACCCAGGTGTCGCAATGCGCGTCGAAGTGGATCACCGCCAGCGGCCGGCCGAGTTGCTTGCGGTACTCGCGCAGCAGCGGCAGGGTGATGGAGTGGTCGCCGCCCAGCCACGCCATGTGGTAGCGGGCGATCAGCTGCGCCGCCAGCGGCTGCAGCGCGGCGCGCATGCCTTCCAGCGAGGTGTTGGGCAAGGGCAGGTCGCCGGCATCGCCCAGGGCCTCCGCCGGGCTCAGGTCGAAATGCGGGTGCGTGCCGTCGCACAGCATGTGGCTGGCGCTGCGGATGGCGCGCGGCCCCATGCGCGCGCCGGGGCGGTTGGTGGTGCTGCCGTCCCAGGCCACGCCGGCCACGGCGTAGGGCGTCTGGGCGCCGGGCGCGCCACATTTGAGGAAACCGGTGTCGGAGAGAAAGGCGAAGGCGGTCATGGCGGTGGGGCGGAAGTCAATGAGGCGCGGTGCAGCGGCCGCTCGCAGCGGGCACACTGGCAAGCCATCATAGAGAGCGCCTTGCCGCGCCGGCCCGCCATGAACCCCGTGCTCATCCTGCAGCACCTGAACACCGACGGGCCGGCCTACCTGCAGACCTGGCTGCAGGCGCAAGGCCTTGCGCATGAGGTCTTCAACACGCAGGCCGGGCAGGCGTTTCCGGCTTCGCTCAGCGGCTACGGCGCGCTGGCCATCCTGGGCGGCGAGATGAGCGCGAATGACGACCTGCCTTCACTGCGCCGCGCTGAAACCTTGTTCCTGCAGGCCGTGCAGGCCGGCGTGCCGACGCTGGGCCACTGCCTGGGCGGGCAGCTGATGGCGCGCGCGCTGGGCGCGGCCGTCAGCACCTCGCCCGCACCCGAGATCGGCTGGCAGCCGCTGCAGGTGCACAAGGCCTCCGAGGCGCAGGCCTGGTTCGGGCCTGAAGGCGAGCGGTACGTCTACCACTGGCACAGCGAAACCTTCGGTCTGCCGCCCGGCGCGGTATGGCTGGCGCAAAGCCCGGCGTGCCCGCACCAGGCCTTTGCGCTGGGGCCGCACCTGGCCATGCAGTTCCATGTGGAGGTGGACGAGACCAAGCTGCGCTACTGGGCGCTGGAGAACGACGAAGCCTGGTTCGACGGCCTGCCGCCTGCCAGCGTGCAGCGCCCGGCCGCCATGCTGGCCGATACCGCGCAGCGCCTGCCGGTGCAGCAGGCCTTGGCGCGGCGCATCTACACCCGCTGGATCGGCCTCGCCGCAGGCCGCTGAGCGGCCGCCCCGAGGCCGCGGCGCGCGCTGCACAAGGGCGCGGCTTGCGGCTTCCGCATCGCAGAATTCTTTTTTCACGATGCGGAATTCAGCCGCGCTGCAGCGCAGCAAAATTCACCATACGGAAGAAATGCATCTCGCTATGCGAAACGCTGACGTAAGTCATTGATTTACAAAGCATCGATCTGCTGTCTTATATAAGACATAGGTCTTCACAAACCGCTGGACGAGGACTACGCTGAAGGTGTTGGTTCGGTGCTCAGGCGCACGCCGCCGCACCCGCCCCGAGTTCTTTCACTGCCACCCCTTGGAGAAGACGCCATGACGACCCTCACCCGCCAGCAGCAAGTTGAAGCCCTGAAAAAGGACTGGGCCGAAAACCCCCGTTGGAAAGGCATCCAGCGCGGCTACACCGCCGAAGACGTGGTGCGCCTGCGCGGCAGCATCCAGATCGAGCACACGCTGGCCAAGCGTGGCGCCGAGAAGCTCTGGAACCTGATCAACACCGAGCCCTTCGTCAACAGCCTGGGCGCGCTCACGGGCAACCAGGCCATGCAGCAGGTCAAGGCCGGCCTGAAGGCGATCTACCTCAGCGGCTGGCAGGTGGCCGGTGACGCCAACAGCAACGGCGAGATGTACCCCGACCAGAGCCTGTACTCGGTGGACTCGGTGCCCAAGGTCGTCAAGCGCATCAACGCCACCTTCAAGCGCGCTGACGAGATCCAGTGGAGCGAAGGCAAGAACGACATCGACTACTTCGCCCCTATCGTGGCCGATGCCGAAGCCGGCTTCGGCGGTGTGCTCAACGCCTTCGAGCTGATGAAGGCCATGATCGACGCCGGCGCCGCCGGTGTGCACTTCGAAGACCAGTTGGCCGCAGCCAAGAAGTGCGGCCACATGGGCGGCAAGGTGCTGGTGCCCACCCGTGAAGCCGTGAGCAAGCTGGTGGCTGCGCGCCTGGCCGCCGACGTGATGGGCACGCCCACCGTGCTGCTGGCCCGCACCGACGCCGAAGCCGGCGACCTCGTCACCACCGACGTCGACGACAACGACAAGCCCTTCTGCACCGGCGAGCGCACCGTGGAAGGTTTCTTCCGCACCCGCAACGGGCTGGAGCAGGCGATCAGCCGCGGCCTGGCCTACGCCCCGTATGCCGACCTGATCTGGTGCGAAACCGGCAAGCCCGACCTGGCCTTCGCCAAGGCCTTCGCCGACGCCATCCACGCCAAGTTCCCGGGCAAGCTGCTGGCCTACAACTGCAGCCCGTCCTTCAACTGGAAGAAGAACCTGGACGACGCCACCATCGCCAAGTTCCAGCGTGAACTCGGCGCCATGGGCTACAAGTTCCAGTTCATCACGCTGGCCGGCTTCCACAGCCTGAACTACGGCATGTTCGACCTGGCCTACGGCTATGCGCGCAACAACATGAGCGCGTTCGTCGAACTGCAGGAGAAGGAATTCGCCGCCGCCGAGCGTGGTTTCACCGCGGTGAAGCACCAGCGCGAAGTGGGCACGGGTTACTTCGACGCTGTCACCACCACCATCGAGCGCGAGGCCAGCACCGCCGCGCTGAAGGGCAGCACCGAAGACGAGCAGTTCTTCGACGCCAAGCACGGCTGAAGCACCGTGCAATTTCAGGCCGGGCGCGTGAAATCGCGCCCGGGCCTTCGTCAGGCGAGCAAGGCCTTCCGGCCTTGCACGTCCTGACTCAGTACATGAAACGGCCGTCGCGCCCGATGACGGTCAGCTCCGCCAGGCGTGAGCCCTGGCGGCTGTCGCGCGGGTAGTTGAGCGTGAAGTCGCCGAGCTCGAAGCTGGCGCTGCGGTTGATGCTGTCCACCAGCGCGGCGCGGTCCACGCCCGGGCCGGCCCGGCGGATGGCCTCGTGGATGAACTTGGCCGTCACGTAGCCCTGCAGCCCGGCGTGCGAAACCGGCACCGCCGGCGTTTTTGCGACGGCCTCGCGGAACTCGGTCACCACGCGCACGCGGCCGGCGTAGGGGCTGGGCATGACCTGCGTCACCACCACGCCCTCGGCGGCTTTGCCCAGGTCTTGCACGAACGAGGCCGAGCTGGTGTTCGACAGCGTCACGAAGGTCGGCTGGAAGCCGACGGCGCGCGCACCTTTCACGAAGCCGGCCGCCGCCTTCGCGTTGCTGACCAGCAGCACCACCTGCGGGTTGGCCTTGCGCAGTTGCTCGATCTGCGCCGTGACATCGGCGCTGCGGTTGTCGATGCTGGCCTGGGCCAGCAGGTCGAGCTGTGCGTTGGCCATGGCCAGGCGCAGGCCGGCCAGCACGTCCTTGCCGAAAGAATCGGTGGCCACCAGGGCCGCCACGCGGGTGAGGCCCAGGTTCTTGAAGAAGTTGACGGCACGGCCCACCTCGTCGCTGTAGCGTGCACGGGTGTTGAAAACTTCGCTGAGCTTGGGGTCGTAAAGCAGCGAGGGGCCCACCTGCGTGCCGATGTAGGCCGCACCAGCCTTGCGCGCCAGCGGCAGCGCTGCTTCTGAAGCCGGCGTGGTGCGGTAAAGCGCCAGGCCCAGCACACCCTGGCTCAGCAGCTTCTGCGTGTTCTCGGCGGTGCGCTTGGCGTCCTGGGCGTCGTCCAGCGACACCAGCTCGATGGGTTTGCCATGCACCCCGCCGCGTGCATTCAAACGCTCGAAGTACAGGCGCGCGGCGGCGGTGGTTTCGGCATTCGAGGGAGCCAGCACGCCGGTTTGGGGCGCCGACTGGCCGATCAGCCAAGCATCGGCGGCGCGCGGGCGCACCCAGGGGGCGGACAGCGCCGTGGCGCTGGAGGCAAGGACAAGACGACGTCGGGTGAAATTCATGGCGCCGGATTATGGAACCCGGCCCCGAACAACCCTCGGGTTTACCCGCTGTTACGGCGGTCTATCGGGCCGATCTCTGGCCCGCCCCCCGCAGGCACGGGGGCTCAGACCGCCAGCAGCGGCGCGCGGAAGACGTAGCCCACGCGCGATTTCGACTGCAGCGGCACCACGGCTGGCGTGGCGCGTTCGATGCGGCGACGCAGGCGGTAGATGGTGGCGTTGAGGTTGTCGCCATCCGGCGGCAGGCCCAGGCGCTCACACAGGGTCTCGCGCGTCACGGGCTCGCCGGCGGCCTGGACAAAACACTCGACGACGGCCATGTCGCCTTCGCTCAAGTCGACGTGGATGCCATCGGGCGCCACCAGTTGGCGGGCGCGGCGGTCCAGCTTCCACGGTGCGACGCCGGGGCTGCCCGAGGCCACGCGGCGCTGCACCGCCTCGATGGCCAGCGCCACCTGCTCGAACTGCACCGGCTTGGCCAGGAACATGTCGGCACCGGCCGTGATGACCTGGCTGAAGACATCGGAAGCCACGCGTCCCGACACCACCAGGATGCCCGCCTGCGTGCGCCGGCGCAGCAGCTTGACGAGATCCACGCCGTCGATGCCGGGCAGGGTCAGGTCGAGCACGTAGAAGTCGTGGTCGAAGGCGCTGCCGTCGACCAGCAGATCGCTGCTGTCGGCGTAGGCGCGAACCTGGATGCCGCGGCCTTGCAGGTACTGGGAGAGGAACTCCGAGAAGTCGCGGTCGTCTTCGACGAGAGCCAGGGTCTTGGGCAACATGGTGTTCAAGGGCAACAGGGCAACTGCGAAAACCGACATTGGAACCCAAGATGACACAGGCCGCGGGGCCTGTGAAACGCCGTTTCTCGGCTCTTCAAAGCGCTTTGGCGCATATGTGATGCCTCGCAGCTGTGCACCCATGATTTCTGCTTCAAGCGCGGCCGGCTTTCATCCCGTTGGAGGACGAAGCGCCGGCCGTGCTGTCGCGCCACCGCGACGAGCGGCGGGCCCGGATGTCAGCTGGCCGCCCCGGCGCCGCGTTCGCGCCAGCGCACCAGCATGTAGAAACAGCCGCCGGCGAAGACCAGGCCCCCCAGCAGCAGCGGCGAGGGCAGGTCGCGCAGCGCGAGGCTGAAGTCGTGCAGGGCCCAGCCCGCGAGGTTGTGCAAGGCTTGCTCCGGGCTGTCCGTGCCCTGCATCCTCAGTTCCCGGCCGGTGTGCAGCAGTGAGCGCGCGGCGCCCTTCAGCAAGCCCACTGTGATGTCAGAGAGCAAGGGCTGCCCGAACAGCCGGTTCAGCAACTGGCTGCCCAGGCCGATGCCCACGCCCAGGATGACCCACGACCAGCTGCGGAACCAGGCCGACAGCAGCACCACCAACAGGATCAGCGGCGACATCCACAGCACCGCCAGCGGCAAGCCGGCGAGCAGCCGCGCAGCGAGGGCCAGGATGGCCGGCAGGAGATCGAGCCAGGGCAGGGCGAACCACTCGCCGATGCCGACCACGCGCGTCACCAGCACCAGCGACACCAGCAGCCCGCCCAGCAGGCCGGCCAGCAGCGCGGCGGCCGGCACCAGCAGCAGGTGCACCACCAGCGGCGCCGCGAGGCTGGCGCTGTGCGTGGCCGGCAGCGAGAGCCAGAACTCCACCGAGCGGTCGCTGTGGTCGCGCCGGGCCATGCCGGCGATGATGATGATGGAGCTGAAACACGCGATCAGGAACAGCGTCGCGGCACTGCCGGCCATCGACGCCACCGTCAGCAACGAGGCCAGCTGCAGGGGGCGCAACTGGCTGTTGACCGCCTCGGCTTCGTCGCCGCCGAGCTGAATCTGGCCGAAGCTCAGCAGCAGCAGTGCGATGCCCAGCGGCACCGCGATCATCAGTGCCCAGCCGAAGCGGTACTGCAGCCATTCGCGCCGCAACAGGGGAAGGATCTTGTTCATGGGTGAGGCCTCGTCGGGGTTCGAGCTTCAGAACTGGGTGCGGTCGAGTTCGGGCTTGCGGGTCAGCGCCACGAACAGGTCGACCAGGCTGGGGCGGATGCGCTGGCCCAGGGCCTGCACGTGCGCCGGGGGCGCGCCGTCGAAGATGGCGGCGTTGCCGGCAGGGCCGGCGCCGGTGCGGTAACGCAGCAGCGGGTGCGCTGCTGCGATCTGCTCGGCCACGGCAGCGTCGTGGCTCACGCCGACAAAACGCTTTTCCATGTCTTCGAGGCTGATGCTCAGCACCAGCTTGCCCTCGTTGAGCATCAGCACGTCGGACAGCAGGCTCTCGATCTCTTCGACTTGGTGGGTGCTGATGAGCACGCTGCGCTCGCCGTCGCACCACTCGTCGATGAGCATCTCGTAGAAGGCCTTGCGCGAGAGGACATCCAGGCCCAACGTGGGCTCGTCCAGGATCATCAGCCGCGCGTCGATGGCCGCCACCAGCGCCAGGTGGGCCTGCACCACCATGCCCTTGGACAGCGTCTTGACCTTGTCGTTCAAGCCCACGCTGGTGCGGCGCAGCAGCGCGCGGGCACGGTCGGCAGAGAAACGCGGGTGCAAACCGCTCATCAGCGAGATGAGATCGCTCACCCGCGCCCAGCGCGGCAGGATGGCCACGTCGGGGATGTAGCAGGCCTGCTCCAGCAGCTGCGCGCGTTGCGGCCGCGGGCTCATGCCCAGCACGCTGAGTTCACCACCACCCTGGCCCAGATCGACCAGGCCCACCATGGCCTTCATCAGCGAAGACTTGCCGGCCCCGTTGTGGCCCAGCAGGCCGACCACGCGGCCCTTGGGGATGGTGAAGCTGACGTCATCCACCGCCAGCTTGGCGCCGTAGCGCACATTGAGATGGCTGGCCCTCACCAGCACGTCTTGCGATTCAGCGGCGTTCATCAACGCTCCTCCCAGTTCAGTTGTTGTGCCCCGATGCCCAGGCGGCGCAGGCGCTCGCGCAGCAGCGGCCATTCGGTGTTGAGAAAGCGGTGGCGCTCGGCGGCGCGCAGGCGTTCGCGGGCGCCGGCCGTCACGTACAGGCCGAGGCCGCGGCGGGCCTCGAGCAGGCCTTCTTCGTCCAGCGCCTGCAGCGCGCGGGTGACGGTCAGCGGGTTGAGCAGGTACTGCCCAGCCAGCGCCCGCACCGAGGGCATGGCCGCGCCTTCTTCGGGTTCGCCGTCGAGCAGCTGCGCGGCCAGGATGTCGGCCAGCTGCTGGTAGATCGGTTGTTTGTCATGCCAGGTCTGCATGGGGCGCCTGCTGGTGTGTTGGTGATGTAGCACACCATATCAAGGCGCCTCGGGTCTTGCCTGCGTGTTGCGACAGGCTGCACAGCGCGGCGACAGGCTGCACGGCCTGCCGCCGCTGCCCTCACATCGAGGCTTGCAGCATCGCCAGGTAATCGCCGCGCGTGGCCAGGCGGGGGTTGGTCTTGTGGCAGTGGTCGGCCATCGCGCCATCGACGATGCGTTCGAAGAGGTCTTCGGTGACGCCCATCGCCCGCAAGCCGCTGGGCAGGCCCAGGCGGGCGTTGAGCGCTGTCACGGCTTCGGCCACGGCATGGCCTTCGGCGTCACAGCCGGGCAGACCCATGGCGTGCGCCAAACGCTGCAGGCGCTGTTCGGCCTGCATGCTGGGCGCCGCGGCGTTGAAGCGCAGCACCGCGGGCAGGAACATGGCATTCAAGGTGCCGTGGTGCAGCCGCGGGTTGACGCCGCCCAGGCTGTGGCTGAGCGAATGCACGCAGCCCAGGCCTTTCTGGAAAGCCATGGCGCCCTGCATGCTCGCGCTCATCATGTGCCAGCGGGCTTCGCGGTCCAACCCGTCGCGCGTGGCGCGTTCGATGTGCGCCCAGCCGCGCGCCAGGCCGTCCAGCGCAATGCCGTCGGCCGGCGGGTTCACGGCGTGGGCCATGAAGGTTTCCATGCAGTGCGCGATGGCGTCCATGCCGGTGGCCGCCGTCAGGCCCGGCGGCAAGCCGAGTGTCAGCTCGGGGTCGAGCAGCGCCGCCTTGGGCATCAGGTGCCAGCTGTGGAAGCCCAGCTTGCGGCCGTCTTCGACGATGACGATGGCGCCGCGCGCCACCTCGCTGCCGGTGCCGGCCGTGGTGGGCACGGCGATCAGCGGCGGCACGGCGGTTGTGATCTTCGGGCTGCCGCCTTCGATGGTGGCGTAGGTGGCCAGCGGCCCCGGGTGCGTGGCGGCGATGGCCACGCCCTTGGCCAGGTCGATGCTGCTGCCGCCGCCCACGGCGATCAGGCCGTCGCAGCCTTCGCGGCGGTACACCTCCACCGCGGCGCGCACGGCGGCCTCCGTCGGGTTGCTGGGCGTGCCGTCGAACACGGCGTGGGGCAGGGCGCCCAGCGCATCCAGCGCCGCCTGCAGCACGCCGGCCGCGCGCACGCCGGCGTCGGTCACCACCAGCGGGCGGGTCATGCCGGTGCGCTGGCATTCCTCGGGCAAGAGGCGCACGGCGCCGTGGTCGAGGTCGATCTGCGTGAGGTAGAGGATGCGGGCCATGTCCTGCGCTGCCGAAAGCGTTGGGGGGAGTGTGCGACAGGGGAAAGTATGCTCCGCGCCGCCTTGAACACGAACCTGCTCACCCCCCAGATGGCCGGCGTGCTGGACCGCATCCAGCGCGCCAAGCGCCCGCCCTTCCACACGATGAGCCCCGCGGCAGCGCGCGCGGCCTACGACGCCGCGGCCGAGGTGCTGGATTTCCCCCGTGCCCCACTGGCCCGCGTGCAGGCGCTGACGTTGCCTGGTGGCGATGGCGCCCCCCGCCCGGCGCGCCTGTACGCCGCGAGCGATGAGCCCGGCCCGGGCCTGCTCTACCTGCACGGTGGCGGCTTCGTGATCGGCAGCCTGGAAACGCACGACAGCCTGTGCCGCCAGCTGGCCCTGCGCAGCGGCCGCACGGTGGTGGCCTTGGACTACCGCCTGGCACCCGAACACCGCTTCCCGGCCGCCGTGGACGACGCCTGGGCGGCGCTGCAGGCCCTGAGCGCCGAACCCGCGCGCTACGGCCTGGCCGCCGCCCCCCTGGCCGTGGCGGGTGACAGCGCCGGCGGCACCCTGGCCGCCGTGTGCGCGCTGCTGGCGCGCGACCACCGCCTGCCGCTGGCATTGCAGCTGCTCATCACGCCCGGCACCACGGCGCTGGCCGACACGCCTTCGCACCACCTCTTCGGCCACGGCTTCCTGCTCGACCGCGAAGCCATCCACTGGTTCTTCGACCACTACATCGACCGCGAACACCGCCACGACTGGCGTTTCGCGCCGCTCGAGGCCGAGGCGGATGGCGTGGCGCCGGCAGCGGTGCTGCTGGCGGAGTGCGACCCGCTGGTGGACGAAGGCCTGGCCTACGCCGACCGCCTGCGCGCCGCCGGCGTGCCGGTGCAGCTGGAGCTGGTGCGAGGCATGACGCACGACTTCATCAAGATGGGCCGCGTGCTGAAGGAGGCCAGCGCCGCGCTGGACTTCGCCGCCGCTGCCTTGCGAGCAACCTGAGAGAACGAAGCCCCATGATGAAACGCAGCGAGTTCCGCTTCTTCGACCGCCTGCGCGTGCGCTGGGCCGAGGTCGACCTGCAGAAGATCGTCTTCAACGGCCACTACCTGATGTACGTGGACACCGCCGTCTCGGGCTACTGGCGCACGCTGGCCTTGCCCTACCACGACACCATGCACACGCTGGGTGGTGATCTCTACGTGCGGAAGGCCACGCTGGAGTACCTGGGCTCGGCGCGCTACGACGACGTGCTGCAGGTCGGCCTGCGCTGTGCGCGCATCGGCAACTCGTCGCTCACCTTCCAGACCGCGGTGTTCCGAGGTGAGCAGTGCCTGGTGCATGGCGAAGTGGTCTATGTCTTCGCCGACCCGGCGTCACAGACCTCGCGCCCGGTGCCCGAGGCGCTGCGGCGTGTGCTGAACGGCTTTGAAGCGGGCGAGCCGGTGCTGGACGTGCGGGTGGGCTCGTGGGCCGAGCTCGGGGCCGCTGCGCAGCAGGTGCGCCAGCCGGTGTTTGTCGACGAGCAGGGCATCGCGCCCGAACTGGTGGTGGACGAGGCCGATGCCGGCGCCGTGCACGCCGTGGCTTTCAACCGCCTGGGCGTGCCGGTGGCCACCGGGCGGCTGCTGCAGCCCTCACGCGGGCTCGCCCAGGTTGGGCGCATGGCGACGTTGGCCTCGGTGCGCGGCGGGCAGCTCGGCGGCGCGGTGCTGCACGCGCTGATGCAGGCGGCGCGCGAGCGCGGTGACGTTGCCATGGTGCTGCACGCGCAGAGCACGGCCGTGGGCTTCTACCTGCGCCACGGCTTCACGCCGGACGGTCAGGAATTCCAGACCGCCGGTATCCCGCACCAGACGATGCGGCGTGTGCTGTGAACGCTGCGCTCAGCCGGCGGCGCTATTGAGTTCGATGAAAGCCTCGACATGCCGCGCCGGCTGGCCGACGCCGGCATAGGCCGCGGCGGCCTGGCTTTCGATCAGCGCCTGCAGCGCTGGCGTGATGCCGGGCAGGGCCGCGCGGTAGGTTTCCATGAAGGTGACGCGTTCGCCGCCTTCATCGGCACGGCGCAGCAAGTGAACCTCCAGGCCGGGCAGTTCGGTCTTCAGGCGTTGCACGAAAGCCGCCGCCGCTGACTGGGCCACGGCCGCCTGGGCCGCCGGCACCTTCCAGTAGACGTAGATCTCGCGCGCCATGAGCTCAGCTGTCGTCACGCGCCAGGTCGTAGGGCAGGGCGCCGGGCGTCAGCTGCGGGCCGGTGGCGCTGCCGGCGTGCAGGGGCGCGCCGGCTTCGACGGCCGCGATCTTCATTTCCACCAGCGCCACGTGCTGGCCGGCCAGCTGCCCGGCCAAGGCCACCATGCCGGCGGGCTGCTCGGGCTCGGTGGCGATGAAAACTTCCTGCGCCGGCTGCAGTGCGGTGTCGCCGGTCAGCACGTAGGCGCGGCGTTTGAGCGTGCCGCGGTACTGGCTGCGTGCCACCACCTCCTGGCCGGGGTAGCAGCCTTTCTTGAAGTTCACGCCGCCCACCAGCTCCAGGTTCACCATCTGCGGCACGAACTGCTCGCTGGTGGCGGCCACGATGCGCGCCACGCCGCTCAGCACTTCCAGCGCCTGCCAGGTGGCGAGGTTCATCGCCGGGGCTGCAGGGGCCGTGTCGGGGGTGCCGACCCACAGCGCGCGCGCCACCGGCTGGCCGTCGACCAGCGCGGCGGGCAATTGCAGCTGTTCACCACCGGCGCTTTCAGCGCGCGTCCAGGGCGCGGCGGCGCCAGCAGCCGCGCCGGCCAAGCCCCACAGCGGCAGTTCGGCACTGGCATCGCTGAGCTTGCACTTGGCGCGCAGCACGAACATCGACAGGCGCTTCAGCGTGGCCGGCAGCAGGTCGGCGCTGCAGGCCAGCAGCACTTCGTCGGGCCCGCGGCGCCACATCACGAAGCTGGCCAGCAGCCGGCCCTTGGCCGAGCAGAAGCCTGCGAGCCGCGCCTCGCTCTCGGGCAGGTGTTCGACGTCTTGCGTCAGCTGTCCGTGCAGGAACTTCGCGGCCTCCGCGCCCTGGGCGCGGATCACGCCCCAGTCGCTCAGGCGCACGGCGCCGGCGGGCAGGGCAGAAGAGGTGGCAGCAGGCACGGTCAGAGCATCGGCGTTCATCGCTTCATTATGATCAGCGGCCATGTCGAGACGGTCCTTGGGGTTACGCCTGTGGCTGCCCCTGCTGGGGCTGCCTTTCCTTGCTGCGGCGCTGGCCGCTTTCATCGCCTGGCGCTGGCTCGACAGCCCCTTGCTCTTGGCGGCCCCTACAGTCGAGCTCTCCATCGAAACCGGCACCACGCCGCGCGCCGTGGCACAGGCTTGGGTCGACGCCGGGGTGCAGACCTCGCCAGATTTCCTGTTCGCCTGGTTCCGCGTGTCGGGCGAAGCGCGCCGCATCCGCGCCGGCAGCTACGAAATCGAAACCGGCACCACACCGCGCCAACTGCTGGCCAAGCTGGTGCAGGGCGACGAGACGCTGGAACAGTTGCGCATCATCGAAGGCTGGACGCTGCGCCAGCTGCGCGCGGCGCTGGCCCAGGCCCCGCACCTGAAGCCGACCACTGCCGGGTGGAGCGAGGCGCAGCTGATGCAGGCCCTGGGCGCGCCGGGGGTGGCGGCTGAAGGGCGCTTCTTCCCCGACACCTACAGCTACAGCCGCGGCGTGAGCGACCTCACGGTGCTCAAGCGCGCCCACGCCACGCTGCAGCGCCGACTGGCCGAGACCTGGGCGCAGCGCAGCCCCGACACCCCGCTGCAGAGCGCCGATGAACTGCTCACGCTGGCCAGCATCGTCGAGAAGGAAACCGGGCTGCCGTCCGACCGCGGCCTGGTGGCCGGCGTCTTCATCAACCGCCTGCGCATCGGCATGCCGCTGCAGACCGACCCGACGGTGATCTACGGCCTGGGCGAGGCCTTCGATGGCAACCTGCGCCGCCGCGACCTGGAAACCGACACACCTTTCAACACCTACACGCGCCGCGGCCTGCCGCCCACGCCCATCTCGATGCCGGGCCTGGCCTCGCTGCGCGCCGCGCTGAACCCCGCGCCAACGCGCGCGCTGTACTTCGTGGCGCGGGGCGACGGCAGCAGCGTCTTCAGCGAAACCCTCGCCGACCATAATCGCGCGGTGAACAAATACCAGCGCGGCCTGCCTTGAACCCCACCCAGCCTCCCAATGGCCGGCCCGGGCGTTTCATCAGTTTCGAAGGCATAGACGGCGCCGGAAAGAGCTCGCACATCGAGGCCCTGGCCGCCTGGCTGCGCGCCCGCGGGCACGAGGTGGTGCTGACGCGCGAGCCTGGCGGCACACCGCTGGCCGAACGCCTGCGCGAGCTGGTGTTGCACGAGCCGATGGATCCCCTGACCGAAGCCCTGCTCGTCTTCGCGGCACGGCGCGACCACCTCGTGCGGCACATCGAGCCGGCCCTGGCGCGCGGCGCCACGGTGCTGTGCGACCGCTACACCGATGCCAGTTTCGCCTACCAGGGCGGCGGCCGCGGTTTCGACCTGGCCGTGCTGAAACAGCTCGAACAGTGGGTGCAGACAGGCCCCGCCGGCCTGCGCCAGCCCGACCTGACGGTGTGGTTCGAACTGCCCGCCGCCACCGCCGCCGAGCGGCGCGGTGCAGCGCGTGCGCCCGACCGTTTCGAAGCGCAGGACCTGGCCTTCTTCGAACGCGTGGCCGCCGGCTACGCCGCGCGCTGCGCCGCCGACCCAGCGCGCTTCGCGCGCGTGGACGCCAGCCTGCCGCGCGAGACTGTGTGGGCGCAGATCGAGGCGCAGGTGTCTGCACGCCCATGGGCATGAACGCGCTGATCGTCGGCGAAGACGGTAGGCTGCCGCTGCCCTGGCTGGCCGAACCCCTGGCCCAGGCTTTGAACACCCACCGCGGCCACGCGCTGCTGGTGCACGGTGCGCCCGGCGTGGGTGCGCTGGCCTTCTCGCTGGTGCTGGCGCAGGCCTGGCTGTGTGAAGGCCGCGGCAGCGGCGCGCAGGCCTTGCCGCGCCCCTGCGGCCGCTGCGGCAGCTGCCGTCTCGTGCAAAGCCACCTGCACCCCGACCTGACCGTGCTGCTGCCGGAAACCCTGCGCCGCGAGCACGGCTGGCCGCTGCCCGACGACAAGACCGACGGCGACGACAGCAAGCGCAAGCCCAGCCGCCAGATCCGCATCGACGAGGTGCGCCTGCTCATCGAGCGCAGCACGCGCACCAGCGCGCGGGGCCAGGGCAAGGTGGGGCTGCTGCACCCGGCCGAGGTGCTGAACCTGCAGTCGGCCAACGCGCTGCTGAAGACGCTGGAAGAACCGGCCGCCGGCACGCGGCTGCTGCTGACCACGGCCGACCCCAGCACGCTGCTGCCCACGGTGCGCAGCCGCTGCCAACTGCAGCGCCTGCCGGCGCCGGCACCGGCGCTGGCCGTGCAGTGGCTGCAGGGCCAGGGTGTGGCCGATGCCGACGATGCGCGAGTGCTGCTCGCCGCCAGCGGTGGCCGGCCGCTGGACGCGCTGGTCCTGCAACAGGCCGGCATCGACGCCCGCGCCTGGGCGGCACTGCCGGCGGCGGTGGCCGCCGGCCACGCCGGTGCGCTGGCCGGCTGGCCGGTGCCGCGCGCGGTGGATGCGCTGCAGAAGCTCTGCCACGACGCCATGGCCCGCGCCGCCGGTGGGACGGCGGTCTACTTCCCGCAGGCCGGCGTGCCGGCGCGCGCTGCCTTGCCATCGCTGATGGCCTGGGGGGCCGACCTGCGCCGCGTGGCGCGCCATGACGAACACCCCTGGAGCGAAGCCCTGCTGCTCGAGGCCCTGGTCAGCGCTGCGGCGCTGGCCCTGGCACCGCCCAGCAGCCCGGCCGGCGTGCGCAGCAGCGCACGGTCGGCGGCCCGCGGGGCCGGGCAGGGCTTGGATACACTCGGCGCATGAACGAAAGCGTCCCCACACGAGCCGGCGGCCTGGGGCCTCCCGTGGGGGGGGCGGCCGGCCCGGCCAGCCGGCCCAGCGTCATCCAGCTGGTGTTCCGCGAGAAGGGGGCGCTCTACGCGGCCTACATCCCGGCGCTCACCGACGGCGGTCTGTTCGTGCCGACCACGCGCGAGTACAAGCTCGGCGACGACATCTACCTGCTGCTGTCGCTGCCCGACGACCCGCAGCGTTTCCCGGTGGCGGGCAAGGTGGCATGGATCACCCCGGCCAACGCTTCGGGCGGCCGCACCCAGGGGGTGGGCGTGCGTTTCCCCAACGACGACAAGTCGCGCCAGCTCAAGATCAAGATCGAGGAAGTGCTGGGCACCAGCATCTCTTCTTCCAAGCCCACACAGACGCTGTGAGGCGCCGTGGCCGCGGTGTGCGGCCGGCGCAAAGCCAGCCTGCAGACCGAGCCCCCGGGCCATGTTCATCGACTCCCACTGCCATCTGAGCTTTCCTGAACTGCAGGCGAAGCTGCCCGAGCTGCGCACGGCCATGGCCGAAGCGCGCGTGGACCGCGCGCTGTGCATCTGCACCACGCTGGAAGAGTTTCCGCAGGTGCACGCGCTGGCCCTGGCGCACGACAACTTCTGGTGCAGCGTGGGGGTGCATCCCGACAACGAAGGCGTGCAAGAGCCCACGCTGAGCGACCTGCTGGAACGTGCCGCGCTGCCGCGGGTGGTGGCCATCGGCGAAACCGGCCTCGACTACTACCGCCTGAACGGCCGCAGCGTGGCCGACATGGCCTGGCAGCGCGAGCGTTTCCGCGTGCACATCCGCGCCGCGCTGGCCACCGGGCTGCCGCTGGTCATCCACACGCGCAGCGCCAGCGAAGACACGCTGGCCGTGCTGCGCGAGGAAGCCGAGCGCGGGCGTGAACAAGGGCAGGGCGCCGTGCGCGGCGTCTTCCACTGCTTCACCGAGACCATGGAAGTGGCGATGGCGGCGCTGGAGCTCGGCTTCCACATCTCCTTCTCCGGCATCCTCACCTTCCGCAACGCCGAGGCGCTGCGCGAGGTGGCGCGCGCGGTGCCGCTGGAGCGCTGCCTGATTGAGACCGACAGCCCCTACCTCGCGCCCATGCCGCACCGCGGCAAGACCAACCAGCCGGCCTACGTGGCGCACGTGGCCGCGCAGCTGGCGGCACTCAAAGGCGAAAGCGTGGACACCGTGGCGCGCATCACCACCGCCAACACCGAGCAGCTTTTTGGCCTGCCCAGCCGCCAGATGGAGCCCGCCTGATCATGAGAATTCACCTGAAGATATTCGTCTATCTGCTTCTCGCTGTTTCATTTTCTGCGGTGCGCGCAGACAGTCTGGTCGACTTCTTCCGTGCCGTGCACCTCGACGACGAGCGCACCGTCAGCAAGCTGCTGGCCCAAGGCTTCGACCCCAACAGCGTCAACGAGAAGGGGCAATGCGGCCTGTTTGTCGCCATGCGCGACGAATCACCCAAAGTGGCCGCCGTGTTGATGGCGCACCCGCAGATCCGCATCGACCAGCCCAATGCCAGCAACGAAACGCCGCTGATGATGGCGGCGCTGCGCGGGCACCTCACGCTGGCCGAACAGCTGCTGGCCCGCGGTGCAGCGCTCAACCGAGCGGGCTGGACACCGCTGCACTACGCCGCCAGCGGCCCCGAGCCGCGGATGGTGGCGCTGCTGCTGGCGCGCGGCGCGGCGGTGGATGCCCCCTCGCCGAACCGGTCGACGGCGCTGATGATGGCCTCGCGCTACGGCCCCGAGGGCGCGGTGGACGAGTTGCTGGCCCGCGGCGCCAGCCTGCAGGCGCGCAACGACGCCGGCCTGGGTGCGGTGGACTTCGCCAAGCTGGCCGCACGCGAGGTGCTGGCCCGCCGCCTGGAGCAGGCGGCACGCTGACGCGCCGGGTGTGCGGAGTGACCGTGTCAGAAGTCGCCTGACACGCGCTTTGGCGCTGCGCCCACTCGGCAGGCGCGCTGGCGCGTCCTAGAGTGACCTCACTGCCATTCCGCAGTGTTTGGAGGCACCCATGGCGCACCAGGCTACCGAACGCAACCCGTTCATGCTGATGATCAACCCCGAGGTCGTGCTCGCCGCGATGGAGAAGTCAGAGCGCCTGAGCGCCCTGAACCGCCATCTCTGCCGGCCGCTGGACCGTGCCGCACCGGCGGGCCAGCCCGCAGCCGAAGGCGACGAAGAAGCCGGCGACGAGAGCGCCGGGGCCGGCCCGCGCTGAAAACCGGCACGGGCGCTGCAGCCCGGGCCGTGTGCCTGCGCTCAGCCCCGCAGACGGGCGACGAGCAGCGAGCCCGTCCACGCCGCCAGCAGGAAGGCGGCCACCGACCCGAGCACGAAGCCGCGGTTCTCGCGCACGTACTCGATCAATTCACGCGGCAAGGCCAGCCAACGCGAGAGCGTGGGGTTGCTGTTCGGATCGCTGCGCACCGAACGCGTCGCGGCGGTTGAGCCTTCGCCGAGACCTGCTGCCGGCACGGCCGCGCGCGTGGCTGTCGGCTGCTGCACCTGCGGCGTGGCACCCGTGCCGAACAAGCCGGCGGCCGATACAGGCGGGGCTTCCGCCCGCGCAGGTGTGCCGCCGATGTTGTTGCTGGGCGCCGGCAAGCCCTGGGGCAGGCTCAGCGGCGGCACCACCGGGCGGGCGCGCCCCTCAGCGGGGCGTTGGCGCTCGTTGAACTGCAGGCCCGCGCTGGGCTGCTGCATCTCCACCAGCATGTCGATGGTGCTGGCATCGCTGCCACGCCCGCCGGAGCGCAAGGCGCCCCCGCTCAACACGGAAGGGCTGGCCGCGGGGGCCTGGGCCGCAGGGGCGGTGTCGGTGGTGGGTGCGCCATGGGCCGTCGTCAGGGCCCCCAGGGTCAGTGCCAGTGAAAGAGCCAGGGCCAGGGGGCCGGCTGAAGTGAGGCGCATGGTCGGGTTTTCGCGTTGTTCTGGCTGGGCAGATCCGGCACAGAGGGCCGGCGCATAAATAAGCAAGAACAGCACCTGACCGAAATTCGCGTGAAATTGTAAGGGGATGGCGCCCGCAGCCCGGGCCTACACGGCCGGGTTGTCAAGCCAGCCGACACCGTGCCTGCATCCCAGCCACCTCGCAGGAACTGATAGATTCCCGCCCGGCCGACAAGACGCACAGGGAGGGCCGCGAGCATGCCGATGAACCGCAGCGAACTGCTGCGCCCCAGCCTCACGCGTGCAACGCCTGCCCGTGCGCCCTACAGCCAGCAGGTGCACTTTCTGGCCAGCTTCTTCGGCGGCCCCTTCGCGGCCTTGGCCCTGGCAGCCATCAACGGCGAAAGGCTGGGCCGTTGGCGCCGTGATGCACCGTGGGTGCTGCTGGGCCTGCTGGTCTACCTGGCGCTGGAAGTCGCCCTTTTGCAAACCGAGGCCGGCCGCGCGCTGCTGCAGCAGTTGGACGTCTGGGTGGGGCAGGGCGCCCACGGCCTGGTGGTGCGTGTTTACGCGCTGGGCTGCTTCGTCGTCTTCATGCTGCGCCACCGACGTGAACAAGCCGCCTGTGATCTGGTGGGACTGACCAGGCCTGCGGGGCTGGGGCCAGGCATCGGGCTGATCCTGGGCGGGTTCGTGCTGAGTTATCTGCTGCGCACGGTGCTGGCATGAGCGGCCCGCTGCAGGAAGACCCGGCGTCCCCGGCGGAGCCCGACGCCTGGCAGTTGTCGCTGCAAGCCGACGAACTGCTGGACCGCCGCCGCTTGCCGCAGGCACGCCAGGTGCTGGCGCAGGGCTTGCGCCAGGCGCCTGAGCACCTCGGCCTGCTGCTGGCCTCTGCGCGGGCCGACTACATCGAAGACCGATACGACCGGGCCCGCGACACCCTGGCGCACGCCCTGCGCGTGGCTCCGGCCCACGCCCATGCGCGCTGGCTGCTCTTTCTGGTGGAGATGCACGACGGCCGCCACGTCGAGGCCGAAGAACTGGTGCTCGGGCTGCTGCACGAATCGCCCGACGTGCCGGCCTACTACGCCGGCTACAGCCGCCTGATGCTGCACGCGCTGCACTTTCGCAAGGCCGGCGCGCTGGCCGACGAAGCGTTGCGCCTGGCGCCCAACGACGAAGAAGCCTTGCGCTCGCGCGTGCTGTGCGATCTGGTGGAACGCCGCCGCGGCGCCGTCGACCAGCAGGCCCTGGCCCGCCTGCTGGCCGCGCACCCCGACGAGGTGCAGACCCTGCGCCTGGTGGTGGTGGCGCTGATCCAGGCGGAACGTGTGCGTGAGGCGAGGGCGCTGGCGCGCGAGCTGCTGCGCGCACAGCCCGACGACCCCTGGCTCCTCGACCTGCTGCGCAACCTGCAGGTGCACACCCACTGGTCGCTGTGGCCGCTGTGGCCGCTGCAGCGCTGGGGCTGGTACGGCGCCATCGGCTTCTGGGTGCTGAGCCTGCTCTTGCTGCAGGTGTTGGGGCGCGTGGCACCCGCAGCGGCCGGCCCGGTGCAATGGACCATCCTGGCCTACGCCCTCTACAGCTGGATCTGGCCGCCGCTGCTGCGCCGCTGGCAGCAACACCAAGACCGATGAACGACGACACCCTGAACCCCCGGCAGGCGCTGGAACAGCAGCTGCTGCACGACCCCTTCAACGCCGAAGCGCGTGCACGGTATGCCGGCCTGCTGCTGAACGAAAACGCGCCTGCGCTGGCCTTGCAGCAGGCCGAGCTGCTGTGCAAACAGAACGCGCAAGACGCCACCGCGCAGGTGCTGGCAGCGCGGGCCCTGCTCGCCCTGGGCCAGCGAGAAGCAGCGCTCGGCCGCTACACCCAGGCGCGCCCGTGGCCCGGCTTTGAGCCCGAGCCCAGCCTCGACGCCTTGCAGGAGCAGGCCGCCCCGGCGCTGCCTTCAGCGCGCGCCAACCCGCCGCCGCGCCTGCACTTGGTGGGCGATGCCGAGCCGGCAGCGGCGGCGCGCGTGCAGTCCATCCAGCAGGTGCCCGAGGAAAAGGTGCGCTTCTCCAGCATCGTCGGCATGGACGAGCTGAAGAAAACCATCCGCCTGAAGATCATCGAGCCCTACCTGAAGCCGGGTTTGTTCGCCCGCTTCCGGGCCAGCAGCGGCGGCGGCATCCTGCTCTACGGGCCGCCGGGCTGCGGCAAGACCATGCTGGCGCGCGCCGTGGCCAACGAATGCCAGGCCGACTTTGTGTCGGTGGGCATCGCCGACATCCTGACCATGTGGATGGGCGAGAGCGAACGAAACCTCGCGGCGATGTTCGACAAGGCGCGCGCCAACGCGCCCTGTGTGCTGTTCTTCGACGAACTGGATGCGCTGGCCTACGCGCGCTCGAAGGCGCCTTCGTCGAGCGCACGCACCGTGGTCAACGAGTTTCTCGGCCAGCTCGACGGCGTGGGCCGCGATAACCAAGGCGTGCTGGTGCTGGCCGCCACCAACATGCCCTGGGACGTGGACAGCGCGATGAAGCGCCCCGGGCGCTTTTCGCGGCAGATCTTCGTGCCGCCGCCTGACGCCGCAGCCCGCCAGGCCATGCTGCAGAACAAGCTGCTGGGTTTGCCGCAGGAGCCCGATCTTGACCTCGCCGGGCTGGCGCGGCGCACGGCGCATTTTTCGGGCGCCGACATCGACGGCCTGATCGAGCGCGCCAAAGAGAAGGCGCTGGCCGAAGCGCTGGATGGCAGCGAACGCGGGCTGAGCAGCGCCGATTTCGAAGCGGCACTGTCCGAAACCCAGGCCTCGACGCTCGACTGGCTGCGCACGGTGCGCAACGTCGTGAAGTACGCGGGCGAAGACGGCAGCTACAAGGACGTGGAACGTTACCTGCGCAGCGAGAAGTTGCTTTGAGGGCGGTTGCGGCGCCGGTGCCGGGCCATTGACGGGCGGCAGTCGGCCGGGCTCCGGGTCAACGATCAACTGTGTACGATGTATATTATGTTAACTACGCAAGCGGTACAGCCGGCACCGAGGTCGAAGCACTGCGCTAAATGATCTGAAGCTGCCCGCTCTGTCCCTGGCCGGGCCCGGCCTCGAACAGCGCCAGGTCGGGCAAGCGCAGCAAGGCCTGCGCCTGCGCCACCGTGCCATGCAGCCACAGGTCCACGTCTGCTTGCTCGATGGGCACCACCGCGCGCTTGTCCTGCAGCTCGGGCGGGCGTTTCGGGTCGGGGCGGTGCATGCGCTTCATCAGCGGGTGTGCGTCGGCGTTCTGGGTGAGCATGGTGTAGCTCTCGACGAGTTCGCCGGTCTGCGGGTCGGTCCACACGTTCCACAACCCCGCCAGGCCCCAAGGCTCGCCATCACGGCGGCGAAAGATCCAGGGCACGTGCCGGCCGCTTTCCCAGTTCGGTTCGAAGAAAGCCAGCGCTGGGATGATGCAGCGCTGCCCCCGCGCCCAGGGCTGCTTGTACGAGGCCTTGCCCATCAGTTCTTCGGAGCGCGCGTTGCAGGTGGGGAACTTGAGCTTGCGTTCCTTCGCGAACCAGGGGATCAATGCCCACTGCCCCACCACCAGTTCGCGCTCGGGCGCCACCACATCGCGCGCCGCGCGGATGAAGGCGCCGGCGTAGTTCGGGAAGACCTCGCCGCCCCGCCAAGGGTTGCGGCCGCCCACGTGCCACTGGCGTTCGATATCACCGGCTTCGGGCGAGATGTAGCGTGTGCACATGGATGTGTCAGGCACGTCGGGTGTTGCGCGGCCGGCAGATGCGAAAGTTCATGCCGCAGGTCGGTCGAGAGGCGGGCCGCTGGTTCGTCGATGTTAGTGACAGCGGCCATGCCACAGCCAAATCACACCGTCTGTCTCTGCGCAAGGCCACCGCTTGAACGCCCCCACCCCATCCGCCCCACCCTCGCCCAGCTTGTGGGCCGACCTGCGCGCCGCCCTGCGCGGCAGCAGCGCCGACTACACCCGCATCCCGCTGAAGCGCGCGGTGTTCCTGCTCGCCGTGCCCATGGTGCTGGAGCTGGTGCTCGAATCGAGCTTCGCGGTGGTGGACATCTTCTTCGTCGCGCAGCTCGGGCCCTCGGCCGTGGCCACGGTGGGGCTCACCGAAACCTACCTCTTCCTGCTCTACGCCGTGGCCATGGGTCTGGCCATGGCCGTGACCGCCGTGGTGGCGCGGCGTGTGGGCGAACACCGCGCGGACGAGGCTGCACTGTCGGCCGTGCAGGCCGTCGCGCTGGCGGTGCTGGTCTCGGTGCCGGTGGCAGCGGCAGGCATCTTCTGGGCGCAAGACCTGCTGCGGCTGATGGGCGCCGATGCCTGGGTCGTCGAACACGGTTACCGCTACACGCAGTGGATGCTGGGCGGCAATGGGGTGATCCTGCTGCTCTTCGTCATCAACGCCGTCTTCCGCGGCGCGGGCGATGCCGCGGCGGCCATGCACGTGCTGTGGGTGGCCAACCTGCTGAACATCGTGCTGGACCCGCTGTTCATCTTCGGCTGGGGGCCGGTGCCGGCGATGGGCATCGAAGGCGCGGCCATCGCCACCAACATCGGCCGCGGCGCCGGGGTGCTGCTGCAGCTGTTCATCCTGCTGCGGGGCACGCAGCACCTGCGCCTGGGCGCGGCCAGCCTGCGCTGGCACGGTGCCACGATGCTGCACATCGTGCGCACCTCGCTGGGCGGCATCGGGCAGATGATCGTCGCGATGACGGCGTGGATCTTCCTCATGCGCATCCTGGCCAGCCTGTCCACCGAGGCCGTGGCCGGCGCCACCATCGCCATGCGGGTGATGATGTTCACGCTGATGCCGGCCTGGGGCATGAGCAACGCCGCGGCCACGCTGGTGGGGCAGAACCTCGGCGCCGGCCAGCCCGCACGCGCCGAGGCCGCGGTGTGGCGCATCGGCTGGATGAACATGGTCTTCACGGTGGCCGTCTCGGTGGCCTTCTTCGTCTGGCACGACGCCATCGTGGGCCTGTTCACCGACGACGCGCGTGTCATCGCCATCGGTGGCGAGTGGCTGTCCATCCTGGCCTGGTCGTATTTCGTCTACGGCTGGTGGATGGTGGCGGTGCAGGCCTTCAACGGCGCCGGCGACACGATGACGCCGACCTGGATCAACCTGGTGTTCTTCTGGCTGCTGCAGATCCCGCTGTCGTGGGCGCTGGCGGTGCCGCTGGGCTGGGCGCACAGTGGCGTGTTCTGGGGCGTGTTTGTCTCTGAAACCGCGGTGGGCCTGTTCACGCTGTGGCTCTTCTCGCGCGGGCGCTGGAAGGTTGCGCAGGTCTGACGCACCCGGATGCTGTGCACCGCCGCGGCATCATCGCGGCATGACCGAACTCGAACTCAAATTCATCGTGCCGACGGCCTGCCTGGCCTCGTTGCAGCAAGACCTGCTGGCCCGCGGTGCGCAGGCCGTGACCCTGCGCGCGCACTACTTCGACACAGCCGACATGGCCCTGGCCCGGAACCGCGCCGCGCTGCGCCTGCGGCTGGAAGGCCGGCACTGGGTGCAGACGTTGAAGGCCGCTGGAGCAGGCGCCGTGCACCGGCTGGAACACGAGGTGCGTGTGCCCGGCCGGCCTGGCCAGCGCCCAACCCTGGACCCGGCACGCCACGCCGGCAGCCCTGCGGCCGCGGGCCTGGCCGAAGCTCTGCGCACGGCAGCCGACCCTCGGCTGACCGAACTGCACGCCACCGAGGTGCGGCGCCTGCACCTGCTGATGCACGACGCGCAAGGCACGTGCATCGAAGCCGCACTCGACACCGGCCACGCGCTGGCCGCGGGTCGGCAAGACGCGCTGCAAGAGCTGGAGCTGGAACACAAGGGCGGCCCGCTGGCCGGCCTGTTCGAACTGGCCATCGCCTGCGTGCGCCACGGCGGCCTGTGGCAGAGCACGCTCACCAAGGCCGAGCGCGGGCTGCGCCTGCACCTGGGCCAGACCGGGCTGCAGGTGGGCCCGCACCGCCCGGCGCGGGTGGGGGCCGATGCCACGCCGGCCACGGTGCTGCGCGCGGCGTTGCAGGCGGCGCTGACCCCGCTGCTGGCGCATACCAGCGAGCTGGCTGCCGCGCCTGCGGCCGGCACTGGGGCACCACAGGTCAGCGGGTACACCGCCGTGGCAGAGGCTCTGGGCGCCGACCTCACACGCCTGGCCACGCTGCTGCGCGGCCTGCCGGCCGGCATCTCGCCCGACACCAGTCCCTGGCAGGCGCAGTGCACCGCCCTCACCCGCCAGTGGCGCGCCCAGCGCAACAGCCCGGCCGCGCTGGGCGAACTGGCGCGCAGCACCGGCCTGCAGGTGCTGCTGTTGCAACTGCAGCAGCTGGCCCACGCCGATGACAGCGCCTACGCGGCGCAAAACGCCCTGCCCGCAGCGACATGGCGGCGGCGCCGCGCGGCGCTGGTGCGAGCAGGCCTGCTGCAAGGCTGAAGCCGGCCCCGGGCTCCGCGCCCTGCCGCCGGCGGTCTTTCAAGCCGTGGGCAGCACGCCCTTGCGCCAGCGCGTGGCCGGCGCCGGCGCAGGCGCTGCACGGGCCGCGTGGTAGCTGGCTTCCACGGCCTCGACGATACGGGTCCAGTCCAGCGTCAGCGCGGTGTCGCGTGCACGCTGGCCCAACGCGCGCAGCTGGCCGCGGTCGGCGGCGGCGCGGCGCGCCACGCGGCAGAACTCGCTGGCTTCGCCCGGCCGCGCAAGCAGGCCGTTGTCGCCATGGCGCAGCAGCTGGCCGGCGGCGGCGTGGTCGAAGGCCACCACCGGCAGGCCGCTGGCCATGGCCTCGGGCACCACGTTGCCGAAGGTCTCGGTCATGCTCGGGAACAAGAACACATCGGCCGAGGCGTAGTGCCGCGCCAGGTCTTCATCGCGGCGGATGCCGCTGAAGATGGCCTCGGGGCTGCGCAGTTGCAGCCGCTCACGTTCGGGGCCGTCGCCCACCAGCACCAGGCGCAGGCCGGGCACGTGTTCGCGCATCGCGGCGGCCGCGTCCAGCAGCAGATCGAGGTTCTTTTCTGCCGCCAGCCGCCCCACGCACAAGGCCACCAGGCTCTGCGGTGTGGCGCCCCATTGCGCGCGCAGGTGCTCGCAGCGCCGCAGCGGGGTGAACTGCAGGGTGTCGACCCCGCGGGCCACCACCTGCACACGCTCGAAGCCGGCTTCGGTGAGTTCCAGGCGCAGCGCCTCGGTGGGCACCATGGTGGTGGCCGTGCGGTTGTGGAAGTGGCGCAGGTAGGCCATCACCGGGCTGCTGAGCCAGCCCACGCCGTAGTGGTGGCTGTAGGCGTGGAAGTTGGTGCGGAACTCGCTCACCACCGGCAGGCCGAGCCGGCGCGCCGCGCGCAGCGCCGACCAGCCCAGCGGCCCTTCGGTGACGATGTGCACCACGTCGGGCCGGTCGGCCTGCCAGAGCCGGCGCAGCAGGCCGGCCGCCGGCAGGCCCATGCGCAATCCGGGGTAACGCGGCAGGCCCAGGCCGGGCACCAGCGTTTCGGTGTAGCCCGGCTCGCGTTGCGCACAGTCGGCCTCGCCCTGCTGCGGCCGCGTGAGGTGCAGCCGGTGCCCAGCGGCACGCAGGCCCTGCACCACGCGCGAGAAACTGGCGGCCACGCCGTTGACCTCGGGCGGGTAGGTTTCGGTCACCAGGGCGATGTGCAGCCGCGCTCGTGCGGCGGTGGGGGCTTGGACCAAGGCGCTGTGCTCCATCGGTGAGGCTGACGGGGCGGATCCTCTTCGCCTTTGGCAACAGGGCTGTGACAGTGCTGGAGCTTTGCACTGTCATCGCACCGACACGCCCGGGTCACGCCCGCTTCACGCCACACACCCAGCATGCCGGCGCACCCACCCTTGCCAGGAGCCTTGCATGCGCAGCTTTTTCGACGAACTCGCCACCCAGCGCTGGGACGACCACCGCTACTACCACCACAGCCGCATCAACCAGAGCCTGCACCTCATCAGCGCTTTGAGCTTCATCGCCGCCTACGGCCTGCTTTTCATCGACCCCGCCAGCGCCGCGCTGCTGGCCTGGTGCGTGAGCATGACCACGCGGCAGGCGGGCCACTTCTTCTTCGAGCCCAAGGGCTACGACCACGTGAACCGTGCGACGCACGAGCACAAGGAAGACATCAAGGTCGGCTACAACCTGCGCCGCAAGGTGGTGCTGATGGCGCTGTGGGCCGCGGTGCCGCTGGTGCTGTGGTTCGCGCCTTCGCTGGGCGGGCTGATCGAACCCGCGCAAGGTGTGCGCGGCTGGCTGCACGATGTCGGCATCGCCTGGCTCGCACTGGGCGTGGCCGGGCTGGTGTTCCGCACCGTGCACCTGTTCTTCCTGCAGGACGTGCGCACGGGCCTGGTGTGGGCGACCAAGATCCTCACCGACCCCTTCCACGACACCCTGCTCTACTGGCGCGCCCCGCTGGCCCTGCTGCGCGGCGAACTCATCGACCCGATGCTGCACGCGCAGCGCGGCACGCGCGGCCACTGACAGAACCCAGCCGCAAGAAAACGGCCCCGCACTGCGGGGCCGTTTTTTTGGCAGCGCGGCAAGCCGCGCACCGCCTCAGACCCGTGCGCGCAGCATCTCGCGCAGCAAGCCGCGGCGGATGGCCGTGTGCGTGAGCGCCGGTGCGTGCCACCACCAGCCATCGGCCTGCATGGCTTGCGCGGCGGCGATGAACCGTTCGCACACTTCATTGAACTCGGCCTCGCCGTAATTCAGGCTGAACACCAAACGCCCCGTGCCCACCCAGCTGAGCAGCAGGCCGTGGGCGCGCAGGTAGAACTGCAGCATCCAGTGGTAGCGGCCGGGCTGTGTGTAGAACACCGTCCACACGCTGCCGATGTTGGCCACCTGCACCGGCAGCCCGGCGGCCTGCAGGCGCTGGTTGAGCTGCGCAGCGCGCGCGTTCCACGTGGCGTCCACGTCGCGGTACATGGCGCGCACCGGCTCGCTGTGCAGACGCTCGAGAAACACCTGCATCGCGGCCATCACATAAGGGTGCGAATTGAAGGTGCCGCGCGCAAAACAGATGTCGGCCGGGCGTTCTTCGCGGTAGCGTTTCATCAGCGCCGCTTGCCCGCACACCACGCCCACCGGCAAACCGCCGCCCAGCGTCTTGCCGTAGGTCACCATGTCGGCCTTGACACCGAAGTACTCCTGCGCGCCGCCGGGGGCGAGGCGGAAGCCCATGAACACCTCATCGAAGATCAGCACGATGCCGCGTTCGGTGCACACCTGGCGCAGCTGCTGCAGCCACGCGGTGTAGGCGGCGCGGTCGAAGTGCGCGCGGCGGCTGCCGTCCAGCAGCGTGTTGTCGCCGGGCGCGGCCTTGTTCGGGTGCAGGGCCTGCAGCGGGTTCACCAGCACGCAGGCGATGTCCTTGCGCTTGCGCAGCACACGCAGTGTGTCAGCGTCCATCTCCTTGAGGGTGTAGGTCTTGCCCGGCGGCAGCGGGTTGCCGGGGCCGGGCTGCACGTCTTCCCACCAGCCGTGATAAGCCCCGCTGAAGCGCACGAGGTAGGGGCGCTTGGTGTGGTAGCGCGCCAGACGCACGGCCTGCATCACGGCCTCGGTGCCGCTCATGTGGAAGCTCACCTCGTCCAGGCCCGAGATGCGGCGCAACTGCTCCACGTTCCAGGCCACCGCGGGGTGGTAGCTGCCGAGGATGGGGCCGAGGGCTTGCGCGCGTGCGCTGCCTTCTTCGATGCAGGCTTTGTAGAAATCGTGCCCGAAGACGTTGACGCCGTAGCTGCCCGTGAGATCCATGAAGACCTGCTCGTCGAGGTCGGTCACGGTCACGCCATCGGTGCGCTGCACGAAGGCGCCCACGGCGATGTGTTCGCGCAGGTAGGGCCCGTACTGGTACGGCACGCGGTAGGCGCCGGTGAACTGCAGGTCTGACAAACCCTCACGCGCCTGCCGCGTGAGCGCCAGGCTCTTGGGGTGGCGCGTGCGCAGCGTGTGCGCCAGCTGCATGAAACCGGCGCGGCGCTGTGCCTGCACCTCGGCCGGGGCGCTGTCGCTGCCGAAGAAGCGCGCCTCGTCGTAGGCGTAACCCGGCAGCATGCGCGCCACACGTTTGGCCATGCGCGAGTGCCCGGTGAGCGAGCGGTGTTTGGCGAGCGAGAGCTCCAGGCGCTGCCGCGCCATCGGCAACAGCACCGCGGCACTGGCGGCCGCCAGCGCGCCCAGCAGCAGGGGTTCGTTCATGCAAGCCTTCCATGCGGAATGAAAACCCGGCTTGTAGAGGCGTGTGTTGACAAGCTGATGAAGCCCGCGTGGCACACGTGCGCTGCAGGGTTGAACGTCACCGCACTGACCGCGAAGGGTCACGCCGGCGTCATGCCGGCCCACCACGATGCAGGTCCATGCCCACGGCCCCCCTCCCCCAGGCTCCGAAGCGTGTTGGCTGGCTTGCCAGCCTGAGAACGCGCCTGCTGCTGCAGGAAGACCTGAATTTCCTGCTCACCAACCGCGTGCCGCGCATCGCGCTCACGCGCTTCATGGGCTGGTTCAGCCAGATCCGCCACCCCTGGGTGTGCCGTACGTCCATCGCGGTGTGGCGTCTGTTCACCGAGCTCGACCTCAGTGACGCAAAGCACACCGAGTTTGCGAGCCTGCACGACTGCTTCACGCGCGAACTGAAACCCGGCGCGCGCACGGTCGACACCGACCCGCAGGTGTTTTGCAGCCCCAGCGACGGCATCGTTGGCGCTTTCGGCACGGTGCAGGCGGGCAGTGTGCTGCAGGCCAAGGGCATGCCTTACCGCGTGGCCGATCTTTTCGGCAGCGCCGAACGTGCGCAGCGTTTCGAGGGCGGCAGCTACCTCACGCTGCGGCTCACTTCCAGCATGTACCACCGCTTCCATGCGCCCTGCGCGGGCCGCGTGCGGCATGTGTCCTACATCAGTGGCGACACCTGGAATGTGAACCCCATCGCGCTCAAGCGTGTGCGTGAACTGTTCTGCCGCAACGAACGAGCGTGCATCGACTTCGACGGCCCGCGAGGTCTGCAATTCGCGCTGGTGCCGGTGGCAGCCGTCCTGGTGGCCAGCATCCGGCTGCACTTCCTGAACGTGGTGCTGCACCTGCGCTGGCGCGGGCCGAACGAGATGCCCTGCGACCACGCCGTGACGAAGGGCGAGGAACTCGGCTGGTTCGAGCACGGCTCCACCATCATCGTTTTTGCGCCGCCGGGCGTGACGCTGGCCCCAGGCGTGCACCACGGCCAGCAGGTGCGCATGGGGCAGGCCTTGATGCGCTTGCCCGGGGCTGCCGCATGACGCGCGTCGACCTCGTCTGGTTCAAGGCCGGCGGCGGCCACCGCGCCGCGGCACAGGCGCTGCAGCAGGTGATGGGCAGCACCGCGCGCGAAAGCAGCTCGCCCTGGCAACCGCGCCTGCTGCACCTGACCGAGGTGCTGGACCCGCAAGGTGTCTTCCAGCGCCTGACGGGCCTGGAGCCCGAAGACCTCTACAACAAGCGCCTGGCCAGCGGCTTCACGCTCGGCTTGGCGCAAGAACTCAAGCTGCTGCAGGCCCTGATCCGCCTGGGCCACAGCAGCCTGGTGCAGCGCCTGGCGCGGCACTGGGCGGCCACCCGGCCCGAACTGGTGGTCAGCCTCATTCCCAACTTCAACCGGGCGATGCACGATGCGCTGGCCCTGGCCTGCCCCGGCGTGCCCTTCGTCACCGTGCTCACCGACATGGCCGACCACCCACCGGCCTTCTGGATGGAGCCCGGCACGCGCCAGCACGTGGTGTGCGGCACCGAGCGCGCCGTGCAGCAGGCGCTGGCAGCGGGTTTTGCGCCGCAACGGGTGCACCGCGCCAGCGGCATGATCCTGCGGCCGGCCTTCTACGCGCCGCCGGCCGTGCCGCGCGAGCAGGCGCGTGCCGCGCTGGGCCTGGACGCGCACACGCCCACGGGCCTGGTGATGTTCGGCGGCGCCGGCTCGCGCGTGATGCGGCAGATCGCGCAAGACCTGCCGCACACGCCGCTGATTCTGCTGTGCGGCCACAACACGAAGCTGGCCGATGAACTGCGTGCGCTGCCCGCGCCGGCCCCGCGTTTTGTCGTCGGCCACACGCCCGATGTGGCTGGCTGGATGCGCTGTGCCGACTTCTTCATCGGCAAGCCCGGCCCTGGCAGCCTGAGCGAGGCCGTGCAGATGGGCCTGCCCGTGCTGGTGACGCGCAACGCCTGGACCATGCCGCAGGAACGCTGGAACACCGAATGGGTGCAGGCGCACGGCGTGGGCGTGGTGCAGCGCAGTTTTCGGGACGTGGCCACCGGTGTGGCCGAACTCTGCGCCGCACTGCCCGCCTACCGGGCGCGTGTGCAGGCGCTGCACAACCGCGCGGTCTTTGAGCTGCCGCAGATCCTGGCCCGCATCGTGCGCGATGCCGCCCCACAAACCCTGGCGCCGCAGGCGTCAACGGCCTGAGGAGGCCCCATGCGCCGAGACGCCCTGCCCCCGCTGCCCACCGACGACGACGGCCCGCCCGAAGGCACGCTGCGTCTGCGCACGGTGTGGATCTCCGACCTGCACCTGGGCACCCCCGGCTGCCAGGCCACGGCACTGCTGGCCTTCCTGCGGCACGTGGAATGCGAAACGCTCTTTCTCGTGGGCGACATCATCGACGGCTGGCAACTGCGCCGCCAGTGGTACTGGCCGCAGGCCCACAACGACGTGGTGCAGAAACTCTTGCGCAAGGCGCGCAAAGGCACGCGCGTGATCTTCGTGCCCGGCAACCACGACGAGTTCGCGCGCCGCTACCTCGGCCACAACTTCGGCGGCATCGACGTGGTGGAAGAACACATCCACACCACCGCCGACGGCCGCCAGCTCTGGGTGACGCACGGCGATCTTTTCGACGGCGTGATCCAGTGCGCCAAGTGGCTGGCCTACGTGGGCGACTGGGCTTACGAACTCACGCTGCGCATCAACCGCCACTTCAACTCACTGCGCGCGCGTTTGGGCCTGCCCTACTGGAGCTTGTCGAAGTACCTCAAGCTCAAGGTCAAGCGCGCCGTCAGCTACGTGGGCGACTTCGAAGCCGCGGTGGCGCGTGAAGCGCGCGAGCGCGGTGTGCACGGCGTGGTGTGCGGGCACATCCACCACGCCGAGATGCGCGACATCGACGGCATCCTCTACTGCAACGACGGCGACTGGGTCGAAAGCCTCACCGCGCTGGTGGAACACGCCGACGGCCGGCTGGAGATCTTCGACTGGGCGCAGCACCTCGCACTGCGCCGCGCGCGGCCGGTGCTGGCGGCGCCGGCCGCGCTGGCCTGAACCGCGCCGCGGCCAGCGCCGCGGCCCGCAGCTCAGCGGTACAGCACCTGCTGGCGGATGTCGTCCAGCACTGGCGCCATCGCATCGCGGAACTCGCGGCGCGTCTCGGCGGAGCACACGTTGCCCGGCGTGCGGTCGTCGAGCACGCGCTGTACCTGCACCTCGCGCGGGCCCGGGCGCGTCACGGTGGACTCGTAGCCGACCAGGCGGCTGTTGAAGCCCGCGTTCTCGGGCACGGCCAGCACTTCCATGCGCGGGGCCAGGTTCACGGTGTACCGCTCCACACTGCGGCCTGAAGAACAGCTGCCCTCGTGGTTGCCGCTGTTCTCGGCCATCGCGCCCTGCACAAAACGCGCGATGCTGGCCGGCGCCACGAACATCGGCGCCAGGCTGAAGCCGCCGGCGCCGGTGGCGTTGAGCAGGCGCTTCACGTCGAAACTGGCCTCGTAGCTGAAGGTGTCGAGCAGGGCCTGGGGGTCTTCGTGCGTCACCGTGCCGCTGGCCTGCAGGTTGCCGCCCGCGAAGACCTCCTTGACCATGTTCTGCAGCTGATCGCGCGTGACGCGGCGGAAAGCCTCGCGCATCTCGATGGCGAAGCGCCCGCGCAGCAGCACCTTCACCGTGCCCGTGGCGCCGCCGTCGTCGCGCAGCGTCATCAGGGTTTCCATCACCTGTTCGTGCGGGCCGGGGTTCGCGGGCGTGCGCTCGGGCAGGCCCGGCACCGCGGCCAGCACCGGCTTGTCTTCCACCTGGAAAGGCAAGGCGCCGAAGGGGATGCCCTTGGCCGTGGCGTCGGCAAAGAGCTTGAATTCGGGCAGGTAGTTGATGACGTGGTTGACCTGCGAGGCCACCGGCAGCGGGTGCAGCCGGTACAGGTTGCCGGCGTTGACCAGCACCTGGTGGCTCTCGATGCCCTGGGCCGCCAGCAGCGCCTGCAGCGCGGTGGCGTGGTCTTTGCAATCGCCCATGCGGTTGTCGAGCACCAGGCTCAGCTCACGCGGCACCACGGCGCCGATGCCCACACAATTGCCGCCGTAGGTGAGCGTGCGCGAGACCCATTCGTAGAGCAGGCGCGCCTGCTCGCGGCGGTCGGCCTGCGTGCCGACGATCTCGCGCGCCAGCGCCTGCACCCGCGGCGTGACCGCGGCGCGCGGCGTGGCGCGTTGCACGTAGCGCTGCGCCACCTCGGCGTGCGCGGTGTAGGTGCTGAGGATGTAGTAGGGCTCGCTCTCGATGTCCCACACGCTCCAGTCGCGCCGCTCGGTGGCCAGCGGCTGCGGGTTGCGGTGTGTCCACTCGATGCGCTTGCGCGGGCCCTGGGTGCTGATCTTCTCCGCCAGGCCCTTGGCAGCATGGCGCAGCGGCATCGCGACCGGGGCGTCGACGGTGATGCGCACCTCGTCGTAGGCCGTGTAGCCGGGAAAGGTGTCGTAGGTGGAGAACGAGCCCGGGAACAGCGGCTCGCGCGTGGTGAGCCGGTAGCGCACGGCGATGGCGTCGCCCACTGCCAGATCGGGGAAGGTCAGGCTCAGGCGCCGCCAGTCCGAGAACAGCGGGCCGCCGCCCTGCCCGGTGTCGGTGTTGACCTGCGTGTTGGTCTTGGGCACGCGGATGCGCTTGCCGCCGGCCTTCAGCGTGTAGGCCTCCAGGATGTCGAGCTTCTGCACGCTGGCGCTGTGGCCCAGGGTGTAGGTCTTCAAGCCTTCCAGCGCCTCGGTGCGCAGCACACGCACCACCACGTGCTCCGTCATCACCTCGCTGCCGTCGGCGGCCAGCACGTGGCTGCGGTGCAGCTTCTCGGTGCGGGTGGGGAGGTCGGTGGCCTCTTTGGCCGCCACGGCCTGGGCCTGGGCCCCACCGGACAGGCCGACCAGGGAAGCGACAGCGGCCCCCGCGAGTACGGCGCGCAGGCGCGCGCCCAACTGGAATTGCATGGCCATCCTCCCTGTTTTGTACGTGGCTTGCGGCGGCCATTCTGGCGTGGCTGGCGCCGGCCCGACACCCTCGTCTTCATGCCTGCGGGGTACAGTGCCGCTGCAGCCCCCGGGGCCGGGCACCTTGCAGCGAACTTCCGTGCGCTGCGGTGTTCAGACAGCCATGAATCCGCGCAACAGATCCATTTTTTCCCTCTGCCCCACACCCGCCCAGGCCGGGCCGCGTGCCGCCAGTCTGCTGGTGCTGGCGGGCACGCTGCTGGCCACCGCCTGCGGCGGTGGCGGTGGTGGCGCGGCCCCCACCAGCCCGGAACCCGCCCCCACCGCGCTGCGCCCGGCCGACCTGGCGGTGCTCTACGCCGCGGGCGATGCCACCAGCGAATCCATCGCCCGCGCCTACCAGCAGGCGCGCGGCATCCCCGACGCCAACGTGCTGGCCGTCACCCTGCCCACACGCACCGATGTGATGAGCAGCGCCGACTTCAACGCCATGAAGACCGCGCTCGACGCCCGGCTGCCCGCCACCGTGCAGGCCACGCTGCTGACCTGGACCGCGCCTTCGCGCGTGGCCGGCACCTGCACCATGGGGCTGACGGCCGCGATGGCCCTGGGCTACGACACCCGGTATTGCGGCGGCTGCGCGGCCACCAACACCACGGCCTACTACAACAGCAGCAGCGCCCAGCCCTGGACGGCGCTGCGCATCCGCCCGTCGATGATGCTGGGCGCGGCCACGCTGGCCGAGGCCCAGGTGCTCATCAACCGCGGCGTGGCCGCCGACCGCAGCATGCGCGCCGCCGGAGCCAACGCGAACGCCTTCTTCGTGCGCACCGATGACGCCGAGCGCAGCGTGCGCTGGAACGACTTCCGCAGCACCGCCAGCAGCACCGTCAGCGGTTTGCAGTTCAACCTGGTGGACAACGCCGCCGGCACCAGCAGCAACGACATCACCGGGCGCAGCCAGCTGCTCTTCTACCTGACCGGCGCCGTGCGCGTGAACAACGCCGTCAGCAACACCTGGCTGCCCGGTGCGGTGGCCGACCACCTCACCAGCTTCGGCGGCGTGCTGCCCGATGGCAATGGCCAGATGCCTATCACCGAGTGGCTGCGCGCCGGTGCCACCGCCAGCTACGGCACCGTGGAAGAGCCCTGCGCCTACGAGCAGAAGTTCCCGCGCGCCAGCGTGCTGGTGAACCGCTATGTGCAGGGCGACACCTTGATCGAGGCCTACTGGAAATCGGTGCAGTGGCCGGGCCAGGGCCTCTTCGTCGGCGAACCGCTGGCGCGGCCCTGGGCACCTTGAGTTCGCCGGGCGCCAGCACGGCGGCATCGCCCCGGGCCCTGGGCGCCACCGCCTTCGGCACGCTGCTGCTCATCGCCCTGATGATGGGCGCCAACCACGTGGCCGCGCGCGTGGCCTTCAACCACGGCGCCAGCGTCGCCACCGCGGTGGCCTGCCGCAGCGGCGCCACGGTGCTGGTGCTGGCCGCGGTGCTGCTGCTGTGGCGCGTGCCGCTGAAGCTGCAGCCGCACCACGCCCGCGTGCTGCCGCTCATCGGCCTGCTCATCGGCGTGCAGAGCTTGTGCCTGTATGCCGCCGTGGCGCGCCTGCCGGTGGCGCTGGCGCTGCTGGCCTTCAATTGTTTTCCGCTGTGGATCTCGCTGTGGTCGCGCCTGCTGTACCGCCAGCGCACCGAACCGCGTGTGCTGCGCGCCATGCCGGTGCTGCTGCTGGGCCTGGGCCTGGCGCTGGACGTGACGGGCGCGGCCTCGGGCCTGGGTGCGGCGGGCCAATGGGCGCAGATCGGTGCCGGCGTGGGCTTTGCACTCGCGGCCGCGGCCACCTTCGGCCTGGCGCTGGTGCTCACGCAGCACGAGGCCAGCGGGCTGGACGGCCGCGTGCGCACCTTCACCACCATGGCCCTGGTGGCGCTGCTGGCCGGCGCCGTGCTGGCCACACAAGGCGGCCCGCAGTGGCCCAGCGCGCCGGCCGGCTGGTGGGGCTTGGCGGCGCTCAGCCTGCTCTACGGCACGGCATTCACGGTGATGTTCACCGTGCTGCCTCGCCTCGGCGTGGTGGGCAACTCGGCCATCATGAACGTCGAGCCGGTGTTTGCGCTGGTGCTGGCCTGGGCCCTGCTGGGGCAAGCCATCGCGCCGGTGCAGGTGGCCGGCGCGCTGCTGGTGGTGGGCACGGTGGTGTGGCTGGGCACGCGCCGCCGCTGAAGCGGCGTCAGCCGCCACCCGCCGCGCCTGAATCACCTTGCGGCGTTCTCCGCGATGCCGTCGACAAAACGCGGCAACAACGCCAGCGGCAGGTCGTGGCCCATGCCGGGGATGAAATCACCCTGCGCACCGCGGATGCGCTGCAGCAGCTCACGCCCGGCTTCAACGCGCACCAGCGGGTCGGCCAGACCGTGGATGATGCGTGTGGGCGCGCCGATCTGCGGCAGCAGCGCGCTGCGGTCGCCATCGGCCACCACGGCCAGCAACTGCCGTGCGGTGCCCTGGGGGTGCCACGAGCGCTGCACCGTGGCCAGCAGGCGTGCACGCTGGCGTGCGGCATCGGGCGGGTAGCCCGGGCTGCCGATCACGCGCAGCAGCGCTTCGAGGTGCTGCACCACGGCCTCGGGCGCAGCACTGGCCGGGCGCGATAGCAAGGCCCCGCGCACGCGCCAGCCCGGCTGCGGCAGGTGGCGCGCGCCGCTGGTCGTCATCATCAGCACCAGGCTCTTCACGCGCTGCGGGTGTTTCGCGGCCAGGTGCTGCGCGATCATGCCGCCCATGCTGGCGCCGCACACGTGGGCCTGCGCGATGCCCAAGGCATCCAGCACGCCCACGGCGTCCAAGGCCATGTCGGCCAGGCTGTAGGGCGAGGCCACGGCCAGGCCCAGCGTGTGGCGCACCGCGCCGGCGGCGATGCTGGGCACGCCGAGGTGGTCGAAGTGCTGGCTGAGGCCGATGTCGCGGTTGTCCAGGCGGATCACGCGGAAGCCGCGCGCCACCAGCTGCTGCACCATCTCTTCGGGCCAGCCCGTGAGCTGCATGCCCAGGCCCATGACCAGCAGCACAGGCTCGCCGCCCGGCGGGCCCTGGTCGTCGACTTCGATGCCGACGCCGTTGGCGACGATGCGCATGCCGCGTCCTTCTCGCCTACAGCCCGGCCGAACGCAGCGGCGCGTGGTGCGTCACCTTGTAGAACCAGCGCCGCGCGCCTTGCACGTCGAACCGCTGCCACTGCTGCGGGTCTTGCCGCAGGCGGTCGGCGATGGCGTAGAGCGCCAGCGGGTTCATGCCCATGCCGATGTGGCTGGCGTGCACCTCGATGTTTTCGGCCTGCGGGTGTTCGGGGTTCAGGCTGCACTGCCAGGCCACCACGCCATCGGTCTTGCTGTAGATCGACGTGGTGGGGCAAGGCGGCAGACCGCGGATCTGCTCGATCAGCGCCGGGTCGTGCGTGCTCTGGCCACTGACCAGCTCGTAGAAGCGCCAGGCGTTGGTGGCGCGCGGGTGGCCGTTGAAAGGCGTGCCCAGCGTGATGACGCAGCGCACGTTCTGCGGCTGCTCTTTGGCCAGCTCGCGCGCGTAGACGCCGCCCAGGCTCCAGCCGATCAGGCTGGCCGGCTGGCCGTGGCGCGCGGCCACCTGCTGCAGCTGTTCACGGCAGCGCTCCAGCACACCGTGTTTGGGGCCGAAGTTGAAGCCTTGCTTCCAGGCATAGGGCGTGTAGCCGCGCTCGCGCAGGAAGTTGCGCAGCGGCAGCGTGGTGATGTCGGCAGCGCCCAGGCCGGGGTAGACCAGTACCGGGTGGCCATCCCCCACCGGCAGGCGCTTGAGCCAAGGCGCGGCGGCCACCATGGCCGCGTACTCCCAGGGCGCGCGGGCCTCCAGCATCAGCAGCAGCGGGCCGGGGGCGTCGACAAGCTCGCGCTCGTCCAGGGGCGAGAAGGGGTCGGTCTGGGGGCGCGGTGGGGGCGCCGCCTCCACCACCGGCTTGCGCCGGCGCATCGGAACACTCATGCGGGCATGCTAGCCGGCACGGCGCTTCTTTTTTGGGGGCGCCACCTCAGCCGCCTTATCGCTTGTCCGGGGGCGCTTTGTCACCTGCGAGACAGCGGCGTCGACCATGCCGCCCATCACGCCACGCGTCACACCGCCGACCACGCTGCCCACCATGCCTCCGACCATGCCCCTTGCCGCCTTGCCCAGGCTGCTGCCCAGGCGCTCGGTGGTCTGGCGCACCAGGCCCGGCGGCGGCGGTGCGTCGGGGTCGTCTTCACCCGGGCGCGGCAGCGCGCGCAGGTCGTCGAAGGCGATGCGCAAGGCCTCGGCCAGCTCGCGCACATCGGGCATGGCCGCGGCATCGGCCATGAGGCCGAAATCGAGGCTCTGGTCGTAACTCTGCACCGTGATGTTCAGCGCCATGCCGTGCACCACGATGGAGGCCGGGTAGTTCGTCACCATGCGCGCACCGGCCATGAAGAGCGGCACCGGCGGGCCGGGCACGTTGCTGATGACGACGTTGGCCACCTGCGGGATGCGGTCGGCCACCTTGGCCTTGCCGTACAGCGCGGTGGCGGCCTCGATCAACCAGGGCACGCCCAGCGACGGAAAGTCCGTCGGCAGGATGCTCTTCAGCTGCCCCATCGTGCTCTTCATCGAGGCCGTGGCCGCCTTCACGTGCGCCAGGCGCTTCTTGGTGTCGGCGATGTTCGTGCCCAGGCTGATGAAGCTCATGCTGGCCTGGTTGTCGGCCTCGGTGTTGCCCTTTTCGCGCAGCGAGATGGGCACCGCCGCCACCAGGCTCTTGCGCGGCAGCACGCGCTGCTTGGCGTAATGCCGGCGCAGCGCGGTGCTGCACAGCATCAGCACCATGTCGTTGACGGTGGCCTCGAAAGCGCGGCCGATGGCCTTGATCTCGCCCAGCGGCAGCGTCACGGTGGCGAAGGCGCGGCCGGCCGTCACCGACACGTTCAGTGGCGTGCGCGGGGCCAGCGTGAGGTTGCCTGTGCCGGGTTTGCCGGTGAGCAGCGACGAGGCCGAGACCACCGAGCTTGCCGCGTTTTTCAGCGTGCCCACGGTCGCGGGCAGGTTGCGCACGATCTCGGCCACCTTCTGCGCCTGGCCGCCGATCACACCGCGCAGCATCTCCGTCATTTCCAGCTTGAAGGTGCGCGTGCGGCGCGAAGCTTTCACCTCGATGGCGCGCGGCGTGGGTGTCACATCCAGGATGGCGTTGGCCAGGGCCACCGCAGCTTGGCCGTCCACCGCCGCGTGGTGCAGCTGCGTGTAGAGCGCCACGCGACGCGCGCCGCTGGGGCCGGGGGCCAGGCCTTCGAAGACGTGGAACTTCCACAGCGGCTTGCTGCGGTCGAGCAGCACCGGGTGCAGCGCCGAAACCGCCGCTTCCAGCTCGGGCAGGCCCGGCGCATGGCCGTGCACCTTGGGCAGCTTCACCTCCACGATGTGCTGCCTGAGATCGGGCACGGCATCCACCCAGGCCGGGTTGGCCAGGTTCAGCGGCATCCACCACAGCCGGCGGCGCAGCACAGGCGTGATGGGCAGCCGGCTCTCGATGTGCTTGCGCAGCGCCGTGATGAACTTGCCCTTGCTGCCGGCCGGCAGCTCGAAGAGGTGCAGCGCACCCACGTGCATGGGCATCTCGGCCGTTTCGAGGTAGAGGAAGGTGGCATCCAGGCCTGAGAGTTGTTGCATGCGGTGCCTTGCAGGGGCCGCCCGCGGCGGCGCAACGCATGCTAGGCCGCGGGCCGGGGCGCAGGGCTGAGGGCTAGCCCGGAGTGGCCCGTGTCACCTGCCGGCACGACGCCGCCAGCCCCAGCGGGCCCGGGTACGGGCGAGGTCGAGGCAAGATGCGGGCTGCAGGTGGCCGTGCATGACGCCGCCGCGACATCAGGGGAGCTTGAAGGTGTTGATCAAAAGACGGTGGGCGCTGCGAGCGCTGGGGGTCTTCGCAGGGCTGTGCAGCCTGGCCGCAGGGGCAACTTCCGGTGCCGCGCCGGCTGCTCCAGCTACTCTGGCAGCCGCAGCGGCCGCGGCGCCGCCGCCGGCCGAGTTCTTCTTCCGCAGCGATGACATCGATGCCGTGCGCCTGTCGCCCTCGGGGCGCTGGCTGGCGATGTCGGTGCCCATGGACAGCGGCCGCCTCGGTCTGGTAGTCATCGACCTGCAGACGGCGCAGCCGCTGGCCACCGTCGCGAACTACAGCAACTCCGACGTCGGCCGCTTCGAGTGGGTCAACGACGAACAGCTGGTCTACGACCTCGCCGACCTGCAGACACCCGGCGGCGAACAGAAGTGGTGGCCCGGGCTCATCGCCGTGCGGCGCGACGGCACCGCGCGCCGCGTGCTCGTCAGCGAACACGGCAGCGCACCCGACACCCGCGTGATCTCGGCCTACCGGCCGCTGAGCTTCGACCACGACCTGCAACACGTGCCGGTGGGCGGCGGCAGCGAGGTCATCGTCGGGCAGTGGATCTACGGCCAGGATGGCGAGGTCGACACCGTCGTGCCGCTGCGCCTGGACATCAACACCGGCCGCACACGCCGTGTGCTCAGCGAGGCGATGGGCGGCGTGACCGACTGGATCTACAGCCCCGAAGGCGAGCCGCGCGTGGCCATCAAGCGCAGCAAGACCCGCAGCGCCGTGCTGTGGCGCGGGCCCGGCATGACGAGCTGGCGCACGCTGTTCGATGCGCCGCGCCACCAGGCGCCCTTCCACCCTATCCAGATCGACGCCCAGGGGCGGCTTTTCATCACCATGGAAAACGAGCGCGGCACGGAAGAGCTGCGCCGCTACGACTTCGACAAGGGCGCCCCGGCGACTGAAGCCTTCGTCAGCACACCCGGCTATGACTTCAGCGGCTACATCATCAACGAGAGCAACAGCGCGCGTTCGCTGGGCGTGCGGCTGCTGCTCGACGCCGAAACCACGGTCTGGTTCGACCCGCGCCTGAAGGCCGTGCAGGCCGAAGCCGAGAAGCGCCTGCCGGGCCGGGTGGTGCGCCTGGCCTGCCGCCGCTGCGAGCACCCCGACATGACGGTGCTGGTGCGCGCCTTCTCCGACCGCGACCCCGGCCAGCTGTGGGTGCACACGGTGGCCGATGGCCGCTGGCTGAAGGTGGGCGAGGTGCGGCGCGGCACCGACCCGCGGCGCATGGCCAGCGTGGACCTGCAGCAGGTCACCACGCGCGACGGCCGCCAGATGCCGGTGTGGATCACGCAGCCCACGCAGATGCCGCGGCCGCCCGGCGGCTGGCCCACGGTGGTGCTGGTGCACGGCGGGCCCTGGCTGCGCGGCCGCGCCTGGGATTGGGAGCCGATGAGCCAGTTCCTGGCCTCGCGCGGCTACCTCGTCATCGAACCCGAGTTCCGCGGCAGCCAGGGTTACGGCGGCGAGTGGTTCCGCGCCGGCTGGGGCCAGTGGGGCCGCGCGATGCAGGACGACGTGGCCGACGCCACCCGCTGGGCGGCCGCGCACGCCAAAGCCGATGCGCGGCGCGTGTGCATCGCCGGCGCCAGCTATGGTGGCTACGCCACGCTGATGGGCCTGGTGCGCCACCCCGACCTCTACCGCTGCGGCGCCGCGTGGGTTGCGGTGACCGACCCGCGCCTGATGTTCCAGTGGCGCTACGAGAGCGACCAGAACGACGCCATCCGCGAGGTTGACTACCCGCTGTGGATAGGCGACCCGGCCAAGGACCCGGCGCTCTTCGACGCCATCTCACCCGTGAAGCAGGCCGCCCGTGTGCGTGCGCCGCTGCTGCTGGCCTTCGGCGAAAAAGACCGCCGTGTGCCGATGGTGCACGGCAACGACATGCGCCGCGCCTTGCAAGACGCCGGGCGGCCGCACGACTGGGTGGTGTACGAAGGTGAGGGGCACGGCTGGCTGCTGCTGCGCAACCAGATCGACTTCGCCAACCGGCTGGAACGCTTTTTCGGCACCCACCTCGCCGCGCCCTGAAGCGGGCGTGGTGGCAGCGCCGGCGCCCGGGCCGCGCTCAGGGTCGCGCCTGGCGCAGCCCCAGCAGCTCGTTGCCCACCAGGGCCAGCAGCACCAGGCCGCCACCGCCCAGCACGGCCAGCGAAGGTGATTCACCGGCCCCCAGCCAGGCCCAGAGCACGCCGAACACCACCTCCAGCAAGCCCAGCAGCGAGATCTCGGGCCCGCTGAGCACACGCGCCACAGCCACCGCCATCAGGCAGGGGATGGCCAGCTGCACCGTGCCCAGCAAGGCAAGCAGGCCCAGGTCGTGCGGCGAGGCCGCCAGCGGCCAGGCCAGCGGCAGCGTGACAGCGGCCGAGAGCAGCGCGCCCACGAGCACGGCACTCAGCATGTCGGGCGGCGTTTCGCCGGCGTGCTGGCGCGTTTTGAGGTGCTGCAACAGCGTCCAGTTCACCGCGGCGGCAACGGGCACGGCCAAGGCCACGGCCATGCCCAGCAGTGCGCGGGGGTCGCTGGCTTGCACCTCGTGGCCGTACATCCACGCAATGCCAGCACCGGCCAGCGCGATGGCGCCCCAGGTGCGTGCGGCCAGGCGGTGGCCCAGCGCGGCCCGTGCCAGCAAGGCGGTGAAGAGCGGGCCCAGCGCCATCGTCACCAGCACGTTGGCCACGCTGGTGAGCGTGAGCGCCATCATGAAGGCGGTGTACATCACGGCCCAGCAGGCGCCGCTGAGCCACAGCGCTCGGCCGCCCCGGCGCAGCGTGGCCCACAGCGGCCCCGGGCCCTTCATCAGGCCCAGCAGCAGCACCAGGGCCAGCGCATTGAAGGCGCTGCGCCAGAACGTCACCTCGAAGCCGCGAGCCGATTCGAGGAAGCGCGAGACCACGCCCGCGATGCTCCACATGAGCGTGGCCAGCACCATCAAGGCCACCGCCCGGCGGTGGCTCATCATGGGGCTCGCCACCGCGGGATCAAGCCGCTTCGCGGCTGGCGCGCTTGCGCTCGTGCTCGCTCAGGTAACGCTTGCGCACGCGGATGCTCTTGGGCGTGATCTCGACCAGTTCGTCGTCCTCGATGAACTCGACACCGTATTCCAGCGTCAGGTCGATGGGCGGCGTGATCTTGATCGCGTCTTCCTTGCCGCTGACGCGGAAGTTGGTCAGCTGCTTGGTGCGCGTGGCGTTGACGACGAGGTCGTTGTCGCGGTTGTGGATGCCGACGATCATGCCCTCGTAGACCGGGTCGTTCGGCTTCACGAACATGCGGCCGCGGTCGTCGAGCTTGCCCAGGGCGTAGGTGAAGATCTCACCGGCGTCCATGCTGATCAGCACGCCGTTCTTGCGGCTGGCGATCTCACCCCGGTGCGGCTCGTAGCCGTCGAAGATGTTGCTGATCAGGCCCGAACCGCGCGTGAGGTTCATGAACTCGTTGGAGAAGCCGATGAGGCCGCGCGCAGGAATGCGGTACTCCAGGCGCACACGGCCGTGGCCGTCGGGTTCCATGTTCACGAGCTCGCCCTTGCGCTCGCCCAGTGCCTGCATCACGCCGCCCTGGTGCTGCTCTTCCACGTCGGCCGTCACCAGCTCGATGGGCTCGCACTTCTCGCCGTTGATGGTCTGGAACACCACGCGCGGCTTGCTCACGGCCAGCTCGTAGCCTTCACGGCGCATGTTCTCCAGCAGGATGGTCAGGTGCAGTTCGCCGCGGCCCATCACTTCGAAGATGCCGTCTTCGCCGGTTTCGCTGACACGCAGCGCCACGTTGCTCTGCAGCTCTTTCTGCAGGCGGTCCCAGATCTGGCGGCTGGTGACGTACTTGCCTTCGCGGCCGGCCAGCGGGCTGGTGTTGACGCAGAAGTTCATGGTCAGCGTCGGCTCGTCGACCTTCAGCATCGGCAGCGGGGCCGGGGTGACCGGGTCGGTCACCGTCACGCCGATGCCGATCTCGTCGATGCCGTTGATCAGCACGATGTCGCCGGGGCCGGCCGACGTCACTTGCACGCGGTCCAGGCCCTGGAAGGTCAGCACCTGGTTCACGCGGCCCTTGACGGCCTTGCCCTCGGGGCCCTCCATCACCATCACGTCCATGCCGGGCTTGATGGTGCCGGCACCGATGCGGCCCACGCCGATGCGGCCGACGAAGGTGCTGTAGTCCAGCGCCGAGATCTGCAGCTGCAGCGGTGCCGCCGGGTCGCCCTGGTGCGAGGGCACGTGCTTGAGGATGGTGTTGAACAGGGCCGACATGTCGGGGCCCCACTGCGCGCCCGGCTCGCCTTCTTCCAGCGAGGTCCAGCCGTTGATGCCCGAGGCGTAGACCACGGGGAAGTCGAGCTGCTCGTCGCTGGCGCCGAGCTTGTCGAAGAGGTCGAAAGCGGCGTTGACCACCGCATCGGGCTTGGCACCCGGCTTGTCGACCTTGTTCACCACGACGATGGGCTTCAGGCCCAGGGCCAGCGCCTTCTTCGTGACGAAGCGGGTCTGCGGCATCGGGCCTTCTTGCGCGTCGATCAGCAGCACCACGCCGTCGACCATGCTCAGTGCACGCTCCACCTCGCCGCCGAAGTCCGCGTGGCCCGGGGTGTCGACGATGTTGATGTGCGTGCCTTCCCAGCTGACGGCGCAGTTCTTGGCGAGGATGGTGATGCCGCGTTCGCGTTCGATGGCGTTGCTGTCCATCACGGTGTCGACGACCTTTTCGTGGTCGGCGAAGGTGCCGCTCTGGCGCAGCAACTGGTCGACCATGGTGGTTTTGCCGTGGTCGACGTGGGCGATGATGGCGACGTTGCGGATGGCTCGGGTACTCATGACGGTGTTTCCTGGACTTCGATGGGGCTCAGCAGGCGGTCAGCGATCAACTCGCCTGCGGTGATGTGGGCGGTGCCTAAGAAGGCCACCGGGGCGTCGGGGGGTTCCGGCGGGCGGCGGTAGACCCGCACCGCCGGCGTGTCGGCCAGACCCACGCGCCGGCGCAACCCGTTCAGGAAACGGCCCGCTTCGTCGTCGGGCAGGTGCACCGCCGGCCAAGCGGCCAGCAGGCTGTCGGCCGGCCGCAGCCGGGCTTCGCGTTCTTGTTCACTCAGGGCCTGCAGCGCTTCCAGCGTGATCGCGTCTTCCAAGCGCAGCGGCCCGCTGCCGGTGCGCCGCAGTGCACTGAGGTGGGCGCCACAGCCCAGCGCCTGGCCGATGTCTTCGGCCAGCGTGCGGATGTAGGTGCCCTTGCTGCAGCTCACGTCGAGAACCAAGCACTCAGCATGCCATTCGAGGATGTCGATGGCGTGAATCGTCACGGCGCGCGGCGCGCGTTCGATCTCCACGCCAGCGCGCGCGTATTCGTAGAGCGCCTTGCCTTCGTGCTTCAGCGCCGAATGCATGGGCGGCGTCTGCAGGATGTCGCCGGTGTGGCGGCGGCAAACAGCTTCGATGGCTGCACGCTCGGTGGGCAGCGGGCCTTCGGCGATGACTTCGCCTTCACGGTCGCCGGTGGTGGTGCGCTGGCCCAGGCGCAGCGTGGCGGTGTAGCGCTTGTCCGCGTCCAGGCTCACCTGGCTGAACTTGGTGGCCGCGCCAAAACACAGCGGCAGCAGGCCGGTGGCCAGCGGGTCCAGCGTGCCGGTGTGGCCGCCCTTTTCCGCGCGCAGCATGCCCTTGGCCTTCTGCAAGGCGTCGTTGCTCGTCCAGCCCAGGGGCTTGTCGAGCAAGAGCACGCCGTGCAGCGGCTTGCGGGGGGTGCGCACACGCGGCGCCGGGGCGTTCATGGCTCAGTCTTCTTTGGCGCGCACGCTGTTGGCCTTGGCGATCAAGGCCGAGAGGTCGGCCGCGCGTTCGGTGGTCTTGTCGTAATGGAAGTGCAGTGTCGGCACGGTGTGGATGGCCAGGCGCTTGAAGAGCCCGTTGCGGATGAAACCCGCGGCCTCGTTCAGCGCCGCGGCGCTGTCTTCGGGCGTGCCCACCAGCACCGAGAAGTAGACCTGCGCGTGCGCGTAGTCGGGCGTGACTTCCACACTGTTGATCGTGACCATGCCCAGCCGCGGATCTTTCAGATCACGGATGAGCTCGGCCACGTCGCGCTGGATCTGGTCGGCGACGCGGTAGCTGCGGTTGGGGACGGACTTCTTGTGTCGCATGGGTGCAGACCTTTAAGTACAAACCCCGCCTACTTTGCAGCAGGCGGGGTTTGCAGGTGAGGGCAAATCCGCCTTACAGCGTCCGTGCCACTTCCTTGACCTCGAAGAACTCGAGCTGATCGCCTTCCTTGATGTCGTTGTAGTTCTTCAGCTTGATACCGCACTCGAAGCCTTCCTTGACCTCGCGCACGTCGTCCTTCAGGCGCTTCACCGATTCGATCTCGCCGGTGTAGATCACCACGTTGTCGCGCAACAGGCGGAACTTGGCGTTGCGGATGACCTGGCCGGCGGTGATGTAACTACCCGCCACGGTGCCGATCTTGCTGGCCACGAACACCGTGCGGATCTCGGCCGTGCCGATGACCTCTTCGCGCTGCTCGGGCGCCAACATGCCGCCCATCGCCGCCTTGATCTCGTCGACCGCGTCGTAAATGATGTTGTAGTACTTGATGTCGACGCCGTTGCCTTCGGCCAGCTTGCGCGCACCGGCATCGGCCCGCGTGTTGAAGCCGATGACGACCGCCTTGCTGGCGATGGCCAGGTTGATGTCGCTCTCGCTGATGCCGCCCACGGCGGCGTGCACGATCTGCACCTTCACCTCGGCCGTGCTCAGCTTGAGCAGGCTCTGGGCCAGCGCTTCCTGCGAACCCTGCACGTCGGCCTTGACGATCAGGCTCAGCGTCTGCGCCGCGCCTTCGCCCATGTTTTCGAACATGCCTTCCAGCTTGGCGGCCTGGCGCTTGTTCAGCGTCACTTCGCGGTACTTGCCCTGGCGGAAGGTGGCGATCTCGCGCGCACGGCGCTCGTCGCTCAGCACCATGAACTCGTCACCGGCTTGCGGCACTTCGGTCAGGCCCTGGATTTCCACCGGCATCGACGGGCCGGCGCTCTCGGTGGCATGACCGTCTTCGTCCAGCATGGCGCGCACGCGGCCGTAGCTGCTGCCGGCCAGAACCACATCGCCCTTCTTGAGCGTGCCGCTCTGCACCAGCACCGTGGCCACGGGACCGCGGCCCTTGTCGAGCTTGGCTTCGATCACCAGGCCCTTGGCGGGTGCGTCCTTCGGGGCCGTGAGTTCCAGCACCTCGGCCTGCAGCAGCACCTGCTCCAGCAGTGTGTCGATGCCCGTGCCGATCTTGGCCGAGACACCCACGAAGGGCGAATCGCCGCCGAAGTCTTCGGGAATCACACCCTCGGCCACGAGTTCGCTCTTCACGCGCTCGAGGTTGGAATCGGGCTTGTCGATCTTGTTCATGGCCACGACGATGGGCACGCCAGCCGCCTTCGCGTGGGCGATGGCTTCCTTGGTCTGCGGCATCACGCCGTCGTCGGCCGCCACCACCAGGATGACGATGTCGGTGGCCTTGGCGCCACGAGCGCGCATCGCGGTGAACGCGGCGTGGCCCGGGGTGTCGAGGAAGGTGATCATGCCGCGCGGTGTTTCCACGTGGTACGCGCCGATGTGCTGCGTGATGCCGCCGGCCTCACCCGCGGCCACACGGGCGCGGCGGATGTAGTCCAGCAGGCTGGTCTTGCCGTGGTCGACGTGGCCCATCACCGTGACGACCGGCGCACGCGGCAGCTGGTCGGCCGATTCGTGCAGCGCGGTTTCCTCTTCGGTGAAGGCTTCCGGGTCGTCCAGCTTGGCGGCCAGCGCCTTGTGGCCCATTTCCTCGACGACGATCATCGCCGTCTCCTGGTCGAGCTGCTGGTTGATGGTGACCATCTGGCCCAGCTTCATCAGCTGCTTGATGACCTCGGAGGCCTTCACGCTCATCTTGTGCGCGAGGTCGGCCACCGAGATCGTCTCCGGCACGTGCACCTCTTGCACCTGCGCCTCGGGCGCCGGCGTGAAGCTCGAGCCACCGTCAGCGCCACCGCGGCGCGAGCCGCCACGCGGTGCACGCCAGCCCGGACGGCCAGCACCGCTGTCGCCACGCGTCTTCAGCGCGGCGCGCTTCTTGGCAGCATCGTCGGCCCAGCTGCTGCTGAGCTTTTCGCTCTTGACCTGCTTCTTGTCGCCAGGTTTGGCGGCCGTGGTGGCCGCACCAGGCGCACCGGGCTTGGCCGTGGGCTTGTGGATGGTGCCCTTGATCGCTTCCTTGGCGGCCTCGGCCGGTTTCGGCTCTTCCGGCTTTTTCGCCACCAGCACCTTCTTCGGCGCGTTCATCATCGCGCGGATGGCGGCGGCTTCGGCTTCGGCGGCCTTGCGGCGGCGGGCCAGGTCTTCGGCCTTGGCGGTGTCTTCGGCGGCCTTGTCGGCAGCCTTCACCACGCGCAGCACCGGCTTGGCCGGTTCCACGGGCTTGGGCGGCTCGGCGGCAGCGGCGGCCGCAGCGGCTTCCGCCGCCTTGGCTGCAGCGGCCACCTCGGCAGCCTTTTCCGTGGCCTTGTCGATGGCTGCCTTTTCGGCGTCCACCTTCGCACCCTTGCGCACCGGCTTGGGCGTTTCAAGCGCAGCGGCACGGGCCAGCGCTGCAGACGCTTCGGCGGCCGCGGCGGCGGCAGCAGCTTCAGCGGCAGCCTTGGCTGCGGCGGCAGCCGCCGCGGCAGCGGCTGCCTCGGCCGCCTCGCGTGCCGCACGCTCCTGCTCTTCACGCACCCGGCGGGCTTCTGCCAGTTCTTCTTCCTGCTTGCGGATGGCTTCGGCCTGGGCGCGTGCTTCTTCCTCGCGGCGCTGCAGGTCGAGCTCTTCCGCGCTCGGGCCGGTTTCTTCCGTGGCCGGCGACGCGTCGTCGCGCTTGACGAACACCCGCTTCTTGCGCACTTCAACCTGGATCGTGCGGGCACGCCCGCTGGCATCGGCCTGCTTGATCTCGGTGGAGGTTTTCTTCGTCAGCGTGATCTTCTTGCGTTCGGCGCCGGCACTGGTGCCGTGGGCATTGCGCAAGTAGTCGAGCAGACGCTCCTTGTCCGATTCGGTCAGCGCGTCGTCCGGTGACTGCTTGGTCACGCCGGCCGATTGCAGCTGCTCGATCAAGGCCGTGGTGGGGCGGCCAAGCTGGGCTGCGAATTGGGCGACAGTGGTCACGGCCATGGGTGCGTTTTCCTCGGGTGTTCGGTGCGGGCGTTACAGCAGTTCAGTCTGGCGTTCAGACGTTGAACCAGTGCTCGCGGGCCTTCATGATCAAAGCCTTGGCGGCTTCGTCGTCTATGCCGGTCATGTCGGTGAGCTCGTCGACGGCCAGGTCGGCCAGATCGTCGCGGGTGTGGATGCCCCCCCCGGCCAGCTTGGCGATCAAGTCGGGGTTCAGGCCCTCGAGGTCGCGCAGGTCCTGCGACACCTCTTCCACCTGTTCTTCCTTCTCGATCTCCATCGTCAGCAGCGCGTCCTTGGCACGGGTGCGCAGCTCGTGCACCGTGTCCTCGTCGAAGCTTTCGATCTCCAGCATTTCCTGCAGCGGCACGTAGGCCACCTCTTCCAGGCTGCTGAAACCTTCGGCGATCAGGATGTCGGCCACTTCGGCGTCGACGTCGAGCTTGTCGACGAAGAGCTGGCGCACCGATTCGCTCTCGGTGGCCTGCTTGGCCTGGCTCTCTTCGGCCGTCATGATGTTGATGCGCCAGCCGGTCAGCTCGCTGGCCAGACGCACGTTCTGGCCGCCGCGGCCGATGGCGATGGCGAGGTTCTCCTCGTCGACCACCACGTCCATGGCATGGCGCTCTTCGTCGACGACGATGCTCACCACGTTGGCCGGGGCCAACGCGCCGATGACGAACTGCGCCGGGTCTTCCGACCACAGCACGATGTCCACACGTTCACCGGCGATCTCGTTGGTGACGGCGTTGACACGCGAGCCGCGCACACCGACGCAGGTGCCGATGGGGTCCACGCGGCGGTCGTGGCTGATGACGGCGATCTTGGCGCGGCTGCCCGGGTCGCGGGCGCAGCTCTTGATCTCCAGCAGGCCCTGCTCGATCTCGGGCACTTCCTGGGCGAAGAGCTCGATCATGAAACCCGGCGCGCTGCGGCTGAGCATGATCTGCGGGCCGCGCTGCGTGGGGTCGATGCCCATCAGGAAAGCGCGCACGCGGTCGCCGCTGCGCAGGTTTTCCTTGGGGATCATCTCGCTGCGCTTCAGGCGCCCTTCGACGCGGCCGCTTTCGACGATGATGTCGCCCTTGTCCAGGCGCTTGACGGTGCCGACGAAGATCTTCTCGCCACGGGCCAGGAAATCGTTGAGCAGCTGCTCGCGCTCGGCATCGCGGATCTTCTGCAGGATGACTTGCTTGGCTGCCTGCGCACCAATGCGACCGATGGTCAGCGACTCGATCGCCTCTTCGATGTAGTCGCCTTCCTCGATGTCGGGAATGCGGTCCAGCGCGTCAGACAGCAGTTCTTCGGCATCGGGGTTCTGCAGGCCCGCACTGTCGGGCACCACCAGCCAGCGGCGGAAGGTCTCGTACTCGCCGGTTTCGCGGTCGACGGCCACACGGATGTCGACCTCGCCCCCGTTGAGCTTTTTCGTCGCCGAGGCGAGCGCGGCCTCGACGGCGCCGAAGACGACATCACGGTCCACCGTCTTCTCGCGCGAGATGGCGTCCACCAGCATCAGCATTTCGCGATTCATCAGTCCCTAGCCTCCATCTGTGCCCGGCGCGGCCGCCGCGTCGGGCGCCTCACCAGCCTGCTCGCCCGCCGCCGCATCGCTGCGGGGCTTGCGGCCCTTGAAATCCACCACAGGCACGAGGCGAGCCTCGCGCACTTCGTCGAAATTGAAACCGAGCACCTGCTCGGCCTTGCCTTGCTTGAAGACCAGTTGCCAGCCCGCTGCGGGCGCTGCGTCAGCTTCGGCCGCGCCGTCGGCTTCCACGGCCACGGCCTCGGGCACCGCGCGTTGCAGCACGCCTTGCCAGTTCTTGCGACCCTGGAAGGGCGTCTTCAGCACGATGTTCACGGCCTCGCCGCTGAAACGCGCGTAGTCGGCTTCGGTTTTCAGCGGCCGGTCCAGGCCTGGCGAGGACACCTCGAGCCGGCTGTAGTCCAGGCCTTCCACCTCCAGCGCGTACTGCAGCTGGCGGGTGACCTGCTCACAATCTTCCACCAGCACGAACTCGCTGGGCATGGCGTAGGCGCGGCCGGGTTGACGGTCGATGGTGATGCGCAGCAGGCCGCGCGGCGCGCGCTCGACGTCGACCAGATCAAAACCCAGGCCAGCCACCGTGGCGTTGATGGCTTCGCGCCAACCCACGCGCTCGCCTTCAGGCGCAGGCCGGGGCTCACGCGGCGGACGCGGGCTGCGCAAACCGTCACGCGCAGCACCACCCACGCCTGGAGCGCGGCTTTTGCCGCCGCCCTTGCGTGTATCTTGTGCTGTGTGTGAGCCTGCGGCCTTGCCGCCTGCCTTGAGGTTCTTGCTGTTCAAACGCTGCTTGTCCGTTTTTGCCTGATCCGACCGTTACGCCCGCTGTGCCCGCCGCCCTGCTCGCCCTGAAACAGCGAGCGCCTTGCCAGCCGCCCTGTCGCCGGGCGCGCCGCCAAGACCGGCTCTCTGAAGCGTGGGCCCTGGCGGGCACCTGGCGGTGCACGTAGCACGCAGGGCGCCTGGGCGCTTCATCAGCGTCGATCAAGCAAAAAAAATGGGCTGGAAGATTCCGCCCACGCAGCATTACCCGGAAAACCAGAAGTATAACCGGCGAAAGTGACAGGCAGCAACAGGCCTGACAGCAGCACAGCACAGGCCGGCCGGCTCCCGCGTCGCGCCCACGCCACGAAAGTCGGTGCGCCGGGCCCCAGGCGCTGCGTGACAGAATCGCGCCCGCTCAAAACCGGCCCCGCGGCTCGCGGGTGCCCGCCACCTGGAGACACGCATGGGATTCCTCGCCGGCAAGCGCTTCCTCATCACGGGAGTGCTGTCCAACCGTTCTATCGCCTTCGGCATCGCCAAGGCCTGCCGCGCGCAAGGCGCCGAGGTGGCGCTCAGCTACGTGGGCGAGCGCTTCAAGGACCGCACCGTCGAATTTGCCAAGGAACTCGGCTGCGACCTGATCTTCGACTGCGATGTCAGCAGCGACGAGCAGATCCAGGCCATGTTCGAAAGCCTGGGCGCCGCCTGGGGCCAGTTCGACGGCTTTGTGCACAGCATCGGTTTTGCCCCGCGCGAAGCCATCGCCGGTGATTTTCTCGATGGCCTGACGCGCGAGAACTTCCGCATCGCGCACGACATCTCGGCCTACAGCTTTCCGGCCATGGCGAAGGCAGCCCTGCCCTACCTGCGCCCCAACGGCGCGCTGCTCACGCTGAGCTACTTGGGCGCGCTGCGCGCGGTGCCCAACTACAACACCATGGGCCTGGCAAAAGCCAGTCTGGAGGCCAGCGTTCGTTACTTGGCGGCCAGCCTGGGCAAACGCGGCATCCGCGTCAATGGCATTTCGGCCGGCCCCATCAAGACGCTGGCAGCCAGCGGCATCAAGGATTTCGGCAAGCTGCTGGGCATGGTGGCCAGTGCCTCGCCGCTGGGCCGCAACGTCACCATCGAGGACGTGGGCAACGTCGCCGCTTTCCTGCTGTCGGATCTGGCCGGCGGCGTCACCGCCGAGATCACCTATGTCGACGGCGGTTTCAGCCAGGGCATGATGGCCCCGGCCGAGTGAAGAACCCGGGCCGGCAACCGCCGGCCTGCCAGGCCCCGCAAGTTCAGGCCTGGATGCAATCGACGAAGTAGCGCCGGCCTTCGCCCGGCACCTCTTCTTCCACGAGGCCGTGCACATCGGTGTCGAAGCCCGGGAAGGTGGCGTTGAACTCGCGCGTGAAGCGCAGGTAGTCGCAGATCTTCTTGTTGAAACGTTCGCCCGGGATCAGCAGCGGGATGCCCGGCGGGTAAGGCGTCAGCAGGCTGGTCGTGATGCGGCCCTCGAGCTGGTCAATCGGCACACGTTCGGTCTTGCGGTGCGCGATGTGCGCATAGGCGTCGCTGGGCTTCATGGCCGGCACGATGTCCGAGAGGTACATCTCGGTGGTGAGCCGCGCGATGTCGCCCTTGGCGTAGGTCTGGTGGATGGCCTGGCAGAGATCGCGCAGGCCCATGCGCTCGTAGCGCGGGTGCGCCGCACAGAATTCCGGCAGGATGCGCCACAGGGGCGCGTTGCGGTCGTGGTCGTCCTTGAACTGCTGCAGCGCCGTGAGCAGCGTGTTCCAGCGGCCCTTGGTGATGCCGATGGTGAACATGATGAAGAAGGAGTAAAGCCCCGTCTTCTCCACCACCACGCCGTGTTCGGCGAGGAATTTGGTGACGATGCTCGCCGGAATGCCCGTCTCGGCAAACTGCCCGTTCACGCCCAGGCCTGGGGTGATGAGCGTGCACTTGATGGGGTCGAGCAGGTTGAAGCCCTCGGCCAGATCGCCGAAGCCGTGCCAGGGCTCGTTGGCCTTGAGCACCCAGTCGCGGCTGTGGCCGATGCCCTCGGGCGCCAGCGTCTCCGGGCCCCAGACGGTGAACCACCAGTCCTGGTCGCCGAAGTCGCCTTCCACCTTGCGCATGGCGCGGCGGAAGTCCAGGCTCTCCTGAATGCTCTCTTCCACCAGGGCCGGGCCGCCGGGCGCCTCCATCATCGCCGCGGCCACGTCGCAGCTGGCGATGATGGCGTACTGCGGGCTGGTGCTGGTGTGCATCAGGTAGGCCTCGTTGAAGAGGTGGCGGTCGAGCTTGCGATCCACCGCGTCCTGCACCAGCACCTGGCTGGCCTGGCTGATGCCGGCCAGCAGCTTGTGCGTGCTCTGCGTGGCAAAAACGAGCTGGTCTTTCGGGCGCGGGCGCTTCTTGCCCATCGCGTGGTAGGGCCCGTAGAAGGTGTGGAAGGCCGCGTGCGGCAGCCAGGCCTCGTCGAAGTGCAGCGTGTCGATGTAGCCATCCAGCGCGTGCTTGATGGTCTCGGTGTTGTAGAGCACGCCGTCGTAGGTGCTCTGCGTCAGCGTCAGGATGCGCGGCTTCACCGTGTCCGGGTCCACACCGGCCAGCAGCGGGTTGGCGGCGATCTTGGCGCGGATGGCCTCGGGCGAGAACTCGCGCTCGGGAATGGGCCCGATGATCCCGTAGTGGTTGCGCGTGGGCGGCAGGAAGACCGGCACCGCACCCGTCATGATGATGCTGTGCAGGATGCTCTTGTGGCAGTTGCGGTCGACCACCACCACGTCGCCCGGCGCTACCGTGTGGTGCCACACCATCTTGTTGCTGGTGCTGGTGCCGTTGGTGACGAAGAAGCAGTGGTCGGCGTTGAAGATGCGCGCCGCGTTGCGCTCGCTCTGCAGCACGGGCCCTGTGTGGTCGAGCAGTTGGCCGAGTTCTTCCACGCTGTTGCAGACGTCGGCGCGCAGCATGTTCTCGCCGAAGAACTGGTGGAACATCTGCCCCACCGGGCTCTTGAGGAAGGCCACGCCGCCGCTGTGGCCGGGGCAGTGCCAGCTGTAGCTGCCGTCCTGCGCGTAGTCCATCAGCGCCTTGAAAAACGGGGGCGCCAGGCCGTCGAGGTAGCTCTTGGCCTCGCGGATGATGTGGCGCGCCACGAACTCCGGCGTGTCTTCGAACATGTGGATGAAGCCGTGCAGCTCGCGCAGCACGTCGTTCGGGATGTGCTGGCTGGTGCGCGTTTCGCCGTAGATGTAGATCGGGATGTCCGCGTTCTTGAAGCGGATCTCCTGGATGAACTTGCGCAGGTTCAGCACCGCCGGGTCGAGCTCGGGGCCGGTCGTGAACTCGTTGTCGTCGATGCTCAGGATGAAGGCACTGGCGCGGCTTTGCTGCTGCGCGAACTGCGCCAGATCGCCATAGCTCGTGGCGCCCAGCACCTCGAAGCCTTCTTTTTCAATGGCCTCGGCCAGCGCGCGGATGCCGAATCCGGAGGTGTTCTCCGAGCGGAAGTCTTCGTCGATGATGACGATGGGAAAACGGAAACGGAGCATGGCGCGGCCTTGGAAAAAGTGAAGGCAGGTTCGTTCAGGTCGAACAAGAGAGCGCGAAGTGTAGGGGCGCGCTGTGACACGGTGTGGCGTGGCTACACTGCCCCGCACAAGAGCCCTGGAGATGGAGTAGCGCCTTGGACACAGACCCGACCTCGCTGTGGTTGCTGACCATCGGTGCCCTGGTGGCCGCCGAACTGGCCACTGGCACTTTTTACCTGCTGATGCTGGCGCTGGGCGCCACCGCTGGCGCCATGGCCGCCTCGGCCGGCATGGACACTCGTTCGCAGCTGATCACGGCCTCGGCGGTGGGCGGGGGCGCGGTGGTGCTGTGGTACTTCGTGCGCAAGCTGCGGCCGCGCGCGCGGCCCGCGGCCAGCAACGCCGACGTCAACATCGACATCGGCCAGCGTGTGCAGGTGCCGGCCTGGGATGAGGGCGGCGTCGCGCGCGTCAGCTACCGCGGCGCCCAGTGGGCGGTGCGCCACGCCGGCAACGGCAGCCCGACCCCTGGCGAGCACGTCATCGTGGCCCTGGACGGCAACGAACTGCGCGTGGAGCCCCTCACACGTTGACCGGCGCTGCCCGCGCTGACGAGCGGGCCCCGCGCCCCGCCTCCCCATTCACCGACCTACCGAGCACCCCACGCCATGGAATTCGAAATCGCTGTTGTCATCGCGGTCATCGCGGTCATCTTCATCATCCGCTCGCTGAAGATCGTGCCGCAGCAGAACGCCTGGGTCGTTGAACGCCTGGGCAAGTACGACCGCACGCTCACGCCCGGCCTGAGCCTGCTGGTGCCCTTCGTCGACCGCGTGGCCTACAAACACTCGCTGAAAGAAGTGCCGCTGGACGTGCCCAGCCAGGTCTGCATCACGAAAGACAACACGCAGCTGCAGGTGGACGGCATCCTGTATTTCCAGGTGACCGACCCCATGCGCGCCAGCTATGGCAGCAGCGACTACCTCATGGCCATCACCCAGCTCGCGCAGACCACGCTGCGCAGCGTGGTGGGCAAGATGGAACTGGACCGCACGTTCGAAGAACGCGACCTCATCAACGCCAGCGTCGTCAACGCGCTCGACGAAGCCGCGATGACCTGGGGTGTGAAGGTGCTGCGTTACGAGATCAAGGACCTCACGCCGCCGGCCGAGATCTTGCGCAGCATGCAGGCGCAGATCACCGCCGAGCGCGAGAAGCGCGCGCTGATCGCGGCCTCGGAAGGCCGCCGCCAGGAGCAGATCAACATCGCCACCGGTGAACGCGAGGCCTTCATCGCGCGCAGCGAGGGCGAGAAGCAGGCCGAGATCAACAACGCGCTGGGCGAAGCGGCGGCCATCACCGCGGTGGCCGACGCCACGGCCGATGCCATCCGCAAGATCGCCGCGGCCATCCAGCAGCCTGGTGGTGAACAGGCCGTGCAGTTGAAGGTGGCCGAGAAGGCCGTGGAGGCCTACGGCCAACTCGCCAAGACCAACAACACCATGATCGTGCCGGGCAACATGAGCGAGGTGTCGGCCTTGATCGGCACGGCCATGGCCCTGCTGAGCAAGGGCGGCAAGGCCTGAGCACCGCATGGACCGCGCCCACGCCCTGAACGTGCTCGGCACCGCGCTGGTGCCCTGCAGCTACGACCCACTGACCGGCTGGTTCCGCGACGGCTGTTGCCACACCGATGCCAACGACCACGGCAGCCACGTCATCTGCGCGAAGGTGACGGTGGAGTTCCTGAACTACCAGATGGAACGCGGCAACGACCTCATCACGCCGCGGCCCGAGCACCGCTTCCGCGGGCTGAAGCCGGGTGACCGTTGGTGCGTCTGTGCCCTGCGTTGGCGCGAGGCCTACGAACACGGCTGCGCGCCGCCCGTGGTGCTGGAAAGCACGCACGCCCGCGCGCTGGACTTCGTCGTGATGGAGTGGCTGCGCGAGCACGCCGTGAACCCCGCCGCTGAAAGCTAGAATGCGCGTTTTGCAGCGGACAGGTGGATGAGCGGTTTAAGTCGCACGCCTGGAAAGCGTGTGGGGGTTAACAGCCCCCCGCGGGTTCGAATCCCGCCCTGTCCGCCAGGAAACTCCCTCCCTACGGTGCACAACAGTGCAGTGAAGGTGCAGGGAAAAGTTTCCTAAGTCATTGATTTGACGAAGGTTTCCAACCCGACCACACTTCCTTCAGTGCACCGATCGTGCAACTGAGTGCGCCAAGCACGCGCCGCTTACTGGCGGACTGGCTGGCGGACAGGAAGGGGATTCGGAACATGGCAACCACCGCGCGCCGCACTTCGGCGAAGCTTCATCTGCTGACTTCGAAGCAGGTTCAACATGCGCCTGAGGGCGACCACTCGGACGGGGGCGGACTACTCCTGCGCGTGAGGGGTGAATCGTGCTCCTGGGTTCTGCGCTACACCGCGCCCACTGGCCGGCGCCGCGAGATGGGCTTAGGCGTTTGCCGGCGCGGAAGTCCTGCCCAGGCCGGCGACAGCGTCACAGGCGCCCGCGATACGGCCCACAAGGCGCGGGAGCTGCTGCGGCAGGGCCTGGACCCCATCACCGAACGTGACAAGGCCAAAGAAGCCGGCCGCCAGACTGAGCAGGCCATCAAGGCCACCAAGGCCCGCGAGCGATGGACTCTGGCGCGCTGCGCCCGGGAGTACCACGAGCGCGCCATCGAAACGACCAAGACCACCAAGCACGCAGCGCAGTGGATCAGCAGCCTGGAGAATCACATCCCGGCCGACCTGTGGCACAAGCCCATCGGCGAGATAGAGCCGCCCGAGCTGCTGCAGGCCCTGGGCGGCGTCACCGCGCATGAGCGGGCGCGCCGCGTAGACGCCGGCACCCGCGTTGCCGAGACCGTGCAACGCATCCGCCAGCGCCTTGACGCCGTCTTCGAGGACGCGATTTTCCACAAGCGCTGCACCACCAACCCGGCGGCTGCCGTGCGCCGCAAGATGCGCGAGACGCTGCCGAAGAAGAAGGTCGGCCAGTTCGCTGCGCTGCCATACAGAGAGGCGCCTGCGTTCATGGCCAGGCTGCGCCAGACCCCCGGTACCGCCGCACGATGCCTAGAGTTTGCGGTCCTGACGGCAGCTCGCACGCAGGAAGCTCTGGGCGCGGCTTGGGGTGAAGTCGATTTGGATGCCGCCACTTGGATGGTGCCCGCCGAGCGCATGAAGGCCAGCGGCAAAGATCGGCCTGAGGCGCACTTGGTGCACTTGTCTGCGCGTGCTCTGGAGGTGCTGCAAGTGCAGGCCGGCGTGCACGAGACGATCGTCTTCCCATCGATCGTCAAAAAGGATGCTGAACAGTCCAACATGGCCATGCTGGCGGTACTCGATCGCCTGGGCGTGCGGGAGCGGACAACGGTGCACGGGCTCTGCCGCGCAACTTTCTCGACCTGGGCCTACGAGACCGCGGCGGCCAGACCTGACGTGATCGAGGCCTGCCTCGCACACCGTGAGGCTGACAAGGTGAAGGCGGCCTACAACCGCGCGCAGTTCAACGACGAACGCCGCGCGCTGCTGACTGCGTGGGCCGCATACCTGGCGCAGCAGCCGGCGCAGGTGTTGCCGTTCGCGGCGAGGGCAGCATGAGGGCTTCTCTCTCCGCCGCCTTGACCAGCACCTTCGATTTCTCGCCGCTTGCAGTAGTCGACGGTCTGCCAGGTGGCGGAGCCGAGTTACGGCCGACCGAGCTGCTGGGCATCGCCGACGATGCTGAAAGCCAGCACCTAGAGCGCCGCGGCAAGCCGCTGCCGGCCCTACGGCGCGAGTGCCCGCTAGGTTGATGCGGAATACCGCGCAGGCAGGATGCCTGCGCCTGGCGCCGCAGCGGGTTACCTGCGGCAAGGTGGTCCCGGAGGCTGCGGACACAGCACCCGAAGCCTGCTTCCACCGATCCCAAGGAGATCCTGTGAACGCTCACGCAAATGTACCCACCGCTGACGAAGCTGTGTCGGCCAATACCCTCGTCCAGCACGGCATCGTGCATGCGCTGCACGACGTTTCGGCACTGCTGGACCTACTCATGGCGACCGTGGACGGCCAAGACCTAAGCAGGCCCGGAGTCGACGACCAGCTCCACCGAGTTGCTCGCATGGCCCGCGAGCGAGTCGACGCCATTGCAGAGGCGGCCGCATCGACCGAGGACGACATGCGGTTCTGACTCCACAACCGACGCGCCGCATACTTCGCCCGCTGCGCCTAGGACGGCCATCCGAAAACTCGTGACCCTGACGAGCTGGCGCGGCGCACATCACAAGGGCACACGAGGGGTGCGATGAGCATGACGCGAATCCTGCCGCAGATTGAAGACCTCCTTTGGAGGCAAAAGCAAGCCGATGAATTTGAGGCGCTGCAGTCGAAGCGATCGGAGGAAATGGCGGCGCTGCGATCGAAGCAAGAGCTTGACTTCAAGAAGGCGCGCGCTCATTGGCCCCCATTGCCATTGGGGCGCCATTACATCGACGAGATGGGCACCCAGATAGCGGCTGCGCAGCGCCATCCTGAAGCGCCCGACGAAACACTGGGTTTGATCCACCAGGCCGACGCCATCAAGGCGGCTCGCGCCGGCGAGCTGCGCGTCATCGACCATCGGACCGAACGTCCAGTTGCTCCGGGCAGCATCGACGATCACGATCAGCATCAGGTGGTGACGACCTCAGCCGTGAATGAATGGTTGGCGTCTACGGGGGTGATCTACCGGCTTGCATCGCCTGCACTTGCTGCCGCACCTGCCAAGTCGATATTGGAGAACGATCCTTCGCGCGACGGCGGGCGTGGCGAACGCATCGTCAGGCGCGAGCTGATCGCGCGGAATGTCCGCCGATGGATCTCGATCGAGCGCGACTTACGCGATGCGTCTGAGAACGGCCTCAGCGCGGCAGCCAAAGCCGAAGGCAAAGGCTGGTGGTGGGAAGGGAGCGCCCTCGATTGGGCACAGGCCCGCAACAAGCTCGATGCACTCTTCGAGTGCGCCCACGGGCTGGAGCGTTGTCCGCCACGAATGCTGGGACTCGTGACCGGCCGCCGCTGGATTCGCTGACCGAACACCGGTCGTGCACCGGCCGTTGACCGGAAATGGCCCGCCATCTTCCGGCCCGGAAAAGTTGCTCCCGTCGCGGTTAGCCGCACTTGTGGAGCAGCACAGATGCACCAAGCAGATGCCAATGGCGGAAACGCCGACAGCCAAACCCCGCGGCCGGCGGGCCTATCCGGCGGGCGCCCCCAGCAGTCCGCCAGCCATTCAGCGCCCCGCGTGCTCCTGACCACGGCGCAGGCGGCGCGCGAGGTGTTCGGCGTCAGCGAGCGCAAGTTCCAGCAGCTTCGCGGGCAGCCCTGGATGCCGTCGCCGGTCGTGCTTGGTCCGCGCCTGGTTCGATGGGTCCGCGGGGAGCTTGAGCAGGCCGCGGTGAACATCCCGCGCAACCAACCGCTGCCCGAGCCGATGCAACTGCTGCGCGGCAAGGTCGAGCGCCTCAAGCGCGTTGGTGCCGCTGCTGGCCAGCCGAGCGTGACGTGAGGCGGCCATGCACCACTATCAGCACGACTGCGCCGGCGCGCAGGGCCCTGCCGCACCCGCCGCGGCAGAGTTGAACCCCACAAAAGACAAGGCCGACGGGGGCGTCGGCCAGGTCGGGGATCACGAGAACAAGCACGGCGATTCTGCCGAAGCCACGGCCGCGTCCGTGGAGCCCGATACCGTGCCCTCGGTGGGCAAGCGCGTCGCCGGCCTGCGCGCCCGCCTTGCACTGGCCCATGGCCACGTGTTGCATGAGCTGGCCGACGGCACCTTCTTGGTGACCTGGCGCGGCCTGAGCCGCACCCTCAAGGACCTGGACGCCGTCGACGCTTTCGCCGTCAGCGTGGGGGCACACTCATGATGCCCGCCAAGCACTCCAACACGGGCGTCAGCGCCGGCCCCGCTGCCGCGCAGCCCGAGGCGGTCAGCACCTGCCGCGAGCGCCTGGCGCGCGCCAAGGCGATCCTGGCCCTTCGCGCAGTGGCGTCGCAGGCCTTGGTGCGCCGGGCGACCTATGGGGACGAGTCCAGTCCGTTCACTGAGGCCTTGCGGGCATCCGGCGGGGGCAGTACTTCGTGATGGCCATCGACCAGTCGCTCACCCAGGCAAAACCAGCCCCGTACCCGCCTGACACGCGGGCGAAGGGTTGGAAGTTCGAGTTGGACCTTGAACGCGTGAAGCAGTCCGACACCTGGGCCCTGGCCAGCGCTGAGGCCCGACCCTGGCTGTACATGCTCTGGTCCGAGTCATGGCTGCAGACGCCATGTGGATCACTGCCCTCCGAAGACGCTTTGCTGTGCGCGCGGATCGGCATGGCGCCCAAGGCGTGGGCAAACCACAAGGCCGTGATGCTGCGCGGCTGGTGGCTGGCGGCCGATGGCAGGCTGTACCACCCAACGATCACCGAGTTGGTGCTCGCGATGCTGAAACGCAAGGACGCCGAGCGTCAGCGCAAGGCCGAGTACCGGGCGCGGATCGACGACGAGAGGCGCAAGCAATCCGGAGAAGTCCCGCGGGACGAAGACGGGACAGACGCAGGACTTCCGCTGGACTCCGGCGGGAGAGACGACACCGGAACCGGAACCGGAACCGGAACCGGAACCAGGGAAAGAGAAGTATCGAAGCCTACGGCTTCTCACCCGCCAGCCAAGGCTGCCGGGAAGAAAAAGCCTACAGCGCCGTGTCCAGTCGACGCCTTGGTCGATGCGTACCACGAGGCACTGCCAACGCTGCCACGAGTTCGGCTGCGAGACGGCCCGACCTGGGAAGACCGGAAGGAGGCAATGCGCGAAGTGTGGGCGTGGGTGCTGACCAGCCGAAAGACGGATGGAACGCCAAGGGCGTCGAACGGCGATGAGGCGCTGGTGTGGTTCCGTGGGTTCTTCGCCCGGGTGAACGACAACGACTGGCTCATGGGGCGAACCGCCAAAAGCGAGCAGCACAAGAACTGGCAATGCGACATTGACTTCCTGCTGAGCAAGAAGGGGGTGAAGACCGTGATTGAGAAGACCGAGGCGGTGTCATGAGTGCTCACGAACGTGACTCCGAGGTCTCAGGCCTGCGCGTGCCGCCGCACTCGGTAGAGGCAGAGCAGAGCGTCGTCGGCGGCCTGCTGCTCGACAACCGCGCCTGGGATCGCGCAGGCGACCTGCTGACCGAGGGCGACTTCTACCGCCACGAGCACCGCCTCATCTTCGCCGCCATTGGCGCGCTGGTGGCGCATAGCAAGCCGGCCGACGTCATCACCGTCTTCGAGTACTTGCAGCGCATGGGCCAGGCGCATGCCGTAGGTGGTCTGGACTACCTGAACGCGCTGGCGCAGAGCGTGCCCAGCGCCGCCAATATGCGCCGCTACGCCGAGATCGTGCGCGAGCGCAGCACCCTGCGCAGGCTGGTCGCCGTGGGCGATGAGATCGCCACCAACGCCTTCAACCCTGGAGACCGAAGCGCGCGAGAGATCGTCGACGCCGCGGCCAGCGCCATCCACCAGCTCGATCGACAGCAGCAGCGTAAGGAGCCCCGCTTAGTCGGGGACCTTCTGGCATCGGCTATTGACCGCTTCCAGGCCCGTGCAGATGGAAGCCTGCCGCCTGGCATCCCCACCGGCATTGGCGCGCTGGACCGGCTGTTAGCCGGCGGCCTGAAGCCGGGCAGGCTCTACGGCATCGCCGCGCGCCCAAGCATCGGCAAGAGCAGCGCGGCGCGCCACATGCAGCTCAGCATGGCGCGCAGGGGTGTGGCGACGCTGCTGCTGTCGCAGGAGATGCCGGCCGACGAGATCGCCGAGGCGCTGGTCGCCGAGGCCGGTCGCGTCGACGGCGGCGCGCTTCAGTCCGGCCAGGGCCTCGAAGGGCAATGGGATCGAATCGTTGACGCCGTGGAGACATTGCGCGGCCTGCCGCTGCGCATCGACGACGATGGAGGGCTCACGCTCGCCCAGGTGCGCAGCAAGGCGCGGTCGGTCCCAGGGTTGCAGGTGCTGGTAATCGACTACCTGCAACTGATGACTTCAACGCTCAAGGGCAAGAGCACCAACGACGAGATCGCGCAGATCAGCAAGGGCTTGAAGGCCCTGGCGTTGGAAATGTCGATCCCGGTGGTGGTGCTGTCGCAGCTCAATCGTGAGGTGGAGCGCCGGGCCGACAAGGAGCCCCAACTCGCGGACCTTCGGGACTCGGGGGCCATCGAGCAGGACCTGGACACGGCGCTGCTGCTCTGGACGGCCGAGGAAGGCGACGAGTCGCGGCTGGTCGGCTGGAAGGTCGCCAAGAACCGCGGGTTCCGTAAGGGCGTGTTCGGCATGCGCTGGCGTCCGGCGATCAATGAGTGGCGGGACAGCGACGAGCCGCTCAGCCGGCCATCCAGGCATGCCGCCGACCTTTGAGCGCCCATGCATCAGCCGCCGGTAACGCGTGGCAACTGACCTGGAGACCGGCCCCACAGTGGGCACCAGCGACACCCAGCAACCGCCCATGCCCACCACCGCCACCGACATCACTGCACGTGGCCGCAGGCCTTCGCGGGCCGCGGTGCAGCCCATCGCGGCTGCGTACCTGCCCGAGGCCATCCTTCGCTGGAAGACGGCCGTAGCGATTTCGGGTTGCAGCGAGACCACCCTGCGCAGGCGTCGAGTCGATGACCCGACGTTCCCGACGCTGATCCGTGTGGGGGGTGTTCCTGGCTTCCGTGCTTCCGAATTCAGGGCCTGGCTTGCTGCACAGCAGCCCGCCGACACCACCCAACGCGACCGGCCGCCGCGCTCAGCGGCCACCACCGAGGCAACGGCATGAGCCTGACCTTAATCCCGCACATCCTGCGCGAGGGCAGTCGCACGCCCCCGGGCCTTCGCACAGCCTGGGCGCACGCCGTCGAGGCTGCGCGCATCGACGGCAACGAGCTGACCCGCCGCCTCGCCGGCGAGTTCGGCTTGGGCTACTTCGACGCCGACACGCTGGCCCGCCACGTCAACGCCGACGGCCCGAAGGCCTGGGCGATCGTCCCGACGAATTCGGCGCCGACCGAACCGGTCTACGGCGCGCTGGGCCGGCTCGACAACCTGAACACCGGCGGCGCCGGTGAGTTCGTCGGCGTCACCAAGCTGCCCTCGGGCCAGGTCGCCATCTACGTCGGTGAACGCAAGCACCTGCGCGATGACCGCGGGGATGTTCAACGCGTTGTCGACCGCCTTGCCACAGATGGCCACAGCCGCCTGCGGTGGACCGTCGTCCCAGTTCTGTTCCGACCCAAGTACCCCAGCTCGAAACCCTGAAGGGATCAACGATGGACTTCTCGATCGCCACAGCCCCTGCCGCCGCGCTGCCGGTCACGATGACTCGCACGCCGAACGCGGTGGTGCTCTGCCAAGCAGCGCAGTTCCGCGAGAGCTTCGCCGACTTCGCCCCGCAGCTCGGGCGCAGCACCCAGCGCATCGAGGCCGAGATCGCCGTCGCGCGCCAGGCTGGGCACAAGTTCATGGTGTACCGCGTCGCCTTGCCGATGCAGGACGTGCCGCCCTCGCTGGTGCTGGGCACCATCGACCCCGACGGACCTGGCGTAGTGGTGCTGCGGCCCGAGACCGTGCCCGACCTTGGCATCGGCTGGACGGCATACGTCGGCAGTGCCCGCCGCAGCTTCCCCGACATGCGCTCGGCGGAACAGTTCCTGGCCAAGAACCCGCCGCGCCACGAGCGCGACGAGTGGAAGCCGTTCGCGCTCTACATCGCGCCCTGAGTGAGCATGCCCACCGACCTACCTTTGGCCCTGCGGCTGCCGGAGCCAGTGACCGAGTTCATTCCGGCTGGCCGGCTGGCGGTTTTCAGGAATGCTCTCGACGCCTTCCTGTGCGTGGGGTGTCCGCGCGAGCATGCAGCCATGGCCGCCGCGGAGGTCGAGCACACCGGTGCCGCCAGCGCGGTCACAGCGACTGCCGAGGCTCTGCCGCTGGCGCCATGGGTCGCTGCCCGTTTCGACGCCGATGGGGATGAGCTTGCAGTGGTGGTTCCCCTTGGCCAAGGCGGCTTCGGCCTGTTCCTGGCCGCGCCCCGCTTCGCAAACACGAATGCCGATGTCATCGCTGCGCAGGTGGCAGAGGCGGCACGGCTCACCGGCCGGCCCTGGATTGCGATCAAGCGCCAGCGGGTCGAGGGCTTTGGGCCCCAGGGCTGGCAGCCGTGAGGGCAGCGCCTGTGCTCGGGTCGAAGTTCACCGGCCTCAGCAAGCACCTGAAGGCCACGCTGTACGCCGTTGACGCCCGCGGCAGCCGGTTGCCCAACACCGCCTCGGTTGTTGCGCCGGTAAGCGAGGGCACCGTCGAGCTGACCGCCAACTGGCAGTCGCCCTTCGAGCTGGCCGGCGCCGAAGCACGGGCCCCCGCCATCACGGGCATGCTTCAGTCGGGCGCGCTGGAGTCCTACGTCGCGCCGTTCCTGGGCAAAGACGATGACCAGAGCTTTCGTGCCCGCCTGGCGCGAGAGATTTCGGAGTTCGGCCGCGAAGGCCAAGGCCGCAGTGGCATGACGAAGCTGAACAGCACGCAGGTCTTCACGGGCGCGGCGCCGATCAAGATTCCGCTGACGCTGCACTTCAGGGCCTTCGACAACCCGCGGGCTGAGGTGCGCGAGCCGATCGACCAGCTCGCCCGGTGGACCCTGGCGCGCAGTCTGGCCAAAGACGGCAGCATCGTGAGCGCCATCAAGGCGTTCAGCGAGGGCCAAGGCTTCCTCAAGGCGCTGCTGCCTTCCGAGTCGCCGACGATGGTGGGGCTGGTATTCGACGGCTACACCTTCGCGCCGCTGGTGATCGAGAGCATGGCCCGCAGCGTCACGGCACCGAAATCGAGCGCCGGCGAGCCGCTGCACGTCGCGGTGCAGATCGTGCTGGCAAGCTTGACTGCACTCGACGCCGGCGACTGGACCCGTGCCCGCCAGGGCAAGTCGATCCAACTCTTCAACACCTGACTGGGAGCACTGCGCTTGGCCAATCTGGACTGTGACTCGCTCGACGTGGCCCCGGCCTCCGACCCGAAGGATTACCGGGCCAGCTACGAAAAGCCAACGGCCGAGAAGATCGCCTTCGGTGCCCGCATGCGCCGTGCGCGCGAGGTCGCCGGGCTGACGCTGACGGAAGCCGCTACGGCCATCGGCTACAGCCAGCCCGTGCAGCTCAGCTACATGGAGAACGGCCAGCGCCTGGTGACGCTGCGGGTGCTGCTGCACCTGGCCGCCGTGTACGGCACGACGATGGACTTTCTGTGCGGCCTGGCGCCTGACCCCGACCCTGATCCGGCCGTGGGCGCGCAGGCGCTGGTGGCGGCCCGGGTCACGGCCGAGGTGCGCAACCTCGTGCAGGTGATGACCGTGGCCAGCGTCGACGTGGTGCGCTCGCTGCGCCCTGACACTGCCCGCCAGATGCGCCTGGCCGGCTTGGTGCTGGAGACGGCAACCGCCTTGAGCAAGCTGCGCGCCGCACACGGCGAGTTCGACGACATGCACGCCAGCGCGACGCTTGCGTCGAAGCTGCAGGTCGCCGCCGAGCTGGCGCGCGAGCATCTGGACGGCATTGAGCGCGTGCGCCGCCGCATGGGTGGATGCCGCGTGATGGACTTGGTTCTCGACCCGGCGCACGACACCACGGCCGAGCGGCCACCGGGTTTCGACCTTCACCGTCTGCGCCCGCTGCCTGCCGAGGCACTTACCGACGACGCCAGCGAGCTCGCCGAAGCTCGCCTCGACCACACACCGCAAAGGACACCTACATGGGCCGCAAGGGTAGTCTGACAAAAACGCAGTGGGCTCAAGCCCGCAGCCGCTGGGAAGGCTGCACGACGGTCGGCTTTCAGTGGCTGGCGCGCGAGATTGAAGCCGCGTGGGGTGTGACCATCACGCGTGCGTGCGTCGGCCTCACGGCCAAGCGCGAGGGGTGGGCGAAGGGCGGGGCCACGGCCGGCCCGCTGGCCGTAGTGGCGCCCTCGGAACGGCCACAAAAGCCAGCCGCATCGCGAATACCAGCCGCAGAGCGAACAGCAGCACCAGCACCAGCGGTAGACGATGCCGTGTCACTTGCCAGCCGTCTGTCGCAGGCGTTGACCGACGTGATGCCGAACGCTGGAGCCATCGTTGTGATCGTCCTGCCGGCTACGCACCACGGCTGAACTTTCAGCACGGGCCTCGCTAGTGCAGTGAACCGCTCCGTCCTGCACTTATCGACCGCCGCGCCAAGGTCATCAGCGAGGACGGGTGTCCGCTGTCGAGCAGCAACTCGAGGGTCTCCTGACGACCGAGGCTGTGTGGAAACTCTTCGCCTAGGACGGTGTCATAGCTCCTGTCAGACCGACGGGAGTGCACGATGGGACGGTACGTCGAAGGCCAGGACCGAACGCAGAGCGTTCTCTTCCCCGAGCGCCTCGATGACTGGATTCATGAGGACAGCACGGTCCGCGTCATCGATCTCTTCGTCGATGAGCTTGATCTGCGGAAGCTGGGCTTCGAACGCGCCGATCCGGCTGCCACGGGCCGGCCGGGGTACAGCCCGGCGACCCTGCTCAAGATCTACGTCTACGGCTATCTCAACCGGGTGCAGTCCAGCCGCCGCCTGGAGACCGAGGCGCAACGCAACCTCGAGTTGATCTGGCTCACCGAGCGTCTGGCACCGGACTTCAAGACCATCGCCGACTTCCGCCGCGACAACGGCGAGGCGATCCGCAAGGTCTGCAAGGAGTTCGTGCTGCTGTGCCGCCGGCTGAAGCTCTTCACCGACTGCATCGTCGCCATCGACGGCAGCAAGTTCAAGGCGGTCAACAACCGTGACAAGAACTTCACAGACCGCAAGCTGCAAGCCCGCATCGAGCAGCTGGAGGACAGCATCAAGCGCTATCTGGTCGAGCTCGATCGCGCTGACCGTGACGCAACTGCTGTGTTGCCCGGCCGGGTCGCCCACCTCAAGGACAAGATCGCCAAGGTCAAGCAGCAGATGCGGGCGCTCGAGGCGATCGGTGAACAGATGAAGGCCTCCGAGGATGGACAGATCTCGCTGACCGACCCCGACGCGCGCTCCATGGCCACCAGCGGCCGCGGCACGGGCATCGTGGGCTACAACGTGCAGGCTGCAGTAGATGCCAAGCACCACCTCATCGTGGCCCATGAGGTCACCAACGTGGGTCACGACCGGAACCAGCTGGCCGATATGGCCAAGCTTGCGAAGGCGGCCTCCGGGGAAGAAGAACTGATCGCGCTGGCTGATCGTGGTTACTACGAAGGCTACGAGATCCTGGAGTGCGAGCGTGCGGGTGTGGCCGCTGTCGTGCCCAAGCCCACGACTTCGAACAACCTGGCCGAGGGTCTCTTCGATAAGCGGGACTTCGTGTACGACGCCGAGAACGACGAGTACCGGTGCCCCGCAGGCAGGATCGCCATCTACCGCTTCACGACACAGGAAGCGGGTAAGACCCAGCACAAGTATTGGTCCTCAGACTGTCCGCAGTGCCCGATGAAGCCACGGTGTACGACGGGGAAGTACCGGCGCATCGCTCGCTGGGAGCACGAAGACATCTTGGATGTTGTTCAACAGCGGCTGGAGGGTGCCCCCGAGGCCATGAAGCTGCGAAGACAGACCGTCGAGCATGTGTTCGGAACGCTCAAGGCCTGGATGGGGTCCAGCCACTTCCTGACCAAGACACTACCGCGGGTGAGAACCGAGATGAGCTTGCAGGTTCTGGCCTACAACCTGAAGCGGACGATCAAGATCCTCGGCGCCGGGCCGCTGATGGCAGCGATGAAGGCGTAGGGCGCAGGCCCTTCACCCCAAACTCAACGCGCTGCGCGATGGCGGCCGCCGCCGACACGGCTGATCCTGATGCCTCGTCCAGCGCGTTCTCACACAGCCTCGACCCGTTGCAGACTTCCCCTGCCCGCAGCGAGTCGCCGGGAAGCCGCCGTTCGGCCCGATCCTCGACATCGGCGAACAGCCTATCCCTCGCTCTTCCCCTGATCTCCGAAGAGCAGACTTCCGATGCACCAAACGGCGCGGCCGACGTTGCGAATCAGCCGCTCGCCCTGTCTCAGATGCGACGCCGCAGCGTCGATGCTGGCGAGCTCAAGGGCGTCGCTGATCTCCGAGGTCGTCGGATGCGCGTCACCAACGCGCATGTCGTAGGCACCGGCTATGGCAGCGAAGACCTTTCGTGCGCGCTTCTCACCGGCCTTGCTTCCCACTTCCGATACATCAACTGCCAAGGCAACGAAAAGGTCGGCGGCTAGGGAAGGTCTGCATAACTCCGTGCCAGTCCGAATAGCCTGAGCGCCTTGCGCAAGC
>LJHW01000028.1 GCA_001295865.1 beta proteobacterium AAP65
CAGCGATGTGGCCGCCGACGTGCTGAGCTACAGCATCGATTGGGGCGACGGATCGGCGCTGCAGACGATCACCGCGGCTGAACTCGCCGCCCTCGGCGGCAACGTCACCCACACCTTCGCCGACGACGAAGACGGCCCGGTCAACGCCACGCCGCGCACGATCACCGTCACCGCCAACGACGGCGATGGCGGCATCACTTCGCAGACGCAGGGTGTGACGGTCAACAACGTCGCGCCCACCATGGCGGTTTCGGGCAACGCGGCCACCTTCACGGGCCAGACCTACACGCTGAACCTCGGCGCCGTGGTCGACCCGGGCCAGGACACGCCGTTGAACTACTTGATCGACTGGGGCGACGGCAGCGCGGTGCAGACCGTCGCCGCCGGCAGCGCAACGGCCACGCACGTGTTCAACAGCGCCGGCAACTCGCTCATCACGGTGAGCGTGGTCGACGAAGACGGCACGTTCGAAGCAGGCAGCCAGGCGGTGAACATCGGCAACCAGCCGACGTTCACGGTGCGGATCGGGGACAGTGTGGATCGCATCACCCTGGGCACCCGCACGCGTTGGGAGCAGGACTGGACCGACCCTGTCGTGCTCAGCACCCAACACAAGGCCGACGCGACCAATCTTTCCGAAGCATGGAGTGCTGTCCGCTACACAGGCAGCGGCGTTGGCGTGCTGGAGGGGCTGGACATCTACGGTGGCGATCTCGGGGTCAGTGGCCGCTCCCTGCCCACCAGTTCGGTGGTGCAGGAACTCGACGGTCGCGAAGCGCTGCGCTTCAACCTGGCCGACGAGGCGCTGGGCCTGAAACTCTCGCTCTCACGCTTTTACCTTCAGGACGATGGCAGCGTTTATGCCGAGGCTGGTCTGATCCGTCTGCTGGACAGCAACGGCAACGTGGTCGGCGAACAGGCCTTCAGCGCCAGCAGTCTGCAAGGGTCCAAGTTGGTGAGCGTGAACGCCAGCGTGGCCTTCAGCACGGTGGAACTGTGGGCGGGCGCCTATGACGCGAACGGTCAGTTCGTGTACGGCGCCTATGCGGGGCCGGATGGGGCCGTGGTTCCCTACACCAACGCCAGCGGCACCCATGGCAGTGATTTCCTGCTGGATTGGGTGGAGTTCACATTCCCGGAGGCATCCCCGGCCATCGGTATCGAAGCGCCCGAGATCGGGAAGTCATGGATGTTCCCGTGAGCAGGGGATTTTTGAGCTCGCGCGCTGTCGCTACATTTCCTCGCGAGGTGGACGGAATCCCACTGAGCACGTCGACCGAACCGGAGTCTTGCATGTCCAAGTCGTTCAAATTGCTCCTGGGGACCGCTCTTCTGGGCCTCGCAGGCAGTGCCGCTCAAGCCGCCACTGTCACGCTTGCCGAACTGCGGCCAGACGAAGCGATCCTCGTTCAGGCGGCAAGCCTGACAGCGAGCCCAGTGAGCCAGTTGCTTGGCCTGGAGACCTACCGCGACACCCACCGCGTGACCCGGGTCGAGTGGTGGGGCGTTCTCGAGCCTTCCAACGCGCCTTTGTTGTTTGATGTCTGGTTCAACGACGCCCAGATCGCCAACCAGAGCGGCGTGCAAGCAGCACTGGATGACAGCGACCCGAGCGACGGGTTCGATCTTTGGCGTTTCACGATCGACATCGCCTCGGGCCTTGGCATCGGTGCCAGCAACAGCCTGAAGGTCCAGTACGGGGCAGCGGGTGGCAGCCCGACTTCAGAGGCCTATTGGGCCTACCACCGCCTGTCGCCTGACACCCTCTCTTACAGCGTCAGCGGCGAAGCTATCACCGCGGTGCCGGAACCTTCTTCCGCCTGGCTTGTGGCGCTGGCCGGCCTGGGCCTCGCGGCTTCTCGGCGCCGGCAGGCCTGAGGCAGACAGGCACCCCGCAGGCCGCGCGGCGCTCCAGCGCCCCGCGGCCTTCTTCTTCCCGCCCTCAAGAGCACACCCCCATGAACCTGCTCGGCCAGCGCCTGCCCCTGGACACCCCGCTGGGCCGCGCCATGGCTGCCGTGCGCCACACGCTGGCCTGGGTGGCCTTCTTCAGCTTCTTCGTCAACCTGCTGGCGCTGACCTCCTCGGTCTACATGCTGCAGATCTACGACCGCGTGCTGGCCTCGCAAAGCCGCGCCACGCTCGTCGGGCTGACGGTCTTCGCCGTGGCCTGCCTGCTCACGCTGGCCGGGCTGGAAGTGGTGCGCTCGCGCCTGCTGGTGCGCCTGGGTGCGCGGCTCGATGGCCAGCTCTCGGGCCTGCTGTTCAACCGCACGCTCGACGGCGGCAAAAACGGCCAATCGCTGCGCGACCTGGAAGCGCTGCGCAACTTCACCACCGGCAGCACCATGCTCTCGCTGCTGGACGCGCCGTGGATGCCGATCTACATCGGCCTCATCTACCTGCTGCACCCCTGGCTGGGCCACGTGGCGCTGGCCGGCGGCGTGCTGCTCTTCCTGCTGGGCCTGTGGAACGAACGCGCCACGCGCGCGCCACTGGCCGAAGCCGGGCAGGAGATGGCCGCAGGCGCGCGTTTTGCCGAACTGGCGGCGCGCAACGCCGAGGCGGTGCGCGCCATGGGCATGCTGCCGGCGCTCAGCCGCGTCTGGCGCCAGCGGCACGATTTCGGCATCGGCCTGCAAGGCGTGGCCAGTGACCGCGCCGCCGAGGTGGCGGCCTGGGCCAAGAGCACGCGGCTGATGCTGCAGATCGGCATCCTCGGCGTGGGCGCGCTGCTCGTCATCCGCGGCGACACCACCGCCGGCGTGATGATCGCCGCCAGCATCATCATGGGCCGCGGCCTGGCGCCGCTGGAATCGGCCATCGGCGGCTGGCGCGCTTTCCTGATGGCGCGCGAGAGCTACGCGCGGCTGGCCGAAGAGATAGGCACGCAGGCCGACGCGCATGACGCGATGCCGCTGCCGGCCCCGCAAGGTCAGCTGAGTTTCGAAACCGTGTCGGCCGGGCCGCCGCAGGCGCGCAAGCTCACGGTGCAAGGTCTCAACTTCACGCTGCAGCCCGGCAACTGCCTGGGTGTCACCGGCCCCAGCGCCGCTGGCAAGAGCACGCTGGCACGCCTGGCCGTGGGCGTGTGGCCGGCGGCCGTGGGCTCGGTGCGGCTGGACGGCGCCAAGCTCGCCGACTGGCCGCGCGAGCAGGTCGGCCCGCACATCGGCTACCTGCCGCAGGACATCGAGCTCTTCCCCGGCACCGTCGCGGCCAACATCGCGCGCCTGGGCGATGTCGACCCCGAGAAGGCCGTGGAAGCGGCGCAGCTGGCCGGCGCGCACCAGATGATCCTCACGCTGCCCGAGGGTTACGACACCGTCATCGGGCCTGCCGGCGCCAACCTCTCGGGCGGCCAGCGCCAGCGCATCGGCCTGGCGCGCGCCTTCTACGGCCTGCCTGCGCTCATCGTGCTCGACGAGCCCACCAGCAACCTCGACGCCGAAGGCGAAGCCGCCGTGCGCCAGGCCATGGACGAGCTCAAGCGCCGCCAGCGCACCGTGATCGTGGTGGCGCACCGCCCCGCCCTGCTGGGCGGCACCGACCAGCTGCTGGTGATGGTCAACGGCCAGGTGGCCAAGCTCGGCCCCACCAGCGAGCTGATGCCGCAGATCACCCGCCCGGTGCCGGGCGCGCCTGCGGCGCCAGGCGCCGCCGGCCTGCCCCTGCCCGCCACCGCACCACGAGGAGCCCAACATGGCTGACGCCGCAGCCCTGCGTGAAGGGGCCATCGCCAAGATGGTGGTGGGCGATGCCCGCGCCGAGAAAGAAACACAACGCTGGGTGCGCATCGGCCTGGTGATGCTGGCCAGCACCGTGGGCGTGGCCTTGCTGTGGTCGAGCACGGTGCCGCTGTCCAGCGCAGTGCTGGGCGCCGGCGTGCTGAAGGTCGATTCCAGCCGCAAGCGCATCCAGCATCCGGAAGGCGGCGTCGTGAAAGAGATCCTGGTGCGCGACGGCACCCGCGTGAAGGCCGGTGACGTGCTTTTGCGCCTGGACGAAACCCGTGCCGGTGCCGCGCACGGCGTGGTCTCGGGCGGGCGCGATGTGGCCGAAGCCTCGCTCGCACGCCTGCAGGCCGAACGCGACGACCGCTCGAACATTGTTTTCCCGCCCGAGTTGCTCAAGCGCGCCGCGGGCAACGACCAGCTGGCGCAGATCATCCGCGCGCAGCAGAGCATCTTCGAGGCACGGCGCAGCGCGCGCATCGGCGAGCTCGGCATCCTCGAACAGCAGATCGGCGCGCTGCGCTCCGAGATCGAAGGCTACGAATCGCAGCGTCGCAGCAAGGACGAGCAGCTCGCCAGCATGCGCCGCGACCTGGACAGCCTGCTCGATCTCGACAAGGTGGGCATGGTCGAAAAAACGCGACTGCGCGCCACCGAACGCGACATCGCCAAGCTCACGGGCGAGCGCGACGAACTGGCCTCGCGCGTGGCCAGCACGCGCACCGCCATCAGCGAGCGCGAGCTGAAGAAGTTCCAGGTGCGCAAGGCCTTCGCCGAAGACGTGGCCGCCGAGCTCAAGCTGGTGCAGAGCGAGAACTTCGAGCTCATCGAGCGCGAGAGCGCCACGCGCCGCACGCTGGAGCTGACCGAGCTGCGCGCGCCGGTGGACGGCATCGTCACCGACCTGCGTGCGCACACGCCCGGCGGCAGCATCGCCCCCGGCGAGCTGCTGATGGAGATCGTGCCCGTGGCCGACCGCCTGGTGCTGGAAGTGAAGCTGCCCACCTTCGACGTCGACCGTGTGCGTGTGGGCCAGGCCGCGGGCGTGAAGGTCAACGCCTTCAACATCCGCACGCTGCCCGAGCTGGAAGGCACGGTGGCCCACGTGTCGCCCGATGCGCTGGTCGACCCGCGCACCGAGCAGGCCTACTTCATGGCGCGCATCGAGATCGCGCCCGAGCAGCTCAAGCGCCTGGGCGAAGGCAACCAGGTGCAGCCGGGCATGCAGGCCGACGTGTTCATCCGCACCGGCGAGCGCACCTTCCTCGGCTACCTGATGCAGCCGCTGAGCGAGAACTTCAGCAAGGCCTGGCTGGAGCGCTGAAGCCCCAGCCCGGGGCGGCCAGGGCGTCCATAGGCGCTGGGGTCTTCCAGGCGCCAGTGGCGTTGTGTCACGAGCCAGAAGCGGTCGCGCCGGGCGCCCGGAAGGGGGCTTCACGATAATCCCGCCTCGCCCTCACCCTCGAACTCTCGCTGTGCCGCTGCGCCCCGTGCCACCTCCCCCCGCGATGACACCGCCCCGCCCCCGCCTGTGGCCCTGGTTCTTGTGGTTGGCGGCGTTCTACGCGGTCTGGTCCTACCTCGTGTTCGGCCTTGTGGGCTGGCAGACGGTGGCCGATCACTGGCCGATGGCGCTGGCCATGGCCTTCGGCAGCTACGTGGCCGGCAGCACCCCGATGGGTGGCGGCACCGTGGGCTTTCCGGTGCTGGTGCTGCTGTTCGACCTGCCGGCCACGCTGGGCCGAGACTTCAGTTTCGCGGTGCAGTCCATTGGCATGACGAGCGCCAGCATCTTCATCCTCGCGCGCCGGCAGCCCTTGGCATGGGCCATGCTGCGGGGCTGCCTGTGGGGCTCGCTGATCGGCACGCCGCTGGGCATCCTCTTCATTGCGCCCCTGGTTCCCGAGTTGTGGATCAAGGTGGTGTTTGCCGTGGTCTGGGCGAGCTTCGGTGTGCTGCACCTGTACCGCGTCAACGAGTTCTCGCGGCACAGCGGCATGACGAGCCCCGGTGAAGGCTGGGATTTCCGGGTCGGCCTCGTGGCCGGCCTCGCGGCGAGTTCGATGGTGAGCTCGGTGACCGGTGTCGGCATCGACATGGTCTTGTACGCTGCGCTGGTGCTGCTGTGCAGGGCCGATCTGAAGATCGCCATCCCGACCTCGGTGCTCATCATGGCCTTCACCTCGGTGCTGGGCATTGCCGTGAAGGCCATGTTCACCGGGGTGCAGGCGGGGGTGTTCGAAAACTGGCTCGCTGCGGCCCCGGTGGTCGCTCTGGGTGCACCGCTGGGTGCCTTCGCCGTGGCGCTGATCGGCCGCAAACCCACGCTGCTGTTCGTTGCCGTGCTGTGCCTGGGCCAGTTCGTCTGGACCTGCCACGCCGAAAGCGAATCGCTGGGGGCCACGGGCATCACCCTGGCCGTGCTGGCGGTGGTGCTGGTGCTGCTGGGCTTCGAGCGGCTGCGCAGCTGGGGCCGTGCGCTGGGGCACGAGCCGCAGGATTCGATCCCGGGTTTCGTGAAGAACTTGGATCGGCCGACGGCACGCCAGCCCGGCCCTTAAGCTCAGCGCCTGGCGATCTTGCGTTCCACGTCCGTCACCACGCCGGCCTTGAGCGTGACGATGGTCAGGGTCTGGGCGTCTCGCGGTGCGGGCAGGTAGGTCCAGGCCTTTTCCTCGGGCGCGCCCTTGACATTGCTGATGAAGGTTTCGTGGTCGGGCAGGCCGATGCGCAGCACCACTTCGCCTTCTTTCATGCCCTTGCGGATGAAGCCGCGTTCGGCGGCATCGGCCGCCGCTGCCACGGCGGTGCAGGCCGCCAGCGAGAGAACCAGCAGGTTTTGCATCAGGGCCATCGGTGGCCTCCCTTCATGAAGATCCAGACTTCCCGGCGCAGTGTCGCCCGGCGCCCGCTGCGGTGCGGCAGGCGCCGGGGCCACTAAAGTAGGGCTGCACATCCTGCCACCCCCGGCGCCCCGGCTGCGCCCCCGCCAGAAGCCCCACGATGTCATCGACCCCCACCCGCGCCGAAGTTCCCTGCGAAACCACCTGGGACCTGCACGACCTTTTCGCCGACGAGGCCGCCTGGGCGGCGGAGTTCCAAGCCGTCGACGCGGCCCGGCAGGCGCTGGCTGTCTACGAAGGCCGGCTCGGCAGCGACGCCGCCACGCTGCTGGCCGCGCTGACCGACGCCGAAAGCCTGGGCGCGCGCCTGATGCGCGTGAGCAGCTTCGCCCACCTGCGCAACGCAGGCGATGCCACGCACCCGCCGCACCAGGCGGCGGTGGCGCAGGTGGCGGCGCTGCAGGCGCGTGTGGAGGCCACCACCAGCTTCATCGACGCCGAGATCCTCGCGCTGCCCGAGGCCGTGCTGCAGCGCATGCGTGCCTCCGAACCCGGCCTGGCCCACTTCGACGTGCTGCTCGACGACCTGCTCGCGCTGCGCCCGCACCGCCTGTCGGCCGAGACCGAACGTGCGCTGGCCGCCCTGGGCGAGGTGCTGGAAGCGCCCTACATGGTCTACGGCCGCAACAAGTTCGGCGACATGCGGTTTGCACCCTTCACCGATGCCGCCGGCACGGTGCACGCCAACTCCTTCAACAGCTTCGAGTCGCGTTACGAAACCGACAGCGACACCAGCGTGCGCCGCGGCGCCTGGGCCTCGTTCACGGCCGGGCTGCGCGCCCACCACCACACCAGCGCGGCCACCTTCGCCACCGAGGTGAACAAGAACGTGGCGCTGGCACGGCTGCGCGGCCACGCCAGCACCGAAGCCAGCCTGCTGCAGCCGCACAAGATCCCGCACTCGCTCTACCGCAACATCCTCGACATCATCCAGGCCGAACTCGCGCCGCACATGCAGCGCTATGCGCGGCTGCGGCGGCGTGTGCTGGGCCTGGACCAGCTGCTCTACTGCGACATCAAGGCCCCGCTCGACCCGGCCTTCAACCCGCCCATGCTTTGGGAAGACAGCTGCCGCCTCGTGCAGGAAGCGCTGGCCCCACTGGGGCCCGAGTACGGGGCCTTTGTGGAGCGTGCGCTGACACAACGCTGGGTCGACCGCGCCGACAACATCGGCAAGTCTTCCGGGGCCTTCTGCGCTTCGCCCTACGGCGTGCACCCCTACATCCTGATCACGTGGTCGAACACCATGCGCAACGTGTTCACGCTGGCCCACGAGCTCGGCCACGGCGGCCACTTTGCGCTGGCCATGCAGCACCAGCGCTACAGCAACATGCGGCCGGCCATGCCCTTCATCGAAGCGCCGTCGATCATGAACGAGATGCTGCTGGCGCAGCACATCCTGGCCGGCAGCCAGGAAACGCGGCTGCGGCGCTCGGTGATCATGCAGGTGCTGGGCACCTACCACCACAACTTCGTGACCCACCTGCTGGAAGCCGAGCTGCAGCGGCAGGTGTATGCGCGCGCCGAAGGCGGCGGCTCGATCACCGCCTCGGTGCTGGACGACTGCCAGGGCCGCATCCTCGAACGTTTCTGGGGCGATACCGTGCAGATCGACGACGGCGCGCGCATGACCTGGATGCGCCAGCCGCATTACTACATGGGCCTGTACCCCTACACCTACTCGGTGGGGCTGGTGGCCTCCACCGCACTGGCCCTGCGTGTGCAGCAGGAAGGCGCCGCCGCCTTGCAGCGCTGGCTGGAAGTGCTGAAGGCCGGCGGCACCCGCACACCGCTGGCGCTGATGCAGTGGGCCGGTGTGGATCTCAGCTCACCGCAGCCCATCCACGACGCCGTGGCGCATGTGGGGCGGCTCATCGACGAGGTCGAAGCCTCGTTCGACTGAGCCACGCACCGACCGTCCGCACGGTGGGGCTGTCGGGGCCACGCTAATCTCGCCGCCCCCAACGGCGGCAAGACATTCAGCGCCGACAGGAGACCCATGCACAGCACCCCCCCTGAAGACCCGAGGCCCTGGGTCGCACAGTACGGCAGCCACATCCCCGCCGAGTTGCCCGTGCCAGCCCTGGCCTGCCTGCCGGCGCTGGCGCAAGCCGCCTGCGCGCGCCATGCCGCGCAGACCGCTTTCACCACCGTCATGCCCAACGGCATGTACGGCTCGCTGAGCTACCGCCAGGTCGACGAAAAGAGCGACGACTTCGCACGCTACCTGCGCCAGGTGCTGGGCCTGCAGGCCGGCGACCGCGTGGCAATCCAGATGCCCAACTGCCTGGCCTACCCCGTGGTGCTGCTGGGGGTGCTCAAGGCCGGCTGCGTGGCCGTCAATACCAACCCGCTGTACACCGCGCGCGAGATGGCGCACCAGTTCAAGGACAGCGGCGCGCAGGTGGTGGTGGTGGTGGACATGTTCGCCGACCGGCTGGAACAGGCCCTGCCGCACACCGACGTGAAGCAGGTTGTCATCACGCGGGTGCCCGAGTTCTTCCCGCCCGTGGTGGGCGGCATCGTGCACGCGGTGATGAAACACTGGAACCGCCTGGTGCCGCGGCACGGCCTGCGCTACACCGCCCTGCCCCAGGCGCTGGCCCAGGGTGCCGCGGCAGGGGGCGAGGTGCGCAGCTGGTGGGGCGGCCTCACGCACGACAGCCTGGCGCTGCTGCAGTACACCGGCGGCACCACCGGCGTGGCCAAGGGCGCCATGCTCACGCACGGCAACCTGCTGTGGAACGTGGCGCAGATGCGCGCCATGTGTGCGAGCCACATCGAAGAAGGCCGCGAAGTGGTGCTGACCGCGCTGCCGCTGTACCACATCTTCGCTTTCACGGTGAACTTCCTCTGCATGTTCGACGCCGGTGCGCGCAACATCCTCGTGCCCAGCCCGCGGCCCATCCAGAACCTGCAGCGCGCCATCGAAAACTACAAGATCACCTGGCTCACGGGCGTCAACACGCTCTACAACGCGCTGCTCGGCGAAGAGTGGTTCACCGCCTTCCCGCCCCGGCACATCAAGGCCGCCGGCGGCGGCGGCGCGGCCATGCACCACGCCGTGGTGGAACGTTTCGAGCAGGTGACGGGCGCGCCGCTGGTGGAGGGCTACGGCCTGACCGAAAGTTCGCCCGTGGTGTGCTTCCAGCCCCTGAACCGCCACCGCCACAAAGACACCATCGGCATCCCCGCGCCGATGACCGACGTGCGCCTCGTCAACGACCACGGCGAGACCGTGGCGCCGGGCCAGCCGGGTGAACTCATCGTGCGCGGCCCGCAGGTGATGCGCGGCTACTGGCAGCGGCCCGAGGCCACGGCCGAGGTGCTCAAGGCGGGCTGGCTCTACACCGGAGACATCGCGGTGATGGACGCCGAAGGCACCTTCAAGATCGTCGATCGCAAGAAGGACCTGATCCTCGTCAGCGGCTTCAACGTCTACCCCAACGAGATCGAAGACGTGCTCACGCGGCACGACGGCGTGCTCGAAGCCGCCGTCATCGGCGTGCCCGACGCCAAGACCGGCGAGGCCGTGCGCGCCTACGTCGTCAAACGCGACGAGACGCTCACCGCCGAGGCGCTGATGGCGCACTGCCGCACGCTGCTGACGGGCTACAAAATGCCCGCGGGCATCCAGTTCCGCGACGAGTTGCCCAAGACGCCGGTGGGCAAGATCCTGCGCCGCGACCTGCGTGCCGAGGTGCTGGCCGCGAAGACCCCGAACCCGCACTGAGGAGGCGCCATGCTCTCGGAAACCGAAACCCGCCTGCTGGGCGTGATGATGATGGTCATCATGCTGGGCATGGGCGCGAGCCTGACCTTCAAGGACTTCGCGATCGCGCTGCGCAAACCCGTGGGTGTGCTCGTGGGCCTGCTCTGCCAGTACGGCGTGATGCCGCTGCTGGCCTACCTGCTGGCCCGGGGCCTGGCGCTGCCGCCGGCCTACGCGGTGGGCCTGATCCTGATGGGCTGCATGCCCGGGGGCACCACCAGCAACATCTTTGCCTACTTCAGCAAGGGCACGCTGAGCCTGTCGATCCTGATGACGATGAGCTCCACGCTGGTGGCCATCGTGATGGTGCCGCTGACACTGGCCTTCTACAGCCAGGGCATCGAAGGTCAGTGGCAGATTCCGCGCGAGAACGTCATCCAGGTGCTCTTCGTGCTGCTGGTGCCCACCGTCATCGGCATTGCACTGCGCAAGTGGAACGCCAACGTCGGCGCGCTGGTGGAGATGCTGGGCGGCCTGCTGGGTGTGCTGGTGATCCTCTTCCTCATCGTCAGCTGGGTGCCGCGCAACGGCGCGCTGCTGCTGCAGACCGGCTTGCCGGTGTATGCGGCGTCCATCGGCCTGGGCCTGGCGGGTTTTGTGCTCGGCTACGGGTTCTCACGCGCGCTGAAGCAGGACGCGCGGCGCTCGCGCACCATCGCGCTGGAAACCGGCATCCAGAACGGGCCGCTGGCGGTGCTGATCGTGCTGCTCACATTCACCGGCACACAACAGCAGGAGGTGCTGCTGATACCGGTGCTGTACTCGCTCTTCATCGTGCTGAGCTCGGCGGCCGTGACGGTCTGGTTCCGGCGCATCACCACGCGTGAAGAGCTGGCGCGAGACGCCGCCAAGATCGGCGCGCTGGCGCGCAGCTGAGTTGCGGCGACGTTCAGGCGCACGGGGCACGTATGCCCCGTGCGTTCACTGCAGCCGCGGGCTGCTGACCAACAGGACGCCGGTCGCCCACGTGTAGGCCGGGTGCGAGGTGCCGGTGCGGATGGCCACGGTGCCGGCGGGCCCTGGCACCAGCGTGCCGAAGTCGACGCCGGCGCTGGTGGGCAACGACAGGGTGTCCAGCAGGACGTAGCTGGCCAGGTCGGCCACGAGCAGGCGCGGCGCCGAGCCGAACGCGTTGTCCAGGCACAAGATGCGGCCCGGCTCCGCGAAGCGGCAGCCCGTGCCGGCGCTGACCTGGCCGTCGAGCTCGAGGCCCGGCGTGCGGGCCACGCGGTTGCCAACCAACAGGCGCGTGCCCACGCGGTCGAGGCTGCGCTGGTAGAAACCACCGCCGAAGTTGATCACCTGTCGCTCGGCCAAGCCATCGGCCAGCACCTCGATCCGGCGCAGGCCGAATTCGGTGCTTTCGTTGTTGTAGCCGTAGACCGCCTGCCCGTCGGGACCGAAGACGATGAGGTTGGACCCGGTGTGTTCCTGGGTCTGGCGGGGTTGCAGTTGCATGGCGCGCACCAGTGCGACGCCGCCGTGTTTGGGGCTGACGCTGGTGCGCGCCAGGGCCACGGCGAACACGTCGGCATCTGTCGGCGAGGCGGCCAGCGTCTCGGCGGTGAACTGGCCGTAGAACGACGACGATGGCAGCCGCACGCGGCCCATCTCGGCAAAACCCGGCAAGGCCAGGCGCACCACCTCGCCGCTGCCGTCCAGGCCAACGTAGATCGACGCGCCGTCGGCGGCGATGGCCATCGCGTTCGGCTCCGAGCCGACGGGCAGCGAGTGCGTGACAGTGCCCGTGGCGGGGTCGATGGTGGCCATGCGGTTGCCCGTGGCCACGGCCGAGCCCGGCACGCTGGCGTAGTACAGACCACGTCGGGCGTCGAACACCAGGGCGTTGTGCTGCACCTCGACCCGGCGGGTGACCACGTCGCTGATTTCGATGGCCTGGCCGTCGACGGTGCCTTGCACCAGGCGCAGCGTGTACGCCGGTTCGATCGTGCCGCGCGTGGAATCTTCAAACCGGCGGTCTGAACGCAGCAGGCCGATGCCGGGGCCCCACCAGGTCTCATCGGTGCCCGTGAACACGTAGTCGGGTGGATAGGCCCCGCTGGCCAGCGGCTTCGAGTACAGGACCACGACGCGGTACACCGTGCGCAAGCGCGCCGCCTGCACCGTGCGTGCGCCGAGGCGGTAGTCCTCGAAGCCGACGAAGGTCTGGGTCAGCTCGAAGGAAAACCCCTCGTGCACGCCATCGCCGTCGGCATCCTGGCCGTAGCTGCCCTGGCGCAGCACGCGGCGCACGCTGCCCACGGCGTAAAAGGGGTCGGCGTATTCAAGCGGATCACCCACCAGCTGCGCGGCCGCACTGGACAGGCCGCCGGTGAAGGGACGCACCACCTCCAGGCCTTCGGCGGTGCGCCGGTAGTCGACGGCATCTTCACCGTCGACGGGGTCGGTCTCCAACCAGCCCACGGTGCCTGCGGACGAGCCGCCGACGATGCGTACCGTCACCGTGCGTGTGCTGCTGCCCGCGCCGGCGGTGCGCTCGTAAGTCCAGCGGTCGCCGACGGCCATGGGGAAGTAGTTGTCGGCGCGCCGGTCCACGCGCGCGCCAGTGGGGTTGTCGTCGCTGCGGACCGTGGCCGGGGGCTGCCGGCTGCCCGCAGGGATGGGAGGCGTGGGTGCCACGGCAGGTGGCTCGGCCCCGCTGCTGGCGCTGCTGCCGCCGCCGCCACCACCACAAGCAGCCAGCATCGCCCAGGCGATGACGATGCAGCCGCGGGCCACGCACCGCTGCGCGGCCGTTCTTGTCCATGCTTTCATCAGTTTCAGTTGCCGTCTGAATGCGGCCTCCCTTGGCGCCATTGTGGCCAAGCGGCGCGGCTTTGGCATCCCCGCGCCAGAAGGGCGGGCGCGCAGCCTCAGGTGGGTTCCGCCGCCTTCCGGGAACCGAAGGTGCGGGCGTAGACGCAGGTGAACTCTGCCCCCACCAGCAGGATCTGCGCTGAAAAGTACACCCAGAGCAGCACCACCACCAGCGACCCCGCTGCACCGAAGCCCGACGCGACGCCGCTGCGGCCGATGTAGGCGCCGATGACGAACCGGCCCACCGTGAACAGCAAGGCCGCGAGCAAAGCGCCCAGCCACACGTCGGAGGCCCGCACACGCTGGCGCGGCATGACCTTGTAGATCAGGCCGAACATGAAAGCCACGAGCACAAAGCCCCCGATGGCATTGCCCGTCTCCACCACCGTCTGCCAGCCGCCGAACACCGGACCCAGGCGCCGGCCCACGGCGGCGAGCATGGCGCTGGTGACCAGCGACACGATGAGCAGGAAGCCCACCGCGAGGATCATGCCGAAGGCCATCAGGCGGGCGCGAACCAGCGTGAGCCAACCGGTCTTGCGCAGCCGCCCCGGCACGCGCCAGATGCGGTCGAGCGCGTTCTGCAGTTCGGCAAACACCGTGGTCGCGCCGACGAACAGCAGCACCAGGCCCACGGCGGTGGCCGTCAGGCCCTGGGCCGGCGCGCGCACGCTGGCCAGCAGACCTTGCACCGCCCCGGCGCCGGCTTCGCCCATGAGGTCTTGCAACTGGACCTGGATCTCGCCGCGGGCGGCGTCTTCACCGAACACCAGCCCTGCCACCGACACCACGATCAGCAGCAGCGGCGCCAACGAGAACATCGTGTAGTACGCCAGCGCCGCACCCATGCTCGGCACGTAGTCGTCGAGCCACGAGGTCGCGACCTGCTTGACGAGACCCCACCAGGCGGCGGGCAGGCCGGACAGCGTCACGGCGCGTCTGCACCGCCGGCCGCGGCGGTGCAGACCTGGGTGCCGGCCGTGCCGGCAATCAAGTCTTCGATCTGCTCAAGCGAACCGATCACCGCGCGATGGCCGGTGGCCCGCACGAAGGCCCGCGCCGCCTCGACCTTCGGGCCCATCGAACCGGCCGCAAAGTCGACCCCGGCCAGGGCCTGCGGCGTCACCTTGCCGATGGCGCGCTGCGTCGGCTGGCCCCAGTCCAGGAAGACCGCCGCAACGTCGGTGGCGATCACCAGCAGGTCGGCCTGCAGTTCGCGCGCCAGCAGGCTGCTGCACAGGTCCTTGTCGATCACCGCAGCCACGCCGTGCAGGCCTTGAAGGTCGCTCGCTGCGCTGTTGCGTGCCACCGGGATGCCGCCGCCACCGGCGGCGATGACCAGCGCGCCGTGCTCGAGCAACCAGCGGATCGCCTGCAGCCCCAGCACGCGCAGCGGCTGCGGTGACGCCACGACGCGCCGGAAGGCCTCGCCGTCGGCCGCCATGACCCAGCCCTTGGCGGCAGCGATGCGCTCGGATTCAGCTTTTGCGTAGAGCGGTCCGATCGGCTTGCTCGGGTGCCTGAAGGCCGGGTCCTGCGGATCGACTTCCACCCGCGTGATCAGCGTCGTCACCGTGCGCGTGGCCGGCAGCAGGTTGGCCAGTTCCTGCTCCAGCAGGTAGCCGATCATGCCGTCGGTCTGCGCACCCAGCACGTCCAGCGGGTAGGCCTCGACCTGCACATAGGCAGCGGCCTGCAGCGCCAGCAGGCCCACCTGCGGGCCGTTGCCGTGGGTCAGCACGAGGTCGTGGCTTGAAGCCACCCGCGCCAACTGCGCGGCGGCGCGGCGGATGTTCTCCAACTGGTTCTCGGCGGTGGGCGGCTGGTCGCGCCTGAGCAGTGCGTTGCCGCCCAGGGCCACCACGAGCTTCATCGCCGGGCTCCAGCAGCCGTCATCCCAGCGTGGCCACCAGCACGGCCTTGATGGTGTGCAAGCGGTTCTCGGCTTGCGTGAAGACGATCGAAGCGTCGGACTCGAACACCTCGTCGGTGACCTCGAGTTCGCTCAGGCCGTACTGCTGGCGCACCTCGCGACCGACCTCGGTGTCCAGGCCGTGGAAGGCCGGCAGGCAGTGCATGAACCGCGTGCGCGGCTTGCCGGTGGCGTGCATCAGGGCCGTGGTCACCTGGTAGGGCAGCAGCTGGTCGATGCGCTGCTTCCACACGGCGGCGTCCTCGCCCATCGAGACCCAGACATCGGTGTAGACGAAGTCGGCGCCGGCCACGGCCTTCAGCGGGTCGGTCTCCAGCGTGATGCGTGCGCCGGTGCGCCGGGCCAGCTCGCGCATCTGCGCCACCAGATCGGGCGGTGGCATCAGCGCGGCGGGGGCGCAGATGCGCACGTCCATGCCCATCTGCGTGCCGCCCACGAGCAGCGAACTGCCCATGTTGAAGCTGGCGTCACCCAGATAGCAGAAGCTCAGCTCGTGCAGCGGCTTTTCGCCGAACTCCTGCATCGTCATCAGATCGGCCAGGATCTGCGTCGGGTGCGCTTCGTCGGTCAGCCCGTTCCACACGGGCACCTTGGCAAAACGCGCCAGCTCCTCGACCACGCTCTGGTGGAAGCCGCGGTACTCGATGCCGTCGTAGTAGCGCCCGAGCACGCGGGCCGTGTCCTTCAGCGATTCCTTGTGGCCCAGCTGGGAACTGCCGGCATCGAGGTAGGTGACGTGCCCACCCTGGTCGTGCACGGCCACCTCGAAGGCGCAGCGCGTGCGCGTCGAGGGTTTTTCGAAAATCAGCGCGATGTTCTTGCCCTTCAGGCGCGGCAGTTCGTTGCCCACGGCTTTTGATCGCTTCAGCTCGGTCGCCAGGTCGAGCAGGAAGCGGATGGCATCGGGCGCAAAGTCCTTCAGCGCCAGCAGGCTGCGGTTGCGCAGGTTGAAACTCATGGGAATGCCTCGTCGTAGCCGGAAATCAGATCGGATCGCGCTCGATCGGGCACGACATGCAGTGGCTGCCGCCTCGGCCGCGCCCGAGTTCGGAGCCGGAGACCGTGATCACCTCGACGCCGGCCTTGCGCAGCTGCGTGTTGGTGTGCGTGTTGCGGGCGTAGCCCATCACCACGCCCGGCGCCAGCGCCAGCAGGTTGTTGCCGTCGTCCCACTGCTCACGTTCGGACTGCCAGGCATCACCGCCGGTGGGCACCGAGCGCAGCTTCGGCAGGGCCAGCGCGGAGGCCACCACGTCGAGCAGAGGCCCCGCCTCGGTGCGCACGTCGAGACTGCCTTCGCGCGCTCCGGGCCGCAGGCTGTGCACGCGGATGGCGTCCACCATCTCCGGGAAGGTCGTCACCAGGTCCACGTCGCAGAAGGTGAACACGGTGTCCAGGTGCATGGCGCCCCGCGATTTCGGGATCTGCGCGGCCAGCACGCGGCTGGCGGCACCCTTCGCGAACAGCGCACGCGCCAGCTGGCTCACGGCCTGCGGCGATGTGCGCTCGCCCATGCCCACCAGCACCACGCCCTGGCCGAGCGGCATCACGTCGCCGCCCTCCAGCGTGGCGCCGCCGTGGTCCTGGTCCGGGTCGCCCCACCAGGTGGTCACCTGGCCGGCGAAGACGGGATGGAAGCGATAGACCGCGGCGGTCAGCAGCGTCTCTTGCCGGCGCGCGGGCCAGAACATCGGGCACAGCACCACGCCGCCACCGATCCAGCAGCTGCTGTCTCGGCTGAACAGCGTGTTGGGCAAGGGCGGCAGCAGGAAGTCCGTCGCGGCGGCATAACGCGCGAGCAGGCCCTCGGCTTCGAAGGGCAGCTCGGCGCGGGCCAGGCCGCCGATCAGGTGCTCGGCCAAACGCAGCGGCGGCAGCGCTTCGAGCCAGGGGCGCAGCTGTTGCGCCAATTCAATGTCGACGGTGCCGGGCCCCAGCTTGCGGTCCAGCAGCCAGGTGCGGGCGACCGGGTCGGCCACGGCAGTGGCCAGCAGTTCGTGCAGTTCCAGCACCTCGACATCGCGGCTCTGCAGGGCATTGACGAAGGCATCGTGGTCGTTGCGCGCCTGCTGCACCCACAGCAAGTCGTCGAACAGCAGCTCGCGGCAATTGGCAGGCGTCAGCCGCCGCTGGGCCAGACCGGGCCGGCACACCAGCACGCGGCGCAGGCGGCCGACTTCGGAGTTCAGGCCTTGGGTGATGTTCGTCATCTGCGTCGTTTCCGGTGGAGGGTGTTCACAGGCCCAACCTTCCCAGCGCCAACAGCGTGGCCGCCGTAGCGGCGAGCGCCAGCAGCGCAGCCAGGATCGCCCACTCCCAGGCCGTGAACACGCGCTCGTGGCGCTGGCGCTTGGCCCAGGCGTACAGCAGCACGCCCGGCGCGTAGAGCAAGGCGCTCAGCAGCAGGTACTTGAAACCCGCGGCATACAGCAGCCACACGCAGTACACCGAGGCCAGCGCGGCGATGGGCAGGTCGCTGCGGTGGCGGGCCTCGCTGGGGCCCTCGGCCCGCCAGGCCAGCGAGATGCCGTAGGCGGCGCTGAACAGGTAGGGCAGCAGGATCATCGCGGTCGACAGCGAGATCAGCGCCAGGTAGGACGCCTTCGAGAACAGCGTCAGCACCAGGAAGAGCTGCACCATGCCGTTGGTCAACCACAGCGCATTGGCGGGCACGCCCTTGTCGTTGGGCTGCGCCAGCCACTTCGGCATCACGCCGCCGCCCGCTGGCGTGAACAGCGACTCGGCGGCCAGCAGCATCCAGGCCAGGAAGCCGCCGCCCACCGAAACGATCAGGCCGACGTAGATCAGCACCGCGCCCCAGGTGCCGACGGCGCTCTCCAGCACACCGGCCATCGACGGGTTCTTCAGGCCGGCCAGCGTGGGCTGGTTGAACACGCCCAGCGACAAGAGCGACACCGACATCAGCAGCCCCAGGCAGACCAGGAAGCCGATGACGGTGGCGCGGCCCACGTCCTCGCGCTTCCTGGCGCGCGCCGAGTACACGCTGGCGCCTTCGACGCCGATGAACACCCACACCGTGACCAGCATCGTGCTCTTGACCTGGTCGAGCACCGAGCCGAGTTGGGCGGCGCCCCAGAAATCGAGGCGGAAGGTGTCGAGCTGGAAGGCCATGGCCACCAGCACGATGAACAGCAGCAGCGGCACGATCTTGGCCGCCGTGACCACCGCGTTGAGCACCGCAGCGCCCTGGATGCCGCGCAGCACCATGAAGTGGATGCCCCACAGCACCAGCGACGCGCCCGCGATGGCCGCCGGCGAATTGCCGGTGCCGAACACCGGGAAGAAGTAGCCCAAGGCACCGAAGGCCGCAACCAGGTAGCCGACGTTGCCGATCCAGGCGCTGACCCAGTAGCCCCAGGCGGCGTTGAATCCGACGTATTCGCCCGACAGCGCGCGGGCATAGGCGTAGACGCCGTTGTCGAGCTCGGGCTTGCGCAGCGACAGCATCTGGTACACGCGCACCAGCAGCAGCATGCCGATGCCGGTGATGGTCCAGCCGATGAGGATGGCGCCGGCGCCGGCGCCCGCGGCCATGTTCTGCGGCAGGCCGAAGATGCCGCTGCCGATGATCGAGCCGACGACCAGCGCCACCAGCAGGCCCAGGCCGAGCCTGCCCGGCACCGCGCCGGTCTTGCTCATGCCCCGGCGTCGCCAGACGTCACGCGTTCACGGCCGCTGCGGTTGCAGGACGAGAAGCTCGGAACGGACATGCAGCACCCCCAGTGCAGTGAATGCCGCAAGCTTGCGGCGGGGGTGTCAGCCCGTCTGTTCGCCAGCGCACCGGCGTCCAGCGACAGGGGCGTGCCCGTCCTTGTATCGACGGCCGGTCAGCGTATCGGCGCCATCGCATCGAAACCGGCGATGACGTCGAACAGCTCTTCGTCGATGCCGCTCTGGCGGGTGCGATGGAACCTGGCGTTCAGTTCGCTGAGCAACTCGCCGATGTTGCGATCGGCGCGCTGCATGGCGGCCAGCCGACTGGCGTTTTCGCTGGCCAAGGACTCGGCGCTGGCGCGGAACAGCGAGACGAACAGGTGCTCGCGGATGAAGGCGCGCAGCGCCTGTGCGCCGGTGCCCAGGACCTCCGGCAAGGCGGTAGAGCTGCGGGCCGCGGGCCAGGGCCGACGGGCCAGGTCGCGCCGCCAGTGCGCGTCCAGGGGCAGCAGCCGCTGGCTCACGGGCTCGTAGCTGGCACCGGCCGGCCGGTTGTGAAAGAGCATCAGGGGGCCAGCCTGCGGCTCGGCGTCCCCGGCGCCGTCTGACACCTGCAATTGCAGCAGGATCTGCCCCACCAGTCGCGTGATGAGCTCCACCGATCCCGGGACCGGGAACGAGCCCACCGGCGGCAGGCCGGCGTCGAGCAGCCGGGCACGCACACGCTCACCGACCGCCCAGACCTGGGCTTGCGCAAGCCCTTCACCGAGCTGCGCCATCGCATGGTCGACCACCACCTCGTTGAACCGGCCCACCAGACCCTGGTCGGAGCCGAACACGACGGCGCGAACGGCGATGTCGGCAGGCCGTGTCGGGCCGGCGTCCGCGTGGGCGCCGTGCGGATCGGCCGCGCGCAGGCACACGCCGAGACCGCGTTCGACCGTGCGCGCGTAGTCGGCCAATGCGGCCACCGACTTTTCGTACGGCCCGATGGCCGCCGCCGCCGAGGCCTTCATCGTGCGCACCACGGCCTTGAGGTCGCTGGCGCTGCCGATCTGGCGGCGCAAGGCGGTCGTCGTCGTGCCCACCGGCCGCTTTCAGCGCGGCGCGGGTTCCGTGCCGGGCCCGGCCGGATCGGACGCGCGTTTGCCGTGCGGGCCGCGGTGTTCATGCAGACGCCCCAGCGTGCTGCCCAGCAGGTGCGCGAGCTTCTGCGCAGCGCCCTGCACCGCCTGCTCCAGCGTGGCGGCGTGCGCCGTCACGGCCACCGGCTGGCGGCCTTCGAGACGGGCTTCCAGCACGCAGCGATGGTCCTGCTGGCCGTTCCTGCCGGCGCTGTGGTTTCCGTTCGGGTCGGCCAGGTGCACCTCGACCCGCGTGATGTGTTCGCTGAAGCGATCGAGCGCCTGCTCGACCGTGGCGCCGACCTGCGCGGCGAGCGCTTCGTTGCCGTCGATGTGGACGTCGGTGTTGAGTTGGATCTTCATGGGCTTGTCCTGTTGGATGCGCTGTGGGAGGAGGGAGGTGTGCGGCGTCAGTGACGAAAGCTCGCCGCCACGCCGGTGCGGCCAGGCATGCGATCGGCGGGCAGCACGTGGACCTGGCCGCCCATCATTTCGACGAGCGCGCCCAGGTCGTCGAGCACGTCGTCCACGCGCGGGTTGCCGAGTTCGGCGAGATCGATGCGCCCGGTCGCGGCATCGATGCGACCGGCAAGCTGCCGCTCGGCCTCGATCAGCAGCGTGCCGACACGGCCGGCGACCGCGGCATGCGCCACCTGTGAGAGGTCCTCGCTGCCCAAACCCCGGGCCGCGGCGGCTGCATAAGCATCGCGCCAGGCGGCCTGCTGCATCGCCTGCTGCGGCGCTGCGACCTCCCAGGCCCGCAGACACAAGGCGTCGGGCGCCAGGCCGTGGGGGTCCAGCATCAGGCCGCCGACCATCAGGAGCGGGTTGTGGCTGAGGGCGCGGAACCGGTGGTGGTGTTCGGGCAGCGCCGCCAGCATCAAGGGCAGGCCCGAGGGGCGGGAGTGGTGTTCCAGCACGGCACGGTCCACCGCGCGGAAGAAGCGCTCGGCGTCGCCGTCGATCTCGTCCTTCCTGCCACCGTGACCGTGGTGCATGGGGCCGTGGCCGCCGCCGATGCCGCCATACGACGACACCGTGCTGTGCGGCGCGGAGCGCTCCTGGCCCAGCGCCGCGTCGATCGCCGGCAGCACCTCGGCGGCCAGTGCAACGGCATCGAGGGCGTTGCGATCTCCTTCGAAGAGCTGCACCCGGTCGCGGCTGAGCGCCAGCACCTGGTAGCGCCCGGTCGATTGCAGCCACTGCCGCAGCGGTTTGGTGTGGAAGCTGTCGGCCACCACGGCCAGCTCGGCCACCGGCCGCTGCAGCAGGTACACGCGCAGCAGCCCCGGTGCGGCCAGCACGGCCAGGCCGTCCTGCGTGTGGCTCCAGAAGCCGTGGTCCTGCGCCAGGGCCTCGAAGGGCGCCAGCAGGTCCCGGACGGCATGGGCCTGGTGCTGCTGCAGCAGCGAAGTCTCCAGCGTCTTCACCAGATGGCGGAAGCGGATCGGGTCCTGCTGCTTGTCGGGATGGCGGCGGTGGGTCGGTTGGTAGAGCGACAGGCAGGGCCGGCCTGCGAACGCGGCCAGTTCGGCCAGGCTGCCGGGCGTGAGGGTGTCGCTCGGGTGGGGGGTCTTCATGTCGCTTCCTTCGGTTCGTGTTCCGGTTCGGGCGGCCCGGACCCGGAAGGGGCGGGTTCAGGCTCCTGCTCGGCCAGGAAAGGGGCAAGCGCCCGGCGGGCGGCATCGGTGAGCTGTCTGCGGTCGGCATCGCTCAGCGCTTGGGCGCCGGCCAGCCGCTCTTGCACGTCATCGGGCAGCGCGTGGGCCGCGTCTTCGACGGCGCGCTGCGCGGCGCCCATGCGGGCCAAGGGCACCGGGTCGAACAGCGCTGCGTTCAGTGCCACCAGGATGGCGATCTGGGCTGGCACCGACACCGGTGACAACGCCGCCTGGCCCAGGCAGGCGCGGATGCGTTGGCCATGTGCGATGGTCTGCCGCGTGTTGTCGTCGAGCCGGGCGCCGAAGCGGGCGAAGGTCTCCAGTTCCTCGAACTGCGCGTAAGCCAGCTTCAGGTCGCCCGCCACCGCGCGGTAGGCCGCGCGCTGCGCCTTGCCGCCCACGCGCGAGACCGAGGGGCCGACATCGATGGCCGGCAGCACGCCCAACGCGAACAGCGACGGCGACAGCACGATCTGCCCGTCGGTGATGGAGATCAGGTTCGTGGGGATGTAGGCCGAGATGTTCTGCGCCTCGGTCTCGATGATGGGCAGCGCCGTCATCGAGCCGCCACCACGTTCGTCGTTCAGGTGCGTGGCGCGCTCGAGCAGGCGCGAATGGATGTAGAAGATGTCGCCCGGGAAGGCCTCGCGCCCCGGCGGGCGCCGCAGCAAGAGCGACAGTTCGCGGTAGGCACGGGCGTGGTGGGTGAGGTCGTCGTAGACGATCAGCACGTCGCGGCCCGACTCCATGAAGTGCTCGGCGATGCTGGTGGCGGCATAGGGCGCGATGTAGGCCAGGCCCGGCGCGTCGTTGCCTTCGGCCACCACCACCACGGTGGTGGCCAGCGCGCCCTGCTCGCGCAGCTTCGCCACCGCCTGGGCCACCGCGGCAGCGCGCTGGCCGATGGCGCAGTACACACACAGCACACCGCTGCCGCGCTGGTTGAAGATGGCGTCGAGGGCGATCGCCGTCTTGCCGGTCTGGCGGTCGCCCAGGATCAGTTCGCGCTGGCCGCGGCCGATGGGGATCAACGCGTCGATGACCTTCAGGCCGGTCTGCAGCGGCTCGCTCACCGGTGCGCGGTCCATGATGGGCGCCGCCGGCCGCTCGATGGGCAGGCGCTGGCTCGTCGCCACACGCCCCAGGCCGTCCAGCGGACGGCCCAGCGGGTCGATCACGCGGCCGAGCAGGGCATCGCCCACGGCCACGTCCATCACGCGCCCGGTGCGCCGCACCTCCTGCCCAGCCTGCAGGTGGGCGTAGTCGCCCAGCAGCACGACATCGACCCCGCCCGCCTCCAGATTGAAGGCGATGCCCGACAGGCCGCCGGCAAATTCGAGCAATTCCTCGTAGCCCACCTGCGGCAGCCCGTGCACGCGCGCAATGCCGGTGGCCACGCTGACCAGCGTGCCGACTTCGCGTGGCACCAGCTGCGGCTTGAAGGCCTGCAGGCGCGCGGCGATGCCGGCGAATGCGTCGTCCAGCGCGCCTTGCAGCGTCGAGGGCTGCGGCGCGGCGGTTGTCACGCGGGCTCCGTCACGGCGGTTTGGGCTGGCAGGCCGGACGACAGCGCGACCAGGTAGTCCGCAATGCTCCACGCCAGCTTCTGCCCCTGTGCGCTGAGCTCGATGCCGCTGACCAGTTCAGGAGCGGTCTCGAAACTCAGCGGGATCGGCTGCCCGAAGGATTCGTCCAGCGCCACCTGGATCGCTGCCTGCTGCGCAGGCGGCAGTGCAAAGGCGCTTCGCAGCAGGGCCGGGTCGGCCGAGGACGCTGCCTTGAGCGCGACGGCGAGCGTGTCCCGCGCCGGGCCATCGACGGCCTGCAGGCGCTGGATGAAGACCCCGCAGGCCTGCTGCTCCAGGCTGACCGATGCGAGGTCGCCCAGCACGCGGCGCGAGATGTCGAACACCTGGCTCTGCGTGTGGCGGGTCATGTCGGCGCGCAGATGCTGCGCATCGCGCAGCAGCGCCTTGGCGAGTGCGGCGCTGGCAGCGTCGGCGGCTTCCCGCGCTTCGGCCTGCAGCCGCTCGCGTTCTGCCTTCGCGGCATCGCGGGCTTGGCGCAGCAAGGCGTCGCGCTCTTCGTCGAAGGCCTGGTTCTTCTGCTGGAACTCGTCCTGCCGCTGCTGCGCCTTGGCCTGGGCCGTGGCGGCGCCCGCCAGGTCTTCGGCGATCTTCTGCTCCCGGGCCGCCATCGCGTCGAGCACCGGCTGGTACAAAAAGCGCTTCATCAGCCACACCAGGATGAGGAAGTTGAGCAGCTGCGCAACGACGGTGAACCAGTCGATCAGCAAGGCCTACTTCCCGGCCGCCTGGGCGGCGGCCGCGACCGCGGCATTCCAGAACGGGTTGGCGAAGATCAGGATCATCGACACCACGAAGCAGTAGATGGCCGTCGACTCGATCATCGCCAGGCCGACGAACAGCGTGCGGGTGATGGTGGCCGAGGCATCGGGCTGCTGGGCCAGCGAGGTCAGCGCCACGGCCACCGCCCTGCCCTCGGCCAGCGCCGGCCCCATGGTGCCGAAGCCCGTGGTGATACCGGCCATGACGATGGATGCGACGGCAATCCAGGTGAGCGAATCCATGAGGCTTCCTCGTGAAGTGAGTGGGGTTTGGCGCAGCAGCTCAAGCCGCCACGGCCGGCTTGGCCCCGGGCCTGGGATGGGGCTGGCTGGAGCGTGCGGCGGCGGCGATGTAGACCGCCGCGAGGATGGAGAAGATGTAGGCCTGCACCAAGCCGGTGAGCAGGCCCAGCACCGTCATCACGACGGGGAAGACGAAGGGCGTGATCGACAGCAGGATGGCGATGATCATGGCCCCGCTCATCATGTTGCCGAACAGGCGCACGGCCAGTGCGAGCGTGCGCGAGACCTCGCTGATCAGGTTGAACGGCAGCATGACGGGCGTCGGCCGCACATACGATTTCAGGTAGGCGCCCAGGCCCTGCCCCGAGATGCCGAACAGCGGCACCGCCACCAGCACGCACAGCGCCAGCGCCGCCGTGGTGGACAGCGACGCCGTGGGTGGCTCGTAGCCCGGCACCACGGTGGCCAGCGCCGCCGCGGCGACGAACAGGAACAAGGTGCCGAGAAAGGCCAGGTAGCGGCGCGGCTCCTTCAGGCCGACGGCCTCGATCTGGCCCACGATGGCGGTGACCACGATCTCCAGCAGGTTCTGCCAGCGCGAGCGTTCGTGGCCCGTGGCCAGACGGCGCGTGACCAGCGCGGCGCCGACCGTCAGCACCGCCATCAGCACCCAGGTGAACACGATGGTGGCGTTCAGCTTGAACAAGCCGTGCTGCCAGAAGATCCAGGCGTCCGGGGTCAGGCGCATGGGGGCCCCATCACGGCGGGCGGTCGTGTGACACGAAGGACGATCGCCCTTGCCATCGCGAAGCCCAGCAGGCACAGCACCAGCCGCAAGGTTTGCCCCGCACCGATGGCATAGAAGCCGGCCAGCACGGTGGCCATGCGCGCGACGAGACTGCCGAGGAACCAGCGTGCCGGTGTCGCCGAGACCGCCGCCCGCTGCACCGTCCACCACAGGCCCCCGAAGAAGAGGCCGCCCAGCAGCCCGCCCAGCAGCAGCGCGGCCAACGCGACCCCGGCGGCGCTGAGTGGCTCAAGCATCGGCGTCATCCAGCCCGTCGCGCATCGCCTGGTCTTCCTGGGACACCCAGTGCCAGGCGTTCAGGCAGCCGAGGGTCAGTCCCGCCATCAGCAGCGCCAGCGTCCAGGTGCGGCCGCCGGGATACCGTTGATCGAGCCACAGGCCGAGTGCAGCGCCCAGCAGTGTCGGCACCGCAACCGACCAGCCGATCAGGCCCATCATGCCGAGGCCGAACCAGACGCCGGGGGGGCCGCGGCGGCGCGCCTTGAGCTTGCGCGCGGCCTTGACACCGACCTGCTCGGCCAAGGTCGGAGGCGCCGGGCGCGGGCCAGACAGCGTGCGCTTCGGGTCCGGGTGCGTCACGGTCGCTGCGCCAGTGTCGCGAAGCGCCGCAGAAAGCCGGTCTCCAAGCGGGCCATGGCCGTGCGCATCTCTTCCTCTTGCGCGTCCAGCGCCAGGAACTCCTGCTCGACCGTGCTGCGCAGCCGGGCCAGATCGGTGCCGCGCAGCGCACGCCGCACCGAGACCAGGACGGCCGGGCCGGTCTTGACGAGCACACCTTCGTCCACGGCGACGAAGACCTCCCCCCGCGCTGTCGACGTGTAGCTCAGGATGCCCGGCACCAGGGCCGCGACGCAGTCCAGCCGCCGTGGCAGCAGCCCATACGCGCCTTGTGCTGTTTCCACGGTGATGCTCGCCACGTCCGACTCGTTGGCGAATATCTCGAAGGGCAGCAACACCCTAAGCGTCATCGACGGCATGCACGGCCTCTGCGGCGGGCTGCTGTGTGGGCCCGGGCGGTGCCGGCGGCGGTGCGGCTCCCTGGACCGGGAGGCTGGCGCTGTCCACCGCGCCGACCATGTACAACGCGCTCTCCGGCAGCTCCTTGAACTCGTCGGCCAGGATGCGCTCGCAGCCGTCCAGCGCGTCCTTCAGGCTGACGAGCTGGCCCTTCAGACCGGTGAACTGTTCGGTGGTGAAAAAGGGTTGCGTCAGGAAGCGCTCGAGCCGGCGCGCCCGCGCCACCACCTGGCGGTCCTCGGGCGACAACTGTTCCAGCCCCAGCATCGCGATGATGTCCTTCAGCTCGGCGTACTGGGCCAGCGTGCGGCGGATGGCCTGCGCCAGTGTGTAGTGGCGCTCGCCGACGATGCCCGGCGTCACCATCTTCGAGCTCGACTGCAGCGGGTCGATGGCAGGAAACAGCCCTTCGCTGGCACGCTTGCGCGACAGCACGATGGAAGCCGACAGGTGCGAGAAGGTGTGCACCGCGGCCGGATCGGTGAAGTCGTCGGCCGGCACGTAGACCGCCTGGATCGAGGTGATGGCGCCGCTGTCGGTGTTGGCGATGCGCTCTTGCAGCGACGCCAGTTCGGTGCCCATCGTCGGCTGGTAGCCCAGGCGCGACGGCATCTGCCCCATCAGGCCCGAAACCTCGGCGCCGGCCTGGATGAAGCGGAAGATGTTGTCGATGAGCAGCAGCACGTCGCGGTGCTCGTCGTCGCGGAAGTACTCGGCCATCGTCAGCGCCGCATGGCCGACACGAAAGCGCGCACCAGGCGGCTCGTTCATCTGCGCGAAGATCATCACCATCTGCGGCAGCACGCCGGCAGTCTGCATCTCGCGGTAGAGCTCCTCCCCCTCGCGCGAACGTTCACCGATACCGCAGAAGATGCTCACGCCGGCCTGGTGGCCGATCATGTTGTGGATCATCTCGGTCAGCAGCACCGTCTTGCCGACGCCGGCGCCGCCGAACAGGCCCGCCTTGCCGCCACGCTCCAGCGGCGTGAGCACGTCGATGGCCTTGATGCCGGTCTCGAAGACCTCGGAGGTCGTCGAGCGCCGCACCAGCGGCGGTGGCTGGCGGTGCACCGATCGCCATTCGACGTCACCCGCGTCGGCGAGTGCAGGTTCGCGGTCGATGGTGTTGCCGAAGACATCGAACATGCGCGAGAGGATGGCCTTGCCGACGGGCGCCTGCAGCGGGGCGCCGGTGTCTTCGACGGGCATGCCCCGGGCCAGGCCCTGGGTGGGGCTCAACGCGATGCCGCGCACGTGCCGCGCGTCGCGCTGGGCCAGCACCTCGATGGCGACGCCGCCGCCAGCGCCGGCGCGCAGCAGCGTGTGGATGGCCGGCAGGCCCCCATCGAAGCGCATGTCCACCACGCTGCCGCGCACCGCCACGACGACGCCGGCCTGTGGGACTGCGGGTTCTCGGCTCATGCGCTCGGGCCCTGGTTCAACCGATGGCACATCGGCGATGTCTGCCTCGGCATGCAGCGAAATCGGCATGCCACACGACCCCGGGCGGTGACGGCCACCCGCAAGCAGCCCTGGTGCGACCTTGCAGTCTGCGCAGTGGGGGTGACCGGGTCTGTGCGACGGCGCACACGCCGCGGCGTCGCAGCCCTTGTGGCGCTAGCCGTGGAGGCTGCGCAGCACCCGGTCGGCTGCCGTGAAGCTCGCTTCGACGGCGAGCCGGTCGTCCGCTTCGGGCACGGCTTCGCGCGCCCCTCTGACGATCATGCCGGCGTGGCGCTGCAGACAGGCTGTGTCCCGCTTGTGCTGTAAGTGGTCGGCGATCTGGGCGATGACATCGAGCATGCGGATCGCCACGGCCGGGTTCGACCGGGCGCTCTGCCTGATCTGGTTGAAGGCTGCGTCCACCATGCCCGCAAAGCCAGACCCTGGCGCCACCAAGCGCAGCTGCCCTTCATCGTCGTAGCGCAGCGGTGACGGCGCGTCCCTGCGGGCCAGGCGGCACAGGGCCGACCCGAGGCGGTCCAAGCAGGCGATGGCCGTGAACGGATCGTTGATGCCCGGGGACAGCGCGCGCACGGCGATCTCGACCAACTGGTGCAACGAGAACTCGACATCCTGGATGGCGGTGCGCTGGTTGCCGAACACGAAGGCGTCGTTCAACTGGTCCACCAGGGCGTCGGTGACACGATCCCCGGGCCAGACCATGACCATGGTCTGGCCCTTGACCAGATAGTGCCCGGGCCGACGCTCCAGCTGCAGCAGCAGGTCTGCCCGCCTGGCGAGCGCCATCAGGGCGTCGCCATCGATCAGCTGCAGATAGCCGTCTTCGGCCGCGCCCACGGGACGGGCCTCGCGCGCGAACGCCGCCGGCAGCTCTGCCTTTTTTGGCGAGTCCGAGGTCTCGCTGCCCGGCTGGCCCAAGCGACCGGGAAACAGCCTGTCGATGCCGTCTTCCAGTTCCCGGCCGACGTGGGCGATGACCTCATCCGCCTGGATCGACACCGAGACATGGTGGATGAAGTAGATCAGCACCCCGATGCCGACCATCGCCAGCAGCAAGCCGATGCTGACCGACAGGTGCGGCACGAAGGCCACCTCGTCGGCGCGGCGTATCGTGCGCAGCACCAGCAGGCAGTACACGAACGTGGCCACGAAGGTGCCCAGCACCACCTGGTTGGCGGTGTCGCGCATGAAGTTGCGCAGCAGGCGCGGGCCCAGCTGCGACGAAGCCAAGGACATCGCCACCAGCGTCATGGAGAACACGGTCCCGGCGATGGTGATCATCGACCCGGCCACGGTGCCCAGCAGCAGGCTGGCCCCTTCGGCACCACCGGAATAGCCCCAGCCCAGGCGCTGCAGCCAGTCGTCGCCAGCGGCTTCGTCGATCGCGACGGCAGACAGTGCCAGTGCCGCCGCAAGGCAGGCCATGGCCGCTGGCACGAACCAGAAGCTGGACCGCAGGCGATCCCAGTGTTTCAGCAGCAGTGCCTTCAAGCGACCTCGCTTCGACCCTTGGGGCCGAGCCTGATCCCTTGAATCGAAACGAACCGTTCGATACCGCACACAGCCACCGGCCATGCGAAACGTTCGTTGGCGAATGGGCCATCGCAATGCCCTGTGCGGCAGCGCACCGACATGTCGGCACCCTGAGCGCATGTTGGCGTGCCGCAACCCCTGCAAAGCCGGACCACCATGCTTCGCCCATCCAAAGACCTGCAGGATCTCGCGATCGTCCCCCGCGATGACTTCACCCATGACGTCATCGGCGACGTGAAGGATCTTTTCTTCGATGACGAGGCCTGGGCGATCCGCTACCTCGTCGTCGAAACGGGCTCGTGGCTGTTCAGCCGCAAGGTGCTGATCTCGCCGATCGCCGCCGGCAAGCCGGACTGGACCACCAAGCGGCTGCCGGTCTCGCTGACCCGAGAGCAGGTCAAGAACAGCCCCGACATCGACACCGACATGCCGGTCACGCGACAACACGAGACCGACTATCTCGACTACTACAGCTACCCGTACTACTGGGGTGGCACAGGGTTGCTATGGGGCCGAAGCGGAAGTCCGATGTTGCTGCCGCCGGGTGACGCCGGCTACGGCTCGGCCCCGGCGGCCCG
>LJHW01000029.1 GCA_001295865.1 beta proteobacterium AAP65
CCCGCCAGCCCGGCGCTGGCTCGCGGCTGGCCTGGGCCCTGGCGGGCGCTGCAGGCGCCTTGCTGCTGCATGGTGCTGCCGGCCAGCGCTGGCCGCTGCTGGTGGCGGGCTTTGTCCTGGCGTGTGCGGCCGCCTGGCGCCTGCTGCCGGCGGGCAGCCTGCGCGCCGCGCCGGGCCTGCCTTCGGTGATCGCCTTGCGCGGCCTGGTGGCCGCTGCGTTTGCCACGGCCGAAGTTTTCATGCCGCTGGCACTCACGCGGGACCACGGCTGGTCGTTGCTGCAGGCCGGCTGGGCGCTGAGCACCGGGGCGCTTTTCTGGAGCGTGGGCAGCGGCTTGCAGGCTCGGCTGTCTCGGGCGTCCGCCCGTGAGCGCGCGCTGCGGGTGGGCCTGGCGCTGGTGAGCGTGGGCATCACCTGCGTGGCCTTGGCCTTCAACTGGCCGCTGCCAGGCGCTCTGTTCGCCGTGCTCACCATCGCCAGTTGGGCCCTCTCGGGGCTGGGCGTGGGGCTGGCCTTCCCCATCCTCTCGGTGCAACTGCTGAAGATCTCGGCGCCTGCCGAGCAGGGCCGCAATTCGTCGGCGCTGCAGCTGGCCGACGCGTTGACCACCACCGCGGCCCTGGCGGCCGCCGGGCTGCTGGTGCAGCAGGCGCAGGGCAGCACCTGGGTCATGGTCTTCGCCGCACTGCTGGCCGGCACAGGGGCCTTGTGCGCCAAACGTGCATTCGCCGCGGGCCACTAGGCCCCGCACCGCCGACATCACCGGCCGGCCGTTAAGCTCGCCGCATGGAACTTTCGACCTGGCTTGCCTTCTTCGCCGCCGCCTGGGCCATCAGCCTCTCACCCGGCCCGGGTGCGCTCGCGGCCATGAGCGCCGGGCTCAACCACGGCTTTCGCAAAGGCTACTTCACCACGCTGGGCCTGGTGCTGGGCATCTGGGTGCAGCTGGTGGTGGTGGGCGTGGGCCTGGGCGCGCTGCTGGCCACCAGCGCCACCGCCTTCGTGGTGGTGAAGTGGGCCGGCGTGGCCTACCTCGTTTACCTGGGCGTGCAGCAGTGGCGTGCGCCGGTGCGGCCGCTGGCCGAACTGCAGGCCGGTGCAGCCAGCGTGCGGCGGCGTGACCTGGTGCTGCGCGGGCTGCTGATCAACATCGTCAACCCCAAGGGCACCGTCTTCCTGCTGGCCGTGGTGCCGCAGTTCCTGGCGCTCTCGCAGCCGCTCACGCCGCAATACCTGGTGATCGGGGCCACGCTGGGCTTCACCGATCTCACAGTGATGGCCGGCTACACCGCGCTGGCCGCCAAGGTGCTGGGCACCTTGAAATCGGCCCGCGCGATGAAGTGGATGAACCGCACCTTCGGCGGCCTTTTCGTGGCCGCCGGGGCGCTGCTGTCGGTGTTCAAGCGCACGGCCTGAACACCACAGCCGCCGCTGTCGATCAGGAATCGGCCGTGAAGCCGATGCGCTTGACCAGCGGCGCCCAGCGCTCGAACTCGGCGCGCTGGCTGCGCGCCATCTGGTCGGGCGTGCTGCCCTGGGCCAGCAGGCCCACCACGCCCAGGCCGTCCACCAGCGCCTTGTCCTTCAGCGCGTTGTTGATGGCGGTGTTGGCCGCGGCCACCACGGCCGCCGGCGTTTTTGCCGGGGCGTAGAAGCCGAACCACTCTTCGGTGGTGAGGTCGCCGAAGCCCTGCTCGGCGAAGGTGGGCACATCTTGCGCGAAGGGCAGGCGCGTCTTGCCGCTGGTGGCCAGCAGGCGCAGCTTGCCGGCGCGGTGGTGGGGCAGCGGGTCGCCAGCCGGACAGAACATGCTGGCGATCTGGCCGCCCATCACGTCCACCAGGCCCGGCACGCTGCCGCGGTAGGGGATGTGCTTGAGGTCGACGTTCTGCGTCAGGCCCAGCAGCGCGGCCAGGAAGTGCGGCGTGCTGCCCGCGGCCGGCGAACCGTAGTTGGCCTTGTCGGGGTTGGCCTTGGCCCAGGCGAGGAAGCCTTTCACGTCCTTCACGCTGTCGGGCACCATCGGGCCGACCGAAAGGCCGTGGTGCATGATGGCCGCGATGCTCACGGGCGTGATGTCGGCCACGGGGTCGTAGCCCAGTTTCTTGTAGACGTGCGGATAGATCGAGGTGCACGAGAAGGGCGAGAGCGCCAGCACCGAGCCGTCGCTGGCCGAGCTCTTCAGGGTGTCCAGCGCGATGCGGCCACCGGCGCCCGGCTTGTTTTCCACGATGGCCGCGTTTTTTGCGTAGGGCGTACCGCCCACACGCTCGGCCACGCGGCGACAGGCGATGTCGCCCGAGCTGCCTGCCGGAAAGCCGTACAGGAACTTCGGCTGCTCGAAGCCCTGCGCGCGCAGGTGCAGGGGCAGGGCGGCGCTGGCGGCGAGCACCAGGCTTTGGCGTCGGGTGATGGTCATCGTCGTGTCTCCGTTGGGTTCGTGGTGGTGAAAGGGTCGGACGCCCGCACTACTGCTTGGCGACCTTGTGCGAACGTTTTTCAAGGAAGGCGCGCACACGTTCCTTGGCGGCCTCGTCGCCCTGCGCGATGGAAGCGATCAGCGCTTCCATGAACAGGCCGTCGCTGGCCGAGAGGTCGGCAATGCGCGGCAGCGCCTGCGTGATGGCGTAGTTCGACAGCGGCGCGTTGCCGGCGATCTTGTTGGCCAGCTCCAGGCCCTTGGCCAGGCCTTCGCCGTCGCCCACCAGGTAGTTGCTGATGGCGTGTTGCTGGCCTTCGGCGGCATCGAAGACGCGGCCGGTGAGCATCATGTCGGTCATGCGCGCCACGCCGATCAGGCGGCTGATGCGCACCGAACCGCCGCCGCCCACGAAGATGCCGCGCGTGCCTTCGGGCAGGCCGTAGAAACTGCTGGCTTCGGCCACGCGGATGTGCGCGCTGCTGGCCAGTTCCAGCCCGCCGCCCACCACCGCGCCGTGCAGCACGGCGATCACGGGCACGGGGCCGTACTGGATGGCGTCGAAACACGCGTGCCAGCTGCGCGAGTGATGCACCGCCTGCGTCACGTTGCGCTCGCTCACCTCGCTGAGGTCGAGGCCGGCGCAGAAGTGCGCGCCTTCGCCGCTGATCAGTGCGGCCTTGATCTCGGGTTGGATCGCGGCGATGTGCAACCACACCGTGTGCAACTGCGCGAGCAGTTCGTCGCTGACGCTGTTGCGCTTGGCGGGGCGGTTCAGGCGCACGTGCAGCACCGGGCCGGCGCGTTCGATGCGCAGCAGGTCCAGGCCACGCAGCGCGGCCGGGGCGTCGTCGGCCAGGGGTTCGAAGGGCAGGGTCATGGGGGAAGGTCTCGCAGCTTCAGGAAATCGGAGTCAGGGCGTGATGATGCGTGGGCTGCTGCCGCCGGCATACAGGGCTTCCACGTCGGCTGCGCGGCGCTGCAGCACCAGGCGCTGGTTGACGTAACCCTTGTCGGTGATCTCGCCGGCGGCCATGCTGGGCGGGCCTTCGAGGAGGAGCGCGCGCACCGGCGTCTGCGACGAGCCGGCGTGTTCGGCCTTCATCTGGCGCAGGCCTTCGCGCACCCGTGCGGCTGCAGCTTCTGCGCCTAAGGCGCGGCCGGCTTCGCTCAAGAAAATCAGCACGCCGATCTCGCTGCGGTCGTGGCCGGTGATCACGGCGTCTTGCACGAAGGGCGCCATCGCGGCCACCACCTTCAGGCGCAGCGTGCCCACGCTCACCCAAGTGCCGCTGGTGAGCTTGAAGTCTTCGGCCACACGGCCGTTGAAGACGATGCCTTGCAGCGGTTCACGCTCGTCAGCGAGATAACCCGCGTCGCCGATCTTGTAGTAGCCCTCTTCATCGAAGGCTGCGGCCGTGGCCCCGGCGTTGTGGCGGTAGCCCGGGAAGACGTTGGCGCCGCGCAGGCGCATCTCCAGCTTGCTGCCGTTGGGCGTGAATTTGAGTTCCACGCCCGGCAGCGGCAGGCCGATGACGCCGGGCTGGTCGAGCTGCCAGCTCACGAAGGCCGCGGCCGGCGCCGTTTCGGTGCTGCCCCAACTGGTGGTGAGCCACAACGGCTCTTCACGCACCTTCGCGCAAACGGCCACCAGGCGGTTCCAGGTGGTCACGGGCATGCCGGCGCCGGCGTAGAACGCCATGCGCAGGCGGCCGAAGAAGCGGCGCGCCAGGGCTTCGTCGGCTTCGAGCGCGGGCAGCATCATCTCGAAGCCGCGCGGCACGTTGAAGTAGATGGTGGGCTGCACGCTCTGCAGGTGCTTCAGCGTCTTGTCGATGGCGCCGGGCAGCGGCCGGCCGTCGTCGATGTACATCGTGCCGCCGGCGCGCAGCACGAGGTTGGTGTTGTGGTTGCCGCCGAAGGTGTGGCTCCAGGGCAGCCAATCCAGCAGCACGGGCTTCTCGGCATCCAGGAAACGCAGGGTCTGCGCCAGCATCTGCTGGTTGGCGCAGAGCATGCGGTGGGTGTTGATCACCACCTTGGGGTGGCCGGTGCTGCCGCTGGTGAGCAGGTACTTGGCGTGGGTGTCGGGCGTGATGCGCGCGTAGGCGGCCATCAGCGCCGGAGTTTCCTGCGTGGCCAGCAGCTGCGTGAAGGGCAGGGCGCCGGGCACGCTCTCGGCGCCCTGGCTGTACACCTGCACCGGCGGTGTCGGGTCGAGCCCGGCACCCACCAGGGCCGGTGCATAGACCGCGGCGTCGCTGGCGTACACCAACGCCGGCTGCAGCGCCTGCAAGATGCCGTGGATGCGGCCGAAATCACCGCCGGCCAGCCGGCAATAACCGCTGGAGACCGTGCACACCGCGCGGCCGATGTGCATGCCGGCCATCAACAGCACCAGGTGGTCGAGCGCGTTGTCGCTGAGCACCACCACAGGGCCTTCATCGGGCAGCTGCAGGTCGAGCAGGGCCTGCGCCACTGCGCCCACCTGCTGGCGCAAAGCGCGCCAGCTCAGCACCCGCCAGCCGCCCGGGTGCAGGGCCGCGTCGGCAGGTTCGGCGAAAGCCGGGGCCTCGGGGGTCTCGGCGGCCCAGCGCTCCAGCCACTCGCCCACGCAGCGCGCGTGCGGCTGCAGCGCTTCAGGGTGGCGCAGCACGAAGGCGCCGCCGCCCAGGTCTTCGCGTTGAACGGCGCGGGGGGCCATCAGCGCGGGGTCGTCGCACACGCCGGCGCGGGCCATGCCGTTGCGCAGCAGGGGCGCGTCGGCAGGCTGGGCTGTCGGGACGGGGTGCAGGGCCGGGCTCATGCGCTGTCTCCATACACATCTGTATGTGTTTGGCGCGATCCTAGGCGCGGTGGCGGCCGCAGGCATCCGGGTATGCCCGGGGCTCCATACAGTGCTGCATGGCGTGGCATCATGGCCCGCGATGAGCCATCCACCCGCCCGCCCGCTGCCGCTGCGCCGCCGCTCCCGTGCAGCTCCTGCCGCTCTTGCGGCCGATGTGCCCGCTGCTGCCGCAGCCGCAGAGCCCGGCCGCACGCCGCTGACACCCGATTCGTGGGTGGAAGCCGCCACCGCGGTGCTCGTCGACCAGGGCATCGACCACGTGCGGGTCGACGTGCTGGCCGGGCAGCTGGGGGTCACGCGCGGCAGCTTCTACTGGCACTTCAGAGACCGTGAAGACCTGCTGCGCCGCGTGCTGCAGGCCTGGAGCGAGCAGACCACCGAGCAGCTCACGCGCCGCCTCGCCACCGCGCGCACACAGCCGCAGGAGCAACTGCGCGACGTCATCTCGCTGCCCTTCCGCGGCCGCGCCGCAGCCAAGGCGGCGCGCATCGAGCTGGCCATCCGCGCCTGGGCCAGGCGCGACGAGCTGGCCCGCCAGGCGGTGGACGCGGCCGACGCCGCGCGCATCGGCTACCACCGCGAGATCTTCGCGGCGTTGGGTTTTGCCGCCGCCGATGCCGAGCACCGCGCTTTCCTGCTTTACGGCTACGAGGTGGCCGAGTCGCTGCTGCACCGCCAGGGCACGGCCGCACAGCGCCAGGCGCGTGCGGCTTATGTCGAGCGGCTGATGCTGCGGCCCTTGGGCAGCGCCGGCTGAGGCCGCAGCCCGCGGGGGGCTGTATCCCCCTTCCAGGGGTGGCACCCTAGAATAGGGGGTCAACAACTGGAGTACGACCGCCGCCCATGACTGCCAACAGCGCGCACATCGTCGTCATTCGAAGCGGAGAAATCATCGCTGGCCACCAGCTGCGCATCAACGGCGGCGGGGCGGGTCAGTCGAAGTTCTTCAGCACCGGCCGGTACGGCAGCCCTGAAAAGGCGCGCCAGGCGGCCGAACGCGAGGCCCGGGCGCTCGGGCTGCCCAAGGCGCGGCCGCGCGGCGGCAGCGTGCAGGGGCGCGTGCTGTGCACCAGCCCCACGGGCGTGGCCGGCGTGCGCTTCGCGTGGTCGCAGAACCTCGACGGCCCGGCCTTGCGCGTGGTGGCGAGCTGGGTCGATAAACGCGGCCGGCCGCGCCACACCTCGTACTCGGTGGAACGCAACGGTCTGGAAGGGGCGCTCGACAAGGCGCTGAAGGCCCGCACCTCCTGCGGCGCGCCCATGCCCGACCGCGCCCTGCTGCTGCGCCAGCTCAGGCGCGAGTACCGCACCCGCGGCGAAGCCCAGGCCGACTGAAGAACCGCAGCGCGCCGCCCGCGGCCCGGTACAGCCGCTACGGCGACTACAGCCCCTGCAGCGTGGTGTGCAGCAGGGCGCCGGTGTTGGCGCCGCAGTGCACACGCAGCGCGTCCAGGCGGTCGTGCAGCACCTCGGGCTGGTCGATGCGCGCCTTGTGCCGCTCCAGCGTGGCCACGGCCACTTCGTGCAGCTTCAGGTTGCGCGTGGCCTCCACGGCCTCGATCAGCTGCAGCACGGCCTGGCGCGGCTGCCCGGCCACTGCAGCGCCCAGGGCGTCGCGCGTCAGGGTGTTGATGTGGGCATGTGCGGCGCGCACGGGTTCGGTCAGCGGCTCGAAGCCCTCGCAGGCGCGCGCCAGCATCTCCGTGACCTGCTTGTTGGTGCAGTAGCGCAGGCCGGCCGAGCGCACCCAGGCCGGCGCCTGCGGGATGAACACATTCGCCTGGCACAGCGTCGACAGCACCAGCAGCAGGCCGATGGCCGCATCGACCGCGGTGTCGCTGTGGCTCATCGCGGCGTGCGCCGCTTCCATCAGCTGCAGGGCCTGGCCGTTGTCGCCGCGCAGGGCGGCTTGCATGCTGTCGAGCAGTCGCGCGTAGCGCTGCAGGCGGCGCGTCAGGGTCTGCGGGTCGGCACCGGCTTCGCTGCCGGCGCTGGGCGCGGCCTGGTGCAGCAGCTGGTGCTCTTCCAGCGCCTTCTGCAGCTGCGTGCGCAGCTCGGTCAGGGCCTCGGGCTGGCGCTGTTTGAAGGCGGCCACCGCCAGCAGCAGCAGCACGTGGTGGTCGAAGTCGGGCGAGAGCAGGCCGCCGCGGTCGACCACCTGGCCCAGGATCTTCATCGACTCGGCCTGGTCGCCCGTGTAGAACACCAGGATGCCGTACTTCTGGTTGCGTGCCACCGAGTGCGGTGTCACCTCCACCGCACGGCGGAAGGTTTCCGCCGCCGCCGCGTAGTCACCGCGGTCGGTATAGATCCGGCCCAGCACGTCGTAGGCGTCGACGTAGGTCGGGTGGGCGCCCAGCAGGTTCTTGATGGTGGATTCGGCCGCCGCGGGCTTGCCCGAGGCGTCCATCACGCGCGCGATGCCCAGGCGCGCCCAGGGCACGGCCTTGTCGTCGATGACGGCGTTGAACATGGCCGTGGCCAGCGGCAGCTTTTCCAGCCGGATGGCGAGCTCGGCACCCAGTCTCGCGGCGTGTGTCCAGTAGGCGCCGCGGGCCTGGAAGCGCTGCTCGCACAGGCCCAGCGCGCCGGCGTGGTCGTTGCGGTCGATGAGCGCGGCGATGTCCTTCAGCGAGTCCTTGCGCACGAAGGCGGCGAGAAGGCGGTCTTCCAGGTCGCCCAGGCTGTAGGGCTTGATCAGAAAGCCGTCGATGGCAAGCTCGGCTGCTTCGGCCACCACCGGGTAGGTGCTGTTGGCCGAGAGCACCATGACGATGGTCGACAGCGTGATCAGCTTGCGCTGGCGCAGGTCGTCGATGAGGTCTTGACCCAGCGTGCCATCGCCCAGGCGCTGCTCGCACAGCACGATCTCGAAGGGCCGCGTGGCCGCGTGCTGGCGAGCCTCGTGCGCCTTGGCGCACTGCACCACCTGGCTGGCGCCCATGTTGCGCAGCTGCGCGGCCAGCATCTGCCGGGCAGTGGCGTGGCCGTCGACGATGAGCGCGCGGGTGTTCGTGCCGAAGCGGGCGCGCAGTTGCAGCTGGTGGGTGGAATCGGGCACGCGGGGGGCTTCGGCAGGCGAGGCGGGCAGGGCAACACCTTTTGTACCCCAGCGCCATCACCCCGTTCAAGCCCGGCCCTGTGACAGAGACCCGCGGCGCCAACTCTTGCCACCGAGTGTCTGCCGCCCCCTTGCTGGCGCGCGAACATCTGAGGGCGCATGAGCCCCGCGTGCCCCACCGGCCCAGATGTGATGGGGTTCGCCGTGAGGCCCGGCGGCGTGGGTGGCCGACCCGTGGCATCCTCGCGGCCGGCCGCAGCGCGCTTTGGGAGCGCCTGCCAGGGATCAGGCGGTATCCGGGCCCACCGCGGGAAGCGTGAATGAAGACACTGGACGAAAAAGACTGGCCCGAAAAAAGCCGTGAGCTGGCCCAGCTGCTGGCGCGCACCGGCTTGGGCGACCGCCAGGCCTTCGCGCGCCTGTACGAGCGCACCAGCGGGCACCTGTTTGCCGTGGTGCTGCGCATCCAGCGTGACCGTGCCCTGGCCGAAGACCTGCTGCAGGACATCTACGTCTCGGTGTGGAAGGCCGCCGCCAGTTTCGACGCCGCGCGCAGCCAGCCGTTGACCTGGCTGACGCACGTGGCCCGCAACAGGGCCATCGACAGCCTGCGCCGGGCGCAAAGCCAGCCCCGCACCGAAAGCTTGAGCGCTGCCGACGACGACGAGCAGCCCGACCCCGCCGAAGCCCTGGCCAGCGACGAACCCGGCCCACTCGACCTGCTGAACCAGGCCAGCGAAAAACGCGAACTCACGCAGTGCCTGGAGCGCCTGACGCCGACGCAGCGCCAGAGCGTGGCCCTGGCCTTCTACGACGGCCTGTCGCACGCCGAGGTGGCCGCGCACCTGCAAGAGCCGCTGGGTACCGTGAAGAGCTGGGTGCGCCGCGCCCTCAACACCCTGAAGAGCTGCTTGGACCGGGCCGCTTCCAACGACACCCAGGGAGCCGTCTGACATGGACTACGGAAGACCTGCTTTGGCCGACGCGCTGGCTGCCGAATACGTGGCCGGCACGCTGCGCGGCCGCGCGCGCGCCCGTTTCGAGGCTCTGCTGCCTGGCCACCCCGCGCTGCAACGGGCCGTGCGCGACTGGCAACAAAGGCTGATGCCGCTGACCACCGGCCTGCCGGCCGAAGCACCGCCTGCACGCGTGTGGTCAAGCATCGAGCAGGCCCTGTGGCCCGTGGCGGCTGCGCCTGCGCCGCAACCGTGGTGGCAGAAGCTGGGCGTCTGGCGTGCCTTGTCGGGCACGGCGCTGGCCGCCGTCGTGGGCCTGGGTGTGCTGGTGGCCACGCCGCCGCCGGCGCTGGCGCCCGTGGTGGTGGTGTTGCAGTCCACCGGCAAAGACCCGGCGGTCGGCGGCAACGTGGTGGCCAGCTTCAGCGGCGACGGCCGCGTGGCCGTCGCCCGGCCCCTGACCAAGGTGGCGCTGAGCGAAGACCGTGTGATGCAGCTGTGGTGGGCCACCGAAACGGGCAAGCCGCAGAGCCTGGGCCTCATCCGCGCCGATGGCGCCACCGTGCTCGACCGCAGCCGCCTGCCCGGCGGCCTGAAAGGCAGCGGCATCGACCACATGGCGGTGAGCGTCGAGCCGCCCGGTGGTTCACCCACGGGCCAGCCTACGGGGCCGGTGGTGTTCTACGGCAAGCTGGAGCTGTGAGCCTGCGGCACTGTGGCCGCTGGCCGCAGTGCCCGGCGCCCAAAAAGAAGGGGCTGCGACAGCAGCCCCTGGGTGTTCTGTGGTGGAGATGAGGAGGATCGAACTCCTGACCTTCGCATTGCGAACGCGACGCTCTCCCAGCTGAGCTACACCCCCACAGACGAGCAAAATTCTAGCACCGGGTGCTGCCGCGACTAACATGCGGCGGACCTCCTCCCACCTGCCGGCCGCGGCCGCCCCCGCACCCATGCGCACGCGCAACGATCCCGCCTGGCTCGAAGCCCAGTACAACAACCGCGCCCGTGTGCCGGCCTACGCCAGCCACTTTGCGCGCTGGCAGCAGGCTTCGAAGCTGGTGCGTGAGAAGACCGCGGCGCAGCTCGACCTGCCCTACGGCAGCGGCGCGGGCGAAACGCTCGACATCTTCCCGGCCACACGCCCCGGTGCACCGGTGCTGGTGTTCATCCACGGCGGTTACTGGCGCTCGCTGGACAAGAGCGACTTCTCCTTCATCGCCCCAGCCTTCAACGCCGCAGGCGCCGCGGTGGTGGTGCCGAACTACGCGCTGTGCCCGGCGGTGGGCATCGAACACATCGCGCTGCAGATGACGCAGGCCGTGGCCTGGGCCTGGCGCCACGCGGCCGAGTTCGGCGCCGATGCCACGCGCATCGGCCTGGTGGGCCACTCGGCCGGTGGGCACCTGGCGGCGATGTTGACGTGCTGCCGCTGGAAGGACGTGGCGCCCGACCTGCCTGCGCTGCCGGTGCAGGCCGCGCTGTCGGTCTCGGGCCTGTACGACCTGGAGCCGCTGCGCCAGGTGGCCTCGGTGCAGGCCGACCTGCAGCTCACGCCGGCCGCGGTGCGCCGCCTGAGCCCGGCCTTCTTCCCGCGGCCCAAGGGCAGCAAGCTGTACGCCGCGGTGGGCCTGGACGAGAGCGAGGAGTTTCTGCGCCAGAACGCGCTGATCCGCGATGTCTGGGGCCCCACCGCCGTGCCCGTGTGCGAAACACTGCCGGGGCGCAACCACTTTTCGGTGGTGGAAGACCTGGCCGACGCGAAGTCGCGGCTGCACGCGCTGGCGCTGCGCACGGTAGGTCTGCGCTAGCGCCGCAGCACTTGCGGGCGCGCGGGGCCGCCGAATTTTCAGCCCCTGCATCCTGCGCTTGACCGATGGGGTTCGCGGGGGGCTGCGTAGTAGACTGAATTCGATGATGCTGGTCATTCGAGATGCGCAGCGCGCCGCCTTGCAACTCGACACCGACGTGCGGTGGTACGAGGGCCGGCTGTCGCAGCTGTACGTCTCGTTTGCGCAGGCCCCGGCCGCACAACGCCAGCAGTGGGTGCGTGAGGGTGTGGCGCGCGCCAAGGCGGTGGGCCTGACGCGCGCCGAGCGCCTGCAGTTCCTGTGTTTCGAGCAGACGTTTTTCCCCGGCTGTCTCGACACCGACGATTTCACGTGGGCGCGCGCGCTGCTGGTGCAACCGGGCCTGCCGCCGGCTGAACGCATGAAGGCCTTGCGCCAACAAACCATCCAGCGACTGCTGCAGGCCGAAGAGGCGGCGGCACTGGCCGCGCAGGCGGCCGAGATGGACCGCGCATTCCCTGATCCGCCCGACGAGCCCGACGCCGAGAGCGTTGATGTCGGTGGTGCTGATTCACCACCCAGCACAGCAGGCAGGCCGGCATGACGCCGCAAGAGCAGATCGCCGCACTGATGGCGGGCGTGGACGAGCAGCCGCCCGAGGCGGTGACACCCTGCAAGGCCAAGCCCACGCACAAGCTGCTGCTGCGGCTGCGCTGGGAAGACGATCTTTCCCCCGTGCCCAGCGCGAAGTTCGACATCTACAAGGGCGCCGCGCTCTTCGCCAGCGACATGGTCGCCAAGGGCGTGTTCACGCAAAAGAAGGTGCACGCCGGCAGCTACCGGGTCTTTTTCCCCGAGATCGACGAATCCGAGATCGCCGAGGAGTGAACCATGCCCGACATCACGTCCGTGCCGGGTGACTGTTTTGCGCGTATCGCGCGCGCCAACGGGTTTTTCAACTACCTGACGGTCTACGCCCACGCCGACAACGCCACTGCCTTCCCCAACCCCAACCAGTTGGTCGAGGGCAGCACCGTCAAGCTGCCCGAGAAGCAGATGAAGGCTTTCGACCTCGCGGTCGATGCCGAGAAGAAATTCAAGATCATCCGCAAAGCCACGCGGCTGGAAGTGCGCTTGTGCCAGGCCGACGTGAGCAAGACACCCGCCATTGCCAAGGCCACGCTCGAGATCGCCGGCAAGAAGGTGGCCGGCGCAGCGGCCACGCTGGCCATCGAAGACATCGACCCCACGGCCGTGACCGCCACGCTGACGCTGGTGCTGGCCAAGCCCGCCGCGCACGCCAAGGCACCGCCCACCACGGCGGCTGTGGCCAACCAGTACCCGCCGGCCATCGTGGCGGCCGATTTCGACGACCCCGAAACCGTGTGGCCGAAAAACGGCGACACCATCAGCTGGCAGCTGCAGGTGGGGCACCTGGAGCCCGCCACTGAAACACGCGGTGTGCTGCAGCGCCTGGTCAACCTGGGCAGCGTGTGCCCCGTGACCCCGGCCGAAGACGAAGCCACGCAGCGCGCGGTGCGCTGTTACCGCCGCCATGCCGAGGGCCTGGCGCCGCCGGCCGATACCGCGGCAGTGGCCGACATCCGGGCGCACATCGAGGCGCGGCACGACACGCCATGACACTGAACCGGACTGCCTACGTCGCGCGCACCTCGCACGACCAGACGCACGTCAACCGCCTGGCGGTGCCCGAGTTCGGGGTGGTGCAGGTGCAGATGAAGGGCCAGGGCGGCAGCCTGTCAAAGTGCTACCGCGACGCCTCCAGCACAACGCCGGAAGTGCCGGTGACGACGGGTGTGGACACCTTCCACTTCGCCCCCGGCCCGCAGCACGACGCCGCCACCTGGGCTGCCGACCCGGCACTGAAGGACGAGGTGCAGATCACCTACAAGCTGCACAACCCGCAGTTCGCCATCAAGAAGGCGGAGATCCAGCTCTTCACGCGTTTTGCCGAAGACCCGGTGTGGACGCGTGAACTGGAAGACGACGAACTGCTGCATGGTGAACACACGCTGCAGTTCGACAACCAGGACAACTGGGACGGCAAGATCGGTGCGCACGCCGACTTTCCGGGAGAGTTCCTCACCGCCGAGCACTCGCCCTACAAGCTGAAGATCACCATCAGCGGCGAGGGCCTGAACACCGCGCCCACGGCCTGGACCTATGTGCAGGTGTACGTCAGCAAGCTCGAACTGGAGTACGGGCCCAAGACCGTGCTGCCGGTGCAGCCCGCCAACCGCGAAGGCGGCATCCACGCCGAAACCTACGACGAACTGATCGCACAGGGGGCTGCGCCGCCCGTGGGCGGCAGCGTGAAGGTCTACCTGAAGAGCGACATCTTCAAGAACACCGGCGCCGACATGTTCGCCAACGCGCTGTACACGCGCTACGAATCGCTGTGGGGCGACGGGCCGCAGATTCCGCTGTTCTGCAAGGTTTGGGTGAAGTCTTCGGCCGACACCGACGTGGTGGCGCCCAAGGCCCTGGGCCGAGTGAAGTTCTTGTGGGACTGGGAAAGCACCTCGGTGGCCGGGGCCACCGACTTCACTGCCAAGGCCCAGGACTACCTCGTCAACAAGACCAAGCCCAAGGGCCGCAACTGCCATGAGGCGCGGGGTGGCAAACGCGGCTCGAAGACCCAGCCGGTGTTCCCGCCGCAGGCCGGCACCGCGCCCGGGGCGTTGGCGAACGGCTCGTTTCCTTTCGAGGTGGCTGCGGTGGACAAGCCGCGCACCTGGGCCGCCTACAGCTACGCCTGGGACGAGGGCGCCGCGGCGGCCAAGACCGGGGTGATCTTCCAGCCCTCGCGCATGGCGGGCGACAAGTACAAGCTGACCGTCTACGTGGCCTACGAGGTCGACCGCAAGAAGAAGCACAAGCTCAACGTCGATGCCGACGCGCCGCTGCCCGTGCCCGCCGTGCTGAAGGCCGAGACGGGCGACTACGAGATCTGGCGACGCGTGCACGTGCGCAAGTACGTGAAGAAGAACGGCAGCGTGGCCGAGACCATCAACCTCGCCACGGTGGTGACCTTCTACGAGCGGGCCTTCCTGCAGCTCAAGGACGAGACGGGGGGCGTGATCACCCACGTCACGCAAGCCGACTGGGACAGCCGCGTGAGCGCCGCGATGGGCGCCTACGGCGCGACCTCGGCGCACATGCTGCTGCCCGGCAGCCAGCACGGCCTGGGAGGCAACGGCGTGCACATGCGCGACCGGGCCGGCTTCCATGCCGCGTTGGTGGCTGCCGGTCACACCGTGCCGGTGGTGGACAACTTCCTGAACGACCCGGCCAACGGCATGCACACGGTCGGCCACTACAACGCGCGTGGCAAGAGCATCGCGATGACGGTCACTGGCGCGGCTTTCAGCCCCGAGACGCATGCCGATTCGGGCTGCAACATCTACCACGTCGACAAGATCGTGAGCCTGCCCAACACGCTGCTGGGCTGGGCCTACGACGTGCCGGGTGGCAACGGCGACCGCTGCGGTTTCTTGCTGTGCGCCACCAACGCCGACCACGGTGCGGGCGACAACATCGAGAACACCGCCACGCACGAGTTCGGCCACCACTTCTTCCTGCCGCACCCGCCCGATGCCGGTGAAAAGAAGAACTACAAGGCGCACGACACGTCGAACACCACCTGCATCATGTCGTACAACGTGCCGACAGAGTTCTGCGGCTTCTGCCAGCTGCGCATGAGAGGATGGAGCAAGGATGCCCTCAAGCCCAAGCCCTCCGCGAACCGGAAGACCTGAATGGACACGGCATGCGCTGATCGTTCTGGCGGTGGCTCTGGGCACCTGGGCCGCCGCGGCCGTGGCAGGGGCCGACAAGGGCGGGAGGCCTAGCGTGGAGATCCACATCCAGACCCCCGAACCGACCGTGGTGCAAGGTGAAAACCTGCGCGTGGACCTCACGCTGCGCAACACCTCGGCCGAGACCGTGACCCTGCCGGCGCTGGACGACAACAACGCACCGCAGCCGGTGTTCGTGCTCAGCGGGCCTTCGTTTCCCAAGCCGCTGCGCTTTCGCTGGCATGGCGGGCCGGGGCTGAGCGATGACAGCCACGCCCACGGCCACCCGTCGCGCGCCGTCGCGCTGCTCGACCCGGCGCGTTTTGTGAGCCTGGCGGCCGGCGAGACCCTGAGCACCACGCTGCACCTGCCCGCCACATTGCCCTTGGTGAGTGCCGGCACGCACCAGCTGCAGGCGGTCTACACGGGCCAGGGTCACAGCGCCAGCTCCAACCGTGTGGCCCTGAAGGTCGAAGCACCGGCGGTGCCCTGGTTCCGCGTGGTGGGGCGCACGCCCCTGGTCCACGGCGTGGGCATCCAGGTGTTGAGCGTGCAAGGCCAGGCGCTCTACCTCGCCAGCTTCGAGGAAGACCGCCCAGATCTCGGCGAAGTGCGCTTCATGGGCTTGAGCCGCCTCACCGCCCTGGACGAAGGCGCCACCGACGTGCTCGCGCCTTGGTGCCAGACGGCGCAGCCCGGCCTGGTGGGCCCGCGCTATGCATGGCGCACGGGCAGCACCATCACCGTGGCGGGTTACCAGAAGCGGCCGCAGCGGCTGGTGCTGGGCTACACGCCGAAGGTGCATGCGCCCTCGCTGATGGCCGAGAACGGCGCCATCGAGATCCTGGTCAGCGATGAAGCGGGCCTGCGTGTGTCCCTGCTGCGGTTTCCGCACGTGGGCTACGACGAAGCGCCCGGCCCCGCCGCGGTGGCCTGGAGCGTCGACCTCACCGAGCCCTTGCTCGATGCCACGGCGTCGATCAACCCGGCCGGCCAGCGCCGCGCTGTGCTGCGCCACGCCGGCGGTGTGCGGCTGCTGGCTTGGGGCGGCGAGGGCGGCCCGCAGCTCGCGCCGCTGGTGGCGGTGTCGGGCCGGCCCCTGGCCGCGGTGGCACCGGCCCTGCACGTGTCGCAGGCCGGGGTGGTACGGGCCACGGTGCTCGGCGCGGAGGGCGCAGACGGCCGCCGGCTCAGCCTGACCGAGCTCACCTGGCAGGGCGCGGCGGCGCCGCAGTTGCGCACCGAAGCGCCCTTGCTGCTGCCTTCGCCCGTGCGCAGCGGCACGGTGGCGTATTCCATGCGCAGCGTTGAAACACCGCGGCGCGATTGGGTGCTGGTGCTGGAGAGCCACCGTGTGCTGAGCAGCCAGTCGGGCGGCAAGCCTTACGTGTCCAAGCGGCGCGTGCTGCAGCCGCCGCAAGTGCTGGTGATGGATCAGCTCAGCTACAACCTCGAACTGCACACGCGGCCCGAACTCAACATGCTCCGCTGAGCGCAGCGCTGCTGCGCTGGCCAGCCCCTCGTCCATGAACTTTTCCCCCGTCGCCGCCGGCCTGTGGCGCCTGCACGAATGGCAGCTGGATGTGCCCGGCCGCGTGCGCTGGATCGAGCAGGCGCTCGAACTCGGCATCACCACCTTCGACCACGCCGACATCTACGGCGGCTACAGCGTCGAGGCGCTCTTTGGCGAGGCCCTGGCCGCAGCGCCCGCGCTGCGCCGGCAGATGCAGATCGTCACCAAGTGCGGCATCAAGCTGCTGCACCCGGCGCGGCCCGGCCACACGCTCAAGAGCTACGACAGCAGCCGCGCGCACGTGCGCGCCAGTGTCGAGAACAGCCTGCGCTCGCTGCGCACCGGGCACATCGACCTCTTGCTCATCCACCGGCCCGACCTGCTGATGGACCCCGACGAGCTGGCCGCCACGTTTGCGGAACTGCGCGCCGAGGGCAAGGTGCTGCACTTCGGCGTGAGCAACCACACGCCCGAGCAACTGGCCATGCTGCACCGCCGCTGCCCGCTGGTGACGAACCAGATCGAGTTCAGCCCGCTGCAGATGCAGGCCCTGGCCGATGGCACGCTGACGCAATGTGTGGATCTTGGCTTGCGGCCCATGCTGTGGTCGCCGCTGGGGGGAGGACGGCTGTTCAGCGGTGATGACGAACAGGCCCGGCGCGTGCGCGGCGCGCTGCAGGGGCTGGCGCAGCAGCAGGGTGTGTCGGTGGCCACGCTGGCCCTGGCCTGGCTGATGCGCCACCCGAGCCGGCCGGTGCCCATCACCGGCAGCGGGCGCATCGAGGCGCTGCGCGAGGCTGCGGCGACCACCCAGGTGCGCCTGTCGGCCGAAGACTGGTACCGCGTCTGGCAGGCCAGCATGGGGCGCGAGGTGCCGTGAGCCTGGGCTTGAGGTCTTGCCGCGGGGCGGCTGCGCCGCAGGCAGCCCGCGCGCCACAATCAGCACCATGAAATACCTGCACACCATGGTCCGCGTGACCGACCTCGAAGCTTCGCTGGCCTTCTACCGCGATGCCCTCGGCCTGGAAGTGGCCCGCCGCACCGAGCACGAGCAGGGTCGCTTCACGCTGGTCTACCTGAGCGCGCCTGGCGACCCCACGGCGCAGATCGAGCTCACCTACAACTGGCCCGCACCCGATGGCACGGTGGAAACCTACACCGGCGGCCGCAGCTTCGGCCATGTGGCCTACGCGGTGGACAACATCTACGCCGCCTGCCAGCGTCTGATGGACCACGGCGTCACCATCAACCGCCCGCCGCGTGATGGCCGCATGGCCTTCGTGCGTTCGCCCGACGGCATCAGCATCGAACTGCTGCAGGCCGGTCCGGCGCTGGCGCCGGCCGAGCCCTGGACGGCCATGCCGAATATCGGCAGCTGGTAAACCGCCGTTCCGCCAGGCCGCTGCGATGTACCTGCCTGCGCACTTCGAGCAGCGCGATCCGGCCCTGCTGCAAGGCCTGATGCGCGAGCACCCGCTCGCCACGCTGGTGACGCTGCAGGGCGGCGAGCCGGCGGCCGATGCGGTGCCGCTGCACTTCGACGCCGCCACGCAAACCCTGCGCGGCCACGTGGCCCGTGCCAACCCGCTGTGGCAGGCGGCCGATGGACAGCGCGTGCTGGTGGTCTTCCACGGGCCGCAGGCCTATGTCACGCCCAACTGGTACCCGAGCAAGGCGTCCACGCACAAGGTGGTGCCGACCTGGAACTACACCGTGGTGCAGGCGCGCGGCGTGCTGCGCGCGGTGCCTGACGCGCCTTGGCTGCATGGCCTGGTGAGCGAACTCACGCAGACGCACGAAGCCGCGCAGCCCCGCCCCTGGGCCGTGAGCGACGCGCCCGACGACTACGTGCAGGCGATGCTGCGCGCCATCGTCGGCATCGAGATCGCCGTCGACAGCCTGGTGGGCAAGTGGAAGGTCAGCCAGAACCGCAGCGAGGCCGACCGCCTGGGTGTGGCCGACGGCCTGCAGGCCGAGGGCAGCACGGCCGAGGCACAGGCGATGGCCGCGCTGGTGCGCGACCCACCGCGCGGCGGGTGAAACCTAAGAACTACACCGCCACGGTGTAGTTCAGCGTCATGCGGCCGCCGTCGGCCACGACGATCTCGCCTGTCACGTAGCTGGCGGCATCGCTCAGCAGGTAGGCCGCCACGTCGGCGATCTCTTCCGGCTCGCCCAGGCGCTTCATCGGCGTGCGGCTCATGATGCGGGCCTTGGCCTCCTCGCTGGTGAGCACCGCGCTGCGCGCCAGTTCGGTGGCGATGGTGCCCGGGGCCACTGCATTGACGCGTACGCCCTGATCGGCCAGCGAGAGTGCCATCACACGCGTGAGCTGGTTGATGGCGCCCTTGCTCGCGTTGTAGCTGGCGATGCTGGGGATGGCCAGCGTGCCGTTGACCGAGCTCATGTTGACGATGGCGCCGCGCTGGCGCTTGACCATCTCGCGCGCCACGGCCTGGCCGACGAGAAAGCTGCCCTTGAGGTTGACGGCGATGACGGCGTCCCAGTCTTCTTCGCTCACTTCCAGGAAGGGAGCGGCCTTGAAGATGCCGGCGTTGTTGACGAGGCCGTCCACCTGGCCGAAACGCGCCAGCGTGGCCGCCAGCGCAGCCTCCACCTCGACCTTGCGGGCCACGTTGCAGTGCTGGTAGATCGCCTGGCCGCCGGCGGCGTTGATTTCAGCGGCCAGCGCAGTGCCCGCGTCGTCGGCCAGGTCCCACAGCGCGACGGCAGCGCCGTCCTGCACCACGCGGCGCGCGCAGGCCGCGCCTATGCCTTGCGCCGCGCCGGTGATGATCACCACGCGGCCTTGCAGGCCGAAGTGCACGCGGTTCTTTTCGTTCGTGTTCGTCATGTCTTTCTTTCGATGCTGTAGGTTCAGGCAGCCGGGCGGTCCAGCCACACGGCCAGACCCTGCGCGTTGAGTTCGAGGTCGATGGCCAGCAGCTCGGCGATCTGTGCGCGCGGCATCGTGCAGCCGTGGGCCGCGAGGCTGTCGACGAAGATCTGCAACTGGCCGGCTTTCAGGGCCTCGTGGCGCTCTGGATGGTGCTGCTCGCGCAAGCCCAGCGTCACGGTCTGCGCCAGCAAGTCCAGCAGCAGTGCACCCAGGCGCTGCACCTCGGCCACGCTGCCGCCCACACGCCCGTAGTGCGTGAGGTACACGCACTCGGGCTCGGCCGCCAGCAGGCGCTGCACCGAGGCCTGCAGCGCCTCGGGCTCGAACTGCACGGGCGTGGAGGTGGGCACGATCCACGCGCCTTGTGCGGTGTCGAACTCGCGGTAGCTCAGGCCGAAGGTGTCGCCGGTGAACCAACCGCGGCTCTGTTCGTCCCAGATGCAGTGGTGGTGGCGCGCGTGGCCGGGCGTGTCGATCAGCTTGAAGGGCCGGTCGGCCAGCGTCACCACCTGGCCGTCGTGGCTCTCCACCACGCGCTCGGCGGGCACAGGCACGAGTTCGCCATAGCTGCGGTTCATTTCCTCTTCGCCATACACCGCCATGGCCCCGGCCCAGAGCTTGGCGGGGTCGACCATGTGGCGCGCGCCGCGCGGGTGCACCAGCAGCTTGGCCTTGGGCAAGTGCTGCATCAGCAGGCCCACGCCGCCAGCGTGGTCCAGGTGCACGTGGGTGGGGATGACCCAGTCCACCGCGTCCACGCCCAAGCCCAGGGCTTGCAGCGCAGCCAGCAGGCGCGGCACGGCGAAGTTGGTGCCGGTGTCGATGAAGGCGGCGTGGCCGTTGGCGACCACCAGGTAGGCGGCGTCGAAAACATCGCGGTGGAAGCCGGTGTCGATGGCGTAGATGCCGTGGGGCAGCGGTTGCACGTACGGCGGCAGGGCCGTTGCAGGTGTAGCAGGCAAGGCAGGGTTCATGCTGGCATTTTCCGCGACGCCGCGCCGGCCCTGGCCCCGGGTTTGCATTTGCTTTACTTGTAAAGCAGTTCGCCCCGACAATGGCTGCAACCCGGCTACCGGCCCTCGTGGCACGGCACATGCGCATCGTCTGCATCGGCGGCGGCCCCGCCGGCCTCTATTTCGCGCTGCTGATGAAGCAGCTGAACCCCGCGCACCGCATCACCGTGGTGGAGCGCAACAAGCCGTATGACACCTTTGGCTGGGGTGTCGTCTTCAGCGACGCCACGCTCGACAACATGCGCCTGTGGGACGGCCCCACGGCCGATGCCATCGAAGTCGCCTTCAACCACTGGGACGACATCGAGCTCCACTTCCAGGGCCAGCGCATCCGCAGCGGCGGCCACGGTTTTGTGGGCATCGGGCGCAAGAAGCTGCTGAACATCCTGCAGCAGCGCTGCGAGGATCTGGGCGTGGATCTGGTCTTCGAGACCGAGGCCACGAGCGACGCCGACTTCCCGGAAGCCGACTTGATCATCGCCAGCGACGGTGTGAACTCGCGCATCCGCCAGCAACACGCCGCCATCTTCCAGCCCGACGTGGTGACGCGGCCCAACCGCTTCATCTGGCTGGGCACGACCCAGATCTTCGACGCCTTCAACTTCCTGTTCGAGAAAACCGAACACGGCTGGTTCCAGGCCCACGTCTACAAGTTCGACGACAGCACCACCACCTTCATCGTCGAGACGCCGGAAGACGTGTGGCTCGCGCACGGGCTGGATCAGGCCGGGCCGGAGGAGAGCATCGCCTTTTGCGAACGGCTTTTCGCCCGGCACCTGCAAGGCCACAAGCTGATGAGTAACGCGCGTCACCTGCGGGGCAGCGCGTGGATCAACTTCCAGCGGGTTCGCTGCAAGCAGTGGCACCACTTCAATGGCCGCAGCCACGTGGTGCTGATGGGCGACGCGGTGCACACGGCGCACTTCGCCATCGGCTCGGGCACCAAGCTGGCGCTGGAAGATGCGATCGAGCTGACGCGGCTCTTCCGCGACATCGGCGAAGACATCCCCGCCGTGCTGGCCCGTTACCAGGCCGAGCGCGAGGTTGACGTGCTGCGCCTGCAGAACGCCGCGTGGAACGCGATGGAGTGGTTCGAGGTGGTGGGCCGGCGCTATTGCGAACAGCTACCGCCGCCGCAGTTCATGTACAGCATGCTCACGCGCAGCCAGCGCATCAGCCACGAGAACCTGCGCCTGCGCGACGCGGCCTGGCTGGAAGGCTACGAGCATTGGTTCGCACAACAGGCGGGGCTGCACTTGCCTGAAGGCGAGAAGCCCCCCAGCCCGATGTTCACGCCTTTCACCCTGCGCGGCCTCAGCGTGGCCAACCGCGTGGTGGTGTCGCCGATGGCGATGTATTCAGCGCAAGACGGCATGCCCGGCGACTTCCACCTCGTGCACTTCGGCGCGCGCGCGCTGGGCGGTGCAGGGCTGATCTACACCGAGATGCTGGCCCCGAGTGCCGACGCCCGCATCACGCCGGGCTGCGCCGGTTTGTGGAACGACGCGCAGGCCGCGGCCTGGCAGCGCATCGTGGCCTTCGTGCACGGCCACTCGGGCGCGAAGATGGGTGTGCAGCTGGGCCACGCCGGCCGCAAGGGCAGCACGCAGCTCGGTTGGCAGCAGATGGACGAGCCCTTGGCCGAAGGCAACTGGCCGCTGGTCTCGGCGTCGCCCATCGCCTACGGCCCGAACTCGCAGCTGCCGCGTGAAATGGGTGGCGCCGACATGGCCCAGGTGACGGCCGATTTCGTGGCCTCCACGCACCGCGCCGCCGACGCCGGCTTCGACATCCTGGAACTGCATTGCGCGCACGGTTACCTGCTCAGCAGCTTTCTCTCGCCGCTGACCAACCACCGCACGGATGCCTATGGCGGCAGCGTCGAGAACCGCGCGCGCTACCCGCTGGAGGTGTTGGCCGCGGTACGCGCCGCCTGGCCGGCCGAGCGGCCGATCAGCGTGCGGCTGAGCTGCCACGACTGGTTTCCGGGCGGCAATACCGCCGACGAGGCCGTGGCCATCGCCGCGCTGTTCAAGGCCGCGGGCGCCGACCTCATCGACTGCAGCAGCGGCCAGGTGGTGCGTGAGCAGAAGCCCGTCTACGGCCGCATGTGGCAGACGCCGTTTGCCGACCGCATCCGCAACGAGGTGGGCATCGCCACCGTGGCCGTGGGCAGCATCTTCGAGGCCGACCACGTGAACATGGTCATCGCCGCGGGCCGCGCCGACCTGTGCGCCGTGGCCCGCCCGCACCTGGCCGACCCGGCCTGGACACTGCATGAAGCCGCGAAGATCGGCCACAGCGCCCAGCCCTGGCCCGCGCAGTACCTTTCAGGGCGCGCGCAGTACCAGGCCAACCTCAAGAAGAACACCGCATGAACGACGACCGCCGCCCCTTCCAGACCTACACCGCGCGCCACTTTCAGTGGCAGTGCAGCGAAGACGGCCGTGTGGCCAACATCACGCTGAACCGGCCCGAGAAGAAGAACCCGCTCACCTTCGACAGCTACGCCGAGCTGCGCGACCTCTTCCTCGGCCTGCAGCGCGCCAGCGACGTCCGTGCTGTCGTCATCACCGGCGCTGGCGGCAACTTCTGCAGCGGGGGCGATGTCTTCGAGATCATCGAGCCGTTGACGAAGCTGCCCGCACCGGAACTGCTGCGCTTCACGCGCATGACGGGCGATCTGGTCAAGGCCATCAAGCGCGCGCCGCAGCCGGTGATTGCGGCGGTGGACGGCGTCTGCGCCGGCGCCGGCGCGATGGTGGCGCTGGCGGCCGATCTGCGCCTGGGCACGCCCACCGCGCGCACGGCCTTCCTCTTCACGCGCGTGGGCCTCGCCGGCGCCGACATGGGTGCCTGCGGTCTGCTGCCGCGTGTCATCGGCCAGGGCCGTGCGGCCGAGCTGCTGTTCAGCGGCCGTGCGATGACGGCCGACGAGGGCGCGGCCTGGGGCTTCTTCAACGCCTTGCACACCCCTGGCGAACTGCTTGCGAAAGCCCAGGCGCAGGCCCGCGCGCTGGCCGACGGCCCCTGGTTCGCCCACACCATGACCAAGACCATGCTGAACCAGGAATGGGCCATGGGCTTGGAAGAGATTATCGAGAGCGAAGCGCAGGCACAGGCGATCTGCATGCTCACGCACGACTTCAAGCGCGCCTTCGACGCCTTCGCCGCGAAGCAGGCGCCGAAGTTCGAGGGGAACTGAGATGGACGTCTCCTCACCGGCGCGCCTGGCCCACCTGCAACTGCCCTTCTTCGACAACGGCCACCGGGCCCTGGCGGCCGAGCTCGACGCCTGGTCGGCGCTGCACCTGCAGGCCGTCGATCACCACGACACCGACGCCAGCTGCCGCGCGCTGGTGCGCGCGCTGGGCGAGGCCGGCTTCCTGCGCCACTGCGTGTCTGCCGCCTTCGGTGGTGCAAGCCCAGCGCTGGATTCGCGCGCACTCGTGGTGTGCCGCGAAACGCTGGCACGGCACGACGGCCTGGCCGACTTCGCCTTCGCCATGCAGGGCCTGGGCAGCGGGCCCATCACGCTGGCGGGCGCGCCGGCCTTGCAGGCCGAACTGCTGCCGCGGGTGGCGCGTGGTGAGTGCATCACCGCCTTCGCTTTGAGCGAACCCGAGGCCGGCAGCGATGTGGCCGCGATGGCCTGCAGCGCGCGCGACGACGGCAACCACGTGGTGCTCAACGGCGAGAAGACCTGGATCAGCAATGGCGGCATCGCCGACGTGTATTGCGTGTTTGTTCGAGACCTGTCACCTGGCGGCGAGCCGCCCGCGCGCGGCACGAAGGGCCTGAGCGCCTACCTGGTGCACGCCGGCACGCCGGGGCTGGAAATCGCCGAGCGCATCGAGGTCATGGCGCCGCACCCGCTGGCGCGGCTGCGCTTCACCGACTGCCGCGTGCCGAAAGCCCAGCGCCTGGGCGCGGCGGGAGAGGGTTTCAAGCTCGCCATGCGCACGCTGGACATCTTCCGCGCCAGCGTCGCAGCGGCGGCACTCGGCTTTGCGCGGCGCGCACTGGACGAAGCACTTCAGCATGCGCAGCAGCGGCGCCTGTTCGAGCAGCGCCTGGCCGATTTCCAGCTCAGCCAGGCGGCTTTTGGCGACATGGCCGCCAGCATCGACGCGGCGGCCTTGCTGACTTACCGCGCCGCCTGGCTGCGCGACAGCGGCCAGGCGCGCACCACGCGCGAGGCTGCGATGGCCAAGATGGTGGCCACCGAAAACGCGCAGCAGGTCATCGACCGCGCCTTGCAGATGCACGGCGGGCTGGGCGTGCGTGTGGGCAGCGTCATCGAAAGCCTCTACCGCGAGATCCGCGCGCTGCGCATCTACGAAGGCGCCACCGAGGTGCAGCGGCTCATCATCGGCCGCGACTTGCTGGCGGGCTGAGCCCAGCCCGGCGCTTCAGGCCTCGGGCACGCTCAGCTTCAAGCGGCCCAGCAGTTCGAACAACTGCGCCTGCTGCGCCGGGCTCAGGCCGCCGAGCAAGTCCACCACCCAGGCCTCGTGGGCCTTGGCCATGGCGCGGAACTGGCGCCGGCCTTCGGGCGTGAGCTGCACCGTCACGGCACGGCCGTCGGCGCTGTCGCTGCGTTTGTCGACCAGGCCTTCGGCGACGAGCCGGTCGGTCAGCCCGGTGACGTTGCCCCCGGTCACCATCAGCCGGCGCGAGAGCTCGCGCATCTTCATGCCGCCGGGCTGGCGGTCGAGCTGCGCCATGAGGTCGAAACGCGGCAGGCTGCCGCCGAACTGCTCACGCAGGCGTGTGCGCAGCGGCGCTTCGATGCGGTTGGTGCAGGCCAGCAAGCGCAGCCACAGGCGCAGGGCCATGTGGTCGTCGGCGCTGGCGCGTGTCTCTGAGTCGACTGGCCTGGGGCCGTCGGGGCCCTCTTCGGCAGCGGTGGCGGGGCTCACACCGCCTGCGGCATCACTTGCCGGCGACGAGCCACAAGCGGGCGATGTCGGCCGCGCCGTCGTTGCCCTTCACGCTGCGCAGGGTCTGCGCGGCGGCGGCCTTGGTCTTGGGCGACTGCAGCTGGGCCAGGCCCAGGCGCAGCTTGGCGTCTTCCGGGCGCTTGAGGTTGCCCTTCTTGATGCCTTGCTGGATGAGCTCGATGCCCCGGTCGACCTCGCCGATGGAGACGTAGGAGCCGCCCACGCGCACCAGGCCGTCGCCTTCCTTGAAGTTCGCGGCCTCGCTGGCCAGACCCGCCAGCTTGCCCTTGAGATCGCCTTCTTCCTTCTTGGCCAGATCGCGCAGGCGCTGGTGGCGGGCGGCTTCGGCGCCGGTGCCGAGCACGCCGGCCTTGTAGCCCTGGTCGACCACACGTGTGGCTTCCGAGGGCAGGCCTTGCTGCATGGCCAGCTGCGCGAGCTCCATGTAGTCCTCGGTCCTGGTGAGCGTGCCCGTCTCCAGGCGCAGGCGCAGCACGTCGATCAGGAAGCGGTCGGCAAAGCCGGCCTTGCGCGGCAGGCGGCCGAGGTAGAGGTTCCAGTAGTCCTTCTTGGGGTAGTGGGCCAGCAGCTTCTCGAGCGTGACCCCATAACCCGCCGTGTTGTTGGTGCGGTTCTGCGCATCGGCCAGGCGCAGCAGGTCGCCTTCGTCGGGACGGCGACCCGCCTGCTCGGCAGCCGCCACGGCGGCGGCGGCTTCCTTGGCGATGGCACCATAGTCGCCGCTGGCGCGCTGCAGGTAGCTCTGCAACTGCTTGATGTTGGCGCTGTTGTTCCCGGCGGCCACCGCCTTGTTCAGCCACTCGGTGGCCTTGCCGTTGTTGCGCTGCTGGGCGTACAGGCCCGCCAGCTGCTCGGCGTACTGGCCGAGCTGCGCCCCGCCGGCCCGCGCGGCCATCGATTCCAGCGCGGCGATGGCCGTGCCCATGTCGCCGGCGCGCTGGGCAGCGGCCGCTTTCATGGTGTCGATGGTCTGACGTTCCGCTGCGGTGATGCCCGAGGCTCCCTCGGCTTCGCGCACCTTGCCCAGTGCTTCCTTGGCCTTGCCGGCCTTGAGCAGTTCACCGGCCTGCTGCAGGGGCTTGCCCACTTCTGGGCGCAGCCCCTGGGCCGAGGCGGCGGTCAGGCAGCCGGCGGCCACCAGGGCCAGGGTGAGGGCGCGCAAGGTCTTCATGGGCAGGGAGCAAACAGAAAAAAGCAGAGTAGGGACAGGCTGATTCAGAGGAACTGTTCGTTGCCGACGATGCCGATCTTGGTCACACCCAGGCGCTGGGCGGTGGCCATGATCATCGCAACGTGCTTGTAGGTCACCAGCTTGTTCGGGCGCAGGTGCACCTCGGGCTGGTCGGCCATGGCAGCGATGGCGATCAGGCGTTGTTCAACGGCGTTGCGGTCGCCGGACTGGATGATCTCGCCGTTCCAGCCGATGGTGCCGTCGAAGTCGACATCGATGCGCACGATCTCGGGCGGCTTCGGAGGCGGTGGCGCATTGGTCGGCACCGGCATGTTCATCTTCACCGCGTGCGTCTGGATCGGGATGGTGATGATGAACATGATCAACAGCACCAGCATCACGTCGATCAGCGGCGTGGTGTTGATGTCGACCATCACGTCGCCATCTTCATCGCCACTGGCGTTTCCGACATTCATTCCCATGGTTGATCTCTTCCTTACTGCAGGCGCGTGGCACCACCGGCCGGCGGCTCGGTGATGAAGCCCACCTTGAAGATGCCGGCACGCTGGCAGGCCACGACAACGCGGCCGACCGATTCGTAACGCACTTCCTGATCGCCGCGGATGTGCACTTCAGGCTGCGGCTCTTTGACGGCCTCGACCTTGAGGCGGTTCACGAGCGCCTCGTTGTCGGGCATGCGCTCCAGGCCCCAATACACCTCGCCGTCGCGGTTGACCGCGATGACGATGTTCTCGGGCTTGGTCTGCGTGGGCAGGTTGCGCTCGTTGGGCAGCTTGAGGTCGATGGACTGGGTCACCACCGGGATGGTGATCAGGAAAATGATCAGCAGCACCAGCATCACGTCCACGAGTGGCGTGGTGTTGATGGTGGTGTTGAGTTGTTCTTCGCCGCCGTCGTCAGCGGCGCCTACGTTCATTCCCATGCGGGCACTCCGTTCTGGTCCTGAGAGAGGCTGATACGGCGCTGGAGTTCCCTCGCCGGGCCTGCCCCTCTCCGGGGGCGACGCCGCCATTCAGCGGCGTCGAGGGGCCAACAGTCAGCGCTTGCCGGACAACAGGACGTTGTGCAGGTCAGCAGCGAAGGCACGGGTCTGGTCCATCACCGTCTTGTTGCGGCGGATCAGCCAGTTGTAGCCCATCACGGCCGGCACGGCGACGAACAGGCCGATGGCCGTCATGATCAGGGCTTCACCCACGGGGCCGGCCACCTTGTCGATGGACGCCTGGCCGCTGATGCCGATCTTCACCAGGGCGTTGTAGATGCCCCAGACGGTGCCGAACAGACCCACGAACGGTGCGGTGGAGCCCACGGTGGCCAGCACGGCCAGACCGTCGGTCATGCGGCCTTGCACGCTGCCCACGGCACGGTCGATCGACATGCCGATCCAGGTGTGCTTGTCGATGGACTCGACCATCGTGCCTTCGTGGTGGTCGCTCGCCTTGATGCCTTGCGTGGCGATGTAGTGGAAGGCGCTGCCTTCGGTCAGCGTGCCCACGCCGGCCTTCACCGAGCTCGCCTTCCAGAAGGCGTCGGCCGACTCGCGGGCGCTCTTGAGCATCACGCGCTGCTCGAACAGCTTCGTGAAGATCACGTACCAGCTGCCCATGGACATGATGGCCATGATGACCAGCGTGCTGTGAGCGACAAAGTCACCCTGCGTCCACAGTGCCTTCAGGCCGTAGGGGTTCTCGACGGCTTCGGTCGAGACGGCAGGAGCGGCAGCGGCCGGGGCTTCGGTGGCAGCAGGGGCGGCAGCTTCGGGCGCCGAGGCGGCAGCAGGCTCGGAGGCGGCCTGGGCGAAGGCGCTCAGCGGCAGGCTGAAAGCCATGACGAAGCCGGCCAGCAGCGCGGCCAGAGGTTTGGCCGCCCACGAGCGGGTGTTGTTGAGGGTTTGCATGGTCATGTGGACTCCAGAGGAACGGACTCGCGCGGCGCTCCTGCCGCACTCGCGGGAAAAAACGTGGAAAAACGGGACGGGAAGGCTCAGTCGAGCTTCCAGACGTACTCAACGTCGAACGAGGCGCCGACGGGGCGGCCGTTTTCGTCCGTGCCCGCTGCAAAGCGGCACTCGCTGAGTTTGCCGACGGCCAGGCGGTCGAGCATCTTGTGTTCGCGGGTCGAACCCGCGGAGCGCACCACTTCCGGCGTGCGCGCAAGCCTGCCATCGGCACCGACGGTGAAGCGGATCAGCGTGGTGCCGGTTGCTTCGGCACGGCGCGCGGCCGCGGGGTAGTCATCGGCCGTGGGGGCGCACGAGCCAGCGTTGGCGATCGCCGGCTTGGCAGCCACGCGCGCCGGTGCGGGCGGCGCCGGGGGGGCCGGCGGCGCAGGCGGCGGCTGGATGAAGACCGGCGGCGCAGGCGGCGGTGCCACCGTCGTGGTGGTGATGGTCGGCTGCGGCGTTGGCGGCGGGTTCACCTGCACCTCGGGCGGCGGGATGAACGAAGGCGGGGGCGGGGCCGACTGCGGCGGCGGCGGCGGCAGGTTGTCGGGCGGGGGAGGCTCGGGCGGTTTGACCTCTTCGATGATCTTCGTTTCGATGGGGGCTTTGATCACCTCCACCAGGCGCTGTGCCAGGCCATTGACGAGCGCCCAGGCCAAAACGGCATGCAGCGCCAGCACGACGCCAATGCCGATGACATGCTTGCCTGGGTTGCGTTGTTGTTCGGCGAAATCCAACTCTATCCTCCAGCCAGCCCACGCACCCCGATGAGGCACGCGGACCCGGTGTAATCAAACTACAGCCTGTAGCGCAAAACAGGGCCGCCCCAAGCCGATGCGGCCAAGGCGCGGGACTATATCGCGAAGCGACAGCCCTCCCACCCGGGGCCTCACCCTAGACGGGGGGTGCGGTTTCCGGTAAGTCTCACCCTGGGCAGACCTGCCTTTGCGCCGTGTGAGTTGCAAGAACAAGGCCACCTTGTTTTTGGGTTACGGCGGGTTACCGCGCGGCCGCCTGTTTTTCAGGGCCGCGCCAGCGCCACCAGGGCCTCCAGCGCGCGCGCGGCCGCACCGGCGGCATCGCAGGCGATGCGCTGCTGCACCACGGTGGAGCGCAGCCAGGTCAATTGCCGTTTGGCGAGTTGCCGCGTGGCGGCGATGCCGGTTTCGCGCAGACGCGCCACGCCAGTGGCGTCGGGGTGGGCTGCGCCCGCGGCGTCCAGCACCTCCCAGGCCTGCCGGTAGCCCACGCAGCGCATCGACGGCAGGCCCGCGTGCAGGTCGCCCCGCTCGCGCAGCGCCTGTACTTCTTGCAGAAAGCCTGCCGCCAGCATGGCTTCGAAGCGCTCGGCGATGCGCTGGTGCAGCCAGCCGCGTGAGGCGGGCTCCAGCGAGACCATGGGCCAGGCCGCGGCGCGCTCGGCCGCGTCGCCCGCTGGCCCGCGCTGCCAGGCCGAGAGCGGGCGGCCGCTGACGCGAAAGACTTCCAGCGCCCGTTGCACACGCTGGGCGTCCTGAGGCGGCAGGCGGGCGGCGGTGGCGGGGTCCACCCGGGCCAGCTCTGCGTGCAAGGCCGGCCAGCCGCGTTCGGCCGCCTCGGCGTCGAGCACGGCGCGCACCGCGGCATCGGCCGGCGGCATCTCGTCCAGGCCGTCGCGCAGCGCCTTGAAATAGAGCATGGTGCCGCCCACCAGCAGGGGCAGGCGGCCGCGGGCGTGGATCTCGTCGACCAGCCGCTGCGTGTCGGCCACGAAGCGTGCGGCGCTGTAGGCCTGCAGCGGGTCGAGGATGTCGATCAGGTGGTGCGGCACCGCGGCCTGCTCGGCGGCGCTGGGCTTGGCGGTGCCGATGTCCATGCCGCGGAAGACCAGCGCCGAGTCGACACTGACGATCTCCAGCGGCAGCCGCTCGGCCGCCGCCAGCGCCAGTGCCGATTTGCCCGAAGCCGTGGGCCCGGCCAGGCATAACGCGCGAAATGCAGCCACAGCGGTCAGCCCTCGGTGCGCTGGGCCCAGGTCCAGGCCACGAGCACCGTCATCAAAGACCAGAAGGCCAGGCCCCAGGCCAGCGGGCGCACTGTGCCGTCCAGCGCCACGCCCAGCCAGCGGCCCACCGCGAAGGCCACCAGCGCCAGCAGCAAGCCGGCCAGCGCAGAAGCCGCACCAGCGGCGTGCGGAAACGGCCCCACCACGCCCGCCTGGCCGCAAGGCTGGTGCATGCCGTGGCCGAAGCAGTACAGGCACTGCGACAGCAGCACCGCGCCCACCGCCCAAGGCGCGGGCAGGCCCGCCACAGCCGTGGCCGCGATGAGCACACCGCCCGCCAGCGTGAACCCGCCACCGCGACGCACCGCGCCGGCCAGGCCGTGCTGGCGTATCCAGCGCCGGCACAGCAGCGTGCCGCCCAGGTAGCTGAGCGAGCCCAGCGCCATGGCGCCGCCGTAGGCCGCGGGCGAGAGCCCGAACACGTCCATGTAGATGAAGCTGGAGGCGGCGAGCAGCGTGAAGAGGCCACCGTAGGAGCAGGCCACCAGCAGCGCCCAGGCGCGGAAGACCCGGTTCGCGGCGATCTCGCGCCAGCGGCGCAGCAGCGGGGCCAGCCGCGTGGCCCCGGGGTCGGGCCGGGCCAGGGTTTCGGGCAGGCGGGCGGCGATGAAGATCAGCGTCAGCGCCGCCACCAGCGTCACCACCGTCAGCGGGCCGCGCCAGCCGAAGGCCAGGGCCGTCACGCCGCCCAGCAGCGGGCCGATCAGCGCAATGACACCCAGGCCCGAGAGCGCCAGCGCCATCACCTGGGCGCCCTGCACGGGTTCGTAGAGATCGCGCACGATGGCGCGGGCGCACACCACCGCGGCCGCCAGCGCCGCACCCTGCAGCACGCGCCAGACGATCAGCACGTCGATGCTGCCGGCCAGCGCGCAGCCGGCGCTGGCCACCGTGTACAGCACCAGCCCCAGCAGCAGCACGGGGCGGCGGCCGATGCGGTCGGACACCGGCCCCCACACCATCTGCGCCAGCCCGAAGGCCAGGATCAGCGCCGACATCGTCAACTGCGCCTGGCCCATGGGCGCACCCAGGGCCGCCGTGAGCATGGGCAGGGCGGGCAGGTAGACGTCGGTGGTGACGGGCTGCAGGCCGAGCAGCAGCGACAAGGCCACGGCCGCCAGCAGCGGTGTCACGCGGGGCGGTGCCACAAGGGCGGTGGCAGGGGGCGCAGGCATGTGGGCCGAGGTTATCAGGGGCCGGGCTTGGCGCCGCCGCGGCGCCCGATCGGCACGGGCTGGCCGCAGTTGGTCGCATCGGCCGGGGCCTGAGGCTCGGGCCGCATCATGATCGCGGGCATTGAAACTGACAGGGCAAGGCATGGCGCAGCGGCAGCAGGGCAGGTGGGCGGTGGCAGGGGGCGGCTGGGCCTTGGTGGGGGTGCTGGCGATGGCCGGCGGGGCTGCGCCGGCGATGGCGCAGGGCTCGGGCACGCCTCCGGGGCAGATGTTCAAGGATGCGGCTTTCCAACAGCTTTACCTGGAAGATCGCACCGCCGAGCTCTTGCGCGCTGCGCAGCTGCGCCTGCAGGCCCAGCCCGACGACCCGCAGGCCGTGCTGGCGCTGGGCATCGCGGCATTGCAGGGCAACGAGGCCGCTGCGCGCCAGCAGGCGCTGCAGCGCGCCGAAGCCTGCATCGACAAGCAGCCCGCCGCGGCCGCCTGCCACTACACCCTGGGCACGGTGCTGGGCGTGCAAGCCATGAGCGAAGGCATGTTCAAGGCCGCGCGCAGTGCCGGCACGGTGCGCACGGCCCTGGCGCAGGCGCAAGAGCTCGAACCCGCGTGGTACCCGGCGCGCAGCGCGCTGGCCGAGTTCTACCTGCTGGCACCCGGCGTGATGGGGGGCAGCACCGCCAAGGCCGAGGCCCTGGCGCGCGCCGCGCCCAGCCCCGAGCAGGCGCGGGTGCTGGAAGCCCGCATCCACATGAAAGACCGCAAGTTCGAGGCGGCGCTGCAGGCGCTGGCCGCATTGCCTGCGGCGCTGCCGCCCAGCCTGCAGGAAGACGCCCGCCAGTGGGCGCTGCAAAGCGCGCTGGGCCTCATCAATGCCGGCAAGTCCGCGGTGGCGCAGCCCACGCTGGAGCGCCTGGTGCGTGAGCAGCCGGCCGAGGCTGGCCCCACCTACGCCCTGGGCCGCGCGCTGGCAGAACAGGGTGGGCATGAACAGGGCCTGAAGCTCTACGAGCAGTCCGCACGCCTGAAGGGTGCCGAGCGCCTGCCGCTGGGCTGGCGCATCGGCATCGCGCAGCAGGCGCTGGGCCGTGTGGAGGAGGCCAAGGCCTCGTTCCAGCGTTTCGTGGCCGCTGGCAAAGGGCAGAAGAGTGCGCTGGAAGACGCGCGCAAGCGCCTGGACGCCCTGGGCGGCTGAGCCCACGGCCGCGGGCCTTCAGAACCGTTCGTCGTCGCGCAGGTAGCGCCACTGCCCGGCCGGCAGCGGGCCTAGCGCCACGCTGCCGATGCGCACACGTTTGAGGCCCAGCACCTCCAGGCCCACCAGTTCGCACATGCGGCGGATCTGGCGCTTGCGCCCCTCGCGCAGCACGAAGCGCAGCTGGTCTTCGTTCTGCCAGCTCACGCGGGCCGGGCGCAATTGCACGCCGTCGAGCTCCAGGCCGTGGCGCAGGCGCTCCAGGTCTTCGTCAGGCAGGCGGCCTTCGCGCGTGTACGCCACACGCACGAGGTATTCCTTCTCCACGCGCGTCTGGTCGCCGATGAGGCGTTTGGCGATGCGGCCGTCCTGCGTCAGCACCAGCAGCCCGGTGCTGTCGATGTCTAGCCGGCCCGCGGGCGCCAGATGGCGCAGGTGGTTGCCCTGGAAGTTGATGCCCGAGGCATCGCCTTCCCAGCGGTTTTCGGGCTTGAGCAGCAGCGCGGCCGGCTCATGGCCGTCTTCGGCCTGGCCGCTGACATAACCCACGGGCTTGTGCAGCAGGATGGTGACGCGGCGCGCCTGCTCGGCACGGGCGCGCGGGTCGATGTCGATCACGGCGTCGCTGCGCGCACGCTGGCCCAGCACCGCCAGGCGGCCGTCGACCCGCACCCAGCCGGCTTCGATCCACTCGTCGGCTTCGCGGCGCGAGGCCAGGCCGCGGTCGGTCATGAGCTTGGCCACGCGCAGGCCGTCGGCGTGCGGGCTGCCCGGGGCGGCCGCGGCCGGCGCGCCTGCGGCCGGGCGGGGTGCAGGGCGCGGGGCGGTGGGCCGGCTGCGCTCAGTGCCTTCGTAACGCTGCGCCTGTGGCGGCCGCGCGGGGCGCTCTGCGCGGCCGGTGGGTGCCGGCCGGTCGGCGCGGCCCGTCGGCGCAGGCCGGTCGGGCCTTGGCGGGCGATCTGTGCGGTCGCGGGGCGGGCGTTGTGCACCTTCACGGGGCGGCCGTTCGGCCCTTTCGGCACGCGGCGGGCGCGCGGCGCCGTCGGCCTGGCGCCGCGGAGCAGGCGGTGCTGGGGCGTCGGCATCCCGGATAGCCGGCGGCGCGTCGGCTTCGGGTTTGCGGCGCGGTGCAGGCGGCCGCGGCGCACCGTAGCCGCGCACGGGCGGGCGCTGTGGGTCGCGTGCCGGGGCACGCGGCTTCACGCTGATCTTGGGGCGTTCACTCATGGCGAGATTGGACCATGCATGCCCGCCCAGGCCGCGGCCTGGGCGGCGGGCTTTTTGCCGCGCTGCCGCCGCGCGCTGTCATGGATGGGTATCGTGGCCCGACACACATCCCGGCCACCTGCGCCCCAGGTGCCCTCGGCCCCACCTTCTTGCCGCCTCCGGAGTTTCATCATGTTCCATGTGCTTGTTCGCCGTGCCGCCTGCCAGGCCGGCCGCCTGGCCTTGCTGGCGGTTTTGGCCGGCCCGGTGTTCGCGGCGGCCCCTTTGCCGCCAGCGCTTCAAAACGAGCTCGACCGGGCCGTCATCGCCCACGAATCCGGTCAACTACCCGCGGCGCAAAAGGCCTTCGAGTCGCTGGCGCGCCGCGGCGTGCCAGCGGCGCAATACAACCTGGCGGTGATGCACCTGCAGGGCGAGGTGCCCAAGCCCGACCGTGCGCGGGCCCGCCGCCTGCTGCAGCAGGCCGCCGAGGGCGGCTTTGTCACGGCGCAGTTCATGCTGGCGCAGGCGCTGGAAAACGGCGAGCTCGGCCCGCGCGACCTGGCGCTGGCCCACCGCTGGTACGAGGTGGCCGCCGAAGCCGGCAGCACCGAGGCACAAGTGGCCATGGGCACCGGCCACTACCTGGGCCGCGGGCTGCCGAAGGACCCAGCCCGCGCGGTGCACTGGTTCCGCGAGGCCGCCAAGGGCGGTGATGTCGGCGCGATGTACCTGCTGGCCTCGATGTACGAGCAGGGCGACGGCGTCGAGCGCGATCTGCGCCTGGCACGCTACTGGTATGGCGTGGCGGCGCAGAACGGGGACCGGGCCGCGCCAGGCAAGCTGCGCGAGATCGACGCGTTGCTCGGCAGCCAGCCGAGCTGAGGCCCTGGCCGGCGGGGCCTAGAGCACCACCTTCACCATCGGGTGCGAACTCAGCGTTCGATACAGCTCGTCGAGCTGCTCGCGGCTGGTGGCGGTGACGGTGAGCGTCAGGCCCAGGTAGTTGCCGGCCTTGCTGGGGCGGCGTTCCACCGTGCTGGCGTCGAAGCTGGGGTCAAAGTGTTTCGCCACGGCCACCATCGCGGCCTCGAAGCCCTCGGCCTGTGCGCCCATCACCTTGATGGGGAAGGCGCTCGGGTACTCGATCAAGCTCGGTCGGTCTGCTTCGTTCATCACGCCACCATGCTCTGCTTGGCGCGCTGGTAGGCCTCGTACAAACGCGCATACACCGGGCCGGGCTTGCCGCGCAGGGCGCCGTGGCCCACGGGTTCGCCGTCGATGTGCGTGACGGGCAGGATCTCTTTCGTGGCCGAGCTCAACATCACCTCGTCGGCGGCGCGCACATCGGCCTCGGAGATGGGGCGCAGGTTGTAGGCGATGCCGCAGTCTTCGCACAGCTCGCGCAGCAGTTCGTAACGGATGCCTTCCAACACATGGGCGCTCTTGGGCGCGCCGAGCAGCGCACCTTCGTGCGCGATCCACACATTGCTGGCCGCGGCCTCGGTGAGCCAGCCGTCGCGGAACATGATGGTCTCCACCGCGCCCTGGTCGGCCGAGATCTGACGCGCCAGCACGTTGCCCAGCAGGCTGATGCTCTTGATGTCGCCACGCTCCCAGCGGAAATCACGCGCCGTCACGCAGGCCACACCTTGGTGGCGCTGCTCGAGGCTGGCCTGTTTCATGGGGTTGGCCATCACGAAGACCGTGGGCGTCAGGTTCGCCGGCATCACGTGGTCGCGCGGGGCCACGCCACGCGTGATCTGGATGTAGACCAGCTGGTCTTGCGCGCCCGTGGCCTCAGTGGTGGTGGCCACGAGCTGCCGGCACAGCGCCAGCCAGCCGGTCTTGTCGTGCGGGTTGGTGATGCGCAGCTTGGCCAGCGAGCGCGACAGGCGCGCCATGTGCTCGTCGAAACGGAAGAGCCGGCCGCTGTAGACTGGCACCACTTCGTAGATGCCGTCGCCGAAGATGAAGCCGCGGTCGAGCACGCTCACCTTGGCTTGTGAAAGGGGCAGGATCTCCCCGTTGAGATGGACCAGGGCGTCGTTCATGGGCAGCTCCGCGCGATGCGCGGAAATTGTGTCACGGGGGGTCAGTACAACCGCATCACGGCGGCTACTGGATCCATAACCGGAGGGCGTCCCAGGCGCGGCCCAACAGGCCTGCGAGCGGCACGGGTTCCAGCACCGTCAGCGGTACCTTGCTCACCGTGGTGCCACCGGCCGTGGTGACGACAACGTGGCCCACGGCCTGCCCGGCGGCCAAGGGGGCCACCAGCGGGTCGGTGCGTTCCAGGGTGGTCTTGAGCTTGTCGCCTTCGCCCTTGGGCACGGTGACGAACACGCCACCGGCCGCGCCCAGCTTGGCTTCGCGCACGGTGCCCTTCCAAACCGGCACCGTGGCCACGGCCTTGCCGGGTTCGAACAGGCGCACGGTGTCCCAGGCCTGCCAGCCCCAGTTCAGCAGCTTCTGGCTTTCGCCAGCGCGCGCTTCGCGGCTGGCGGTGCCCAGCACCACGCTCACCAGGCGGCGCTTGCCGGCGGGGGTGTCGCGCGCGGCGCTGGCCACCAGGCAGTAGCCGGCGGCATCGGTGTAGCCGGTTTTCATGCCGTCGACGCTGGCGTCGCGGCCCAGCAGCATGTTGCGGTTGTCCTGCTTGATCTTGTTGTAGGTGTAGTCGCGCAGGCTGTAGATGGCGTAGTGCTGCGGGTGCTCGGTGATGATGCGCGCGGCCACCTGGGCCACGTCGCGCGCGCTGCTGTAGTGGCCGGGTTCGGTGAGGCCCTCGACGTTCTTGAACTGCGTGTTTTTCAGGCCCCAGGCCTGGGCCTGGCGGTTCATCATCGCGACGAAGTTCTCCACGCTGCCGGCCACGCCTTCGGCCAGCGCGATGGAGGCGTCGTTGCCGCTCTGCACGATCATGCCGCGCAGCAGTTCGGCCACGGTGGGCGTCATCGTGGTGTCGATGAACATCAGGCTGCCGCCGAGCTTGCGCTGGTCCCAGGCGCGCTTGGAGACGGGCAGGGGCTGCTCGAGCGCGATCTTCTTGTCGCGGAGGGCGTTGAAGACGATGTAGGCCGTCATCAGCTTGGTCAGCGAAGCCGGCTCGGCCTGCGCATCGGCGTCGCGTTCGGCGAGCACCTGGTTGCTGTTGAGGTCGATCAGGATGTACTGGCGAGCGGCGATCTCGGGCGGCAGCGGGGCTTGCGCCTGGGCCAGGGCGGTGCAGGCGAAAAGAAGAAAGGACAGCAGCAGTTTCATGGGGCAGGAGTGTCGGCGTGGGCAGCCCAGGCGCCGGTGACGATCTGTTTGAGCACGGGCAGTTGCCCGTGGAAGAAGTGGCCGGCGCCGGGCAGCACCGTCACCGGCAGCGCGGCGGGGCGGGCCCAGTCGAAAACGGCCGACAGCGGCACCACGTCGTCGGCTTCGCCGTGGATGACCAGCGTGTCTTCAGGCACCGCGGCCATGGGGAAGTTCCGCACCGCCGGGCCGACCAGCACCAGGCGCTGCGCGGGCAGCGCCCCTGGCGTCTCGCGCAGGCGTGCAGCGGCCTGGCTGGCGACGTAGCCGCCGAAGGAAAAGCCGGCCAGCACCAGGGCCTGCCCTGGCGCACGCTCGGCCTGCACCACGGCCAGCGCGTCGTCGATCTCGCCGCGGCCTTCATCCCACGCGCCTTCGGAAGCCCCGATGCCGCGGAAGTTGAAACGCACGCAGCGATAACCCAGGCTGACGAAAGCGCGGGCGAGCGTCTGCACGACCTTGTTCTGCATCGTGCCGCCGTGCAGCGGGTGCGGGTGGCACGCCACGGCCAACCCGCGCACGGGCGTGCCTTCGGGCGGGCTGTCGACAGCAGCTTCGATGCGACCGGCCGGGCCGGCCAGCACCACGGCCAGCGTGGCCGCGTTCATGCGCAAGCACTCATGGAAGGCGGCGGCTCAGCGGCCCACCGAGGGCGGCAGCACCAGGCGCTGCACGACACGGCCGCGCTTGAGGTGCTCCTCGACGATCTCGTCGAGGTCGTGCTGGTCGACGAAGGTGTACCAGGTCTCTTCCGGGTAGACCACGGCCACCGGGCCGCCGGCGCAGCGGTCCAGGCAACCGGCCTTGTTGATGCGCACTCCGCCCGGGCCGGCCAGGCCTTCGGCCTTCACGCGCGCCTTGCAGTGGTCGAAGGCCGCTTGCGCATCGTGCTGGGCACAGGCCGCTTCGCCGTTCTTGCGCTCGTTGAGGCAGAAAAAAACGTGGTGCTTGTAATAGCTCATGGGGCGATTGTAGGCAGCGGCCCCCCGCAGACCCTGGGCAAACCCTGGCAAGTCGGGCGGGGGGCGGTGGTGGCGGGTCAACGCCGAGTGTCGTCGTCGCGCGCGCCCAGGCGCAGCAGCAGCCACAGCATCGCGGCATAGGGCCACAGCCAGCCCACCCATTGCGCCAGCCCGTGGAAACGCACGAACCGGCCCTGTTCCCAAGCCTGCAGGCTTTGTGCGAAATAGGGGTCGGCCGGGGCCTGCGCCACCCCCACCACCAGACCGGTGAGCACCACCAAGCCGAGGCCGCGCACCACGCGCCGCGGTACCGGTGCCAGCACCAGCGCGAGCACCAGACCCAGCACCAGGCCAGGGCCGGCGGTGGGCGTCAGCCAGGCCATGGCATTGCCCGGCCCGAAGTTCAGCAGGGTTGACAACCCCATGGACACCCAGCCAAGCGCCAGCGCCCCCAGCGCCGCGGCCACACGCCGCCAGCCAGCCGGCATCACGCTGTAGGCCAGCAAGCAGGGACCGAGCAGACCCAGGGCCACGATGAGCGCCTCGCTCAACGGCCGCAAGGGTTCTCGCGCAGCCGGCGCGCTGTCGAGCAGCACGTAGGCGGCTTCGGCCCAAGGCACGTTGGACAACAGATCCACCAGGGCCTCGCGCAGCCGCTCGCCCACCTGGCCCAGACCCAGCGGCAGCGGCGAGGGGAAGAGCAGGCCGATCGGCCACAGCGCCAGCAGCGCCAGCGCCCCGGCGCTGTCGCGGGCGAACCAGCGTCCGCGCAGCGCCTGCCAGCGGTCTACCAGCCCCAGCGCATGGCCGGCCAGCGCGAGCAGCGCACCGAGGGCGGCGCCGCCGGTGTTGAGCATGAAGTCTTCGCGCGCCGGCACGCGCCGCGGCAGGAATTGCTGCAGCACCTCGGTGCCATACGACAGCGCGGCCGGCATCAACACCGCCAGCAGCAGCGCCACCAAGGGGTGCCAGCCGCTGCGCCGAGCAGCGATGCACAGCAGCGCACCCAGCGGCAGGTAGCCCAGCAGGTTGCTGATGCGGTCGAAATCGTCTTGCCAGCGTGTCCAGGGCAGGATGGCGAGCGCCCAGGCGTCCTGGCCCGGCGGCCAGCGCCAGCCCTCGAAGGGGTAGAGGCTGGCGTAGAGCACCAGCGCGGCATACACCAGCGCCAGCGGCGTGGCCGAACTGCGGTGGCGCGGCAGGCCGGGTGCCAGGGCCATCGCGCGGGGCGTCAGAAGGGTTTCACGACCACGAGCACCACGATGGCGATGAACATCAGCACCGAGACCTCGTTGAAGACGCGGAACCACTTGTGGCTGCGCTTGTTGTTCAGCCGCTCGAAGCTGCGCAGCACCCCGCGGCACACGTGGTGGTAGCCGATGACGGCCAGCACCAGTGCCAGCTTGGCGTGCATCCAGCCGCCGCCGATGCCGTACACCAGCCACAGCACCAGGCCCAGCGCCAGCGCCGGCACCATCAGCAGGCTGCTGAAGCGGTAGAGCTTGCGCGCCATCAGCAGCAGACGTTCACGTTCGGCGTGGCTGTCGGCCGGCACCATGGCCAGGTTGACGAAGATGCGCGGCATGTAGAACAAGCCCGCGAACCAGCTGGCCACGAAGACGATGTGGAAGGCCTTGACCCAGAGATAGCTGCTGCTCATGCAGCGATTATCGACACGCGGCAGCAGCCCCCGCAGCGCGCCGTGCGTGGGAAAAAAAAAGCCCCGATCCAAGGACCGGGGCGGGTAAGCCTTATCGCTGTCATCACGCTAAGGCACCTGCTCAGGGAGGAAAAGCAGGGAACAACAACCTCGCGGCTATCATTCATCGATCACTTTAGCAGATGTGATTTAGCAGCGGCAAGGTGACATTTCTCGTTGAGTGCCGCTGCGGCACAAGGACAACCCGCTTGATCAAGCCCCCGCCCTATCCCGCCAGCCGCCCACGCCGCTTGCGCCGTGACGCCGCCATCCGCAGCATGGTGCGTGAGCACCGCCTGGCCGCGGAGGACTTCATCCTGCCGGTGTTCATGTTCGATGGCGACGGCCCGCCGCAAGACGTGGCCAGCATGCCCGGCGTGCAGCGCCGCAGCATCGCGGGTGTGCTGGAGCAGGCCGAGCAGTGCGTGGCCCTGGGCGTGCCGGCGATCGCGCTCTTCCCGGTGATCGACGCGGCGCTCAAGACACCCGATGGCGTGGAAGCCACCAACCCCGAGGGCCTGGTGCCGCGTGCCGTGCGCGCCATCAAGCAGCGTTGCCCGGGCCTGTGTGTGCTCACCGATGTCGCGCTTGACCCCTACACCAGCCACGGCCAGGACGGCCTGCTCGACGAGACCGGCTACATCCTCAACGACCCCACCGTGGCCATGCTGACGCGCCAGGCGCTGGTGCAGGCCGCCGCGGGCGTGGACATCGTGGCGCCCAGCGACATGATGGACGGCCGCATCGGTGCCATCCGCAGTGCGCTGGAAGCGGCGGGCCACGTGCACACGCGCATCATGGCCTACAGCGCCAAGTACGCCAGCGCCTTCTACGGCCCCTTCCGCGACGCCGTGGGCAGCGCCGGCAACCTGGGCAAGGCCGACAAGAAGGTCTACCAGATGGACCCCGGCAACAGCGACGAGGCGCTGCGCGAAGTGGCGCTGGACATCGCTGAAGGCGCCGACATGGTGATGGTCAAGCCCGGCATGCCTTACCTCGACATCGTGCGCCGCGTGAAAGACGAGTTCCGCGTGCCGACCTTCGCCTACCAGGTGAGCGGCGAGTACGCGATGCTCAAGGCCGCTGCCACCAACGGCTGGCTCGACCACGACGCCGTGATGATGGAAAGCCTGCTGGCCTTCAAGCGCGCCGGCGCCGATGGCGTTCTCACCTACTTCGCGCTCGACGCCGCACGCCTGCTGGCCCGGCGCTAGCCTGAAGACACGGCTCCGGCCGCGAAAAGCCGCCGATGCGCATCTTCCACGTCAGCAGCGAGCAGTTCACCGAGCTCGACGACTTGCCCGAGGCGCTGCCTGCGCAGGGTTTCCTTTGGGTGGGCAGCGCACGGCGCGAGTTCGAGGTGCGCGCGCCGGAAGTGCAGGGCGCGCTGCAGCGCTGGACGGGCGGGCAGTTGGTCGACCTGCACATCGCCGACCTGCTGAACCACCAGCTGCCCAGCCACTACGACTACACCTCGTGGTACGACGTGCTGGTGTTCCGGCGCTTGGCCGCAGGCGCCGGCACGGCAGGCAAGTTTTTCGGTGAAGAGCAGGGCACGGCCGCCACCGCGCGCGAGGCCTTGGCGGCCATCGACACCAGCCCGGTGGGTTTTGCACTCTTCGACCGTGTGCTCGTCACCGTGCACCCCACCGACTGCGCCGTGCGCGACTTCTTTGCGCAGCGCCTGGGTGGCTTGGGCCATGGCAACGACCCGCGGGGCAACGCGCGCCTGCCCGGCCACCCGGCCGACTTGATGCTGCGCATGGTCAACCACATGGTCGATGGTTACCTCGACCTGCGGCGCCTGCTCACGCGCCAACTCGGCACGCTGCAGGCGCAGCTGCTCGACCCGCGCAGCCGTTTTGCCGATTGGCAGATCCTGCTCGAATCGCGCAACACGCTGCACGCGCTGGAAGACATCTGCGAAGACCAGCGCAGTGCGGTGCAGGAGTGGATAGACGCGCTGGACGAATGGCCCGACGAACCCGATGCACAAACGCGCCGTGAACGCGAGTTGCTGCGTGTGCGTTCGCGCGATGTGCTCGAGCACATCGAACGTGTGCTGGGCCATGTGCGCCGCCTGGAGCAGAGCGCCGAGACCGCGGTGCAGATGCACTTCAGCGCCCTCGGCCACCGCACCAACGACATCATGCGCACGCTCACGGTGCTGACGGCCATCTTCCTGCCGCTGAACCTGATCACCGGCTTTTTCGGCATGAACTTCGATGGGCTGCCGCTCATCCACTCGGCCACGGGCCTGTGGGTGGCGCTGGGCCTGATGGCGCTGGTGGGCGTCGGCCTGGTGCTCTTCTTCCGCAGCAAACGCTACCTGGGCGGCGGCGCGCGCTGAAGCGCTCCGCGGCGCTGCACCACCTTCAGAGCTGGCGTGTGCGCGCCAGCGGCGGGTTGCGCTCGAAGTAGCGCTGGATGCCCGCAGCCAGCGCCTCCACCAGGCGCGCGCGGTAGGCCGGGTCGCGCAGCTGGGCTTCTTCTTCCGGGTTGGAGATGAAGGCCGTTTCCACCAGGATGCTGGGGATGTCGGGCGCCTTCAGCACGGCAAAGCCGGCTTGCTCTACCCGCGGCTTGTGCAGGCGGCCCACGCGGCCCATGCGCGTGAGCACTTCCTGCCCGAGCTTGAGGCTGTCCTTGATCTGCGCGGTGGTGCTCATGTCGAGCAGGGCGCCCAGCACCTGGCGGTCGCGCACGTTGGCGATGTTCACGCCGCCCACCTGGTCGGCCTGGTTCTCGCGCTGCGCCATCCAGCGTGCGGCGGTGCTGGTGGCGCCGCGCGTGGACAACGCAAAGACGCTGGCACCCCGCGCCTCGGGGCGGAAGAAGGCGTCGGCGTGGATGCTGACGAACAGGTCTGCCTGCACACGCCGCGCCTTGCGCACCCGCTCTTGCAGCGGCACGAAGAAGTCACCATCGCGCGTCATCATCACGCGCATGCCGGGCAGCGCGTTGAGCTTCTCGCGCAGGGCCAGGGCCACGGCCAGCACCACGTCTTTTTCGCGCAGGCCGGTGGGGCCGATGGCGCCCGGGTCTTCACCGCCGTGGCCGGGGTCGAGCGCGACGATGATGAGCCGCTCGACGCGCCGGCGTTCGCTGGCCGTGGGCGCCGCGGCACTGGCGGCGGGTGCGGATGCTGCGGCTGCCGAGGCCGGCCGCGCAGGGGCGGGCGAGGATGCGGAGGGCGCTTCTGGTGCCGCTGTGCCGCCCATCGCCACGCGCGACGATGCCGCTGCCGGGCCCGGTTTTTCGATGCGCGCGATCAGCTCTCCCAGCACGTCATGCGCGGCGGTGGCGGCGCGTTGGCTGGCGTCTTCGCGCTCGCGCACCAGCGCCAGCAGGGGGTCGACCTCCTGCACCGGGTAGAGGTCGAAGACCAGCCGTTGCTGGTAGTTGGCCACCGGCGCCAGTGCAAACTGCTGCGGCCGCACGGCCTGCTTCAGATCGAAGACCAGGCGCACCACACGCGGCTGGTACTGGCCCACCCGCACACGCTCGATGTAGGGGTCGTCGGGCTGCACCTGCCCCACCAGCTCGCGCAGTGCGGTGTCCAGGCCCAGGCCGTCGATGTCGACCACCAGCCTGTCGGGGCCTTCCACCAGCTGGTGGCTGGCGTTCAGCGGCTGGTCGGATTCGATGGTGACGCGCGTGTAGTCACGCGCCGGCCAGACCCGCACGGCCACGATGGCGGCACCGAAGGCCAGCTGCGGCGCGCTCAGCACCAGCACCAGCGCGCCCCCGGCCTGCAGGGCACGGCGGCGACCGGCTTCGGTGGGCTGCAGCGGGGGGCGGGCCATGGGGCTCAAAGCAGCGAGAGGCCGCGCGCCGTGCCAGCTTCCAGCCGCAGTGCCCGGCCGTCGCCTTCGACCGGCTCGATGTGCAGGCGCAGGTCGGCCACGGGCAGCACGGCGGCTGCGTGTTCGGGCCATTCGGCCAGCTTGAGCCCGGGCGCAGCGTAGACCTCGCGGAAGCCGGCATCGGCCCACTCGCGAGGGTCGGTGAAGCGGTAGAAATCGAAGTGCGAGGCCGCGCCGCCGCCGGGCAGCGCGTAGCTCTCCATCACCGTGTAGGTGGGGCTCTTGACCCGGCCTTGCACACCCAGCGCCCGCAGCAGGTGGCGCACGAAAGTCGTCTTGCCGGCGCCGAGCGGGCCGTACAGCTCGATGCAGGCGTTGCGCTGCGTGCCTTGCGAGCCGAGTGCTGCAGCCAGCCGCGCGGCGAAGGCGGCGCAGTCCCCTTCGTCGGCCCAGTGCAGCAGGCGGCTTCCTAGAATGGGGGCAGGGCTGACGGCAGGCGTGTGGTGCATCAAGACGAAGAGCGGGCGCTGGAGCAAGAACGGGTGCAGCGCTTGCGCGGGTGGGGCCGCGAGCTGGGATTCTCCCAGATCGCCATCGCCGGCATCGATCTCTCCACGGCCGAAGCGGGGCTGCTCGCCTGGTTGCAGGCGGGCTTCCACGGCGGAATGGGCTACATGGCGGCGCACGGCCTCAAGCGCGCCCGGCCCGCCGAGCTGGTGCCCGGCACGCTGCGTGTGATCACCGCGCGCATGGACTACCTGCCGCGCGACACCCCCGCCACCTGGCTCGACGAAGAGGCGCAGGCCCTGCGCGATCCGCAGCGTGCGGTGGTGTCGCTCTACGCACGGGGCCGCGATTACCACAAGGTGCTGCGACAACGCCTGCAGCGCCTGGCCGAACGCCTGGCGGCCGAGGTGGGCCCGCTGGGCCACCGCGTCTTCACCGATTCAGCGCCGGTGCTCGAGGTGGAACTGGCCACACGCGCCGGCCTGGCCTGGCGCGGCAAGCACACGCTGGCGCTGCACCGCGATGGCGGCTCGATGTTCTTCCTGGGTGAAATCTATGTCGACCTGCCACTGCCCGTCGATGGGCCGACCAGCGCGCATTGCGGCACCTGCACCGCCTGCCTGAGCGCCTGCCCCACGCAGGCCATCGTGGCGCCCTACAAGCTGGATGCGCGGCGCTGCATCAGCTACCTCACCATCGAGCACGAAGGGGCCATCGCGCCTGGACTGCGGCCCCTGATGGGCAACCGCATCTACGGCTGCGACGACTGCCAGCTGGCCTGCCCGTGGAACAAGTACGCACAGCGCGCCACCTTGCCCGATTTCGACACGCGTGAGCCGCTCGGCAGCGCCACGCTGCTGCAGCTGTGGGCCTGGGACGAGGCCGAGTTCCTGCGCCGAACCGAGGGCAGTGCCATCCGCCGCATTGGCATCGCGCGTTGGCGGCGCAACCTGGCCGTGGCCCTGGGCAATGCGTGGCGCGAAACGGGTGAGGCGGCCCTGGCTGCTGCCTTGCAGGCGGCGCTGCCCAGTGCCGACGAGCTGCTGGCCGAACACATCCACTGGGCGCTGGCGCAGCGCCCGGCCTGAGCCAGGCGTGAAGGCCTCAGGCGGCCCAGGCCCGCCAGGCCGCCAGCCACAGCGGCAGGGCCACCATGCCGATCAGCGTGGACATCGTCACCAGCCCGGCCGTATAGCCCCCATGCCCGCCCATGCGCACGGCCAGCACGTAAGCGCTGGAAGCGGTGGGCAGGGCCGCGAAAGCCACCACCACGGCCTGTTGCCCCGGCGGCAGGCCCAGGGCCACCACCAGCAGCACGGCAAAAGCCGGCAGCAAGGCGTGGCGTATGCCCAGCAGCGCCGCAGCCAGGCGCGGCGCTTCGCGCAACGCGCCGAGCTGCAGCCCCGCGCCCACGGCCATCAGGCCCAGCGGCAGCGCGGCGGCGCCGATGCGGGCCACGGTGGTGTCCAGCAGCGCCGGCAGGCGCAGGCCGAGGGCGTTGAAGAGCAGGCCGGCCACGGTGGCGATGATCAGCGGGTTGCGCGCCAGTTCGCGCAGGTAGCCCTGGCCGCCGTGGCGGGCCAAGGGCCACACCGCGGCCACGTTGCACAGCGGCACGCACACCGACACCACCAGCGCCATCCACGCCAGGCCGGGCGGGCCGGCCAGGCGCTCGGCCAGCGCCAGTGCCACGTAGGAATTGAAGCGGAAGGCCGTCTGCGCGCCCGAGGCATGCAGGCGTGCATCCACCGCCGGCCACAGGCGCAGGCCGTAGGCCAGTAGCACGCCCAGCGCCACCACCGCCAGCGCACTGCCGGCCAGCGGCAAGGCGCTCGCCGGTGAGACCGGGTTGCGCACGATGGCCCCGAAGAGCAGGGCCGGGAACAGCAGCAGGTAAACCAGCCGCTCCACCGCATCCCACAGCGGACGGCCGAGGGCCGTGTAGCGGCACAGCAGGAAGCCCAGCAGGATGAGCGCGAAGTCGGGCAGCAACAGCAAGGCGTCGGACATGGGGCGCGAGTATCTGCGAGACGACCGGGCCCGCCGAACTGCGCGCCGGCGGCCATGTGCCGGGTGTCAGCGGCAGGTTTGAGAAACTTGTCAGCGTCCGAGGGCATCCAAACGCGCATGACACTTCACAGACGCACCGTTCTCCTGGGCCTGCCGGCCTGCCTCCTGCTGCCGGCCGCGGCCTTGGCGCAGGCTCAGCCGGTCTGGGTGGAAGGGCAGGCCTTCGAACGCCGCATCACGCTGGCGGGCCAAGAACTTCTGCTCAACGGCACCGGGGTGCGGGCCGTGGCCTGGTTCAAGGGATTTGCGGCCGGCCTCTACCTGCGCGAAGCGGGGCGCACGGCAGCGCAGGTCCTGGCGCAAGATGGGCCCAAACGCCTGCAGTTGCGCCTGCTGCACGACGTGCCTGCCGAAGAGTTCATGAAGGCCTTCCGCAAGGGCATGAGCCGCAACGCGGCAGCGACGGAGTTGCCGGTGCTGGCGGCGCGCATGGACCTTTTTGCCAGGCAGGTGGCAGCACTGGGCAAGGTGCGCAAGGGCGACCGGGTCGACCTCGACCTCGAGCCGGGGCGAGGCACGGTCTTCAGCGTGAATGGCACACTCCGGGGCGAGGCGATCGTGGGGGACGACTTCTACGCCGCCTTGTTACGCAGCTTCGTGGGCGACAGGCCGTACGACAGCCGGCTCAAGGCGGGCCTGCTGGCGGGCGCATCCTGAAGCACACCGAAGACCTCACCACGAAACCGGCCCGGCCTGTTCCACAAAGTCCAGCGCTGGCACCGTCCTGACGGAGACCGAATCCATGCAACGCAAGACCTTCATCGGCCTGATGGGCCTGACGGCATTCACGCTGGCCCTGCCCTTGAGCGCCAGCGCCCAGGGCTATCCCAACAAGCCGGTGCGTCTGGTGGTGCCTTTTGCGCCCGGCGGCACCACCGACATCGTCGCGCGCGTGGTGGCTGAGAGGGCGCAGGCCGCCTTGGGTCAAACTCTGGTGGTCGAGAACAAGGCCGGCGGTGGCGGCTCCATCGGTGCGATGGAGGTCGTGCGTGCCGCGCCCGATGGCTACACCCTGGGCATGGCCACAGTGTCGACCACGGCGGCCAACCCCGCCATCAACAAGAAGATCGGCTACGACCCGCTGACCGACTTCACGCCCATCATCAACATCGCGGCCACGCCTAACGTGATCGCGGTGCACCCCAGCTTCCCGGCGCGCGACTACAAAGGCTTTCTGGCCGAGGTGAAGAAGAACCCGGGCAAGTACAGCTTCGCGAGTTCGGGCACTGGCGGCATCGGCCATCTGCAGATGGAGCTCTACAAGAGCCTGACCGGCACCTTCATCACGCACATTCCTTACCGCGGCGCGGGCCCGGCGTTGAACGACACGGTCGCAGGCCAGGTGCCCATCATCTTCGACAATCTCCCCTCGGCGCTGCCCTTCATCAGGGACGGCCGGCTCATAGCCATCGTCGTCGCGGCGCCGCAGCCCTTGAGCCAGTTGCCCGGCGTGCCGACCTTCAAGCAGGTCGGTCTCGAGCCGGTGAACCGCATGGCTTACTACGGCGTTCTGGGCCCCAAGGGCATGCCCAAGGATCTTGTCGACAAGGTGGCAGCAGCCATCAAGAAGACCTCGGAACTGCCGGAGGTGAAAAAGCGCATCGAAGACACCGGCTCGCTGATGATCCTGAACACGCCGGCTGAATTTGCCAACCAGATGCGCGCCGAGTTCGAGGTCTACAAGGGCGTGGTCGCCAAGCAGAAGCTCACGCTCGAGTGAGTGCGGGCGCGGACGGTGCGGCGGTCGGCGGCGATGCACAGGCAGCCATCGACCGCTTCATCGACGCGCTCTGGATCGAAGACGGGTTGGCGCCGCTGACCCTGGCTGCTTACCGCCGCGATCTGGCGGCTTTTGCAGCGTGGCTGCAGCGGCCGCTGCCCAGCACACGCGAGCCCGACCTGCTGGCCTACATGGCCGAGCGCCACGCTGGCACCCGTGCCACCACGGCGAACCGTCGGCTCACGGTGTTCAAGCGTTACTTCCGCTGGGCGGCGCGTGAGCACCTGATCGACCAAGATCCCACGCTGCGGCTGCAGGCCGCGCGGCAGGCGCTGCGTGTGCCCAAGACGCTGAGCGAAGCGCAGGTGGAGGCGCTGCTGCAGGCGCCGGATACCGAAACGGCACTCGGCCTGCGCGACCGCGCGATGCTGGAACTGATGTACGCCAGCGGCCTGCGCGTGAGCGAGCTGGTCGGCCTCAAGACCGTGCAGATCAACCTCAACGAAGCGGTGCTGCGTGTGATGGGCAAGGGCTCGCGCGAGCGCCTGGTGCCCTTCGGCGGCGAAGCGCAGGCCTGGCTGCAGCGCTACCTGGGCGGCGCGCGGGCGATCATTTCGGGCGGCGGCGCCAGCGACGCCCTCTTCGTCACGCGGCTGGGCGAAGGCATGTCGCGCCAGATGTTCTGGCGCTTGGTGAAACGCTACGCCGTGCAGGCCGGCGTGCTGGCGCCCTTGTCACCGCACACGCTGCGCCACGCCTTTGCCACCCACCTGCTGAACCACGGGGCCGACCTGCGTGCAGTGCAATTGCTGCTGGGCCACGCCGACATCGGCACCACCACGATCTACACGCACGTGGCGCGTGAACGTTTGCGACAACTGCACGCGCAACACCACCCGCGCGGCTGAACGCCGAACAAAGAAAAAGGCCGGTCTGGAGACCGGCCTTTTTGCTGAGAGCAACGGGGCGATGCCCCGCGGCGATCAGAAGTTGTGGCGGATGCCGACGCCCAGAGCCGTCAGGTCGCCGGTGTAAGGCGTGAAGCGGCTGGCGCTGACCTTCGTGTAATGGCTGTGGATGCGGGTGCGCTTGCTCAGGTTGTAGTTGTAACCCAGCACCAGTTGCGTGGCATCGCTGTCGTTGACACGGCTGTAGTCGCCGGCCTTGCCGTAGCCCAGGTGGAACTCGCTGTTGCCCACGTTGTAGGCGCCGGTCAGGCGGAAGGTGGTGCGGCTGCCCAGGTTGGCGCCCCAGCCGTTCTTGTCCTTCTGGATGTAGGCGCCGCCAACGAAGGCACCGGCCGTGTACAGCGCGCGCACGGCGTACTGGTTGGCGCTGGCGTTGTTCTTCTCGTAGCCGAAGCCCAGGCTCAGGTCGCCCAGTTCGTAGGTGGCGGCCAGGTCCATGACCTTGCCACCAGCCGCGCCGCCCTCTTGGGCGCCGATGGCTGCGTGCAGCACCAGACCGCCGAGGCTGTTGGTGTTGTAGGCGATCTTGTTCTTGTTGTTGCCCAGGTAGGCGTACAGCGTGTCGGCCGACGTGCCGGTGTCGTGGTTGTTCATGCTGATGTAGTCAGCAGTCGCGTAGTAGGCCTCGCTCGTGATGCGGCCGAGGCGCACGGTACCGAAACCACCGCTCAGACCGACCAGCGAGTCGCCGGCGTAGAAGTCGCCGGTGACAGTGCCGGTGTCCACGCTGAAGCGGTGCTCCAGCAGGAAGATGGCCTTCAGGCCACCGCCCAGATCTTCAACGCCCTTGAAGCCCAGGCGCGAAGCGTTGTTGACCAGTTCCTTGGTCTTCGAGCCAGCGCGGTCCAGCGACTCGGCGGTCACGTTCAGGCGGCCGTAGATGGTGACGCTGCTTTGCGCGAGGGCGCTACCGGCAGCCAGAGCCGACACGGCGGCAACAATCAGGGTCTTTTTCATGCGTTTCCTCACTAGATGGTTGCGATGCCGGGGGGCTGTGCCCTCTACCGACGACCAATGACAGTTTAGAGGCGAACTCCGGACAAACCCGCCCTCGGGTCAACGCGGATGCAGAAAGTGAGGTGCACCGCAGCATCCGCGCAACACTTCGCGTGGCGAAGCGTCTGGCGGTGTTACCGCCCGCGCAGGTGGGCCGGCGCTTCCAGGCGCCGCGCCAGCAAAGACAGCGTCAGCGTCAGCACGAGGTAGACCACCGAGATCGCGAGGTAGGGTTCCCAGTAGCGAGAGTAGGCGCCGGCCACGGTGCGCGCCGCCAGCGCCAGTTCGGCCAGGCCAATGGCCGAGACGAGCGAACTGTCCTTGATCAGCGTGACGCCTTCGTTCACCAGCGCCGGCACCATGCGCCGGAAGGCTTGCGGCAGGATGACGAAGCGCATGGCCTGCGTGTGGGTCAGGCCCATGCTGTACGCCGCTTGTGTCTGACCGCGATGGATGCTCTGGATGCCGGCGCGGAAGATCTCGCTGATGTAGGCGCCGGCGTTCAGGCTCAGCGCCACGCAGCCGGAGAAGAAGGCGCCGTGTTCCTGGCGGAAGCTGCGCGCCAGTTCACCCGAGAGCAGCAGCCCGTGATCGGGGTGCACCAGCGCCGGCATCAGCGCAAAGTGCACCAGCAGGATCTGCACGAACAGCGGTGTACCGCGGAAGAAGGTGACATACGCCACCGTGATGCCGCGGGCCACGCCGAGCAGCGCGCGCGCCAGGGCGTGGCGCGGGCGGGGGGCGTCTGACGAGGTGCTGACGAGGCCGAAACCCACGCCCAGCACCAGGCCCACCCCGATGGCGACCAGCGTCAGCTGGACCGTCATCCACAGGCCGCTGATGAACAGCGGCGTGTAGCCGGACAGGATCTCCCAGCGAAGATCCACCGTCCGGTCCTTCTCTTGTCGAGTGCTTTACTTCGACGCGGCGGAGGCCGGCGCGGCGGCTTCGGCCTTGGCGGGCGGGGCGCCGAAGTACTTGGTGAAGATCTGGTCGTAGGTGCCGTCGGCCTTGATGTCGGCCAGGCCCTTGTTGATCTTCTCCAGCAACTCGGTGTTGCCCTTCTTCACGGCAATGCCGTACTGCTCGGGCACGAACTCCTGGTCGGCGACGGTCTTGAACTTGCCGCCCGGGTTGTTGGCCACGTAGTGAATGACCACGCCGTTGTCGGCCACCACGGCGTCGACACCACCGGCTTCCAGCTCTTTGAGCGCCAGCGGGGTGCTTTCGAAGCGCTTGATGTTGGTGCTGGTCTTGCCTTGCAGCTTGGTGACGGCTTCGTCACCCGTGGTGCCGGTCTGCACGCCCACCTTCAGCTTCTTCAGATCGGCGAACTTGGCGACCTTGCTGGTCTCCTTGACGGCGATGAGCTGCTGCGCGTCGAAGTAGGGCGCGCTGAAGTCCATGGTGCCCTTGCGCTCTTCGGTGATGGTCACCGCCGAGACGACCATGTCGCGGTCGCCCTGGCCCAGGGCGTTGAAGATGCCTTCCCAGGGGGTGTTGACAAACTTCACCTCGAAACCGCCCTTGGCGGCGATGGCCTGCACCACCTCGATGTCGAAGCCGACGATCTCGCCCTTTTCGTTCTGGCTTTCGAAAGGCGCGTAGGCGGCGTCGGTGCCCACCACGTAGACCTTTGCGGGGGCCGGCGCCGAGGCTGCAGCCTCGGGGGCCGGCGCGGGCGCTTCTTCTTTCTTGCCGCAGGCGGCGAGCAGCAAGGCAGCGGCGCTGAGGCCGGCGATCTGGAGGAAACGGCGGGTCGACATCGGCTTCATGAGCGTCTGGGAGGGGTGGGGGATGAAGCGGCGAAGTGTAATGCTGCTACCGCACATGACGGCAAGATGTCACGGCGTGTGCAACGCCGAAATCTCTGCGTCGGTGAAGCCGGCGGCGCTGCGGGCCGCCAGGTTGAAGGGCCCGCGCAGCTTGGGCGCGCGGTGGCGTTCGGCCAGCACGGCGTAGTGGGCCACCGGGTCGAGCCCGTCTCGCGCGCACAGCCAGCGGTACCAGTGGTTGCCGATGGCCACGTGGCCGATCTCGTCGCGCAGGATCACGTCCAGGATCTGTACCGCGCGTTCGTCCCCGGCCTGCCGCAGCCGCGCCTGCATGGGCGGCGTGGCGTCGAGGCCGCGCGCTTCCAGCGTGCGCGGCACCAGGGCCATGCGGGCGGTGATGTCGCCCGCGGTGCGCGCCGTCATGGACCACAGGCCGTCGTGCGCGGGGTGGTCGCCGTAGCTGCAGCCCAGCGAGGCCAGATGCTCGCTCAGCAGCGAGAAGTGCAAGGCTTCTTCTGCGGCCACACGCAGCCAGTCGCGGTAGTAGGCGCGCGGCATGCCGGCGAAACGCCACACGGCGTCCAGCGCCAGGTTGATGGCGTTGAGTTCGATGTGGGCCACCGCGTGCAGCAAGGCGGCGCGGCCTTCGGTGGTGAAAGGCGAGCGCGGCTTGACTTCGCGCGGGTCGACGAGCAGCGGGCGTTCGGTGCGCCCGGGCAGCGGGCCTGCTGCCTGCAGCAGCGCCGTGGGGTCGAGCCGCGGATCGCCTTCATCGAGCAGGCCGGCATGATGTTGCGGGTGCAAGGCCAGCGCGGCGGTGGCCTTGGCCGCCGGCTCGGCGATCTGCAAGGCCCGCAAGGCGGCGGTTCGGAGCTCCATCCCTAGAATTGTGCGCTTTGCCTGCAGGAGGCCCGCATGGCCATTTACCAACTCGGCGGCGACGCACCGCGCATCGCCGCCACCGCCTGGGTGGCCGAGAGCGCCGAGGTCATCGGCCGCGTCAGCCTGGGGGAAGGCGCCAGCGTCTGGTACGGCGCCGTGCTGCGCGGCGACAACGAGTGGATCACCATCGGCGCGCGCAGCAACGTGCAGGAAGCTGCCGTGATGCACACCGACATGGGCTCACCGCTGACGCTGGGCGAAGACGTGACGGTGGGCCACCAGGCCATGCTGCACGGCTGCACCGTGGGCGACGGCGCGCTCATCGGCATCCAGGCCGTGGTGTTGAACGGCGCGGTGATCGGGCGCGGTTGCCTGGTGGGCGCCGGTGCCGTGGTCACCGAGGGCAAGGTCTTCCCCGACCACAGCCTCATCATCGGCAGCCCGGCCAAGGCGGTGCGCGAGATCACGCCCGAGCAACTGGAACGCATGAAACAAGGCGCGCTCGGCTACGTTGAAAAAGCCCAGCGCCACCGCACCCAACTGAAACGGATCGCCTGATGAGCGTGTTGCGCAAATTCCTGTTCGAGGGCCTGCCCGTGCGCGGCATGCTCGTGCGCCTGACCGACGGCTGGCAGGAGGTGCTGCGCCGCCGCCAGACCGTGGGGGAACACCCGCCCGAGGTGCGTGTGCTGATGGGCGAGATGGCCGCCGCCGCCGTGCTGATGCAGGCCAACATCAAGTTCAACGGCGCGCTGGTGCTGCAGATGCAGGGCGACGGCCCGGTCAAGCTGGCCGTGGCCGAGGTGCAGCCCGACCTGGCCTTCCGCGCCACCGCCAAGGTGGTGGGCGAGGTGCCGGCCGGGGCGCAGTTGGAAGCGCTGCTGAACGTGCACGGCCAGGGCCGCTGCGCCATCACGCTGGACCCGAAAGACCGCCTGCCCGGCCAGCAGCCCTACCAGGGTGTGGTGCCGCTGCATGGCGACCTGCGCGAGCCGCTGCAGCAGGTGCAGCAGGTGCTGGAGCACTACATGCTGCAGAGCGAGCAGCTCGACACGCGCCTGGTGCTGGCCGCCAACGACGAGGTGGCCGCGGGCCTGCTGATCCAGCGCATGCCGGTGGAAGGCGAGGGCAACCTGCAAGGGCAGCGCAACGAAGACGACATCGGTCTGTCGGAGCACTTCAACCGCATCGCGATGCTGGCCGCCACGCTCACGCGTGAAGAGCTGCTGGCGCTGCCGCCCGAGCAGATCCTGCACCGGCTGTTCTGGGAGGAGACCCTGCGGGTCTTCGAACCCGACGCCAGCGCCACGCCGCGCTTTGCCTGCAGCTGCAGCCGCGAGCGCGTGCGCAACATGCTGCGTGGCCTGGGCCGCGAAGAGAGCGAGAGCCTGATTGCCGAGCGCGGCGAGGTGGAGGTGGGCTGCGAGTTCTGCGGTCTGCAGTACCGCTTCGACGCGGTGGACGTCGGCGAGATGTTCACGCCAGTGCGCGACCAGCCACCGGGGCCGGCGGCCGTTCAGTAACCGGCGCTGCCAGTCCGCGTTGCCGCGCCCTGCAGCGCGCGCTCGAAGGCCGGCACGCAGCAGTCGCAAGACCAGCGCGCGGCGGCACCGCCGCCCAACCCGGTGAAGAGGCCCCCGCGTCGCGCCGACGGCGGCGCTTCGTGTGCATGCAGCAGCGGCCGGGTGGCGGCCAGCGCGTTTTGCAGCCGCGCTTCGCCACTGCCGGCCACGATGGCGTGCGCGATGCCATGCCGGTGCATCAGATCGCGCAGCGCGTTGTCCACCGGCTCGCGCACCTGCGGGCCGTCGCGCTGCAGGCCGTCGGGCACCCAGGGCAGGTCCAGCGCCGTCAGCAGCGTCACGCCGGCGCGGCGGTGCAGCACCACGGCACGCTCGTCGAGGCTGCGGTCGCCGAAGACGATGCGGCTGTAGACCGCCGTCATCAGCGCCGTGGTGTCGCAGACCACGATGTCGTGCGTCTCGGCGGCCGCGTTCAAGCGCTCGTGTTGCGCACGCATGATGGAAGCCTGTTCGTGCGCCCGTGGCGTGCGGCCGGTGTGGTCGCACCACTCGCGCAGCACTTCGGGCACCCAAGCCACGCGGCGGCCGCTTTCGCGCGCCAGCGCCTCGGCCAGGGCGGCGGCGAGCGTGGTCTTGCCGGTGCTCTCGGCACCGACGATGGCCACCAGCAGCGCCGGCTGCATCAGGCCGCGGCCAGCCGGCGCCACGCGCGCCAGCCGATGAAGGACAGCACCACGAACACGGCGTAGAGCAGCGTGGTCAGCCACAGGCCCTTGGTGGCGAAGAGCGCCACGCTGACCACGTTCACGCCGACCCACACGGGCCAGTTCTCGACGCACTTGCGCGCCAGCAGCAACTGGCCCGCCAGACTGGCCACGGTGGGCAGCGCGTCGAAGTAGGGCACGTCGCTGTCGGTGGCGTGGTCGAGCAGCCAGCCCACCAGCGGCCAGGCGGCCAGCGTGGCCGCCGTGAGAAGCGCGATGCCGCGACGAGAAAGGTGGTGCACTCGCAGCGGCGCGCCGTCCTCACCCCGCCCGCGAAGCCACTGCCACCAGCCCCAGCAGGCGGCGGTGATGAAGACGAACTGCAGTGCCGCCTCGCCGTACAGTTTGCTGTCAGCAAAGAGCAGCGCGTACAGCAGCGAGCTCAGGATGGCCAGCGGCCAGGCCACAGGGTTGACGCGGAAGTTGGCCAGCACCATCAACACCGCGGCCGCGAAGGCCACCACCTCCAGCCAGGTGACCGGGCTGCCCCAGAGCGTGAAGGCCGCCGCCAGCAGGGGTTGCGCGGCGGCCAGCAGCGCGTCGAGCCCGGGCATGGGGCGCCCTAGCGGCGTGCCGTCACCTGCGTCACTTGGACCAGGATCTCGTCAGGCTTGACCATGCCCAGCTCGGCACGCGCTTTTTCTTCCACCATTTCCAGGCCTTCGCGCAGGTCGGCCACCTCGGCGGCTACACGCTGGTTGCGCTCGCGCGCGCTGTCGTTCAGCGCGCGCTGTTCGGCCAGTTGCTTGCGCAGGCTCATCACGTAGGGCAGGTTGCCCTTGCCGAACCACAGGTCGCCCTGCACCACCACCAGCAGGGCGGCGAGCACGAGCGGGGTCCAGCGCATCGGGCCCGGGCCTTACTTGAGGTTGTAGAAGGCGGCGCGGCCGGGATAGCTGGCCACGTCACCCAGGTCTTCCTCGATGCGCAGCAACTGGTTGTACTTGGCCATGCGGTCGCTGCGGCTCAAGGAACCGGTCTTGATCTGCCCGGCATTGGTGCCCACGGCGATGTCGGCGATGGTGCTGTCTTCGGTTTCGCCGCTGCGGTGGCTGATGACGTTGGTCCAGCCGGCGCGCTTGGCCATTTCGATGGCGGCGAAGGTTTCGGTCAGCGTGCCGATCTGGTTGATCTTGATGAGGATGGAGTTGGCCACGCCTTCGCGGATGCCGCGCTCCAGGATCTTGGTGTTGGTGACGAAGAGGTCGTCGCCCACCAGCTGCACCTTCTTGCCCAGGCGGTCGTTCAGCATCTTCCAGCCGTCCCAGTCGCCTTCGTGCATGCCGTCTTCGATGCTGATGATCGGGTACTTGTCGACCCAGGTCGCCAGGATGTCGGTCCACTCGGCCGCGGCCAGTTGCAGGCCTTCACCCTCCAGGTGGTACTTGCCGTCCTTGTAGAACTCGCTGGCGGCGCAGTCCAGGCCCAGCGCGATCTGCTCGCCGGCCACGAAACCTGCCTTGTCGATGGCTTCCAGGATGAGCTGCAACGCGGCCTCGTGGCTGGCCACGTTGGGCGCGAAGCCGCCTTCGTCGCCCACCTGCGTGGGCATGCCCTTGTCGTGGAGGATCTTCTTCAGCGCGTGGAAGACCTCGGCGCCGTAGCGCAGCGCCTCGCGGAAGCTGGGCGCTCCCACGGGGATGATCATCAGCTCTTGCAGGTCGAGGTTGTTGTTGGCGTGCGCGCCGCCGTTGATGACGTTCATCATCGGCACCGGCAGGCTCATGCGGCCCATGCCGCCGAAGTAGCGGTACAGGGGCAGGCCACTCTCTTCGGCCGCGGCGCGCGCCACGGCCATGCTCACCGCCAGCATCGCGTTGGCGCCCAGGCGGCTCTTGTTGTCAGTGCCGTCGAGGTCGATCAGGGTCTTGTCGAGGAAGGCCTGCTCCGAGGCATCCAGCCCCAGCACCGATTCGCTGATCTCGGTGTTGATGTGCTCCACCGCCTTCAGCACGCCCTTGCCGAGGTAGCGGCCCTTGTCGCCGTCGCGCAGCTCGATGGCCTCGCGGCTGCCGGTGCTGGCGCCCGAGGGCACGGCGGCGCGGCCCATGGTGCCGCTTTCCAGCAGCACGTCGCATTCGACGGTGGGGTTGCCGCGGCTGTCGAGGATTTCTCGGCCGACGATATCGACGATGGCACTCATGGGTTCTCTTCTCTCAGCAGTTTCGAATTCTTCGTGAAAGGGCGTCTTCAGCAGCTGAAGTCGTTCTCGAGCAGCGGCTGGGTCTTGATCACGCGGTCGAGCGCGACGAGTTGCTCCAGCAGCGCCTTCATGTGCTTCAGCGGCACGGCGTTGGGGCCGTCGCTCAGGGCGTTGGCGGGGTCGGGGTGGGTCTCCATGAAGAGCCCGGCCACACCCACGGCCACCGCGGCGCGGCTGAGCACGGGCACGAACTCGCGCTGGCCGCCCGAGCTGGTGCCCTGGCCGCCGGGCAGCTGCACGCTGTGCGTGGCGTCGAAGACCACCGGCGCGCCGGTCTCGCGCATGATGGCCAGGGAACGCATGTCAGACACCAAGTTGTTGTAGCCGAAGCTCACGCCGCGTTCGCAGGCCATGAACACGTCCTCCGGCAGGCCCTTTTCACGCGCAGCGGCGCGGGCCTTGTCGATGACGTTCTTCATGTCGTGGGGGCTGAGGAACTGGCCCTTCTTGATGTTCACCGGCTTGCCGCTCTGCGCCACGGCGCGGATGAAGTCGGTCTGCCGGCTCAGGAAGGCGGGGGTCTGCAGCACGTCCACCACGGCGGCCACCGGGGCCACGTGGCTCTCGTCGTGCACGTCGGTGAGCACGGGCACGTTCAGCGTCTTCTTCACCTTGGCCAGGATCTCCAGCCCGCGCTCCATGCCCGGGCCGCGGAAGCTGGCGCCGCTGCTGCGGTTGGCCTTGTCGTAGCTGCTCTTGAAGATGAAGGGGATGCCGAGCTCGCGGGTGATCTCCTGCAGCCGCCCGGCCACCTCCATCTGCAGCTGTTCGCTCTCGACGACACAGGGCCCGCTGATCAGGAAAAACGGCTTGTCGATGCCGACGTCGAAACCACAGAGCTTCATGCCGCTTCCTTGGCTGCAGGGTGCTGGCGCGCGTGTTGATCGAGCGCGGCCTTCACGTAGCTGGTGAACAGCGGGTGCCCGCCCCAGGGCGTGCTCTTGAACTCGGGGTGGAACTGCACGCCCACGAACCACGGGTGCACGCTCTGCGGCAGCTCGACGATCTCGGTGAGCTTCTCGGTCTGCGTCAGCGCGCTGATCACCAGGCCCGCGGCCTGCAGCTGGTCGAGGTAGTTGACGTTGGCCTCATAACGGTGGCGGTGGCGTTCCGTCACCACCGGGCCGTAGATCTGGTGCGCCAGCGTACCGGCCTTCACGTCGCTGCTCTGTGCGCCCAGGCGCATGGTGCCGCCCAGGTCGGAGCTGGCCGTGCGCTTCTGGATGCTGCCGTCGCGGTCTTGCCACTCTTCGATGAGGGCGATGACGGGGTGCGGACACTTGGGCTCGAACTCGGTGCTGTTGGCGCCCGCGAGGCCCGCCACGTGGCGCGCGTATTCGATGGTGGCCACCTGCATGCCCAGGCAGATGCCGAGGTAGGGGATCTTGTGCTCGCGGGCGTACTGCACCGCGACGATCTTGCCTTCCACGCCGCGCTGGCCGAAGCCGCCGGGCACGAGGATGGCGTCGAACGCGGCCAGCTGCGAGGCCGTCTGCGGTGTCAGCGTCTCGGCGTCGACGTACTCGATCTGCACCTTGGCATGGTTGTGGATGCCGGCGTGGCGCAGCGCCTCGTTCAGGCTCTTGTAGCTGTCTGACAGATCGGTGTACTTGCCGCACATCGCGATCTTCACCGTGGCGCGCGGGTGTTCCACCTCGTGCACCAGGTTGTCCCAGCGTTTGAGGTCGGCGGGCTTGGTCAGCAGCTGCAACTTCATGCAGATCAGCTCGTCCAGACCCTGCTCGTGCAGCAGGCGCGGCACCTTGTAGATGGTGTCCACGTCCCACATGCTGATCACGCCGTGGCGCTGCACGTTGGTGAAGAGGCTGATCTTCTCGCGCTCGTCATCAGGGATGGGGCGGTCGGCGCGGCACAGCAGCACGTCGGGCTGGATGCCGATCTCGCGCATCTTCTGCACCGTGTGCTGCGTGGGCTTGGTCTTCAGCTCGCCAGCGGCGGCGATGTAGGGCACGTAGGTCAGGTGCACGAACGCGCTGTTCGTCGGGCCCATCTTCAGGCTCATCTGGCGCACCGCTTCCAGGAAGGGCAGGCTCTCGATGTCACCGACGGTGCCGCCGATCTCGACGATGGCCACGTCCAAATCGGCGCTGGCGCCGCGCTTGACGAACTCCTGGATCTCGTTGGTGACGTGCGGGATCACCTGCACCGTCTTGCCGAGGTAGTCGCCACGGCGCTCCTTCTCCAGCACCGACTTGTAGATCTGGCCGGTGGTGAAGTTGTTGCTCTTCTTCATCCGCGTCGTGATGAAGCGCTCGTAGTGGCCGAGGTCGAGGTCGGTTTCGGCGCCGTCGTCGGTGACGAAGACCTCACCGTGCTGGAAGGGGCTCATGGTCCCCGGGTCGACGTTGAGGTAGGGGTCCAGCTTGATGAGGGTGACCTTCAGGCCACGCGACTCGAGGATGGCCGCCAGCGACGCCGCCGCGATGCCCTTGCCCAGCGAGGACACCACACCGCCCGTGACGAAAATGAACTTGGTCATTGCGTGCAGCACGGGCGAAAGCGCGTGCTGTGGTGGGAAATCGTGAGTATATCGGCCACCCCCCGCCGCCCCGGCTTCAACCCCCTGCCTGCCGGCTGTCAGGGCGCCCTCAGCCGCGTGCGCTAGCATCGCGCCCGCTTGCACCAGGTGCCTGCCGTTCCGTTCAGGGCGGCAGGTTAAACGGGAAGCCGGTGAGGAGGGTCTGGACCACAGGCCCCGTCCGATTCCGGCGCTGCCCCCGCAACGGTCAGCGAGGAGCGCACTGCACGACAGCCACTGGGCCTTGAGCGTCGAGAACATCGACGCCAAGGGTCTGGGAAGGCGCAGTGGGCCTCCGAGGGCGTGTCACGCCCCTCGGCACTCGCGAGCCCGGATACCGGCCTGGTGCGATGGGAGCTGGCGTTGCGGAGGGCAGCGCGGGCCGAACAGCCTGTGTTGCTGCGCCTGCGTGCGCCGCGCCGGGGTGCCGGCCTTCCTTGCCTTCAGCGATGCCTGCGCATTCGGTTCATGTCCGCGCGGGGTGCGCGGCTGGAGGTTGTTCTTGTCTCTCTTCCGCTTCAAGCGGCGCGCTGCGGCGCCCGCGTCTCTCATGCTTTCCTTGCTGGCCACCGCGGCCAGCGCCCAGAGCCCGCAACAGGTCTCCGTCACGGCCACCCGCGTGCCCACGCCGGTGAACCAGCTCGTGGCCGAGGTGACGGTCATCGACCGCGCCACCATCGAGCGCAGCGAAGGCCGCACGCTCGTGGAGCTGCTGTCGCAGCAGGCCGGCCTGCAGTTCGCCAGCAACGGCGGGCTGGGCAAGAGCGCCTCGGTCTTCATCCGCGGCCTGGAATCGCGCCACACGCTGCTGCTGGTGGACGGCATGCGGGTCGGTTCGGCCACGCTGGGCACACCTTCGCTGGACAACCTGCCGCTGGAAGCGGTGGAGCGCATCGAGATCGTGCGCGGGCCGATGTCTTCGCTCTACGGCAACGGCGCGCTCGGCGGCGTGGTGCAGGTCTTCACGCGCCAGGCCGTGCAGGGCCTGAGCGCCAACGCCAAGCTCTCGGCCGGCTCCAACGAGTTCGGCCAGCTGGCGGCCGGCGTGGGTTTCGGCAACGGTGTCTTCGACGTGGCTGTGCAGGCCCAGCACACCGACACCCGCGGCGTCTCCGCCACCAACCCGAAGGTGCCCTTCGGCAACCACAACCCCGACCGCGACGGCTTCCGCCAGAGCGCCGGCAGCCTGCGCCTGGGTTGGCGCCCGGGTGCCGACTGGCGCGTGGAACTGCTGGCGCTGGGCAGCACGGGCCTGAGCCGCATCGACGACGGCCCGGGCGCCGACGCCCGCGCCGAGCTGCACAACCGGCTGCTCGGCCTCACGGCACGGGGCCCGGTGCTGGGCTCGTGGCGCACGCGTGTGAGCCTCACCGAAACGGTGGACGCCTACGACACCCTGGCCAGTGCCAGCGCCTTCACCGACCTCGGCGTCATCCGCACGCGCAGCCAGCAAGCGAGCTGGGAGAACACCGTGGCCACGCCGCTGGGCACGGCGCTGGTCTTGCTGGAGCGCACCGATGAGAAGGTGGCGCGGCCAGTGACGCCTTTTGTCGAAAGCGAACGCAGCATCGACGCGCTGGCCCTGGGCCTGAACGGCAGCGCCGCCGCGCACAACTGGCAGGCCAGCCTGCGGCGCGACCGCAACTCGCAGTTCGGCGGTGTGACCACCGGCGCCGTGGCTTACGGCTACGCGCTCACGCCGGCCTGGCTGCTGGGCGCCAGCTACGGCACCAGCCAGACCCTGCCCAGCTTCAACCAGCTCTACTTCCCTGGTTTCGGCAGCCCCAACCTGCTGCCCGAAGAAGGCACACATGCCGAGCTGAGCCTGCGCTGGACGGCCGGTGAACACCGCCTGCGCGCGGCCTGGTACGACTACCGCTACCGCGGCTTCATCAGCAGCGGCCCGCAGCCGGTGAACCTGCCCAGGGTGGAGATCGACGGCGTGACGCTCGGCTACGAGGGCCGCTGGCGCGACGTGGACCTCACCGCCAGCTACGACCACACCGACCCACGCAACGCCACCGTGGGCAACGCCAACTACGGCAAGCAGCTCGCGCGGCGCGCCAAGCAGGCGCTGCGCCTGGGGGCCGACTGGCAGGCCGGCGCGTGGTCGGCCGGGGCCACGCTCTCGGCCTTCTCCTACCGCTACGACAACGCCGCCAACACCACGCGCCTGGGCGGCTACGGCACGCTGGACTTGCGCGGTGAATGGGCCTTCTCGCGGCAAGCCCGCCTGGGGCTGCGTGTGAACAACGTGGCCGACAAGGGCTACAGCACCGTGCTGGGCTACGACCAGCCGGGCCGCGAAGCTTTTGTCACCCTGCGCTGGGTGATGAAGTGAGGGCCCGCCGATGAACACCGCCGCCGCCGCCACCGTGGCGCACGAACTGCTGCTGGGCGGCGCGCGCAGCGGCAAATCACGCGCTGCCGAGGCGCGGGCGGCGGCCTGGTTGGGCGGGCCGGTCTGCCGTGGGGGCCTTCCTCGTGAAGCCCTGTTGTTGGCCACCGCCGTGGCCGGCGATGAAGAGATGGCCGAGCGCATCCGCCGCCACCAGGCCGACCGCGCGCTGCGCCTGCCGGCCCTGGGCTGCGTGGAAGTGGCCGGGCTCGACCTGGCCGAGGTGCTGGCCCGCCACAGCACGCCGCAGCGCCTGCTGGTGGTGGACTGCCTCACCTTGTGGCTCACGCAGCTGGCGCTGCCGCTGCAGGGCCCGCCGGCCACAGCCGATGCGCTGCACGACGCGGGCCGCACGCTGGTGCAGGCGCTGCGCGCGGCGCCGGGCCCGGTGGTGCTGGTGTCCAACGAGATCGGCCTGGGCGTGATGCCCCTGGGCGCCGAAACGCGGCGTTTTGTCGACGCGCTGGGCGGCCTGCACCAGGCGCTGGCGGCGGCCTGTGCGCGCGTCACGCTGCTGGTGGCGGGTTGTGAACTGCCGGTGAAGGAGATGGCATGAAGCACGGGTTCTGGCGCTTGTTCAGCGCCACGCTGTTGGGGGTCCTGGGCGGCTGGCCTGCTGCGCAAGCCGCCACCGTGGTGGACGACCGCGGCCGCACCGTGGTGCTGCCGGCCGCGCCGCAGCGGGTGGTGTCCTTGCTGCCCTCTCTGACCGAGGCCGTGTGCGCGCTGCAGGCCTGCAACCGCCTGGTGGGCACCGACCGCTTCTCGAACTGGCCGGCCAGCGTGCTGGCCCTGCCCAAGCTGGGTGGGCTGGACGACACGCAGATCGAGCGCCTCGTCGCGCTCAAGCCCGACCTGGTGCTGGCCGCCGGCTCTTCACGCGCCATCGACCGCCTGGAAGCCCTGGGCCTGGCCGTGGTGGCGCTGGAGCCCAAGACCCTGCAGGACACCGAGCGGGTGCTCGGCAAGGTGGGCCAGGCCCTGGGCGATGCGGCGGCCGGCGCGGCGCTGTGGCAGCGGCTGCAGCAGCGCATGGCGGCCGCCGCGGCACGTGTGCCGGCAGGGCTGCGCGGGCAGAAGGTGTATTTCGAAGTGGCCTCGGCGCCTTATGCCGCCGGCGAGAGCTCATTCGTCGGTGAGTTGCTCACAAGCCTGGGCATGGGCAATGTGGTGCCGGCGGCGATGGGGCCTTTTCCCAAGCTCAACCCCGAGTTTGTCGTGCGCGCCCAGCCCGACATCGTGATCGGCACTGCGCGTGCCGTGGCCGAGATGCCGGCGCGGCCGGGCTGGGGCAGCCTGCGCGCGCTGCACGCCGGCCGGCACTGCGGTTTTGCGAGTGAGCCCTGGGACACACTGGTGCGCCCCGGCCCGCGCCTGGCCGAAGGTGCCGAGTTGCTGGCCGATTGCCTGGCCGGCCTGGCAGGCAGAACCCCAGCGCCGGTGCCGGCCGGCGCCGCGGCGCGGTGAACCTGCCGATGGCTGCACCCCAGCCCGCCGTGCTGCCGCAGGCCGCGTCCGGACCAGCGCGGCGCGCACCGGCCCGCCTGCTGGCGCTGCTGTTGGCCGCGATGGCGCTGCTGCTGGGTCTGTGCGGCCTGGCGGCGGGCAGCGAGGGCTGGTCGCTGGCCTGGTGGGGCGGCTGGGCGGGCGGCACCGGCGCCCAGGCGGCGCTGGCGGCGGCTGAATGGGAGCTGGTGGCCGCCATCCGCGCGCCGCGCACGCTGGGCGCGCTGCTCACGGGCGGGCTGCTGGGCCTGGCCGGCGCCATCGCGCAGGGCTTGTTCCGCAACCCCTTGGCCGATCCTTACCTGCTCGGCTCGGCCGCCGGTGCCGGGCTGGGCGTGGTGCTGGTGCTGGCCGCCGGCGGCGCTTTGGGCCACTACATCGGCCTGGCCACGGCCAGCGGGCTGCTGCGCGTGGGCCTGGTGGGCGCGGCTTTTGCCGGCGCGGTGCTGGGCGTGGCGCTCACGCTGCTGCTGGCGCGCGGCACGGCGCGGCCCCTGGTGCTGCTGCTGGCCGGTGTGGTGGTGGGCATCCTGCTGTCGTCGGTGTCGGAGCTGGTGACGCTGGTCTCGCCCGACGCGCTGCGCGGCAAGCAGATCTTCATGCTCGGCACCACCTCCTTCCTGGGCTGGCAGAGCAGCGTGATGCTCGGGTCGGTGCTGCTGCTGGCTGGTGCGCTGGCCTGGCGTTTTGCGCGTGCACTGGATGCCCTGGTGCTGGGCGAACACAGCGCCGTCAGCTTGGGCCTGGCGCTGCCGCGGGTGCGCCTGCTGCTGGTGCTGCTGATGGCGCTGGCCACCGGCACGGCCGTGGCCCAGGCCGGGCTGGTGGCCTTCGTCGGCCTGGTGGCCCCGCACATCGTGCGCCGGCTGGTGGTGGTGACGCACGGCCCGCTGTTGCTGCTGTCGGCCGCGGCCGGCGGTGTGCTGCTGCTGGCCGCCGACGTGGCGGCGCGCAGCGTGATCGCGCCGCAAGAGCTGCCCGTAGGCGTGCTCACCGCGGTGCTGGGGGGCCTCTACCTGATGGTGCTGCTGCGCCGCCGCCAGCGGGAGGGCCTGTGAGCGCGCCCACCCCACCGGCCCGCGCCGGCAGCCCCCACCCGCTGCAGGCCGAGGGCCTGGCGCTGCAGCTGGGCGGCCGCCCTGCGGTCGACGGTGTGTCGCTCACGCTGCAGGCCGGCCAGTGGGTGGCCGTGGTCGGCCCCAACGGCGCCGGCAAGAGCACGCTGCTGGCCTTGCTGGCCGGCCTGCGCGTGCCCGACGCCGGCCGCGTGTGGCTGCAGGGCCGCGCGCTGGCCACGATGCCCTTGCGCGAACGTGCGCGGGCGCTGGCCTGGCTGTCGCAGCAGGGCGAGGCCGAAGGCGACATCGCCGCCATCGACGTGGTGCGCCTGGGCCGCCTGCCGCGCCATGGCCTGCTGGGCGCGCCCGATGCCGCCGACGAGGCCGCCGTGCAGGCCGCGCTGGCCGAAACCGAAACCGCGGCCTACGCCCAGCGCCGGCTGAACGAGCTGTCGGGCGGTGAGCGCCAGCGGGTGCTGCTGGCGCGGGCCCTGGCCGTGCAGGCGCCGGTGCTGCTGCTGGACGAACCCACCACCCATCTCGACGCGCCGCACCAGCGCGCGCTTCTGCGCAGCATGGCGGCGCGGGCGCGCGAGGGCGCGGCGGTGGTGGCGGTGCTGCACGACCTGACCCTGGCCCTGGCCGCCGACCGTGTGCTGGTGATGGACCGCGGCCGCGTGGTGGCCGACGGCGCCCCGGCCGACCCCGTGCTGCGCGCCGCGCTGGTGCAGGTCTTCGACCACGCTTTCAGCATCGAGGCCGTGCAGCACGGTGGCCGCGAACGCTGGGCCGTGCTGCCCCATCTTTGAGATTCCCGCCCCATGGACATCGTCGCCCCGCCCACCGAACGTTCGCCGCTCAAGCCTGAAGGCGAGCGCCGCGGCCTGCTGCTGGTGCACACCGGCCCGGGCAAGGGCAAGAGCACGGCGGCCTTCGGGCTGGCGCTGCGTGCGCACGGCCGCGGCAAGGCGGTGAAGATCTACCAGTTCATGAAAGTACCCAGCGCCCGGTTCGGCGAGCACCGCGTCTTTGAACAGCTAGGCGTGCCCATCGAGGGCCTGGGCGACGGCTTCAGCTGGAAGAGCCGCGATCTGGCGCAGTCGGCCCAGCTCGCACGCGACGGCTGGGCGCGTGCCGCCGCCACCATCGCCGCGGGCGAACACTTCCTCGTGGTGCTGGACGAGATCATGTACCCGCTGCGTTACGGCTGGCTGCCGCTGGAGCCGGTGCTGCAGGCGCTGCGCGAACGGCCGCCGCAGGTGCACGTGGTGCTGACCGGCCGCAACGCGCCCGAGGAGTTGATCGCGCTGGCCGACACCGTCACCGAGATGGCGCTGGTGAAACACCACTACCAGGCCGGCGTGCCGGCGCAGCGGGGCATCGAGGATTGAGCGAGGCGCTGAGCGCAGCCATGGCCGCGGCGAGCACCGCCACCGGCGCGCCCGGCCCGCTGCTGGCCGCCGCGCTGGCCCTGGCCTGGGCCGGCGACGCGGTCTTCGGCGAGCCGCGCAACGCGCTGCACCCGGTGGCCTGGCTGGGCCGCGCGCTGGGCCCGCTGGGGCGTGCGCTGCTGCGCCTGCCGCCCGCCGCGGCCTTCATCGGCGGCGCGCTGGCCTGGTGCACGCTGGCGCTGTTGTGCGGCGCGGCGGCGTGGGCCTGGCAGAACGCTGCCCTGGCGGCGCCGGCCTGGGCCGCGGTCTTGCTGCTGGCGCTGGCGCTCAAGCCGATGTTCGCCTGGCGCATGTTGCGTGACGAGGTGCAGGCCGTGGAGGCGGCGCTGGCGGGCGGTGGCGCCGCCGGTGCCGAGAGCCTGGCCGCGGCGCGCACGCAGCTGGCGCGGCTGGTCAGCCGCGACGTCAGCGCGCTGGGCCCGGCCGAGCTGCGCGAGGCGGCGCTGGAGACCTTGTCGGAGAACCTCAACGACAGCGTCGTGGCGCCGCTCTTCTGGGCCGTTCTGGCCGGCTTGCCGGGCGCGGTGGTCTACCGCCTGGCCAACACCGCCGACGCGATGTGGGGCTACCGCGGCCGCTGGGAATGGGCCGGCAAGTGGGCGGCGCGGGCCGACGACCTGCTCTCTTGGCTGCCCGCGCGTTTGACAGGCCTGGCCCTGGCCGCGCCGCGCCTGTGGCCGGCCTTGCCAGTGCAAGCGCGCCTGACGCCATCGCCCAACGGCGGCTGGCCGATGGGCGCGCTGGCGCTGCAGCTGGGTGTGCAACTGCGCAAGCCGGGTGTCTACGTGCTCAACGCCGGCGCGCCCACGCCAGGGGCCGCAGCTTTCGCGGCCGGGCTGCGGCGCTGCACGGCCGTGGCCTGGGGCGCAGCCGCGCTGGCGGTGCTGGGGCTGGCCGCGGCGCCTGGGGCAGGCGTGGCGGGCTGGAGCCTGGCGTGGTGAACGCGCCCATGCACGGCGGCCCCGGCCCGCAGGGCGCGCTGCCGCACGACTTCAGCACCAACGCCAACGCCGCCGGCCCGGGGCCTGAGGCGCTGGCCGCGGTGCAGGCGGCCGATGCCACGCGCTACCCCGACGCCAGCTACCAGGTGCTGCGTGAGGCCCTGGCCGCGCGGCACGGCGTGGCGCCGGCGCGTGTGCTGCTGGCGGCCAGCGCGAGCGAGTTCATCCAGCGTGTCACTGCCGTCAGCGCGCGCCTGGCTCCGGGCCCGGTGGCGCTGCCGGCCCAGGCTTATGGCGATTACGCCCGCGCCGCGCGGGCCCACGGCCGCGGCCTGCTGGCGGCCGACGATCCGCGCGCCACGCTGCGCTGGCGCGCCGACCCCGGCAGCCCGCTGGGCCAGGACGACACGCCACCGCTGCCACGGTCGGCCGGCGATGCACGGGTTGGCGCCACCGTGCTGGACGCCGTCTACGCGCCTTTGCGCCTGAGTGGCGTGAGCCCCTGGGACGCCGCCGCCCGCGACCGCGTCTTCGTGCTGCACAGCCCGAACAAGGCGCTGGGCCTGTGCGGCGTGCGTGGCGCCTACGCCATCGCGCCCGCCGGCGCCCTGGGCGCACGCTGGGCCCAGGCGCTGCAGGCGGCCACACCCTCTTGGCCCTTGGGCGCGCACGCCGTGGCCTTGCTGCAGGCCTGGTGCCAGCCCGCCACCCAGGCCTGGCTGCAAGCCAGCCTGCCCACGCTGCGCGCGTGGAAACAAGCGCAGACGCGTGCGCTGCAGGCCGCCGGCTGCGAGCTGCAGCCCAGCCACACGCCGTTTTTCTGCCTGCGCCCGCCACGGCCCTGGCGCCCCGAGATCGGCGCGCGCCACGGCGTGCAGCTGCGCGACGCCAGCAGCTTCGGCCTGCCCGGCTGGTGGCGCGTGAACACGCTGCCGCCGCAGAGCCAGGCCAGGCTGCTGCAGGCGCTGGCCGATCACGCGGATGTTCATGTTGACGCTCACGCTGACGCGCAAGCCGACGATCCCATGGCGGGCCCCGCACCGCCCCTCACCCAGGACCAGCCATGACCCGCACCCTCATCGTCTGGGGCACCACCAGCGGTGCCGGCAAAAGCTGGCTGGCCACCGCGCTGTGCCGCGTGGCCGCGCGCCGTGGCGTGAACGTGGCGCCCTTCAAGGCGCAGAACATGAGCAACAACGCCCGGGTGGTGGCCTGCGGGGCGCCGGGCGCGGGCCACAGCCCGGAAGAGGGGCCTGGCCTGGGCGAGATCGGCTCGGCGCAGTACTTCCAGGCCGCGGCCGCGCGCGTGGTGCCGCACACCGACATGAACCCGGTGCTGCTCAAGCCCGAAGCCGACACCGCCAGCCAGGTGGTGCTGCACGGCCGCGCACGCGCCGACTTGAAGAGCCTGCCCTGGCGCGAGCGCAGCGCGCTGCTGGCCGTGGAAGCGCAGCGCGGTTTCGACCGCCTGGCCGCGCGGCACGAGCTCATCGTGGTGGAAGGCGCCGGCTCGCCGGCCGAGATCAACCTGGCGCCGCAGGACTACGTGAACCTCGGCACCGCGCGATGGGCCGCAGCCGCCGGGCCCACGGCCGCGCTGCTGGTCAGCGACATCGACCGCGGCGGCAGCTTCGCGCACTGCTATGGCACCTGGGCGCTGCTGCCCGACGATGTGCGGCCGCTGCTGCAGGGTTTTGTCTTCAACCGCTTCCGCGGGGATGCCGGCCTGCTGGCCCCCGGCCCGCAGCAGCTGCAGGCGCTGACCGGCGTGCCCCTGGCCGGCGTGCTGCCGCTGCGGCGCGGCCACGGCCTGCCCGAAGAAGACGGCCTGCTGCACCCCGACGAAGCCAGCGGCGCCGCGGCCGCCACGCCCGTGCGCCTGCGGGTGGCGGTGATCGCGCCGCCGCACATCAGCAACCTCGACGAGTTCCTGCCGCTGGCCCAGGTGCCAGGGCTGCGCCTGCGCTGGGCGCGCACGCCGGCCGAAGCCGAGGGTGCCGACTGGCTGGTGCTGCCCGGCAGCAAGCAGGCCAGCGGCGACCTCGCCTGGCTGCGCGCGCAAGGCCTGGACCACACCGTGCGCGCCCACGCCGCTGCCGGCCGTCCGGTGCTGGGCGTGTGCGGCGGCCTGCAGTTGCTGGGCCTGAGCCTGCACGACCCCGAAGGCCACGACGGCCAGCCCGTGCAGCACCTGCCCGGCCTGGGCCTGCTGCCGCTGCACACCCACTTCGGGCCGCACAAACGCCTGCGCGCCGCGCCCGTGTGTTTCACCGAGGTGCAAGGCCCCTGGGGCGCGCTGGCGGGTGTGCAGGCGCAGGCTTATGAAATCCGCTGCGGCCAGACGCGCGCCGAGGCCGGCAGCGCCGTGCTGCACGACGTGCAAGGCCAGGCCATAGGCTGGCAGCAGGGTTCGGTGCTGGGCGTCTACGCCCACGGCCTCTTCGAGCAAAGCGCGGTGCTGCGCGCGCTCTTCGGCGCCGAGGTGCCGACGCTGAACCAGGCCTGCGACACCGTGGCCGACCTGGTGGAAGAACACCTCGATGCCGCTTTGCTGCGGCGCCTGATCGGACGCTGAACCATGACTGTCTCCACCGGCCCGCAGCGCATCGTCTGCCTCACCGAAGAAACCACCGAGTGGCTCTACCTGCTGGGCGAAGAACAGCGCATCGTCGGCATCAGCGGCTACACCGTGCGGCCGCGGCGCGCGCGCCAGGAGAAGCCCCGTGTCAGCGCTTTTCTCGACGGCAAGATCGACCAGATCGTGGCGCTGCAGCCCGATCTGGTGATCGGTTTTTCAGACATGCAGGCCGCGCTGGCCGACAAGCTCATCCGCGCCGGCCTGAGTGTCTTCATCACCAACCAGCGCAGCGTGGCCGAGATCTACGCCACGCTGCGCCTGGTGGCCGGCCTGGTGGGCGCCTCAGACCGGGCCGAAGCCTGGATCGCGGCCAACCAGGCCGAACACGCCCGCATCGCGGCGGTGGCGGCCACCTGGCCGCGCCGGCCGCGTGTTTACTTCGAAGAATGGGACGAACCGATGATCAGTGCGATCCAGTGGGTGTCGGAACTGCTGGCCACCGCCGGCGGCGACGACATCTTTCCTGAACTGGCCACGCAGAGCCTGGGCAAACACCGCGTGGTGGCCGATGCCGACGAGCCGGCGCGCCGTGCGCCCGAGGTGATCATCGGCTCGTGGTGCGGCAAGAAGTTCCGCGCCGAGAAAGTGGCTGCGCGGCCCGGCTGGGCCGCGGTGCCGGCGGTGCAGAACAGACGGCTGCACGAGATCAAGAGCTGCGACATCCTGCAGCCCGGCCCCGCGGCTTTGACCGACGGGCTGGCGCAGCTGCACGCGCACTGCGCAGCCTGGGCAGCCCAGGCCTCGGGGGTGGCCGGATGAACGAGGCGCACTTCCAGGCCCCAAGCATCACCACGGTGCACGACGAAGCGCTGGCCGCGCGCGTGTGCGCCCGGCTCGACCAGCTCACCAAACCCCAGGGCGCGCTGGGCCGGCTGGAGGCGCTGGCGCTGCAGGTGGCGCTGGTGCAAGGCCACACCCACCCGCGTTTTGAAGCGCCGCAGCTGCTGGTGTTCGCCGCCGACCACGGCATTGCGGCGCAGGGCGTGTCCGCCTACCCGGCCGAAGTGACGGCGCAGATGGTGCTGAACATGCTGGCCGGCGGCGCGGCCGTCTCGGTGCTGGCGCGCCAGCACGGCCTGGCGCTGACGGTGGTGGATTGCGGCGTGGCGCAAGACTTCACGCCCCAGCCCGGCCTGCACATCGCCAAGGTCTGCCGCGGCACGGCCGACAGCACGCTGGGCCCGGCGCTCAGCGCCGAGCAGTGTGTGGCGGCGCTGCAGAACGGGCAGGCGCTGGTGCGCGGCCTGCCCGGCAACGTGCTGCTGCTGGGCGAGATGGGTATCGCCAACACCTCGGCCGCGGCGCTGCTGATGTGCCGCCTGACCGGCCTGCCACTGCCCGACTGCGTGGGCCGCGGCACCGGGCTGGACGATGCCGGCCTGGCGCGCAAGACCGCGGTGCTGCAGCGCGCCTTGCAGCGCCACGTGCACGTGAGCCTGGCGCAGCAGGGCGCGCTGGCCGTGCTGGGCGCCGTGGGCGGCGCCGAGATCGCCACCATGGCCGGCGCCGTGCTGCAGGCCGCGCACGAACGCCGCGTGGTGGTGGTGGACGGTTTCATCACCACCGCTGCCGTGGCCGTGGCCGCCGCTCTGGCCAGCCGGCAAGGCCCTGCGCTGTTGCAGCACTGCGTGTTTGCACACGGCTCGGCCGAAGCCGGGCACGGGCGCTGGCTGCGCTGCCTGGGCGCGCGCCCCGTGCTCGACCTGGGCCTGCGCCTGGGCGAAGGCTCGGGCGCGGCACTGGCCTGGCCGCTGCTGGTTTCGGCGCTGCAGCTGCTGGACCAGATGGCCAGCTTCGACAGCGCGGGCGTTGCGCGGCGCGGCTGCTGAAGGGCCGGCCCGCCCGCCGCACAGCGACAACCAGCCCAGCCAGGCAAGATCCCGCCATGCTCCACGAGTTGCGTCTCTTTTTCATCGCGCTGCAGTTCCTCACGCGTGTGCCCATCCCGGCCTGGGTGGGCTTCCAGCCGGGCTGGCTGCACGAGAGTGCGCGCCACTTCCCGGCCGTGGGCTTGTGCGTGGGCGGCTTCGGCGCGCTGGTGCTGTGGGGCGCGGCGCATGCGTGGTCGGCGCTCATCGCGGTGCTGCTGTGCATGGCCGCCACCGTGTGGCTGACCGGCGCCTTCCACGAAGACGGCCTGGCCGACACCTGCGACGGCCTGGGCGGCGCCGTCACGCGCGAGAAGGCGCTGGCCATCATGAAGGATTCGCGCCTGGGCAGCTACGGCGCCGTGGGCCTGCTCTTCGTGCTGGCGCTGAAGGCGGCCACGCTGCACGCGCTGGCCGTGCGCGACCTGCCCGCCGCGCTGGCGCTGCTGCCCATGGCGCATGCCGGCTCGCGCACGGCCACGGTGGTGCTGCTGCGCGTGCTGCCTTACGGCGGTGACGCCGAACACGCCAAGGCCAAGCCGCTGGCCCAGCAGGTCAGCGACGGCGGCCTGGCCTGGGCGCTGCTGTGGGCCCTGTGCGCGGCGGCGGGTGCCTCGTTCTTCGTGCCCGTGCCGGTGCTGCTGTGGGCCGCGCTGGCCGCTGGGGTGGTGACGCTGTGGATGGCGCGCTGGCTGCAGCAACGCCTGGGCGGCTACACCGGCGATGCGCTGGGCGCCACGCAGCAGTTCAGCGAGCTGGCGATCTACCTGGCCGCGCTGGCGGCCTTGTCACGCTGAGTGGCGCGGCGATGAGCGAGACTCTCGCGCCCTTGCTCTGGTGCTGGCGCCATCCGCGCGCGAAAGGCGCTGCCGGGCGCTGCATCGGCCGCACCGATCTGCATGTGGACCGCCGCAAGGCGCGCCGCCTGGCGCATCACATTCGCGCCGCGGCGCGGGTGCACGGCCTGCCGCGGGTGGTGTGGGTGTCGCCGCTGCAGCGCTGCCGTGAGGTGGGCCGCGTGCTGCGCGGCTGGGGCTTCCAGGTGCGTGTGGATGCGCGGCTGCTGGAGCTGGATTTCGGCGCCTGGGACGGCCAGCCCTGGACGCACATCGCCTGGGCCGAGGTCGAGGCATGGCAGGCCGATCTGCTGCAGCACGCACCGGGCGGCGGTGAGAGCCTGGCGGCGCTGGCGCAGCGCGTGCAGGCATTTGTGGCCGAAAGCGCGGCAGCGCAGCCAGGCGCTGGCGCCAGCGTCAGCAGCGCCGCGCCGCGCCTGGTGGTGACACATGGCGGCTGGCTGAACGCGCTGGGCCTGCTGCCGCAGCTGCTGCCGCCGGCGGTGGCACTGTCGGCAGCCGCATGGCCCGCCCCGCCGCGCCATGCCGCCCGGGTGCTGTGGCCGGCCGCTGCGGCGGCGCAGCCACCGACCCGCCGGCGCTGAGATCAAAGCGCCGGCCAGCCGGCTCGGGCGTCGTTCCATCGGCCCCGCACTGCGCTTCATCGCAAGGGCGTGGTGGCGCGGGACGGGTCTGCCGAAGATGCGTCCATCGCAGCCTGAAACCCGCACCAAGGAAGCCCGCCATGAACACCCGCCCCGCTTACCGCCTCTTCTCGGTCTTCTTCGCCGCCGTGCTGACCTTCGGCCTCTTCGGCGTCGTCGACCAGTTGGCCCAGCCCGACAGCGCCACCGCTCAATACGCCGAGCAGGCGCCGGCGCACCGCGCCTGAGGGCAGCGCATGAAGACGCTGCTCGTCTTCTTCGTCTGGTGCGCGCTCTTCGTGCTGAGCTGGCCCGTGGCGCTGCTGGCGCTGGTGCTGGCGCCGCTGATCTGGCTGATCACGCTCCCCTTGCGGCTGATCGGCATCGCCTTCGAAGGCTTGTTTGCGCTGATCCGCGCCATCGTGCTGCTGCCGGCACGCTTGTTCGGGCACCGGCCCTGAACCTGCGGGCGGGTCTCAGCCCCGCAAGTGGCAGGCCACCTGGTGCCCGGCTTCGCCGCCCACGGCCTTGAGCACCGGCTTCTCCACATCACACAGCCCCTTCTTCGCGATGGGGCAGCGCGTGTGGAAGTGGCAGCCCGAAGGCGGCTTGATGGGGCTGGGCACATCGCCCAGCAGCGGGATGCGCGCACGTTTCACCGCCGGGTCGGGGATGGGCACCGCCGACAGCAGCGCCTCGGTGTAGGGGTGCTGCGGGTTGGTGTACAGCGCCTGCGCCGGCGCGATCTCGACGATGCGCCCCAGGTACATCACCGCCACGCGGTGGCTGATGTGTTCCACCACGCTCAGGTCGTGGGCGATGAACATGTAGCTCAGGCCGAACTGGTCGCGCAGGTCTTCCAGCAGGTTGATCACCTGGGCCTGGATGGAGACATCCAGCGCGCTCACCGCCTCGTCGCAGACGATGAGCTTGGGGCTCACGGCCAGCGCGCGCGCGATGCCGATGCGCTGGCGCTGGCCGCCGCTGAACTCGTGCGGAAAGCGCCGCAGATGATCAGCGCTCAGACCCACGGTCTCCAGCAGCTGCACGGTGCGGTCTTCCTGCTCACGCGCCGTTTTCGTGAGCTTGTGGATGGTGAGCGCCTCACCGACGATGGCCGCCACCGTCATGCGCGGGTTCAGGCTCGCGTACGGGTCTTGAAAGATGATCTGCATGTCGCGCGCCAGCGCACGCAGCTCGCGTTTGCTGGCGGCGGTGACGCTCTTTCCCGCGAAGGTGACTTCGCCCGCGGTGGGCTCGATCAGGCGCAGGATGCAGCGGCCCGTGGTGCTCTTGCCGCAGCCGCTTTCGCCCACCACGCCGAGCGTTTCGCCCTCGCCGATCTCGAAGCTCACGCCATCGACGGCGTGCACCTTGTCGACGACGCGGCCGAAGAGGCCGCCGGTGATGGGGAAGTGTTTGACCAGGCCCTCGACCTTCAGCAAGGGTGCGCGGGTGGGGGCGGTGACGGGCGCGTTCATGCAGGCACGCTCTCAAGAATGCAGGCCACCTTGTGGCCATGGCCGATGTCTCGCAAGGGCGGTGTGCTCGCGGTGCAGGCGGGGCTGGCGTGTTTGCAGCGCGGCGCGAAGCGGCAGCCCTCGGGCAGGCCGCCGCTGACCGGCGCCACGAGCTTGGGCACCGTGCCGGCGATCGCCTCCAGCCGCGTCTTGTGCGTCGCAGCCGTGTCGATGCGCGGGATGCTGCGGATCAGCCCCTGCGTGTAGGGGTGCCGCGGCCGCGCGAAGAGCTCGGCCACCGGCGCTTCTTCCACCACACGCCCGGCGTACATCACCACCACGCGCTGCGCCACCTCGGCCACCACGCCCATGGCGTGGGTGATGAGCATCACCGCGAGGCCGCTTTCGGCTTTCAATTCAGAGAGTAAATCAAGGATCTGCGCCTGGATGGTGACGTCCAGCGCCGTGGTCGGCTCGTCGGCGATCAGCAGCTTGGGGTTGCAGGCCAGGGCCATGGCGATCATCACGCGCTGGCGCATGCCGCCGCTGAACTGGTGCGGGTAGTCGTTGACACGCCGCTCGGGCGTGGGGATGCGCACACGCCGCATCATCGCGATCGCCCGATCTTTTGCATCGGCCTTGTTCAGGCCTTCGTGCAGCCGCACGCTCTCGGCGATCTGCTGGCCCACGGTGTAGACCGGGTTCAGGCTCGTCATCGGCTCCTGGAAGACGATGGCGATCTCCTTGGCGCGGATCTTTTCCATCTCGGCCGCCGGCAGCGGCACGAGGTCGCGGCCCTGCCACATCACGCGGCCGGCGACGATCTTGCCCGGGGGCATGTCGATGAGTTGCATCACCGTCTTGGCCGTCACGCTCTTGCCGCAGCCGCTTTCGCCGACCACGCAGAGGGTCTCGCCGGCGTCGAGCGTCATGTCGACGCCGTCCACCGCATGCAGCCAGCCGTCGTCGGTCTTGAAATGGGTCTTGAGCCCTTGTATCTCCAGCAGCGCCATCACATCACCTTGCGCGGATCGAGCGCGTCACGCAGACCGTCGCCGATGAAGTTGATCGTCAGCACCGTCAGGAAGATGGCCAGGCCCGGGAACAGGGCCCAGTGCGGCGCGATGTCCAGATAGTCTTTGCTGTCGAAGAGGATGCGGCCCCAGGTGGGAATGTCGGGCGGGAAGCCCAGGCCCAGGAAGCTCAGCGTGCTCTCGGCGATGATGGCCGCGGCCACGTCGATGGTGCCGGCCACGATCACCGGGCCCAGGCTGTTGGGCAGGATGTGGCGTGTCACCTGCCGTGGCGTGCTGGCGCCCAGGGCCCGCGCCGCCTCGACGAACTCTTTCTCGCGCAGGCTGAAGAACTGCGCGCGCACCAGCCGCGCCACCGGCATCCAGCGAAAGCCGCCGATCACCAGCACGATGAGGATGAAGACGCCGCCCTCGGGGCCGAAGCTTTCTTTGAGGCTGTCGCGGAAGAGGTAGATCACCAGCAGCAGCAGCGGCAGCTGGGGCAGGCTGAGGAAGAGGTCGGTCAGCCACATCAAGGCGGTGTCGACCCAGCCGCGTGACATGCCGGCGATGGCGCCGATGAGCACGCCCACGAAGATGGCCATCAGCATGGCCGCCAGACCCACGGCCAGGCTGATGCGGCCGCCGTAGAGCAGGCGTGCGAAGAGGTCTTGCCCGAGGTCGTCGGTGCCCATGGGGTGGGCGAGGCTGGGCGTGGCCAGGCGGGCGCTGAAGTCGATCTCGTCGATGGCCACCGTCCAGAACAGCGGGCCGAACAAGACCAGCAGCACCAGCGTGCTCAGCAGGCCGAGGCTGAACACGGCCATCTTGTGGCGGCGGAAGCGGCGCCAGGCTTCGGCCCAGGGGGAGGTGGAGGCGGTCATCGAAACGAGATGCGGGGGTCGAGCCAGCCGTAGAGCAGGTCTGCGATCAGGTTGAAGAGGATCACGAGGCAGCTGAACACGAAGGTCACGGCCATGATCACCGGCGTGTCGTTGCGCAGGATGGCGTCGATCAGCAGGCTGCCGATGCCAGGGATGCGGAAGATCTGCTCGGTGACGATGGCACCGCCGAAGACCGCCGGCATCTGCAGCGCCACCAGCGTCACCACCGGGATCAGCGCGTTGCGCACCACGTGGCGCATCACCACCACACGCTCCTTCAGGCCCTTGCTGCGCGCGGTGGTGACGAAGTCGAGCTTGATCACATCGAGCACGGCGCTGCGCACGTAGCGCATCCAGCTCGCAGCCTGGAAGAGGCCCAGCACCATCACCGGCATGATGGATTGCTGGATGTGCAGCCACCACCATTCAAAGCCCGTCGCATCGATGTCGGCGCGGTAGACGAAGGGCAGCCAGTCGAGCGTGATGCTGAACAGCAGGATCAGCAGGATGCCGCTGAAGAAGGTGGGCAGCGAGAAGCCCACGAAAGCCAGCGTGCTGAAGATGCGGTCGAACCACGAGTAGGGCTTGACGGCCGAGATGATGCCGATGGGCAGCGCGATCAGCAGCGCCAGCACCTGCGAGGCGCCGATGACGGCCAGCGTGACCGGCACGCGCTGCAGGATGAGCTGGTCGACATCGACCCGGCTGATGAAGCTGTAGCCCCAGTCGCCCTGCAGCATGGCCGCCAGCCAGCGGAAGTAGCGCTGCCAGACCGGGTCGTCCAGGCCGAACTTGGCGCGCAGCATCTGCTTCACCTCGGCCGGCACGTTGGGGTTGGTGGCCAGTTCCTCGAAGGGGTCGCCCGGCGCCAGGGCCAGCACCGTGAAGAGCACGGCGCTGATGCCCAGCAGGCTGGGGATGGCGATGAGGATGCGGCGGAAGAGGTAGGGGCCCATTCAGCCCGCCTTGTGCCAGAAGGCCAGCGAGGCCATGTCGTTGCGCCACGGCGAAAGCGGCGCCACCAGCTTCTTGGCCATGGCACGCATGGAGTTGCGGGCCAGGATGGGGATGACGTAGCCGTCCTTCACCACCAGGTCGTTCATGCGGATGAAGAGCGCGGCGCGCTTGACGGGGTCGAGCTCGTTCTGCGCCGTGCGGTAGAGCGCGTCGTACTCGGCGTTCTGCCAGCGCACCATGTTCTGGCCCAGCCACTTGTTGGCCTGGCTGGCCACCTCCCAGCTCACGAAACACTGCATCAGGTTCTCGGGGTCGGGGTTGTTCACCGTCCAGTTGTAGGTCTGCATGTCGGCGTAGAACTTGCCGTAGGTGTCGGGGTTGCCGGTGTCCGAGGAGAAGAACACGCTGCTGGGCACGGCCTTCAGTTCCACCTGGATGCCGGCCTTGCCTGCGGCCTGTTTCACCACGGCCTGCATGCTTTGGCTGGTGGCACCCACGGCGCCCTGGAAGAGCACGCTCAGCCGGCGCCCGCCCTTGGCACGCACGCCGTCGGGGCCGGGCTTCCAGCCGGCGGCGTCGAGCAGGGCCTTGGCCTTCTCGATGTTGAACTCGGGCGTCGGCAGCGGGCTGCGGTAGACCGCGGGGTTGTTGATGAAGTTGGAGGTGGCCTGGGCCTGGCGGCCGTAGATGAAACGCTGCACGCCGGCACGGTCGACCAGGTGGCCGAAGGCCTGCCGCACCGCGGCATCGCTGAACAGCGGGTGGCGGGTCTTGGCGTGCGCGCGTTCGCCTTCCACCGTTTGCGCCGGGTCGGTGAAGTTCAGGTAGATGGCCTGGGTGGAGCTGCCGCTGAGCAGCTGCACGCGGCCCTTGCCGGCGGCTTCCAGCTTCTCCAGCACGTCTTCGGGCAGGCTCAGGCTGCCGGCGTAGTCGTAGTCGCCGGTCTGCAGCACGGCGCGTGCGGCGCTGGTGGCGTCGCCGCCGGCTTTCAGCTCCACGTTGTCGAAGTAGGGCCGGTTCGGCAGGTGGTAGTTCTTGTTGAGCGCGGCTCGCAAGAGATCGGCCGGGCGGAACTCGACGAAGGTGTAGGGCCCCGTGCCCACCGGGCGGTTGTTGTTGGGTGCCTCGCGCGACTTGTTGCCGAGGTAAGGCGCAAACAGGTGGCGCGGGATCAAGAAGACGCCGGCGTACTGCCCGGGCCAGAAGGGCCGCGGCTTGTCGAAGACCACGCGCACCGTGTGCGTGTCGATCTTTTCGATCTTCAGGCCTTCGTAGTTGCCGGCCGTCACGGCGGCGGTGGCGGCGTCGGTGGCGTACTGCCAGTTGAAGACCACGTCGTCGGCGGTGAAGGGCTGGCCGTCGTGCCACTGCACGCCTTTTTTCAGCTTCCACACCACGCTCTTGCCGTCGGCCGCCAGGCCGCCGTTGGCGCGGCTGGGCACTTCGGCCGCGAGCACGGGGCTGAGGTTGCCCTCGGCATCGAACTCGGCCAGCGGCTCGTAGAAGATGCGCGCGCCGGTGTTGTCTTTCAGGCCGGTGGCGAAGTGCGGGTTCAGCAGCGTGGGGCCTTGCCACTCCAGCAGGCGCAGCAGGCCGCCGCCGCCGCGCTGCGTGGGCTTGAAACTGTCGGCAGGCTGGGCTTGCGCCACGCCGGCATCCAGCAGCATCAGCCCGGCCAGGGGCGCGGCGATGCCGAAACCCGCCACGCGTTGCACGAAGGCGCGGCGCGGCAGTTGGCCGCTTTGCACCTGGGCCAGCCAGGTGCGCAGGATGGCTTCCGAGTCTTGCGAGTGCATCGGCTTCAGGCCTCGCGGTACCAGTGCGGCAGGCCCGAAAAATCGAGGTCCCAACCCGTCAGCGTGACGACCATCTTCGCCCCCACGCCGCGCACGCGTGTGCGGCTGGACAGCGGGATGATCGCGAAGTCCTGCACCGGCAGGTCGTTGAGCTGGATGAAGAGCGCGGCGCGCTTGACCGGGTCGAGCTCCAGTTCCATCTGCGCGTAGGTGCTGTCGTAAACCGGGTTGCGGTAGCGGCTGATGTTCCGGCCCTGCCACTTGTTGGCCTTGTTGCTGACCTCGCGGCTGAGGTACTGGTCCATCAGGCGCTCAGGGTCGGGCTGGTTCATCGTGGTCGTGTACATCTGCATGTCGGCGTAGAACTTGCCGTAGGTGTCGGGGTTGCCGACATCGCTGCTGAAGAACACGCTGCCCGAGATGGACTTCAGCTCCAGCTCGATGCCGGCCTTGCCGCAGGCCTGCTTGATGATGGCCTGCACCTTCTGCCGCGGGCCGTTGGTGCTGGTCTGGAACAGCAGGCGCAGCGGCTTGCCGTTTTTTTCGCGCACGCCACCGCGGCCGCGTTTCCAGCCGGCGGCGTCGAGCAGCTGGTTGGCCTTGTCGATGTTGAACTCGACCTGGTTGTTCGGGCTGCGGAAACGCGCCGGGTTGTTCAGGAAGTTGGCGGTGGCCGCGCCGCCGCGGCCGTAGATGAAGGTTTCGACGGCCTTGCGGTCGCACAGCAGCACCATGGCCTGCCGCACGGCCTTGTCGGCGAAGGCCGGGTGCTGTGTCTTCAGGCTGCTGCGTTCGCCGTCGACTTCGGTGTTGGGGTCGGTGGGGTTGAGCTGCACGAACTCGACGTCGCCGCTGGGCAGGTAGACGGCCCGGCCCTTGCCGCCGTTTTCCATGCGTTTGAGGAGTTCGTCTTCCACCTGCAGGTTCCAGGCGAAGTCGTACTCGCCGCTCTGCAGCACGGTGCGGGCCGCGCTAGGGGCATCGCCACCGCCCTTGACCTCGATGGTGTCGAAGTAGGGGCGGTTGGGCTGGTGGTAGTTCGGATTGAGCTTGCCGCGCACGATGTCGCCGGGCTTGAACTCCACGAACACATAGGGCCCGGTGCCGATGGGTGCCAGGTTGGCTGGCGCCTCGCGCGACTTCGCGCCCGCGTAGGCCTCGAAGTGGTGTTTGGGCAGCACCATGCCTTCGGTGGCGCAGAAGGCGGTCGCCCAGAAAGGCGTGGGTTTCGGGAAGGTGACGCGGACCGTGTGGCTGTCTACCTTGGTGACGGTGACGTCCCTGTAGATGCCCAGCGTGACGGCGGCGGTGGCCGGGTCGCGTGCGTAGGCCCATGTGAAGACGCAGTCGTCGGCGGTGAAGGGTTTGCCGTCGTGCCAGGTCACGCCTTTCTTGAGCTTCCAGATGACGCTGCGGCCGTCGGCGCTGAGCCCGCCGTTCTCGCGCGTGGGCAGTTCGGCAGCGAGCACCGGCACGAGGTTGGCATCGCGGTCCCAGCTGGCCAGGGGCTCGTAGAAGATGCGGCTGGCCTCCTGGTCTTTGGTGCCGCTGGCGAAGTGCGGCTGCAGCAGCGTGGCGCCTTGCCACGACAGTGTTTTCAACGCTCCGCCGCCGCCACGCTTGGTGGGCTTGTAAGGTGGATTCGCGGGCTGCGCCTGCGCCACGCCGCTGTGCATCAGCAGCATGCCGGCCAGCGGCGCGGCCAGGCCTGCAGCGGCCAGACGCTGCACAAAAGCGCGCCGCGGCAGGGCGCCTTCGCGCACGGCTTCGATGAGGGAGCGGAGTTCTGTGTCTTGCATTGCAGTGCTCAGGTTCTGTACCAATCTCTGAGGAAACCCATGTCGCCGACCCATGCGGAGACCGGGGCCACCAGCTTGTTCGAAACGGCCGCCACGCTGCGGCGCTGGATCACGGGGATGAGCGCGTGCGTCTGCACCAGCAGGTCGTTCATGCGGACGAAGAGCGTGGCGCGCTTGACGGGGTCGAGCTCACGCTCGGCCTCGCGGAAAAGGCGGTCGAACTCGGGGTTGTTGTGGCGCGAGAGGTTGATGCCCGACCACTTGTTGTCCTTCTGCGCCGCCTCCCACGAGACGAAGCGCAGCATCACGCGCGCCGGGTCGATGGTGCCGCCGCCGGTGTACATCTGCAGGTCGGCGTGGAACTTGCCGTAGGTGTCGGGGTTGCCGACGTCGGTGCTGAAGAACACCGAGCCGGCGATCGCCTTGATCTCGATCGCCACGCCCGCCTTCTGCGCCGCCTGTTTCACCAAGGCCTGCGTCTTCTGGCGCAGCGCGTTGGTGCTGGTCTGGAACAGCAGCTTCAGTGGCCGGCCGTTCTTCTCGCGCACGCCGCCCTTGCCCTTCTTCCAGCCTGCGCCTTCCAGCAGCGCGGCGGCCTGGTCGGGGTTGAAGGCCCACTGCGTGTTCGGGCTGCGGTAGGCCGGCGGGTTGTCGACGTAGTTGGCCGTGGCCACGCCGGCGCGGCCATAGATGAATTTCTCGATCGAGGCCTTGTCGACCAGCAGGCTGAGGGCCTGGCGCACCACCGGGTCGCTGAGCACCGGGTGCGGCGCCTTCAGGCTGCTGCGCTCGCCGTCCACCTCGCGGTTCGGGTCGGTGTGGTTGAAGGTGATGAACTCGAGGTCGGCGCCGCCGGGCACGAAGTCGGCGCGTCCCTTGCCCCCGGCTTCCATGCGCTTGATCAGCTCGTCTTCGACCTGGATGTTCCACGCGAAGTCGTACTCGCCCGTCTGCAGCACGGCGCGCGCGGCGCTCACGGCGTCGCCGCCGCCCTTCATCTCGATGCGGTCGAAGTGCGGACGTGCCGGGAAGTGGTAGTTTGGGTTCAGCGCGCCCTGCACCAGATCGCCCGGCTTGAAGGCCACGAACTTGTAGGGCCCGGTGCCCACCGGCGCCAGGTTGGCCGGCGCCTCGCGCGACTTGGCGCCTGTGTAGCCCCCGAAGACGTGCCGCGGCAGGATCTCGCCACCCGCGCCGACGAAGGTGTGGGCCCAGAAGGGCGTGGGCTGCTTGAAGACGACGCGCACGGTGTGGCTGTCGATCTTCTCCACCGTGCGGTCGAGGTAGTAGCCGATGCTGGTCGCGGCCGTGGCGGGGTTGCCGGCGTACTGCCAGGTGAAGACCACGTCGTCGGCGGTGAAGGGCCGGCCGTCGTGCCACTGCACGCCTCTTTTGAGCTTCCACACCACGCTCTTGCCGTCGCGCGCCACGCCGCCGTTGGCCAGGCTGGGGATCTCGGCCGCCAGCTGCGGCACCAGGCGGCCTTCGTTGTCCCAATCTGCCAGGGGCTCGTAGAAGAGGCGGCTGCCGTCGGTGTCTTTCTGGCCCGTGGTGAAGTGCGGATTCAGGATGGTGGGGCCTTGCCACCACAGCAGGCGCAGCAGCCCGCCGCCGCCGCTTCTGGTGGGTTTGTAGGCGCTCGCCGCCGGCGCGGGCTGGCCCTGCGCCACACCCGCTGCCAGCAGCAGCGAACCGGCGACGGGTGCGCCCAGGCCCAGCGCGGCCAGGCGCTGCACGAAGGCGCGGCGCGGCAGGCGGCCGCTTTTCACCTCGGCCAGCCAGAGGCGCAGGTCGGTTTCTGTCATGGGGCGGTGGGGCAAAAAGGCACCCGCAGGTTGTAGCAAGGAACCTGCCACGCCCACCCCGGCATCATCCCCGAGAGATACTCGACCGGCACCGTCACCGCACCGCCTGCCGCCATGTCCCAGACCCTGCCCCCTGTCGAACTGCAAGCCCCCGACATCAGCCGCTGGCGCGAGGGCAACACACCCGTGCCCTACGTGCATGTGCTGCAAGGCGCAAGGCCCGGGCCGAAGGTGATGGTGCAGGCGCTCACGCACGGCAACGAGATCTGCGGCGCCATCGCGCTCGACTGGCTGCTGCAGCAAGTGGCCCAGGGCTGGCGGCCGGCCGCCGGCACGCTGACGCTGGCTTTCGCCAACGTGGAGGCCTACGCGCGTTTCGACCCCGCCGACCCCTACCCCTCGCGCTGCGTCGACGAGGACTACAACCGCGTGTGGGACGACGGCGAGCTCAACAGCCCGCGCGACAGCGTGGAACTGCGCCGCGCGCGCCTGCTGCGGCCTTATGTCGACGAGGCCGAACTGCTGCTCGACATCCACAGCATGGGCGAGCCCTGCCGCCCGCTGATGGTGTGCGGGCGTGTCGACAAAAACGCGGCCTACGCGCGCGAACTGGGCGTGCCCGGTGACCTGCTCATCGACACCGGCCACCCCGCCGGCCTGCGCCTGATCGACCGCGGTGGTTTCGGCGACCCGGCCAGCCCCAAGAAGGCGCTGCTCATCGAATGCGGCCAGCACTGGGAACGTGCGGCCGCCGAGGTGGCCATCGACACCCTGGTGCGTTTTCTCGGCCTCACCGGTGCGGCCGAGCCGGGCTGGGTGTTGGCGCACACGCGCGTGCAGCCACCGGCCGTGCAGCACCTGGTGCGCGTGACCGAGCCGGTGGTGGCGCGCAGCCGCTTCTTCTGCTTTCTCGTGCCGACCGAAGGCCTGTCGGTCATCCCCCAGGCCGGCACGCGCATCGCGCAAGACGGCGATCACGTCTGGGTCACGCCCTACGACAACTGCGTGCTCGTGATGCCCGGCACCCGCAACCTCAAGCCGGGCGGCACGGCGGTGCGGCTGGGGCGCTTCGAGAGCTGAGTGCGGGCGCGGCAGGCCTTCAATCGGCGCCGCGGGTCTCCACACGCACCAGCGTGAGCTTGGTGCCGCCGGCGCCCAGCGGCTGGATGGCCACGACGCGCTGCGCTTGCTGGTGGCCCAGCTTGAACAGCGCAGCGCCGGGCTTGGCGCGGTCTTTGCCGCAGCGCAGCACCTGTTTGTCGGCCTTCTTGTCGGCCAGCGGGGGCGCGTCGGCGGGCCCGTTGGCGCTGCAGTCCAGCACCGGGCCCAGGCGGGCCAGCTGTTCGCGGTACCAGGCGGCCACGGTCTCGGCGCTGTCGCTGCTGCGCAGTTTCATCGCGTTGACCTGCACACCGAAGAAGCCGAGGTTGACGCCAACGCTCGCACTGGCTTTCTGGCCCTCTTCCCCGGGCTCGACGTAGAGCGTGGCGCCCGGGTAGCCGGGCAGGCCCAGCTTCTCGAAGGTGGTGCTGGGCTGCACCGAGAGGCCGGCCGAAAAACCGGTGTCGGCCGCGCTTGCCGGCTTGTCACTGGCCCCGGCCGGGCCGGTGCACAGCAGCAGGGTGGCCAGCAGGCCGGTGGCGGTGAACGAGAGGGCGCGGGCTGGGTAGGCGCTTGTGGGCATGGCGGGCTCGTCGAAAGGGGCTGGTGTGGAACTGGCCTGCAGCATGCGCGGCCAGCCAACGCCGCGGCCAGTGGCTTGCGACAGGCCGCACACCCGGGGGCCTCAACTGCAAAGGCGCGAGGCAGGCGCGGGGCCGCCGCGGGGCGCTAGCCCGGCCCCAGCAGGCGCAACACCGCCGCGGCGGTTTCGGCCGGCTTTTCCATCGGGAAGAGATGGCTGCCTTCCACCCACTCGAAACGTTCGCCCGCCAGCGCGCGTGTGGGAGCCAAGCCCACCTGCCGCACCTCCACCGATTGCGTGCCGGCCACGAAGCCCACCGGGCAGCGCAGCGGGCGGCGGCGCAGCAGCCGGCCCATGTGGTGGGGCAGGGTGTTGTAGATCTTCGTTTCCACCTCGCGGTGGAAGGCCAGTTGCACGGCTGCAGGTGTGGCCGGGTCCAGGCGTGCGGTTTCGTCAGGCTCGGTGCCGGCGCTGATGTAGTCGGCCAGCACCTCGGGCGCCCAGCGTGCGAAGTTGTGTTTGGCCGCGAAGTGCGCGTGCGCGGCCGCGGCGCTGGGCCACTGCCAGCGCCGCCGGCTGCTGATGCGCCCCGGCCCGGCGCGCTGCACCAGGCGCAGCGCCTTGACCATCTGCAGGCTGTGCGCGCGCCAGCCGGTGATGACGGGGCTGTCCAGCATCACCAGGCTGCGCACCAGCGTGGGCTGGCGGCTGGCAACCATCAGGCTGAGAAAACCGCCCAGCGAGTGGCCCACCAGGTGCACGGGCTCGCCGCCGGCTTCACGCTGGATGAAGTGCACGAGCTGGTCGCGCAGGTGCGGCCAGTTGCTGGTGACGGGGTAGGCGCTGTCGTGGCCGTAGCGTTCGATGGCACGCACCTCGTGCCCGGCGGCGCGCCAGGTGTCGAAGAGCTGCCGGTAGGTGCCCGCTGGAAAGCCGTTGGCGTGGCTGAAGACGATGAGCGCCAAGGTCAGACGATGCGTTCGCTGGGCTTGGTGATCTTGCGCATGGGCTCGAAGCGCGCGCTCTTCACCATCAGCGGGTGCGTGGCGTCGCCACCGTCCCAGCGCGGGTCGTCGATGCTCTCGAACACCTCGCGCAGGCGCTGGCCCCAGGTGCTGTGGATCATCTGGAAGTAGGGGTTGTGCTCGTCCAGGCAGGCGATCTCGTCGCTCTGGAAGCTGCCTTCGCGGTAGACCAGCAGGTCCAGCGGCAGGCCCACGCTCAGGTTGCTCTTGAGCGTGCTGTCCATGCTGACGAGGGCGCACTTGGCGGCTTCGTCCAGCGCCGTGCTGGGCGTCAGCACACGGTCGAGTATGGGCTTGCCGTACTTGCTTTCGCCCACCTGGAAGAAGCAGGTCTCGCGTGTGGCCTCGATGAAGTTGCCGGCGCTGTAGACGAGGAAGAGGCGCATGGCCTCGCCCTTGATCTGGCCGCCGAAAACCATGCTGGCGTTGAAATCGACACCGGCGTTCTTCAGCGCCGCGCCGTCTTGTTCGTAGACACGCCGCACGGCCGCGCCGAGCACGCGCGTGGCGTCGAACATGCTGGTGGCGTTCCAGATGGTCAGGCCTTCTTCGGTGCCGTTGTCGAGCTTTTCCACCTGCAGCAGTTCACGCACGCTCTGGCTGATGCTGAGGTTGCCGGCGCTGAGCATGACCATGAAACGTTCGCCCGGCTGCTCGTAGATCATCATCTTGCGGAAGGTGCTGATCGCATCCAGGCCCGCGTTGGTGCGGCTGTCGCTGAGGAAAACAAGGCCGGCGTTGAGCCGTATGCCGACGCAGTAGGTCATGGCGTGGGTGTTGGGTGGCGGTGGTGCTGGAAGCAGCAGGGCGGCAGGGTAACAGGCAGGGGCAGGCCCGGGCCTCAGGGCAGCGGCTGCAGCAGTTGCCGCAGCAGGCCGGGGCGCAGGCGCTGGCGCTGCGTGGCGGCCGGCACGATGTCTGCGCGTGTGTCGCTGCGGCGCAGCAGCACCGCGTCTTCGTGGGCCGGTGACGACACCTCGTAGTGTTCGGCGCCGGCCACGGCCCAGCCGCGGTCGGCGTACAGGCCCAGGCTGCCCACGGCCACGCCGTCGGCAGCGTCCCACAGCCACAGCGTGCGGCAATCGCCGCCGCTGAGCATCGGGCGCCCGGCCGGGCCCCAGGCCACGCTGCGCACGGTGTCGTCGTGGCCGGTGAAAGGCGGCAGCGCCTGGCCGCTGCGGGTGTCCCAGCGCAGGATGGCGTTGTCGGGCACGGTGCTGCCAAAGGCCACCAGCTGGCGCCCGTCGGGCGAAAACTGGCGCGTGGCGTACCAGGGCATGTCGTCGGTCAGCGTCATCAGCACGCGGCCGCTGCTGAGTTCGATGACGCGGGTTTCTTCGGGCCGGCTCAGTGCGAGCAGGCGGCCGTCGGGCGAAAACACGCCTTCGAAGTGGTCGTCCTTGCCCAGCGTGGGCGGCAGGCCGGGCACGGGAATGCGCTGCGCTGCGCCCAGGCCGTTGGGGCCGAAGCTGCGCGCCTCTATCCATGCACTGCGCGCGCTGTCGCTCATGGCCCAGAGCCAGAGCTGGCTGCCGCTGGGGTCGAAGGCCAGCTCGCCGCCCTGGGCCGCCTTGTCCAGCGTGATCTGCTGCACCTTCAGGCGCGCGGCCGCGTCCCACACCTGCAGGGCCGCGTCTTCCAGCACCAGCAGCCAGCGGCCGTCGCGCGTGTAGCGCAGATCGCGCGCTTCGGCAGGGCCCAGCACGGCGATCTCTTGCCCGGTGGCGCGGCCGAAGAGGCGCAGCTGCCCACCAGACACGGCGGCCACGCTGCGGCCGTCGGGGCTGATGTCGATGACGCGCCCGCCCTGGCGCAGGTAGTTCCCGGCGCCTGCGGTGCGCGGCGCGGCCACGGCCTGCGGCTTTTCACGCAGGGGCAGCACGCGGCCGGTGGCGGTGTCCAGCAGCGTGGCGGTGCCGTCGCTCTGCGCCACCGCGACAAGCTTGCCATCGGCGCTGTAGACGGCGCTGCGCAGCTTGGGGCCGCGGGCCTCGATGCGGCCCGCGGGCTGCCCATCGGCGCCCCAGAAACGCACCACCTCGTCGACACTGGCCACGGCAAGCTGCTGGCCGTTCGGCGCGAAGGCCAGGCTCTGCACCGGCCGGCCGTTGGCGTCGACCAGGGGCCGCTCGGCCACCAGGCGGGTGACGGCCGCGGCGTCCAGCGTCCAGCGCATCACGTCACCGTTGGCCGTGGCCCAGGCCACGCTGCGGCCGTCGGGGCTGAACCGGCCCTCGGTCACGGCCGCTGTGCCGGCGTGGTTGCGCGCCAGCACCGTGCCCTTGGCCGCATCGATGACCTCGATGCCATCGGGCCCGGCGCGCAAGCCCTGGTCGAGGCGGGCGTTGACGTCCAGCAGCTGCTGGCCTGGCGCCACCTTCAGGTGCTGCTGCACCTGGCCGGCGGCCGTGCCCCAGACACGCAGGCCGTCGAGGCTGAGCGTGGCCAGCCGCTGGCCATCGGCGCTGAAGCGCAGGCCGTAAACCGTGCCGCGTGGCGCCGCGGCCAGCGTGTGCAGCAGCTCGCCCTTCTTGTGGTCGTAGAGCTGCACGTTCTGCATGCCGGCCAGTGCCAGCAGCCGGCCGTCTGGCGAAAAGGCAATGGCCCGCGGGAAGGCCAGCCCGCCCTCGACACGCGCCACCTCGTTGCCACTTTCGACCTCGCTGATGATGAAGCGGGTGTTCGCGGCGCCGCTGACGAGCTGCTGGCCATCGGGCGAAAAGGCCAGCGCGGTGACGATCTCGCTGTGGCCGCCGAGGTAGCCGAGGTCGATGCCGCGGGCCACGTCCCACAGGCGCACGTTCTGGCCGCTGGCCAGGGCCAGCAAGCGGCCATCGGGCGAATAGGCCAGGGCTTCGACCTGCCGGCCCGGTGCGCCGCGCAGGCGCAGGTAGGGCTGGTAGGGCGCGGCCGCGGCCGATGCCGCTGCGGCGGGCGCCACCGCTGGTGCGGCGGGCAGCGCAGGCCGTGCCGGCGCGCCCGCGGTCTGGGCCGAGGCGCCGCAGGCCAGGCCCAGCAACAGCAGGCCGGCGCACAGGTGGCGGGGCAGGCCGGGGCCTTGGTGGTGGCGGCAAGCCGTGCCGAGGGGGGTGGGCAGGTGCAGGTGCAGGGTCAGGGGCATGGGGGCGGGTGCGGCGTCAGCGGTTCGGGGGCGACAGGTGTTCGCGCAGCCGGTACAGCGCCTCCAGCGCCTCGCGCGGGCTCAGGCGGTCGGGGTCGAGGGCGGCCAGCGCGCGTTCCACGGCCGAGGGCTCGGGCGTGGCCGCGGCCGGTGGCGGTGCAAAGAGATCCACCTGCGCCTGGCCTTGCTGGGCCTGGGCTTCCAGCGCCTCCAGCGCGTTGCGCGCCTGGCGCACCACGGCCGCGGGCATGCCGGCCAGGCGCGCCACCTGCACGCCGTAGCTGCGGCTGGCCGGGCCGGGTTCGATCTGGTGCAGGAAGACGATGTCGCTGCCGCTTTCCACCGCGCCCACGTGCAGGTTGACGGCGCGTTCGTGCCGCGCCGGCAGCGCCGTGAGCTCGAAGTAATGCGTGGCGAAGAGCGTGAAGCTCTTGTTGCGCTCGTGCAGCTGCGTGGCGATGGCGCCGGCCAGGGCCAGGCCGTCGAAGGTGCTGGTGCCGCGGCCGATCTCGTCCATCAGCACCAGGCTCTGTTCGGTGGCGGCGTTGAGGATGGCCGCGGCCTCGGTCATCTCGACCATGAAGGTCGACTGCGCGTTGGCCAGGTCGTCGGCGGCGCCGATACGCGTGTGGATGGCGTCGATGGGCCCCAGCCGGCAGGCCGTGGCCGGCACGTGGCTGCCGATGGCGGCGAGCAGCACGGTCAGCGCCACCTGGCGCATGAAGGTGCTCTTGCCGCCCATGTTGGGGCCGGTGATGACCAGCAGCTTGGTCTTGGCGTCCATGCGGCAGTGGTTGGCGATGAAAGGGCCACCGCCGGTTTCTGCCAGCCGCGCCTCCACCACCGGGTGGCGGCCGGCCTCGATCTCGATGCAGGGGTAGGGCACGAACTCCGGCCGGCACCAGTTCAGCGTGGCCGCGCGTTCGGCCAAGGCGGCCAGCGCGTCCAGGCTGGCCAGCGCGTGGGCCAGCGCCTGCAGCGGGCCCAGGTGGGCCTGCAGTGCATCGAGCACTTGCTCGTAGAGCCACTTCTCGCGCGCCAGCGCGCGCTCCTGCGCGCTGAGCGCCTTGTCTTCGAAGGTCTTCAGCTCGGGCGTGATGAATCGCTCGGCGTTCTTCAGCGTCTGCCGGCGCTGGTAGTCGAGCGGCACCTTCTCCAGGTGCGAGCCCGTCACCTCGATGTAGAAGCCGTGCACCTTGTTGAACTGCACGCGCAGGTTGGGGATGGCGGTGCGGGCACGTTCACGTGCTTCGAGGTCGAGCAGGAAGGCGTCGCAGTTCTGGCTGATGGCGCGCAGCTCGTCGAGCTCGGCGTCCACGCCGGTGGCGATGACGCCGCCGTCGCGCAGCAGCACCGCCGGTTCTTCGGCGATGGCGCTCAGCACCGCGGGCAGGGCTTCGTCGGGCACCAGCGCGTCGTGCAGTTGATCCAGCAGCCGGCTGCCGCGCGGCGCCACCTGGCGCAGGGCGGGCAGGGCGGACAGGGTCAGGCGCAGGCCGGCCAGTTCACGCGGGCGCACCTGGCGCAGCGCCACGCGCGAGGCGATGCGTTCGACGTCGCTCAAGCCCCGCAGCACCTCGCGCAGCGGCTCGAAGCCGGTGGCCAGCAGCACGGCGATGGCGTCGTGCCGCTGCGTGGCCGCGCCGCGGTCGCGCTGCGGGTGCGTGAGCCAGTGGCGCAGGCGGCGGCTGCCCATGCCGGTGCGGCAGCTGTCCAGCAGGCCCAGCAGCGTGGGCGCGCCGTCGCCACTCTCGCCGCGCAGGGTCTGCACCAGCTCCAGGTTGCGGTGCGTGGCGGGGGGCAGGTCGAGCAGGTCGCCGCTGCGTTCCACGTGCAACGTGCGCACGTGGGCCAGCGCCTGGCCTTGCGTGTGCTCGGCGTAGCTCAGCAGCGCGGCGGCGGCGGCGTGGGCCACGGGCAGGTCCTGCGCGTTGTGGCCCTGCAGGCTGGCCACGCGCAGCTGCGCCAGCAGCTTGCGTTCACCCAAGGCGCTGTCGAACTGCCACGCTGGCCTTGCCGTGCGCGCAGCGCGGTGCGGCGGCAGGCTGTCGGCGCTGCCACTGCCGTCGTGCAGCAGCTCGGCCGGCGCCAGGCGGGCCAGCCAGCCGGGCAGTTCACGCTCGTGGCACTGCGTCAGGCCGAGCTGGCCGCTGGCCAGGCCCAGCCAGGCCAGGCCCCAGGTGTTGCGGCTCTGGTGCACGGCCAAGAGCAGCGTGTCGGCGCGCTCGGCCATCAGCTCGGTGTCGGTGACGGTGCCCGGCGTCACCACGCGCACCACCTTGCGCTCCACCGGCCCCTTGGCCGTGGCGACATCGCCCACCTGCTCGGCCACGGCGACGGCCTCGCCGAGCTTGATCAGGCGGGCGAGGTAACCCTCGACGCTGTGCACCGGCACGCCGGCCATCACCACCGGCTCGCCATTGCTCTGGCCGCGCTGCGTGAGCGTGATGTCGAGCAGCCGGTTGGCGCGGCGCGCGTCGTCCCAGAAGAGCTCGTAAAAATCGCCCATGCGGTAGAACACGAGCGTCTCGGGGAAGTCGGCCTTGATGCGCAGGTACTGCTGCATCATGGGCGTGTGGCCGCTCAGATCGGGCGGCAGCGCGGTGTTCGGCAGGGGCTCGTTCATGGGAGCGCGGATGTTAGGCGAGCCGCCGCCACCCGCCGCCACCCGCCAGGGCCGCCCCGGCAGAGGAGGCCGCGCACCCACGCAACACGAGACAATCTGCCGCACCCCGCCCCGCAAGACACCGCCCCCAGATGCTGCCCTTCCGCCATCTTCCTGCCCTGGTACGTGCCGCGCTGCTGTGTGCCCTGTGCCTGGTGCTGCCGCTGGCGGCGCGGGCGCAGCCCGCGGGCCATGAACACCGCGTGGCGCTGATCGTCGGGAACGCCGCCTACAAGACCTCGCCGCTGCGCAACCCGGTGAACGACGCCCGCGCCATGCGCGACAAGCTGCAGCGCATGGGCTTCGTGGTGGTGTATTTCGAGAACCTGCAGGTGCGCCAGGTAGGCGCGGCGCTGCGCGAGTTCCGCAACGCCATCCGCCCGGGCAGCGTGGCCCTCTTTTTCTACGCCGGTCACGGCCTGCAGGTGCGCGGCGAAAACTACCTGCCCACGGTGGACGCCGACCTCGCCAGCGAAGAAGACGTGCCCTACCAGGCGCTGAGCCTGTCGTCGGTGCTCAACACCATGGAGGACAGCAAGGCCGCGGTGAACCTGGTGCTGCTCGACGCCTGCCGCAACAACCCCTTCGCGCGCAACTTCCGCAGCCAGGCCCAGGGCCTGGCGCGTGTGCAGGCGCCCAGCGGCACGCTGATCCACTACGCCACGCGCCCGGGCAGCGTGGCCGAAGACGGCGGCGGCCGGCACGGCACCTACACCGAGGCGCTGCTCAAGCAGATCGACGAGCAGGGTGTGCCCATCGAAACCAGCCTGAAGCGCGTGACCATCCGCGTGCGCGAGGTCACCAAGGGCAAACAAGAACCCTGGATGGAAGGCAGCCTCACGGGCGACTTCTACTTCATCCACACGCCGGCAGCGCCTGCCCCGGTGCAGGCCGCGCCCGCGACGACCACCTCGGAAGAGGCGGCCTGGCGTGCGTCCGAGTCCATCGGCAGCGCAGCCGCCTACCAGGCCTACCTGCAGGAGTACCCGCAGGGCCTGTACGCCGCCGCGGCGCGCATCAAGCTCGCGGCGCTGTCGCCGCCCGCCGCAGCGCCGGCAGCGGGCCCGGCGCCCCTGGCCACGGCGCCAGCCCCTGTGCCAGCGGCGCCCGAGCCCGGCGCCTCGGTGCTGGGTGCAGTGCCGCCTGGCACCAAGGATGCCGAGGCCCACACCTGGCGCGAGGTGCAGGCCCGCGCCACGCGCGAGCACTACGAGGCCTACCTGCAGCGCTACCCACGTGGCCGCTACGCCACCGCCGCGCGCACGGCGCTGCGGCGCCTGGCAGCGGCCCCGGCCGGCCTGGCGCTGGCCGCTGGCGCCGAAGCGCAGGCCTGGGAAGCGGCACTGCGGACCCACACCCCCGCGGCCTACCAGGCCTACCTGCAAGCCCACCCTCAGGGCCGCTACGCCGGCCAGGCCCAGGCCGCCCTGCTGGCCTTGCGCCAGGCTGCGGCTGAGCCTGTGGCGCCCGCGCAGCCCTTGCCCCGGCAGCTGCCCCCCGACGAACGCGAGGCGCTGCACCGGGCGGCGCTGGGTGATGTGAGCCTGGCCACGCTGTCGGCAGGCGAGTACGCCATGGGCGCGGAGGCCGACGACGCCGCCGACGGCGGGCCGCCCGACACCGCAGCTCTGCCGCGCCGGCAGGTGCGTGTGGGCGCTTTCGAGCTGGCCTACTACGAGGTCAAGGTTGGCGAGTTCTCCAAGTTCGTCGAGGCCACAGGCTACCGCACCGAAGCCGAACACGGTGCCAGCCCCGGCTGCTTCGTGCCCACCCGGCAGGGCGCCTGGGAACTGCAGCCCGGCCGCTCGTGGCGCAGCCCGGGCCACCCGCAGACCGAAGGCCATCCCGTGGTGTGCGTGAGCTGGAACGATGTGCAGGCCTACCTGCAATGGCTCAACAGCGGGGGCGAACGCTACCGCCTGCCCACCGAGGCCGAATGGGAGTTCGCGGCCCGCGCCGGCACCACCACGCCACGGCCCTGGAGCGAGGCCCCCGGCTTCTTCGGCCGCCTGTGGAGTGCGGCCAAGATCGGCAGCCGCGACGACAAGCCCCTCAGCCGCAGCTGCAAGTACGCCAACGTCGCCGACGAAACCTTGCGCACGCTGCTGGCCTGGCCCGACACGCTGAACTGCGACGACGGCTACGCGCACCCCGTGCCCGGCGGCTATTTCAGCAGCAACAACTTCGGCCTCTACGACATGGTGGGCAACGCCGCCGAGTGGGTGCAGGACTGCTGGAACCCGGGCCACCAGGGCGCCGCTGCCGACGCCCGCGCGCGCCTGGCCGGCGACTGCACACGCCGGGTGGTGCGCGGCGGCAGTTGGGCCAGCCCGGCGACGAGCCTGCGTTCGGCCGCGCGGGCGGCCCAGCCGCACGCCTACCGCGCCGCCGACCTTGGCTTCCGCATCGCACGCACACCGGCGCCCTGAGCGCCCGTGCCAGGCCTGTGCTGCGCGGGCCTGTTCAAGCCGGCGCGCGGTACAGCAGCACCTTCAGCGCCCGGTCTTCCGACACATCGGCAAACGCCGCCGGGTTGCCCAGGCGCTGCACCCACTGCAGTTCAGGCGCCTCGGCCTGCACCAGGTCTTGCAGGAAGGCCGGCCCCAGTTCGGGCGCGTTCAGGCACAGCAGCGCGTGGCCGCCCGGGGCCAGCAGCGCGGGCAGGCGGCGGATGACACGCGCGTAGTCCTTGGTGGCCACGAAGCTGCCCTTCTGGTAGCTGGGCGGGTCGGCCACCACCAGGTCGTAAGGGCCGCTGCGCGTGAGCTTGCCCCACGAGGTGAAGAGGTCGTGCGCCAGGAAGCTGACGCCGCTGCTCACGCCGTTGAGCGCGTGGTTGCGCTGGCCCGTGGCCAAGGCGCCACCGGCCATGTCGATGTTCACCACCTGGGCGGCACCGGCCTGGCGCGCCACCACCGAAAACGCACAGGTGTAGGCGAACAGGTTCAGCACCTTGCCGCCGGGCTGCGCCTGCGCCCACCGGCGCACCCAGCGCCGGCCTTCGGCCATGTCCAGGAAAAGGCCGTGGTTCTGGCCCTTGAGCACATGCACGAGGAACTGCAGGCCGTCTTCGGCCACGGTGTGCGGCTCGGGCACGCTGCCGGCCATCAGCCGCGTTTCGGTGCGCACACCGTGGCGCGCCTGGTAGACCCAGTTCAGCGGCTCGCCCGGGGCGATCTGCGCCCAGCGTTCGGCCAGCACGCCGTGCAGCACCGCCAGGGCCTCTTCGGCCACGGGTTCGAAGCTGGTGAAAACGAAAACCGGCGGGTAGGCGTCGAAGGCCCAGGCCTCGTGCCCGGGGTGCAGTCCGCCACGGCCGTGGAAAACACGCTGCGCCTCGGTGGGCCGGGGCATGGCCCGGAGGGCGTTGAGCAGCGCGAACATGGGGCCGGTCTCAGGCCAGCGTGCCCAGGCGTGCGCAGACCAGCCAGCCCTGCACCGGCAGCTGCAGCTCGTGGCGCAGCACCACGGCTTCGGTGTCCACCGCGTCGAACCCGGCCGAAAGCAGCACCTGCTCGAGATAGCTGCGGCGGTGCGAATACCGGCCGTGCGGGTGCAGGCGGTATTCAGGCGCGCCTTCGGTGTCTTCGTGGCCCTCGGCGGTGAACACCACCCAGCCGCGCCCCGCCAGCGACGCGTGCGCCGCCTGCGCAAACGCCTGCAGGCTGCCGAAATAACACAGGGTGTCGGCCGAAGCGATGAGGTCGAAGTGCGCCGGCCAGGCCTGCAGGAAAGCCACCAGCTCGCCTTCGTGCAGCCCGTCGTAATCGCTGCGCTGCTGCGCGCGCGCCAGCATGCGGGGTGAGAGGTCCACCCCCACCAGCTCGCGCGCGTGTGGCCGCAGCACCGGGCCGCACAGGCCGGTGCCGCAGCCGGCGTCCAGCACGCGCCAGCGCCCCGGCGGGCCGGGCAGCCGTTCGGCGACGGCCCGGCCCACCAGCGCCGGGGCGCGGTAGCCCAGGCGGTCCAGGGTCTGGTCGAAGCTGTCGGCGAAACGGTCGAAGGTCACCTTCACGTAGCGGTCGTCCGCCCGTTCCAGCGCCTGGCCATCCAGCGCCGCGAGGTGGTGGCGCGGCACGGGGTCTTCGGGTTCTTCTTCGGCCCAGCGCTGGTAGACCTCGCGCGCCTGCACAACCTGGCCCAGCTGCAGGTAGGCGCGCGCCAGCAGGTTGCGCAAGGCGCGCTGGCGTGGTGCCACCACCAGCGCTTCGGTGCAGTGCTGCAGGGCCTCGGCGATGCGGTCCTGCCGCAGGCACAGCGACGCCAGGTTCTGGGCGGCAGGCGTGAAACCCGGCGCCAGCGCGCGCGCCTGCAGCAGCAGGGCTTCGGCTTCGGCCAGTTCGTTGCGGTGCCCCAGCACCAGGGCCAGGTTGTTCAGCACATCGGGCCGCTGCGGTTCGAGCGCGAGCGCGCGGCGGTAACTGCGTTCGGCCTCTTCGCGCTCTTCGGCCAGCACCAGCGCATTGCCGAGGTTGTTGTGGAAGAGGGCCGCGTTGGGTGCCACCGCCACTGCGCGGCGCAGCAGCGCCAGGCCGGCCTGCAGCTGTCCGTTCTGGGCTTCGAGCAAACCCAGCAGGTGCAGCGCATCGGGGTGCTCGGGCGCGTGGGTCAGCAGTGCCTGGTAGGCGCGGCGTGCTTCATCGAGGCGGCCGGCCTCGTGGGCCTGCATGGCCGCGGTCAAGAGCAGGGGCGCTTGCTGGGACGCCCGAGCCTGGGCCGGGCGGCGGGGGGCGGGTGG
>LJHW01000003.1 GCA_001295865.1 beta proteobacterium AAP65
CGGCCCGCCGACCCCGCCGCCTGCGGGTGCTGCGGCCGCAAGCCCCGGCAGCCCGCCGGCGCCCGCGGCGCCGGGCGCACCGGCCGGCGCCGGCGCCGCCGCCACCAACGCGGCGGGGTCAGCGGCAGCCTCCACCCCGGTGCTCAGCGTGGAGCGCGACTGGCTGCGCAGCTGGTTCGAAGGCACGCCGGTGGTCATCGAGCAGCGGGGCAGCGGCCCCTTGACGGTGCAGGTGCCCCTGGCTTTCAGCTTCGACCCGCGCCGCGCTGCGGTGAAGCCGGCACTGGCCGCGGTGCTCGACAAGCTGGCGCAGAGCCTGCGCCGCACGCGGGCCGTGTTGCCCTTGCTGGCCGCGCCGGCCGACCGGGGCCCAGACGCGGCCGCCAACCCGGCGCTGGCGGTGCAGCGTGCCGCGGCGGTGCGTGCCTACCTGCTGGCACGCGGTGTGCCATCGGCCCGTCTCGGCGCGCCCGCAGCGGCGGGTGGTGACACCGTGCAGCTGCGCGCCGAAATCGACCCGGCTTGAAGCCGCCCGCGCGCTTCAGCCGCGGATGAAGCGCAGCAGCCGGCCCTTGTAGCCGCTGCCGGGTGCGCCCAGCTTCTCTTCGGCCGCCGCGACAAAACCCTGGGCTGCCAGCCCGCGCTGCAGCGGCCCGCGGTTGCCGCGGTCGGGGTCCACCACCCACACCTCGGCCTGGGGCAGCGCATGGCGGCCGATGAAGCCGGCCAGCAGCACCCCTGCCTCGCGTTCGTAGAGCACGTCGCTGGCCACCAGCAGGCCGTAGCGGCCGTGCACGGCGCCGGTCCAGCGTGCGCCATCCAGCGGGCCGGCGCGCGCGGGCAGCGCCCATTCGCCGTGGCGGTAGGCCATGGGCGGCAGCCTGTTCAGGCGCAGGTTGTGGGCGAGAAAAGCCGCGGCCAGCGGGTGTTTGTCGCTGGCGGTCACGTCCATGCCGCGGCGGTGGGCCACCAGGCTGGCCAGCGCCAGGCCGCAGCCGATTTCCAGCACGCGCTGCCCCGGCTGCAGCGGGTGCAGGGCCAGGCGCGCGGCCAGGTGCAGCGCCGAGGGCCACACCAGCCCGAACAAGGGCCAGGCGGCCGAAGAGACGCCCAGCGCCTCGGCGGCGCCCTCGGGGTCGCTGAACTGCTGGCGGTCGAGCAGGCTGCGGATGTGCAGGTCGGCAGCGCCGGTGATGGCGATTCGGGCCTGCTGGGTGCGGTAGCCGGGCATGCGGGCCCGGCGGGCCGGGTGGGTGGTGTCGGCTGCGGCGCAGGCGCAGCCCGAGTATGGGCCGGCCAGCCCCCGGCGCCGGTCTTGCGACAATCACGGGCTCAGGAGATCCCCGCCGTGACCCACATCCTTCAGAACCTGCCCGCCGGCCAACGCGTCGGCATCGCCTTCTCGGGCGGCCTTGACACTTCGGCCGCCGTGCACTGGATGCGCGCCAAGGGCGCCATCCCCTGCGCCTACACCGCCCACCTCGGCCAGCCCGACGAGAGCGACTACGACGAGATCCCGCGCAAGGCCAAGGCCTACGGCGCCGACATCGCCCGGCTGATCGACTGCCGCGCGCAGCTGGTGGCCGAGGGCATCGCCGCCATCCAGTGCAGCGCCTTCCACATCAGCACCGGTGGCGCCACCTACTTCAACACCACGCCGCTGGGCCGTGCCGTCACCGGCACCGCGCTGGTGGTGGCCATGCGTGACGACGGCGTCAACATCTGGGGAGACGGCAGCACCTACAAGGGCAACGACATCGAGCGCTTCTACCGCTACGGCCTCCTGGCCAACCCGGCGCTCAAGGTCTACAAGCCCTGGCTCGACCAGACCTTCATCGACGAGCTCGGCGGCCGCAAGGAGATGAGCGAATACCTCATCGCCCACGGCTTCGACTACAAGATGAGCGTGGAGAAGGCCTACAGCACCGACAGCAACATGCTCGGCGCCACGCACGAGGCCAAAGACCTCGAGTTCCTGAACAGTGGCATGCACATCGTCAAGCCCATCATGGGCGTGGCCTTCTGGCGTGATGACGTGGAAGTCAAGCGCGAGACCGTGAGCGTGCGCTTCGAAGAAGGCGTGCCCGTGGCGCTGAACGGCCGTACGTTTGCCAACGCCGTGGAGCTGTTCGCCGAGGCCAACGCCATCGGCGGCCGCCACGGCCTGGGCATGTGCGACCAGATCGAGAACCGCATCATCGAAGCCAAGAGCCGCGGCATCTACGAAGCCCCGGGCATGGCGCTGCTGCACATCGCCTACGAACGCCTGGTCACCGGCATCCACAACGAAGACACCATCGGTCAGTACCGCGCCAACGGGCGTGTGCTGGGCAAGCTGCTGTACCAGGGCCGCTGGTTCGACCCGCAGTGCCTGATGCTGCGCGAGACGGCCCAGCGCTGGGTGGCGCGCGCCATCACCGGCGAGGTGACGCTGGAGCTGCGCCGCGGCAACGACTACAGCATCCTCAACACCGAGAGCCCCAACCTCACCTATGCGCCCGAGCGCCTGAGCATGGAAAAGGTGGAAGGCGCCTTCACGCCGGCCGACCGCATCGGCCAGCTGACCATGCGCAACCTCGACATCCAGGACACGCGCGCCAAGCTCGGCATCTACAGCGCCACCGGCTTGCTCGGCGCGGGCAGCGAAGGCTCGGTGTCGCTGCTGGCCGGGCCGGGCAGCGAAGCGGGCTGAACGCCCCAGGCCCGCGGCCTCGTGCAGGCCGCGGGCCTCAGATCGCCTGGTCGCGCAGGCGCTTGCTGGCCTCGCGGTTGGCCGTGAGCTCGCTGCCGTCGCTCATGAAGATCTGCAGCTGGCTCTGTTCGTCGGCTTTCATCGAGACGACGAAGTCGAGGTTGACGATGGCGTTGCGGTGCACGCGCAAGAAGCGCTGCGGGTCCAGCCGCGCTTCCAGCTCGGTGAGCGCCATGCGCACCAGGTAGCTCTGGCCCTGGGCGGTGATCTGCGTGTACTTCGAATCGCTGCGCAGGTGTTCGATCTCGCTCACCGCCAGCGGGAAGATGCGGCCCCTGTCGCGCACCAGGATGCGTGACAGGGGCGCGCCGGCCCCGCTGTCAGCCCCGCCCCCGGCCCCGGCCTGCAAGGCGCCCAGCGCCGCCGCCTGCCGCTCCTCGGCCGGGGCCTGCAGCGCCAGCGCACGCTGCACCGCCGCGGCAAAACGCGCTTCGGTGAAGGGCTTGAGCAGGTAGTCGAGCGCGTGCAGCTCGAAGGCGGTGACGGCGTGCTGGTCGTAGGCGGTGGTGAAGATCAGTGGCGGCACGGCTGCGCCCAGCGCGCGCACCACCTCCAGGCCCGTCATCTCGGGCATCTGGATGTCCATGAACACCAGGCCCGGCTGCAGCGCCTGCACCAGGCGCAGCGCCTCGCGGCCGTTGCTGGCCTCGCCCACCAGCACGAGGCCGCTCTGGCGGCCGATGAAGTCGCGCAGCGTCTCGCGGGCCAGCGGTTCGTCTTCGCAGATCACCGCGGTGATGGGGCGGGCCGGGGTCTCGGGCACGGTGCTCATCGCGGCAGCTCCATCTGCACTTCAAAACCTGCACCCGGGGCCGTGCGCACGGTGAAACGCGCCGCCGTTCCCCAGCGCAGCGCCAGCCGGCGCGCCACCGTGGGCAGCCCCAGCCCGGTGCCGGGCGGGAAGGCGGCGCCCGCAGGCAGCGTGGCGCCGGGGCCGTCGTCGGCCACGGTGATGCGCAAGCGCTGCGGCAGCGATTCGATGTGCACACGCAGCACGCCCGGCTCGCTGCGCGGGTTGAAGGCGTGCTTGATGCTGTTTTCCACCAGGGGCTGCAGGCTCAGCGCCGGCAGGCTGTGCGAGAGCGCTTCTTCGTCCACCTGCCATTGCACCTGCAGCCGGTCGCCCAGGCGCAGGGCTTCGAGTTCGAGGTACTGCTCGGTGAAGGCGAGTTCGTCGCGCAGCTGCACCTGGTCGTCGCCGCTGCGCTCGGTGTCCAGCAGGTAGCGCAGCATTTCCGAGAAAGTGAAGAGCGCGCTCTCGGCCCGCTGCGCGTCTTTGCGCACCAGCGCCAGCAGGCTGTGCAGGGTGTTGAAGAGGAAGTGCGGGTTGAGCTTGTTGCGCAGCGCGGCCAGCTCGCTGCGCGCCAGCAGGCTGCGCGCTTCTTCGGCCGCCGCTGTCTCGCGCCGCGCACGCTCGACAGCACGCCAGGCCATGAAACCGCCGGCCGCCACCGCGTACATCATCGCCCCCCACTGGATCATCCAGATGAACCAGTTGCCGCGGGCCTTCTCGGCCGAAGCGAAGCCGTATTGCAGCACCATCAGCAGCCACAGGCTCGCGTAGCAGATCACCGCGAAGCTCAGCGCCATCAGCAGGTGGATGGCGAGCTGGCTGAAGGCGCCCAGGCGGCGGCGTTCCATCCAGCCCGTCAGCGGCCACAGCAGCAGCAGCAGGCAGAACTGCGGCCCCAGGTTGCGCAGCACCGAGATCACGCCCGAGAGCAGATCGAAGGTCTGCACGAGCCGGCCGTCCGTCTCGACGGCGACCATGTGCACCAGCGCGATGGGCGCCCAGATCCACAGGTACAGGCGCAAGAGCTGCGGCGGCGGCAGGTGCCAGCGCGCCAGGCGCTCGGGCCAGGGGCTCGCTGCAGGGGCGGTGGCGGGCAGGCGGGCGGTGTTCATGCGGCCCATTGTCGGCAGGCCGGCCACCGCGTGTGCGTTGCCGCGACGGGCGCACGGCCGCGCGGCATGGCTTGAGGAAAACCGGCCAGCGCCGCGCCTTCACATGCCCTTGAAGAGGTGGGCGTAGAGCCGGCTGACCGTCAGCGTTTCGGGCCTGCCGCGCAGCGTGAGCGTGACCTTGCCCGATTCTTCGCGCCGCGCGGTCACCACCGCACGCGCCTGCACCACGGTGCCGCGGTGCACCTGCCAGAACACGGCCGGGTCCAGCTGCGGCAGCAGCTCCTTCAGCGAGGCGCGCACCAGGTGTTCACGCTGGGCGGTGACCACACGCACGTACTTGTCGGCGGCTTCGAAGTACAGCACCTCGGCCACCGGCACCAGGTGCACGAGGTTGCCCACCTGGGCCTGGATGACCTCCAGCCGCGGCGGCGCGCCGCCGGCGGCCGCCGCGCCGGGGGCCAGCAGCGCCCGCAGCTGCGCCACGGCGGCCTGCAAGGCATCGGCCGGCACGGCCGCGGCTGCCGATGCAGCGGGCGCACCGCGCTGCGCCAGGCGGGCCTGCAAACGCCCGACACAGGCCGCCAGGCGCTGGCGGTCCACCGGCTTGACGAGGTAGTCCACCGCCTGCGCTTCGAAGGCCTGCACGGCGTAGTCGTCGTAGGCCGTCACGAACACCAGCAAGGGGAAGGGCGCGCCGCTGCCGTCGGCCGCCGGCTCGGGCCAGTCTTCGGCCAGGGCCTGGGCCGCTTCCAGCCCGGTGCTGCCGGGCATGCGGATGTCGAAGAAGCACACGTCGGGCTGCAGCGCCAGCGTCTGTTCGGCGGCGCGCAGGCCGTCGCCGACCATGGCCACCACGTCCAGCGTGGGCCACAGCGCGGCCAGGTCGGCGCGCAGGCCGGCGGCGAGCAGCGGTTCGTCTTCGGCGATCAGCGCGCGGGCGGGGGGCGTGTTCATCGGGCAGGGGTTCCGGGGCGGTCAGGATTGGAAAGGGGCAGCAGCAGCGTCACCAGCGCGCCGCCTTCGGCATCGACGGCGGGGCTGAGGGTGAGACTGGCAGCGTCGCCGTACAGGGTGCGCAGCCGCGTGCGCACCTGCTCCAGGCCGAAGCCCGAGCCCGGCGGCGCCGTGCCCTGCGGGCCGCCGAGGCCGACGCCGGTGTCGCGCACCTGCAGCACCAGCTGCGCGCCCGCCTGTGTCAGCTCGCGGCGTGCGCTGACATCGAGCCGGCCGCCTTCCACCTTGGGCTCCAGCCCGTGTTTGATGGCGTTTTCCACCAAGGGCTGCAGCAGCAGAGGCGGCAGCGGCAGCGCCGCCAGATCGGGTGGCAGTTGCAGGTTCACCTGCAGGCGCGGGCCCATGCGCACGGCCATCAGCGCGAGGTAGTCGTCGGTGTGGCGGAACTCTTCGGCCAGCGCGTGTTCGGCCTGGCGCGAAGCGGCGAGCGTGGCGCGCAGAAAAGCGATCAGCCGGTCGAGCATGGCCTGCGCGCGTTGCGGGTCCAGGCCGATGAGCACGCGCAGGTTGGCCAGGGTGTTGAAGAGCATGTGCGGCTCGAGCTGGCTTTGCAGCAGGCGCAGCTGGTTTTCCGCGGCCTGGCGCTGGGCGGCTTCGGCCTGCGCGCGGGCGCTGGCCAGTCGCTCCAGGGTGCTGATGATCACCACGGTGACGATGGTCGCCAGCAGCGTGATCACCAGCGTGATGCGTGCGGCAGGCCCGAAGTTCAGCAGGCTGGGCGAGCGCATGCCGGTGAACTGGTCGGCCAGCCACATGCCGCTGGAGGGCCCCAGCAGCACCGCCAGCACGCCGCCGGGCACCACGCCGCGCCAGCCGCTGGCGGCATGCGGCTCGTCCAGCGGCTGGCCGCGCGCGGTGCGCACGCGGTCGATCAGCCAGCACCAGGCCACCCGGGTGCCGTCGACGATGACGGTGCAGCAGACCCCGATGCAGGCCGAGTAGACGAGCTTGGGCCAGAAGCCGCGGCCGTCCAGCACCGTGAGGAACAGCGCGATGCCCACCGACAGCGCCACCAGCACGAGCAGCGTGCGCGGGGCTTCCTGGCGCAGGCGGTGCAGAGCGGCTTGCACCGCGGTGGCAGGCGCAGACGGGGTGGCGGCGTTGGCAGGCATGGCGGCATTGTCGGCGGCACCAGGGCCGCTGCCGGGCCATGCCGCGACGAAGCGGCGCCGGCTGTCGCGAATCGGCGGCCGGCTGGCGCCGCCGGTGCGCTCAGGCCAGCGCCATGCGCCGGCTGAGCAGGCTGCGCAGTTCGTCGCTGGAGCGCAGATCGAGCGCGTCGTGGATCTTGCGCACGTGGTCGATGACGGTGGCGGTGGTCACGCCCAGCTGGCGGCCGATCTGCCCGTGCGTGTGGCCGTGGAAGAGGCCGCGGCAGACCGCCAACTGCCCGGGTGTCAGCGGCAGGCTGCGCAGGCAGCGTTCCAGCGCCACGCGGTGCGATTCCAGCCGACGCAGCGTCACTTGCGCCAGCGGGGGCTCATCCGTGCGGCGGGCGCGCAGCAGCGTGCCGCTGGCCACGAACTGGCCGGCGCCGTTTTCATGCACCAGCGAAGGCGGCGGCGCCAGCACCTGGGCCGCGCCCGCAGCCGCGCGTTCGCGCAGCCGTGCCAGCAGCCAGGCCAGCAGTGGCACCCGGGCCGGCTGCAGCGGGTGGGCCAGACGGTCGGGCGTGAGGCCGCCATCGGCCAGCAGCAGCAAGCGTTCGGCGCCGGGGCTGGCGTGGCAGATCGCGCCGTCCAGCGAGAGCAGCAGCGATTCGGGCGCCTCGGGGCTGAAGACATGCCGGTCATCGGCCTGCGCCACGCCGTGGGCCTGCAGGGCTGCCGCGAAGGCCGGCAGCACGGCGGCCAGCAGTTGCTCGTCGCGCGGGCCGAAGGGCCGCTCGCCCGGGCCGCGGTAAAGCACCAGCGAACCGAGCAGGGTGCCGCAGCGCCCGCGCAGCACCCCTTCCAGGCGGGTGTGCAGGCCTTGCGGGCGCCAGATCTCGTTGTACAGCGCGCTGCCGTAGAAGCCGGCGTGGTTCAGCGCTGCCGCGCTGCGCACACCGCCCGGCTGGTGGCGCAGGGTGTCGAAGCGGGGCATGGCCTCGGCTTCGCGGCGGTTGTGGAATTCGGCGAAGTAGAGCCGCGCGATCTCGGCGTCGACCGGCCCCTCGATGAAGTAACGCACGAGGCGGCCCTGGGCGTCGGTCCAGTCGAAGAGGTTGCGCTGGCTGGGTACCAGCGTGTGCAGCGCTTCCAGCAGTGCCGGCACCAGCACTTCAGGCGGCAGTTGCAGCGCGCAAAGTGCACGCAGCGCGGCCAGGGCTCGGGTGGGTTTCATCGTGGGCCGCAGTCTGGCCAGCGGCCGGGGCGCCTGCATCCGCAGCCCTGGCGACGGGGCGCGCAAGCCGCCCCCAGCGATGGGGGCGAAACCGGGCGGGGCCCTGCCTACGCTGGGGCCTTCTTCAACACCACCGCCAGGAGCCACCCATGACCTTGCTTGCCAGCCGCCACGCCACCCCGCTGCCGGAGCGCGGCGCCGTCGCGGTCTCGCTGCACGAGAACACCATGGCGCTGCTCGACCGCGCCTGCACGCTGATCCACACCGGCCGCGCCGTCGAGGCCTTCCGCCTGCTCACGCCGCCCCTGTCGGCCCTGTGGTCGGAGGCGCGTGCCACCGGGCGTGCCGAAGAGATGCTGGCCTGGTGCCGTGTGCACCCGCTGCAGGCGCTGGTGCAGCAAGACCCCTTCACGCAGCGCGCCGCCAGCAAGCCGCGCGGCTACGCCGGCGACGCGGTGATGATGGATTACATCTACACCGGCACGCCGCCTGCGGGCACCACGGCGCTGGGCGCCGAGGTCTTCAACGCCACCACCTGCGCCGGCATGGGCCTGTCGGTGCGCTACCGCCGCCAGTTGCTCAAGAGCCTGATCGACGACGCCGTGGTCAGCCACGCCGCACCCCGGCTGCTGAGCGTGGCTTCGGGGCATTGCCGCGAGCTTGAAGGCAGCCTGGCCGAGACGCCGCACTTCAATGGCGAATTCTTGGCGCTGGACCAGGACGCGCTGTCATGTGCCGAAGTGGCGCGTGTGCATGCCGCGCACCGCGTGCGCGTGCTCAACCACGGCGTGCGTGAGCTGGTCAGCGGGCCGCTGGCCGACACGCTGGGCAGCTTCGACCTCGTCTACTCGGCAGGGCTCTACGACTACCTGCCCGATGTGCTGGCCCGCCGCCTCACGCAGCGGCTGCTCGGCCTGCTGCGACCGGGCGGCCGGCTGCTGCTGGCCAACTTCGTGCCGGGCGGCACCGGCCGCGGCTACATGGAGCTGTTCATGGACTGGACGCTGGTGCTGCGCAGCGAAGCCGCCATGCGCGCGCTGGCCGAGGCCGCGGGCGCCGCGCACACCGTCACCTTCCACGACCCGCACCGCAACGTCGTCTACGCCGAACTGCAGCGCGAGCCCGCGGCCTGAACGCGGGCGGTGGTTCAGCCCGCGGCCAGCCGCGTGCGCAGCGCTTCGATGCGCGCGCGGTTGGCGCCGCGGTCGCTGTACCCCAGGCGCGAGGCCGAGCGCAGTTGCACCGCCTGGGCCGCGGGGTCGAACCAGAACTCGACATCGTCGGTGTAGCGCATCAGCGGCGTGCTGAACTCGCAGCGCAGGTAGTCGCCTTCGGCCAGCACCACGCGCGCGCCGGGCGTGCTTTCGACGAGTTGGCGGATCTTGGCCAGCGTGGCCGGCCCGTTGCCGCCCAGCAGCGCCAGTGGCGCGATCTGCGCATAGGCCGCGCGCGGGTGGCCGGGCCACAGCGCCGTCTGGCTGCTGACGCTGTTGGGGCGCGTGGACGGCGCCTTGAGCTTGCCTTCGCGCACGCCCAGGTCGGCGGGCGGGCTGCCCGTCAGCAGGCCCAGGCGGCCGGCAGCGATGCCCAGCAGGGCGAGGCCGCCGATCACGGCGGCGATGATGAGGAGCCAACGGGTCATGGTGCTTGTTCGGAGATGGCCAGAGGAGCTCAGCGGCGTTTGCTGCCGCCCAGCAGCGAGCCCAGCACGCCGCGGATGATTTCGCGGCCCACCGCGGTGCCGATGCTGCGCACTGCCGAGCCGGCGGCCGCTTCCACCAGCCCGGGACGGCGCCCGCCGCGCGGGCCGGTGCTGCCGAAAAGCGCGTCTTTCAGGCCGCCCATCAGGCCGCCACCTTCGGCCGCCGGGGCGCTGCCAGCCGGGCCGCTGGGCAGCGGCGCGCCGCCTGCCGGGCCAGCGCTTGTGCCCGCCGCACCGCCGGGCCCCGCCTCGGCGCGGCCGCGGATCTTTTCATAGGCCGATTCGCGGTCCACCGACTTTTCGTAGGTGCCGGCCACCAGGCTGCCGGCGATCAGCGCCTGGCGCTGCTGCGGCGTGATGGGCCCGATCTGGCTGCCCGGCGGCAGCACGAACACACGCTCGGTCACGCTGGGACGGCCTTTGGCGTCGAGAAAACTCACCAAGGCCTCGCCCACGGCCAGCTCTTGGATGGCGGTGGCCATGTCGCCGATGCCCGGGTTGGCGCGCATGGTCTCGGCCGCGCTCTTCACGGCCTTCTGATCGCGCGGCGTGAACGCGCGCAACGCGTGCTGCACGCGGTTGCCCAGCTGCGCGAGCACGGTGTCGGGCACGTCCAGCGGGTTTTGCGTCACGAAGTACACACCCACGCCCTTGCTGCGCACCAGCCGCACCACGAGTTCGATGCGTTCGGTCAGCGCCGCTGGCGCGTCTTTGAAGAGCAGGTGAGCCTCGTCGAAGAAGAAGACGAGCTTGGGCTTTTCGAGGTCGCCCACCTCAGGCAGCAGCTCGAAGAGCTCGCTCAGCATCCACAGCAGGAAGGTGGCGTACAGGCGCGGCGAGTTCATCAGCTGGTCGGCCGCCAGCACGTTGATGACGCCCTTGCCGTCCACCGTCTGCATGAAGTCGGAGATGTCGAGCATGGGCTCGCCGAAGAACTTGTCGCCGCCCTGTTCTTCGATCTGCAGCAAGCCGCGCTGGATGGCGCCCACGCTGGCGGCGCTGATGTTGCCGTACTCGGTGGTGAAGTTCTTGGCGTTGTCGCCCACGTACTGCAAAGCGGCACGCAGGTCTTTCATGTCCAGGATCAGCAGGCCGTTGTCGTCGCAGATCTTGAACACGAGGTTCAGCACGCCGGCCTGTGTTTCGTTGAGCGCCAGCATGCGCGCCAGCAGCAGCGGGCCCATGTCGCTGACGGTGGCGCGCACGGGGTGGCCGTCTTTGCCGAACACGTCCCACAGCGTGGCCGGGCACTGAAACGGCTCGGGCTCGGGCAGGCCGCGTTCTTTCAGGATGCCGGCCACCTTGGCGCTGAGCGTGCCGCGCTGGGTGATGCCGGTGAGGTCGCCCTTCACGTCGGCCATGAAAACCGGCACGCCGATCTTGCTGAAGCTTTCGGCCAGCGTCTGCAACGTGATGGTCTTGCCGGTACCGGTGGCGCCGGTGATGAGGCCGTGGCGGTTGGCCAGGGCGGGCAGCAGGTGGCACTGCACGTCGCCGTGCTGGGCAACGAGGATGGGGTCGGGCATGGGCGCACTCCGCAAGGTGACGCCCCGCAGTCTAAGGGCCCGTCTCTGGCCCCTGCGCACTGGCTGGCGCGGCTTGCAGCGCCTGCAGCACGGCGGCGCACCAGCCCTGGTCGGCCGCGCTGAGCTGCTGGTAGGCCGCGGCGGCGGCGCTCACGCCCCTGGCGCGGCCCGCCTCGTCGCCGGCCGCTGCGGCCACCCGGGCCAGCGCTTCCCAGGCGAAGAAAAACTCCAGCGCCGGTGCCGGCGGCTCTTGCGCCTGCACCGCGGCCAGGCAGGCCTGGGCGTGGGCGCGGGCCTCGTCGAAGGCGCCGGCGCGTGCGCAGCTCAGCGCCAGGCGGTAGTCGGCCCGCTCCACCTCCAGCCAGGTGCCGGCGCGGGCCCAGGCGCGGCGGGCGAGGTGGGCGGCCTGCAGCATCAGCGCCAGCTGCGCGGGGCCGAGCGTGGCCTCGTCATGAAGGTGGCCCGCGGTGTTGTTGGCGCCGACGGCGAGCGCACGCACGGCGGGGTCGGCATCGGGCAGGGCGGCGCAGGCGGCTTCGGCCTGTTGCAGCAGCGCGCCCGCGCGCGCGGCGTCGGCGTAGGTCAGCATGGACGCCGTCAGTGCGTCGAAGCGGGCGCGTTCGTTCGGCGGGGTGTCGGCGGGCAGGGCGTCGGTTTCGCCAGCGGCCAGGCGCAACACCGTGCGGTGGCGCTGCAGGGCCTGCGCCGTGCTGCCATCCGCTGGCACCTGGGGCAGGGCCGCCAGCTGCTGTTGCAGGGCCAGGGCCTCGGCCCAGCGGCCGAGATGCAGGCCCTGCACGTGCTGGGCCAGAAAGGCGAACTGCGCCACCTGTTCGTCGGTCTGCGCCAGGGGCAGGCCCTCGGGCAGCAGGCGTGCGGCCACGGCGGCCGGCTGGGTGGCGTGCTCGTTCCAGGCGCGGTCGAGGAAGGTGTCGAAGTCCATGTCGCAGCCCTCGCAAGTCGGCGGTGTCGGGCTTCACGCTAGCGCGGCGCGGCGAGGCTGACCAGCCCCTCGCCCGGTGTGTTGCTGCCGCGTCGGGCCCCGGCGGCTAAAATCGCCGGCTGTCTTTCAGGAGCTCTGCATCTCATGGCCGGTCATTCCAAGTGGGCGAACATCCAGCATCGCAAGGGCCGGCAGGATGAAAAGCGCGGCAAGGCCTGGACGCGCGTGATCCGCGAGATCATGGTCGCGGCCCGCCTGGGCGGGGGTGACGCCACCGCCAACCCGCGCCTGCGCCTGGCCATCGAGAAGGCCAAGGCGGTGAACCTGCCCGTCGACACCGTCAAGCGCAACATCGACAAGGCCACCGGCAACCTCGAAGGCGTGAGCTACGAGGAAATCCGCTACGAGGGCTATGGCATCGGCGGCGCGGCGCTCATCGTCGACTGCATGACCGACAACCGCGTGCGCACCGTGGCCGAGGTGCGCCACGCGTTCAGCAAACACGGCGGCAACATGGGCACCGAAGGCAGCGTGGCCTTCCAGTTCAAGCACTGCGGCCAGCTGGTGTTCGCGCCCGGCACGAACGAAGACAAGGTGATGGAAGTGGCGCTGGAAGCCGGCGCCGACGACGTCATCACCGACGACGACGGTGCCGTGGAAGTGCTGTGCCCGCCCAGCGAGTTCGAGGCCGTGAAGGCCGCGCTCGTGGCCGCCGGCCTCACCCCCGAGGTGGCCGAGGTGACCTGGCGCGCCGAAAACACCGTGGAAGTGACCGGCGAAGACGCAGCGCGCATGCAGAAGCTGCTCGACGTCATCGAAGACCTGGACGACGTGCAGGACGTCTTCCACAACGCCGTGCTGTCCGAATGAGTCGCATGAAGGTGCGCGCATGAAGGTCCTCGTCATCGGCGGCGGCGGCCGCGAGCACGCCCTGGCCTGGAAGCTGGCCCAGAGCGAGCGTGTGCAACGCGTTTACGTGGCCACGGGCAACGGTGGCACCGCCACCGACCCCGCGCTGCACAACGTGCCCTTGCACACGCCGCAGGAACTGGCCGATTTCGCGCTGGCCGAGAAGATCGCGCTCACGGTCGTGGGCCCCGAGGCCCCGCTGGCCGCCGGCGTGGTGGACGTGTTTCGCGCCCGCGGCCTGCGCGTCTTCGGCCCCACGCGCGCCGCGGCCCAGCTGGAAAGCAGCAAGGCCTACGCGAAGGAGTTCATGCAGCGCCACGGCATCCCCACCGCGCTGTACGCCACCTTCACCAGCGCCGCCGAGGCGCACGCCCACGTCGACAAACACGGCGCACCCATCGTCATCAAGGCCGATGGCCTGGCAGCCGGCAAGGGCGTGGTGGTGGCGATGACGCTCGAAGAAGCGCACGCCGCCATCGACGACATGCTGGTCGCCAACACCTTGGGCGTGCAGCACAACGTCGAAGGCGCGCGCGTCGTCATCGAAGAGTTCATGCAGGGCGAAGAAGCCAGCTTCATCGTGCTGTGCGACGGCAAAAATGTGCTCACGCTGGCCACCAGCCAGGACCATAAGCGCATTGGCGACGGCGACACCGGCCCCAACACTGGCGGCATGGGCGCCTACTCGCCCGCGCCCGTGGTCACGCCCGATGTGCATGCGCGTGTGATGCGCGAGATCGTGCACCCCACCATCGCCGGCATGGCCAAAGACGGTGTGCAGTACACCGGCTTCCTCTACGCCGGGCTGATGATTGACGCGCAGGGCCAGCCGCGCACCGTGGAGTTCAACTGCCGCCTGGGCGATCCCGAGGCGCAGGTCATCCTGATGCGCCTGAAGAGCGACCTGTTCGAGGTGCTGATGCACGCCACCGATGGCACGCTCGACCAGGCCGAGCTGCAGTGGGACCGCCGCAGCGCCCTGGGGGTGGTGATGGCCGCACACGGCTACCCGGCCGCGCCGCGCAAGGGCGATGTGATCAGCGGCATCCCCGCCGGCACGCCCGAACTGCAGGTTTTCCACGCCGGCACCACGCTGGACGGCGGCGTGCTCCAGAGCAGCGGCGGCCGTGTGCTGTGTGTCACCGCCCTGGGCGATTCGGTGCGACTGGCGCAGCAGGCCGCGCTGGCGGCGGTTCGGCAGATCCGGTTCGAGGGTGCGCAGTGGCGCAATGACATCGGGCACCGCGCTATCAAGGGCCCCCAAGCTCACTAGCGTTCGCTACCCCCCGAGGGGGCCGTCCGCCGCCGGCCCGGCGGAGCCGGTTCCGGGGCGGGGGCTTGATCTGACTTCTTCTACTGGGCTGCACCATGATCGACACCGTTGCCGTTCGTACCTACCTGCTGGGTTTGCAGGAGCACATCGTCAGCACGCTGCAGGCCGAGGACGGCAAGACCTTCCTGCGCGATGGCTGGCAGCGGCCGGCGGGTGGCAAGCTGGAAGGTGACGGCCTGTCGCAGCTGGTGGAAGAGGGCGGCCTGCTGGAGCGCGGGGGCTGCAACTTCAGCCACGTCAAGGGCGCCAGCCTGCCGCCCAGCGCCACGCAGCACCGCAGCGAGCTGGCCGGCGCGCCCTTCGAGGCCCTGGGCGTCAGCCTGGTGATGCACCCGCGCAACCCGTATGTACCCACGGTGCACATGAACGTGCGGCTGCTGGCGGCCTTTCCGGAAGGCAAGCCGCCCGTCACGTGGTTCGGTGGCGGCATGGACCTCACGCCCTACTACGGCTTCGAGGACGATGCGCGCCACTTCCACCGTGTGAATGCCGACGCGCTGGCACCCTTCGGCGCCGACAAGTACCCGCGCTTCAAGGCCTGGTGCGACGAATACTTCTTCCTCAAGCACCGCAACGAGCCACGCGGTGTGGGCGGCGTGTTCTTCGACGACTTCAACGAAGGCAGCTTCGAAGACGGCTTCGCGATGATGCGCGCCGTGGGCGATGCTTTCATCCCGGCCTACCTGCCCATCGTGCAGCGCCGCCGCGAGACGCCCTACGGTGAGACGCAGCGCGATTTCCAGGCCTACCGGCGTGGGCGCTATGTCGAATTCAACCTCGTGTGGGACCGCGGCACGCACTTCGGCCTGCACGGCGGCGGCCGCACCGAGAGCATCCTGATGAGCATGCCGCCCATCGTGAAGTGGCGCTACGACTGGCAGCCCGAGGCCGGCAGCGAAGAGGCGCGCCTGTACAGCGACTTCCTGCGCCCGCGCGACTGGTTGAACGAATGACGCCGCGTGATTAAACGCGTCGGCCTTTTCGGCGGCACCTTCGACCCCGTGCACAAGGCGCACGTGGCGCTGGCGCATGCCGCGCTGCACGGCCTGCAACTGGACGAAGTGCGCTGGGTGCCCACCGGCCATTCGTGGCAGAAGCACCACCGTGCCGCCAGCGCCGAGCACCGCGCGGCCATGGTGCGCCTGGCCATGGGCGACGAGCCGCGTTTTGTGCTCAGCCGCATCGAGATGGACCGCGCCGGCCCCAGCTACACGCTGGACACCGTGCGCGCGCTGCACGCCGCCGAGCCGGGTGTGGAGTGGGCGCTCATCATCGGGCAAGACCAGTACGCCCGCCTGCACACCTGGCGCGATTGGCCTGTGCTGCTGGGCCTGGTGACGCTGGCCGTGGCCAATCGGCCGGGCACCGACCTGGCGCCTTCGCCCGAGGTGCTGGCCCACCCGCACCGCGCCGTGCCGCTGCCCATGCTGGACATCAGCGCCACCGACATCCGCGCCCGCATCGCCGCGGGGCAGGATATTTCGCAACTGGTGCCGCCCGAAGTGGCGCGCTATATTGAAACCCACGGCCTCTACCAGGCCCTCGCCACCCGCGAGCCCACACCCCCAGGGAGCTGAATCTGGACATCCGCAAGCTGCAACGCGCCATCGTCGACGGTCTCGAAGACGTGAAGGCCCAGCACATCGCTGTCTTCAACACCGAGCACCTGAGCTCCATGTTCGAGCGCGTGATCATCGCCTCGGGCACCAGCAACCGGCAGACCAAGGCCCTGGCGGCCAGCGTGCGCGACAGCGTGCGTGGCCAAGGCTTCCCGGTGATGAGCACCGAGGGCGAAGACAACGGCGAGTGGATCATCGTCGACTGCGGCGCCGCGGTGGCGCACATCATGCAGCCGGCCATCCGCGAGTACTACCACCTCGAAGAAATCTGGGGTGGCAAGGCCGTGAAGATGAAGATGGGCGCGGTGAAAACCGGCCTGGTGAAGGCCAGCGAACCCGACGACGACGAGGCACCCGCCCGCAAGCCGGGCCGCAAGGCCGCTGGCGCCGCGGCGGCACCCGCGAAGAAGGCGGCCAAAGCGGCGCCCTCCCGAGCGGCCGGTGCGACGGGCAAGGCCCCCGCGAAGGCTCCCGCCAAAACGGCCGGCAAGCCGCCCGTGAAGACCATCGTCACCTCGCAGCCCAAGGCGGCCGCGAAAAAGACGGCGGCCAAGACCGTGGCCAAGAAGGCCGCGAACAAGAGCGCGGCCTACCAGCGTGTGGGCGCCCGCCGCCCCTCGGCCAAGACGGCCGGCAGCGCTGCGGCCCCGGCCGCGCGCAAGGCACCGGCGCGCAAGAAGAGCGCCTGAACTCGCGCCGCGCTCCCGCGGACTGAAGGCGGCCGCCGGCCATGAAGCTGCTTTTGCTGGCCGTGGGCCAGCGCCAGCCCGCCTGGGCCGACGAGGCCTGGGCCGATTTCGCCAAGCGTTTTCCGCCCGAAATGCGCCTGGAACTCAAGGCGCTGAAGGCCGAGCCGCGCAGCGGCGGCAAGACCGCCGCGCAGTGCATGGCCGCCGAGGCCACCCGTTTCGAGGCCGCCTTGCCCAAGGGCTGCCGCCGCGTGGTGCTGGACGAACACGGCACGCGCCGCACCACGGCGCAACTGGCCGAACGCCTGCCGCTGTGGCGCACCGAGGGCCGTGACGTCGCGCTGCTGATCGGCGGCCCCGACGGCCTCGCGCCCGAGCTCAAGGCCACGGCCGACGAAACCCTGCGCCTGAGCGACCTGACGCTGCCGCACGCCTTCGCGCGTGTGCTGCTGGCCGAGGCGCTGTACCGCGCCTGGACGCTGGCCACCGGCCACCCCTACCACCGCGAATGAACAACCCCGCCGGGCTGCTGGCGCAGCGCAGGCGGGGTGCGGTGGGGCGGGGCCTCAGTGCAGCCGGCTGACCGGGTTCACCACAGCGGCGTGGCCAGCGCGCCCTTGTCTTGCTGCGCCACGCGCAGATCGGTACCGCCCACACTGCTGCAGGCCAGCAGCACGGTGCCGGCAGCGCTCAGCAAACGCGGCTCGGCCTGCACGCCGTTGGCGCCCGCCAGCGCGCGCTGCGCGGTGCCCACGTTCGGCACGGCCAGCTCGATCCAGCGTTCGTTGTCACGCTGGTGCAGCGCCACGGCGGCCAGCCCGCCCAGCACGAAGGGCCGCAGCAGCGGGGCGCGGGCCGTTTCGGTCGTCTTCACATAACCGGCCGGCGCTGCGCAGGGCGAGGCCAGGGCCGGCGCCGCGAGGGCGGTGGCCAGCGCGGCGGCCAGGGTCAGGCGAAGGGCGGTTTTCAGGGCAGGCATGCAGGGCTCCAGGTCAGGCTCGTCAGTTTAATAACTTGCTTCGTCAGTGCCGTTCGATTGATATATCTATTGGGGAATATGGAAATCGATCTCCTGGCCGGCGGTGTCCGGTTGGGTCCAGGCGCTGGCCTGTGGAGAATGGGGCCCATGACGCCCCACGAATTTGTCTACCTCGCCTCGCAGAGCCCGCGCCGTGCGCAGCTGCTTGACCAACTGGGAGTCCAGCACCGCCCGCTGCTGCCCGACCCCGTGGAAAACGCCGAGGCCCTGGAAACCGAGCGCGCGGGCGAGCTGCCCCTGGACTACGTGCAGCGGGTCACGCGCTTGAAGCTCGAAGCGGCGCGCAAACGCCTGCGCCGGCGCCGCCTGCCGCTGGCACCCATCCTCTGCGCCGACACCACCGTGGCCGTGGGCCGGCGCATCCTGGGCAAACCCGCCGACGAGGCCGAGGCCGCCGAGATGCTGCGCCTGCTGTCGGGCCGCACACACCGCGTGATGACGGCAGTGGCGGTGCAGGCCGGCCCCGTGGTGCATGCCATGACCTGCATCTCGCGCGTGCGTTTCGCCGAGCTTTCGGACACCACCATCCGCCGCTACATCGACAGCGGTGAACCCATGGGCAAGGCCGGCGCCTACGCCATCCAGGGCCGCATCGCGGCGTGGATAGCGCACATCGACGGCAGCCACAGCGGCATCATGGGCCTGCCGCTGTTCGAGACCACCCAACTGCTGGCACGCGCACGCGTGCGGCTGGAACTTTGAGCCCCATGGCCACGCAAGACATCCTGATCAACTGGAGCCCGCAGGAAACGCGCGTGGCCGTGGTGGAAAACGGCGCCGTGCAAGAACTGCACATCGAGCGCACGCTGGAACGCGGCCAGGTTGGCAACGTCTACCTGGGCAAGGTGGTGCGCGTGCTGCCGGGCATGCAGAGCGCCTTCATCGACATCGGCCTGGAGCGCGCGGCTTTCCTGCACGTGGCCGACCTGCTGGGCGGCCCGCCGCGCCACGAGGGCCGGCACGACGCGCCGCTGGTGCCCATCGAGAAGCAGGTCTTCGAGGGCCAGACGCTGACGGTGCAGGTCATCAAGGACGCCATCGGCACCAAGGGCGCGCGCCTGTCCACGCAGGTCAGCATCGCCGGGCGCATGCTGGTTTTTCTGCCGCACGACAAACACATCGGCATCAGCCAGAAGATCGGCAGCCACGAGCTGCGCGAGAGCTTGCGCACGCGCATGCAGGCGCTCACCGGTCAGGACGGCAAGGACAGCGGCGGCGGTTTCATCCTGCGCACCAACGCCGAAGAGGCCAGCGATGCCGAACTCGGTGAAGACATCGCCTACCTGCGCCGCGCCTGGGCGCTGATCCGCGAGCGCAGCCAGAAGCTGCCGCCGGGCAGCCTGCTGCACCAAGACCTGAGCCTGGCCGAGCGTGTGCTGCGCGACCTGGCCAACGAACACACGCACAGCATCCGCATCGACAGCAAGCTGCAGTGCGAGGCGCTGCAGCGTTTCGGCGAGACCTACATGCCGGGTGCCGTGCACAAGCTCGAGCACTACAAGGGCGAGCGGCCCATCTTCGACCTCTTTGGCATCGAAGAAGAGATCGCGCGCGCGCTGGCTCGGCGCGTGGAGCTCAAGAGCGGCGGTTACCTCATCGTCGACCAGACCGAAGCACTGACCACGGTCGACGTGAACACCGGTGGTTTCGTCGGCGCGCGCAACTTCGACGACACCATCTTCAAGACCAACCTCGAAGCGGCCGGCGCCATCGCGCGGCAGCTGCGGCTGCGCAACCTGGGCGGCATCATCATTGCCGACTTCATCGACATGACGCGGCCCGAGCACCAAGAGGCGGTGCTGGCCGAGCTGCGCAAGCAGCTGGCGCGCGACCGCACGCGCACCACGGTGAGCGGCTTCACGCAGCTGGGCCTGGTGGAGATGACACGCAAGCGCACGCGCGAAAGCCTGGCCCACATGCTGTGCGAGCCCTGCCCCACCTGCCAGGGCCGCGGCCAGGTGAAGACGGCGCGCAGCGTGTGCTACGACATCCTGCGCGAGATCCTGCGCGAGGCGCGGCAGTTCAGCCCCAAGGAGTTCCGCGTCATCGCCTCGGCCGCGGTGGTGGAGATGCTGCTCGACGAAGAGAGCGTGCACCTCGCGGGCCTGAGCGAGTTCATCGGCAAGCCCATCTCGCTGAGCGCCGAGCCGACGATGAACCCGGAGCAGTACGACATCGTGCTGATGTAGCGCGTGTACCGGCGTAGCGCCGGTACGCCCCTCACTCGGCGGCCGCGGCGGCTGGCAGCGGGGTCTCGAACTGCAGCTGCAGCTTGCTGGCGGCCACCACGGCCTGCGTGCGCGTGGTGACCTGCAGCGCCCGCAGCACCGCCGAGGTGTGGGCCTTCACCGTGCTGGCCGACAGCCCCAGCGTGCGCGCAATCAGCTTGGCCGGCTGGCCCTGCAGCAGCAGGTAGAGCACATCGGCCTGGCGCGGTGTCAGGCCGAGCTCCCGCGGGCTGCGGGCCGGGCCGACCTGTGCTGCCACCGCCTGGCCGGGGCTCAGCGTTGCGCCCGCGCTGGCCCTGGCTGCGGCAGGCTCGGCCGCCAGGAAGACCGAGGGCGGCAGGTAGATGCCGCGCGCGAGGATCAGGCGCAGCGCAGCCAGCATCACCGCAGCGCTGGCGGTCTTGGGCACAAAACCCATCGCGCCTGCATCCAGGGCCTCCAGCACCGTCGGCTTGTCGTCCGACGAGGACAAGGCCACCACCGGGATGGCCGGATGGCGTTCGCGGATGCCCGCAATGCCGCCCAGGCCACCCATGCCGGGCATGCCCAGGTCCATCAGCACGAGGTCGATGTCGCCGTGCTGCTGCAAACGCGCCAGCGCTTCTTCGGCCGAGCCGGCGTCCAGCACCTCCAGCGGTGTGGCCAGGGGCTGGATGAGCAGGGCCACGCCCTCGCGGAACAGCAGGTGGTCGTCCACCAGCAGCACTTTCATGAATGACCGTCCTCAGGGCTGGACCCTGGCAGGTGCGGCTGCGTGCCTTCACGCGCCCGGGTCGAGGTGGGCATCGTATCGGCCGACCGGGTGCGCCGGCATGGGCCATCTGGCCTGACCATCTGGCCCATCGACACCGGCGGGGCCGGGCGCTGCAATGCCAGCAGGCCGTCGCCCGGTGCACGGCCCCTGCACAAGGAGCACCCCATGACCTGGCTCGAACTTCCTGCGGCGGCGTGTGCCGAGGCGCCCGCGGCCACCCTTGCGGCCGCCCCCGCTGGCCGCTTGTCGCCGCCCTGGCAGCTGCTGATGGGTGTGCTGGACCAGATCGACTACGGCATCGCCCTGGGCCGCCCTGAAGGCGGCTGGGAGCTCAACCGCACCGGCCGGCTGCAACTCGCCGAGGCCGGTTTCCCGCTGCGCCTGCAGGCGGGGCAGCTGCTGGCGCACGATGAGGCGCAGAGCCGCGCCCTGCACGCCGCGATGCGCGCTGCCCAGACCCAGCTGCACCGGCGCCTGTTGACGCTGCGCGCACAGGGGCGCCAGGTCAGCGTGGCCGTGGTGCCGGCCGGCATGGGCGAAGACGGCGGCACGGGGCCGGTGCTGCTGATGATCGGGCGGCGCAGCCTGTGCCCCCGTCTCACCGCGCAGCAGTACAGCGCCGCACACGGCCTGACGCCCAGCGAGGCCGCGGTGCTGGTGGAGGTTTTGGCCGGCGCTGCACCGCGCAGCATTGCGCAGCACCATGGCGTGGCGCTGTCGACGGTGCGCACGCAGGTGGCTTCGATCAAGGCGAAGACGGGCCATCGGCGCCTGCAGGATCTGATGGTGCAGGCTGCGAAGCTGCCGCCGCTGGTGCCGCTGTTCGAGGCCGTTCGTTAGCGAGGGCAGCAGCGGCCGCCACCAGCGCTGCTGCTTCGCGCAGCAGGCGCTCGGGGGCCACGGGCTTGCGCAGCACGGTGCGCGCAGTGGCTGCGCCGGCTGCTGCGGTGGCGGGGACATCGCCCGCACTCAGCAGCAGGGCCGGCAACTCGGTTTCATGGTCGCTGCGCAGCCCTTGCAGCAGGGTGTCGGCGGCGCTGCTGGCGCTGGCACCGCCGGCCAGGTCGACGATCAGCAGGTCGGGCGCCCGCAGGTGCGCGCCCAGGGTGCGCCGCAGCGCCGTGGCATCGGGCGCACTGACGACACGGCAGCCCTGGCCCTGCAGCAGCGCCGTGGTGGTTTCGCGCACCGTTTCGTCGTGCGCGACGAGGGCCACGAAGGCGTGCTGCAGGCGGGTGTTGACGGGCCCGGGGCCGCTGGCCCTTGTGGCCGCCGCGGCGCGGGCCAGCGCCTCTGCGGCGCCCGGCTTGGCGCGTTGCAGCCCCACGGCAAAACACGAGCCACGCCCAGGCCGGCTGGCCAGCCGCACCCCCTGGCCCAGCAACTGGGCGCTGCGTTGCACGATGGCCAGGCCCAAACCCAGCCCGCGGTTGCCATCGCCCGGGCGCGCGATGCGGACGAACTCTTCGAAGATCGCCGCCTGCTGGTCTTCAGGCACCCCGGGGCCGGTGTCCCACACCTGCAGTTCCAGGCCGCCCCGGTGCTGCCGGCAGGCCACGAGCACGCCACCGCGCTGCGTGCAGCCCAGCGCATTGGCCACCAGGTTGTGCGCGATGCGGGCGAGCAGCGTTGCATCGCTGTGCACCACCAGTGCGGTGGGGCGCATGCGCAGGCGCAGCCCACGCGCTGCGGCCTGCGGCGCCCAGGCTTGCTCCAGCTGGGCCAGCAGTTCGCTCATGCGCACCGGGCCCCAATCGGGCTGCACGGCGCCGGCGTCGAGCTTGGAGATGTCGAGCAGGCTGCCGAACAGCGCCTCCATCAACAGCACCGACTGCTCGGCCTTCTGCGCGAGTTGCGCGATGTCGGGGTGCGGCGCGGCGCGTGCATGCATCAAGCCCACCAGCAGGCCGATGGCGTGCATGGGTTGGCGCAGGTCGTGGCTGGCCGCGGCCAGAAAGCGGGTCTTGGCCGCGCTGGCGCGCTCGGCCTGCTGGCGCGCGGCCTCGGCCTCTTCGCGGGCGTGTTCCAGCTGCACTGCGAGCTCTCGTTCGCGCTGCAGCGCATTGCCCTGCGCCCGTGTGAACAAGGCCACCACGCCGCCGAAAAGCAGGAAGCCGAGGCCGATGAAAAGCTGGAAGCGCCCCGGCAGCGCCAGCAGGCCGGCAGAAAACAGGCCGGTCGTGATCATCACGAACCAGGGCATGTGGCGTTCATGGGCCGCTCGGCCGATGGCGCCGCCCATGGTGATCATCGCGATGGCGGCCACCAGCAGCATCTGGTGTTCGAGGTCGCTGCCCGGCAGCAGCAAGGCCGCCGAACCGCCCCACAGGCAGGCCAGGGCCAGCGCGTTGCGGCGCAGGCGCTGGAACTGCTGCGGCAGGGCCGCGGCCGCGGCCCGCTGCACGCCGCGGGCGATGACACAGCCGCGCAGCAGCAGGAGGCTGATGACGCCGGCCCAGCCGAAGGCGCGCAGCGCGTAGTCGGCATCGGGCTGCCCGCCCCACATGCCAGCCGCCAACAACCAGGCGCTGGCCATGCCGATCAGCAGGCTTTTCGGCGTCTCCTGGGCGATGAAGCGCGCCTGCAGGAGCTGCGCCGGTTCCAGCCGGGCCGGCGCCGCTGCCGCGGTGTTCACGCCACCAGCGTGCCGATGAACTCGAAGCTCGGGCTGTCGCGGAAGTCTTGGGGCAGTGTCAGCTCGGGGTTGACGTTGGCGGCGGTGGCTTTCGCCGCGTGCAGCAGCGTGGCTCCGCGGGCGCTCAGCACACGGGCCTGCAGCGCCAGGCTGTCGAAGGCCGGTGCACTCTTTTCAAACGCCGCCATCGCGGCCAGCGCGGTCACCTCTTCCACCACGGCGTCGGTGGGCGCTTCCTTCGCATCCTGGTACTCCTGCAGCAGGCCCCAGAGGTTGAAGTCGCTGGGCCAGGGCCGGTTGGGCAAGGGCGCGCGCGTGATCACGGGTTTCAGCAGGCCAGGGGGCTGGGTCTGGGCCTGGGCGTAAGCCAGGTAGATGAACTCGCTGCAGACCAGCTTGCTCGGGTCTTGGCGCACCAGCCTGTCGAGGATGCGGGCGACCAGCCCTTGCGCCAGCGAACCGCCCGGCATCTTGTTGCGCAGCGCGCAGATCAGGCCCAGCTGCAACATCTGGTTGAGCGCGAAGTCGGCGTCCTTCATCGCCTGCGCGCTTTCTTGCAGGGCTTGCAGCACGGGTTCGGGCAGGGGGTTGGGCGTTTTCGGACGCATCACGTCGATGAAGTGGAAGGCGGTGCCGAGGCCCTGCACACGCGCCTCGATGCGCTCGGCAAACAGCACGCCGGCCGAGCGCGCCTCGGCGATCAGGCCGGGGGCGAAGACCATGGCGATGTGGCTGTAGTCGCTGTCGCTGGCCCACTGGATGAGCTTGGAGATCTCGCCGGTGCTGGCATGCAGCAGCAGATCGCCGGGGCGAAGTTCACTGGCGGGAACCTGGGGTTTTTCGCTGCTCATGGCTGTCCTTGGCACCTGTGGCCCTCGCATTCTGGGCGCAGCGGCGCGCCGCGTCACCCGGCGGCTGTACGCAATGTTGGGGGTGCTCGCCTAGCATCGGCGCTGCGCAGCCCAGGGCGCGAACCGGCGAGCCCACGCCGCCCCCATCCCCGCCTCCATTCCCGCTTTCTGTCCCGTTCCCCCATGACACCCCGCCTGCCCCTGCCCGACACGCTGCGCGAGAAACAACGCTGGATCACGCCCGAGCCGCTGAACCTCGCGCCCGAGCTCATCGGCCAGCCGCTGGGCACGCCCTGGCGCCGCGCGCTGGCGATGGCGGTGGACCTGTCGGTGGTGGGTCTGCTCACGGGCGTCAGCGGGGCCTGGCTCTGGGTGGGCCTGGCGCTGGTGCTGCTGCAGTTGCGCAACCGCCCGCGCCAGGCCCCGGCCAGCCGGCGCCTGTGGGTGGGTTGGGTGGCGGCGGCCTTCATTGCCTGGCTGGCGCTGGAAGAGGCCGGCAACCAGTGGCGCGCCTGGCAGGCGCCGGCTGCGGCGTCAGTGCAGCCTGCCGCTGCACCCGACGGTGACGAGGCCGAAGGTGATGTCGCGGTGCTGCCTGCTTCGGCTTCCGCTTCGGTCTCCGCTGCGGCCTCCCCGGCATCGAGCGGCGAGGGCATGGCGGCGGCTGCCAGCGCTGCTGCAGCCACGGCCAGCGCCCCCAGCGAGGCCGAGCGCATGGCCAGCCTGCAGGCGCGCCTGGCTGCCGCCGAGCAAGAGGCCCGCGAGGCCCGGCGCGCGCTGGCCGAGCGCCCCGCCGGCGTGCGTGAACACCTTTCGCGTTTTCTCGACGATCTGGGCGCCGGCCTGGGCTGGGGCATCGTCTACTTCTCGCTGCTGCCGGCCTGGTGGGGCGGGCAGACCGTGGGCAAGAAGCTGCTGCGCCTGCGTGTGGTGGAGCTCACCGGCAAGCCGATGACGGTGCTGCGTTCGCTCAAGCGCTACGGCGGTTACGCCGCCGGCCTGGCCACGGGTGGCCTGGGTTTCCTGCAAGTGCTGTGGGACCCCAACCGCCAGGGCCTGCACGACAAGGCTGCCCACACCGCGGTGGTGGACCTGCGGCCGGGCCGTCAACTTGCCGCTGTGCCCACGCCCACGCTGGCCGGGCCCCCGGTACCGGCGCCCGAGGCCCTGCCCCCGGCCTGAAAGCGCCGCCATGGACCCGAACACCACCGTTGCCCTGCTGGCCTTGAACCTGTTGTGCGTGGGGGGCCTGCTGCACCTGATCGCCGGGCGCATGCCCGACCCGGCGGGGCTGCGTGATTTCGGCACCGGGGCGCTGGTTTTCGGCTTCAGCTACCTGCTGCGCCTGCAACTGGGGCTGGGCTCGGGTGCGGCGGTGGGGTTGCTGCCGGATGTCGGCATGATCTTCGCGACGCTCAGCTTCGCCAACGGTCTGCGTCAGTTCACTGGCAGGGCCACGATGGGCCGGAGCCGCTTGCTGGCCGTGGTGGCGGTGTATGCCGTGGTGGCGCTGGGCGCCCTGCTGATGGCCGGCGGGGTGGGGCGGCACGTGGTGCTGAACCTGGCGCTGGGCCTGGGTTACGCGCTGCTGGGCTTGGTGGCACTGCGGGCGGCGCGCCGCGAGGTGCCGCTGCTGCGCACGCCGCTGCGACTGCTGGCCGGTCTGGTGGGGGTCTTGGGCCTGGTGACGGCCGCACGCGGGCTGGTGGTGCTGACGCAGGGGCTGGCGGCAGTGTTCGAAGGCACGCTGGCCCAGGCCTATTACGGCTACAGCGTGGCCGTGACGGTGCTGCTCTGCCCCACGCTGCTGTGGATGGTGTTTTTGCGCTTGAACATGCGGCTGGGCGAGTTGGCCACGCACGACGCGCTGACCGGCGCGCTCAACCGCCGCGGGCTGGATGAAGGCCTGCTGCGCCTGCACGCGCAGCGCCCGGCGCCGCCTCTCGTGGCCATGCTGGTGGACATCGACCACTTCAAGCAGGTCAACGACCAGCAGGGCCACGCCACGGGCGATGGCGTGCTTCGCGACATCGCCAAGACCCTGGCAGAAGGTGTGCGCGGTGGCGACCTCGTGGCGCGCTGGGGCGGCGAAGAGTTTCTCGTGGTCGGCCAGGCCGGTGAGCCCGGGGCCGTGCAGGCCCTGGCCGAAAGGCTGCGCGCCTGTGTGCAAGCCGCAGGCCTGGGGGAACAGGGCACGCTGCGCTGCACGGTGAGCATCGGCGTCTCGGCGCCCTTTGCGGGGCCCGAGGCCTGGGCCGCGGCCTTGCGTGCGGCCGATGCTGCGCTCTATGCGGCCAAACACGCGGGCCGCAACCGTGTGGTCTTCGCCCCCAACCCCAGCGCAGGCTGAAGCGGCCGCGCCCCCACGTTTGCCGCAGCTTGTGGCCCGTGGGGGCGCTGCCTAGACTGCCGCGCACGATGCAAGCTGCACTGAACGAACGCCTCACCCGCATCGGCCCCGGCACGCCTTGTGGCGCGCTGATGCGCCGCTACTGGCAGCCCGTGGCGCTGCTCGACGAGTTCGACCCCGCGCTCGACCCGCGCATGGCCGTACGCCCGCTCAAAGCCGTGCGCCTGCTTGGGCAAGACCTCGTGCTGTTCCGAGACGAAGCCGGCCGCTGGGGCCTGCTCGACCGCGACTGCCCGCACCGCGGCGCCGACCTCGCGTTTGCGCGGCATGAAGGTGACGGCATCCGCTGCCCCTTCCACGGCTGGAAGTTCGACGCCAGCGGCCGCTGCCTGGAAACCCCGGCCGAGCCGCCGGTGAACGGCCAGCCCAGCACGCTGTGCCAGCGTGTGCGCCAGCGCAGCTACCCGCTGCGCGAGGTGGCCGGTGTGCTCTTCGCCTACCTCGGGCCCGAAGACCAGCCGCTGCCCGCGCTGCCGGCCTTCGACGCATTCACCGCGCCGGCCACGCACCGCTTCGCCTTCAAGGGCCTGTGGCACGCCAACTGGCTGCAGGCTTTCGAGGTGGGCATCGACCCCGCGCACCCGAGCTTCCTGCACCGCTACCTGGAAGACGAAGACGCCGACCCGGCGCGCGCCTACGGCCGCCAGTTCCGCGCCGCCAGCGCCGGCGAGGTGGCCGGTGAACGCTGGCCGATGACGCGCGTGATGCGCGAGTTCTGCAGCCCCGAGATCCAGCACGCCGAAGTGGCGCCGGGCCTCACGCGGCTGACGGCGCTGCGCCGCCTGAACGACGAGCTCACGCACGTGCGCGTGACACACGCCGCCTTCCCGCACACCTTCGTCATCCCCTTGAGCGAAACGCTCACCATCACGCAGCTGCACGTGCCCGTGGACGACACCCACACCTACTGGTACAGCTTCTTCACCAGCTTCGCCGGCCCGCTGGACCAGGCCACCATGCGCGCGCAGCGGCTGGCGCACATCAGCCTGCCCGACTACGTGCCGAAGAACGGCCGCCACAACCAGTGGAACTTCAACCCCGAAGAGCAGCGCACGCGCACCTACCTCGGCATGGGCGAAGAAGACATCAACCTGCACGACCAGTGGGCCGTGGAGAGCATGGGGCCGATCCAGGACCGCACGCGTGAGCACCTGGGCACGAGTGACAAGGTCATCATGGCCAACCGCCGCACCTTGATGAAGGCCATCGATGCGGTGGAGGCCGGTGGCACGCCGCCGATGGTCCTGGGGGCTGAGGCCGCGGTGGCGCTGCAAGGCCCCGACACCATCGATTGCATCGCGCCCACCGAGGGCTGGGCGGCGCATTGGCAGGCCGCCGCGGCGGCCAAGCGCGCCGGCGCACCCTGGCTGGCGGCACCGGCCGCGGTGGCCCGCGAAGACCAAACCGCATGAGTCTCGCCGAGCGTTGTGGCGCGCACGGCCCGGCGCGCGAGGCGGCCTGCGCCAGCGTGCTGCAGCAGGTGCGCGAGGCCGGCCTGCAGCAGGTGCGCGTGGCCTGGGCCGACCTGCAGGGCCAGCACCGCTGCAAGACCCTGCCGGTGGCCCACGCGGCCGGGCAGGCCGCGCTCGCCGCGGCGCTGCAGGGCGGCATCGGCATGGTCAGCACGCTGCTGCTCAAGGACAGCAGCGACCGCACCGCGCTGCCGGTGTTCGAGGCCGGTGCGCTGGCCGCGGTGCCCGGGCTGGCCGGCTACGGCGCCGCCAACAACGTGCTGCTGTTGCCCGTGCCCGAGAGCTTCACCGTGCTGCCCTGGGCGCCGCACGTGGGCTGGCTGCGCGCCGAGCCCTGGTGGCCCGACGGTCGCCCCGTGGCCGCCGACCCGCGGCGTGTGCTGCAGCAGGCGCTGGCCGAATTGGCGGCTTTCGAAGGCGCCGGCCTCACGCTGCGCTGCGGGCTCGAACTGGAATTCCACGTGCACCGCATCACCGACGACGGCCTGGCCACGGACGGCCCAGCCGCCGGCGCCTGGCCGGCCGAAGTGCCGGCGCTGCGCCACACCCACCCCGGCTGGCAACTGCTGAGCGAAGCGCACACCGACGCCTGCGAAGACGTGCTGCAGACCGTGCAGCGCACCGCGCTGGGCCTGGGCCTGCCGCTGCTGTCGCTGGAAATCGAGATGGGGCCGAGCCAGTTCGAGGCCGTGTTCGCGCCCACCGATGCGCTCACCGCCGCCGACCAGGCCCTGGCCTTCCGCAACGGCCTGCGCCAGGCGCTGCGCCGTGCGGGTTACCACGCCAGCTTTGCCTGCAAGCCGCCGCTGGCCGGCAGCGTGGGCAGCGGCTGGCACCTGCACCAGTCGCTGGTGGATGCACAGGGCCGCAACGCCTTCATGGCGCAGGCGGCCGGGCGTGCCGAACGGCCGGCCCACGATGCCCAACGCTGGCTCTCGCCCACCGGCGCGCGTTGGCTGGCCGGGCTGCTGGCCCACGCACGCGGCCTGACGGCACTGTGCGCGCCCAGCATCCCGGCCTATGCGCGTTACCAGGGCGGGGTGATGGCACCGCGCGCGGCCGTCTGGGGCCGCGACAACCGCGGCGCGATGCTGCGCGTGGTGGGTCACGACGTCTCCGATCAAACCGACACCGCCACGCGCATCGAAAACCGCCTGGCCGAGCCCTTGGCCAACCCCTACCTGATGCTGGCCGGGCAGGTGCTCGCCGGCCTGCATGGCCTGGGCGCCACGCTGCCGGCCCCGGCCGGCACCGAAACGCCCTACGACCCCGCGCACCCTGCATTGCCGGCCACGCTGGACGAAGCTCTCGCAGCCCTGGAAGCCGACCCCGTGCTGACGCAGGGCCTGGGCGCGCCCATGGCCGCGGTCTACACAGCGGTGCGCCGCCACGAACTGGCCCGCCATGCGGCTGCTACGGACAAGACGGCGTGGGAACGCAGGGAATACTTCGCCAGATCCTGAGTTCCTCAGCGCCCGCACGACAACGACATGACCAAGATCCAACTCCACTTGCAAGACAAAGACGGCAGCCTGCACACCGTGACGGCCCGCGTGGGGCGCAGCCTGATGCACGCCGCCGTCGACGCCGGCCTTGAAGGCATGGCGGCCGATTGCGGCGGCAGCCTGAGCTGCGCCACCTGCCACGTCATCGTGGCGCCGGCCTGGGCCGAGCAGCTGCCTGAGCCCGCCGCCGACGAGCTGGCCATGCTGGAGATGACCGCCGCCCCGCTGGAGCCGGGCAGCCGGCTGTCGTGCCAGATCCGCCTGAACGCTGCGCTCGACGGCCTGCAGGCGCGTTTGCCCAGCACGCAGTACTGAGAAAGCCCCCGGCCCATGCCTTTGCTCTCCACCCTGGCGCGGCTGTGTGCCGTGCTGGCCGGTGTGCTGCTGACCGTCATCACGCTGATGACCTGCGCCAGCCTCATCGGCCGCAACACCACCGGCTGGACGCTGGTGGGCGACTTCGAACTCAGCGGTGCCGCTGCAGGTGCCGCCATCGCGCTCTTCATGCCCTGGTGCCAGGTGCGGCGCGGCCACATCCTGGTGGACTTCTTCACCGCACGCGCCAGCGCCGCCACGCAGGCCCTGCTGGACCGCTGCGGCGTTCTGCTGCTGGCGCTGGTGATGGCGCTGCTGGCCTGGCGCACCACGCTGGGCGGGCTGAACGCGTGGAACACGCAGTCGACCACGATGATGATGGGCCTGCCCGAGTGGATCGTCTACGCCGGCATGGTGCCGCCGCTGGCGCTGACGGCACTGATCGCGCTGCTGCAGGCGCTGCGCGGCTTTGACGAAGAAGGGGCTGTGGCATGAGCCCCATCACCCTGGCCTTGATGATCTTCGCGGTGATGCTGGTGCTGATGGCGCTGCGCACGCCGATCGCGATAGCGATGTTCGCCGCCGGCTGCACCGGCTACGTGCTGCAGGCCGGCTGGCTGCCGCTGGCGAACTTCCTCAACACGCAGGCCTTCGCGCGCTTCGCGAGCTACGACCTGAGCGTGATCCCGCTCTTCATCCTAATGGGCAACTTCGCCACGCAGGGCGGGCTTTCGCGGGCGCTGTTCCAGTTCGCGGCGGCGGTGATGGCGCGTTTCAAGGGCGGGCTGGCCATGGCCTCGGTGCTGGCCTGCGGCGCTTTCGGCGCCATCTGCGGCAGCAGCGTGGCCACCGCGGCCACCATCACGCAGGTGGCGCTGCCCGAGATGCGCCGGCATGGCTACAGCGGGCGCCTGAGCACGGGTGCGCTGGCCGCTGGCGGCACGCTGGGCATCCTGATCCCGCCTTCGGTGCCGCTCGTCATCTACGCCATCCTCACCGAGCAGAACATCGCCAAGCTCTTCGCCGCGGCCATGGTGCCGGGGCTGATCGCGGTGCTGGGCTACCTCATCGCCATCTCGGTGTACGTGCGCCTGGTGCCGGGGCACGCGCCCGCCGGCCGCACGGCGGACGGCACCGGCATGGCTCAGGACGAGGTGCCCCGGCTCACGCTGCAGGCGTTGTCGGGCATCGTGCCCATCGCCTTGGTCTTCCTCATCGTCTTCGGCGGCATCTACAGCGGCAAGTTCACGCCCACCGAAGGCGCGGCCGTGGGTGCGGCGGCCACCTTCGTGGCCGCACTGCTCAAGCGCGAGATCACCTGGGCCGGCTTCAAGCAGTGTTTCCTGGCCACCGCCGAGACCTCGGCGATGATCTTCATGATCTTCCTCGGGGCCGACCTGATGAACGCCGCGCTGGCGCTAACGCAGGTGCCGGGCCAGCTGGCCGCGCTGGTGCAGGGCTGGGGCCTGGCGCCGGTGGCCGTGGTGGGCGCCATCCTGCTGTTCTACGTGGTGCTGGGCGCGGTGATGGACGAGCTGAGCATGATCCTGCTCACCATCCCCATCTTCTTTCCGGTGGTCATGGGCCTGGATTTCGGCATGCCCCGCGAGAGCGTGGCGCTGTGGTTCGGCATCATGGTGCTGATGACGGTGGGCTTCGGCCTGCTGGCGCCGCCGGTGGGGCTGAACGTCTACGTCGTCAACGGCATGGCGCGTGACGTGCCCATCGCCGAAAGCTACAAGGGCGTGCTGCCCTTCCTGCTGAGCGACACGGTGCGCACGCTGCTGCTGCTGTTTTTTCCGCCGCTCAGCCTGTGGCTGGTGCGGTACGTGGGCTAGCCGGCGGCGGTGCGCAGAGGTGTCGAAGAATTTGACAGTGTGCGCGCCGATCCTCCCGACGCATGAAGCGCCACAGAGGGAGCGCGCCTGCCCGCCGAGGGTATGGCCGACAATTTGCATGTCGTTACGCCGACGACACCTTTTCAGGAAAACCCCATGCTGCCGACCCTCCGTTCTGCCGCTCGTACCGGCCTGTTGGGCCTGAGCGCCTTCGCGCTGGCGCCCTTGGCTTCTGCTGCCATCGTCACCGGCAACTGGGACCCGGCCTTGCCCCAGGGCAGCTTTCCGGGCCTGGGCTGGACAGCGACGATCAACCTGAAGATCTCCGACGACTGCCGGCAGGGCGCGCAATCGCTGCCCTTCATCGTCAACCTCTTCGGGCGCAGCTTCGGCTGCAACGAGAACCCCTTCGACTCTTCCTCGCGCTTCTCCATCCTGAGCGCCGAAGTCGGCATCTACGACCTGAACACCTTCGTCATCAAGGACGTGCTGCGTTTCAACCCCTCGTCCTTCTCGCCGTTGCTGCTCAACCTGGACCCCGGCGTGAGCATCAGCTACCTGCTGTCGCTGACCGATTCGAACCCGGTGCAGGGCACGATTGACGCCACCGACAACTTCGAGTTCCGGCTGTCGCTGCCGGGCGATGCACCGGCGCTGAAGTACCGCGCCTTCGGCAGCAGCGGCGGTTTCATCACGGCGCCTGAGCGCCCGACCGAAACCGGCTACGCGGTCAACGACGACTCGGCGCAGGCCGCGGTGCTGGCCACCACGCGGCTGGAAAAGGGGCAGGCTGTCTTCAATGCCGTGCCCGAGCCGGGCTCTCTGCTGCTCGCTCTGCTGGCCCTGGCGGCCGCAGGGGCCGCTGCCGGCGGTTCAGCGCGCCGCCGCACCGGGCAGGTGCCCGCCCTGCAGGCCGCCTGAACCCCTCAGGCTGGCGTTTCGCCAAGCGCTGACGGCAAGGTCAGCGCCAGCCGGGCCGCGGCTTCCAGCCCGAGGTCTTGCGCGTTGTCCCACATCGCCGCGAAGGCGCTGTCGTCGCCAAACTGCGCGAGCAGCGCCTCGCGTTCTGCGGGCCATTGCGCCGTCTCGTTGTCGGGCAGCGCGGCGCCGATCAGCGCCAGGGCGCTTTCGGCCGCAGCCATCAGGCGCACGGCCACCTGTCGGGCCCCGCTGCGCGCGTGCCACTGCGCCAGGTCGTGCAGGCAAAGCAGCGCTTCCAGGCGCCGGCCGGCGGCGATGAAGGCTTGCAGCGCCAGCGCCAGCGCCGGCTGGGCTTCCGCCAGCGCGCCGGCCCGCAGCGCTAGCCGGCCCTGCCACCACTGTGCCGAGGCCTCCCCCTGGCGGTCGCCCGAGCCCTCGCACACGGCCTGTGAACGTGCGAAACGCTGCGCGGCCTCCAGCGCCTGGCCCTGCTGCAGCGCCAGCTGGCCCAGCACCAGTTCGCACTCGGCCTCCACCTCCTGATGCCGGATGCGGCGCGCCAGCGCCAGCCCTTCCTGCAAGTGCTGGCGCGCGGCTTCGGCGTTGCGCAATCGTGTGTGGAACTGGCCCAGGTGCAGCAGCGCCACCGCCTCGCCCACGGCGTGGCCCTGCCGTTTGAACAAGGCCAGCGCCTCTTGCTCGCCGGCCAGCGCGCCGCGGGCGTCGCCGCGGCCGAAGCGCGCCAGCGCCAGCGTCGAGAGCGTGGCGGCGATGTCGGCCTCGGCACCCAGCTCGCGGCGCAGCGCCAGGCAGGTTTCGAGCATGCGTTCGGCCTCGGCGTAGTCGCTCTGGCTGGCGGCCAGGGCCGCGCCCACGTAAAGCGCGTGGGCCTGCGCCATCGGCGAAGCCTGCACCGCCGGCAGCGCCAGCGCTGCGTTCACCGCGGTGCGGCCTTCGGAGAGGTAGCCACGCAGCGTCCAGAAGCCCTGCATCGCCACGGCGATCTTCACCGCGATGAAGGCGTCGGCCCCGCCGGCCAGCGCCGTGGACAGCGCGGCCCGCGTGTTGTCGAGTTCGGTCTCCATGCGGGCCACCCACTGCGCCTGCTCGGGGCCTTGCAGGCCCTTGTTCACCTGCTTGGCCAGCGCGAAGTAGTGTTCGCAATGGCGCTGCGCTGTCTCGCTGCCCTGTCCGGCCTGATCGAGCTTTTCACGCGCGTAGTCGGCGATGGTCTCCAGCATGCGGTAGCGCGGCGGTTCGCTGCGCTCGTCGGTCATCACGAGCGACTTCTCCACCAGCGAGCCCAGCAGGTCCAGCACGTCCAGGCTGTCGATGGGCTCGGTGCCGCAAACGGGCTCGGCGGCTTCCAGGTCAAAGCCGCCGCGGAAGACCGACAGGCGCTGCAGCAGGCGCTGCTCGCGTTCGTCGAGGATGTCGTAGCTCCAGTCCACCAGCGCGCGCAGCGTTTGCTGGCGTTCCTGCAGCACGCGGCTGCCGCCCGTCAGCAGGCGGTAGCGGTCGTTCAGGCGCAGGTTGATGTCGGCCACGCTGAGCGAACGCACGCGCGCGGCGGCCAGCTCCAGCGCCAGCGGTATGCCCTCCAGCCGCGCCACCAGCTCGGCCACGGCCGGGGCCTCGCGCTCGCTCAGCGTGAAGGCCGGCTTGTGCTGCTGCGCACGTTCGACGAAGAGCCGCACCGCGGTGAGGCTGGCGAGCTGCTCGACGCTGTCGCCGCGCTGCGGCACCGGCAGCGGCAGGATGGGGTAGGCCTGCTCGCCCGGCACGTGCAGCGCCTCGCGGCTGCTGGTGAGCAGGCGCACCTCGGGCGCGGCCTTCATCACCGCGGCCACCATCGTGGCGCAGGCGGCCACCACCTGCTCGCAGTTGTCCACCACGATCAGCGCGCGCTGGCTGCGCAGGTGGGCGCAGACGGTCTGCAGCAGCGCCCGGCCGGGCTCTTCGCGCACGCCCAGCACCTGCGCCAATTCGCCCACCACCAGCGCAGGGTCGCGGAGGGGGGCCAGATCCACGAACCACACGCCGTCCGGAAACTGCGCCATCAGTTCGCCGGCCACCTGCAACGACAGACGCGTCTTGCCCAGCCCGCCCATGCCCAGCAGCGTGACCAGGCGCGATTTCGCCATCAGCGCGCGCAACTCGGCGCGTTCACGTTCGCGGCCGATGAAAGAAGTGGCCTGCAGCGGCAGGTTGTTGGCGATCTCGCGCACCGGGCGCCACTGGCCCTGCACCTGCACCACGCGCCAGGCCTTCTCGGCATCGGGCGGGCAGGGCATGGGCTGGCCCTCGTGGCCGATCTCGAAGAGCTCCACCGGCTCGCTCACGCCCTTGAGCAGCCAGTGGCCGTGCGAGGCGGTGTGCCAGGCCGTGCGTGCATGGCCCAGGGCCGCCATCGCTTCGGGCGTCAGCAGCGTCTGCCCACCGCCGGCCACCGAGACCACACGCGCGGCGATCGGCTTGGCCAGGCCGTCCACCTCCAGCGGCTTGGCGCCGCGGGCCACGTCTTCGGGCAGGTTCTCGCGCAGCACCACCGGGCCCACGTGCAGGCCGGCGCGCGCGTGCAGCGGCGGGCGCAGCCGCTGCAGCGCCTGGTGGTAGGCCGCGGCGTAGGCCACGGCGTCGGCGGCCTGCTCGAACATCAGCAGCATGCCGTCGGTCTTGTCGATCTCGCGGCCGCCGTGCTGCGGCAGCAGGTCGCGTGCGCACCGGTCGTGGGCTTCCCAGAGCCGGGCCACGGCCTCGTCACCGATGCGTTCGGTCAGCTCGGTGCTGCCGACGACATCGGTGATCAGCAGGGCACGGACTTCAGGCATTGGGCTCCAGGGCAAAGCGTCAGGGCGGTGCGGCGCGCAGGCGGGGCAACAGCCCAGGCACACACGGCCAAACCTGCGAGTCTAGAGGCGCACCGCGCGCGCCGCATGGACCGTCGGGCGGAGGGGCGTTTTGCGCGCAGCGCCTGTCCCGGCCTTTGCAGCACCCGGCGGGGCCCGGTTCAGCCTTCCAGCACCTCCACTTCGCCAGTGAGGCGGGTGGTGGCAGCGGCTGCGCTGCGCAGCAGTCCCTTGAAGATGCGCAAGGCCAGCGCCGGGTGCTCCAGCTCGGCCTGGCGCAGCGCGGCCACCGAGAGCACGGCGCACTCCACCTCCACGTCGGCGCGCACGTCGGCGCCGCGCACGGCAGCGTCGAGCAGGGCCGCTTCGCCGAAGGTGGCGCCGGCGCACAGCGTGGCCAGGCGCTGGCTGCCGCCCTTGGGCAGGCCGATGAGCACGCTGACCTCGCCGCGCAGCAGCAGGTAGAGGCTGTCGGCGGGGTCGCCGCGGCGCAGCACCCAGGCACCGGGCTCCCACACCTGGCGTGGCGCGTGGGCCTCCAGCCAGGCGAGATCGCGCGCGTCGGCGCCGGCGCACAGCGGGTGGGCCGAAACCGACAGGGGTGCTGCGCGCGACCGCGCCGGCGTGTGGCGTTCGAGCAGCCGGCGCTCGCACCACTCCAGCCCCAGGTCGAGCTGCGGCTGGAAGAGCACCGCCGTCTGGTGGCGCGGGTGCACCTCGGCCTGGAAGTCCTCCTGCAGGTCACCGCGCTTCACGCGGCTGAGCACCACCGCCTGGCCGCGCTCGGCGCAGGTGTTCACCAGCGCCGCCAGCAGTCGTGCGGCCGCCGGGTCGATGCCGGTGACGCGGCGGAAATCGAGCATCACCAGCGCCAGCGTGTCGCCGGCCTGCTCCACCTCGCGCAGCACGGGCTCCAGCGTCGAGAAGCGCAGGTCGCCCTGCAGCTCCAGCACTTGCGCGGTGTGGCCGTGTTCGGCCAGGCGCTGCCGTTCTTCGGCCGTGCGCTGGCGTTTGGAGCGCATCTGCGCCAGCGTGTAACGCGTGCGCACGGTGCTGGCCACCAGCCGCGGCGGGCGCAGGAAGTGCAAACCGAGATCGCGCGAGAGCGCCTCGCAGACCTTCACGCCGCGCACGCTGTTGCCGCGTTCGTCGAGCAGCGGCGAGAACACGCCGATGCCCAGCTGCCCCGGCAGCACGGCCATGATGCCGCCGCCCACACCGCTCTTGGCCGGCAGGCCGACGCGGTAGACCCACTCGCCGGTGAAGTCGTAGACGCCGCAGGTTGTCATCACGCTGAGGATGGGCCCCACCAGCTCGGCCTGCACCGCGCGTTCACCGGTGCCCGGGTTCACGCCGCCGTTGGCCAGCGTGGCGGCCATCATCGCCAGCGCGTGCGCGTCCACCAGCAGCGAACACTGGCGGAAGTAGAGCTCCAGCGTGGCTTCGGGGTCGGTGTCGAGGATGCCGAAGCTGCGCAGCAGGTGGCCGATGGCGCGGTTGCGGTGGCCGGTGTCGCGCTCGCTTTCGAACACCGCCTCGTCGATGGCCAGCGGCCGGCCGGCGTAGCGCGAAAGCGCCGAGACGATGCGCGCCAGCCGTTCCTGCGGCCCCGCCCCGCCCACCAGCGAGGTGGCTGCGATGGCGCCGGCGTTGATCATCGGGTTCAGCGGCCGGCCGGTGCCGGGCTCCAGGCTGATGCTGTTGAAGGCTTCGCCCGAGGGCTCCACGCCCACCGTGCGGCGCACGCGCTCGGCGCCGGCGTCTTCCAGCGCCACGCCGTAGACCAGCGCCTTGCTCACGCTCTGCATCGTGAAGGGCTGGCGGCTGTCGCCCACCTCGTAGACCTGGCCGTCCACCGTGGCGATGACGATGCCGAACCAGGCCGGGTCGGCCTTGGCCAGTTCGGGGATGTAGCTGGCGGCCTGGCCGGAGAAATCGGCGCTCAGCGTGCGGTGCAGCTTCTGCAGGTAGGCCTGGATGGGGAAGGTCGTGGCCTCGGGGCGCGGGGGGCTCATGCCCGCTCGGCATGCAAGCTTCGTGCGCGCGGGCGCCCCCGGTCGGGGCAGGGCAGGGGCGCTGTGTGTGCACTGCAGGCGGCGACGGTGCCGGGTCTGCACCAGCTTGGGGCGATGGCGGTTGTCACCGGACTGTCACGGTCGCGGTGCACGATGAAAAGTTTTGCGATCCCGCTTCGGGGTCTTGCTGCCAGACCCTGCCCTCGGCCCTCACCTTGCCTGCCCCCGCCCCTGTAGCCCCGCTGCGTGGTCCCCGCCCCCCGGCCGCGCGCCTGCTGGCGGCTGTGCTGACCCACGCGCCGGAAAACGCGGCCTACGGCCTGATGGCCTTTGCGCCGCTGGGCGTGGCTTTCGGGCCGCTGGCCATGTCGCTGGCGCTGCTGGCCGCCGTGGCAGCCAACGCCGTGGCCTCGGCGCTGGGCGGCGGTCACCTCGTCGGTGGCCCGCGCGCCGCGCTGGCGCTGTTGACGGCGGCACTGATCCAGTCACTGCTGCCGCTGTGGCAGAGCGGGCAGGCCGCGACCGACACCGCGCTCATCCTGGCCCTGGTGGCGGCCGGCGTGGCGCTGGCCGGCTTGCTGCAGGTGGGCTACGGTCTGCTGCGGCTGGGCAGCCTGGTCAAGTACATGCCCTACCCGGTGCGTCTGGGCCTGACCAGCGGCATCGGCCTGCTGCTGGCGCTGAGCGCCTGGCCGCTGATGACCGGCGTGGGCCTGGCTGGCCCCGGCGGTGGCGCGGCGCCTGCGTTGCCCCACTGGCAGCCGTGGACCCTGGCCGTGGGCGCGCTGGCCGCCGGCGTCACCGGGCTGGCGGCCTGGCGCCGCTGGCCTGTGCCTGCCCTGCTGGCGGGCCTGCTGGCCGGCGTCGCACTGCACGGGCTGCTGCACTGGTGGCAGCCCGCCGCCGCCCTGGGCGCCCTGGCCGGGGCGCCGCGCCTGAGTTGGGGCGCAGCGCAGTTCTGGCAAGGCGGGCTGGCGCTGCCTGCGGGCCCGCTGCCGTGGCTGGCCACGGGCGAACTGCTGCTCGGCTACGCGCTCACGGTCTCGGCGCTGGCCAGCCTGGACACCCTGCTGGCCACTTCGCTCGTTGATGGCCAGCGCCGTGTCTGGCGCGATGCCGACCGCGAGCTCGTGGCCCAGGGCCTGGGGCAGCTGGCGGGTTCGGTGGTGGGCGCCCAGCCTTCATCGCCCTCAGTGCCACGTTCGCTCAGCCTCTTGGGCGATGCAGCACCAGCGGCACCCCGCGCCGCGTCGGGCCGCCTGCTGGTGCTGGCCTACGCCGTGCTGATGCTGGGCGCGGCGCTGGCCGCGCCCTGGGTGTTGGCCTTCCTGCCGCTGAGCGCTTTAGGCGGTGTGCTCTTCGGCCAGGGCTTGGCCATGGTGTCGCCGGCCCTGCTCAGCACCCCCTGGCGGCTCGGCCGCCAAGCCTTGCGCCGCCGCGGGGTTGCTGCGCCTGGGCCGGGCCCGACGGCGCCGCGGGCGCTGCTGTGGGGGCACTGGCTGGTGGCCCTGGCGGTGGCATTGGCGGCGCTGCTGCTGGGCGTGGGGCCGGCGCTGCTGATCGGCGCGGCGCTGGCGGTGCTGCTGTTCGTGCGCGCCAACCTGCGCGACGTGGTGCGCGGCGTGTGGCGCGGCAACGAGCGGCATTCTTTGAAGGTGCGACCGGCGGCGCACACGCAGGCCCTGCGGGCGCACGGCGCGCGCATCGCCCTGCTGGAGCTGGAAGGGCCGCTGTTTTTCGGCACGGCCGACGCACTGCGCACGCGGCTGCACGGGCTGAGCCTCGACACCGAACGTGTGGTGCTCGACCTGCGCAGCGTGCACGAGGTCGATGTCACCGGCGCCCGCATCCTCTACGAATGCACGCAGGACTGGGCGGCCGCCGGCAAGCGCCTCATCCTGGCCGAGTGGGACGCCACCGACCCGCGCCGCCAGGCCTTGCAGGCCGTGGCCGATGCCCGGACACGTGCGTCACTGCACTTCGAAGAGCAGGCCGACCGCGCGCTGGAGCGCGCCGAAGACGAGCTGCTGGCGCAACTGGGCACGGTGCCGGCCGGTGCCAGCGCGCTGCAGTTGCAGGCCACGGCGCTGGCGCGCGGCCTCGATGCCGAAGAGCTTGCCTGCCTGCAGGCCGCCACCACCGAGGTGCGTTTCCGGCAGGGCGAGTGGCTGTTCCGGCGCGGCGAGGCCGGCGACGCCATCTACCTCAGCCTGGCCGGCGACATCGGCCTGCACGTGCCCGGCGGCACGCGCCGGCTGGCCTCGCTGGCGCCGGGTGTGAGCCTGGGCGAGATCGCGGTGCTCGGCCAGGGCCAGCGCACGGTGGACGCCGTCGCCGAGACCGAGGTCATCGCGTTGCGGCTGCCAGCCGCTGCGCTGCTGCAGTGGCAGGCCGAGCAGCCGCAGTTGGCCGCCAAGCTGCTGCACAACATCGCGCTGCAGCTGGCCGACCGCCTGCACCTGCTGACGGGCGACCTGGCGCTGTGGATGGCGCGCGCCGGTGCGGTGCCCAGCGCAGCGCGTGGGCTGCGTGCGGCCGAGGGCGCTGCCGACGAGCCCCGCGCCTGGACGGGCGAGGCCTGAGGCCCGCGGTGCAGAGCCTGCGGCGCGCTGGGCTTCAGCGCGGCTCGGCCAGGAAGGCCTGCACCGCGGCCAATCCGACCGCAGGGTTTTCTTCCTGCGGCACGTGGCCCACGCCGGGCAGCACCACCAGGCGGGCCTGCGGCAGATCGCGCAGGTAGTCTTGTGCGTTGGCCACGGGGATCATGCGGTCGGCCTCGCCCCAGAGCAGCAGCGTGGGCGCTTGGATGGTGCGCAGCAGCGGCGGCGGGGGCAGCAGGTTCAGCTGCTGCATGCGCGCGATGATGGCCGGCCGCACACCGGGCGCCAGCATCAGCGCGTGGTACCGCGTGACGAGTTCGTCGTTCATCACCGCGTCGGGCGCCGCGTAGGCCGGCGCCAGGCTCCAGCGCAACACGGCCTTGGGCAGCGCGAACTGCATGGCCTTGGCGACCAGGCCCACCTCGGGCGCCTTGCCGTATTCAAAACCGGGGCTGGCGAAGCCATCGGGCGCCACCAGCACCAGGCGCTCCACGCGCGCGGGCTCGGCGGCTGCAAAACGCCAGGCCAGGCGCCCGCCCATCGAATGCCCCAGCACCGTGGCGCGCGCCACGCCGCGTTGCGTGAGCAGCGCGGCCAGCAGTTGGATGCCGCGTTCGTCGCTGTAGTCGCCGCTGGGGTCGGCACCGGTGAGGCCGGCGCCGGGCAGGTCGATGCGGATGACGCGGTGCGTGGCCGCCAGGCCGGCCGCCCAGTCTTCCCAGGTGTGCAGGCTGCCGCCGAAGCCGTGCAGCATCAGCACCACCGGGCGTTCGGGGCCGGCCTGGGGAGCGCTGTCACGCAGGTGCAGGCGCAGGCCCTGCAGCTCGACGAACTCGCTGGACGGGCCGGCGTAGCGCGCCTCCAGCTCGGCGCGCGGCAGGTCGGGTGTCCAGAGCCAGCCGCCGCCCACCAGCGCCAGCAGGAGCAGCAGCGTCAGCGCCATGCGCCAGGGGCCCGCAGCGGGGCGGGGGCGGTTGGGCATGCCGGCTTCACCGCGGCGCGTCCAGCGCCTGCCGGGCGAGGGCGGCGTAGGCGTCCAGGGCCTGCAGCCGGGCCTCGCTCAGCGGGCCCTGGCGCGAGTTGGCCGCGGTGAGCGGCCGCGCGGGGTCGGGCTCGAAGCTCAGCAGCGCCGCGCGCAGCGCCTCGCGCTCGGCGCGCGGCAGCGCCGGGCCGGCCAGCAGCAGCGGCGCGGGGATGTCGCCGATGCTCGCAAGCACCCGCTCACCGCGGGGCGTGGCGGCCGGCAAGGTGGCCCGTTGCGTATCTGCCAGCACCACGGCGGCCACCTCGTCACGCTCGAGCGCGTACATCGCGCTGTTCACCGAGGCCATCGGCAGCACCTGCACCTGACCGCCCAGACCCTGGGTCTCCAGCCAGCGCCGGCCCACGGTGGCGGTGAGCGACAAGGTGTCGAGCATGCCCACGCTGCGCCCGCGCAGCGCCGCCACCTGGCGCACGGGGCCGGCGCCTTTGACGACCACCAGCACCGACACGGGCGCGGTGGGTGCGGCCAGCAGCTCGCAGCGCCAGTCCAGTGTGGACAGCCGCGCCAGGTGCGCAGGCAGCTGCACCACGGGGTGTTCGCCGCGGCGGGTTTCTTCGGCCAGCGTGCGGAAATCGCGCGCGCTCAAGAGCTCCACCGGGCGCTGCAGCTGTTGTGTCAGGTGCAGGCGCAGCGGGCGGTAGACGTTGAGCAGCGAAGCTGGCGAGAGAAAGGGCGACAGCACGATGGGCAGCGCATGCGGCGTCGGCGCCCCCTGCACGCTGGCCTGCCCCCCTTCATGGAGGCCCAGGCCGCCGAGGGCCAGCCCACCGAGCAGGCTGTTGAAGCGCCGGCGCTGCAGCGCGCGGGGGGTGGCTTTCATGCGGTGGCTTTCACGCGGCGGGGGCCTGTGGCGTTGAGGGAGGGATGACTGGGGGTGCCAGGAGCTGGTCCAGCACCGCCAGCAAGCCCGCCACCTCCACGGGCTTGGTGATGTAACGCTCGAAGCCGGCCTGCATCGCGCGCCGCACCTCCGCCGGCATGGCGTTGGCACTGAGGGCCAGCAGCGGCAGCGGCGGCCCGCCTTCGGCCTTCAGTCGGCGGCACAGCTCCACGCCGTCGATGCCCGGCAGGTCGATGTCGACCAGGGCCGCATCAAAGCCGCCCCTCAGCAGGCGGTGCAGGCCTTGCAGGCCGTCCTCGGCCACTTCCAGCGTCCACGCCGGGCGCAGCTGCAGCAGCTCTTGCATCAGGGCCACGTTCGACGGGTTGTCTTCCACGTACAGCAGCCGCCGCGGCGCGAGCCCAGGCGCCGGTGCGGGCGGCACCACGGGCGGCGCGGGCAGCACCGGCTGCGGCGCGCTGGCCAGCGGCAGGGTGACGCTGAACACCGAACCAGCGCCCGGCGTGCTGTCCAGCGCCAGCTGCCCCTGCATCAACTCGACCAGCCGCCGCGTGATGACGAGGCCGATGCCGGTGCCCTCGGCGGTTTCACCTTCGGCCACGAAACGCGTGAAGGGCTGGTAGAGCTGCGCGCGTTGCGCGGGCGTGAATCCGCGGCCGGTGTCGTGCACGGCCACGCAACGCTGGCCGGCGGCGGCCGGGGCGATCACCACCCGCACCTCTCCGCCATCGCGGTTGTACTTGACGGCATTGCTCAGCAGGTTGGCCAGCACCTGCTTGAGGCGCTTGCGGTCGGCCAGGACCCAGGCGCCCCCCGGCTCGGGCGCCGGGGCCAGCAGCGTGATGCGGCGAGCCGCGGCCTGGGTCTGCACCCACTGCAGCGCCTCGTGCACCAGGGTGTGCAGCTCCACCGGCTCGGACGAGGTGCTCATCGAACCGGCCTCGATGCGCGCGAGGTCGAGCACGTCGTTGATCAGCGCCAGCAGGTGCCAGCCGGCGGTCTCGATCTGCACCACCTTCTGGCGGTCGGCGTCGTTCAGCCGGGTGTGTTCCAGCGCCAGCAGTTGCGAGAAGCCGAGGATGGCGTTGAGCGGCGTGCGCAACTCGTGGCTCATGCGCGAGAGGAACTCGCTCTTGGCCTGGCTGGCCGCTTCGGCTTCTTCCTTGGCGCGCTGCAGCTCGGCGGTGCGGGCCTGCACACGCTGCTCGAGCGTGTCGTTGGCCTCGCGCAGGGCCTGTTGCTGCGCCTGCAGCTCGCCCAGCTGGCCCTGGATGGCGCCGGCCATGCGGTTGAAGGCCCGCGCCAGCTCGTCGAACTCCACCACGCGGCTGCCGGCCAGGCGGGTGCCGTAGTCGCCTTCGGCCACACGGCGGCTGGCGCGGGCCAGCGTATCCAGCCCGCGGCCCAGCCAAGCCACGCCCAGCGTGAGCAGCAGCGCCCCGGCCACCAGCACGGCCACGGCGATAAGCGCGCTGTTGCGGCGCAGGCGCTCGCGCGCGGCGTCCAGCGTGTCGGTGCGGATGGCGAAGCGCACCTCGCCCAGCATCTGGCCCGCCAGCGTGACCGGCGCGATGCTCAGCGCTGCGGCCTGCGGCGGCAGCGTGCCGGCGCTGGCCACCTCGCGGCCGCGGTTGTCGCGCAGCGCGATGTAGGCCAGGTTGCGGCTGCGTTCGTTTTCGCGCAGCAGCTCGGCGATGGTGGCGTAGTCGCGGGTGGCCAGCAGCGGCCCCAGCGCGGCCACCAGCAGCGGCGCCACCGACTGGCGCTCGATCTCGAAACGCTCCTGCAGCGTCTGCTGCATCAGCGCCTGTGCGTTCCACAGCAGCAGGCCCAGCATCGTCGCCAGGGTGACAAGGCCGAGCAAGAGGTACTGGCTGCGCAGCGATCGGAACAAGGTGGAAGCGGTGATGGCCCGCAAAGTGTGGGGTGGCATTCTCGCCCAGCTCTCACGCAGCCCTGGCCAGGCCCGCCGCCTGGGCTGCGCTCAGGCATCAGGGTAAGTCTTGAAGTCTGGCCCTGGGCGGCGCCGTTACCTTCACAGCCCCTGTGCTTCCACCTGACGGAGACAACTCCCCATGAAACGCCGTTCCTTCGTGCAAGGCGCCGCTGCCGCCGCCCTGGGCGTGCCGCACCTGGTCGGCCTGGCCCAGCAGAGCGTGACGCTGAAGTTCCACACCTTCATGCAGCCGATGAGCAATGTGTGGCTCAGCATGCACAAGCCCTGGATGGAGAAGGTCGAGAAGGAATCGGGCGGCCGCATCAAGTTCGAGGCCTACCCGGCCATGCAGCTGGGCGGTACGCCGGTGCAGCTGTACGACCAGGCCAAGGACGGTGTGGTCGACATCGTGTGGACGCTGCCGGGCAACACCGCGGGCCGTTTCCCGCGTGTGGAGGTCTTCGAGCTGCCCTTCATGATGAGCAACGCCGAAGCCACCTCCAAGGCCTACTGGGAGTACTTCCAGACGCAGTGCCCCGACGAGTTCAAGGACACCCACGTCATCGCACTGCAGGTGCACGGCCCGGGTGTCTTCCACAGCGCCAGCAAGCCCATCACCAAGGCCGCCGACCTGAAGGGCATGAAGGTGCGTGGCCCCACGCGCCAGGTGACGAACATGCTGCGCTCGCTGGGCGCCATCCCCGTGGGCATGCCGCTGCCGGGCATCCCTGACGCCTTGAGCAAGGGCACCATCGAAGCCTGCGTCATCCCCTGGGAGGTGGTGCCTTCGGTGAAGGTGCACGAGCTCAGCAAGTTCCACAGCGAGTTCCCGGCCGGCAGCCCCGCGCTCTACACCACCACCTTCGTGATGGCGATGAACAAGGCGCGCTACGAAGGCCTGGCGCCCGACCTGAAGAAGGTCATCGACAACAACAGCGGCATGGCCACCAGCGCCTTCCTGGGCCGCACCCAGGAAAGCAACGACCCCATCGGCCGCAAGAGCGCCACCGACCGCAAGAACGCCATCCACACCTTCACGGCCGCCGAGACGCAAGAGTTCATCCAGCTCAGCGCCGCCATCGACGACGCCTGGGTGGCCGACATGGACAAACGCGGCTTCAAGGGCAAGGCCCTGCTCGACAGCGCCAAGGCGCTGATCGCCAAGCACACGCGCGGCTGAGCCCGCTGCGCGGCGCGGGCCCGGTTCAGCGCCGCCGGCGGTTGCGTGCCGGGGTGGCGTGCGCGGCGCGCCCCACCCAGGCCGCCCCGCGCACGCCCGAGGCATCGCCGTGCTGCGCCGGCAACAGCCGCGTGCGCACGCGGCTGGTGCTGCCGGCTGCGAACACCCACTGTTGCCACAGCGCCGGCACCTCGGTGTAGAGCTGCGGCATCAGCGAAAGGCCGCCGCCGAGCACGATGACTTCGGGGTCGAGCAGGTTGATCACGCCGGCCAGCGCACGCGCCAGGCGGCGGCTGTGGCGAGCCAGGGTCTCGCTGCAGGCCTCGTCGCCCTCACGCGCCTGCTGCGCGATCGTGGCGGCATCCAGCGTGCCGCCATGGCGCAGCGCGTGGTCGCGTGCCAGGCCCGGGCCCGAGAGCAGGGTCTCGATGCAGCCGCTGCGGCCGCAGTAGCAGGCCCACTGCGGGTCTTGCCCGGCTTCGCTCCACGGCAGCGGGTTGTGGCCCCACTCGCCGGCCAGGCCGTTGGGGCCCTGCAGCACACGCCCGTGCACCGCGATGCCGGCCCCGGTGCCCGTGCCGAGAATGGCCGCGAACACCACGCCGGCCCCGGCGCCTGCGCCGTCGGTGGCTTCTGACAAAGCCAGGCAGTTGGCGTCGTTCATCAGCGCCACGGGCTGGCCGAGCGCCGCTTCCACATCGGCCTGCAGCGGCCGGCCGTTCAGGCAGGTGGAATTGCAGTTTTTCATCAGGCCCGCCTCACCCGCGGTGCCGGGTGTGCCCAGGCCCACGCTCACCGGGCCATCGGCCACCGCGCGCGCCGCGGCGGTGAGTTGGGCGATGGCCTGCACGGTGGCGGCGTAGTCACCGGCCGGGGTGGGCTGGCGCTGTTTCCACAGCAGCGCGCCGGTTTCGTCGAGCAGCGCCGCCTCGACCTTGGTGCCGCCGAGGTCGATGCCGAGCGCCGGCAGCACAGCCGGGCTGGGGCGGCGGGCCGTGACCAATCAGAGCGGCGCGGTGCGCTCGTTCAGCCAGGCCAGGGCCGCGCCCTGCACACGCGGCGCCAACCGCTCGCGCACGGTGGCGTGGTAGCTGTTGAGCCAGGCCACCTCATCGGCGCGCATCAAACCCTTGTCGATGCAGCGCGTGTCGATGGGGCACAGCGTGAGCGTCTCGAACTCGAGGAACTCGTCGAAGGTGCTGCCTTCGGGCGTGGTGGCCGGCACGTTGAGCACCAGGTTCTCGATGCGAACGCCCCACTGGCCGGGGCGGTACACGCCGGGCTCGATGCTGGTGATCATGCCGGGCTGCATCGCCATGTCGGCGTTGGCGATGGCCTTGCTGATGCTCTGCGGGCCTTCGTGCACGTTGAGGAAATAGCCCACGCCGTGGCCGGTGCCGTGGCCGAAATCGATGCCCTGTTCCCACAGCGGGGCGCGCGCCAGCGCGTCGAGCATGGGGCTGAGCGTGCCCCGCGGGAAACGCGTGCGGCTCAGGTTCATGGTGCCCTTGAGCACCAGGGTGTAGTCGCGCTTCATCGCCGCGCTGACGGTGCCGATGGGCCACACGCGCGTGATGTCGGTGGTGCCGCCGAGGTACTGGCCGCCGCTGTCGATGAGCAGCAGGCCGTCGCCTTGAATGACGGCGTGCGATTCTTCGGTGGCACGGTAGTGCGGCATCGCACCATTGGCGTTGAAGCCGGCGATGGTGCTGAAGCTCAGGCCCACGAAACCAGCACGCTTCGCGCGTTCGGCGCTGAGCTTTTCGTCGATGGTGAGTTCGGTGATGCGCTCGCCGCGGGCCATCGCGGCCTCGAACCAGGCGTAGAACTCGCACATCGCCGCGCCGTCTTCGGCCATGGCTTCGCGCACGAACTCGGCTTCTTGCGCGCCCTTGCGGCTTTTCAGCAGCGTGCTCGGGTTGATGGCCTCGATGACGGGGCAGCTCACGCGCTGGCGGAAACCCAGCGTCACACGTTTGGGGTCGATGAGCAGCTTGGCATCGGCACCCAGTGCGGCCAACGCCGTGCCGGCCTCGGCATAGGGCGCCACACGCAGGCCGTCGGCCGCCAGCTTGGCAGCGAGTTCGGTGCTGACCTTGCCCGCGCCGACGAACAGCGTGGCGCCGTTCAGGTCGAGCAGCACATGGCCCAGGAACACCGGGTTGTAGGTGACGTCGCTGCCACGCAGGTTGGTGAGCCAGGCGATGTCGTCGACGGTGCTGATGAAGTGGTGCGTGGCGCCGTGCGCTGCCAGGGCCTGGCGCACCTGGGCCAGCTTCTGCGCGCGTGGCAGCGGCGCCTGCGGTGCGGCGTGTTCGTAGACGGGCTGCGCCGGCAGGGCGGGGCGCTCGGGCCAGATGGCGTCCAGCGGGTCGAGGTCGGTGCGCAGCTGCACGCCAGCGGCGTCGAGCGCGGCCTTCAGCGCCTGTGCGGCGGCCAGGCCCAGCACCTGGCCGTCGGCGGCCACCACGGCGCCGCGCGGGGTTTCGCGCGCCAGCCAGTGGATGTGGTCGGCGCTGGCGCCGGTGGCGATCTTCACCAGCTCGATGCCGGTGCCGGCGAGTTCGGCCTCGGCCTGCACCCAGTAGCGGCTGTCAGCAAACAGCGCGGCGCGCTGCACCGTCACCACCAGCGTGGCCATGCTGCCGGTGAAACCGCTGAGCCATTCACGGCCTTGCCAGCGCTCGGGCAGGTACTCGCTGAGGTGGGGGTCGGCACTGGGCACCAGCAGCGCATGCACGCCTTGCCGGGCCAGTTCTTCGCGCAGCTGCGTGATGCGCAGGCGGACGGGGGAGGTGCGGGTGTCCATGAGGCGGTGCTCCAGCGTAGGCGGGCGTTCAGGCGCGGGGTGTGAAGGGGCGGAATTCTAGGTGGCGGGGGCGTTTTCCACCGCCGCTGCGGATGCGGCCGCTGCCGGGCCCCCGGCCCGCGCCTGCAGCCGCTTGCGCACCAGGTGGATGTGGCCGCGCAGGTCGTAGAGCTCGTTGGTGAAAGACAGCGGCAGGCCGATGTTCTCGGTCTGCAGGTCGAGCTGCTCCAGGCGCTGGCGCAGCGCGGCGAGGTCGGCGCCCGGTGCTTCCAGCTCGCTTTCGATGGCGCGCAGGTGGCCGTACCAGCGGTAAACACGCGAACGCAGCCGCATCGTCACCAGCGGCGGCAGGATGCGCGACAGCGGCACCAGCGCCGCCAGCAGCGGCAGCAGCACGATCCACATGCGGTCGATGAAGTTGGCCAGCCAGAAAGGCAGGTACTGCTGCAGCCAGGGCGGGCCGCTGCGGTAGTGGCGTGCGGCGGCCGGGGCCAGCGGCAGTTCGTCGGCGCTGGGCTGCGGAAAGTCACCAGCGCGCTGGAACCAGCCCGCTTCGCCGTGCACCTTCTGCGCGGCCTGCAGCAGCAGCTGCACCAGCGCCGGGTGCAGATCGGCCCGCACGGCCAACGTGGCGGTGGTGGCCACCAGCGGCAGGTCTGAGGTCGGCTGCAAGGTGGCCGGGTCGATGGTGCCGCGCGGCAGCGTCTGCGGGCGCAGGAAGGCCAGGCGCCGGGCGTAGGCCTCGGCCAGCGGCAGGCCCACCGGGCGCACGCCGGACGTGCCCAACAGGTACTGCACCAGCGGGGCCTCGGCGGCCGAGACGAGGGCCAGCGCGTCGATGCGGCCGCTCACCAGGGCCAGCACACCATCCAGATCGGCCGGCGTGCCGCCGGGGGCAGGGGCGCCTGCGCTTGTCGGAGCTACGGCCGGCAGTGCCAGGCCGCTTTCCGCCGCGAGCTGCCGGAAGAGCTGCTCGGTGCCTCCGCCGGGCGGGCCGGTGTCGATGCGCCAGCCGGCCAACGCGGCCAGGCCTTGCGGCAGGCGGCCGCCGTTCAGGCGCGCCGCGCTGTCTTCTCGCACGAAGATCCACAGCGGCTCCACCGCCACGCTGCCCAGCGACTGCACAGCCGCGCCTGTGCCCGCCAAGGCCGGCGCAAACGCAGCCCCGGCCGGCGTGGCCAGCGCACCGCCTTGCAGGAAGGCCGCGTGCACGCCCGAGCCCGGCTCGCGCAGCAGCCGCAGGTTCTCGGCCGAGCCGGCGGTGGCGCGCAGTCGCACGCTGACGCCGTGTTGCGCCAGCAGCGGCTGGTAGCGCCGCGCGAAGTCGTCGTAGGCGCCGCGTTCGGGCCCGGTGGCGATGACGAGGTGTTTGTCGGGCGTGGGCTCCAGCAGCACCCAGGCCGCACCCACCAGGGCCGCCGCGATCAGCAGCAGCGTGCCCCACACCGGCAGCGCCACGCGCAGCGCGCTCAGGCCGGCGGTGCGCGGGGCGGGTGGTGAGGGCACAGGCGGGCTCATGCGGGGCACGATAGCGCAGGCCCTTGGGGCGCCGGCACCCCCAGGTGCAACCCTCAAGCAGGCCCGGGCCCCGGCTGCTAAGCTGGACCGCCCTGCTGTTCACCCTCGGAGGCTGACATGCCCGGACTGCTGCCCCACCCCGACCCCGACGGCCTGCTCGAGTACTCGGTGGTCTACACCGACCGTGCGCTCAACCACATGGCGCAGCGTTTCCACCGCGTCATGCAGGACGTGAGCGCCACGCTCAAGCAGGTCTACGGCGCCAGCGCGGCCATCGTGGTGCCCGGCAGCGGCAGCGTGGGCATGGAGGCCGTGGCGCGCCAGTTCGCCACCGACCGCCGTGTGCTCGTCATCCGCAACGGCTGGTTCAGCTACCGCTGGAGCCAGATCTTCGAGATGGGCCGCATTCCGAAAGAGACCACGGTGCTGAAGGCGCGCCTGACCGGGACGGCGCCGAAGTCGCCCTTTGCGCCAGTGCCGCTGGACGAGGCCGTGGCCGCCATCCGCGCGGGCAAGCCCGAGGTGGTGTTCGCGCCGCACGTGGAAACCTCGGCCGGCATGCTGCTGCCCGACAGCTACCTCAAGGCCGTGGCCGATGCCGTGCACGAACACGGCGGCCTCTTCGTGCTGGACTGCGTGGCCAGCGGCGCCATCTGGGTGGACATGCAGGCCACGGGCGTGGACGTCATCGTCACCGCGCCGCAGAAGGGCTGGAGCAGCACACCTTGCGCGGGCCTCGTGATGCTGGGCGAACGTGCGCGGGCGCAGATCGAAAACACCACCAGCACGAGCTTCGCGCTCGATCTCAAGAAGTGGCTGTCGATCATGGAAGCCCACGAGAAGGGCAGCAACGCCTACCACGCCACGCTGCCCACCGACGGCCTGGCCCAGTTGCGCGACGTGATGGCCGAGACCGCGGCCTTCGGTTTCGACACCGCCAAGGCGGCGCAGCAGGAACTCGGCCGCCGCGTGCGCGCTTTGCTGGAAAGCAAGGGCATCCCCAGCGTGACCGCGCCGGGTTTCCAGGCGCCGGGCGTGGTGGTGAGCTACACCGACCACGCCGATTGGCAGAACACCAAGGCCTTCGCCGCGCAGGGTTTGCAGATCGCGGCCGGCGTGCCGCTGGCCTGTGACGAGCCGGCCGATTTCCGCAGCTTCCGCATCGGCCTGTTCGGCCTGGACAAGCTCAAGAACGTCGACCGCACCGTGGCCAGCTTCGAGCGCGCCTTGCTGGCGCTGCTCTAGCCGGCCGCGGTGCTGTTCAGGCAGCGCGGCGGCGCTGCCAGGCCAGCAGGCCGCCGGCGGCCAGCAGCAAGGCCAGCGTGGAGGGCAGCGGCACGGCCTGCTGCGCGGCCTCGTAGGTGTAGGTGATGCTCAGCGCACCGTTCAGCCAGCCGGCCGATTGACCGCGGCAGTACTCCACCGCCTGCGCGGTGCCCAGGCTGCAGTCCTGGATGTCGACGGTGCCCTGGGTGCGGGCCGTGAAGTCGATCTGCTGCACGCTCTCGCTCTGGAGGAAACGCGCCAAGGCGAAGCTGCGGCGGGTGCTGCTGCTGGCGCTGCCGGCGGCGGTGCCCTGGTTGGTCGACCAGGCCTCGCACCCGGCCTCGGCTTCGTTGGTGGCTTCGCAGCTCAGCAGGCTGGAGTTGACGTTGCGCTGCCACAGTGTCTCGGTCGCGCCCGGGCCCGTCATGAACAGCGCGAACATCGCCGCGTTGCGGCCCAGCACGGCGATGTCGGCCTCGGGCGCAGCGCGCATGCAGTCCGCCGCGCAGCCGCCCACGCTGGCAAAGCCCATCAGGCTGGCATTGGTGGTCCAACGCGCGTTGTAGCTCAGGTCCACGGCCAGCAGCGTGCCCAGCGAGCCGTCGAAGGCGTCGACGCTGAAGCTGCTGCTGGTGGCGTCTTGCTGGCGCTGGGCGCTCACCAGTTCACCGGTGGCCGTGTTGTGGAACACGGCGAACTTGCTGGTGTAGGTGATGCTGGTGGGCGCGGCCTGCGCGGTGGCACCCAGCAGCAAGGTGCTGGCGAGGCCCAAGGTGGCAAAAACCGAGCGGGCGGTGGTGGGCATGTTCACGTCGAAATCCTGGTTCCCAACTTCGGCCTCGGGCTGGCAGCACCGGGGGGTGCTGCCGGCTTGCGGTCGTGCCGCAGGGCCGTGTCCAGGTGTTACAGCAGGCTTCGTGCCACGGGCGTGGCGGCGTGACTTCCTGCCTGCGGGCGCGGGCGCTTCGTGAACGAGTTGGCGCCGGCTTGCGCCATCGCTGCGGGTTTGTGCGAGGGCTGTTGGTCGGGTGTCAGCCCAGCCGACAGCCAACTCCTTCACGGCCCGTCAGAGCTCGGTGCGCAGCGTCCAGATCTCGGGGAAGAGCACCACGTCCAGCATCTTGCGCAGGTAGCTCACGCCGCCGGTGCCGCCCGTGCCGCGCTTGAAGCCGATGACCCGCTCGACGGTGGTGACGTGGCGGAAGCGCCAGAGCCGGAAGGCGTCTTCCAGGTCGGTGAGTTCTTCGCCCAGCTGGTACAGGTCCCAGTGCTGCTCGGGCGCGCGGTAGACCTGCAGCCAGGCCTCGCGCACCGCCTCGCTCTCGGCATAGGGCAAGGTCCAGTCGCGCTGGGTGTGGCTCTCGGGCACGGGCAGGCCGCGGCGCGCCAGCAGGCGCAGCGCTTCGTCGTACAGCGAAGGCGCGCGCCACGCGGCTTCCACATGCGCCAGCAGGTCGGGTCGATGCGCGTGCGGGCGCAGCATGGCCGCGTTCTTGTTGCCCAGGCTGAACTCGATGCAGCGGTACTGCCAGCTCTGGAAGCCGCTGCTCTTGGCCAGGTAAGGCCGCAGCGCGCTGTACTCGGGCGGCGTCATCGTGGCCAGCACGTCCCAGGCGTGCACCAGCTGCTCCATGATCTTCGAGACGCGCGCCAGTTCCTTGAAGGCGGCGTGCAGCCGGTCGGCCGCCACGTGCGCCGTGGCCGCATGCAGCTCGTGCAGCATCAGCTTCATCCACAGCTCGCTGGTCTGGTGCTGCACGATGAAGAGCATCTCGTCGTGGCAAGGCGAGAGCGGCTTCTGCGCGGTGAGCACCTGGTCGAGCTGCAGGTAGTCGCCGTAGCTCATGTCGGCGCTGAAATCGAGCTGCGCGCCGAAGAACTCGGCCAGCGGCTCGCGCGTGTCGCTGCTGGGCGTGGGGGTGACGGCGGGCCCGGCGCTGCCGTGGCCGAAAGGGCAGGTGCTCATGGGAGGTCTCCGCGCTTCAGGTGACCGCGTGGCGCTGCTGGAAACGCGGCTCGCGCCATTCGCCCGTGTGCAGCACCTCGCGCAGGTGTTCGGCGGCGTCCCAGGCATCGGCATACCCCAGGTACAGCGGCGTGAAGCCGAAGCGCAGCACATCCGGCGCGCGGAAGTCGCCGATGACGCCGCGGGCGATCAGCGCCTGCACCACCGCATAAGCCATCTCGTCGTGCGCCAAACACACCTGGCTGCCTCGCCACGCATCTTCGGTGGGCGAGACCAGGCGCAGCGCCGGGCAATCCGCCTGCACCTTCTCGGCGAACAGGCGTGTCAGTGCCAGGCTCTTGGCGCGCAGCGCGCCCATGCCGCCGTGCGGCTCGGCCGCCAGCACGGTGTCGACGCCACACTCCAGCGCCGCCAGGCTCAGCAGCGCCGGCGTGCCGCAGAGGTAGCGTGAGATGCCCTCGGCCGGCCGGTAGCCTGGCGTGAACTCGAAGGGCGCGGCATGCCCCATCCAGCCGGCCAGGGGCTGCCAGAAGCGGCTGGCGTGGCGCGGGTGTGCCCACACGAAGGCCGGCGCGCCCGGGCCGCCGTTGAGGTATTTGTAGCCGCAACCGATGGCGAAATCGGCGTTCGCGCCGTGCAGGTCCACCGGCACGGCGCCGGCGCTGTGCGCCAGGTCCCACACCGTCAGCGCGCCGGCGGCGTGGGCCGCGGCGGTGAGCGCGGCCATGTCGTGCATGCGGCCGGTGCGGTAGTTCACGTGCGTGAGCATCAGCACCGCGGTGCGCTCGTTCAGCAGCGCGGGCAGCTCGTCGGCCTCGGCCAGCACGAGCTCGAAGCCGCGCTCGCGGCACAGCGCCTCGGCGATGTAGAGGTCGGTGGGGAAGTTGCTGCGTTCGCTGACGATGGTCTTGCGCTGCGGCGCATCGGCCGCGGTGATGCTAAGTGCCGCGCTCAGCACCTTGAAGAGGTTGACGCTGGTGGAATCGGCCACCACCAGCTCACCGGCACCCGCACCCACCAGGCGCGCGATCTTGTCGCCCACACGCTGCGGCAGCGTGATCCAGCCGGCGCTGTTCCAGCTGCGGATCAGACCGGTGCCCCATTCTTCCTGCACGACTTGCTGCACACGCGCCGGCGTGGCCTTGGGCATCACGCCCAGGGAGTTGCCGTCGAGATAGAGCACACCTGCCGGCAGGCTGAACTGTTCGCGCAGCGCGCGCAGCGGGTCTTGGGCGTCCAGCGCCAGGGCTTGTTCTCGGGTGGTCATGGTCGGGTCCGGCGGAAGGATTCAAGCGAGGGCGCGCAAAACGGCGCGCACAGGGGAGGCGCAGGCGGTGCTCAAGCGCAGCGGCAGCGCGATGAGTTCGTAGTCGCCCTCGGGCACCTCGTCGAGCAGCAGGTTTTCCAGCACGCGCAGGCCGCGGCGGCGCAGAACCTGGTGGCTGTCGAGGGTCTTGCTGGAGGCGGGGTCGACGCTGGCGCTGTCGATGCCGACCAGCAGCACGCCGAGATCGGCCAGGCGTGTCAGCGTCTCAGGCGCGTAAGCGGGCAACTCGTCGTCCCAGCGGTCTTGTGGCATGCGGGCGTAGGTGCGCACCAACACGCGCTGCGGCAGTGCAGCGGGTTCGGGGATGGCATGCACGAGGTGCTGCCACTGCACCAGCGGCCCGCAGCCGATGGCATGGATTACGCGGCAGGGGCCGAGGTAAGGCGCCAGCGCCACCTCGCCGATAGGCGCGCCTTCATCGCCGTAATGCAAAGGCGCGTCGGCGTGTGCGCCGGTGTGCGGTGAGAGCGTGAGGGTGCTCAGGTTCACCGGGCAGTTCGGCCCGATGCGGGCGGCCCACTGCAGGCTGAAAGGCGCGTCACCCGGGAACACCGGCGAGCCGGGCCGCACCGGGGGCGAGATGTCCCACAGCGTGCGGTGCGGTGCGCGGAGGGTTTCAGAGGCCATGCGATCGATGATATCGCCGGCGGCAATTTAGTTGACAACTAAACTATCTCGCTCCAAGAATGCGCCGCATGACGCCGCCGGGCCCCCCGCTCACGCCAGCCGCCACCGCGCACGTGGACACCTTCGCGCGCGACCGCCTGCCGCCGCCGGAGCTGCTGCCCGAGTTGCGCTTCGACTTGCCCGAACTGCAGTTCCCGCCGCGCCTGAATTGCGCCACGCGTTTGCTGGACCGTCGGGTGGATCAGGGTCAAGGCCAGCGCCCCTGCGTGCAGGGCGCCACCGTGCGCTGGACCTACGCCGAGTTCCAGGCCACCGCGAACCGCATCGCCCACGTGCTGGTGCGGCACTTGGGCCTGGTGCCCGGCCAGCGGGTGCTGCTGCGCGGCGCCAACACGCCCTGGCTGGCGGCCTGCTGGTTTGCCGTGGTCAAGGCCGGCGGCATCGCCGTGGGCAGCATGCCGATGCTGCGGGCACGCGAGCTGGCGGCCATCGTCGACAAGGCGCAGATCAGCCACGCGCTGTGCGATGCACGGCTGGCCGACGAACTGGCGCTGGCGCGCGCCGGCTGCCCCACGCTGCAGCAGGTGCTGCAATTCGGTGGCGAGGCGCAGGAACTCGAAGCCGCTGCGGCCGGCATGCCTGCGCAGTTCGAGAACGTCGACACCGCTGCCGACGACATCTGCCTGATGGCCTTCACCTCCGGCACCACCGGTGTGCCCAAGGGCACGATGCACAGCCACCGCGACGTGATGGCCGCCTGCGCCTGCTGGCCGCCGCACGTGCTGCGCCCACGCGCCGACGACGTGTTCATCGGCAGCCCGCCGCTGGCCTTCACTTTCGGGCTGGGCGGGCTGCTGCTCTTTCCGCTGTCGGTGGGTGCGAGTACCGTGCTGCTGGAAAAGGCCACGCCCGAGACGCTGCCTGCAGCCGTGCAGAACCACGGTGCCACCGTGTGTTTCACCGCGCCCACGGCCTACCGCGCCATCGCGATGGCGCAAATCGCCGCACGTGAGCGCGGCGAGCCCACGCCCACGCTCAGCAGGCTGCGCAAGTGCGTTTCTGCCGGCGAGGCCCTGCCCGCCGCCACGCGCGCGCTGTGGTCGCAGGCCACGGGCCTGACGCTGATCGACGGCATCGGCTCCACGGAGTTGCTGCACATCTTCATCTCCGCCGACGAAGCCACGGCGCGCCCTGGCGCCACCGGCCTGCCGGTGCCGGGCTACCGCGCCGCCATCCTCGACGAGCAGGGCCGTGAACTGCCGCCCGGCCAGGTGGGGAGGCTGGCCATCCAGGGCCCCACCGGCTGCAAGTACCTCGACGACCCGCGCCAGGCCGCCTACGTGCAGAAGGGCTGGAACCTCACCGGCGACGCCTACCTCGTCGACCCTGCCGACGGCCAGTTCGTCTACCAGGCGCGCACCGACGACATGATCGTCAGCGGCGGCTACAACATCGCCGGCCCCGAGGTGGAGGCCGCGCTGCTGCTGCACCCCGCGGTGGCCGAATGCGGCGTGGTGGGCGCGCCCGACGAAGCGCGCGGCATGGTCGTGAAGGCCTTCGTGGTGCCCAAGCCCGGCCACGAACCCGGCGCGGCGCTGGCCTTGGCGCTGCAAGACTTCGTCAAGCAGACCATCGCGCCTTACAAGTACCCTCGCGTGCTCGTCTTCCGCAGCGAGCTGCCGCGCACAGAAACCGGCAAGCTCCAGCGTTTCAAGCTCAAGCACCTGGACTAGCACCCATGCAATTCACCGCCACGCGCACCGTGCGCTTCGCCGAGTGCGACCCCGCCGGCATCGTCTTTTTCCCGCAGTACCTGGTGATGCTCAACACCTTCGTCGAGCAGTGGTTCGACGACGGGCTGCGCATCCCCTACGCCGGCCTCATCGGCGCGCGGCGCACCGGGCTGCCCACGGTGCGGCTGGAGGTCGACTTCACGGCCGTCAGCCGGCATGGCGACCTCATCACCTTCGCCGGTGCGGTGGAAAAGCTGGGCCGCAGTTCGCTGACGCTGGCCGTCAGCTGCCATGCGGGGCCGGATGCCACGGGCGAGCTGCGTTACCGCGCGCGCCAGGTGCTGGTGTGCACCAGCCTCGAAACGCACCGCCCGCAAGCCCTGCCCGACGACGTGCGGCAGGCGCTGCTGCCCTATGTGATGACCGAAGAGCCGCCGCCGGAGATTTCTGCATGAACAAACACGCGCTGCAACCCGCCGACTGGACGCCTCCGCGCGGCTACGCCAACGGCGTGGCCGTGGGCGCTGGCACGCAGGTGTTCGTGGCCGGCCAGATCGGCTGGAACGCGCAGCAGCAGTTCGAGAGTGACGACCTCGTCGCCCAGGTGCGCCAGACCCTGGCCAATGTGTGCGCGGTGCTGGCCGAGGCCGGCGCCACACCGGCACACATCTGCCGCATGACCTGGTACCTCACCGACAAACGCGAATACCTGGCGCGCGGCCGCGAGATCGGCGCCGCCTACCGCGAGCTGATCGGCGACTACACCGTGGCGATGTCGGCGGTGCAGGTCAGCGCCTTGATGGAAGACCGCGCGCTGGTCGAGATCGAGGTCACTGCGGTGCTTCCGCTGCCGGTGCCATCGCCTGCAGCTTGAAAAACTCGCCCAGCACCTCGCGGTAGCGCGCCTGTGCCAGCGAGTTGGTGTTGTGGTGGGTGCCGCCCTCCACCAGCAGAAAACGCTTGGGCTCCACGGCCTTCTCGAACAGCGCGCGGCCCAGCTCGGGGCGGATCAGGCTGTCGGCGCTGCCGTGCACCACCAGCACCGGCGCGCCCACCTCGGCGATGCGCGCGGCGGCATCGAGCCGCTGCGTGATCAGCGGCGCCACCGGCAGCCAGCCCCACTTGAAGGTGCGCACCACCTCCGGGATGGAGGTAAAGGTGTTCTCCACGATGAGCCCGGCCTCGTCGCCCACGCTGGCGGCCAGCTGCACCGCGAGGGCGCCGCCCAGCGAATGGCCGAACACGAAGCGCGGCGCGCCCGGGGCCTGCGCAGCCAGCCACTGCCAGGCGGCGCGGGCGTCTTCGCCCGCCAGCACTTCAGACGGCAGGCCGGCCGTGCTGCGGCCGAAACCGCGGTAGTCGATACCCAGCACTGAAAAACCGAGCTCGTGCATGCGGCGCATGCGCGGTGCGCTGCCGCGCACGTCCCAGCGTGCGCCGTGCAGGTAGAGCAGCACCGGCGCGTCGGCCCGGGCCTGCGGCAGCCACAGGCCGTGCAGCTTCACGTCTTCGCCGGCTTCGGCAGAGCGGAACGCTATCCACACGTCCTGCATGCCTTCGGCCGCGGCCTGGCCGCCGCGCCAGGTGCGCTCGCTGGGCTGGAAGATCCACTTGCGCTGCTGCGCGTCGAGCGCGGCGCAGCCGCTGAGCACGGCCACCCCGGCGGCGGCGGCCAGGCACCCGGCGAGCAGGCTGCGCCAGCGCGGGCGCGGGGTCACGGGTCGGCGGGCAGGGGTGGGGGCTGCGGGCATACCCTGATGTTGGCACGGCCGGCTCGGCCGCGTGGGCCCTGGGGCTGCCACCCTTGATGCCGCTGGCCGTTTGTGTAGGCTGCACACCACCTGCGTTGTCCGGGAGGATGCCGATGAAGCCCGTCTCAGAACTGTTGAAAAAGCGCGAGGGCACGCTCTGGCACGTGCGCCCAGACTGCAGCGTTTACGAAGCCCTGGAACTGCTGGCGCAGTACGAGGTGGGCGCGCTGATGGTGATGGAAGGTGGGCGCCTGGTGGGCGTGTTCTCCGAGCGCGACTACACGCGCAAGATCGCGCTGCAAGGCCGCAATTCCAAGAGCACGCCGGTCTCGGACATCATGACGCGGCAGGTGCTGACGGTGACGCCCGCCACCGGCACGCGCGTGGCCATGCAGCTGATGAGTTCGCGCAAGGTGCGCCATTTGCCGGTGCTCGACGGCAGCACCGTGCTGGGCATGATCTCCATCCGCGACGTGCTCGACGACATCATCGCCGACCACGAAAGCACCATCGCGCAGCTGGAAAGCTACATCCACTCCTGAACAGCGGGCTCGGCGCGCGGGCGGCGCCTGCCGCGCCAAGTGAGTGGCGTGGCGGGGCCGCCCCGCACGCTATGCTTCTGCCCCCATGGCCGCCGCTGAAGCTATCGAAGCCGCGATCCAACGCCGCATGCTCAGCGTTGGCGTGCGCAACTCCGCCCGCAGCGTGCCGCTGTTGCTGGTGGCGGTGTGTTTTGTCGCCTGGCTGGGTTGGCAAGGGGGCAGCCCGGGTGCGGCGATGGCCGTCTTGCTGCTCGGCGGCGGCGTGTCGGTTTGGCGCTGGCTGCTGCACCAGCGCCACGGACATGCCCCCGAAGTCGCCCTCGACCGTTTGCCCAGCCTCGTGCGCCAGCTCGAGGCCAACGCCGCACTGGCGGGCTTGATGTGGGCCGTGGCCACGCTGTTGATCTATCCCACGCTCAAGGGCACCACGGCCACGGTGTACGTGGTCATCGTCTGCGGCTCGGTCACCACGGCGGCGTTTTTCCTCTCCATCGTGGGGCGCAGCTACGCGGTGCTCTCGATCTTGCAGTTGGGCTCGCTGGTGCTGGTGTCTCTGTCGGCCGGGCCGGTGTATTCGGTGCCCATGGCCGTGCTGGCGCTGCTGTTCGGCGTGACCATGCAGCGCGCCACACACGAGTTCCGCAACACCGCGCTGGAGTCGATGCGCCGCAGCTTCGAGGCCGACGAGGCCAACCACTCGCTGCTGCGTGCCAAGGAAGCGGCCGAAGCCGCCAACGTGGCCAAGAGCCAGTTCCTGGCCACCATGAGCCACGAGATCCGCACGCCGATGAACGGCGTGCTGGGCGCGCTGGAACTGCTGCGCCAGACCTCGCTGGACCTGCGCCAGCGCCGTCTGGTCAAGACCGCGGCCGATTCCGGCGAATCGCTGATGGACATCCTCAACGACGTGCTCGATCACTCCAAGATCGAGGCCGGCAAGCTCGTGCTGTCGCACGCACCGATGTCGCTGCACACCGTGGTGGCGGCGGCCGTGGCGCTGTTCCGGGCGCGCGCCGAAAAGCGCGAGCTCAGCCTCACGCTGCAGGTCGGCCCCGGCGTGCCCGACGGCGTGACGGGCGACGCCCAGCGCCTGAAGCAGGTGCTGCTGAACCTGGTGGGCAACGGCGTGAAGTTCACCGAACAGGGGGGCGTGACGCTGAGTGTCGATCTCGAGCCCGACGCCGACCCCGAGCACCCGCCACGGGTTCGTTTCACGGTGGCCGACACCGGCATCGGCATCGCGCCGCCGGCGCTGGCCCACATCTTCCAGCCCTTCTACCAGGTGGACAGCACCCGCTCACGCCTGCGCGGCGGCACCGGCCTGGGGCTGGTGATCAGCCAGCGCATCGTCGAGGCCATGGGCGGGCGCATCGAGGTGAGCAGCCGTGTCGGCGGCGGTTCGAGCTTCAGCTTCACGCTCACGCTGCCGCTGGCGCCACAGCTGCCCCCGCCGGCCATCGACAGCGACTTCGGTGGCCTCGACAGCCCGCCCGGGCTGGAAGGTGTGGTGCTGCTGGTGGAAGACAACGTCGTCAACCGCCTCATCGGCGCCGAGATGCTGATCTCCTTCGGCCTGGAAGTGCTGCAGGCCGAAGACGGCGCGCAGGCCCTGGCGCTGCTGGAAAACCAGCGTGTCGACCTCGTGCTGATGGACATCCAGATGCCGGTGATGGACGGTTATGCCGCCACGCGTGCGCTGCGCGAACGCGAGACGCGCCTGCGCCTGCCGCGGGTGCCCATCGTCGCGCTGACGGCCAACGCCTTCGACGAAGACGCCGCGCAGTCCATGGCCGCGGGCATGGACGCCCACCTCGCCAAACCCTACTCGCGTTCGCAGTTGCAGGGTTTGCTGCAGCGCTGGTTGTAGCGGGCGCGGCGCGGGCTAGAGCGCCAGGCGCCGGCTCTGCATGGCGAGCAGGCCGTCGAAGATCAGCGTCTCGACGGTCTCGAAGGGCAGGTCGGTGATGGCCACCAGCTTGGGCGCGCCGCCACCGCCCATCAGCAGCAGTGGCGGCAGGCCGGTGCGCGCCTGCAGGCGCCGGGCCTGGCGTTCCACCGCGCCGGCAATGGCGTTGGCGCCGCCGCTCATCAGCGCGTCGCTGGTGTTGGTGGGGAAGTCCACCACCTCGCCTGTGGGCACCTTCAGGCCCGCGGTGCCCATCTCCAGCGCCCGCTGCATCAGCCCGAAGCCGGGCAGGATGAGGCCGCCGAGGAAGTGACCTTCGGGGTCGAGCGCGTCCACCGTCACGGCCGTGCCCACCATCACCACCAAGGCCGGGCGCGCGGTGCCACCGCGCTGCACCTCGTGGAGCACACGTTGGCGCGCGCCTGCCAGCGCCACCCAGCGGTCGGCGCCCAGCCGGGTGGGGTGGTCGTAGCCGTTTTTCACGCCGGCCTCGGCGGCCGTGGGCACCACCCAGTGTGGTTCGATGTCCCAAAGCTCGAGCTGCTCTTCCACGCGGCGGCGTATGGCGTCGCCGGCCACGGCGCAGCCGAGCATGCTGTGCGGCGCGGGCAGCTCGCGCCACTGTGTCTCGGCCAGCTCGTCGATGGTTTCCAGGAACACCGCGCCGTGGCGCAGCAGCGTGGCGCCGGGCTGGGGGCTGGTGTACAGCGCCCATTTGAGGCGGGTGTTGCCGATGTCGATGGCCAGGAAGCTCATGGGCAGGCGCGGGCGGCAGCGGCCCGGGGCGGTAGCAGCGGAAGAGGGCGCGAGGTTAGCAGCGCCGCCGCGGCAAAAGCCCGTGGCATCATGCCGAATTGACGTTTACGTCAACGTCAAGCAAGGTGCCGAGGCGGGCCCAGCCCGGGTTCCGCGCCCTGCCTGCCCTGCGTTCCCGAGTTCACCGATGCGAGTCGCCACGCCATGACCGACCTCTCCGCCGAAGCCCGCGCCCTGGCCAACTACCGGCCCACGAACAAGGTGCGTTTTGTCACCGCGGCCAGCCTCTTCGACGGGCACGACGCGGCCATCAACATCATGCGGCGCATCCTGCAGGGCATGGGTGCCGAGGTCATCCACCTCGGCCACAACCGCAGCGTCGACGAGGTGGTGACGGCCGCGTTGCAGGAAGACGTGCAGGGCATCGCCATCAGCAGCTACCAGGGCGGCCACGTCGAATACTTCAAGTACATGGTGGAGCTGCTGCGCCAGCGCGGCGGCGCGCACATCCAGGTGTTCGGCGGCGGCGGGGGTGTGATCGTGCCGGCCGAGATCCGCGAGCTGCAGGCGTTTGGTGTGGCGCGCATCTACAGCCCCGAAGACGGCCAGCGCCTGGGGCTGCAGGGCATGATCGGCGAGATGGTCATGCGCTGCGACCATGATCTGTCGTCGCATGCGCCGCAGCGCGTGGCGGCGTTGCAGGGCCACGGTGATGCCGCCTGGCGCGCGCTGGCGCAGGCCCTCACGGCACTGGAAAACGGCAAGGCCGAGGCCGGCTTCAGGGCCGAGCTCGCCACGGCGGCGCAGGGCGCGAAGGTGCCGGTGCTCGGCATCACCGGCACCGGCGGCGCGGGCAAGAGCAGCCTCACCGACGAACTCATCCGCCGCATCCGGCTGGACCAGGGCGATGCGCTGCGCATCGCCGTCATCAGCATCGACCCCAGCCGGCGCAAGAGCGGCGGCGCGCTGCTGGGCGACCGCATCCGCATGAACGCGATCTCCCCGTGGAGCCAGGGCGCTCGCGTCTTCATGCGCAGCCTCGCCACGCGGGATTTCGGCAGCGAGATCAGCCAGGCCCTGCCCGATGCGCTGCTGGCCTGCAAGGCCGCGGGTTTCGACCTCATCGTGGTGGAGACCTCGGGCATCGGCCAGGGGGATGCCGCCATCGTGCCGCTGGTGGACGTGCCGCTGTATGTGATGACGCCCGAGTTCGGCGCCGCCAGCCAGCTGGAGAAGATCGACATGCTCGACTTCGCCGAGTTCGTGGCCATCAACAAGTTCGACCGCAAGGGCGCGGCCGACGCGCTGCGCGACGTGGCCAAACAGGTGCAGCGCAACAAGGAGGCCTGGGGCACCAAGACCGAAGAGATGCCGGTCTTCGGCACCATGGCCAGCCGCTTCAACGACGACGGCGTCACGGCGCTCTACCAGGCGCTGCGCTCGCGGCTGGCCGCGCTGGGCCTGAAGACCGCCGAGGGCCGCCTGCCGCCGGTGGCCACGCGCCACAGCACGCACCAGGTGCCCATCGTGCCCGGCGCGCGTGTGCGTTACCTCGCCGACATCAGCGACACCGTGCGGGGCTACAAGCACAGGGCGCTGGCACAGAGCCGCCTGGCGCGCGAGATCCAGCAACTGCGCGCCACCGCGAAGATGCTGCTCACCGACAAGCCCGGCCGCCACCGCGCCGTGGAGGCGGTGGACGACCTGGCTGCGCAGCGCGAAGCCTTGCTCGATCCGCAAGCCAAGAAGCTGTTGGCCATGTGGCCCGAGATGCAAAGGGCCTACGCCGGCGACGAGTACGTGGTGAAGATCCGCGACAAGGAGATCCGCACCGCGCTGACCCACACCACGCTGTCGGGCAGCAAGATCCGCAAGGTGGCGCTGCCCAAGTACGAGTGCGACGGTGAAGTGCTGAAGTGGCTGCTGCTCGACAACGTGCCCGGCAGCTTCCCGTACACCGCCGGCACCTTCGCCTTCAAGCGCGAGGGTGAAGACCCGACGCGCATGTTCGCCGGCGAAGGCGACGCCTTCCGCACCAACCGCCGCTTCAAGCTGCTGAGCGAGGGTTTGCCGGCCAAGCGCCTCTCCACGGCCTTCGACAGCGTCACGCTCTACGGCAACGACCCCGACCCGCGGCCCGACATCTACGGCAAGGTGGGCAACAGCGGTGTGAGCATCGCCACGCTGGACGACATGAAGGTGCTCTACGGCGGCTTCGACCTCACGCACCCGGCCACCAGCGTCAGCATGACGATCAACGGCCCGGCGCCCACGATCCTGGCGATGTTCATGAACACCGCCATCGACCAGAACCTCGACAAGTTCAAGGTGGACAACGGCCGCGAGCCGACGGACGACGAAGCCCAGAAGATCCGCGCCTGGACGCTGGCCAATGTGCGCGGCACGGTGCAGGCCGACATCCTGAAAGAAGACCAGGGCCAGAACACCTGCATCTTCAGCACCGAGTTTTCACTCAAGGTGATGGGCGACATCGCGCAGTGGTTCGTGCAACACGACGTGCGCAACTTCTACTCGGTGAGCATCAGCGGTTATCACATCGCCGAAGCCGGGGCCAACCCGATCAGCCAGCTGGCCTTCACGCTGAGCAACGGCTTCACCTTCGTGGAGGCCTACCTCGCGCGCGGCATGCACATCGACGACTTCGCGCCCAACCTGAGCTTCTTCTTCAGCAACGGCATGGACCCCGAGTACACCGTGCTTGGACGAGTCGCGCGTCGCATCTGGGCCGTGGCGATGCGCGAGCGGTATGGCGCGAACGAACGCAGCCAGAAGCTGAAGTACCACGTGCAGACTTCGGGCCGCTCCCTGCACGCGCAGGAGATCCAGTTCAACGACATCCGCACCACGCTGCAGGCGCTGATCGCGATCTACGACAACTGCAATTCGCTGCACACGAATGCGTTCGACGAGGCCATCACCACGCCCACCGAAGACAGCGTGCGCCGCGCGATGGCCATCCAGCTCATCATCAACCGCGAGTGGGGCCTGGCGAAAAACGAGAACCCGAACCAGGGCGCCTTCGTCATCGACGAGCTCACCGAGCTGGTGGAAGAGGCGGTGCTGGCCGAGTTCGAGAAGATCGCCGAACGCGGCGGCGTGCTGGGCGCGATGGAAACCGGCTACCAACGCAGCAAGATCCAGGAAGAGAGCATGCACTACGAGATGCTCAAGCACACCGGCGAGCTGCCCATCATCGGCGTGAACACCTTCCGCTCGCCGCATGGCGACCCGGTGCCCGAGAGCATCGAGCTCGCGCGCAGCACCGAGGACGAGAAGCAGAGCCAACTGCAACGCCTGCGGGCCTTCCACGAGCGCCACGCGGCGCAGGCGCCGGCCATGCTGCAGCGCCTGCAGCAGGCGGTGATGGCGAACGACAACGTCTTCGCCGTGCTGATGGACGCGGTGCGCGTGTGCAGCCTGGGGCAGATCACCAACGCGCTGTTCGAGGTGGGCGGGCAGTACCGGCGCAGCATGTGAAGCAGCGCGGCGCCCTGCCGCGCTTCTACTTGCGGCTGTTGTCGAGCGAGGGCAGCGGCGTGTGGCCCAGGTCCGAGGCCAGGGCCTCGTAGCGCGCCGCCAGCGCCGGCTGGCCGGTGCGCCGGTAGTGCAACGCCAGCTGGTAGCTGGCCTGGCCATCGCGCAGCAGCGCGGCCAGCTGCATCCAGCCGACGAAGCGGCGTGTGCCGTGTGTCTCGTCGTGGCTGCGGCTGGCTTCGGCCAGGCGCACGGCCGCGGCGCGGTCGCCCAGGGCGGCCAGGCGCAGGTCGCGCTGCAGCGCGGCCCCGCCCTCGGTGAAGCTGCTGCGGAAGACCAGCACGTCCTTGGCGCGCAGCAGCTGTGCCACCTCGGCGGCAGCGGTGCGCTGCACGGCCACGTCGCTGGCGCCCGGGTGCAGGCGCAGGTAGGCATCGGCCGCGCGCACGATGTCGCCGGGCCACAGCGCCTGCTCAAAGGCGGCGCGCAGCGCGGCGGCGTCGCCCAGGGCCAGCTCGGTTGGGCTGACCGGTGGGGGCAGGGGGGTGCCGCCGTCACGTGTCTGTGCGCAGGCGATCCCCACCGAGGCCAACAGCCAGGCCAGGCCAACAGACATGTGCATCGCGGACTCCGGCAGTTCCTTTGGGATCTTCGGCCGCGGTGGCGGTGCCCTGCAGGGCCGCCGCCGTGACACCCATCACGCCCGCCCCCGTGCCCGACCCGGCGTGCGCCTGCTCGCGCGAAGAGCCTGGAACGTTCCCCAACGGCCCGCTGGAAGTGCCCCGCGAAGCACCCGCTGACGCCCGGGCCGCACCGCCGAACCATCATGCAGAATCGGCCGAGACCTGTTGGCTGGAGCATGCATGGCATACCGGTGGAGCCTGGAAGGGCCTGCCTTCGAATTCCCCTCGCCCTATGGCACCGAAAACCGGTTCCTGGTGTGGCGGGGCTACGCGCTCATCGCGCTGGCTGTGGTGATCGCGGCGGTGGTGTCCTTCGTGGGCGGCGAAGTGCCGGAACTGGCCGTGACGCTGGAAAAGCCGCCCGAGCCGGCCAGTGCCGTGCCCCACCTGGTGGCGGCCATGCTGCTGCTGATGCTGGGTGCGCGTGATCTCTGGAAGGCATCGGCCCAGCGCCAGCTGCTGCTGGCCCCGGGCCAGCCGGCTTCGCTGATGCCCGAGGTGCCGCGCGAAGGTTCGGGCCTGAGCCCGGGCGCCGCCGCCTTGCAGCGTTTGCTGGAGGTGGGCGAACACCGCACCCCCACCCTGCAGGGGAGCTACGCGACAGCGCTGCAGTGGCTGGGCCCGGAATTGGCCCACGCCCCCAGCACCTTGCACGACCACCTGCGCGTGCGTTTCTCGCACCTGTTGCTGGTGCTGGGCCTGGCGGTCGTGCTGGTCCTGGGTTTCCTGGTTTTCCAAACCGCGCCTGCCCAAGGCGTGGCCGCGCTGGTGCCCCTGATGGCTTGTGCCGGTGTGCTGGCAGCGCGGGCCCTGCACCCGGAGCACAAGGCCATGCCCCCCTGGTTGGTGCTGCTGCTGGTGTTGCTGGCGGGTGGCTTTGCAGGTGTGCTGGGCTGGTTTGCCGAGGCCTTGCCGCGCTCGGCCTCGGTGCCGCGGCTGGGCCTGCCTTTGGCGGCCACGGTGATGCTGTTCAGCGTGCTGCTCTTCGAGGGCCTGGGTGTGCTGGCGGCGCGTGCGCAGCTGCAGACGCCCTGGTTGCCGGCGGTGGCGCCAGAGGCAGTGGCGGCGGAGCAGGAGGCCGACCCCGAGCAGCTGATGCGCGATGTCGACCTGGAACTGCACCGCCAGTGGACCGAAGGCATTCCCAACCGCCGCTACGGCTGGTTGACGCCGCAGCTGCCGCGCGGCGCCGAGGGCGGGCGTTTCCGGGCCCTGGTGCTGGAAGAGTCGCAGCCGCTGGTGGCCACGGCACCGATGGCGCGCGCTGCGCAGGCGCCCGGCCGCGCCGCCTCGGCCTTGGCCGCGCTGCCCGTGCCGGCGGCACCAACCCAGGCGCCGCAGCGTGCGGCGCTGCTGGCACTGAACGTGGGCGGCCTGGTCTGGAGCCTGGCCGGCAGCGTGGCTTGGCTGTGGCTGGCCAGCGCCCACATGCTGAACCCGGCGGCCTCGTGGGTGCCGGCGGCCAGCGGCATTGCCGCGCTGGCCGTGGGCGGCTACGCGCTGCGCATCGGCCACCTGCTCTGGAGCCGTGTGGAGGTGGTTTCCACCCTCACCTGGCTGGAGCTGGAGGGCGCGTGGGCGCGTGCGCCCGAGGCCCAGCGTGGCCGCGACGAAGGCGCTGCGCGCACGCAGGGTTGGCAGATGCGCGGCCGCGTGGCGGTGCTGCGCTCGATGTTCTACGCCGCCGCGCCGCACGGTCCGGGCAGCCGCGTGATGCTGGCGCTGGCGGCCCACGGCGCGGGTGCCACCGCCTGGCTGAACACCGTGCAAGAGCTGGCGCGCAAGGCCGCGCCGGTGGCGACGCCATCGGCCGCCGTGGCCGCTGCAGCGGCGGCCCGCCCGCGCCCGCGTGAGCCGGAAGCGGCCGCCCCGGCCCCGGCCTTTGCGCCGGCAGCGGCCGCGCCGCGGCGCAGCGCGCGTTTCTGCACGCACTGCGGCACGGCGGTACCGGCGGGCGCGCGTTTCTGCCAGCACTGCGGCTCGGTGTTGCCGGCGGAATGAAGCCGGCGCCGGCGGTGCCCCGCCGCGCTCGCCGCTTCAGCTGCGCTGCCGGCGGTCGGCCACGGAGGGGCCGGCCGTGGCGCGACGGTCGATGCCGCTGCGGCGTTCGCCCCAGGCGTTTTCCAGCTCCATGCGCTTGATCTCTTCCACCGCGCCTTCGTCGGCGCCGCCGGCCTTGCGCGCCTGGGCGCGCGCCAGGCGCTCCATCAGGCGCAGGTCGCGGTCGGTCAGGCCCAGGGCGCTGTCGGCCCAGTGGTCGACGATGGCATCCAGCGCCTGGCGCTGGATGGGCGCGGCCATGCGCTGCGCGCGCAGCGCCGCCAGCGTGCCGCGGTGGCGCGGGTCGACCTCGCGCAGCACCTTCTCCAGCGCCAGCTCGCCCTCGCCGTCTTCGGCCACCACGTCCACCAGCTTGCGGTAGTGCAGCTCTTCGGCGCTGAAGAGGCGGCCGCTGAGGATCATCTCGCTGGCCACCGCGAAGCCGGCCTTGCGGATGGTGAAGTCCCAGGCGCCCATGCCGGGGAAGAGGTTGAACAGCACCTCCGGAAAGCCGGCCTGCGCGCGCCGCTCGAAGATCACCTTGTGGAAGGGCAGCACGCTCTCCAGCCCGCCGCCCAAGGTGTCGCCGGTGGCCAGCACCGTGGTGTGCAGGTGCAGCCCGGCGGCGTTCTCCATCCACCACACCAGGTCGACGCAGCGCTGGCCGTAGAGCCTGAGCGAGTCGACATCACCGGCGCGCACCAGCAGCACGAAGAGCGCCAGGTCGCCGCCGAAGTTGAAGACCCCGGGCACGTCGCTGCTCAGCACGAAGTGACGCACCAGCGGCGCACGCGCGGCGATGTCGTCCAGCAGCGCCTGCAGCTCGCCCATCGCGGCGAGGCTGTAGCACTGGATGGGCGTGACGCAGGTGCGCACACGCAGGGCGCGCAGCTCGGGCGTCCATTCCAGGCGCAGCGTGCGGTAGGGGCGGGCGAGCAGGCTGTCGATGCCGGCGGCCGCGGCGGGTGCCCCTGGTGCCTCCGGCGCCTTCATGACCGGGCCCACGGCTCAGATCGCCTCGATGATGCGCGTGAAGTGGTGGAAGTTCACCTTCGTCGCCTCGACCACCGCCGCCACCGCGGCTTCGTCGGGCAGCTTGTTCAGGATGACGCGCAGCTCGGCCATGTGCTGGGCGTCCATGGTCGCGTGTGAATCGATGAAGGACACGCCCGCCGTGCCCTCGAGCAGCAGCGCTTCGCGGATGGCATCGGCAAAGGGCCCGCCGTAGACCGAGGCGATGACCTCCAGCGCGTACAGCATGCCCAGCACGCTGCAGGGGTGGCGGCGGTCGGCGGCCCAGTGGTTGTAGCCCACCAGCGCCAGCGTGTGCGGCGCGGGCGGGTGCGCGCGCGTGGCCTCGGGCGCCACGCCTAGGGCCTGCAGATCGGCCAGCACCCAGTCTTCGTGGCCGGTTTCCTCGTGCATGTGCTCGTAGAGGAAGTGGCGGATGGGCTGGTAGCGGTCGTCCATGCGGCTGGCGGCGGCGGCGCACACGGGGTTGAAGTACCAGACCACGTGGTACAGCTCCAGCAGCAGCGCGCGGTAGCGCTCCAGGCTCATGCCCCGGGCCACCGCATCGAGCACCACCGGGTGGGTCTCGAATGCGCGGCGGTCTTCATCGGTGCGCGTGACCAGTTCGGCAAAGACAGACAGCATCAACTTCCTCCAACGAGACGCCGGTGCGCTGCGTGGCGCCCGGCTTGGGCTTGCATTCTGTCCCGGCCCACGCCGGGCCGCACCCGTCAAGCCTGACAGGGGGGCCTCCTACAATCGCTGGCATGAACGCTGTGTTGCCGACGAGCGCGTTGCAGGCGCCCGCCCCCGGCCGCCGCATCCGCGAACTGCCCGACGAACTGGTGAGCCAGATCGCCGCCGGCGAGGTGGTGGAACGCCCCGCCTCGGTGGTGCGCGAGCTGGTCGACAACGCGCTCGATGCCGGCGCCACGCAGGTCACCGTGCGCCTGGTGGCCGGCGGTGTGCGGAGCATCGTGGTCGAAGACGACGGCGGCGGCATCGCCCGTGAAGACCTGCCGCTGGCGCTGAAGCGCCACGCCACGAGCAAGATCGCGAGCCTGGCCGAGCTGGAATCGGTGGCCACCATGGGCTTCCGGGGCGAGGCGCTGGCGGCCATCGCCTCGGTGGCCGAGATGACGCTCACCACGCGCACCACCGACATGCCGCACGCGTGGCGGCTGCAGGCACGCAGCGGTGAACTCAGCCCCGCGGCGCGCGGCACCGGCACCACCGTGGAGGTGAACGAACTCTTTTTCAGCACGCCGGCACGGCGCAAGTTCCTGAAGACCGACGCCACCGAGTTCGCGCACGCGCTGGAGGCCGTGCGCCGCCACGCGCTGGCGCGGCCCGATGTGGGTTTTGCCGTCTGGCACGAGGCGCGCCTGGCCGCGCAATGGCGGGCTGCCGCACCCGCGCAGCGCTGGGCCGACGTGCTGGGGGCCGACTTCATCGCCGCCAGCCGTGGCGTGCAGGCCGAACGCGGCCCGCTGGCCTTGCTGGGCCGCGCCGGCCAGCCCGAAGCCGCGCGCTCGCGCGCCGACCTGCAGTACGTTTTTGTCAACGGCCGTTATGTGCGCGACCGCCTGCTCGCCCACGCCGTGCGCTCGGCCTATGAAGACCAGCTGCACGGCAGCCGCCAGCCGGCCTACTTGCTGTTCTTGCAGATCGCGCCCGAGCTGGTGGATGTGAACGTGCACCCGACCAAGATCGAGGTGCGTTTCCGCGACGGGCGTGCGGTGCACCAGGCCGTGCGTGCGGCGGTGGAAGACGCCTTGGCGCCCACGCGGGCGGCTGCGTCTGACGCGGCCGCGCCCGGTGCGGCTGCTGGCGATGTGGCGCCCACTGCCGACCCTGCCGCCGCGCCAGAAAGCGTGCCGGCCCCCTTGGGCGGCTGGCAGCCCTCCTTGGCCTGGGCGCCGCCCGAAGCGCCTGCCGCTGCCGCGCCGGCCTGGCGTGCCGAGGCTGGTGCCGCAGCCGCGGCCAGCGCTCAAGAAAACGCCGGCCCCTGGCGCACGCCGCAAGGCAGCGGCGGCCTCGCCACGTGGGCCGCCTTGCGCGCCGAGGGCAGCCGCCCCGCAGGCGCCGCGCCATCGGGCGAAGCCGAAGCCATGGCCTGGCCGCTGGGCCGCGCCATCGCGCAGATCGGCGGCGCCTACGTGCTGGCCGAAAACGCCCACGGCCTGGTGGTGGTGGACATGCACGCGGCCCACGAACGCATCGTCTACGAAGGGCTCAAGCGCTCGGCGGTGGGCGGCCAGCACCTGCCGGCGCAGCCGCTGCTGATCCCGCAGACGCTGGCGGCCACGCCGGCGGAGATCGCCACGGCCGAGGCCGAACAAGAGGCCTTGCTCGCGCTCGGCCTGGACGTGGGCGTGCTCAGCGCCGGCACGCTGGTGTTGCGCAGCGGCCCGGCGGCTTTGCTGGCGCGCGGCAACGCCGATCTGGCCGAGCTCACACGTTCGGTGCTGGCCGAGTTGGCCGAGGCCGGGGCCAGCCGCGTGGTGCAGCGAGCGCGCGACGACATCCTCGCCACCATGGCCTGCCACGGCGCGGTGCGCGCCAACCGCCGCCTCACGCTGGAAGAGATGAACGCGCTGCTGCGCGAGATGGAAAACACCGAACGCGCCGACACCTGCAACCACGGCCGGCCCACCTGGCGGCAGGTGACGATGAAGGAACTCGACGCGCTCTTCCTGCGCGGGCGCTGACGGCGCCGCCACGCGGCGGGCGCAGGCGCCACCGCTGCGCCTGTCAGGGCCGGGTCTGCCGCAAACGGCGTTGCTGCCGCTTGCGCCGCACCCGCCACTGCCACAGGCCGCTGACCAGGGCGTAGGCCAGCGTGCCGAAGCCGACCGCGAACACCAGCGCGCCCAGCATCAAGGGCTTGCCGACGCTGGCCATGCCATCGACCCCGCGCTGCCAGAAGTTGCGCTGGTCGGCGGGATCGCGTGCGCTGGTGTCGCCCGGCAGGGGGGGCGGCGCGCGGCCCTCGGCGTCTTCGCCCAGCATCCAGCTGCCCACGCGCCAGGCGGCGTAGTACACCGGGCCGAAGGTCAGCGGTGTGTTGACGAAGGTGGCGGCCAGGGCCGAAGGCACGTTGGCGCGCAGCGCCACCGAAGCCGCGGCCGACAGCGGTATCTGGGCCACCGGCAGAATGAAAGCGAAGAACACGCCGATGCCGACCCCCAGCGCGATGCCGCGCCGGTTGCTGTGCCACAGGCGAGGGTGCAGCAGCGCGGGCCCCAGCCAGCGCAACCAGCGGTTGCGGGCCAGGCTTTCGGGGGTGGGCATCAGGCCGCGCACGCGGTGGTGCAGCCAGTGGCGCAGGCGGTCGAGCATGGGCTCCAGGGTGGTGGGTGGCGGCGGCGGGCCGGCAGCGGCCGGGTCGCCGAGTCTGCCTGCATTTCGCCCCGGCGCCCGTGGCGCCGTGCACGGGCAGCCGCGGATGATGCGTTGCCGCGAACACCCCAGCCGGTCTGGTGGCTTGGCCCCGCGGCAGAGGCCCCGCGGGCCCTGGGGGCTCTGCGACACTTGCGCCCCATGCGCCTGCCCAACCTGCTCGACACCCGCATCGGCCGCCTGACGGCCTTTTTCTTTCTCTACCTCACCGAAGGCATCCCGCTGGGCTTCGGCGCCACCGCCATTGCCACGCAGCTGCGGCGCGCCGATGTGGGGCCGGCCGAGATCGGCGCCTTCGTCGGCTCGTTCTACCTGCCCTGGGCCTTCAAGTGGGCTTTCGGGCCCTTCATCGACGTCTTCACGTCTGAGCGCCTGGGCCGGCGGCGCGGCTGGATCCTGGGCACGCAGGTCATGCTGGTGCTCACGCTCATCGTCGCGGCGCAGGTGCCGCTGCCAGCGCAGCTGGGGCTGCTCACGGGCGTGCTGCTCGTGCACAACACCTTCGGCGCGATGCAGGACGTGGCCATCGACGCGCTGGCCGTCAACACCCTGCGCGCCGATGAACGCGGCCTGGCCAACGGCGTGATGTTCGGCGGCGCGTCCATCGGCATGGCGCTGGGCGGCGGCGGCGTGCTTTTCCTGATGCCCGTGTTCGGTCTGACCGGCGGGTTCTACTTCGTGGCGGCGTGCATCGCTGCCGTCACGGTGTTCATCGTGCTGCCACTGCGCGAGACGCCCACGCCCGCGGCCGAACGCCGCGCTGCCGGCCTGGCTGCGGCGGGCCGCGAGATCAAGCGCTTCTGCGGCGAGGCCTTTCGCAGCTTCCTGGGCACCCGCGGCGCCTTCGCTGGTTTGTTTTTTGCGCTGCTGCCCGCGGGGGCCATGAGCCTGGGCCTGGCGCTGCAGAGCAACCTGGCCGTGGAACTGGGCCTGAGCGACCAGAGCGTGGGCTCGCTGTCGGTGATGACGCAGGTGGTCGCCGCCATCTGCATGGTGATCGGCGGCTGGCTGTCAGACCGCCTCGGCCGGCGCAGCACGCTCTTCGTCTACATGGCGCTGATGAGCCTGCCCGTGCTCTACCTGATGATGGCGTTGCAGCAGCACGGCTGGGTGATGCCCAACCCGGCCGAGGGGCCGCTGAAGCGCACCGCGCTGCCGGCGCTGGTGACAGCGCTGTGGGTGGCCACGCTGCTTTACGCGGCGGCGCAGGGCCTGATGTACGGCACACGCTCGGCCATCTTCATGGACGTGACCAACCCGCGCGTGGCCGGCACGCAGTTCACGGCCTACATGGCGATGATGAACCTGGCCATCTCGTACAGCGCCACCTGGCAGGGTATCGCGGCCGAGGCCATCGGCTACCCCAAGACGCTGCTGATCGACGCCATCACCGGCCTGCTGTGCCTGGCGGTGCTGCCCTTCATCAAGCCCAGCCTCACGCCCGATGGCGACGGCGGTGCCGGCCGCCGCGCGCGGCGCCTGGCCACGCTGCTGGCGCTGGGCTGCGTGGCCGCGGTGGCCTACCGGCTGGGCGCCTGGGACGCCGGCAAGGCGGCGCCGATGTTCGAGATCCTGTTCATGCTGGTGTTCGTGGCCTCCGCGGTGTTCCTGGGCACGGGCGCGGTGGTGCTGGGCGCGGCCACGCCGCAGGCGGCGCGCATCGGCCGGCTGGGCCTGCTGATGGCGCCGCTGCTGGTGGCCATGTACCTGCGCAAGTGGTGGCCCGAGCCGCAGGCCTTCTACGTGGCCGTGCCGGCGCTGGCGGCGCTGCTGCTGGCCTGGCAGGCGCGGCTGCCCTGGCAGGCGCTGGCAGATCGGCCGGCAGCTCCTGCCGCGCCCGCTGCGGGCTGAAGCCGCGCCGCGCCGCGCCGGCGGCTTCAGCCCGCCACGCGGTTGCGGCCGTCGCGCTTGGCTTCGTACATGCGCGCGTCGGCCTCGCCGAGCAGCTCGCGCGCGGTGGCCAGCGCCGCCGTGAAGGTGGCCACGCCGATGGAGGCCGTCTGCACGTGGCGCAACTCGGTGCCGGCCTCGCCCTGCAGCGTGATGGTCCGCGCCGCCAGCGCCGCGCGCACCCGTTCGGCGAGCCCGCGGGCTTCTTCCAGCGACGTTTCCGGCAGCACAGCCACGAACTCCTCGCCGCCACAACGGCCCAGCACGTCGGTGTTGCGCAGCGCGCCGTGTGCGATGGCCGCGGCCTCGCGCAGCACGGTGTCGCCGGCGTTGTGGCCCCAGCGGTCGTTGACGCTCTTGAAGTGGTCGAGGTCGATGCACAGCAGCGACAGCGGCCGCTTGTGGCGGCGCGCGCGCCGCATCTCGCGCGCCAGCGTGTCCATCACGTAGCGCTTCGTGAAAACCTCGGTGCCGGCGTCCACCGTCGCCATGCGGTAAATGTGGTCGTGCAGCAGCGCGTCCACGCTGTCGCGGCCGTAGAACTTCAGCACCAGCTCGCCCAGGCGCAGCAGGTCGCCGTCTTTCAGCAGCACCGGGGCGCGCACCCGTTTGTCGTTGACCCAGCTGCCGTTGACGGAGCCGGCGTCGTTGAAGCGCACGGCGTCGCCTTGCACCACCAGCTCGGCATGGCGGCGGCTGACGCCGGGGCTGTCGAGCTGCACCGCGCACTCGGGCGCGCGGCCCAGGTTCAACGTGCCCTCGGGCAGCGCAAAACGCTGGCCCGGCGCTTCACCGCTGTACTGCACCAGGCAGGGCTGGCGCAGGCCGGCAGCGCCCAGGCTCTGGAAGAGCGTGAGCTCGCCTTGTTTCAGGCGCACCGTGGGGTGGTCCCAGGTCAGCGGGCCGTCGGCGTCGGTCATGGCGGCGCCTCAGGCGGGCATCAAGGCGGCGCTGGCGCGCAGGCGGCCGACCTCGATGCCGTTCCAGTTCACCAGTGGCACATCGGCCAGGCCCTGCACGAAGGCGGCTTCGTCGCCCTGCAGCGGCAACAGGCGGGCCAGCAGCGCGGCCAGCACCACCTCGCAGGCGCGGGCGTTGTTGCCGTCGTCCATCTTCACGGCCACGCCCAGGCCCAGCGTGGGCAGCGCGGCGCAGTACACGCCTTCGGCGCCCACCTTGCAGAACACCCTTTCGCCCAGGCGCTGCATCAGGCGGGTGTCGAGCCGGCCGGTGCCGGCCACCATCTGCGGCGCACGTGCCGCGGCCTGGCGCAGGCGCTGCGCGGCGGCCGCATGGCCCGGGCGCAGGCCCTGGCCGGTGGCCACACGCGCGAAGGCATGGGCCAGGTTGCGCAGCGGGATGGCGTAGGTGGGGATGCTGCAGCCGTCGGTGCCCACCGCGGCTTTCGAGAGGTCGTAGCCCGTGCTGGCCTGCAGCGCGGCGGTGACCTCGCGCATCACCGGGTGTTCGGGCTTCACGTAGCCGCGCAGGAAGGCACGGCGGTCGCCCTCTTCAGCCATCAGGCAGCCGAGGCACACGAAACCGGCGTGTTTGCCCGAGCAGTTGTTGTTCAGCGCGCTGGGCTGCTGGCCGGCGGCAGCCAGAGCCTTGATGGCGGCGTCGTTGTAGGGCCAGTGCGTGCCGCACTCCAGCGCCATCGCGTCCACCCCGGCCTTGGCCAGCATCGATGCCGCGGTGGCGGTGTGAAAACTCTCGCCACCGTGGCTGGCGCAGGCCAGCGCGAGCTCTTCGTCGTTCAGGCCGAAACGTTCGGCGGCGCCGCTTTCCACCAGCGGCAGGGCTTGCAGCACTTTCACGGCGCTGCGCGGGAAGATGGGGCGGTCGATATCGCCCCAGGCGCTGTGCACGGTGCCGCTGGCATCGATCACGGCCACGGCGCCGCGGTGCGCCGATTCGACGATGCCGCCGCGCAGGGCTTCGGCAAGAACGGGGTGGGCTGTCATGGACGGCGACTTTAGCTTGCAGCCCCCCGCAGCAGAGTGACGCGGTGCCGCTTCAAGCCCTCTTGCCCGTGCTGGCCGCGGCGACTCTGCACGCGTTGTGGAACATTGCCGCCCAACGCGCCGGCGCGCGAAGTGTCGGTGCTGCTCGCCTCGAGCCTCGGCGGGCGGCTGCTGGGGGAGAAGGACCGCGCCTTGTGGCCGCTGAGCGCGGCCTGCATCGCGGGTGGGGTGATGGCGCTGACCGGGTAGGCGGCCGCCAGACAGTGCCTCGAAGGGGCTTGCCGGCACCGCCAGCGCGGCGGCGCGCACTCGCGCAGACTTGCCTGCCGTGAACACCAACCGCCCACCCACCCCCGCCCT